>CAZUXF010000006.1:114046-137983 GCA_964624535.1 uncultured Anaerolinea sp. | reverse complement strand
AAGTAAACCCAGACACCCGGATCAAGGATTTAACCGAGACCGAAGTGGCTGACTTGCGTGAATATATCACCAAGAATTTCAAAGTTGAAGGCGACCTGCGCAGTGAAGTGCAGATGAACATCAAACGCCTCGTTGAAATTGGTTGCTACCGTGGCATGCGCCACCGTCACAACCTTCCAGCTCGTGGACAACGAACTCGCACGAACGCCCGTGTGGCCAAGGGTCCCAAGAAGACCGTGGCCGGTCGCGGACGCCGTCGTGGAGCTGCGAAGAAGTAATTCAGTTCGCAGCATTGACCGGGTGGGGTACCTTCTCCCCCGCGGCAACCTGGTCTTGGACTGCGTCTGAACGACGATCAAGAAAAATAACAGATAACGAGGAATTATGGCTCAGAATGTACGCTCAACGCGTCGCGCAAGCACTACCAAAAAGACAAAGCGCACCCTTTCCTCGGCACAGGTTCACATTTTTGCGTCTTTTAACAACACAATTGTGACGGTGACCGATCAACAAGGGAACACGATTTGCTGGGGTAGCTCGGGTTCTGCCGGTTTCAAAGGCTCCCGCAAAAGCACTCCTTTTGCGGCACGTCTCGCCGCCGAACAGGCTATCAAAGCCGCCCAGAATATGGGTGTTCAGGAAGTGGACATGATCATCAAAGGCCCAGGACCTGGTCGTGAGTCAGCCATTCGTGCTGTCCAATCGTTGGGGCTGAAAGTCCGCTCCATCGCCGATATCACACCGGTACCCCACAATGGTTGCCGGCCTCCGAAAAAACGCCGCGTGTAAATTAGGAGAAGGAAAACATGGCTAAATATACTGGTCCGGCATGCAGACTTTGCCGGCGTGAAGGTGACAAATTATTTTTGAAGGGCAGCCGCTGCTACACTCCCAAGTGTGCATTTGAAAAACGCGGATATGCTCCTGGTCAACACGGAAAAACCAAGCAAGGTCGTTCAGAACGCGAATCCGATTACGGTCGCCAACTGCGCGCCAAACAACGTGCCCGCCGGGTTTATGGTGTTCTTGAACGTCAATTCAGACGTACCTTTGGCATCGCCCTGCGCACTCGTGGTATGACCGGCATCAACTTGTTGCAAACTCTCGAAATGCGTCTTGATAATGTCGTGTTTCGCCTTGGCTTGGCAGAGAATCGTGCCCAGGCTCGTCAACTTGTCAACCATGGCCACTTCGTGGTCAATGGCCGCAGGGCAGATGTGCCCTCCATGTTGATTAAACCTGGTGACAGCATCAGCGCCACCGAATCTGCCAAGAAGTTAACATTCTTTAAAGAATTGCCCGATTTCGCCGAGAAGCGCGTTTGCGCCGTTTGGATGGATCGGGATATCAAGAATCTTTCTGGTCGCGTGCTACGTCTTCCTGAACGGGCTGAGATCGACGGCAGCTTGAATGAACAATTGATCGTTGAGTATTACTCACGCTAATGTCCATTAACCCAGAGATAGGATACGTAACGGTATCGGAAAGGGGTAAATGTGTGCGCTTTAACTAATATGGTAACACCCAAGGTCGAGCGGGAAGCTGAAGCTCGCAACTACGGAAAATTTGTGATCAGTCCTCTTGAACGAGGATTTGGCGACACCCTCGGCAACGCGCTGAGGAGAGTCTTGCTTTCTTCATTGGACGGCGCTGCGATTTCATCTATGCGCGTGTCTGATGTGATGCACGAGTTTAGCGATATCCCTGGCGTCCGCGAAGACGTCATCCAGGTCACGCTTCAGGTCAAACAGATTCGCATGATCCTGCATGAAGGCGACACCGCTCACCTGCACCTCGATGTCCGTGGAGCGGGCGAAGTTACCGCCGCTGACATTCAGGCTCCTGCCGAAGTTGAGATCGTGAACCCTGATCTCTACCTCTTCACCGTGGATGATGCAAAAACTCGTCTGGATATCGATTTCACCGTGGATCGTGGCCGTGGTTATTCACCCGCCGGCGACCGCAGCGGTAAACTTCCGCTCGGCGAACTGCCCGTGGATGCCATTTACAGCCCGGTCAAACGTGTGAACTTTACTGTTGGCTCCGCCCGTGTCGGTCAAAGCACCAATTACGACCGCCTCGTGCTTGAAATCTGGACCGATGGCACGGTTTCACCAGAGAAGACCCTGGGAACCGCTTCAAAGATCGTCATCGACCATTTGCGTTACATTTCCGGGATCACGGAAGACACCTTCCTGATCGGAGTTGAAAAAGAAACATCCGGCAGTCATCTGACGAGTGAAGCGGCCGAAACCCCAATCGAAAACCTGGACCTTTCAGTGCGTGTGTTCAATTCGCTGAAACGAACAGGCATTACGAATGTAGGTGACGTGCTTGAACTTCTTGAAAAGGGTGAAGAAGCCGTCATGTCCATTCGGAATTTTGGCGAGAAGAGTCTTGATGAGCTTCGCGACAAAATGCTCGAAAAAGGCTTCATGCAAAACGATAAAGATGTGGAGTGAGTTATTATGCGCCATAATGTAGCAGGTTACAGATTAGGTCGAACAAAAGATCAACGCCTTGGCTTACGCCGGACGATGATTAACCAATTGTTCACCCACGAACGGATTGAGACCACCCGCGCCAAAGCGTTGTTCATCCGCGGTGAGGCTGAAAAGTTGATCACCCTCGCCCGCCGCAGCATCAAAGGCAGCGATACTGATAAAGTGAACGCCCGACGTTTGGCCGCTTCCCGCATGAATGATGCCGTCATGGTCAAAAAATTATTTGACGAAATCGGCCCCCGTTTTGAAAATCGCAATGGTGGTTACACCCGGATCCTGAAATTAGGACCACGTCTCGGAGATTCTTCCGACATGGTCTTGATCGAGCTCGTGGAAGAATAGACCGTCCAAGCCAGGACGGCTAGGAATGGCACGTTACCAACTTATTCTTGCTTACGATGGCACTGATTTTTCTGGCTTTCAACGCCAGGGAATAACCAGGACCGTCCAACAGGTTGTGGAGCAAGCACTGGCAGAACTCGGTTGGCAAGAGGAGACGATCCTCTTCGCAGGCCGAACGGATGCTGGTGTCCACGCTTCTGGACAAGTGATCGGTTTTTCACTGGAATGGCATCACGAGGATGTAACCCTCTTGAATGCTTTGAACGCCAGGATGCCCGCAGATGTGTCGGTGATGCAAATTTCGAGAACGGAAGCCGAATTCCACCCCCGTTATGACGCTTCAAGTCGAAGTTATGCATACACCCTCTATCATTTGCCCCAACGCCAGCCTTTGTTCGAACGCAATGCCTGGAGGATCTGGCCTGCTTTGGAAGGCGCGCCGCTCAATGAAGCGGCTCAAGTTTTTCTCGGCCGGCACGACTTCGCGGCATTTGGACGGGCGATGAAGAAAGACGGTTCGACGATTCGCGAAGTATTCGAGAGTCGCTGGGTTGAAACTGCTAACGGATGGCGCTATGAGGTCACTGCCAACGCTTTTCTGTATCACATGGTGCGCCGCCTGGTTTTTGTCCAGGTCAGAGCAGCCCAAGGATTTCTGAGTTTGCAAAACCTTGAAGATGGTTTGCAGCGCCAGGTGAAACTGAAACCGGGTTTAGCTCCACCGCATGGATTGGTGCTAACTCGTGTGGATTTTATTAGACAAGCAGGATAAGAATAAAAACGAAAATTTGATTGGGCTTATTTACAAGCTAACGGAGAGACTATGCTGGACAAGACTTACGTCCTAAAAGGTAAACCAGTACCAGAATGGCTTTTGGTTGATGCGAGCGGACAAGGAATTGGCCGTTTGGCAACACAGATCGCCAATTATTTGCTCGGAAAACACAAACCAACTTTCACCCCGGGTGTTGAGATGGGTGATGTTGTGGTTGTGATCAATGTTGACAAACTCGAGATTACCCAGAAACGTCTGGATACCAAGAATTATTACAAACATTCGGGTTACCCTGGCGGTTTGAAAACCGTCAACCTGCGTGACCAGATGCGTGTTCACCCTGATCGTGTGATCACCGCTGCCGTGTGGGGTATGTTGCCTCACAACCGCATGGGAAGATCCATTCTCAAACGTTTGAAGGTTTATGCCGGCAGCGAACATCCCCATGCCGCTCAGAACCCCAAACCGGTAGCCTAAAGGAGCAAGAGGATTATGACGGTTCAATATTTTGAAGGTGTCGGCCGCCGCAAAGAAAGTTCCGCCCGCGTTCGCATCATGAGCGGTTCTGGAAAATTCACGGTCAATGAAAAACCATTGGAAGCCTACTTCCCGCGAACCGGCGACATGGATGCCATCCTCGGCGCCCTGGCCGCTGTCTCACGTGATCGAGCCACTTTTGACATCACCGCTACCGTTTATGGTGGCGGCGTTACCGGGCAGACCGATTCGGTCAAGCTCGGTTTGGCCCGCGCCCTGGTAAAATTGGATGCCGAAAACATTCACGGTCTGCGCAAAGGCGGTTTCCTAACCCGCGATCCACGCATCAAGGAACGCAAGAAACCAGGTTTGAAACGCGCCCGCAAGGCACCGACCTACACCAAACGTTAGAAATCTTTCAGATCCTGGATCTGATTCTAATGAGATGCAATCCGTTTCGGTGGTCTCGGCAGCACAGGTAAAAACTGTTGCGCCGGTTAACCACCAAGCAGATTGCATCTTGGTATTTAATACCTTGGCGAGGAAAAGATGAAAAAAATTGATCGATTTGCGATCGTGGGGGTTGGCTGCCTGGACGCCGAAGCGCTGGAATCGTTACAATCCGCGACGATGGTGCTTGCCAGGGATGAAATTTCGAAACAATGGCTCGAATCCAAAAGCATTCGTAATGTTATCCTCTCTCCTGGCCAAGCCTTGGATGATTGGTGGAGTGATTTTTCAATTGAATTGAAATTCACTAAGACATTCGTCTACGTGACTTCAATTTCACCAATTGCGAATGACCAGGTTGCAAAATACTTACTCGCCACATTGGAGATTGGCGAAATCCGTGTTTTTGGTGGGGCAGACCCCTTAATTTCCTTATTCAACACACACCCTGGTTTGGATTATTCTTCCCTGTTGAGTTTGGATGGTTTTAAACTCGTTGGTCAACACCACCCTCCCTTTTCGCCAGCCCAATCGATATTAATTTACTCGCCTAACCAGGCATTATCGAAACAAGGGGTGTACCAACTTCTTAACCAGGTATATCCCGAAAGTCACACTGTCTACATTGAGAATGATCAGATGCGCACAACACACAGTTGGAAAAAGATCTTACTCAAAGATATCCCCGAAACCAGCGAAACCATCGCAACGATTTTCATCCCCCCGATGGCGGCTGAAACGTCGCTCGAAAGTTTTCAGGAAGTCATCGCCCACCTGCGCGCACCGGAAGACGGCTGCCCATGGGATCGAAAACAGACGCATGCATCTTTGCGTACGTATTTGCTCGAAGAAACCTATGAAGCCCTGGATGCCCTCGATAAGGATGATACCAATGGCTTAAAAGAGGAACTGGGTGATATCCTTTTACAGATCCTGCTCCACGCCCAGATCGCGGCGGAAAAAGGGGAGTTTACCCTGGCTGATGTGCTTTCAGGCATCAACCGCAAGATCGTTTACCGCCATCCGCATGTGTTCAAGGATTGGTCTGTTAATGGCGTTAAGGATGTGGTTGAAAATTGGGAAGCGTTGAAGGAATTGGAACGGAAAAATAATGGTGACGAAGAAAAGAAAGGCATGCTCGATGGTGTGCCCGTCTCTTTTCCGGCACTTGCACAAGCTCAAGCCATTCAAGACCGGGCAGCCAGGGTGGGGTTCGACTGGCCCGAGATCACCCCGGTGATTGAAAAAGTCTTTGAGGAATTGGAAGAGGTGAGAACCGCCCCCGATGAACCAAAACGAGCCGGTGAATTGGGCGACCTTTTGTTTGCCATTGTCAATCTTGTGCGTTGGCACAAGGTCGACGCGGAATCCGCGTTGAGGCAAACCAATCTCAAATTCCGCAAACGCTTCGCTTTTATTGAAGAGCAGGCACGTAAAAGTGGCCGAGAATTGGCGAAAATGACGCTTGAAGATATGGATGAATATTGGGAGAAAGCCAAGCAATTTGATGATTAACTTCCACCTCTCGCGTAAGTGTTTGTTTGAAAACAAGAGAAGCGAACGGTTATAATGATTCAAAATCTTTTACTTAAGGAATGAACATGCCCAAAGCGTTGGTGGAATGCATCCCTAATTTTTCAGACGCGCGCAGACCCGAAGTCATCGATCAAATCGTGTCGGCAATCCAGTCTGTAGGGGGGGTGAGCGTGCTTGACCGGCATTCTGACATGGATCACAATCGCACGGTGCTCACCCTGGTAGGCGACCCCGCCGCGGTTGAAGAAGCGGCGTACCAGTCGATCAAAACCGCCGCCGCGTTGATAAATTTAGATGAACATACTGGCGCGCACCCACGCATTGGCGCCACCGACGTGGTGCCCTTCGTTCCCATCTCGGGGATCACCATGTCTGAATGTGTGGAGATGGCTAGGCGCCTGGCGAAAAAAGTTGCCACGGATTTAAATATCCCGGTCTATTTGTATGAAGAAGCGGCCACAAAGCCTGAACGCCAAAATCTCGAAAATATTCGCAAAGGTCAATATGAAGGGTTGAAGACTGAAATACTAACTAATCTTGACCGTCAACCCGATTTTGGGCCTGCCAAATTAGGCACTGCCGGCGCGACAGTCATCGGCGCGCGGGCTCCTTTGATCGCCTTCAACGTCTACCTGACTTCCACCGACGTTTCGCTCGCGCAGAAAATTGCCAAAGCCATGCGCATGTCTTCTGGCGGATTCAAGTTTGTCAAAGCCATGGGCGTCCTTGTGGAGGGTCGAGCCCAGGTTTCGATGAATCTGACCAACTTCCGCCAGACACCACTGGCGCGGGTCGTTGAAGCCATTCGGCGGGAAGCCCTGCGTTACGGTGTTGGCGTGCACCACAGTGAACTTGTCGGGTTGATCCCCCAGGACGCGTTGATCGACGCTTCGGTTTGGTACACCCAGCTGGACGATTTTAAGGCGGAACAGATCCTTGAGAATCGGCTATTTGAAGTCATCCAACACGAAAGCGAAGAAAAGCAGTCAAACGCCTTTTTAGACCAACTCGCCAGCTCGGACCCGACCCCGGGAGGTGGTTCCGCAGCCGCCTACACCGGCGCCGCCGCCGCGGCCCTGGTTGCCATGGTAGGGCGTGTTACCGTGGGCAAGAAAAAATATGCCGACGTTGAAGAACAGATGACGCACATGATCCATGCTGCCGAGGAATTGCGCGAGCAGCTTACTCTGGCCGTTGCAGCGGATGCCGCGTCATTTGATGGATTTCTTAAAGCCACTCGTTTACCCAAGGAAACCGAAGCCCAGCAATCCGCGAGGAACGCCGCCATGGAATTGGCTACCATCGAAGCTGCGCGGGTTCCTTTTCAATCCGCGCAACTGTGCCTGAAAGTGATCGAGCTGGCGCTGCAAGCCGCCACTTTTGGCAACCTGAACGCCATTTCTGATGCCACATCGGCAGCCCACCTGGCGCTGGCAGCCACGAAAAGTGCGGTGGCCAACGTGCGCATCAACATCCATTCGCTCGCAGAGCCGGAAAAGATGAAGCCATTGCTCGAAGAAACCCAGGCTTTATTGATGAAAGCGCACGCCCTTGAAGCGGATGTGTTGGATATTTTCGATCAACGCAGTGGCGCCGCGTAATTGATTATTCGCTTATACCAAGAGGATACCTTTGTTAAATAATCGCCGGTTCATAATTGTCGGGCTCTCATTTCTTTGGGCATTAATTTTGGCTGGTTGCTCGGTGGTGACTGCGTTCTCTCCCACCGATACACCAACACCCACGATGACTCCAAACCCAACTTCCACACCCACGTTAACTCCAACCGCCACAGAAATCCCTTTCTATTTGGACGCGACGGTTTGGTCAGGCGATCTTAAGGTTCCGATCCTGATCTATCACCGGTTTGTGGCAGACCATGCCAAGGAAGTTTCGGATTCAACAAAAATGCGTTATTCTGATTTTTCCAACCAACTTCAATCGCTTTATGACAACGGTTTCAGCCTGGTCTCGCTGCAAGATTGGATGGATGGCGATTTCGTCGTACCCGTAGGTCGAAAACCGCTCATTCTGACCATTGATGATCTCTGGTTTGGAGATCAAATCTTTATTGAGGCGGATGGAACCCCCTCAATTTATTCTGGTATCGGAATCCTTTGGGCTTTCTCGCAGGCGCATCCCGATTTTGGTTTCGCCGCAGCGGGATTTTCAAACATGGGTGACAAAAAGACTGCCGATATTCACGATCAGGATTATTTCATCGTCAGTGATGGGAATGCCTGGATGGACCAATTAGCAAGAACGATCGCCTGGTCCATAGAAAATGGATTCGAGACTTACAACCATCTTTACAACCACCCGATGTTAAGCATAACCACTAACGCCGGTATTGTTGAAGAATTAAAAGAAAACGACCGCGTCACGCGTTTTTACCTGTCAAGAATTGGGCGCGAGGATTTAATCCCCGAGCTGGGCAATATGATCGCTTTACCCTATGGTGAATGGCCGGCCACCCAACGGGGAATCGATATATTGGAGGAATACACCAATCCCGAGGATGAACCGGTCCAGGCTATTTTTGAGGCTTACAACCTGGCGTACAATGAACAGGAAATGACTTCATCCATTTTTTCTGAAGGATTCGACCCCTATAAACTGGCGCGCATCATGGCTACGGTAAATTCAGTGCAATGGGTCATCGATCAAAAAGACTCCATCCCCTCTGCGGGGAGTTGTAAGCTAGGGCCGTTGGAAGAATCTCGCTCAGGTGAGATTGAGGTCATCCAATCTGCCATTCAGAAAGCCGTGGAAAGCCAGGCATGCCCAGAAGGTGTGTATAATGCGGGCGGCACCGTCTTTATTGCCCGTGATGGAAGCGTCAATCTCTTCCGTAATGGAACAGGATCAAGCGATATCCCTCAAGCAACTTTGACGCCCACTTCCAATCCATAAATGGTTTGCCCTCCGGTAATTTCACTCTGACCGGAGGGTTTTGTTTCATGGACGAAAAATCACTATAATGGATAGCAGGACACCAAAGAAGCTAAGCTTGGGTAAGTTTTCTTTCGATAGTGGCATAACGGTTTAGAGGGAAACCATGAACAAAATTAAATATGTGGTCAAACGCACGGGGGCAGTTGTTCCATTTACGCCTGAACGTATCTCTAACGCAATCTACCGCGCCGCGGTTGAGGTGGGGGGCCGGGACAGGGTCCTTGCCCAAACACTCGCGGACAAAGTGGTCGCAACCCTCGAGAAAAACCCTGACCCAAATTATCAACCACACATCGAAGAGATCCAGGATCTGGTGGAAAAAGTTCTCATAGAGGGTGGCCACGCAAAGGTGGCCAAGGCTTACATCCTTTATCGTAACGAACGCACTCAACATCGTAAACAACAGGATTTGCTTTCTTCTCATTCGTCCAGCCCTTCACAGAACATACCCTGGTCCAAGATCTGGCATGTGTTGGATTGGGCCGTGACCCATGATCTGCACACCGTATCGAGTTTGAACCAGCGGATCGCGAAAGGTGAATTTTCTCAGGTCGTCACAGAATCTGAGGCGGCTTACGGCGTTGATGTTGAAAGGGCGGCCAACGGCATTCTTGCGAGGCAAAATGCACTAAAAGTGGTGTTAATTACCGGACCTTCGTCATCGGGGAAAACCACTACAACGATTAAGATTCACGAAAAACTAAAAACGCATGGGCTGAAATTAGTGACGCTTAATGTGGATAACTATTTCTTAAACCTGGACATGCATCCGCGGGACGAGTTTGGGGATTATGATTTTGAAACCCCCCACGCCCTCGACTTGCCACTCATCAATCAACACCTGAGTGAGTTGGCGGCCGGCAAAGAAGTGCAGGTCCCATTTTATGATTTTAAGTTAGGCCGCCGGAGCACGAACACCACAGCGCTGGCGCTTAATAATGATGAGATCATATTGATTGACAGCCTGCACGGACTGTTTCCTGGTTTAACCAACGCGATAGACGAGGATAAGAAGTTTAAACTTTACCTGGAACCACTGATGCAGATGAAAGCAGTAAACGGTGAATACGTGCATTGGACGGACATTCGTTTGATGCGGCGGATGTTGCGGGATGCGGCGCACCGGGCGTATGATCCGCGCCAAACCCTGGAACATTGGCATTACGTCAGGAGCAGCGAAATGCGGCACATCATCCCCAATAACATCCGGGCGGATGTGATCATTAATTCTGCCATGCCTTATGAATTGCCACTCTATGCTAATAAACTTGGGAAGTCATTCCAGGAATGGCAGCAACGTTATCACCACGATCCGTTGCGTGAAGATGCATTTATGCGTTCAAAGCGTGTAGCCGAATTACTTACGACGATCACTCCTGTGGAAGATGACCGCTTCGTCCCATCCGATTCTGTGATCCGTGAATTTATCGGTGGTTCTAGTCTGAATTATTAATAGGTGAAGCGAAAGGCACATGACAAAAATCCGAATACGAAACCCATTTAAAAATCGCACGCCGGTGCTTCGCTATCGGGCAAGGTTAAACATTTTAATCACCTTGCTTAGTTTTGCTTTTTCGGTATCGGCAACGCGTTTGTTTCTTGAGATCACCGGTTACCCTCAATTGGGCGGTGGCGAATTACACATTGCCCATGTGTTGTGGGGCGGGTTGTTTCTCTTCGCGGCTGCTCTCCTCCCGATTCTTTATGCCAATGAGTGGGCGCATTCACTTTCGGCGCTAATCGCCGGCTTGGGGGTGGGGTTGTTCATTGATGAGGTTGGAAAATTTATCACCAGTACAAACGATTATTTTTATCCCTCCGCGGCGCCAATTGTTTATGTATTTTTCTTGTTGACCGCCCTGTTGGGTTCACAGGTGCGGATCCAAAAGCCGAAAACCGCCCGCGCAAAAATGTATGAGATATTCGAAAGGTTTACGGAAGTGCTGGATCGCGATCTTTCCACGACTGAGCGTGAAGAATTGATCCTAAGTCTCGACAAGATCGGCGAAAGTAAAAAAGATCGTGATCTTTCCACACTGGCGGAGGGCTTAAAAGCTTATCTAATTCATGAGCAGAAAACAACCGTTACCGAGGTGCCAAATTTTCTTGATCGAATGCGAGGCTGGTTGCTCAAATTTGAAGAAAAAGCTCTTTCGCGTAAGAAAATGCGACTATGGATGTTGTTTGGTTTTATTGCCTGGGGATTGTGGGCAATGGTCTCACCGTTACTCTATTTTAACTTGACCCGTGACCCATCCCAATTGCAGGTTTTTGTTGACCAATTGATGACCAACAATCTTGTACGTAACGAGAGTGGCTTAAACTGGTTTGAAGCGCGAGTATTAATGGAAGGCTCCTTGGGGATATTTGCACTGATATCTGCTGGGTTGATCGTATTCAAAGCTGAAAGAGTGGGGGTATGGGTGGGGTTGACCAGTCTGTTGGTTAATTTAACAGTGGTGAACCTGCTGGTTTTCTATTTTGATCAATTTTCCACGATCGTCCTCGCCTTTTTACAATTTGTGCTACTGATCATTAGTTTGAGATATCGGCAAAGATTCTTAACTAAAACATAGAAGGAACCATTGAATAACACACTTCCTGAAATCCCCTATTCCAGTTCTTACTGGGTGATCCCGGCACTCTTTTTAGCGGGGAATTACCCCGGCGGGTTCGATGAATTAGAGTCGCGCAGACGCTTACAGTCGCTCATTCGCTGTGGTGTGCGAACTTTCATTGACCTGACACATCCGGATGATTTTATGCTTAATTATTCCAATTATTTAGAAGATGAAGCGAATGGCTACTTGGTGAAGACCGAATATTTCCAACATCCGATCGCAGACTTCGGCACTTGCACCTCGTTGGAAATGCAAAAAATCTTGGATCGGATCGACGCGAGCATTGCAGATCAAAAGCCCGTTTACTTGCACTGCATCGCGGGTGTCGGCCGAACCGGCACAGTAGTTGGTTGTCATCTGGTCCGGCATGGATTCAGCGGCGAAGGTGCACTGGCAGAGATCGAACGCTTGCGGGCGGGCATGCCTAATGTTTGGGCTCGTAGCCCTGAAGCAGATGAGCAGGTCAATTTCATATTAAATTGGAAAAAAGACCAATAATCGATTATTTTCATGGAAATGAATCGATGATTTGTTGGATTCATTAATTAACAGATATTTTATTCGAATATTATTCCTTGAAACCAAAGAATCCACTACAATAATCTTGTTGTAATTTTATTCTTGCGTCTTACTACTTCCGGAGGTAATCCATGTATTCAGCAGAGATCAGCCGACTCAACCCAACATGTTTCCTTTTCCTGGTGGATCACTCCACTTCGATGCAAAACCCTTTAATGGGTGTTACCGGCAACCCCAAGAAATCGGAATTTGTGGCCGACGCCCTCAATAAGGTCATCCAAAGCCTGGTGGTTTCTGCATCCAAGGATATGGAAATCCGCAAATATTATCAAATCGGTGTGATCGGATACGGGTTCGAAGTTAAATCTGCCCTGGGAGGAGAATTCGCGGATCGAGACCTGGTTTGGATTGATGAGATCTACGAACAACCGCTGCGGATCGAAGACCGCATAAAAAAAGAATCAGACGGCGCCGGGGGTTTTATCGAAGTTACCACCAAGTTTCCCGTCTGGGTTGACCCTGTTGCCCGCGGACAAACACCGATGTGCGCAGCCTTTAACAAGGCGCACGAGATCCTCGCTGCTTGGGTTGTGGAACACCCCGAATCATACCCGCCGACCTTGATCAACTTGACGGATGGTGAGGCGAATGATGGTGATGTGCGAGTTCCAGCTGAATTAATTAAGTCACTTGAAACCGAAGACGGGAGTGTAACCATCCTCACAGTACACTCTTCTTCCAATGAACTTTCACGTCAGATCGTTTTTCCACTCGCGGTCAATGACCTGCCTGATCATTTTTCAAAGGTGATGTTCGAGGTAAGCAGCCCATTGACGCCAAAGATGCGTAGCACCAGTGAAGAATTGATGGGCATGGCTGTGGAAGAAGGCGCGCGAGGTTTGGTTTACAACGCTGATATTGCCGGCATTGTTCAAGCCCTTGAAATCGGCACCCGCCCCGCCAACATCCAAAGCTAGCCGATTGTATGAAATTGGTTTGGAAATCTTTCAGCATCTGCAAAGACGGCAACCGTGAAGAAGAAAATGAAGATGCTGTCTACCCCGTCCTCGCAAGTGGCACATCACTCTGGACGGACGAGTTTAGTTGCGCCATGGCGGACGGTGCCACCCAGGCCAGCTTCTCAAAACTGTGGGCAAACCTGTTGGTCAAAGAAACCGGAAGGTCACATAACCTGACACAGGATCTATCTCAAGCATTGTTTTCCGCACACTCGTGTTGGAAGAGCCAATTGAGCCAAATTGACTTGCCCTGGCCTGTTGAAGTTAAAATGCAACAGGGTGCGCACAGCACTCTCTTATGGTTTCACATATGGCACCGAAATGGTGCGGGACCCCTCAATGATGCGCCGCCACGAGGTTGGACATCCAACGCCATCGGAGACACCTGTGTATTCCAGGTCACCAAGGGCAAATCATCTGAGGGATTTCCTTTAACCTCGTCTGGACAATTTTCAAATTCACCTGAACTTGTCTCCACTAATTCTCTCCACCGGGCAAGGTTGACCCAGCGGACGACCGCAGGAACCTGGCAGAAAGGCGATTATTTCATCATCGCTTCTGATGCTCTCGCCGAATGGTTAGTCCGCAACCTGGTGTCACAAAAAACCACTTGGGCATCTGTGCATGACCACCTGACTTCTCTCGTGCGTTATCAAAATTGGATCAGGGCTTTACGAAAACACAGCTTAATCAAAAATGATGACACCACCTTGATCTGTTTATCGGTAGATGAGTGAAACACACAGGAGCCCTTTAATGAAATACCCGGCATTTAACGAATATCAAGCCGCGTTGCAGCACCCCTCACGTTGTTTTTCTCCTTCTGGTCTGAAAGAGTGCATTGTTGAGGCCGACTTGTGGGGGCTACCCCGTGTGAGGTCGGGTGGTTTTGCGTTAACTTATAAACTGTCGGATGGTAAATCCACATGGGCGGTTCGATGTTTTCACAAGCACGTTCCCGATCGAGAAGAGCGGTACCAGTCGATCAACCAGTTCATTCAAAGATCAAAAATCGATTATCTCGAATCCATCCAATATGTTTCGGCGGGGATCAACATCAAAGGCAATGCATTTCCGATCACCTTTATGAAATGGGTGGAGGGTGAGACACTTGAGGCTTTTGTGATCCGGCATCTGGACCAGCCGGAGGTCATCGGAGATTTAGCATCCAAGTTTTACGCCCTGGTACTCGACCTCGAAAAACGAAAAATTACCCACGGAGACCTTTCGCACCACAACATCATGGTACGAAAATCGAAGTTGGTCTTGGTCGATTACGACGGGATGAACGTTCCTGAGATGCGCCAAAAAACAAGTTGTGAGATCGGCAATCCTCATTTTCAACACCCGGGTCGCGATGAAACGATATTTGATCAAACCACTGACCGGTTTTCAAGCATCGTGATTTTCCTTGCATTGAAAACCCTTTCAATCGATCCAAAAACCTGGTACCACTATGAAACGGGTGGGGAAGGGTTGTTGTTCAAACGGGATGATTTTGAAAACCCATTTCAGTCGCCATTGCTACAAGAGATGGAAACCATTGCGGCTCTCAGCCGAGATGTGCGCCAGTTTCGACAGGTCTGCCTGGCGGATGTACGCCAGGTTCCACGCCTGGAAGAATTTATCAACGGTTTGGGAATTGAGATCTTGATCGAGCCGACCAAGATCCAGCCCACCGAGACGGTCAAGCCTGTTGTTTTAGACGCGCAAAAGAAATTTCTATTCAACGCGCGATTGGGTGAGTTTGTCACTGTCGCGGGACGAATCGATGAGGTTTTTGCAGGAGAATCCCGTGACCACGTTCCACATGTTTTCCTAAACTTTGGCAATTGGAAAGTGAAATGTTTTACCGTCGTGCTGTGGGATGAAGCTTTGAGCCTTTTGAATTCCACCGATATTACCATCGATTCTTTTGCCAACCAATGGGTGACCGTGACGGGCTTGCTGACTGCTTATCGTCGTCGGCCTCAGATTATCGTCAACACACCCTTTGACATTGAGATCCTCGACGAAGACCGTGTGTCCGCGCTGATTGAGGAATCCAGTTCTCGCTGGTTTCAAAACCGTTCCGCGCCCAAAGATCAACGCATCGTCAAACGGGTACCCCATCAAGAGGTTAAGTTCCGAGAGCCAGAGAACCTGGAGAGAGGGATTCCGCACTTGGATGATGAAACGATTACAGGAAACCCGTTGGATATTAAGGATGATGTTGTCGGAAGACTCAACGTCCTCTATAGGCAAAAACCATCCAAGGATATGGATTAAGCCTGATTTCACCTGCATTGACCAAACCCCCCGCATGGGGTAAAATCCATACTCGACGCGCGTCGTACCCTTCGCGCGATCCTCACTTTTTGGAAGGGCTTGAAAATGAAAGTATTATTGATCAAAGATGTTTACAAATTAGGACATGCTGGTGATGTCAAGAAAGTTGCCGATGGTTTCGGCCGCAACTTTCTCATCCCCCAGGGATTGGCTGTTTTGGCCACCCCCGGCGCGCTGACTACTATTGACAAGATTCGCGCCAAGGCTGCTGTTACACGCGCCGCCTTGAATCAGGAAATGAGTGGTTTGGCTGAACAACTTGAAGGCGTTGAATTAACCTTCGTCTCAAAAGCTGGTGAAACCGGCAAACTTTATGGTTCAATCACTTCTCAAATGATTTCTGATGCCCTAAATGAAAAAATGGGCACCAAGATCGAACGCCATCAAGTCGAATCCGAGCCCATCCGTAACTTGGGTGAACACATCGCCACTGTGCGCCTGACCATCGACCTCAATCCCAAGGTTAAAGTGTTTGTCACTCGCGAAGGCGAATCCGTGGTGAAAGATGTTCGTACCAAAACCAAAGTGGAAACCGTCGCCGCCCCGATTGAAGCCGTGGTTGAAGAAGTCGTTCAACCAGAGGTTGAAGTTGTAATCGAAGAACCCGTCGTGGAAGCTGTGATCGAAGAACCCGTCGTGGAAGCGGTCGAAGAAGAAAAAGCAGAGTAATCCGTTTCTTCAAACCGATATAATGGACCGGCCAGTTCAGCCTTGATGGCTGGCTGACCGGTCTTCGATAAAAGTGAAAAATTAAATGGCGCTTACGCCTGGTGAACTTTTACGAAACAAACGCGAAGAAAAAAACCTTTCTCTCGAACAAGTGGCGAAAGAAACGAATATACGCGTCCACTTCTTGCTGGCTATCGAAGAAGACCGGCGTGGAAACATGGCTTCAGAGGCGCAGCAGCGAGGTTTTCAGCGCTTATACGCTGCCTATCTGGGGCTCAATCCTCAAGAAATTCTGGAGCCCAGGGAGACTGAACCAGCCATTATCCTGGTCGAAGAATCCAGTCTTCCTGAAGCACCGGATACAAAACTCGTTTCGAATCCGCAATCATTGGTCCCAAACCTAATCTCCAAAGTTACCAAATCAAAGCCTGGAACAAAAAATCAACCACAACTTGAACCAGCCACACCTACCCGCGATGATGGCGATACCCGGGAAGTATTATCCAACAAAATCTTCCAGGAACTCGGTCGCCAACTGCAAAGCCAGCGAGAAGCACTAGGCCTTTCTCGTGCAGACGTAGAGCGGCAGATCAAGATCAGGGAACTTTACATTTTTGCACTTGAAAACGGACAGATCAACGACCTGCCTTCCAGCGTGCAAGGCCGCGGGATGCTCAACAATTACGCCGCGTTCATGAGCCTGGATCCAGAACCGCTGCAGACGCGTTTCGCGGAAGCGTTGCAACAGAGACGCCTCGAAAAGATCGCCGAGGAAACCGCACAGAAGAATCGTAACGAATTAAAGAAATATAGCGCACCAGTAACCAGTTGGCGGCGCTACCTGACTCCGGATCTTTTAATCGGTGGAAGCGTTTTTGCTGTTTTGTTCATCCTGATCATTTGGGGCGCGTTACAAGTGATCGGTTCATCACAACAGCAACCCAAACCGACCACAGACTCGATCGCGTCGATTCTTATTTCAACCGAGACGCCAACCCTTTCGTTAACGGAAGCGACTCCGCTAACGGGAATGACCTCCACACCACAACCGGGCGAGTTCCAGAACACTGCATCCGTTGACCTGTTAGCCACCATCACGGCGGTTGGGAACAATCCGATCCAGGTTGTGGTGGTGGCGTACCAACGCGCGTTCTTACGGATCGTATCCGATGGGAATGAGGTGTTTGTCGGACGTGTCATTCCTGGAAGTGTGTATACCTACACTGGGACGACCAAGATCACACTTACGACCGGAAACGCCGCTGCTTTGCAAGTTTTCTACAACCAGCAAGACATGGGCATCCTGGGAGTGAATGGGCAGGTGCTGAACTTGGAATTTACCACCAAGGGCATCGCCACGCCGACTTCGCAGTTTACCGCCTCGCCGACGGCTACACAACTGCCCACACAAACCCAACCACCCACACAAACTTTGACGCCCACCACTACACCTTTGATGCCAACACTCACACCTTTCAAACCATAATTTTTATTGGTAAAACTCACATGAAAAAAAACTCTTTTTACCTGGCCTCACTAGGTTGCGCCAAGAACACGGTTGATTCCGAATCGATGGCAGTCATTCTCGAAAGAGATGGCTATACCGCGATGGAAAAAGCAGCCAACGCAGAAATGTTGATCGTCAACACCTGTGGTTTTATCCAGACCGCCAGGCAGGAATCTATCGAAGTGCTGCAGGAACTGGCTGGTAGAAAAAAAGCGGGTCAATGGTTGATCGCTGCTGGTTGTCTAACCGAACGGCATCGTGATTGGATGTTAGCCGAAGTTCCTGGCATTGACGGATTCATTGGCACCCGGCGCTGGATGGATATTCTTGAATTGGTCAAGAACTTGCGTTCTGAACCTTCCCAACCCCGTTATCATATCCCCGAGAGCGCCACGGTCGGCAAGGATGAAAAGTACGTTGTCCGCGCCGCGGTGCAGGGAGCGAGCGCTTACCTGAAGATCGCGGACGGGTGCCGGCGCCCCTGTGCTTTTTGTTCCATCCCTTTGATCAAAGGCACCACCGTTAGCCGGCCCATGGAAGCGGTTATCGAAGACGCTGTGATTCTCCAGAACACGGGAGTGCAGGAGTTGATCCTCATCGCCCAAGATACCACCGATTACGGTGTAGACCTTGGGTTGAAGGACGGACTGACCCGCCTGCTCGAAAACTTGTTGCCCAAGGTTCCTGCTATTCCCTGGGTGCGGATCCTCTATTCTTACCCTGGGTATGTTACGGATGGCTTGATCGACCTGATGGCATCCTCCAAACAGTTGCTGCATTACCTAGATATACCTTTACAGCACGCGCACCCCGGTGTGCTCAAACGAATGAAGCGCCCTTCCGACATGGGATGGGTGCACAACACCCTCGCCAAAATGAGGAGCGCGATGCCTGATCTGGCCATCCGCACTACGTTCATCGTCGGGTATCCAGGTGAAACGGATGCGGAATTCGACGCCTTGTTGGATTTCATTCGGGAGACGCGTTTCGATAAGGTAGGTGCTTTTACCTTTTCCTTTGAGCCCGGCACTTCCAGCGAGCCACTGGGCGATCCCGTCCCAGAGGCGCTGAAACAGGAACGTTTGCAGGAATTGATGCGGGTTCAAGAAGGCGTTTCTTTGGCGAGAAACCAGGCCTGGATCGGAAAAACGTTGAACGTGCTCATCGAAGGGGAGGGGGATGGTATCTCGGTGGGCAGGTCATATCGTGACGCACCAGAAATTGATGGGCTGGTCATCGTGGAAAACGAGATCGAGGTTGGCCACATTGTGCCCGTGATGATCACCGGGGCGCTGCCCCATGATCTCACTGGTAGGTCAATGGAATAATAAAAAAATCGGGCGGTAAGCCCGATTTTTTATCCTTATTGAGCGTCTGTGGGGGTAGGTGTTTCGATGGGAGCGTTGGGGTCAATTGTGGGGGTCGGGGTTGCCGGCGGGTTGGCACAAAACTCGCGTGCCTGGTTGAGTTTGGTCAATAATTGGTCGGATTGCAATATGCCGGCTGCGGTCTCGTATTGCCCAATAGCCTCACAATATTTATATTCGAGCTGCAAATCGTCTCCAACTCCTTCCAATGTGCGGACGTATCGTTGTTTTGCAGTCATCCCTGATAAGTCCACCATACTGGGATATTGTTGATAAACCGTGTAAAAGGCTTCGGCCGCCTTGCTCCAGTTCACGCCAAACCAGGAGGAAGCGATCAGGTACATTTGCGCCCGGGCGCGTGTTCCTTCGGCGTCGACATCCAGGGGGGCTAGTTGTTCTGCCATCGAGAAGTAATACAACCCTTTTTCAAGGAAACCGGCGTTGATCATGCTGATACCGTTGAAACGCAAAGCGGCGTAATAATAACCGTCCACAGCGATGGGTTGATAGCCCGGGTCGAGATTGCGCATCTGGTTGACCGTTTCCAGAAGATTCGGCCACTCACGATTTAGATACTGGTTTTGGGCTTGCGCAAAAAGTTCGCTCAGTACCGTGGTGTTCTTGGTCGGGACGGGTGTGTTGGCTACTTCGGTCGTGGCCGGAGCGGTGATCATATCCGGGTTGGCGATCGCCTGGGCGAGCATCACTTCGGTGAGTTTTTCGCTCAATCCGGGGTAAGCCGGGTAGATGGTGAGAATATATTCCAGGCGCTCTCTGGCAATATCGAGATTCCCGGCTGCCACTTCCTGTTCAGCTTTTAAGAATTGAGTGGTGGCGATCTCCAACCTTTGAGTGGTTTCGAGGTCTTTACGGGTTTCAAGCGCGGATGCGTATCCGAACCCGACACCGGCGGCCGAGATCACTAGCAGGATCAAAATACCAAGCCAGACCCATTTTCCGCGTTTCACTTTTTGTGGTTTGACGTCTTCAACCAATTCGTCTCGGAGCGCTTCCACCGCATCGTTAGGATATTCTAATTCTTTGGGCGATTCCTTCGTTTTAGGGGTGTCCTTAAAGATTTGCCGACTCGTTTTCACGGGTTGTGTGGCGTCTTTGGTTGAGGGGGTCTTATTCGGTTGCGTTTCTTCATTTTTCATAGTTGACATGGCGATTATTATACCGTAATTGAAAGGGAGGGTTTGAACGTTGATTATAACTTGAATAGCAGCGCGATTTCCCGGCGGATCCAGGGCAGGGCGGTTAGTACCCCTATGATCATTGGGAGGGTTCCGTGCACCAATGCTGGTGTGATGGGGGTTAATAAGGTCAACAACGCCCAGGTGACAAAGCCGGCTGTGCAGGCCGCGAAAACCGCGCGCCAGGCTGTGGATTCAAGGTTAAATTTTGGAATCAATTTGCGGTTGAGCAGCACAAGTAAGAGGACGGATTCAAGCGTGAAAACCAGCGAATCGGTGAGCGCGATTCCAGCCGCGCCAAGTGGTTTGTAAAGCAGGGCGCCGGTCAGGGCGTAGAGCGCCAGGTTCATCCCAGCGGTGGCGAGGGGGACGAGCGCGTTTTGCCTTGCGTAAAAAGCACGCGCGCCCACTTCTTTAAAAGAATGACCCATTAATCCCAACAAGAATCCGGCGGTCACCCAAGTTAATAGCCGGGTGCCTTCCAGACCGAAATCGAAAGCCAGACCAAGCAGGGGTTTGAGCCCCACCGCCAAAACAGCCGCGATGGGCAAGGTTAACGCCATCAAGACCTTAAGCGCTTTAAGAATCGTTTCTGAAAACGCGGTTTTTTGCTCAGCTGAAAAATGTTCCGACAAGGTGGGCAACAACGCCGTGCCGATGGCCGTGCCGATCAAGGTTTCAGGCACTTGCTGGATCATCCATCCATAGGTGAGGGAGGTGACCGCGCCAGGTGCCAGTCGTGAGGCGAGATTGTCGCGGATGATGAAGATCAGTTGAATGAAAAACATGGTTAAAAGGCGGGGACCCATCAATTTGAGCACCTTGCGCACATTCTCATCTTTGAGATCGATGCGCGGGATCCATCGGAAATTGTATCGGAACAAAGCGGGGATCTGGATGGCGAGGTGCAACGCCGCGCCCAGAATCACACCGTAGACCAATCCCTCTACGCCCAGTCCAAAAGCGGGAAGGGTGAGCGGGCCGATCGTAATGCCCTCAGTCGGCGATAGGATGGTGACTCCAATAATCTGCCCAATGTTGTAAAAAATCGGGGCAAGGGCGGGAAGTAAAAAGTGTTGGTTGGCTTGCAAACCAGCCATTACCAACCCGCTGATCGAAAAGATCAGGGTGGCGATCAGGTTCATGCGCATCAAACGAATCACAAGGTCTTGCTGGACGGTATCGAAACCTGGGGCGATGCCGATCTCAGCTTTCACCATCGTCCCTGCAAAAATGGCAACCACCACAGCCAGCGCGGACGTGACCAGGAATGCCAGGTTGGCGATGCGGCTGAAAAGCTGCCAGGCAGGTTTCTGCCCGGATTGAGTAAGCACCTGGGTGAGTACAGGGATGAACGCGATGGCCAGCGCGCCGCCAGAGATCAAGGCGAATAGCAGGTCGGGAATATTGTTCGCCACATTAAAGGCATCCAGCTCTTTGGATAAGCCAAATTGGCGCGCGATAAAGATCTGCCGGACAAAAGCCAGCACCTTGTCGAGGAAGAAAAAACCTGCCAGCAGGAAGGAGATCTTGGTTAGTTTTGAGAGTTTCATGGGGTCCACCTGTTGATTCTTAAAAACGCTGGTTAATCATAGCACGCTTTTTTTGGGACGCCGCCGAGGAGAGATTTGTTCCTGAATCAGGTAAAATGAAGGGGAATAGGAAAGGGAATTAAATGAAAACATTTGGAAAATTATTCATCGTGGCCACACCCATCGGCAACCCCGGGGATATTACCGAAAGGGCAATCGAAACACTCCGCGGTGTGGACGCTGTGGTTTGCGAGGAACATAAACCCGGTAGTACTCTCTTAAAGAGGCTGGGTATCGAAGGCAAAGAGATCGCCCTGTTGAACGAGCACAACGAGGAAGCAGCCGCGGCCGACCTGCTGGTGCGCATGTTGAATGGCGAAAGCCTGGCCTTGATCTCAGATTGCGGTACGCCGGTCTTTTCGGACCCTGGCGCTTATCTCATTCAATTAGCCTCAAGCTCGGGGGTGACGGTCAGCCCGATCCCGGGGGCATCATCGTTGATGGCTGCGCTTTCCGTGTTGGATTTCAAGATGGGACGTTTCGTTTTCGCCGGTTTTTTGGCACGCGATCCCGAACAGCGCCGCGGAGAGCTCACCCGCTACCGCTCGCTGCGCATCCCCATCGTGCTGATGGATACCCCTTACCGGCTGGGAGCGCTGCTCGACGATGTGATCAAGGTTTTTGGCAAGAACGCCTTCGTCACCGTGGCATATGATTTGACCCTGCCCACCGAGACGGTTTACCGCGGCGATGCCGAAGTTGTGCGCAAGCAGGTCGGTCCGCGCAAGGGCGAGTTTATTCTTGTGGTGGGGAACTGAGCTAATATATCGGAAAGATTCATTGCTAATCGCTAAAAACAAATATTGGAACAATTTCGAACAAATATGAATAAAATAAGCAAGATGAAAAACCCAATTGTTGAGATTAAATAGAACCAAAAAATTGCTTGAGTATGGGTAACTTTTTTTGGTGGTTTTATCAAAGCATGGTAATTTCCCGTGAATTCACCTTCAATTGAATTTCCTATTCTTATTAATTCATCATATATTTCCCAAATCCTAACATCAAATAATATGAAGAAAACGCCAATTAATAATCCTGAAATTATCGGAATCAAAACCCAAGCATCAGCAAATTTGAGTTCAATAATTTTACTTAATAAAAAACCTACAATCAAAATATATCCACCGAATAAAGCGTGGCGCCAATTTAGAAAGAATCGATGATATTTACCAATTTCTTCAAAACTTAACATTTTTAGCGAATCAGAAATAAGAGTTGTTTCTTCATTTTTTGATGTTCCAAAGACTAATCCGAAGTAAGTAGATTTCATTTTTCCTCCTTGAATTAACTTTTACTATAGAAGACTAATCAAAAATAAACTAAATCCACAAAATGTGATTTGAATAATTATTATAAAAAATTTGGGTGTTATGATTTTTTTATCTGGTTTGAATTCAAAGTTTTTTGGTTCAAGACTATTGACGAATTCTCTTAGCTGAGCATAGCGATCATGCGAATAAGACACCATGAAAATAGATGAGACCGTTAACAGTAAAATTATTAGTACCATAAATATTTTAAGAAGCAAAAAATTAATGCATCCAATATTAAGTTCGATACCGTTCTGATTTGTTTGGTTTAAAACTATAAACAAACCTGAAATAATAGCAATTTGGATAATTGTGCACCAATTTGCCTGAATTATCTCTTGATCTCTGTGCCGTCGCATTTCTTCGTACATTTCATGGTACTTCGCTTCAAGTGAGATTTTTTCGGAAATGTTGGTCGAATCTGATGAATTCGTATATTGAATAAAACCCAAAAGGAAATTCATTTTCTTTTCCCTTCCCTTTTTGCAAAAACTGTGAACCGATAAATGGTTTAAAAACTGGATTACTACTATTAATTCCCCAAAAAAAACAACCTATCAATTTATTATATACATGATAGCTAATTGTTGTGAGTTAAGATTTCTCTATTATTTTCTACACCTATACAGACCTAAGTAAATTAATCGGAAATTACAAATATGAAGGGATGTGAGAATTAATAAAGCGTATTTTTTATTTCAATCAAAAATTCCCAACATATTGTTTATTATTGAAAAAAATATTAGGAGTGCCTCTCGCAGACTCTC
>CAZUXF010000006.1:0-113946 GCA_964624535.1 uncultured Anaerolinea sp. | reverse complement strand
CGCAGGGGAGCACGGATACGGCATGGGAAACAAAAAACCGCTTACTCAGCGGTTTATTGTGGCTCTCGCAGACTCTCCGCAGGGGAGCACGGATACGGCATGGGAAACAAAAAACCGCTTACTCAGCGGTTTCTAGTGCCTCCACGGAGATTCGAACTCCGGTTTTGACCTTGAAAGGGTCGCGTCCTGGTCCCCTAGACGATGGAGGCAACAACGAGCAAAATTTTACCATCTGACCCACAAATGGTCAAGCAATTGCTCAAAATAATTTTAGTTCACACACCTTCGTTAAAAAATGTTTTCCGATCCAGACCGTAGGCTCGCGCCACAGGCAAAACGGTGAGGATGCCTGTGTTGGGCAAGTTCAAATCGCCGGTTACGGCCTGGGTGGCGGCGACCAACTGGTCAACCATCGTGTCATCATGCACAACAGTGAGCAGGGTGCGGTTAAATTGCTCTTCCTGCGCCACCAGGTCATCCAGGCTGGGGATCAATGGTAAATCCTCCCGCAACACATCTCGGCCTTGCATCCGTTTCAAGCCGGTGCTGAATAAAACCGTGATGCCGCTCACGCCGGCTTCTTCCCAGGCGTCCAACACATCTTGCAGCAGATTTTGATCATGTAAGACGAACAAGATCATGAACATAATTAACTCTCCTTGCTTGATTCTAATAAAACCTCAGGATTTTCCGGGGTGCCTTTTTTGTTGGAGAACGACCAACGTAGCAACGGTGGAGTGACAACGGTAGTGGCCAAGATCATGGCGACGATGGCCGAGAAAAGATCATTGGTGATGAAACCAGCCCCGATCCCGATCTTGGCGATGATCAATCCAACTTCGCCTCGGGATACCATGCCGATACCCAGCTGAAGCGATTCTCGAGGGCTAAATTTGGCCATTAACGCCCCTGAACCCGATCCGAGGATCTTGCCAAGAATAGCGATGACGGTGATCGCCAGGATGACCCAAAGGGTTTCTATCTGAATCGCGCGCAAATCGACGCTCAAGCCGATGCTGATGAAGAAGATGGGCACAAAGAAGGCGTAGGCGATGGAATGTAGATTTGATTCGATATAACTTTTTTCTGGTGTGCGCGCGAACATCAGTCCGCCCAGGAAGGCGCCGGTGATCGCGGCCATGCCGCCTAATAATTCTGCAGCCAACGCGTAAACCAACAGAATGATGATCGAAAAAGTGGTGATGCCCTGACTGATTGGAAGTTTGTGAATGAGGCGCACAACTCTTGGGAGCGCGTAAAGCCCAAACAGAACCGCAAGTACAAAGAAAACGATCATTTTTACAAAAACGAGTAACACACTGGCTGCCCCTCCCGACGAGGAAAGTACTGCCATGAAGATTGATAGCAATAGGATCACCAGGACGTCATCAAAAATTGCCGATCCGAGCAATCCGAGGCCAACTTTACTGCGGATCATTTTCAATTCGATCAACACTTGAGCGGAGATCGAAACGGAGGTCGCGCCCAGGGTGAGGCCGAGAAAGAGGGCATGATTGAGGTCCATACCGATTATTTCACCATAAATTAACCCTAACCCCACAGGAACGACCACACCTAAAATACCTGCCAGGGCGGCTACCCGGGTGTTGCGCGCCATGTCTTTAACTTGCAATTCCAAACCTGCCAGGAACATAAGCAGCAGCACGCCAATCTCGCCGATTTCGTAAATGGTATCAGCAAGATGTGAACTGGTGATGATGGGCAAGTGGGTTAGATCCAGCAAGGATGGCCCAAGCAGGATGCCGACGAGCAACTCGCCGAACACGGAGGGTTGGCCAATCCGCGTACTGAGGTAGCCGGCGATTTTAGCCGCGATCAGGATAATAGTTAAGAGCGTAATGAGTTGAAGGAAATTTGACATCTTTTTATTCCATAATCATCCATAACTTGCTACAAAGAAGAAATGAATTTTCGAACATCATTATTTTTGATTTTCCAATATACCTTCATTAACAAAGGCGGTCAATTCACCGACACTTAAATTGTCAATTCCTAGTTTGTCGATGGTTCGGCCTCTCCGCCAATAATCCGTACGGTGAATTATTGATGCGATCCTGATGATTGAATCCATCGCCTGGACTGAAACGCCATAACGCTGTCCAATCGACGCGATAGGAACCAGGCTCATCGGCACATCTTCAAAGATATACCTGTGATTTAAAGTTGGAGGTGCTTTGATGCCATAATACCCGGGTTGGTTATGGATGGCTTCATGTAGGTCTTCTCCAATGGCGTCGTAAGCCATCTTTAACCATTCCTGGGCAGTTCTGGCTCGAATCCCTAATGAAGACGCCACAGTTACCCTTTCACGATCGAGCGCTTCAAGCACCCTGGCGACAGAGGGGGTCACTCCTTCAATATAGAATTCATAATCGCCATGAGTTGATTCAATGCGTCCGGCGTTCAATAAAGTCAGAGCAGGGTGGAAAATGGCTCCCATGTTGTTCATACCCGTTTGAAGTACATTCACTCCATCAATGTATTGAGGGTACACCTCGTGAATGGTATCCAAGACGAGCCGCGTCCGTGTTGCCGGTAGGGCCGCGAGAGGGACCGCCTCTTTGATCCTGAAGATCCTTGCTTCTGCCGGGCCATCTGAGCGAGAAGCGTAAATGAAAGTTTCCGCTTCCGCGAGGGTCACGTCGGCTGCACAATTTTCATCGGCCAACACTTTGGCGAATTCTATCGCGCCACAGGTGCGTCCTGGATGCAGCACAATAATTTGTCCATTTTTTAAGTGCGGGGCAGATACTCGAGCGATATCCGCATGAGCTGAGGAAGGCACCACCACCATGATGACATTCGCTTCATGAAGAGCCTCCGCAATATTGGAAGTTACGAGGTTAAGCTTACAGAATCCACGCAACCCTTGATATTGGCTTTCAAGATCGATTCCACCTCGCTCCTTGATTGCGGCAATGTGGTCTGGTGTACGATTAAATAAAGTTGTTTGAAAGCCTAACAAAGCCAAATGGGCTGCCATGGCTTTTCCACCATGACCGGCACCAATAATACAGTATCGGTTTTTTTGACTCATGGGTTGACTCCTTTCAGGTTTTCTAATAAATCGTTCAGCCGATGGATTTCAGCTAAAGTTTCTCCACTTTCATTAACCGGAACGCATGCCCCGTTAATGATGCGAGTTTTTACTCTTCCTGGCGCGTATGGATTGTTTCGTAATTGTGGAGCATCCATGATCCCTACTTTTATCGCGTTAGCCAGGTTATGTGGATCGGTCATTGGATCTTGATTATTATCTTCGCTCAAATCATTAATCGCTTTGAGAGTGTGTTTGGCTTCCTGAATTAACCAGTTTATCCTTCGTTGAATGTTTGGATCCGCGAGCATATCAGGAGCGCCTTTCATAAAGTTTTCGACAGCGCGGCGAGATAACTTACAGGATTCGATCACATCGTCCGCTTCCGCTGCGTGATCAGCTTCGGTGAAGCCTACGATATGGAGAATGTGGGGTTTCATGGCCATTTGAAGGTAAACGCTCGTGGCGAGGTGCGCCCTGGCGAGATCACGATCGAGAGGATAGCTGAGTAGCCCAGTTCGGGTCTGCCGCCAGATTCGAAATTCTGGTGAACCTAAGGGTTCAATCAGACTCATCATCGCTTGCATTTTCGCCAGGTCCATGGCGTCTGACAGCCCGGGAGGGCTGTTGAACATCATTTGAGCGATGTAATCCTTAACTCCAAAGGCCCGGGCGTTGTAGGCGCTTAAATACGCGGATACAACGCAAACCACGTCATGCGCGTCGCGCATCCCCCAATGATGGGGTTCGTTTAACTCAACCGGAATACCACGAGCGCCATACCAGGCCATAACCTTTTGATGTTCCCGGATCGAACCTTCCACGTCCCAGGGGCCGCGTCCATCCATTTTGTTGAACCAGAAGAGGGGGATGGCGCACCACGCGTTATGGATGGTCTCGGACACCAATTCAGCCAATTCGATGAATCGGTCTGTTCCAGAATAAGTTCGCATCAAGGGGTAATTTCCCCGCCTGCTGGCCTGGAACAAAGCTTCATAATCCTGGCGAGTCCGAACAGGCACGCCGCCAGCCCCTGTTCGACGCGGATCCTGCTTTTCAGGATTGAAAAAATTCTCTTGGGCGTCCTGGTCGATGCCTAACGAGATCACATCCAGAACGCCAGATTCAGAAATTTTTTCGATACCCTTGATTGTGCGCTCCAGGGTTGGCAACCCGAAGTGGTGACGCAAGATCGGGTAAGGAGATTTCTGTTGGATGCGTTCGATGGTGGTTTGAGGGAAAACACTGTCAGGTTTTTCCATGGTGGCATCACCTTTAAGATAGGCCAGCACGAGGTCATCCGCTTCGCCCCCTTCAAAAACCCGTTCAAAGAATCCCATCCGGCGGGCTTTTTCGGCGATCGGGGGTGTACCCCCAAACGCGAAACGCACGCCGCTTTGATGCAAATCATCCGCGGATTCGGCGAATTCAGCCAGCAAGCGCTCGCCAGTTTCAGGGGTGAGCCGGTAGGAGATGCCCACAATGGCGGCTTGTTCTTGTTTGGCGACCTCGATTACTTTTTCGATGGGCACCGCTGGCCCAAGGAAAATGGTTTTCCACCCTGCCATTTCAGCCAATCGCAAGAAGTTCACCGTCCCTGCAACATGAACGCATTCTCCCAGCGCTGCGGCGACGATAATTTTTTCCATGGATCCTCCAATACAAATAGTGAGTGGCGTTGCCGTCCTCAAAAGGCGTTGGGGAGTCCTATGATTTTTTGCGTGAAATCAGGAGTATTTTGATCGAAGGTTTGAGAGACCGGCAAATTGAACATGTGGGAATAAGATCATCCACACGAACCATGCGGTTCCGGTCGGTGGATCCGGAATCCAGGTTAAACGATTACTCAATTTGGGTTTCTGATTTGTTTTTTCCATCAAATTATTTATAACATAAAAAATATTTTAGGGTCAAATCATCGATGGGCTTAACAAGTTCCAGGTCTTTTCTTATTCTCTTCCCCGTATTCCAAGCTCCAAGATTTACAATCGTGTATACTTAATTGGTTCTTAAATCTCCATCGGGAGGAAAACATGACCCTGGAACAAGAAAAAAAGCGTTGGGACGAAGAAGTTGCAGAACCCTCAGTAACAAAATTCAAAGAACGTAAAACCGGTTTTCTTTCCCCTTCCGGCATTCCCATCCCCAGGGTGGCGGTGCCGGGTGAGTTCGATTATATGGAACAACTCGGCTTTCCGGGTGAATACCCCTTTACCCGTGGCGTCCAACCGACGATGTATCGCAGCCGCTTCTGGACGATGCGGCAATACGCCGGGTTCGCCTCTGCTGAAGAGTCCAACAAACGGTATCGTTACCTGCTCGACCAGGGCCAGACCGGCCTCTCGGTGGCTTTTGATTTGCCCACCCAGATCGGGTACGACTCTGATGACCCCATGTCGTTGGGCGAGGTCGGCAAGGTGGGGGTTTCGATCTCTTCCATGCAAGACATGGAAACCCTCTTTGATCAGATCCCTCTGGATAAGGTTTCGACCAGTATGACGATCAACGCCCCGGCTGCGGTGCTGCTGGCGATGTATATCGCTGTGGGCAAGAAAAACGGTGTGGATTCCAAGCAATTGCGCGGAACGATCCAGAATGACATACTCAAGGAATATGTCGCGCGTGGCACTTACATTTTCCCGCCCAAACCATCCCTGCGTTTGATCACGGATATCTTCAAGTATTGTGAAAAGGAAGTGCCCAACTGGAACACGATCAGCATATCGGGCTATCACATTCGCGAAGCCGGCTCCACGGCCGTCCAGGAAGTGGCCTTCACCATCGCGGACGCCATCGCCTATGTTCAGGCAGCCATTGATTCTGGACAAGAGGTGGATCAATTCGCCTCGCAACTTTCATTTTTCTTTGCGGCGCACAATGATTTCCTCGAGGAGATCGCCAAGTTCCGCGCTGCGCGTCGCATCTGGGCGCAGGTCATGCGCGAGCGCTTTGGCGCCAAGGATCCCAAATCGTGGATGCTGCGCTTCCACACCCAGACCGGCGGCTCCACGCTCACCGCGCAACAGCCTGAGAACAACGTTGTCCGCGTGGCCATCCAGGCACTGGCGGCGGTGATGGGCGGCACTCAATCGTTGCATACCAATTCGATGGACGAAGCCCTATGGCTGCCCACCGAAAAATCCGTGCGCACCGCGCTGCGCACCCAACAGGTCATCGCCTACGAATCCGGGGTGGCAGACAGTATCGACCCGATGGCGGGCTCTTACGTGGTGGAATACCTCACCGATGAAATTTGCAAACGCGCCATGCAATACATCCAGCGCATTGATGATCTAGGCGGCGCCCTGGCTGCCATTGAAAAAGGTTACATGCAAAACGAGATCCAGGATTCCGCCTACCAGTTCCAAAAACAGGTGGAAAGTAAAGAACAGGTTGTCGTCGGCGTCAATTCATTCCAGGTCGCGGATTCAAAGGATCTGGAGCGGCTCAAGGTCAACCCTGAGATCGAGAAAAACCAGGTCGCCAAGCTGGCCGCCTTGCGCGCCAAACGCGACAACACCAAAGCCGCTGAACTCATGTCCGCATTGGATAGGGCTGCCCGGGGCGATGAAAACCTGATGCCCCTGCTGGTGACCTGCATGGAAAACAACCTCACCCTGGGTGAAACCTGCGGCGTGCTGCGCAAGGTGTGGGGCGAATACCAACCTCCCGTCTGGGGATAAAACCATAGGAGAAAAAATGGCAAAAATGAAGAAGGTCAACCACATCGCGGTAGCGGTTCCAGACATTGAAGAAGCGTTGAAATTCTGGCGCGACGCCATGGGCATCGAAATGCATCACATTGAAGATGTCCCCAGCCAGAAATCAAAAGTAGCTTTTTTACCGGTCGGCGACACGGAAGTCGAACTGGTGCAGCCCACGTCTGACGACAGTGGTGTGGCAAAATTCGTGGCCGAAAAGGGCGGGGGCATGCACCATCTCTGCTTTGAGGTGGATGATTGCGCCGCCACCATGCAGGAATTAAAAGCCAAAGGCATCCGTTTGTTGAGTGAAGAGCCCAACGTGCTTCCCGGTCGCAAGATGGCCTTTGTTCACCCCAAAAGCACCGGCGGTGTGCTGGTGGAGCTTTACGAGATCACGAAATGACAATGTAGGGGCGGGTCCGTGACCCGCCCTTGTGGGTCATCTCACACAGCGGCATAGGGCCACGGAGAGAAAACCTGAAAAATTAATCATAAGGGCGACCGGCCGGTCGCCCTTACTGTGGTGGGTAATGACATTCACGAGGTTCATAAAGAAATGGGACACGGCATGCCGTGTCCCTGATTTTTTGTTCACAACCTATGTTTTTTTTATTCGCCTACCGCCACCATCTCAGATTCTTCCTCCTGTGCCACGGCGATGCCCTTTTCAACATTGACCTTGGAAAGGATGAATATGCCGATGGCAAAGAAGAGGATCAATGAAACGATGCTCAAACGGGATTCGCCCATGATGGTGGAAACGATGCCGAAGAGCAGCGGACCCAGGATGGAAGCGAATTTTTCGAAGACGCTGAAGAAGCCATAAAACTCAGCGGATTTGCTTTTTGGGATCATTTTGCCGATCAGGGAGCGGCTCAACGCCTGGCTGCCGCCTTGAACGGTGGCGACCGCGGCGCCCAGCGCCCAGAATTGCCACTCCTGATAAAGGAAATAGCCGGCAATCGCGATTAAAGAATAGATTCCAAGACTAAGGTAGATGGATTTCTTGGTTCCCAGTCGCTTGGAAAGCCAGCCGAAGAGAAAGGCAAAAGGCGCGGCAAGGAATTGAACCATCAGCAGCGTACCGATCAGTGTGGTTTGTGAAAAACCCAATTCAGCCCCATAAATAGTAGCCATGGTAATGATGGTGCCGATACCGTTGGAATACACCCAGAAAGCCAACAGACCCAAAGATAATTCTCGGTACTTGCGGAGCTCTTTGAAAGTTCGGTAAAGACGAGTGAAACTGGCTTTAAGAGGGGAGAACCCGACCTCATGCGCTTCAATGCGCCGTGGGGGTTCTTTCACTCGCAATAGAATGGGCAGGGTGAAGATCAACCACCAAACCGCCACGGTCACAAAGGTCAGGCGGGTCATCAAACCCGTGTCCAAGGAAGGCACAAGGGTGGGGACGAACATGATCATGAACAAATTGAACGCCAACAAGATTCCGCCGCCGATATACCCCATGGCGTATCCACGGGAAGACACCTGGTCGATTTCTTCGGGGCGGGCGATGTGAGGCAGCAGGGCGTCATAATAGACTAGGCTGCCGGCGAAACCGATGTTACCGAATACAAAGAAAATTGACGCCAGCAACCAGTCTCCGGTTTGGACGAGATAGAGCAGGGCGGTGGCGGTGACCCCGATCAGCATGAAGATGGTCAAGAATCGTTTCTTGCTGCCTCTGAAATCCGCGACAGCACCCAGGATCGGGCTGATGATGGCGGCGATCAGGGCGGCGATGGAGGTCGTGAAACCCCAATATGCGGTGGCGATGTTGGGTGCCAGATTTCCGGCGGCCACACTGGAATAGTAAACCGGTAAGACGGCTGCCATGATGGTGGTAGCAAAGGCTGAGTTGCCCCAGTCGTACATCGTCCAGGCGGAGATGGCTTTCTTGTGCAGCTTGTCGTCTTGGACGGCGTTGCTTGGATTAGATTCCATTGTCGATCCTTTCACGAATAAGATAATCTCAATTTCTATTATACAAGCGCAATCGTTCGCGGTTAATCCAAAAAATACTTCCAATAGTAATAATCACAAAACTGAAGGAAGTTGGCTAGTGGGCTTTGAGCATTGAAGCCAAAAAAGTTAGTTCTCAACGAAAGATGATTATTACAATCCTATGGCTGTCAGAGTTTGTTTTAAGACCCGGGCTGAATTTTGGATGCCTTGTATTTCCTTCTCGTTTAATTTCAGGAACATAGTACGTTTTATTCCGTTATGCCCGATCACGGAGGGCAGACTCAGATAAACATCATTGATGTCGTAGTAATCATTGATCAGGTTTGAGACACACAAGACCGTATCCTGACCGCGTAAGATGGCTTCGATGATGCGTACCAATCCACTGCCGATGGCGTAATAAGTTGACCCTTTACGTTGGATGATCTCATACGCTGCGTCGCGTGTATCAGTGAAGATCTTTTCATACACCTGGGGATTGTAGTCTTTGCAGAATCCCTGGCAATAGCCGGCGCAGTTGCCTGGGCAATAATCCTGCAGGTCCATGCCACCGATGTTTGCCAAAGACCACACCGGCACCTCGCTGTCACCATGTTCACCAATAATGTAAGCGTGCACACTACGCGGGTCAACCCCAGCGTATTGGCTGATGAGGTGCCTGAAACGGGCAGTGTCGAGGATGGTGCCTGAGCCGATCACCCTTTCGGGGGGCAGACCGCTGATCTTCCAGGCGGCATAAGCCAGCACATCTACAGGGTTGGTGGCGATCAGAAGGATACCATTTGGATTGTGTTTCACAATTTCCGGGATGATGGTCTTGAAAATCTCGTAATTGCGCGCCACCAGATCAAGGCGGGTTTCGCCAGGTTTTTGTGATGATCCGGCGGTGATCACCGTTACCGCCGCCCCGGCAGTATCCGCGTAGGTGCCGGCCCAAATTCTGGTGCTTGAGGCAAAGGGGACGGCGTGATTCAGGTCCATGGCTTCGCCTTCCGTTCGGGTTTGATTGCGGTCGATGAGCACAATTTCGGCTGCCAGACCGCTCTGCATTAACGCGTAGGCAAATGTAGCGCCGACGTTTCCGACGCCTACAATGGCGATCCGTGTGGGTTGAAAGGGTTCCAAGGGCATGGGTGCCTCCTCAAATAAGATAATATTTATCATAATTATAATATAAAACCAGAGAGTGGAGAAGCGGGAATCGTATGGGTGAAAGGAGACTTTGAAGTTTTATTGCGACACGTAGATACTCTGATCCTTAAAAAGTGAAATCGTAAGGGAAACGCCCCTCCGTAGGGTTCAGAAGGGGCGTTTCATTTTCTTTGGTAACCAGGCGGTCATGACCTTTTGGGTTTTAGATCCTTGGTTTTGCGTCCCTGGTTTTCGCCAGGTTTGCTATTCTCCAAGAGTAGTGTCCAGGGTCGAGAGATTCCTCTTCGTAACCGCTGGCGTTTTACAGCACCAAGGGTGCCTTGTGCTGCAAAATCCTCTTGAAGGGAGCTCGGTTGTCTTGGCCTCTTCAGGCTTTAGACCCTTTGGCTTTGCACCACCGACTTTCGCCGGTTTCGCTTTTCAAAGGCAGCCAGGCTATCGTGGTCATTGGTTTGACTTTAGATCCTTAGGCTTTGCGTCGCCATCTTTCAATGGCTTTGCTCTTGTCTAGACAATACCATATTTCATTATAGAAATTCAATAGAACGTTAGATTAGTCTTTGTGTATCTGCAAATTAATCATCTTCATATCATCCGGCAAAAATAGGATAATTTATATCAATAATATCTTATAAATCGAGTATAATAAAGTTATCATATTATCTGTGAGGGAAGAATCATGTCTGAAGTGATCAACAACCGTCAACACAGAGTTGACATCATGAAAAGCCTGATCCGCCAACTAGACCAGGGGGTGACGGAAGAAAAAGTGAAGCACCAATTGGAAACCATGCTTGATGAAGCGGATTACAGCGATGTGTTCATCATGGAAGTGCAATTGGTCAAGGAAGGCATCACCGCGGAACGGATTCAGGAACTCTGTGACACACACACGCGCGTTTTGAAGAAACACCTGGATTTGCAAGAGACGCCTCAAACCGTTCCAGGCCACCCGGTGCACACTTTCATCCAGGAAAACCGTGAATTGCAGAAAACGACCGGGGAAACCCGGCTTTTGATCCAAACGATCGAATCCAAACCAGACGATGAAGATGTGTTTTCTTTGTTGGGTAGGATCCATCAAAAGCTGAACGATCTCATGGATGTGGAGAAACATTACCGTCGGAAAGAGAACCTGCTTTTTCCGTACTTTGAAAAAAACGATCTGCCCGGACCGCCCATGGTGATGTGGGGCAAGCATGACGAAGTGCGCAAACAACTCAAAGAGACCCTCACAGCCCTCCAGCAAGTGGCCAGCATCAACGCCGCGGAAGCCAAAGCCTTCAACTCCTTCGCCATCCTGCCTGTCCTTGAGGCTGTGGATGACATGGTCTACAAGGAAGAAAAGATCATGTTCCCCACCGCGCTTGATCTGTTAACTGAACAGGATTGGTATGAAATCTACCGGCAAAGCGATGAGTATGGCTATTGTCTTTACGCACCGCAGTTTGAATGGACGCCAGAAGGCGAATTCTACAAGGAGTTACCGAAACCTGAAACCAAGGGCGGACGAATCCAAATGCCCACCGGCAGTTTCAGCCTGGACGAATTGATCGCTTCACTCGGAGCGCTCCCCTTTGATTTGACCTTTGTGGACGCGGATGACACCGTGCGTTACTTTTCGCCAGGTCGCAACCGTATTTTTGACCGCTCGCGCGCCATCCTCGGCCGAAAGGTTCAATATTGTCATCCCCCCAAGAGTGTGCATATCGTCAACAAAATCGTTAAGGATTTCAAAGATGGCACCCAGGAGCAAGCCCGGTTCTGGATCAACATGGGCGGCAAATTTGTATACATCTGCTATTACGCCGTGCGTGACGCCAAAGGTGCCTACATGGGCACACTCGAGGTCACCCAGGATCTCACAGAATTACGCGCCCTGGAAGGCGAGCGGCGTTTGTTGGAATATGACACTTCACCACAAGGATAGCGAGGTTTCTATGGAAATCAATCGCAAGAGTAAATTATTGGCGGTGCTGGAAGCCTTTCCCGCGCTCGAAGAACAGATCGTCCACATCGCGCCGGCTTTCAAGAATTTGAAAAACCCGGTGTTGCGCCGGACCGTGGGTTCTCTTGCCACGCTTGAGCAGGTCGCCCAAATGGGTGGTATGAATTCGGTGCGGTTGGTGAATACGCTCCGCCGGCACGTTGGTCAACCCGAACTTCCGGAAGAGATCGGGCAGCTCACTGTAGTGACGGTTGAACACTCAGCCGAAGACCCCGCCTGGATCGCCGGTGAACCACAGTTCACCCTTGATGGGACGGCCATGCTTGAGCGGGGAGAAGTGCCAGTGGCGAAGGTCAATGAATTGCTCGGGAATTTGGAGAGCGGCCGATACATGCTTTTGGTGACCCATTTCGAACCAACCCCCATCATAGGCAACCTGCAAAAACAGAATCGGAAGGTCTTTTCAAAAAAGGATGCTCAGAACGAAAACGCGTTCTTAACTTTTATTTCTTGATTTTTGAAAGTAGATGTAGAGACTTGGCGCGCCAATTCCTTACTTCGCGCCAAGTCCCAAAATTGCGCCCAAACCCAGGCAAATCACTTCTCACCAATTGCCGTTTATTACGATTCTCAACTCTCCATTTCTCGATTCCCTTGATTTAAAGCACTATAATTACCAGTTGCCTTATGGTACAATATTGGTATAGAAAATAAATTCTAATGGACAGACCATGACCCAAAATTCGATCCGCGTGGTGGGCGCGAGAGCTCACAACCTGAAAAACATTACTGTCGAGATTCCCCGTGACAAGTTGGTGGTGATCACCGGGCTTTCAGGCTCCGGTAAGAGCTCGTTAGCCTTCGACACCATTTTTGCTGAAGGCCAGCGCCGTTACGTGGAATCCCTTTCGGCTTACGCGCGGCAGTTTCTCGGCCAAATGGAAAAACCCGATGTCGATTACATCGACGGGCTTTCACCGGCAGTATCCATCGATCAAAAAGCGACGTCCCACAATCCGCGCTCCACGGTGGGGACGGTCACCGAGATCTACGATTACCTGCGCTTGCTCTTCGCGCGTGTCGGGGTTCCCCATTGCCCGGTGTGCGGCAAGGTTGTGGTCAAGCAATCGGCGCAAGAGGTGGTTGACCGCATCGAATCCCTGCCCGAAAGCACCAAACTGCTCATTCTGGCACCGATCGTCCGTGCTCGCAAGGGCACATACCAGGCCGTTTTTGACGAGATTCGCAAAGCGGGCTTTGTGCGCGTGCGTGTGGACGGTACGGTTTACAACCTCGATGAGGAAGTCACCCTCGATCGTTATAAGATCCACACCATCGAGGCGGTGGTGGACCGCCTGGTCGTTTCGCATGCTGAAGACTCAGAAGAAGCGCGCACCTTCCGCTCACGGTTGACCGACTCGGTTGAGACCGGTTTGAAGGTGGGGGAGGGTTACCTTACTGTGCAGAACCTCTCTGTTGAGCCCCCCGTAGACTTGTTCTACTCGGAACACCTGGCCTGCCCGGAGCACGGCATCAGCCTGCCCGAGATCGAGCCGCGTACGTTTTCATTTAACACACCACATGGGGCATGCCCGGATTGCCAGGGTCTCGGCAGTCGTCTGGAGATCGACCCCGACCTGCTCATCCCTGATACTGATCGTCCTTTGAACGAAGGAGCGATCATCGCCCTCGAATGGAATGGTCCACGCGAGCAGGGGGGCTACTACTGGCAGATGGTCGAAGCGGTGGCCAAGGCTTACAAGATCGACCTGGACGCCCCCGTCAGTTCTCTTAACAAAGAAAGCCTTAATCGCGTCCTCTACGGTACAGGCAATGAACAATTGACCATCACCATGGACGGTCGCAATGAACGCAAGACCACCTTCCAAACCAACTTTGAAGGCGTGATTCCCAACTTGGAGCGGCGCTACCGCGAAACACAGTCAGAGTACATCCGCAACAAGATCTCGGAATTTATGAGCGACAGGCCTTGCCCTACTTGCAAAGGCGAGCGGCTGCGCCCCGAAGCCCTGGCGGTAACCGTGATGGACAGTAACATCGTCGAGGTCACCCGTTGGCCGGTCAATCGCACACTCGAATTTGTGGAAAAGATCGCCCAACCTGGCATATTATCCGGTCGCGATGCTGCGGTGGCGGAAAGAATTCTTAAAGAGATCAACTCACGACTCGGGTTCCTGGTGAACGTAGGGTTGGATTACCTGACCCTCAACCGTTCTGCCGGGTCACTTTCCGGCGGCGAGGCGCAACGCATCCGCCTGGCAACCCAGATCGGCTCGCGTTTGATGGGCGTCCTTTATGTGTTGGATGAACCCTCGATCGGCTTGCATCCGCGTGATAACGACCGTTTGCTCGAAACACTCAAGCACCTGCGCGACCTGGGCAACACCGTGCTGGTGGTGGAACATGACGAAGAAACCATCCGATCCGCGGACTGGATCCTTGATCTCGGCCCAGGTGCTGGTCTGCACGGCGGCGAGGTCGTGGCGGAAGGCACCGTGGAAGACATTCTGGCCAGTCACAAGAGCCTGACCGGAGCGTATCTATCAGGGCGCAAGCAGGTTCCCTTGCCAAAAAAACACCATCCTCGCAATGGCAAGACGCTAAAAATCATTGGCGCGCGGGAAAATAACTTAAAGAACATCGATGTTGAGATCCCGCTTGGGCAGTTCGTTTGCATTACCGGGGTCTCAGGGTCAGGCAAATCGACCTTGATGGTGGATATTCTTTATAACGTATTGGCACGTGAACTCAACCGGGCGCACACCCAGGCCGGTGCGTATGATCGCATCGAAGGCATGGAATACCTGGACAAGGTCATCAACATCGACCAGTCTCCGATTGGGCGCACACCGCGCTCCAACCCAGGCACGTACACGGGCATGTTCGATGAAATGCGTAACCTCTTTGCCGGGCTATCTGAAAGCAAGATGCGCGGATACAAAGCTGGGCGATTTTCGTTCAACGTCCACGGCGGGCGCTGTGAAGCCTGCCAGGGGCAAGGCCAGTTACGTATTGAAATGCAATTCCTGCCAGATATTTATGTTCCTTGCGATGTGTGCCACGGCGCGCGCTTCAACCGCGAGACCTTGCAGGTCAAGTTCAAGGGCTTATCCATCGCCGATGTGCTCGACACCACCGTGGAAGCGGGCATGGATATCTTTGGCAACATCCCGGCCATTGCCAATAAACTAAAAACGCTTCACGAAGTGGGTCTTGGCTACGTGAAGATTGGCCAACCTGCTACCACGTTATCGGGTGGTGAAGCCCAACGGGTGAAGCTGGCGCGTGAACTCAGTCGCCGGGCCACTGGCAGAACCTTATATGTGTTGGACGAGCCTTCCGTGGGGTTGCACGCCGCGGATGTGCACATGCTGATTGAGGTGTTGCAACGCCTGGTGGACACTGGTAATTCAGTGCTGATCATCGAACACAACCTGGACATCATCAAGGTGGCTGATACGTTGATCGACCTCGGCCCTGAGGGTGGCGATCGCGGTGGGGAGTTGCTCGCCATCACCACTCCGCGCGAATTGTGCGATGTGCCTAACTCGTACACAGGCCAATTTTTAAAGGACTATCTGATATTGCACAAGCAATATTAAAAGCAAAGACCTGCCAGCATTGCAACTGACAGGTCTTTTTCTTATGGGTTGACGCCGCGGGCGGCACAGTAGATCTTGATCGCCTTAGATTTGAATTCAGCCAAACCAGGGTCAATGCGGTCGTAGAACGCTTTAAATCGCTCGTCCTGCATATACATGGTGCCCAGGCCGAGTAAGATCTCATCCGTGCATTCGTAGAAGAAACTGATATGCTTCTGCCAATCCGCTACCGCTTGCTGTGCCTCAGTGGAACCTGGCCCTTTGGGCATGGCGTCACGCAGGGCGAGGACAGCGCTCTTGCCTCTTGCCATCAGCGCGTCCTTTTCATTTTTTGACAGATTGCGCCAGCGCCGGTTAGACTCATGAACGACTTCAGGATCCCACCTTTCAGCGGCTTCCTTCTCGTATTCGGCTTGTTGCTCCTCGCTAAAGCCCTTAAAGTATTGTGTTTGTGCCATTTCATTCTTTCCTTTCAAGTCATTGATCGTGTTATCGATGGTTGCCAACAGTGTGTTCAGCCGGGTAACTTTTCCATTCAAAGCCTCGCGATGAGATTCCAGCGCGTAGACCAGGTCGAACCCAGGATCGTTGAGAATGCCAGCGATCTGTTCCAGGCTGAACTCCAATTCACGGTAGAACAGGATCTGTTGGAGTCTGAGCAACGCGTCACGAGTGTAAAAACGGTAGTTGTTCTCTTTGATACGCTGCGGGATGAGCAATCCGATCTGGTCGTAAAAGTGCAGCGTGCGCACGCTGACTCCGGCCAAATGGGAAAGCTGCTTGATGGAGAGATGCTGTTGGTTAACCATGGCAACAGTATAAACTATGACGTAACGTTAATGTCAAGGTGTTAATTGAACTGTTAACCTGATGTTTACAATCCATTAATGCGATGGTGGTATGATTTTTTCAAATGGAGTAAAAATGCAGAGAGTATTGTTTCTATGCACCGGGAATTCCTGCCGCTCACAAATGGCGGAAGCGATTGTGAATCACGACATTGGTAGTCAATGGCAAGCATTCAGCGCTGGCACTATCCCTGCCGGTTATGTTCACCCCCTGGCACTTCAAGTGTTGAGCGAGATTGGCATTCATCATACCGGGCGTTCGAAATCCGTGCAGGAGTTTTATGGTCAGGTTTTTGATCATGTGATCACGGTCTGCGCGGAAGCGGATGACAATTGCCCTGTTTGGTTGGGACACGGCAAAAAGGTACACATCCCGTTCGACGACCCGGCAAAAATTGTGGGAACTGAGGATGAGAGACTAGCCCAATTCAGGATCGTTCGTGATCAGATCCGATCAAAGGTGCTCGAATACCTCGGGACTCTCGATCCCGGGTTGACTTAATGATATGAAATGCGCGGATTGCGGGGTTGTAACCTGTTAGGTGGCGCGCCCAATGCCCATATAGATAAACCCCAGGTCTTTAAGGGTATTCGCGTCCCATAAATTGCGCCCATCGAGAATCACTGGGGTACGCAACACTTTTTTTATGCGGGCAAAATCCAACTGTTTGAATTCATTCCACTCGGTGGCTAAAAGCAGGGCATCGGCGTTTTCAGCCACCTTGTAAGGAGAATCGCACAAGGTCACGTGGTTCAATGTTTTGGCAGCGTTTTCCATGGCTTGAGGGTCGTAAGCCCGGATGTGCGCGCCTTCATTACTGAGCAAGTGGATCACCTCAACGGCTGCTGAATCGCGGATGTCATCCGTGTTAGGTTTGAAGGAAAGCCCAAGCACTCCGATGGTTTTATCGTTTAACGTCCCCAACGCTTTGCGCAATTTCATCACCACTCGACGGCGTTGATTGCGGTTGATTTCCATGACGGCTTGCAGCAGCTGCGGTTGCGTGCCGTGCAATACCGCCATGTGTTCAAGGGCTTTGACATCTTTGGGGAAGCAGGAGCCGCCCCAGCCCAAACCGGCTTCCAGGAAGGCATGGCCGATGCGTTTGTCGTAGCCCATGCCGAGCGCCACTTCACGGACGTCCGCGCCAAGTTCTTCGCACATGTTGCCGATTTCATTGATAAAGGAGATGCGCGTCGCCAGAAAGGCGTTGGAAGCGTATTTGACCATTTCTGCGGTGCGCAGATCAGTGAGCATAATGGTGCAGCGTAGTGGGGCGTATAGCGCGGCTACGCGGTTGGCAGCCGGGCGTTCTTCAGACCCGAGCACCACCCGGTCGGGATTCATGAAATCGTTGATCGCCGAACCTTCGCGCAGGAATTCGGGATTGGACACCACGCTGAAATCCAGTGGGCGGCCAGCCCTGCGCTTGCGGATCACATCGGCGACCCAGTCGCCGGTTCCCACTGGAACAGTGGATTTGTTGATCACCAAAATGGGGTTATCAACCAACTCGGCAATGGATTCGGCAGCTGAACGCACGTACTGGAGGTCTGCTTCGCCATCGACTCCCGAAGGCGTTCCAACGGCGATGAATGCGTATTCCACATCACGAAGGGCATCCGCGTAATCTGTGGTGAACCTCAACCGGTTAGCCTGGACGTTCTGCCTGACCATTTGCTCCAAGCCTGGTTCATAGATAGGCATCTTGCCCTGGTTCAGGTGCTCAATGCGGGCCGGGTCGGTATCCAGGCAGGTGACCTGGTTGCCGAGGTCGGCAAAACAGGTGCCGGTGACCAACCCGACGTAACCGGTGCCAATGACGCAAATTTTACTCATGCGATCCCTCCGTGTGGTGAATGGCAAAGTAATTCTATCACGTTGAATTCTGGTCATTTCAAAAAATGTATAATAGAAGAAACATTCAAAAAAGGTGGTGAAGAATGACGGCAAAGATCATCGATGGCAAGTTAGCCGCGGAACAGATTCGCGCCGAGGTTGCGGTTGAGGTCGAGAAGCGTACCCAAGCGGGCAAAGCACGCCCTGGGCTGGCAACCGTGCTGGTGGGTGAAAACTCCGCCTCCCAGGTTTACGTCCGTTCCAAGCAAAAAGCTTGTCGCGAGGTGGGTATCGAATCTTTCGGCTACGAGCTGCCGGCCACCGCTACCCAGGCAGAGGTAGAAAAGCTGGTTTCGGGGTTAAATGCAGACCCCAAGGTGAACGGCATCCTGGTGCAACTTCCGCTACCTGCCCATCTGGATGAAGAGGATGTGCTTAAGACGATCTCAATTGAAAAGGATGTGGATGGATTTCATCCTTTAAACATCGGCAGGTTAGCTCAAAAGGGCAGAGAACCGTTATTCGTCCCTTGCACACCTGCCGGCTGCATCTACCTGCTCGAAAAAGAGCTACCCAGTCTGGAAGGGCTCAACGCCGTGGTGCTGGGGCGTTCCAATATAGTGGGCATGCCGGTGGCGCTGTTGCTTGTGCGCGCCAACGCCACAGTGACGATTTGCCATTCTCGCAGCCGTGACTTGCCCGCCATCATCCGCGCCGCAGATGTGCTGGTGGCGGCGGTGGGTAGGCCTGAAATGGTGAGAGGTGATTGGATCAAACCCGGCGCGGTGATCATTGATGTGGGCATCAACCGGGTGGAAGACGCCAGCCAACCGCGGGGGTACCGTCTGGTGGGTGATGTCGCGTATCAAGAGGCTGCCGAAGTTGCCAGAGCAATCACACCGGTTCCGGGTGGTGTTGGTCCGATGACGATCGCCATGCTGCTGCGGAACACGCTTAGGGCGGCAGACCTAAAAGAGTGACAATCATCCATGTCATTTGATTTGTCTGACAATTGACTTTTAACAAAATTTTCGGTACACTGGTGTTGTACGAAATTGTCTGACAACTGTATTGTCTGAACGATTTTTCCAGCGCAAGGACCCAAGACAATGTCGACTCTCCTCTTGAAACATGCCGAATTATTGGTTACCATGGACGACCTCCGTCGTGAAATTCCGGACAGTGGTCTTTTCATTCGTGATGGGTTCATTGAAATGGTTGCGCCTACACGCTCGTTGCCAGAAAAAGCGGACGAGATCATTGACGCCAGCGGCCACATCGTTTTGCCCGGTTTGGTCAATACTCATCATCATTTTTATCAAACCCTAACCCGTGTCATCCCCGCCGCTCAAAACGCCAACCTCTTTAACTGGTTGAAAACACTTTATCCCATTTGGGCTCGAATGACCTCCGAAGATATCCGCGTTTCGACACAAACCGCGCTGGCTGAATTGGCGTTGTCTGGGTGTACCACGGCCTCCGACCATTTGTATCTTTTCCCGAATGGCTCAAGCCTGGATGACGAGATCGAGGCCGCAAAAAGCATCGGCTTGCGCCTTCACGCCTCACGCGGGTCGATGAGCCTGGGCGAAAGCCAGGGGGGGCTGCCCCCTGACAGCGTGGTGGATTCCGAAGACACCATTCTGGCGGATAGTGAACGCTTGATCAATAAATATCACCAAGCCCAACCCGGAGCCATGGTGCAGATCGTTTTGGCACCCTGTTCACCTTTTAGCGTCACCGGGGCGTTAATGAAAGAAAGCGCATTAATGGCTCGCAAGTATGGGGTGCAACTGCACACCCACCTGGCTGAAACCCAGGATGAAGAAGAATTTTGCCTGCATAAATTTGGTCACCGCCCGGTTGCTTACATGCAATCCGTGGACTGGGTGGGCAAGGATGTGTGGTTCGCCCACTCTGTGCACGTCAAAAAAGATGAGATCGAAGTCTATGCCAGGGAAGGCTGCGGGGTGGCGCATTGTCCATCCTCCAATATGCGCCTCGCTTCAGGCATCGCGCCGTTGCGCGAGTTCTTGCGAGCAGGGGTCAAGGTAGGTTTGGGGGTGGATGGCTCGGCAAGCAACGATGGTTCTCACATGCTGGCTGAAGTGCGTCAAGCCATGCTGCTTGCCAGATTGAAAGCCGGCCTAGAAGGCGCGTCCTTGTCTTCCACCGGCGAAGAGATCCTTACTGCCCGCCAGGCGCTGGAAGTTGGCACGCGGGGCGGCGCTTCGGTATTAGGCCGCAAAGACATTGGCTCGTTGGAATCCGGAAAATGCGCCGATTTCATAGGCATTAATTTGAACAACCTTGAATACACCGGCGCGTTGCACGACCCCGTGGCCGCGCTTGTCTTCTGCCAGTCGCGTCCCGTGGATTTCAATTTCGTCCATGGCAAGGCGGTGGTCAAGGACGGTCAATTGACTGGCTTAGACCTTAAATCACACATCGAAAAACACAACCACGCCGCGCGGCGGCTCGTTTCAGGCTGAACCGGCAATAGATTAACGGACAGGTGATCGAATGGGTATGGAATCTTTCTGGATGCAAAATTCTCGCGAACTTGTAGATTGCGTCATGGGGCGCGTTCCTGCCCACCTCGTGGTCCGTAAAGGGCAGTGGGTTTGCGTTCAGACGGGTGAGATCATTCCTGGTACTGATATTGCTATTCGTTCTGGCCGAATTGCTTACGTCGGCTCAGACGCGAGCAGCATGATTGGTCCCGGAACCCAGGTGATCGACGCTGAGGGCATGTTCCTGGTGCCAGGCTTGCTTGATGCCCATATGCACGTGGAATCAGGTATGGTGACAGTCACGGAATTTGTAAGGTCGGTGGTGCCGCATGGTACGACCGGCATGTTTATTGACCCACACGAGATTGCCAATGTATTTGGCCTACGTGGGGTGCGCATCATGGTGGATGACTCTGCGAGGCAACCCATCCATGTTTTTGTGCAGATGCCATCCTGTGTTCCATCCGCCCCGGGGCTGGAAACACCAGGCGCTGTTTTAGGTCCCTCCGAGGTTGCTGAAGCGATGACCTGGCCGGGCATCATCGGGCTGGGAGAGATGATGAACTACCCCGGTGTGTGCGCTGGAGACGACAATCTTCATGCCGAAATGGCAGCGACCCGATCCGTGGGCAAGAATATCGGCGGTCATTTTCCGTCACCTGATCTTTCCACTGAGTTTCATGCCTATATCGCCGGCGGTCCCCAAGATGACCACGAAGGCACGAGCGTCGAAGGTGCGGTGGCAAGGGCGCGCCAGGGCATGAAAGTGATGATGCGTTATGGCTCATCTTGGCATGACGTGGCAAGCCAGGTCAAAGCCATCACGGAAAAGGGTCTTTCTCCACGCGGATTCATGCTCTGCACGGATGATTCACACTCCGAAACCTTAAACTCCCATGGTCACATGGACCGTGTTGTGCGGCATGCCATTGCCGAAGGTTTGGACGCGATGACCGCCCTCCAACTCGCCACGATCAACACTGCTGAACATTTTGGGGTTTCACGAGAAATGGGCATGATCGCCCCTGGGCGTTATGCGGATGTTGTCTTGGTTAGAGATTTAGAGCACTTTGCTGCCGAACGAGTGATCGCCAAGGGTATTGAGGTGGTCAAAGAGGGGCAGTGGCAGGTGGAACTTCCCACGATCACCTATCCTGATTGGGCAACCCAATCCATTCATCTGGCGCGGTCGATTACACCGGATCATTTTGATTTAAAATCCAACGACGGGGATGAAGTGATCGCCCATGTGATCGGTGTCATCGAAAACCAGGCGCCCACCCGGCACCTGCAGATTAAAATGCGGCCTGTGAAAGGGCTGATTCAGCAAGATCTTATTAACGATATTTGCAAAATTGCCCTGGTTGAGCGGCACCACGGATCCGGTAAGGTGCAGGTGGGGTTGGTTAAGGGATTCGGGTTTAATGTGGCCTGTGCTGTGGCAACCACTGTGGCGCACGACAGCCACCAGATGATCGTGGTGGGCACCAATGATGAAGATATGGCCATCGCCGCCAACGAACTGGCAAAATGCGGCGGGGGGCAGGTGGTGGTGAAGTCAGGGAACGTGATCGGGTTGGTTGATTTGCCAATTGGCGGTTTAATGTCTAATGAATCGGTCAGCGTGGTGGCTGGCAAAGCAGCGTCTGTGCTTGAAGGATTTAAAACCTGCGGTTGCACGCTAAACAACCCCAATATGCAATTAAGCCTATTAGGGTTGGTGGTCATCCCTGAATTGAGGATTTCTGACCTTGGCCTCGTGGATGTAAATCGATTTGATTTTATTCCGGTGACTGAACCGGTGAAACTGTAAAGGAAATCAGGCAAAAGCAATGGATAGTTTAACCAAGAATGTTGTGCATCACCCTTTTCAAATGCTGCAAACGAAACTGGCTAAGTTAATCGCTGAAACGACGCCTGGTGACCGCTTACCGGCCGAACCTGAGTTGGCGCGCATGCTGGGAGTTTCACGTGCCACATTGCGTGAAGGCATGCGTACTTTTGAAGGGCAGGGTTTGATCCGCAGGCGTCAGGGGGTGGGGACGTTTGTGGTGCCCCAGACCAAAGTCATTGAAACCGGGTTAGAAGTATTGGAAAGCATTGAAAGACTGGCAAATCGCATCGGGTTAAAAGTTTCGATGGGCGCACTCCAGATCAAAGAAGTCATCGCCACCATGGAAGATAGTGAAAAACTCCAGGTCGATGAAGACACTCCCCTGGTAAAGATTTCAAGAGTTATCTACACTGAAGATAGACCAGTCGCCTTTTTGACGGATCTATTGCCGCCCAACGTGCTCACCGAAGAAGATCTCAAGAATGGGTTTACCGGCTCTGTGCTCGATTTTCTTCTCCAACGCGGAAAGATAGGCTTGGTAAAATCTTTCACCGACATCCAGGCCGTTGCGGCGTCTCCTGAGATTGCGAAGAAACTCGAGATCCAGCGCGGAGATGTGTTGTTGATGTTCGTGGCCCGTCTTTACAGCGACTCGGGCGAGATCGTCGATTTTTCTTATAGTTATTTCCTGCCGGGTTATTTCCGTTTCCATGTGGTTCGTAGCGTGGGCGACGAAAAATATAGTTGAAAGACAGGATTCATCAGGAGCGTATCATGGACCAAAAATTAAAGGTGGAGCAGATCCAGACGAAAGTTGGATCGAACCGCGAAAGTATCATAAAATTCATGCGCGAGATTTGTGCCATTCCGAGTATGGATTCCCAACTGGCGGAAGTGGGTAAGCGTATTATCGCCGAAATGCAATCCCTCGGGTTCGATGAAGCCAGATTTGACAAGATGGGTAACGTGGTGGGCCGCATTGGCGATGGCAAGCAGGTCTTGGTTTTTGACTCACACATTGACACAGTAGGCATAGGTGACCCATCCATGTGGAAGTGGGATCCCTTTGTAGGTAAGGTTGAAAATGGCATCCTTTACGCTCGCGGAGCGTTGGATGAAAAAGGCTCGACCCCAGGTATGATCTATGGCATGGCCATCGCACGTGACCTCGGCTTGTTGGAAGGGTGGACGGTTTACTACTTCGGTAACATGGAAGAATGGTGTGACGGTATCGCCCCTAACACGTTTGTCGAGGTTGACCCCAAGGTTAAGCCGGATTTCGTGGTTATTGGTGAGCCCACAAAGATGAAAGTCTATCGCGGGCACAAAGGCCGGGTGGAATTGAAAGTGGTCGCCAAAGGAAAGAGCGCGCACGCCGCCAGCAACCAATTGGGTGACAACGCCATATACAAATTATTACCAGTGATTGCCGCAATTCGTGATCTGGAGCCCCAATTAGGCGATCATCCATTTTTGGGGCATGCCAAGATTACCGTGAGCGACATGACCGTTAAGACTCCCAGCCTGAACGCTGTTCCCGATGAAGCTACCATTTTCATCGACCGCCGTATGACGTTCGGCGAAACCAAGGAAGGCGCGCTGGCACAGATTCAAGCTCTGATCCCTGAGAAAGACCGTGGAAGCATCACTGTTGAAGAGCTGTTCTACGACGAGCCTTCATACACCGGTTTCGTTTTCCCGGTCGACAAGTATTTCCCCGCTTGGGCTCTCGAGCCGGAACATCTTCTCGTGCGGGCTGGGTTGCAAGCCCGAACGCAGATTGGTTTGCAAAAAGAACCCGCCGGCAAGTGGGAGTTCAGCACGAATGGCATCTATTGGGCTGGCAAGGCGGGTATTCCAAGTATCGGTTTCGGTCCGGGCGATGAAATTTATGCCCATACCGTTGGCGAGTGTATTCCCCTGGAAGAAGTGGTCAAGGCTACCGAATTCTATGCGATTCTTCCTGAATTGATCGCTAAGGAGGCGAAGACCTCAAACTAGTGCTTGATTCACGCCACCATCGAATAAATTGAATTTGAAAATTACGGAGGTATGAAATGCAATCTTTTTTACACGGACGTGACCTGATCGGTGATCTTGATTTCTCAAAAGAAGAAGTTGAGACCGTTTTGGAGCTGGCGTTCGATCTGAAACGAAAACGCGCCATCAATGAACTCACACCCTATTTGCGTGATAAAGTGTTGGCGATGCTTTTCTTTTTCAGCAGCACGCGCACCCGCGGATCTTTTGAAGCGGGCATGGCTCACCTTGGTGGGCACGCAGCCTTCATTGAATCTCGTACCACCCAGATCTCGCATGGTGATACACCCAAAGAGATTGGCGAGATCTTCGGCCGTTATTTTGACGGCATCGCCATCCGCCACGTGGATTGGATGCAGGGGAATAAATATTTGAACGAAGTGGCCAAGGCTTCACGTGTGCCTGTGCTCAACATGCAAGACGAGGTCTACCATCCCATGCAATGCCTCGCCGACTTGATGACGATTATGGAGAAAAAAGGCCGGGACTTGCGCAAAAAGAAAATGGTGGTTTCCTGGGCTTACGCGGCTTCTTACCAGAAACCCATTTCTGTTCCCCAATCCTTGATCTTGCAGATGCCCCGTTTCGGCATGGATGTAATTCTTGCTCATCCACCCGAATTCAAACTGATGCCCGAGATCATGGACCAGGCTTACGAGCAAGCCAGGAAATTCGGTGTAGGGTTTGAAGTGATGGATGACATGGACGCTGCTTTCAAGGATGCGGATGTTGTGTATCCAAAATCCTGGGGCGCGCTGGTTCACACTGCCGATCCTGAAGAAGGCGCCAAGATCATCAAGAAGTACGAGAGCTGGATCACGGATGAGCGCCGTATGAAATTGGCCAAACCGGACGCGATCTTTATGCACCCGCTTCCTGCCGACCGCAATATTGAAGTTACTGACGCAGTGATCGATGGACCCCAGTCCGTTGTTTACGACGAAGCCGAAAACCGCATGCACGTGCAAGAAGCGGTTATGGCTTTGACCATGAGCTAGTCAAAATCTCTTAAAAGGAAGTTTAACAATGAGTAAATTAGCAGTTGTAGCAATTGGTGGTAATTCCTTGATCTTGGATCCTAAAAAGGTGACCGTTGAAGATCAATACATCGCCGCAGCCGAAACATCCAAACATATCGCGGATATGATCGAAGCTGGCTGGGACGTAGCCATCGGCCACGGCAATGGACCGCAAGTGGGGTTCATCCTTCGTCGTTCTGAGATCGCTGCCAAGTATGAAGGCATGCATGAAGTTCCCCTCGAAGTCTGCGGTGCAGATAGCCAGGGTGCCATCGGTTACGCGATTCAACAAACTCTTCAGAACGAACTGATTAATCGCGGCATTAAGAAACATGTTGCCACGGTCGTCACCCAGGTGAAAGTGGATAAAAACGACAAGGCCTTCCAAAACCCGACCAAACCGATCGGTGGTTTCATGGACGAAGCTGAAGCCAAGAAACGCCAGACCGATCTAGGTTGGAATGTGGTGGAAGATGCAGGCCGCGGATGGCGCCGGGTTGTTGCTTCCCCGATCCCCCAGGACGTGGTTGAAATTGAATCCGTTCGCGCGCTGCTCAAAGCTGGCCAGGTGGTAATCACCGTCGGTGGTGGCGGCATCCCCGTGGTGGATAATGGCAAGGGTGGTTGCGTGGGTATCGCCGCGGTTATCGACAAGGACTTTGCGAGTAGCCTACTCGCCCGCGAGATCAGCGCCGACCTCTTCATCATTTCCACGGCCGTTGAGAAGGTTGCCATCAATTATGGCAAACCCAATGAAAAATGGCTGGATAAGATGACCCTGGCCGAAGCTAAAGCCTACCTTGCAGAAGGCATCCACTTTGCCAAGGGATCCATGGCACCCAAGATCCAAGCCGTAATCATGTATCTTGAAAACGGCGGCAAGGAAGCTTTGATCACCAACCCAGAGAACATCGGACGCGCCTTGAGAGGCGAGACCGGTACCCGGGTAGTCAAAGAATAATTGATAATGTAAAGAGGGTTGTCCCGGGTTGGGATAACCCTCTTTGACAAATATTTTAAGATTGGTTTAAGGTTTTTTAATACTAGGTCAGCAACGGTTCGTGTAAAATAGGATGATAGTTGTATGGACAACTTGAGCAAAAGTCTAACCCGGTTGGAAACTAATTTGTGATCGTTTGAAAGGAGGTGCAGAACCCTTAGGTTGCTTGCTTCCAACGTTTTTTATGTTTCATAAAAAGTTTCTAAAATCCTCAGGAGGAGATTGTATGTTCTCGAAAAGAATTTGGACCCTTGTAAGTTTGATGCTTGTTTTGGTTCTTGTCCTTGCAGCCTGCACGACCCCCGCTGCCCCCACCGAAGCCCCCATGGTTGCCACTGAAGCACCGGCTGTTGAACCCACCGCTGCCCCTGAAGCCGCCTTGCCCGTCTTTGGCATGGTGTTGATCGGTTCAGCCGCTGACGGCGGATGGAGCCAGGCTCACTTTGAAGCCGGCAATTATGTGGTTGAAAATATCCCCGGCGTTGAGTTGATCTATGTCGACCTGGCTGTGATCAAGACCGGCACCACCTTTGCCCAGTTGGCTGACGAACTCGTTGCCCAAGGCGCCAATGTTGTCCTTTTCAATTCAGATGACATGAAAGCCGATTCAACTCAATTCGCGCTCGATAACCCCGATGTCAAAGTCATCATGGCTTCTGGCGATCAGCTCTGGCAAGAAGGCGAAGATTACGTAGACCTGCCGAACATGGTCAATATCATGGGCCGCATGGAATATGGCAAAATGATTGCCGGCTGCGCAGCCGCTCTCACCACCACCACCGGTAAAATTGGTTACCTCGGACCCTTGATCAATGCAGAAACCCGCCGCCTGGCTGATTCTGTTTATCTTGGCGCAAAATACTGCTGGACCGAATTCCTTGGTAAAGATGCTGCTGACCTGGAGTTCAAAGTCACTTGGATTGGCGGCTGGGTCAATATCCCGGGCGTCACCAGCGATCCCACTCAGGTTGCCGATGATTTCTATAACAGCGGATACGACGTGGTTGTTTCTGGTATCGATACCACCGAAGCCCTGGTGCAAGCGGACAAAGCCACCAAGGCTGGAAACACCGTTTACGCGGTTCAATACGACTATGAAGGCGCTTGCGCCGCAGCTCCGGCTTCCTGCCTGGGCGTCCCCTATTTCAATTGGGGTCCTTTCTACACCAAGTACATTCAGCAGATCATCGACGGAACCTTCGCGCCGACCTTTGAATGGGCTGGTCCCGATTGGGCAGACATCAACAACCCCGACACCAGCATGATCGGTTTCGTCAAGGGCGAAGGTCTCAGCGCTGAAGCTGGCGCGAAAGTGGATGAATTCATCGCCGCTCTCGCAGGTGGACTGAACCTTTGGAAGGGTCCGTTGAATCTGCAAGATGGCACAGAGTATCTTGCTGATGGCGTCGAAGCCACCGACCAGCAGATCTGGTATGTTCCCCAGCTGCTTGAAGGCATGGAAGGTCTCTCCGTTTCAGAGTAAAACAAATTAAAATCAAAGGGGAAGGTGTCTCACCTTCCCCTTTCTTATTTCATTTATGGATTGCCCACATGAGAGTCGAAATCAAGAATGTTCACAAGCATTTCAAAGCTGTGCGTGCCAATGATGATATTTCCTTGTGCGTTGAGCCTGGCACGATCCAAGGCATCCTTGGAGAAAATGGGGCTGGCAAGAGCACTTTAATGAAAATTCTATCGGGGTTTTACCAGGCGGATTCAGGAGAGATTCTTCTGGATGGTGTTTCGGTGAAGATCCACACCCCGTCAGACGCTATCAAATTTGGCGTTGGTATGCTGCACCAAGATCCATTGGATTTCCCTCCGATGCGGGTAATTGATAATTTGTTGATTGGCGAAGCTGGCGGTTTGATCCCAAACCGAAAGGTTGTCAAGCGGTCCTTCGAAGAATTGCAAGAGAAATTTAACATAAAGATCGACCCCGAAGCCTATGTGGATAGTCTGACCGTAGGTGAGCGCCAACAATTGGAGATCTTGCGTTTGTTGTGGCGTGGCGCGAAAGTGTTGATTCTGGATGAACCCACCACGGGGATCAGCGCTTCTCAAAAAGATTTGTTGTTCAAAACGCTGAAGATCCTGGCCGAACAGGGCATGGCGGTCATCTTTGTGTCTCATAAACTGGAAGATGTGGAGCAACTTTGCCACCAGGTGGCCGTTTTTCGGCAAGGAAAAAATGTTGGCCAGGCAAAGCCACCTTACAATACCCAGCAACTCGTCCAACTCATGTTTGGCAAAGCCATTGAACCATCACCCAAGATCAACGCCAGTTCTTGCGACCTTTTCCTGGAGGTCAAATCTCTCGAGGTTGAAGATTACCGTATGCATATTTCAGGCATAAACCTGGGCGTTTGTCGTGGCGAGGTTATCGGGCTTTCAGGCATGGAAGGATCTGGCCAAAGTTTATTTCTACAAGCATGTGCAGGGTTACGCCGCACCGTAGGTGGAAAAATCTATCTTGGAAATCATGACTTCACCGGCAAACCTTATCACCAGTTCATGAAGGCACGCACAGCGTTCGTGCCCGCCTCCAGGCTTGAGGAAGGGCTGATTCCTGGCCTTACGCTCTCAGAACATGTTATGTTGACTGATGAAGAAAAAAGAGTATTCATCAACCATGACCAAGCCACAAAAACTACCGAGGGCAGGATTAAGGACTTTTGTATTAAAGGCATTCCGGATAGTCGGATCGAATCGCTTTCCGGCGGCAACCAACAGCGCGCTTTACTTGCATTGCAGCGCACACCTCTGGATTTGTTGCTGCTTGAGCACCCCACCCGTGGATTGGACATTGAATCGAGCATGTATATTTGGAGTCTTTTAAAAGAAAGATGCAAACGCGGAACCTCGATCTTGTTCATTTCTTCCGATCTTGACGAGATCTTGAATTACAGCGACCGCATCCTGGTGTTTTTTGGCGGTAAGGTTTCAAAGCCCATCGACGCGGATAAAACCACCGTGCACCAGCTCGGAGAATTAATTGGCGGCAAGGGTTGGGGAAAAGATTGGCAGGTGTCAAATGACTAAAATGAAAAGCCAATTGGTGAAACTGGGGTTTCGTTTGTTTGCGGTGCTTCTGGCGGTTTTTTTTACCAGTATCGTCCTTTTGATGGTTAACACCAACCCGATCGAGGCTTTTAAGAATATCGTTGATGGAGCCCTCGGCTCGACGCGCGGAATCTCCAATACTCTCGTGGTGTGGGTTCCGCTATTACTCGCTACTCTCGGATTGTTGTTTACTTACGCCACCGGTTTATGGAACATTGGCGTGGAAGGACAGATTGTCTTAGGCTCGATATTTTCCACGTGGGTCATTCGTAGTCTTCAATCCTCGGCCATGGAGCCTTTTTTAGTCATCCTCCTTGCCATTCTCGCCGGCATTCTGGGCGGTGCCCTATGGGCTGCGCTGGCAGGTATATTAAAGATCTACGGTGGGGTGAACGAAATCTTCGGTGGTCTGGGCTTGAATTTTGTTGCCGCGGCGTTGACCTTGTATCTGATCTTCAGCCCCTGGAAGCGACCTGGTGTTGCTTCAATGAGTGGAACGGAACCCTTTGATAAAATGTTTTGGCTTCCCCAAATGGAAGGGTTGCGTGTCAGTCCGTGGGCGTTGGGGATCGCGTTGGTCTTGCTTGTGATCGTGTATTTTATTCTCAAGGGAACGTACTTTGGGTTGAGGCTTCGAGCGGTTGGCAAGAATGGGCGCGCGGCATTCTTAATGGGAATCCAGACGAATCGTTACATGATGACCGCCTTCTTGATATGCGGAGGTTTTGCGGGTTTGGCTGGCGCGATCCAGATCGTTGGAGTTTATCATCGTCTCATCCCGACAATCTCTTCTGGATACGGTTACCTGGGGATGATGGTTGCCATGTTGGTTAACTTCCAACCGATTTGGGTGGCGGTGATCGCTGCTTTTTTTGCAGCGTTAAATATTGGCAGCATCCAGTTGCAGATCGTGTTGAAAGTCGATTCAACACTTGCGGGTGTGTTGCAAGGAGCTTTATTGCTCTTCTTCTTGATTATGGAAGGGGTGCGCATCAAATTACTCGGAAAAAAACAGGTGAAACAAAATGGATAACACAATTCTGGTTAGCCTGGCCGGCGTGATCGCGTTGGCAGCCCCCATCATTTTTGCCACGATTGGTGAAACTCTTACCGAACGATCCGGTGTGATCAATCTTTCGGTGAATGGCACCATCTTGTTAACGGCGATGGTAGGGTTTGTTACTGCAGTTAAAACCGAATCCGTGGCTTTGGGCTTTTTAGCCGGAGCCTTGATCGGTGCTCTCGTGGCGTTGGTGATTGCGTTTGCAAGCATTACTCTAAAACAATCTCAGGTGGCAGTGGGTTTCGTTTTGACTTTGATGTGCCGCGACCTGGCGTATTTCCTCGGTAACCCTTACATGGGCATCCCTGGTCCGCGGGTTCCCCCATTGCCAATACCGTTCCTAAGAGAGATTCCGGTGATCGGGACCCTGTTCTTCAAGCAAGATATTCTGGTCTATGGCAGTTTTGTATTGATCGCGTTGGCGTATTGGTGGATTTTTAAGACTCGCCCGGGTCTTATGCTGCAAGGGGTGGGGGAGCGACCCGCTGCGGCATTCGTGCGTGGTGCCAATGTGAACCGTTCGCGTTATATCTACACCATGATCGGCGGTGCACTCGTTGGTTTGGCCGGGCCCATGTATTCCCTGTCGGTGAAAGCGGGTTGGGCTGGCACCATTTCAGGCTTGGACGGCATCGGTTGGATCGCGCTGGCCATCACCATTTTTGGAGGTTGGAACCCCCTCAGGGCGGCGTTTGGAGTTTACCTCTTCGCGTTTTTGCAATGGCTAGGTTTGGTGTTACAGCCCAGCCTGCCCAATATCCCGTCACAGGTGCTGCAAGTTGCGCCTTTTCCACTCATGATCCTGGCGCTATTACTGGTCAATGTTGGCAACGCGGAATGGGTCGACCGTACCCTGGCAGGGCTACCCGAATCAGCGCGCCGTTTCATAGCCAAGCTTCTACGTCTTCTGCGCACTTCTCCACCGGCGTCATTGGGAACCCCATTTGAAAACGAGTAGGTGAATGTTTTGGCCCAAATCATCGGTTATCAATGTTCGCTTTGCAAATCCGAATTCTTGCAAGGGTCTTACGTTTATCTTTGCTCGAAATGTGGCGGCAACCTGGATGTGGTCCTGAATCTTGATCACATCCGGCAACGCTATCAAAAAGAAGATCTTCTATCCCGAACTGAACCTTCCTTGTGGCGATATTTACCACTCTTGCCTGTCGCGGAAATAGAGTCAGATGGAACACCGATACACACCGTCGGCTGGACGCCGGTCTACTCACCGCCAAGATTAAGAAAAGCGTTGAATCTTGAATCTTTTTGGATCAAGGATGAAGGAAAGAATCCGACAGCCTCGTTTAAAGATCGTGCCAGCGCGATTGTAGTGGCTCGGGCACGAGAGATCGGTGCGGAGGTGGTGGTTACCGCCTCTACTGGCAACGCTGGCGCCGCCCTGGCCGGGATGTGTGCGGCGGTGGGACAAAAGTCGATTATTTTCGCACCAAAGAACGCACCTCCCGCCAAGGTAGCTCAACTGTTAGTCTATGGCGCTCAGGTCATCCTTGTGGAAGGTAATTATGATGATGCCTTTGACCTCAGTATACAGGCCGCGCAGGAATTCGGCTGGTATTGCAGGAATACCGGGTATAACCCCTACACATTGGAAGGGAAGAAGACAGCTTCTTTTGAAATCTGGGAGCAACTGGGCTCTAAACTGGATGTTGAACAGAACGCATTATGTATCTTTGTTTCCGTTGGTGATGGAAACATCATTTCGGGGCTGCATAAGGGGTTCAAAGACCTCTTAGCTCTCGGCTGGATTGAACAGATGCCACGTTTGTTTGGGGTGCAATCAGAACGCTCCGCAGCGGTGGCGAACGCCTTTTTTGCGAATACCGAAGTGATCACTCCGGTTCAGTCCACCACCCTGGCGGATTCGATCAGCGTTGACCTTCCCCGTGACGGGGTGAGGGCGGTCAGGGCTGCGCGTGAAACCAATGGCACCTTCATTACCGTCAGCGACGATGAGATCATCCAGGGTATCGGTGAGCTTGGAATTCATGGTATATTCACTGAGCCGGCGGGCTCAACCGCGTATGTGGGGTTGAAAAGAGCGCTCCAGAATGGCTTAATCAAGCAAGATGACCCGGTGGTGGTGATCAATACAGGCAACGGATTGAAGGATATTCAATCGGCGTTGAAGGCTGTCAAGCTCGCACCGGTGATCGAACCAAATTTGGCAACCTTGAAAAAGTTTTTGAATATTTAAAAGGATTTGGTGATGAAACCTGTTTTTTCCATCGTTGCTCCTATCTACAATGAAAAAGGGTGTTTTGACGAATTGTTTCGCAGAGTCAGCGAAGTCATGGATTCCACGAGGGAAGAGTGGGAATTTATCATGGTTGACGATGGCTCCACCGATGGTTCCACTGAATTGATCCGTGATCTTGCAAAAAAAGATAAACGAGTTCAACCGGTGATATTTGCCCGCAACTTTGGACACCAGATTGCGGTGACTGCCGGACTGGATTATTCCAGGGGAGACGCCGTGGTGATCATCGACGCCGACTTGCAAGACCCACCTGAAGTAATCCTTGAATTAATTAAAAAATGGCGAGACGGATACCAGGTAGTTTACGCTGAGCGTACCGAACGCGAAGGGGAGAGCTGGTTCAAAAAAACGACAGCAGCCCTGTTTTACAAGGTCATCTACCGCATCACGGATGTGAAGATCCCGATGAACACCGGCGATTTTCGTCTTTTAGATCGAAAGGTAGTTGACGTGATGAACAATATGCGCGAACGGCATCGCTTTTTACGCGGCATGTCAGCCTGGGTAGGTTACAAAACGATCGGTGTGCCTTATAAACGGGCAGCCCGTTTTGCAGGGACAACCAAGTATCCACTTAAAAAGATGATCAAGTTGGCGTTGACTGCCGTAACCAGCTTTTCTTACATGCCATTACAGATCGCAATGGTAGCGGGGTTCATCGCCGCGGGAATCAGCATCGTCGCGATTCCGGTGGTTACCGTTTTACGGTTGATCGGAGCCCAATTCTTCCTCGGGCAGGCCACTACCTTGATCGCGGTTTTATTCCTGGGCGGCGTGCAACTGATCTGCCTGGGGATTTTAGGCGAGTATATCGGACGTATTTACGACGAGGCGAAAGGGCGGCCTCTATATATCACCAGCGAAGCCCCTGAAAAGCAAAATAAAAAATAGGGAGACCTTTCATGTCGAAACTTGATCTATCCATTCAACCCGAACGCCTCGAGCGCACGATTCAACGAATGCGTGAGCGTAATATCGTTTTGCCAACTTTTGCGCAGATGAAAAACCCCGACTTGATTCCATCCAAGTTCAAGGACGAGCTGAAGAATATTGGACTTTGGGACGTGCATCCGCGCAACTTGTTTCGTATTAGTTGGAAAAACCAGCCGGTGGAAAAAGGTGGTGGATTCGGCGATACCAATTTCATTGAACTACCGTCCAGTCTGACAGGCACAAAAGCTCGGGTGATTGCTTTGGTCGGCAAATGGTTCCCGACCGGCGCGCACAAGGTTGGGGCTGCCTATGGCTGTCTCGTTCCGCGCCTGGTTACTGGCCAGTTCGACCCAACCACACAAAAAGCGGTTTGGCCTTCCACCGGAAACTATTGTCGTGGAGGCGCGTACGATTCCGCGCTGCTGGGTTGCGAATCCATCGCCATTCTGCCCGAAGGCATGTCTCGCGAACGCTTTGATTGGCTCAAGAAGATCGCTGGAGAAGTCATCGCGACGCCAGGCACCGAATCGAATGTCAAGGAAATTTTTGACAAATGTTGGGAATTGAAAAAGTCAGGCCAAGACTTGATGATCTTCAACCAATTTGAAGAGTTTGGCAATTACATGTGGCATTACGAGATCACGGGTAACGCCATGAAGGATATTTTACAAAAGGTCATGCGCAAGGGGGATCGTTACCGAGGTGTGGCGCTCACCACAGGATCCGCGGGAACCATCGCTTGCGGTGATTTTTTGAAACAACAATACCCAGAAAGCAAGATCATTGCCAGTGAAGCGCTGCAATGCCCCACCTTGTTGAGCAACGGTTTTGGCGCACACCGCATCGAGGGCATTGGTGATAAACACGTCCCTTGGATTCATAACGTTAAACAGACGGACATGGTCGTGGCGGTTGATGATGATGCCGTGGTGAGGATCATGCGTTTGTTCAACGAGCCTGAGGGGCGGAAGTACCTGGTAAAAATGGGTGTCACACAAGAAGTAGTTGATCGTTTGGATCTGCTGGGCTTCTCTGGCATCGCCAACACGCTCTCGGCGATCAAGTTTGCCAAGTATTACGAACTGGATGAAAACGATATTGTCTTGACCGTTTTTACTGATTCGATGCAGTTATATGACAGCCGCATGTCTGAGATGCGCGCAGAAATGGGCGCGTTCAAAGAAACAGATGCCGCCGCGGTCTTCGCCCGTTATTTGCTGGGTGAAACCACTGATAACCTCCTCGAGCTTTCTTACGCGGATCGCAAGAGAGTGCACAATTTAAAGTATTACACTTGGGTTGAACAGCAAGGGCGGTCTTATGAAGAGATTCAAGCCCAATGGTATGATTCGGAGTATTGGACAGCGGTTCAAGGTCAGGTTGATCAGGTGGATCAAATGATCGAAGCCTTTAATGACCGTGTTGGATTGTCGAAGTAATTTTAATATACCTTAACGCGCAGGACCTGGAGACATCTTCGGGTCCTGTTTTTTTAACCGGTATCATATACAATATGGGTGGAATCCTCTCGTCTAAAAAAGGACAAAAAATGGGGATATTCGCTGAAAACGCATTAATACTGGTGGCGGTGATGCCTTCGGTCAAGGACCTTGAAATTGCCCGCCTGTTTGGGTGGTATCGCATTCCACTGCGCATGGCTCCAAAAATCATTGATGTCGATTTCATCGCATTTTATCAAACAGGAAATTTTGGAGACGCGCATCGGTGGAAGGTAGAGCACTTCGCCCCAGTGTTGGGCCATGAATTAACCACCCGGGGTGCAATTCTATTGGACGAACCAGACCATCCCCGAGCCAGGGAAGAATACTACAAGGTTCAAATTGGGCCATTACAAACATTGAGCACCCCAATTCTGGCGAAGGATTGGAAACGGATCACTTTTCTCTACACCTTGGGTTCGCTTTTCAATCGAGCCGCAGTGATCAACGACCTGGTGGTCAGGTCGGATGAACGCCTGGTGCTCTGGCAGAGTTTAAGAGAGAGAAACGCCCTGCCTTACGCTCAAAAAAATGAAGACCAAATGGTTTCATTAGAAGATGCGGGGTTGATCATACTCTTGGCACAAATGACCGCATCGCCAGGCGATCATCAATCCAGGGATGAATGGTAGGTCAGTAAAACTGGTAGAATTGCATCTATTCGTTTGCATGGTTTAGCACTGGAGAACATAGTGGCTACTCTAATAAAGAATGGAACGATCATCACCGCCAGCGAAACGCTGAAATCTGACCTTTTAATCGAAGGTGAGAAAATTTCTCAGATCGGTCCCGGTTTAAGGACGTCGACCGGTGTGACCGTTATCGATGCCAGCGGATTGTTTGTGCTCCCAGGGGGCGTGGACGCTCACGTCCATCTTGATTTGCCTATGTTTGGCACGGTCTCCGCGGATGATCATTACTCTGGAACGAAAGCGGCCGCGTTCGGCGGCACGACCACCGTAATCGATTTTGTATCTCAAGACAGCGACGACCTGGTAGCCAACGTGAGAGCATTGAAAACAAAAGCGGCGGCGAAGGCCGCCGTGGATTATTCCTTACACGCGAATATCACCCACCTAACTTCTTCGGTTGAAGAACAGGTTTCGGATCTTGTGAAAGAGGGAATTACCAGTATCAAAGTATTCACCGCTTACAATCACCGGCTACGGCTTCAAGATGGTGAAATATTTCGAGTCATGCGCATCGCCCGTGAGCACGGTATCTTAACGATGTTGCATGCCGAAAATGGCGACATCATTGAAATCTTGGTGAGCGAAGCTCTGGCGGCAAATCACAAATCACCCGACTGGCACGCAAAAACCAGGCCTGCCTGGGGGGCCGTGGAAAGTGTGGCCCGGGCTTCTGCCATGGCGGCGATCAGTGAGGCTCCACTTTATATTGTGCACATGAATGCAGCGGGTGAAGTGGATCTCCTGGATTACGCCCAAAAACACGGGGTTAATGTGATGGGCGAAACCTGCCCGCAATACTTGTTTTTTACCAAAGAAAATTTGAGTCGCCCTGATGGCCCAAAATGGATTTGTTCTCCGCCGCTCAGATCTGCACCAGATCAGGAGCGGTTATGGCAGGGTCTTCGCGACGGTACGATCCAAACCATCGCCACGGACCATTGCCCGTTTTTTTTTGATGGAAGCAAACCTATCGCCTATGAGGGTAAACCCATCGCCATCCCAGGCAAGGAATTGGGGAAAGGTGACTTTACCAAGATTCCGAACGGATTACCTGGCGTGGGTGACCGCTTGCCGGTGTTATGGACGGAAATGATCAATAAGCGTGATTATTCGATCAACCGTTTTGTGGAATTAAATTGCGAGAACCCGGCCAAGATTTTTGGGATGTATCCTCAAAAAGGGACCCTTAAGGTGGGGTCTGATGCTGATATTGTTTTATGGGACGCAACCATGAATGTAGAATATGGGCTCGATTACGCTCATCACCGCATCGACCACAATCTTTACGAGGGCTGGAATCTGGTTGGTTTTCCCGTCTTAGTGTATTCACGCGGAGAATTGATCGTTGAACGTGGACGCTGGATGGGGCGGGCCGGCCGAGGAAAATTTATCCATCGCGGCGTTTTTCGATAATTATGATCACCCTGGTTCCAATCCTTCTTCTGATTCTCTTTGCCCTCGTCGTTTTTATACTAGGTCGATTTCGCCTATCGCTTGGTTCAACCTGGCTCCTCAGCGCTACCGCTGTATTGGTAATTTGGGTGGGCTTCATCATTTTGCGATTCATCTTACCTGGGGCATTAACGATAGCGGATTGGAATCCATTAGGTGTTGGTTCAAATGCCCTAGTTTTTCAATTTACACAACAAAATTGGATTTTTGGATTCTTATTGCTTTCGCTCCTCATCGGTGTGATTCTAACGGATACAGTCAGACTCAAACTAAGTGACAGCTTGGTGACTTGGACAGGTTCATTAATTCTTGCCGCCGTTGGGCTACTCGCAATTTCCTCAAAGTCTTTCATAATGGTTGTGTTAACCTGGTTTGTGATCGATATTACCGAGTTCACTATCCTGATCAGGGTCATCAACCATCCACGTGTTCATCAAGCCGCTATGGTAGAGATGGCGGCGCGATTTGGTGGCACACTTCTCATCATTGGAGGATTATCAATTGCCCAGGCACATGCATTAACACTTGAAAACGCCATTTTTACCCCGGGAACTTATTTTATAATTCTTCTCGGAACGATTCTCCGCTTAGGTGTTGTACCCCTGCATATTCCCCTTACAGCCAATCTTCCCATCCGACGAAGTTTGGGATCTATTTTGCGATTCGCCTCACCGCTGGCGGTCATCTCGTTTTTAGCGCAAATAACTCCCCCTGCGATAAACAGTTCGAATTTATCAGTCATCATTATTTTGGCCTTAATCACTTCAACTTACGGAGCGATCCGCTGGGTGATTGCAAAGAACGAGCTAGTAGGCCGACCTTATTGGATGTTATCTTTTTCAGGTCTTATTGTTCTTTCCATTATTAACCGTCAAATTGAGACCTTAAATGCGTTAACAACGATCATGGTAGTTGCAGGTGGGTTTGAATTCTTGCACTCTTATTCATCACGGTGGGTTAAAGTTTTAGGCAATATAATGCTTTTAGGCTTGATCGGCTTGCCATTTACTCCCACCGCGTTAATATGGAAAGATTTGATTTCTTCCAGTGGGCTCTTCACCAGCCTTTGGTTCGCCGTTACCTTAGGGATCATTTTAATTGGCACCCTACGGCACATTAATCGAACCCGACACCAGTCTAGCGAAGTGGAATTATGGATGAAGTTTTTCTACGTGGTCGGCTTGAGCTTGCTCTTCATCGTGCCTTGGCTGACGATGACTTGGAATTTTAGCAAGTACTATTCGGCTGGATTCCATTTTCTTTCTATTGTTTGTTTTCTTTCTACTGGTTCTGGATTCTTATTATTTCAATCCAAACTTGGAAGCAAGATGGGACAGATTAAGTTGCTCGATGGTACCCGAAAGGGATTTGAGTTAGTCTTAAGGACCACGGGGGTTTTCTTTGAATTTGAATGGCTCATAAGATTTGCTCAACTGATTTTTAGTTGGACGACCAAGCCAATTGGATTCTTCGTTACGATCTTGGAAGGAGATGGCGGTCTGTTATGGGCGTTACTATTTTTGGCCTTGTTCTCAAGCGTGATCATTAGCGGAGGTCTTTGAGGATGGATTATTGGTTCAATTTCCTGCCTGTTGCCCTGATTATGCTTGCTTGTCTCTATTGCATAATTTCTGAAAACTGGGCTACCTCAATCCTGAGCATCGGCCTGGTTTACATCGCTGGTTTTTTGATCTTGATTCAATTTTGGCCATTTAGTTTTTCACTGGTAAAACTGGTGACAGGGTTAATGTCCCTTGTGGTGTTAGGTGTGTCTATCAATACATATCACTCGTTTCGCATGCCCACTATTAATGGTGAAAAATTATTCCGATTAGTAGCTCTTGGTCTTGTGTTCTTGATCCTGGGATTTCTGGCTGTACGAATTTCGAAATTCCTTCTCCTTCCCCTTGAGATCGTGCTCGGAGCATTATTCGCCATCGGTTTCGGAGTGATCCAGTTGGGAATTTCCCAAGAGCCCTATAAGGTGTTTTTGGCACTCCTGGTTATCATTTTTGGTTTCGAAATGGTTTATTCGGCAAACGAAGCCTCTTTATTGGTGAGCGGGTTATTGGCGGCAATTAACCTCGGATTAGCCATGATAGGTGGCTATTTGATCATGAATGCCAAACAAGGTGGTGCGGAATGAGCACCCCTCTGATTTTCATTGTTTTACCGATATTTGCCGCGATCCTGGTCTTGGTTTTTGAAAAAAAAGAAAAGACGGTATTAATCTCAGCAATTTGCTTGTGTCTTTTCCTTGGGATATTTGCCCTCGTACAAGATTTTGGTTCAGTACTGAAAATTGGACCACTTTCCCTGGAAATTAAAACGGAGGTGGCACTTTTCGGCCGATCTTTTTTGCTAACAAATCAAGACAAATTCTTTCTAACATTAGTTTACTTTCTATCGGCTTTATGGTTTGGGGCAGCGCGAATAACTGGGGTTCGTCTAAGATTTATAGCTTATGGGATGGCGATCATCGCGATCCTTACCGCTGCGCTTGCAGTGGAGCCTTTTTTATATTCCGCCATCCTCGTTGAAATCGCGGTCTTAATCTCTATTCCGATGATGTCATCGCCAGGAAAAACTGCTGGCAAAGGGATCATCCGTTTCTTAATCTTTCAATCCCTCGCGATGCCACTCATCTTGTTTGGCGGATGGCTTTTGGGCGGAATTCAAGCCAGCCCATCGGATACAGGCAGGTTGCTTCAAGCCGCGTTATTCCTGGGAATCGGATTTGCTTTTTGGTTGGCCGTTCTTCCTTTTCAAAGCTGGGTTCCGATGTTGACAGAAGACACGCACCCGTTAATTAGTGGGTTTGTACTGGCACTTTTCCCTGTGGTAACCATGATGATTATGCTTGATTTTATTTCAGGCTTGGTTTGGTTGCGAGAGTCACAATATCTGGGACCTGTATTAAGAATGGTGGGTGCGATCATGGTTGTATCCACCGGAATTTGGTCAATTACCGAGAAAAGAATCCACCGTGTTATGGGCTACGCCGTGCTTTTTCAAAGCGGATTGTCTCTGATCATGGTCAGCCTGCAATCTGAAATTGGTGTGCGAACTTTGATGATCTCTTTTATTCCACGCCTCTTTGCTCTGGCTTTGCTGGCATTAACCTTATCGATAATGGGTAAATACCTGGAAATAAAAAGCCAAAGCGACCTAAACGGAATCTTGCGAAAAATGCCTGTTCCTACAATTGCTCTCATCGTAGGATTTCTCTGTCTCGCCGGATTTCCGTTGTTGTCTTCGTTCCCATCCATGATTACTTTGATCGAGCAATTGGTAACCCTTGATCGAGTGACTACGGTTTGGATGTTTGTTGGCATAGCCGCTTTTTGGTTTGCTTCTTTCAGAGTGATCGCGGTGGTTACTACTCCCACGCAAGATATATGGCAACGTGGTGAAAACCTGGTCGAGATCTTATACCTTAGTGTTGGCGTGTTTCTCCTGTTTCTATTCGGTATCGCACCAAACCTACTAGGGCAATTCCTTTTACCACTCTTTCAAAACCTGCCGGTCTTGCGGTAAGATAATTCAAACAAGAATCATTGAGAGGCAATAATATGGAATTAGACGAAATCGAAAAAAGATTAAACTGGCTGGATTCTGAGAGACAAAAAGATCGAAAAACAGTTTCCGCTATCGAAGACGCATTTACTGCTATTCGGGATGAAAATGCCAATCTTAAAATTAAAATTAAAACCCTCGAAACTGAAATCAAAACTACTAAAACAGCAGCAAGTCGTGTTGAAAAAGTGGACGCAGATTTTTCAGTTTTCAAAAATGAGCTCCTGAAACAGGTTCTTGAGTTTGATAAAAAAATTAGTAATATTGAATCAAAGCTGGAAAAGCAACGAAAAGAGGATGTGAACCAATTTAACAAGCGATTGCTGGAATTTCAATCAGATGTCAAAGCAGTATCGGAATTAAAGAAGAACCTGCAGGTGAGGATTGAGGAAGAGATTCGACTCAGTCAAAAGGTGGACGAAGTCGCAAAGTCCTACACAGACCTTAAAACCATGGATGCAGATTTGCAAAGGCAACAAAGGTCGCTGGCGAGCGATATAAGTTTGGAAAACAAACGGACAAACGATCTTCAGATCGAAAGCAACGCATTGCGTAAAAGGGTCGAGGAGGATCGAAGCCTAATTGAAACCCAACAGGAAACAATACGCAAGGCAGATGGCAGAATCAATGATCTATTGAGTTCGGAGTTAGAACGCAAACAAAACCAGTTGGCTTTTATTGAAAAGTATAGTTTGCTCCAGGTGGAAAAAGAAAACCAATGGAAAACATGGCAGAAAAAATTCAACGACCTTGAAGGTTTGGGGCTCAATTTTAATGCTCAGCTCCTGACTCTTGAGGAAACACACCGGTCAGTTAAAAGATCTCAGCAAGAATTTGAAGAGATAAACGAGCGTTTCAACCGCCGAATTAACGAGATTACTGAGATGAATCGGCTCGCTGAAGAACGATTTCGCCAAGAATGGGTTTCATTTAAGGCAGATGATCAAAAACGATGGACGAATTACACGCTTACACGGGATGAGGAACATCGCAGTGAGGATCGTCAATTGACCCGCATTACAGATCGTTTGATCGCGTTAGAAGACCAGTCTCAAGAGACACGTGACACATTACATTTGTTAAATGATGAACTACAAAAACAATTTGCCGGATACTCAAAATTGATTCAGGAAGTGTTTGAGTCTTACAATCAAACAGTCGGAAAAAGGCTCCAATAGGCCCCATTCTACTTGTCCAAGGCTCGTATTTAGTAAAAAATCTACAAGTCATTGACATCTAGGAAGGGTGCCTTTATAATTGCGTCTGCCTTGAACCAGGTGCGCCTGGCAGGGTAGTATACCCCCAACTTCCCCGCATACCGGCGAATAATGATCGCAGGAAAACGGCGAAGTGAAGATTGGAGAATCTTAAAATGAAGTATGCGATCGTTGAAAGTGGCGGCAAGCAATTGAGAGCCGTCGAAGGCGCAACTTTGGATGTCGATCTGATGATCGATACCGAAATTGGCACCCAGGTAATTTTGGATAATGTTCTTTTTTTGGCCGAAGACGGAAATTACACAATCGGAACACCGGCAATCAAAGGCGCCCAAATTATCACAACTGCGGTTGACCATGTTAAGGGTCCGAAATTGACCATTTTCAAATATCAACCAAAAAAACGGATTCGAGTAAAGACCGGTCATCGCCAGTATTACACCCGGTTATTGGTCGAATCAATTAAAGTGGAGTAAAAACAATGGCACATAAAAAAGGTGGTGGCTCCAGTAGGAATGGTCGCGATAGCAATGCACAGCGGCTCGGCGTAAAAAAATTCGCCGGTGAAAAGGTGTTATCCGGAAACATTCTTGTCCGCCAGCGCGGAACAAAAATCAAACCGGGCTTGAACGTTAAAGTTGGCACCGATGATACGTTGTTTGCTGTTGCTCAGGGCATTGTTGTTTATGACACACTGCCGAACGGTCAGAAACAGGTTCACGTAAAACAAGCTGTCTCTGAATAATCCAGATTTTTACATATCCGTCTTCAAAGACAATTGTAAAAACAATCAACATCAGGAAGGTCAGCGAAAATGAGAAAAGGGATTCACCCGACGTACTACCCCGATGCAAAAGTCACTTGCTCTTGCGGCAATACTTGGGTCACCGGGTCAACCAAAAAAGAAATCCGCACTGAGGTTTGTTCAAAGTGCCATCCTTTCTTTACCGGTCAACAGCAACGCATGATCGATATTGAAGGTCAGGTGGACCGCTTCTACAAGAAACTTCAGGCTCGCCAAGATTATGTGAAAGAGAAAGAAACGCGTGAAACCTCGAAAGTTTCACCCGAACGTTCTGTGAAAGAGATCGGACTTCCTTCACGAGCAACCGAAGCCCTCGAAAAAGCTGGATTGGACAATATTGGTAAGTTGTTGGCTAAATTGGCCGAAGGGGAAGCTGGAATGCTTGCCATCGAAGGTTTTGGCAGAAAATCCTTGATCGATATGAAGAAAAGTTTGCGCCAATTGGGTTATGATCTGCCCACGGCTGCAGAAGAAATTACTGTCTAATCAACAAAAAATACAAAACACCTCCGGTTTTCGCCGGGGGTGTTTTTGTTAAACAAATCCTGGAACCAACAAGATTAGATTAAGGTAGAATGGTAAGAAACCCATGAGGAGGGGCACAGATGCAACACAAAACCGGAAGTGTTGAAGTGATCTGCGGTTCCATGTTTTGTGGAAAAACCGACGAACTTATTCGCCGTTTGCGAAGAGCCACGATTGCCAAACAAAACGTACAAGTGTTTAAACCGGTGATCGATCTGCGTTACGGGGTTGAAAAAGTGACCTCGCACGCCGGGTCCGATTTTGACGCTACCCCGGTACAATCCGCCTCTCAAATATTACAACTCATCCAACCCGCTACAACAGTGGTTGGAATCGACGAAGCCCAGTTTTTCGACTCGGATATCGTGCAAGTCGTGGAAACATTAGCTACAAGGGGAATCAGGGTAATTGTGGCTGGTTTGGATCTCGATTTTAAAGGGGAACCCTTTGGGAGCATCCCGGTTTTAATGGCTCGGGCAGAGCAAGTGATGAAACTTCAAGCCATTTGCATGCAGTGTGGCGAACCGGCGTGTCGCTCACAACGATTTGTCAATGGAAAGCCCGCCCGCTATGACGACCCTGTGATCATTGTGGGCGCCTCCGAGCTATACGAAGCCCGCTGCAGAGTGCATCACATCGTTCCACGAGATTAGCATTTTTTGGAGTATCAATGAGAGATTATCGTGAATACCTCGGTGAAGTCTTAATCTCGGAAGAACAATTACAATCCCGGATCGCTGAGATGGGCGCAGAGATCAGCCGCGATTTTACTGAGAAAAATAATTTATTACTCATTTGTATTTTACGGGGTGGGGTGCTCTTTTTAACCGATTTGATGCGCAAGATCAGCGTCCCCCACGCCATTGAATTTATGGCCGTCTCTTCTTATGGGGTCGGTAACCGTGAAACCAGTGGACATGTTCGTATTACGCTTGATTTGAATGTTGACATCCGCGATCGAAATGTGATCCTCGTGGAGGATATCATCGACAGCGGTCACACCATTGCCGCGGTGTTGGATTTACTTGGAACTCGTAAACCAGCCAGTCTATGTGTCTGCACACTGTTAGATAAGGCGGACCGTCGCGAAGTGTTTGTTCCGGTAAAATACACCGGTTTTTCCATTCCAAACAAATTTGTGTTTGGGTACGGCTTGGACATTGACGATTATTACCGAAACCTCCCATTTATTGGCGTGGTCGACCTTCAAAAATACCAGGAAGGTGATTAAGGAACAATTTTGTTTGACCTTCCGAAGGTAATCAACGAGTATCACGATAATTTGCCAACTGCGTCAGAAATCTACCTGGTTGGTGGTGCCGTCCGCGATGCATTGCTGTCTATCGACAACAAAGACATCGATTTTGTTTGCACGGGCAATGCAAAATCTGACGCGATGTACTTCTGCAACAATATTCAAGGCGACTTTTTCGTATTGGACGAAGAACGAAATACCTGCCGTGTGATTAAAAATGCTAAGCAATACGGCCGGTTGGTGTTTGATTTTGCGCAACAACGCGGAAGCTCTTTGGAAGAAGATCTTTCAGCCAGGGACTTTACCATAAACGCAATGGCTTTACCCATTTTTAATTCGTCGGGGATAATCGATCCGTTGAACGGGGCAGGCGACCTCCGTGCAAAAGTTCTAAGGCCTTGTACATATACCAGCTTCATCGACGATCCACTGCGTGTGATTCGCGCGGTGCGTTACGCTACGGCATATCAGCTCACGATTTCCGCAGGAACATTAGCATTACTCAAAGGATCGGTACCGGCTGTTCATACTGTTTCCAAAGAACGTAAACGGGATGAACTTTTTAAGATTCTTGAAATCTCCAAGCCCTGGATCGCGTTTCAACTCATGCACCACCTTAATATTCTTGAAACCCTGGGCTTTCCACCCTTGCATGACTTTGACAAATCAATGTCACGCTTGAGGATACTGACCCATTTTTTCTCTTATATTAATGGGCAAGGCGGTGGCTCGGTGGGTGATAGCATTATCTTCGCATCCTTCGTTTCCGCCTTCCAACCATTTCGCGAGAAATTGTCACTAAATTATTCGCAATCGAATTCATCCGACCGAACATTGCGCGGCTTGAATGGTTTGATGACAGTGCTTTGGGATCAAGATCTAAAATTTGTGGATAAAGTCGTCCATGAAATGGTTTTATCTAACGACGAGTTGGCACATTTCCAAACTATTTTTGAAAATCGCGACGCACTCACTCAGTTTCTCAAACCTGGTGAGATGGTCGAGGATCGAATGATTTATCTCTATTTCAAAGGGTTGGGAGTTGCCGGTATTGACATGGTACTCCTGCAACTGGCTAAGTTTGCAAGTGTGCAGGCTGCAGAGTTTGATGATTTTGGTTGGCTTGGAGCATTGTCTATTGGTCAGACATTGGTTGAAAGTTGGTTTAACCGTCCAGAAGTAGTCAACCCTAAATTGAAGTTGAATGGACGTGATTTAATGTTTGAGTTTGACCTTTCGCAAGGCCCATTGATCGGTCAATTATTGGAAAGTTTGCGTGAAGAACAAGCAGCAGGAACGATCAAAACGAAGGAGCAAGCCAAAGAATGGGTTGAACAAAGACTGACCTTACGCTCAATCGGATAAAAAAAAGACCCCCACGCGGGGGTCTTATATTACCGTTTTAAGTTCCAGTTGCAGCGGGGCAAATTCTTGCCTGGACAAAGATTGTCGTCTTGTCAGGTTGTTGATATGGGCGATGAGCGTGTTTCGATTGGCGGGTTTGATCATGTAATCATCCGCGCCCGCGTCAAGCGCCCGAGCGACTAAACCCGGGTTATCAATCACCGAAAGTACCATGATAGGAACCCTGCTTATCGCGCGGATTTCTTGCGTGGTTTGCCAACCGTCCTTTCCTGGCATCATCAGGTCCAAAATCACCATGTCAGGAAGCTCTGCTCGAACGAGTTGGATACCTTCATCACCTGAATTGGCGGTGAGCACTTCCGCGTTGGTTGACATTAATATTAATTTAAATAAATCGGTCATTGCCGGATCGTCATCAATGACTAGAATTTTCATAAAATCTCCATAAAATCGCTCTGGTTTCATTATCAGGCAAAAACCTTAAAATTTACCTTGCAACTGGCTTACAAAAAAACTGACCGTTTTAACAATTTCGGGTTTCTGTAATTACGAAGTCAATATCAATTCGTGGTAAAATTCAATATTTGGTGTAAATTTCCCGCCAAGGCGGGTTGTATAGACATAATTTTTTTATCTGGAGGATAAAAATGGCTGAAAAGAAGTGGGTTTACCTGTTTAACGAAATTACGCAAGCAGAAAATTACTGTGGGAATGATTGGGACAAGGTTCGTGGGCTTTTAGGCGGTAAGGGTGCCAACCTGGCAGAAATGGTCCGCATCGGGTTGCCCGTCCCTCCTGGGTTTATTGTTACCACCGAAGCGTGTAACGCTTACCAAGTAAACAAGAAATTCGCTGAAGGCCAATGGGACCAAATGCTGGTGGCTTTGAAAAACACCGAGCAAGAATCCGGTAAGAAATTTGGCAGTGTCGAAAACCCATTGCTGGTTTCCTGCCGCTCGGGCGCAAAATTCTCCATGCCTGGCATGATGGACACCGTGCTCAATATTGGTTTGAATGACGAAACAGCCAAGGCAATGGTGAAACTTACCAACAATGAACGCTTTGTCTATGACTCTTACCGCCGCTTGATCCAGATGTTTGGATCGGTGGTCTTGGGAATTTCTGACGAAGCATACGAAGAACCCCTTGATGACGCCAAGAAAGCCAAGGGAGTCAAGTTTGACACCGATCTCACGGCAGATGACCTGAAGGCTTTGGTTGAGACCTTTAAAGCGGTTACCAAAAAAGAAAAGGGTTTTGATTTTCCACAGGAACCCCTCGAACAATTAAAACTGGCTACCGAAGCTGTGTTCCAATCATGGAACGGCAAACGGGCGATCGATTATCGCCGCGCCACCAACATCCCCGATGATCTAGGAACCGCCGTCAGCATCGTTACCATGGTCTTTGGAAATATGGGCACAGACTCTGGAACAGGCGTGGCCTTTACCCGCAATCCATCCACGGGTGAACGCGTTTTATTCGGTGATTACCTTTTGAACGCCCAGGGTGAAGATGTTGTCGCGGGCATCCGTAATACCGAAAAGATCGAGACCCTCGGTCGCGATCTTCCTGAAGCCAACAAGCAATTCCTCGAGATTGTCAAAAAACTCGAGATTCATTATAAAGACCTGCAAGACGTTGAGTTCACCATCGAGCGCGGACGCCTTTGGATGCTTCAATGCCGCAACGGTAAACGCACAGCAGCAGCCGCAATCAAGGTGGCCGTGGATATGGTCAATGAAAAATTGATCACCAAGGAAGAAGCTGTTGGGCGTGTGACCCCCACCGATGTAGACACGCTGTTGCACCCGCAATTCACCTCAGATAGCAAACCGAATGCCAAAAAAGAAGGCCGTTATTTTACCTCTGGTGTCAACGCCTCCCCAGGCGCGGCGGTTGGGCAAGTTTACTTTGATGCTGACCTGACCGAAAAAATGGCCAAGGAAGAGAAACAAGCCACCATCATGGTGCGTCCCTTCACTAAACCAGATGATGTGCATGGCATGCTCGCCTCAAAAGGCATTTTAACCAGTGAAGGTGGCGCTGCTTCTCACGCCGCAGTGGTTGCCCGTCAATTTGGTGTGCCTTGTGTGGTAGCCGCAGCCAATCTGGTGATCGATCTCGACAAGCGGAAAATGACTGTCAACGGAACAGTGGTCAATGAAGGCGACTGGATCTCTCTCGACGGTACCACGGGAGAGGTTTATATCGGAAAGCTGGCTTTAACCGATCCGAAAATTGAAGAACAAAAAGACCTCCTCACCATTCTCACTTGGGCGGATGAGATCAGCGCCACAGTAGGAATTCGCAAGGGTCCCAACGGTTGGCCGACCACCGGTCTACAGGTTTGGGCAAACGCGGATTACCCGAAAGACGCTCAGCGCGCGCGCTCGTACGGAGCGGTGGGCATTGGTCTCTGTCGGACCGAGCATATGTTCTTTGAACCCACCCGCCTTCCCATCGTCCAACGCATGATCCTGGCAAAAACTGAGGATGTGCGCAAGGCCGCTCTGGATGAATTGTTGCCTTACCAGCGCGCTGACTTTGATGGCTTGTTCACCGCGATGGATGGATACCCGGTTATCATTCGCTTGATCGACCCCCCGCTGCATGAATTTATGCCCGACGAAGAAGCATTGTTGGAAGAAGTGATCACCATGCGTGTGAAGGGTGAGACTAAGGGGTTGGCTGAAAAAGAATCCCTTCTTGAGGCTATTCGCGGCCTGCATGAAAGCAACCCGATGATGGGGCTGCGTGGCGTGCGTCTTTCTGTTGAAATGCCATTAATCGTTGAAATGCAGGTTAGGGCGATCTTTGAAGCCGCTGCGGACTGCACACTGCGGGGCGTGCATGCCAAACCTGAGGTCATGATTCCCTTGACTGGACATGTCAATGAACTCAAATGGATCCAGCCACGGTTGGAACGCATCGCTAAAACCGTCATGGCTGAGAAAAAAGTTCAGTTCCCGTACAAATTTGGCACGATGATCGAGATCCCCAGGGCTGCGGTCACCGCTGCCGAGATTGCCGAAGTGGCTGAATTCTTCTCATTCGGTACCAATGACCTGACCCAAATGACCTTTGGGTACAGCCGTGATGACGCCGAACGCAATTTCCTGGTCAAATATGTTGAAGAAGGAATTCTTCCCAAGAATCCCTTCCAGACACTCGATCAAGAAGGTGTTGGCAAGTTGATGAATATGGCTGTGGTAGACGGCCGCAAACAGCGTGTTGATCTTGAGGTTGGCATTTGTGGCGAACATGGCGGAGATCCCGCTTCCATCGAATTTTGCCACCGAGTAGGGAACAATTACGTCTCTTGCTCACCTTTCCGAGTGCCGGTTGCCCGTTTGGCGGCCGCGCAAGCAGCTCTTAAAAATCGCAAGTAATTCGTATCAATGAATAAAAAAAGAGCCCAGGTGAAAACCTGGGCTCTTTCTTAACCAAAGTTTATCGGGTGTAGATGCGTTGGTAAATCTCAAAGTTTTCCGTGATCATTTTAATGTAATCCTTCGTTTGGTCTGCGCGGATGATCTCCAGAAAAAGATCCTGATCACCTCCCGCCAGCTCCATCCACGCGATTGCGTTGCCAATACCGGCATTGTAAGAAGCCAGGGCGGCGTAATGATCCCCATTAAAATAATTGAGCCATTTTTTATAATAATTGATTCCCAGGGTAATGTTGATATAGGGGCGGTTTAGATCGGATGTCTGATAATTTGGAGGCCAGCCCATATTTAGCGCGATCTCATCTCCAGTAGCCGGCATGATCTGCATCACCCCTCGCGCGCCTACACTCGAAACGATACTGCTCTCAAAAAGACTCTCCTGGCGGATGATACTGAAAACGACTAACGGTTCCAAACTTTGCTCAGCCGCCGCGGAATAGACATATTCGCGAAAGAAAACACCAAATCGAATGTGGTTGAAATAAACAGGAGGTTCAGTCAGGTTTGAAGTTTCAGTCAATCCCGCGAGGTCGAGAATGTGCCTGCTCGCGAGGGTGGCGGAACGGTAATAACCCAATTCGAGCAGTTTATTCATTAATCGGTAGGTGTTAACCGCGTCACCCAATAATTCGGTTCGCAATGCTTCAAATTCACCCCTGGCGGTATCTGTCATCCCCAATTTATGATATAGCACTGCTTTCTGAAAACTCGTATTGCTGGGGAGGTCACCACCTTCCGCCAAGTCAACGGAAGCATCCAAAACAAATGTGTTTTCCATCCAGCGGTCGGCTTGAACTTTTTCTAATTCAAAATCAACGCCGAGGTCGATGTTAGCGGGGGGTGAAAACGGCTGCGTGCCCGTGAGCAATTGTTGGGATCTAATGCTGTAATAACCAGTGGGGTCAAGTTGGGCTGCGCGATTGAAATAATCCGAGGCTTGGGCCTGCTGACCTTGTTTCTCCAAGCTTTTTGCTACCCAGAAGTTTGCCGCGGCTTGTTCTTCAGGGTTGTCTGTCAGTACGATCAATCGTTGAAAATTCACCTGGGCTTGATTAAATTCACCCAGCCGGTAATAAAGGATGCTGGCTTTAAACATACCAGGATAAGCTTCCGCCGAGCCTGGATATTCAACAAATATCCTTTCGTAGGTTTGTGCTGCGCTGGTGAGGTAACCACCAATTTCGTAAATATCAGCAGCTTTGACCAGAAAAAAGGCGGCTTGCGGGGATGTTGGAACTTTGGCGACAAAGGTCAAACAAGTCTCCGCAGCTTCTTGGAATTGCTGTAATTGAGCCCATTGGGTGGTGGCTTTTTCGACAACAGCCTTAGGATAGTAATACTCATCATTATCGTGATCACGGATTAATGTGTTCCATTCGGCTACTTCCTCTTCATAGACCCCAAGTTCGTAAAGACTCAACGCCCGATAATAATGAGCCGACCCATCATGTGTGTCAGGGTTCTCGAGCAAGTACTGGTCTAAAGCTTGGATGGCAACCGAAAACTGACCAACGTTATAATCGATAATACCGCGATTGCGCTGATTAACAGGTTGCCCCGCTTCAACCAGAGCGACCAAACCAGAATAGGCGTCGTACGTTTCAGGAAAATTTTCAACCGAGTCGTTAAACCGGGTATACGCTTGTTCGGGTTGACCCAGGCGCAAGTAAATTTGGCCAAGAAGTAAATTCGCCTGTGCGCGCACGTAATTGTTCTGGCTGGTATCGTATATTGAAAGATATAGATTGATGGCGGTGCTATCATCTCCACTAGCGGAGTAAGCTTGGGCTAATTTGAGCCTAACCTGCTCACTTATAGTTGTCGATGCAGTTTGGAGCGCGGTTTCATAAGCTGAAATCGCCTGAACCGGGTCACCAGCTTCCATCAAGGCATCGGCACGAAGCGTTAATATCTCGCTGTCGAGTGGGCTGGGCATCACTTCAAGAAAACTGGCATAAGCATCGGCAGCCAACCTGGGTTGGTCGATCGCTTCATAAGACTGGGCGATGTAGTAGAATGCGAGGTTGCGTGCTTCTCCGCTTGGATAACTGCTTAAAAGTGTCGAAAACTGAGTGATCGCTTCGCGGAATTGTTTTGTTAACATTAGCGCACGCCCCATTCCAAGCATGGAGGAGGCGACCAGATCAGGGGTGTTTGCGAGGGTGCTACCAAGATAGTACTCGTTATAGGCAGCGATATAATCACCACTGAGCAAAAATTTATCACCCGCAATTGGTCGGTCTTCTGGAAGTGGGGTGGGCGTGGGCGTCGGGGTAAATGTCGGTTGACCGGGTCCGGGAGTATAGACCGAATCATTGGTCAATGGAAAATTTCCGCAAGCGGCAAGAAGAATCATCGCCACGACGAGGATGAGAATTGACAAGGTTTTCATAGAAAATTTATACCGGAGGATGATGGAAGTGTCAATATCGTCCATCGCGCCGAAACACTTGTGTAGACAGCGCTTAATATCATATTGCGTTTCCTGAAAAATCATGCTAAACTTGATCGGAAGGAACGCTCTCCGTCGAGGGCGTTTTTTGGTGGAGAATTGCGTACGATCGAGTGGGTTAACGATAAAAACCAAGTTAAATTGATTGATCAGCGGGTGTTACCCCGACGCTTCGAACACATCTATTGCAAGAATTCAGCAGAAATGATTCAGGCAATTCAGAATATGACCATCAGGGGCGCTCCAGCGCTGGCAGTGGCTGGGGCATTCGGCATGGTACTCGCCGCTCGCGAACCAGCACCCGAGCTCAAAGACCACCTTTGTACCGTGGCTGACCAACTCACGAACTGCAGACCTACAGCCGTGAATCTGGCTTGGGGGATCAAGAGGATGCTCCAGATCGTCAACGACCCTAATGTGACGGATGCTGACTTGCCTGGTCGGTTGCTACAAGAGGCTCAAGACATGGCCGATGAAGACGTGAAGATTAATCAACGCCTCAGCGCTAATGGTGCCAGCTTGATCGAGGATGGTGACACCATTATTCACCATTGTAATACTGGCTCACTTGCGGTAGTGGATTGGGGAACCGCGCTTGGAGCGATCCGTTACGCGCACGAACAAGGCAAACGAGTCCACGTGTTGGTCGATGAAACTCGCCCACGGTTACAAGGCGCTCGCCTCACAGCTTGGGAATGTGAACAACATGGCATTCCCTATGAGATCATCACTGATAACATGGCGGGCTATTTTTTACAGCGTGGTGAAGTTCAAAAAGTGATGTTTGGCGCGGACCGTGTCGCGGCGAACGGTGATGTGGTCAATAAGATTGGTTCTTATATGTTGGCGCTTGCCGCACATGCAAACGGCGTGCCAGTTTATAGCGTTTTTCCAACTTCCACTCTTGATTTGAGCATCGCTAATGGGAGCTTGATCCCAATCGAGGAACGTGACGCCGATGAAGTTCTTGGGCTTGAATTTCATGGAGAGCCTATCGCCCCGGAGATGGCGAAGGCCAGGAACCCGGCTTTTGACGTCACTCCGCATCATTTGCTTTCAGCCCTGGTCACTGAAAAGGGCATCATCTACCCACCGTTTGACCGAAATTTGCCTGGTTGCGTTTATAATATGACTCTGGATGGTTAAGCATGTCACTTGTGATTACTGGCTCTGTAGCGTTTGATTATTTAATGACTTTTCCGGGTTATTTCCGGGAAAACATACTTCCTGATAAGCTCGCTAAGATAAGTCTTTCGTTCCTGGTCGATTCCATGACCCGGCAACGGGGTGGAATCGCTCCGAATATTGCGTATTCCTTGGCGTTGCTGGGGGAACGCCCGATGGTGTTCGCGACCGCCGGGGAAGATTTTTCTGAATATCGTGCCTGGCTGGAATCCCATAATATTGATACCCGTTACATCCGCGTCGTGGATGGAAAATATACCGCTTCCTTTTTTGTAAACACGGACCTTGAGAATAACCAGATCGCCAGTTTTTATACAGGCGCGATGGCCAATGCCGCCAGTTTATCTCTCAACGAGATCAAACCAGGTGAAGCAGATTATGTTGTCATCTCACCCAATGATCCATTAGCGATGAAGAAATATGTAGATGAATGCATCCAACTTGGTATCCCTTACCTTTTTGATCCTTCCCAGCAGATTGCTCGAAATCCTCACGAGGATCTTCGCCATGGAGCTCAAAATGCTCATGCAATTTTTTGTAACGAGTACGAATTCGAGTTGCTGCAGAAACACACGGAGTTGTGCGCCGAAGATATGGAAGGCTGTGTGAATCTTTTGGTTGTTACCAAAGGTGAAAATGGCGCCAGTATTAAATCACATGGCAAAGAATTCTTAATCCCGATCGTGCCAGCAGATCTCATTGCTGATCCCACAGGCGTGGGGGACGCTTTCAGAGGTGGTTTCCTACGTGGTTACCGGTTGGGTTTGGACTTGCAAACCAGTGGTCAGATGGGCGCGTTAGCCGCCACTTATTGCCTCGAGAAAAAAGGCACTCAGAACCACTTCTACACCCCAGTTGAATTTGTCGAACGATACCGCAAGCATTTCGATGATCGTGGTGCGTTGGATATATTGATAAAAAAATAATTTGGAGGAATAATGCCTAACTATGATGTAAAGGATATGAATTTGGCAGACGGTGGCCGGCTCAAGATCGAATGGGCTGAGCGTGAAATGCCGGTTTTACGGCAGATCAAAGAACGTTTTGCCAAAGAACAACCCCTTAAGGGGATGCGCATCTCGGCTTGTTTGCACGTAACGACTGAAACCGCGAACCTGATGAAAACCCTGCAAGCTGGTGGCGCGGATGTGGTCTTGACCGCTTCTAACCCGCTTTCCACCCAGGATGAAGTCGCTTCTTCACTTGTCACCCATGATGAGATTCCGGTTTACGCGATCAAGGGTGAAGATAATGTCACTTATTACAAACACATTAACGCTGCCCTTGACCACAAACCGCATTTCACCATGGATGATGGCGCGGATCTCGTGAACGTGCTGCATACCAATCGCCGTGAAATGCTGGCAGGTGTGGTGGCAGGCACAGAAGAGACCACAACGGGTGTCATCCGCCTGCACGCCATGGCCGCGGACGGAGCGTTGAATTTCCCCATCATCGCGATCAACGACGCGCTTACCAAACATTTCTTTGATAATCGCTACGGCACCGGTCAATCTACGATTGACGGGATTGTTCGCGCGACCAACATTTTGTTAGCCGGCAAGACCTTTGTGGTCGCTGGCTACGGTTGGTGCGGACGTGGTTTGGCGAGCCGCGCACGCGGTATGGGCTCCAATGTTATTGTTACTGAAATCGATCCACTGAAGGCTCTTGAAGCTGTGATGGATGGTTTTAGAGTGATGAAAATGGAAGAGGCCGCCAAGATTGGCGATATCTTCGTGACGCTTACTGGCGATATTAATGTAGTCGATGAGCATCATTTCGCGGTAATGAAAGACGCGGCGATCGTTTGTAACTCTGGCCATTTCAATGTCGAGATAAACATCCCGTCCTTGGATAAAATGTCCAAGAGTAAACGATTGGTTCGTCCTTTCGTGGAAGAATACGTGACCAAAGACAACCGCCGTATTTACATTTTGGGCGAAGGTCGATTGATCAACCTGGCTTCAGCTGAAGGGCATCCCGCATCAGTCATGGATATGTCTTTTGCCAACCAGGCATTAAGCTTGGAATTCTTAACAAAGAACGCTGCAAAGATGGATAAGAAAGTTTATTCCGTCCCCACCGAGATCGATCAGAACATCGCAGCCTTGAAATTAGCCGCGATGGGTGTGGAGATCGACAAGCTAAGTGCCGAACAGATCAAGTACCTTGGTTCCTGGCAGGAAGGCACTTAATTAATGAAGCAAGTAACTAAAACGAGACCGCGAGGTCTCGTTTTTTTTGTAATAAATTATGGACGGGTGATTGCCATGTTCCCCAGGGCTGCGAAAGAACTTTTAAATGTTGCTGTAGAACGCCAGTAAGTGCTGTAGCCATCCACGATGTAGACGCCGGTCTCGTCGTAGCCCACAAACATGACGGTGTGTTCATTATAAGCCACGGTGGTCGTCGCTCCATCCGAAGCTGTGTAACTGACACCTGAACCGCCCCACACATTGCCGACCACCCAAACCATGACCGGGTTGCCACTGGCCACCTGACGACGGAGTTCGGTGAAGGATACGCCACGGCTGGCGGTAGCCGAAACACCAAAACTGCGCAGAACGGCAGCCACCGGTTCAGCATGGACGCCGTAATCATTGGGAGGGATCAAACCCCAGCCTCCATCCACGTTGCCTACATACCCTTTATCAGGGTTGTCTGAAACAGGCAGACTGTTCTGGAAAGTGTCTTCCCCGATGCTGACGCCATAAAATGCTGCCCAGTCAACGGCGGTTCGAGATTCGCATGAGAGCGCGTGGCTTTGCCCAACCCCTGAAACACCTGAGACCCGAGCGGTAGCAGGCAAGCCATCTGAGGGTGGGTTGGTGGGGTATGCGACCGCGGTGGCGGGCGGACGGGGGGTATTCGTTGGCCACGGTGTGGAGGTGGGTGTTTCGGTTGGAGTGCTTGTTGGTGTGGCTGTCGGTGTGGAAGTGAAAGTGGGCATCGGTTGGAAGGGTGTCGCGGTTTCGAACGCGGACACGGAGGCGGTCAACATCATGATCGTGCTCGTTGGGCTGGGTGTTCCGGTAGGTGGTACAAAGTAGCCAAACCCCTGGGTTTGCACCGCGAAAAAGGCGACGGCGATTACCAGTACCGATGCGATGATGATTAGAAGCGTTAATAGGCGACGTGCAGCGGGTGGATTTGACATAGGTCAGCGCTTCCGGGGGTTACGGCGCAGGGACGACAATTTCCATGTAAAGGAGATCACCAAAAGGTTGACCGTTTGGAGCGAGGGCTTTCCATTCGCTGCGGTAGGTGCCTGGATCAAGTGGTGCGGTGAATAAGATCTGGATCTCCGCTTCGACACCGTTTCTCACTGGCACAAGTGCCTGGGTCGATGACGCGCCCATAGCCTCACCACCGGTCAATTGAAGCGCGTAAGTATCATCCCAATTGCAAGTGCCAGAATTCTTGATCTTCCAACGTTTATCGATTGGCGCGCCAGGCGCGATTTCGGTGCCATCTGGAATGGTGATATCTGGTGGGATAAACGTGAGCTGATTGGTGCATTCCGCGGTTTGGGTGGTGAGAAGGATCGCACTCGCAGTCGGTGTTGCAGGCAATAAAAACGTGGGTTGGAAGGCAGGGGCTTTAAACAAGGGGCCCTGTTCTTCAGCTCGAACGGAGCGATAGGGTAGCAAAGCCTGACAACCCGACAATAAGACTGTCAGGGTAGTCAGGCAAATAGTTAAGAGGAATCTGTTTTTTTTGCGGATCAAGGTGCCTTTTAATTTTTATTCCGCGCCAGAATCATCCCCGCTGGAACCACCAAAATCAAGGGGAAGCTCGCCTCCCATGGCGCGCTCGCGGACAGATTTTTCGATCTCGAGGCAAAGATCAAGATTCTGTTTCAGGAATTCCTTGGCATTCTCGCGACCTTGGCCAAGGCGAACGTCGTTGTAAGAGAAGAACGCTCCGCGCTTGGTGATAATTTCGAGCGCTGTTGCCAAGTCAATGATATCACCGACCTTGGAAATCCCTTCGTTGTACATGATGTCAAACTCAGCCGTGCGAAAAGGAGCGGCTACCTTGTTTTTAACGACCCTGACGCGCGTGCGATTGCCAACGATCTCGGCGCCCACTTTGATGGACTGGATGCGGCGAGTATCAAGACGTACTGACGCGTAAAACTTTAGCGCTAGGCCACCCGGGGTGGTTTCGGGGTTGCCGAACATCACGCCGATTTTTTGGCGTAGTTGGTTGGTAAAGATTACCGCGGTCTTGGTTTGGTTGATGGCTCCTGAAAGCTTGCGCAAAGCTTGTGACATGAGCCTGGCTTGCATACCCATGCTGGCGTCGCCCATGTCGCCTTCGATCTCTGCCCGTGGAACGAGCGCGGCAACCGAATCCACGACCACCACTTCCACGGCTCCAGAACGGACGAGCGTTTCGCAGATCTCGAGGGCTTGTTCGCCAGTGTCTGGCTGCGAGACAAGCAGGGATTCGATATTAACACCCAATTTACTGGCGTAAGCTGGGTCGAGGGCGTGCTCCATGTCGATGAAGGCAACCGTGCCACCCAGTTTTTGGGCTTCTGCCACAATGTGCAAGCAGAGTGTGGTCTTGCCGGAGGATTCAGGTCCGTAGATTTCTGTGATCCGGCCGCGTGGAATACCACCAACCCCCAGTGCGATATCGAGCGAAAGCGAGCCCGTGGGGATGACGTCGACCTCTAGTTGATGGGCTTCACCCAGGCGCATGATCGAGCCCTCGCCATACCGTTTTACGATGTCGCCAAGGGCTTTATCCAGGACGGCGCGCTTGGCGTCGCTCATTGGTTCGCTTTTATCAAAAGAATCGAAAACATTTTTCTCAGGATTTCTCTTCGCCATCGCGGTTCTCCTCGGTTGCGTTTGAATTAATTATAGTTGATATTTGTCAATAGAACCATTATAGTACATATGTTCTTTGAAGGGAAGAAGCATTTTTACATATTGAGTTAAATGTATGCTTCAGTACTGAAATATGATCAACGCGGTATCGAAAGCATAAAATAACAACACCATTCAAGAACCGGAAAATCCATATAATTAATTCAACTAGAAGGGTTTTTGGAAAAAAAAGAGGTCACAATGCTGGGTTGGATCAGAACAATTTTCCACAGGAATGAAACCGAACCAACAGCAAAAACAAGAAATCATAGTGACGAAGTACGCAAATTCGTGAAACAGCATTTCGTCATCCCGGCGCGGGCAGCCAGGCAAGACCGCGTCACCCTCACGGCTGGGGAAGTCGCCAAGGGGTTGAAGCTGCAGGATCGTATGCCCATGATCTGCAGCGCGCTGGACGCGAAAAAGTTCGAAGGATTCGCCAGGGTTAAAGTGATCCGTCGCGAAGGGCCAAAGCAGAGTCGTACGGCAAAATGGACGTTAAAGATTATGCCTTGATCAGAAAGTATTTGTAGATAAAAAACCGTATAATACTCTCATTAGAGGTGCCATGATACAAAATCGACTCTTCCCAATCTTCTTATTATTTAGTTTACTCATCACGGCTTGTCGACCCGGAGAGGATTCCTTTATCACGATCAAGGAACCTACACCTAACCCTTTTACGATTCCGCGGGAAGACCCCTTGCAGTGTCCGGTCTTGAGCGAAGACCCAACCCAAGCCGAATTTGGTTCGGTGGTCTATTGCCAGGTTTGCATGACCTGTCACGGAGATGTGGGTCAGGGGTTGGCGTTATGGATGCAGGAACTCGATCCACCTGATAACGATTGTTTCCAATCCAACTGCCATGGCCCCAAGTTTCCACCCTGGGGGTTCCAGATCATCGACATTCCACAGTCCGTCATTGGCCCGGGACAGTTGAACAATTTCGCCAACGCGCTTGAATTGCACGATTACCTCAAAGCTACCATGCCTTCGTGGCGGCCGGGTTACTTGAAAGATAACGAATATTGGGAGCTGACCGCATTTATGCTGGAAGCCAATGACATTGCGATTGGTGATCTTGAATTGAACGAATCCAACGCTGAGAAGGTGTTGATCCCGAAGAATTGAACAATTCAACCGTGAAGTTTTTAATCACAACAAGCTATATACCAGTGATCACGATTTCCAAGTCAATTGGAAATCGTTTTTTTTTGAAAGCCGTTAATTATTTTAGGTTTCGGGGGGAGGAAATGGATCTGTAAAGATGCCTAGGGATTGAGAACTGTTTGCAGGCAGAGCAGCCATTCGCGGGTGTTGCCGTTAGGCTCGCCGGTAGTGATGGCGAGGATGGGCATTTCCAGCGCGGAGAGGTCAATTTCCGCGAGTGAGACCTCTTTGACCGATGTGTTCAGAAACCGTGAAGGCAGAAACCCAAACCCTGCCGGGGTGGATGCGATTGTGTCGCGCATCTGCAACGCGCCAGGCACAAGCAAGGCTGAAGCAGAAGCGATTGAAGTGCCGCCCATGACAATCTCCGTGAATAAACCCTGGCTTTCATCGGTGGCTGAATAGAATGCCAAAGCGGGAGTGGTGCCAGCAATGGATTCATCCACACTGCCCGACAGGCACTCGGGGCATTTTTCATAGAGAGTACCCCATGATGGAGTTATACCTGAAGCGATTTCGCGCACCAGGTCCACCGAAAGGCTGTTGATCGGGTTTTGCGGGTTTACGACGACGGCCAATCGTTCGGTACTTAACACCGCCGCGTAGGTTGAAAGTTCATCAGGTGCTCCCCACCGCAAGAAAACGGAATCGGTGACGTAGTCATACTGGTTCGCGGTCGCCGAGTGGGTGACGATCGAAAAATCATCCAGGGTCGCGGCGCACGTAGACATCGCGGGGATGAGCCATTCAAGCGAAGAGGTGTAAGCAACCGTGAGCGGGTTTTCACTCATTGGTTCAATCGTCACGGCAGCGGTCAGCCCCACGGATTGGGTGACCTCAGCGCTGACGGGCAGTCCGTTGGCCTGGGCGTTTTTCTGGATCGCGCCGACGGTTAAGACCACAGCCGCCAACAGGACGCAATAAACGGCGAACCAGTAGAAAGAGCGTTTGTTGAGGAAGTTGAGCAACCAATGAATGGAAAGGTAGCCGACCAGCAGCGCGGCGATGAACCCCACAAAGATCAACGGCAAGAAATCACCCAACCCGGGTAATTTGATCACATCGAGGGTGCTCACCAACCCGGCGCCAAGCATGACGGGGATGGACATCAGGAACGAGAATCGGGCAGCAGCGGGTCTTTCCATGTTACGCAGCATGCCGCCGGCAATGGTGGAGCCTGAGCGTGAGATCCCAGGGAAAATGGAAGCGGCTTGAAAAAGCCCGATCCACAAGGCGTCAAACCATTTCATACCGGTCAATCCGCGGGTGCGTTTACCGATGGTTTCGGCCAAAACAAGTAACGCTGCCGTCGCGAACAAGAAATAAGCCGTGGCGTTCGGGTCATTGAAAACAGCTTCGACTTTGGATTTCAAGAGAAAACCTGCAAATACCGCCGGAACCGAAGCCAGGATCAGAAACCATCCAAGCCGGGCGTTGGGATCTTCGAAGGGTTTGCGAAGAACTAAACCCCTCACGAATGCCTTAACGATGATCCACAGGTCGCTCCAAAAATAAATAATCACTGCTACCAGTGTGCCCAGTTGAACCAGCACGTCAAATGGAAAAACCTGGGCTTCAGGCAGGTTCCACCCAAACAGGTGGGGGATTAGGACCAGGTGAGCGGAAGAGGATATGGGTAGAAATTCAGTGAGTCCTTGGACGATGCCAAGAATGATGGATTGGATGAGTGTCATACCTGCTCCTGTTTTTTGTTAATCTTATAGTTCGCCAAAAAATCTGTTGCGAACACCGTAAACGCACCGCTCATTATGGCCTCGCGTGAACGCTTCATCAAGTTGATTAAAAAGGAGATGTTGTGGATTGAGATAAGTGTGGATGCCAGCATCTCCTTGGCGACCACGAGGTGGCGCAAGTAAGCGCGGGTGAAATTTTGACAGGCGTAACAATCGCAAGTGGTGTCGATAGGCGCCTGGTCACGCGCAAAGCCAGCGTTCATCAGATTGATGCGCCCGAAAGGCGTGAACGCGGATTGATGCCTTGCCAGGCGAGTGGGTAGTACGCAATCAAAAATATCCACCCCACGCAGCACCCCGTTGATCAAGTCTTCGGGTGAGCCAACACCCATTAAGTAACGGGGCTTGTCTGCCGGCAACAATGGGTGCAACACCTCAAGCATGGCATGCATTTCTTCTTTGGTTTCGCCCACCGAAAGCCCGCCGATTGCAATTCCGGGCAGGTCAAACGAAGAAACAAATTCAGCAGATTGTTTGCGCAACTCACCAAACACGCCGCCCTGAACAATGCCGAAAAGCGCCTGGTCAGACCTCGATTTTGCAGCCACGCAGCGTTTGAGCCAGTTATGCGTGCGGGTAATCGCGCGCTGGTTGTAAGCCAGGTCTCGGGGGGTGGCGCACTCATCGAACGCCATGATGATATCCGCGCCGAGCTGTTCTTGCACTTTGATCGAGCTTTCGGGGGTGAAGCGGTGTGAAGAGCCGTCAATGTGGCTCTTAAAGGTCACGCCTTCCTCATCCACTTTGCGTGTATCCGAAAGGGAAAAGACCTGGAAACCACCGGAATCGGTAAGCATGGGCTTTGGCCAGCGCATGAATTCGTGCAGTCCACCCATTTCGGCTACCAAATCCGCACCAGGGCGTAAGTAAAGGTGGTAGGTGTTGGAAAGCACCAGGCTGGCGCCGGTTTCCGCGAGTTGGGCGGGGGTGATTGATTTCACGGTAGCCTGGGTGCCCACTGGGGCAAAAACCGGTGTTTTAATCTCTCCATGGGGAGTATGAAAGCATCCGGCTCTGGCGTTGCCTTCAACCCCAGCAAGATCAAATTGAAAGTGTTTATCGTTCATAGAGGGTAAATTATAAACCCCAAATGAAATGAAGCCCCGCCAGGATAGCCATAAAGGCGAGGATGGTTAAGGGCAAACCGACTTTGAAAAAATCCTTGAATTTATAGCCACCCGGGTTCATCACCATAATATTCACTGGGTGGCTGAATGGGGTGATAAATGCCAAGGAGCATCCCAGAGCGACTGCCAGGGCAAGCGGTTGTGGATCGATGCCGTAATTCTTTGCAGCGGCCAGCGCGAGGGGAATGATGATGATGGGGGTCACAGGGCCGCTCATGAACTGGGTGAAAAGCATGGAGAGAAACAGGAACACGGCTGCCACGGCTAGGGGAGGAATTGGTCCCAGCCAGGACAGCAACCCTTCGGTTAGATTGGCCGCCAGACCCGTCTCGCGGATGGCGATGGTGAGCGGCCACATCCCCGCGATGAGGAAGATCGCCTTCCATTCAATGCGGTGAATGGCGTCATTCATTTTCATGCAACCGGTGAGCAGCAATAGTACAGCCCCGGCAAGCACTACCAGCGGCACAGGGAAGACATCCAATGCTGCGAGGGTCAATGTCATTATTGTGATGGCGATCGAGAGGGCAAGTTTTTTGGGTTGAGCGACGAGGTCGGGATCCTCTTCCAATAGGATTAAGTCTGGTTCACCCTTGATTTGGTGGATGAAATTGGCCGCTCCCTGAACGAGCAACGCGTCTCCGGGCTGCAAACTGATTGCAGAGATCTTTTCTAGGATCGGGTTTCCCTGTCTCCAGATGCCCAACACGGTTAAGCCGTAACGAACCCTGAAATTGATCTCGCGTAAGGTTTTTCCAAGCAAAGAGGAGTGCGGGGTGAGGATCAACTCCACCAGGGGATAATGGGCATCCACGAGGGTCGTTGTTGTGGAGGAGGGTATGTTTTCCAACTTAAATGATTCCAAATCCTGGGGATCGAGTTCTCCGCGGATCACAACCATGAATCCGACCTTAAAAATTGTGCCATCCTCGGGAAGTAGTTGATTGAATTTAGGACCAATCACTCTGAGGATCTGAATGTTCTCAATTGAACAGAGAGGGCTGGATAATACCGCTTGCCCGATAAGGGGCGAGCCAGGCAAAATTTTATAATGGTGCAGGTTTTTATCAAACTTATAATAATCATTGAGTTTAGCCGCAAGAGTTCGCGGGGTGGCGTTTGAAGCACCCATGTTTTTACGCGGCAACAATTTACGGCCGACAGTGACGATGTAGAGAATCCCCACTGCCACTACCGGCGCGCCCACCGGAAAGTAATCCAGCAAACCGAAACCCGCGTAACCGGCTTCTTTCAGCGCACCGCTGACGATAATATTTGAAGTCGTCAAGAGCGTGGCCATCCCCCCAAGGATGGTGCCATAAGCGAGGGGGATCAAAAGTTTGCCAGGTGCGGTTTGGCTCTTGCGAGAGAGAGACATTACCGCCGGCAGTAAAACGCCGACGGCAGCAATATTGTTCATAAACAGTGATAGAACCGCGCTGGATGCGGTGACGAGCAGGATAGTGATGACTTCACTTTGCCGACTGAATTTGAAGATTATTCGACCTATGGCGTTGGCAGCCCCGGTTTGTTGCAGGGAGACAGAGATCATCGAAATCCCGAGGATGGTCATTACTGCTGAGTTGCTGAACCCCGAAAAGATGTCGCCCGAGTCGACGATTCCGGTGAGTCCAAGAGCCAACAACACCATTAGCGCGATGAGGTCAGGTCGCAATTTGGTGAGGCCAAGCAAGAGTATGGCCGCAAGAATGACTGTGATTGTGATAATGATTGGCAACATTGGCTTTCCCTAATCGAATAATGTTCATTTTACACGATACAGAGTGGAAGGATGCCTTCCTTGTCGTTCTTTTCGAGGTCGTTTATACTAACATGATGAATTTTGACCAGCAAACCATCTGGCTCGAGATCGACCTGGGGGCGATACGCAGAAACATCCAGCGCATCCATGCTCTCACCAAGCGACCGGTCATGGCTGTTCTAAAAGCCAACGCATATGGGCACGGATTGATCGAGGTGTCCAAGACCGCGGTGAAAGCCGGGGCGGCGTGGTTGTGTCTTGCCAGGGTGGAAGAAGCCATCCGTCTTCGCGAAGCGGGGTTGTCCATTCCGATCCTGGTAATGGGTTACACGCAGCCAGACCGCGTCCCTGATGCGATCGAACACAATATCAGCCTGATGGTTAACAACCCGGATTTAGCCTACGCGTATCATCAGTCGGCGCAACAGGTCAAAGGCAAGGTGTCCGTCCATGCTAAAGTGGATACCGGGATGGGGCGGTTGGGCGTGCTTTATGAAGACGCGGTAGATTTTGGCAGGCAGATAGCAGGGTTGGAACACTTGGTCTTTGAAGGCCTCTTTACCCATTTTGCATGCGCGGATGAGCCAGGTAAACCGATCACAGACTTGCAGATCCGGCGTTTTGACCGGGTCCTGGCAGGCTTGAAATCTTACGGGGTTCATCCCAAAATGGTGCACGCGGCGAACTCCGCCGCCTCGATCTATTTTCCACATGCCCGATACGACGCCGTGCGCCCAGGGATTGCCATCTTTGGGTTGCACCCTTCCGCGGAAGCCAAACTTCCGGATGATTTTGAAGCGGCGTTAAGTTGGAAGTGTCGACTCGCTTCGGTCAAGACATTCCCACCAGGATCAGGCATCAGTTACGGGCATCAATATTACACCACGCAAACAGAACGTATTGCCGCCGCTTCTATTGGTTACGCGGATGGATTTCGCAGGCGGATGGGAAATATTGCACTGATTAACGGCAAGCGGGTTAATCAAGCTGGAAAAATATGCATGGACCAATCCATGTGGCGGCTGCCTGATGATTCACCAGCCAAGGCCGGTGATGAAATGGTATTGATCGGCAGTCAGGGCGATGAACGCATCACCGCAGAAGAACAAGGGGCTTTGTGGGAGACTGTGAATTACGAAGTTGTTTGCGGTCTAACCGACCGTGTTCCCCGTTTTTATCTTAACGAATAAGCGCAGGTTTTCATTAATGACCTCATCACAATCCAAGAACTGGTGGCTTTACCCGGCGGTTCCACCTGAAGTCGATTCAGCGCTGGAAGTTTATCCCAAATTCCTAAGGCAGGTTCTCTATAATCGAGGGCTGATTACGTTCGGAGCCGCGGAAGAATATTTGAACGCGTCTGCCGAAGTGCACGACCCCTTCATCCTACTGGATATGCGGGAGACTGTCGAACGCTTATTAAAGGCAATTGACCGAGAAGAAGGAATCGTAGTTTACGGCGATTACGACGTAGATGGGGTCTCAGCGACAGCCTTGATGGTTTTGGTGCTGCAAAAATTTGGCGCAAGGGTACATCGTTTCATCCCCAATCGGTTTGAAGAAGGTTACGGTCTCAACAACGAATCCATCACCATGTTGGCCGATTCTGGAGCTAAAGTCATCTTGACCGTGGATTGCGGCATTCGCTCACCCCGCGAAGCGGAACATGCGCGCTCATTGGGCGTTGATCTAATTATCAGCGATCATCATCATCCCAAGGACGAGATCCCCCATGCTTACGCGGTGGTATGCCCCAAACGAGAAGGAGATCCTTACCCATTTAAGGATTTGGCAGGAGTTGGTCTGGCTTATAAGATCGCTCAGGGGTTGTTCGCCACCCGCAAAGTGGGTGATTGGTCTGCAGAGGACTGGGTTGACCTGGTGGCTTTAGGTACCGTGGCGGATATCGTGCCGTTGATCGGTGAGAACCGCACCCTTGTGCGACGCGGACTCAACTTGATCCATTACGGTGGACGTCGCGGCATCAAGGCGCTGGCAGGCGTGGCGGGCAAGGATATCACCCGCATCACCGCAACGGATATTGGGTTCATTCTCGGGCCAAGGTTGAACGCCGCAGGCCGGATGGATTCCGCTCTAAAGGCTTACGACTTGCTGGTAACGGATTCGGTTGAACGTACGGGCATCCTGGCTCAAGAGTTGGACAACCAAAATAACGAGCGCCAAAAAGCCACCAAGAAGGCGCAAGAACTTGCACATGAGAAGATTGGGGAAGGACAAGCAATCAACCTCATCACCGCTTTCTTTAAAGTGCCTACAGAAGGCGCGCAAGATTTCGATTGTGACGCTTGTCTGCCTGGCGAAGAAACCTATCCAGGAATCGTAGGGCTGGTGGCCGCCAAATTAACCGAGCATTACTACCGACCGGCAATCGCCGGTGTGGTGGAAAACGATGTTTGCCGCGCGTCTTGCCGCAGCATCTCGGAGTTTCACATCACTGAAGCCCTGGATGAGTGCGCGGAGCTTTTGGTGCGTCACGGCGGGCACGCCATGGCAGCCGGGTTCACCGTGAAAAATGAAAATCGAAACGCGCTTGTTGAAAAGTTAAACGCCATCGCTGACCGCGTATTAGGTGGGCAAGAGCTCAAACCGATGCTTAAAGCTGATCTTGAGGTACCCGTTGAACAAATAACGCCAAACATTTTCAAAGATCTGGAACGATTGCAACCAACCGGCATGTCAAACCCATCGGCTTATTTTGTAGCCCGTAATGTCAAATTTTCTGATCTAAAGATTATGGGCAAGGAAGGCACGCATTTGCGGGGAGTCATCCATGGGTGCCCGATTCAGCAGGCGGTGGCTTTCAATCAAGCCCAATGGTACGATATCTGGCGGCAAAATAAACCCTCATTCGATATTTATTTCAGCATCGAGATCAACCGTTATTTTGATAAAGAATCCCAACAGATAAACATTCGGGACATGCGTCTTTCTGCAACCCAAGAGAAATCGTAATGAAAAACAAACCTTCCCGGCTGAAAGCCATTCTGCTCGCGGTTCTGGTGACGATTATTTGGTCCACATCATGGGTGTTGATCAAGATTGGGCTCGAGGATGTGCCCGCAATGACTTTTGCGGGTTTACGATATATGCTCGCGTCCATCTTGTTCTTCCCCTTTCTTTTAAAGAAAAGCGTCAGAGACCAGATCAAGGCCCTCAAAAAAAGGGATTGGGTCATTCTAATTGCTATGGGAGTCATCCTTTTCGCAGTCGGTCAGGGTGGACAATATCTTGGGCTGGCATACCTGCCTTCTGTAACCGTCAGTTTGATCCTCAATCTGAGCGCACTTTTTGTGGCGCTCGTGTCTTCTGTGACTCTTAAAGAAAAATTAACTGCATCACAATGGGTTGGCGTGCTGCTCAACCTGGCTGGTGTGTTTGTCTACTTTTCTCCTTTCAACGGAGGAAGCGGTTCCTGGCTGGGATGGATGTTCGCAATTTTCAGTTTGCTTGGAAATTCCATCGGTTCGATACTGGGCAGGAAGATCAACCAAACCGGCCAAATCAACCCGATCCTGGTTACCGCAATTAGCATGACCATCGGTTCAGCATTAATGCTGCTAATCGGGGGGCTTTGGCAAGGGATACCGGCCATTTCCGCGCGCAGCCTTTGGATTATCATTATCCTGGCAGTGGTCAACACAGCGATCAGTTTTTCCTTGTGGAATTACACTCAGCAAACCTTGCAGGCAACCGAATCCACCATCCTCAACAATACCATGCTGGTTTACATCGCCATGCTCGCATGGATATTCCTCGGCGAGAGTCAAAGCCCCCGTGGTTTAATCGGATTGGTGTTCGCGTTGGCAGGAGCGATGGTGGTGCAGATCAAGTGGAAGAAAAAGGGTGATTCCCAACCATAAGAGGGCGGTCATCCAGACATGCTATAATTAAATTTATCCGATTTCCAGAACAGACATTGCTGGGAGGTTTCGAAGATGAGTGACCAATCCGCAACGATGGCGGCCAAGCCGCCAACCAATAATCCAGACTCCCAGGTTGGGCTATTCATGCCACCTCCGATTAATAAAGTCGAAGACACTGGCTTAGCCATTCTCTGGCTGCAAGATTTGGCATTGAAAATATTTTATTTTCAAGGATATTTGACAGGATTCAAAATCGCCGAGTTGATGGCCTTGCCATTTACAGGGACAGTCGACCAGATTCTTGAAGCCCTTAAACGCGAAAAGATGATCGAAGTGCGCTCTTCTCAAATGGGATTGGGAGAGGGAGCTTATCTTTACGCTATCACCGGGTCTGGAATCACCCGAGCCCGTGAAGCCCTGGATCGCTGCCAGTACGCCGGGCCAACCCCGGTTCCATTGGAAGTCTACAATGATTCCGTGCGCCGCCAAAGCCGGGGACGCATCCAGGTTACCAGCCGCAACATGCGTCAGGTTTTGGGGGATCTCACCTTTGGTGAAAATACGTTCCACCGCCTTGGACCAGCGGTCAATTCTGGAACCTCCATCTTCATTTACGGCCCTCCGGGGAACGGAAAAACGAGTGTGGCGCGTGCCATCGGTAATTTGATCCTTTCACAAACGATGTACATCCCTTACGCCATTTTTTGTGATGGCCAGGTCATTACACTCTTTGATTCGGTTAACCACCAACTCGCGCCTGAAGACGACACCTCCACTCAAAGTGGGCGGGGTGGGATGCGCAAAGATTCACGTTGGATCAGAATCCGCAGACCGTTCATCATGGTGGGCGGGGAATTGACACTCGCCGGGCTTGATCTTGTGTTTGACGATACGTTGAAATATTACGAAGCCCCCTTCCAGGTCAAAGCCAATGGCGGCATTTTGTTAATCGATGATTTTGGCCGTCAACAAGTGCGCCCGCGTGACCTGCTCAATCGCTGGATTGTGCCGCTCGAAAACCGGATCGATTACCTTTCGCTGCACACTGGCCGCAAGATCGAGGTGCCTTTCGACGTGTTAGTGATGTTTTCAACGAACTTGCCTCCCAAAGATCTCGTGGATGAAGCCTTTTTACGCCGTTTAAGGCACAAGATCGAAATTGCAGATCCGAGTTACGATGAATACCGTGACATCTTCAAAAAAGTTGCCGCCGTCAAGGAAGTCCGCTATACAGATGAAGGTTTGGCGTACCTGTTGCAAGAATGGTATATCAAACCCGAACGAAAAATGCGCGCGTCTCACCCCCGAGACTTGTGTGACCAAATCCTGGATATCGCGCGTTACTTGACAGTGGAGCCGGTCATGTCAAAAGAATTGATCGATCGCGCCGCCGAATCATATTTTGTTGAGCTATAAAAATGTTTGAAGATTTCTCACACCCCGTAATCTTTGGGCATCGCGGCGCGTGCGCGTTCGCGCCTGAAAATACGCTCGCGTCTTTTCTACTCGCGGTCGAACACAAAGCCGACGCCGTGGAATTGGACGCCAAGCTTTCGAAGGATGGACAAGTCGTGGTTATCCATGATCAGACCGTGGATCGCACCACGGATGGCACAGGAAAAGTTAATGAACTAAAACTCGCCGACCTAAAAGCATTGGATGCCGGAAGCAAGTTTAATTCCAAATTTCCAGGCGAAAGAATCCCAACCCTCGCGGAGGTCTTTGAAAGCGTTGGCAGGACGCTCCTCGTTAATGTGGAATTGACCAATTATGCTTCACCGGATGACGATCTTATTGAAAAAGTCACCCGGGTGATCCTTGACCAGAAAATGCAAACGCGGGTATTGTTTTCTTCCTTCCTTCCAAAAAATCTGGTCTTGGCACGCAAGATTTTGCCAGATGTGCCGGTCGCACTTTTATGTTTGCCTGGGTTGGGAGGCATTTTTTCGAGGTCATTTCTATATCAAAAGATATCACCTGAGATCGTTCATCCCTTCTTAAGCGACGTGAAAACAGCGTTTATTAAAAGACAACATGAAAAAGGCAGAAGGGTTCATGTCTGGACGGTCAACGCGGAACCTGACCTCCAACGAATGTTTGCCCTCGGGGTGGATGGTGTTTTTACCGACGATCCCCGAAAAGCCCATTCACTCCTTCAAAGTGGATAACAATCCGCATTAAATTTTGGTTTGTTAAAAAAAGAGTCCGGGTAGTGAAACGTGATTAAAAGGGTTTTCCAGGTTTTGATTCTGTTAAGCCTGCTGGCTGGTTTTTTAGCACCAGCGGCCAGTGTTCGCGCTGACCGGACCCAACAAAACGCCACTGCGCAGCAAAAAGCATCTCAATTACTCGCACGCATGTCACCCTCTGAAAAAGTTGGGCAACTTTTCCTGGTCACTTTTATGGGAACGAACACAGAGGCGGAAAGCCAGGTCTTCAATCTGCTTACCGAGCAGCACGTAGGTGGGATTATACTGCGGTCGGACAATGATAATTTCACCGGACCTGAGGCCACCGCTGAGAGCGCGCAAACTTTAATTCGATCCCTTCAACAGTTGAATTGGGATCATATCCAATCTGTGAATGAAAGCGCACTCCCTGGGAACCGGATGAATTATATTCCCCTTCTGGTTGCGGTGTCACAAGAAGGGGATCTTAGCCCTTACGACCAAATCATTAATGGTTTAACCCCGCTTCCGAACGAGATGGCGATCGGGGCAACATGGAATGTGACCAACGCGGAAACCGTCGGCGCCATCCTTGGCAAAGAGTTACATTCTCTCGGTTTTAACCTTTTACTTGGGCCTTCTCTTGATGTTTTGGACGTGGTCAAAACGGCCACTGGTGAAGACCTGGGTGTGCGCACTTTTGGCGGCGATCCTTATTGGGTGGCTGAAATGGGGCAGGCTTTCATCCGGGGCGTTCATGAGGGCAGCGGTGAGGAATTGGCGGTGATCGCCACCCACTTCCCGGGCCGGGGTGAATCTGACCGGCAGCCTGAGGATGAAGTCGCGACTGTCAGAAAATCTCTCGAACAATTAAAACAGATCGAACTAGCCCCTTTCTTCTCGGTTACAGGTGCGAATTTCGAAGAAGCTGAAATTGTTGAAGGGTTGTTGTTGTCGCACATTCGCTACCAGGGGTTTCAGGGGAACATTCGGGCAACCACCCGACCAGTCTCTTTTGACCCGGCAGCGTTGGAACAACTCATGAGTCTGCCCGAATTTTCTAATTGGGTTGATGCTGGTGGAATTATCGTGAGTGATGACCTGGGCAGCGCGGCAGTCAGAAAATTCTTTGACCCAATGAACACGGGTTTTGATGCCCGGCAGGTGATCAAAAGCGCGTTGCTAGCCGGCAATGACCTTCTCTACACGGGTAATATTATTGCCTCCGGGGACCCAGATTCATACACCACCCTCGTGCGAACGCATGATTTCTTTGTTCAAAAATACAACGAAGACACGGCTTTTCAACAAAGGGTGGATGAAGCCGTTCTCAGGGTTCTCACCTTGAAATACACGTTATATCCGAGCTTCTTGATCTCGGATACGCTGACAAACCCCACAGATCTGTATGAATTAGGCAGTTCTGAACAACAAATTTTTGAAATCGCTCGTCAATCGGTCACCTTGGTGAGCCCAGACTTGGCGGACCTGGATGCGGTTTTGCCAGAACCACCCGCGATCAATGAACGAATTGTTTTTATTTCTGACCAGGTCACCCAGGCGCAATGCAACACATGCGCCGACCAAAGCATATCGCTCGCCAAGAACTTGCGCGATGCTGTTGAAAGGCTTTACGGCCCCAAAGCAGGAGAACAAGTGCAAGGTTACCGGTTGATTGACTATTCGTTTGATGACCTGAATAAACTATTGAATGGCAGTGACGCTCCTTCAAACATGCTCACAGACATCCAATCTGCGAACTGGTTGGTAATCTCCTTCACTCAATTTCAGGCGGATTCTGACCAGAGTGTATTATTCAAACGTTTTTTCCTCGAAAAACCAGAATTAACCCGCAATAAAAAGGTGATCGGGTTCGCTTTTAACGCGCCTTATTACCTTGATGCGACTGACATTTCAAAACTAACCGCATATTATGCGGTTTATAGCAAGATCCCTGTCTTCGTGGATGTAGCAGCCCGGATCCTTTTTCAAGAAATTACCCCTGAAGGAATTCTGCCGGTATCGGTCACCAGCATTGGCTATGACCTGATCGTGGCGACCACACCCGATCCAAACCAGATCATCCCCTTGTTGGTTGACGACACCAACGAGTTACCTGACTCAACGTATAGCCCATCCACTTCGCCAGAGTCTCCTTTGATCTACAAGGTGGGAGACACGATCCCGTTGCGGACGGGCATCATCATCGACCGCAATGGACACCCGGTTCCAGACGGGACGGTTGTGAGGTTTTTGATTGACACACGGTCCGCTAGTGGTTCGATCGAACAGATCGAAACCCAGACGACGAACGGCATTGCCCAAACCACGTACAGAATCCAAAATATTGGCAAGTTTGAATTAAAGGTCACCGCCGACCCCGCAGTGGTTTCACAGATCCTGAGCCTGGATATCACGGAGGGGGGCGGTCAGATAACATCATTTGAGCCCACGGCAATCCCAACCACGTCCCCCTTTGCAACCGAAGCCCCTGAATCAGACGAAACCACTGAATCGCCCCGTCTTACCAGCCATGAGCGCGGAATCGCCTCCTTGGGAGACTGGCTGCTCTCCAGTTTGATCGTTTTTGGAGTTGCTGGCGTTATCTTTTATTGGGGGCGGCGCAAGCAAAAACACAATTGGGACAAAGTGCCCTTCCTGGCAGGCATAGGGGGGTACCTGGTTTATCTCTATTTCGGTTTTGGGCTGCCTGGAACGATGAAAATCATCCTCTCAGGTAAAATCGGGTTAGTTTACATTTATGTTTTTATTGGGTCGATCGTTGGTGGGGGATTAGGTGTAATATGGAATCGATTGGCGCGAAAACAGGATGTTAAAACAATTGTTTGATCAATGTGATTAGCAAGGAAACCAAGCCTACGCTTAATAGACTAATGAAATAGGCAAACTCTGTCCGGGTTCTAAAGAAACCTGGCTTTTTTGCTGTTCGGAACCCGTTTGGGATGGAAATGGGGCGGCTGCCGATCAAGGCGTCGCGGAAGTCATCTACGGATGCGGGCCGGTCGTCGGGGTGCAGATTCAAAGCCCAAACGATCGCTTTCTCTGTTCGAAGTGAGACCGCTGGATTTACAGAGCGCATGGATGCCAGCACGGTCGGGTTGATGAATCTCTGCCGGGCGTCCGCGGGGGTCTTTCCAGTGAGTAGGTGGTAGAGCGTCGCGCCAAAGGAATAGATATCACTGCGTGAGTCAGTATGGCCAATATCGCCGCCGTACTGTTCAAGAGGCGTGTATAAAGCAGTGCCCTGGCCTTGGAGAATTGTGATCGTAACTTCACCTGGTGCCAGAAGTTTGACCAGACCAAAATCGACCAATTTAAGCACGCCGTTGGGAGTGAGTTTCAGGTTACTGGGTTTAATGTCGCGATGGACGATAGGTGGATTCTGATGATGAAGGTAAGTAAGCGCGTCAGCCAGTTGATTGGACCAGTTAAGCACTTCACTTTCAGAAAGAAAGGACCCATGTTCCCTGGCATCGGTCATTAATGCCCTCAAGTCTTTGCCAGGGATAAAATCCATGACCAGGTAATCTCGTTGCCCGATCGAGAAGAAATCGGACACTTTGGGTAAGTTGGGATGGTCGAGCCGCGCTAAAACCGTTGCCTCGCGCAGAAATTGTTCGCGAGCTTCTTTGATCAGGCTCCCGGAAAGCGTTTTATCGTGTTCAACTTCCTTGAGTGCGCATTGCCGGCCATCCAGACGCAGGTCGTCTGTTAAATAGATCGAACCCATCCCCCCTTGACCGATAATCCGGCGGATGCGGTATCTTCCTCGTAATGTGTCTCCTGCTTTGAGAGGAATGGGCATGGTTCCCTATACTTCTTGGACTGGAGTAGCAATTTTCGGCGTTCCGTATTATTATACCTGATGAGGTATGAGTCAAAATGAATTTGCAGACCACTCACGGGGACGGATTAATAAAAACTAGCCTTGTGCGGAATAATGAATACCCGGTATTGCTTGCCGGGCAGGGGCCTTTAGATGGACAACAATGGGATGTTACACATGATCTGATTATTGGCCGCGATGCAGATTGTGATATTCGAATCGACGATCGTCAAGTTTCACGACACCATGCCAGGTTGGCGCTCAATGGGGGCAAGGTCGAATTGGAAGACCTCGGCAGCAAAAACGGTACGTTTCACGCTGGCAAACCGATCAAAGTTAATACCACTCTGACCGACACAGACATTATTCAGGTGGCGATGATCCAAAAGTTCGTTTTTTATAACTCTGACGCGACCATGCCAATGGATGACCTGTTGCCCGTGATCAGTTCGCATGATGGAAGACTGTTCGTGGATGATAAATCCCGCCGTGTTTGGGTGCAAGGCAAAGAGGTCACTCCCGCGCTTTCGGCACCTCAGTTTCGTCTGTTGTCAGAAATGGTCAAACAATCCGGGCGGGTCGTAACCAGAAATGATTTGATCCATGCCATTTGGGCGGACGAAGAGGCCGAAGGAGTTTCTGAGCAAGCACTGGATGCCTTGATCCGTCGCCTCCGTGATCGCCTGGCGGAGTTCGACCCAACTCACAATTATGTGGTCACGGTGCGCGGGCATGGTCTGCGCCTTAATGAAAAATTATAAAAAAAAGAGTGCTGCCCGAATGAGCAGCACTTTTGGTTTATTTCTTTAAGTTCTTTTCCATGCTGTAACGCAGGATCTGTTTGTAGATCGCCCGCAACGCTTCCAGCAATTCGGGCGATTGTTTTCTTGATTCACCCTCTGTGATGATGGCGTTGACACTCTGCAGTAATTGATCGTTGACTAACACGTCATTCTCTTCGATGACCTTTAATCGGGCGGCTTCTTCCTTGGCGTCCAAGAGTTGTTGGATCAACGCGATTTCGGGCGGAGGAGCGCTTTCCTTTTCGACGATTGAGATCACCTTTTGGATTTTTTCGATCCTGGCAAGATCGCCATTTTGATGGGCAGCCTCAAACTCTGACTGAAGAGCCTGAGTGAAAAACTCATCCATCACGGGCAGGCTTTTCTTGACGGCAGCTTCGAGGTCGTTCTCCGCCAGGATGTCATACAACAATTTAGCGCCTTCTTCGAGACGTTTTTTTAATTCATTGTCGATCTCGCGAGTTACGTTAAGTAACTTATCACGCAACTCGACCAATTTTTGTTTGTCGGTTTCGGCTGTGGCTTCAATCTTTTCACTCAGCAATTGGAAGAATTGATAATCAAGGCCGCCGCGAGCCAGGCTGACCACGGTGGTGATGGCACTGTCTGATTTCAGTCCACTCAGCGTGTCGAGCAATACCTCACGGGTCAATCCATTTTTGCTGGCTTCTTGTAGAGTTTTTAACGCAGTCTGGGTTTCCTGACTCTGTTCCAACAAAGTTCGGCCGACCTCGGTTTCTTGAAGCAACTGCTGGTTGATCTCGGCAAGCAGTTGGGCGGCTTTTTCGTCACCCTGCATGGATGCCGATTCGATCAATGTCGAAAGGATGGCGAAAAGATTGCCATCCACCAGGGAATTCTCTTGGTGGATAATTTCGACGCGGTCTTCAGGCTTTTGTGTGGCCATCAACCTTTGGATTAAGCCAACCTTCTTTTGTTGAGCTTCGATCATTTCTTTGGTGATGCCGTCGGCTTCCAAAACCCGGTCGATCAAGGTTTGGTACGTGAACATCGTCTGTGGTTGAAAAAGGTAACCCTTGCGTTTTTCTGCGGGGAGGGAGTTAACCACCTGGTTGATCAATGGGCCGATCTGTCTCTCTTGTTCGTTCACTGGCAGGCCGAGTTCGTGCGGGAAGAACGTGAGCAGCAATTCTTTTTCTGGGTCATGGTAAACAATAGGCGTACTCATTAACCCTTCGTATCCGCATGCCTGACAGCGGGCGACATTCGTGGTGCGGCTCATCAATTTTTGTTTCGCGGTTGGATCGCTGTTGGTATCGAAAAGCTGTTGCACTTCAGCCAGGATGGGTTGGCGGCAGCGGGGACAGGAGGTTTGAATTTTGGCCATTCGTCAGACTCTTTTCTATGGTTTTTTTATTCGAGGATTATACCATTTTGGCGTTCGAGCTCCCCAGCTTGGTTAATCTTCTTGAATCGCGAGCGGCATTGAAAAACAAATGCAGGCACCTTTGCCTTTTTGCGGATCGATCCAGATTTTTCCGCCGTGCGAATCCACGATGGCTTTTGCCAGGTAAAGCCCCAGGCCTGCCCCCTTGGTTTGCCGGGTGGCATCTGGCGAACGATAGAACCGGTCAAAAACGAAGGGGGCGTCATTGGGGTTAATGCCAGGGCCTTCGTCGCTGACGCAAACGATGATGTTGTCCCCGCGACTTTCCGCACCGATCTCGATCACTCCGCCGGGCGCGTACTTGATCGAATTGGAAACCAGATTGGCTAGCAATTGGTTGAGTCGCAGCTCATCCGCCAGGATGACGGGTAAATTATCTGGCAAATTGGTTTTAATCTCATGTTGAGTGGTTTGGGTTTGAAAGCGTTCTGCGACTCTTTCGATTAATGATGCGATCTGAACGTCGGTTCGTTTGAGTCCAAAACTGTTGGATTGTAACCGGGTGGCATCCAGCAGATTCTCGATATAGATGCTCAACCGGTCAGCTTCTTCTTCGATCACCTGAAGGCTTTCGTCAACGATTTTGCGATCCCAACGGGCATCTTCACGCCTTAAGGTGCTCACATATCCCTTGATCAATGCGACCGGAGTTTTGAGTTCGTGGCTGACCACTGAAATAAATGTCGTTTTCATTTCGTCCGCTTGCCGAAACCTTGAAATATCACGAACAGTGGTGATAATGTTGACGAGGGCGCCTTCATCTGTCAGCAGCGGCGCGTATGTAATACCCACGGGCAGCGGTGTGACCGAGTGGGGTCTGGCAATATCCCCTTCAACATAAAGGGTGGCGTGGGCGGTGAGAGGCCACCCGCCAGCCACAGCCTGGGGAAGGGTCATGTCGGTCGGTTTCTTAACCCACCTGATAATCTCTTCATGGGTTTTCTGAATGATCTCTTGAACAGGAAGCCCGATCAGAAAACTGAATGCGGGGTTGGCTTTTTCGACCCGCAGGTCTTTGGTAAGGATGAGAATGCCATCGGCGGCCGAATCGAGGAGCGCGTTAAGGCGTCGTCGATCGTACTCTACCTGGGCATAAAGTTGCGCATTTTGTACGGCGATGGCCGTTTGGTTCGCGAAACTGGATAAGAGTACCTTGTCGTTACTCGAAAACTCAGAGTACTCACGAAAAACAAAGATGACACCCAACACACGCTGGCCAGTGATCAATGGCAAACCCACACTGCTCAATCTTCCAAGGCTGACCGCCTGGGTAAAAGAGTTGAGCAGCTGGTTGATGATCGCCAATTCAGAATCTTTAGGATCCTCAAATTCGGGAATTTGCGCTAACTGCGGTTCGAGATATTTCAAGAAAGGCGCCGGCAAGCCCGTCGAAACACGGATTTGCCACCCTTGCGATTGGGTTCGCAAGGCGATGATACCAGCCTGTCCGGCAAGCATTTCAAGCGAGATATGTAAAATACGTTCCAGGAGCTTATCGAGATCAAGCTCCTGGGTAAGTGCGCGTGAGATTTCCAGCAAGTAATCTCGCTGGCGGACCCGAAAATCAGGCAGCATTCCAGAGTTATCCTTTTTCGACGCTCACAGCATCCTTTTCGGTGACGAATTGGGTTTCGTTTTCTGCGAGCGAGATCGCCTCTTCGAGTATATTGAGCCCTTCGTCGGCTTCTTTTTGGGTGATGCAAAGCGCGGGGGATATCCTAATGACACTGCGGCCGCATCCCAATGTAAGCAGACCGTGTTCGAACGCCAGATCCTCCACCCGGTTGCGCAAATCGCTTGCAGGGGCTCGTGTTACCGGGTCGGTCACAAATTCGATCCCAATCATCAACCCGATGCCCCGCACGGACCCAATGGATGGGTGTCGGGATTGCATGGATTGCAATTGGTTCAAAATATGCTTGCCTACCACGGCAGCGTTATCGAGATATTCATTTTCAATTAGCTCAAGGGTAGCCAAGGCGGCAGCGCATGCCAACGGGTTGCCGCCGTAAGTGTTGCCATGAGACCCCTTGGGCCAGCTGACTATGCTTTTGCGCGCAATCATGGCGCCAAGGGGCATACCGGACGCGATTCCCTTGGCTGTGGTGACGATGTCTGGTTCGACTCCAAAATTTTGGATCGACCACCACTTGCCGGTGCGACCCATTCCCGCTTGAACTTCGTCGGCGATCAATAAAATTCCATAACGCGTGCAAAGTTCACGCAACTGGATGAAAAATCCGTCGGGTGGGACGATGTAACCACCTTCGCCCTGGATGGGTTCGATGATGATGGCTGCCACTTCGTCCGCAGGGATGTTCTTACCAAACACTTCAACTTCCAAATAGCGAATGGTCGCAGAACCCACATCTTCACCTGGGAGCATGTGCAAGACTGGACGATATGGATCAGGAAATGGAATGTGCGTAACCCCGTTCATCAAGGGGAAGAATCCGCGATGATAATGGGGTTTGCTGGCGGTCAAAGAAACGGAACCAAAAGTTCGGCCGTGAAAACCGCCTGTGAAGGCGATAAATTGGCTGCGCCCGGTGTAATGCCGGGCTAATTTCAAAGCGGCTTCAACACTTTCGGTGCCGGAATTTGTCATGAAAGAGATCGCGTCCTCTTGGAAAGGCGCGATGAGGTCAAGGTATTCAGCTAATTCGATCCATTTGGAGTGGTAGAAATCGGAGGAAATGTGGATGAACTTTTCGGCTTGTTCCTGAATGGCTTTAACAACTTTCGGGTGACTGTGCCCTGTAGAGTTTACCGCGATCCCTGCTGCAAAATCAATAAATCGGTTTCCGTCAACGTCCCAAACTTCCACGCCGCGACCGTGATCCATCACAAATGGGTACCCCCGTGGATAAGAAGGGGAGATCACGACCTGGTCGCGTTCAATGAGACGCTTTGCTATTGGCCCTGGTAAGTTAAGCGGTTTCACAACACACCTCCTGAATACTTAGAATGGTTGGATGTAGCGACTAACTTCAGCAACATGGCGATTATTCTTTTGATAATGTTGAGTAACCCAATTATACCATCAGGAACCTGTGCAACTTTACGATGAACTTATGCGGTGTGACGATACTAATAGTAATAAATAAACGAGCCATCCATCAAGTGGATGGCTCGGTAGAAGAAGTTTTAAGTTACTCCGCCGCTTCAGAGCGTTTGAAAACCATCTTTTTCAGGAATAGATTTGGAAGGAGCAACGTGACCCCCACGAGCAGGATTAAAACGCCGCTGATCACCATTGTGGCATTAAAAGCATCCGCGTAATTGACTCCATTCCAGGTGTGAGTCGGCGCCATCCAGAATTGAATGGTTAGAACAAAAGCAGCCACAACGATCGCCGCGGCTCCACCAGTTTTCTTACCCTCTCTTTTCGGTGTCTTGGAGAAATCAACACCTTTCCAGATCCCAGGGATACGGAAAAGAAGGAAGATTGCCAGGGTCAGCACGGTTATATAAACTACCGCGTCCACTGGCATGGAACTTCCACGTAAGGCCCGCGAGGTGGCGATGTGGATCACCCCAACCACGACTCCCGCGATCAACGCGACTAGTGCGGACCGGTATGCGTTGTTGCGGCCTTTGATCAATAAAACCACAGCCCTGACGCCCAAGACGCCGATCGCGATCGTGACGATGACGTAGAGAATGTAAAGCCACTGATAAGGCGCCAGAGGAGCCATGCTTTCCCAGTTCGTGGGGTTAAGCGCCGCGCAGGATGTCCCCGCGCCACCCAACAAGGTGAAGACGGCTGTGAACCCCATGAAGAGGATGCCAATGAATCTCAAAACTTTGGAAATACCGCTGGATGGTTTCATTTAGTTCTCTCCTTAGATTTTAGATTGCCAGCAACAGCATTGCTGCCAGCATATAAACCGATGCAAACTTAAACAACCCAAAATTTAGATTTTTGGATGGTTTGATCATCACGAGAAATGACCAGACCATTAGTATCCCTGACAACACCCCGATGGTATGCATGAAACCTTGTCGAACCTCAACCAACACTGCCGCAAGAATCATGAGGGCTCCGGCCAGGATGCTGGACAACGCGATCGCTCTCCTCGTTAGAGATAATCCATATGTTGAAGGAAATGTGGGGATTCCGGCAGCACGGTAATCTCCCGAGTATCGAATGCTGAAGGTCAACATATGGGTTGGGATCCAGAAGAGAACCGAAAGGGAGAGAAGTATTCCAATTCCATCGATCTCTCCCATGCCTAAGGTTCTCCCAGCCAAAATTGGCATTCCACCTGCCAAACCGCCAACCACGATTGACCAGCATGTTTGACGCTTTAACCAAAGTGTATATATCGCATAATCAAAGAAGATACCCAAGAAAAGTATCATTCCATATAGGGGGGACATCCAAATGCCAATTCCAACACCTACAACAGAGGTTATCACTCCAATTATCAAAGCATTTTTCCGTGGGATCGTTCCCTGGGCAAGTGGGCGATGGTGGGTTCGATTCATGACCTTATCAATATCGCCGTCGTACCACATGTTTAAAACCGTACTTCCACTAATTGCGAAAATCAAACTTACGATCAAACCAAGAAAGGTGGTCCAATGGGTCACTGGACACCGAGCGCTGAAGAAACCAGCGATCCCGGTAATTGTCAGCAAGGCAGTTTGAAGGCTCTTGATCAAACTAAAGTAGGATTTAAGTTCACCAATCCAGATGCTCATATTCTGACTACCTTTTCACACAACGGAATCCGACATATGGCCCATAAAAAGTAGGTGTGGCACTGTTCCGTTGCCAGATACGCAGTTGATTAGGATACATATTCGCGCTGCCACCACGCATATACCGGTAATGCTGCAAATCATAATCATCGCGCGTCCATTGCCACACATTCCCCGCCATATCAAACAAACCGTACGGGCTCCTTGAATCGATGGTCTGAAATCCGTTGTAGACGTGACCATTAAAGAAACCAACGGGGGTAGTTCGGGATCCAAAAGCACTCATGTCTTCAAAAGGATCCCTGCTGGAAATGAAATTCGCGTTACCGTGTTGGATTACTTCACCCCAAGGGAAGGGGCGGTTGTCAGTTCCACGAGCAGCCTTTTCCCACTCCAGTTCGGACGGCAGCTCCCAGCCGTAATAATCACAATATGCTTTGGCGCCAAACCACGAGACCATAGTCATGGGATGATTCGCCCAATCACTCTTCGCTACAAAGAGAGATCCATCGAAGTCCAAACGCAACGCAGGATCTACCAATGGTATGTAAATGTAATTTCCGGCTGTGATCTCTATTTCATGGCGGCCCAGATCGAATTCTTCACCAGGGTAGAAACCTAAAACCTGATCGTCGCCATTTTTAACCAGACCCTCCGCGACGGCAGCATTCAGGAAAGTGGCAAACTGGGCGTTGGTCACGTCCGTCACCATGATCTCATAGTTGTAATCGATGACAACTTCTTCTTCAAATTGACCACTCAAAAAATGACCGGCGGGAATCGTAACCCAGGATTCCGAGTCGATACCGGTGTCAACCACTGGGGCAGGGGCGAGTAAATCAACACTTTGGCAGGCGCTCAGGAGGATCGACAAAGCGATAATAGTAAGCATGTATCTTTTCATTTTTTCACCTCCTCAAACACCTCGATCTTTTCGCCGACTTCTTTCGACCACCGCCCTTTCTTTCGAAAAAGATCGAAGAGACGCCAAACCATCAACGCAGCCAACACAAGCAAAACGGTTCCCAAGCCGATGTCCCCTAACAGGGTGGTGGTGTTAACCAAGGGTTGTTGGACCGCTTCGGCCACGATCAAGCGGCGCATTTCATAGATCGTGACTGCGCCAAACGCCAGATCGGAAAAAATGATCAATAACCAACCGAACCAATTTCGGGGTCTTCCCTTTAATCCAGCGAAATCGGCGTAATACATGAGAAGGATGGTCGCGGTCAAAGTTGCCAGAATGTGCCAGTGACCGGTCAGGATGGATCTCTCGTCTGTGAATTGCCATACCCTGAAGATTTCATCCAGGTTGACCGCAACAAAAATTCCCACACCACTGACGCAAAAATTCATAAACACCATCTGCCACGTCGCGCCGAATTTCAATGGGTCTCGTAAGAGTGCTTTAAGCGCCTGGAAGAAAGTCCCTTTTTGAATTCCCTGTTCTGCCAAACCGGTGCGAATCAGTTTCCGCCATGAAAAGATCACAAGGAACAACGCCCCCAGCATGGCTAATGTGGAACCTCCGTAGATCACGATGTGCGCCGCTGTTTCGAAGGGCACAACCAGCCAGGTTCCTGATGCTAAAACAACAGACCCGACGATCATGAGAGGCATCGCCAGTTTGTGCAAAAAGCCTTTAAAATCCATCCAGCGGCTAATGATCAAGGCGCAGGCGATGGATATCAAAGCCAGCATGATATGCAGGTGACCGATCACGGCCAAATCGAGAGGAGATTTAACAGGTTCACGCACCACGTTTTCAGCGAGGAAGGTCTCGAACCCATTGCCGTAATAAGAGCCGGGGATCGCGCCGAACAACGCTGATATGAGTGTGACTGATGCCATCGCGAAAAATGCGATTCTCTCTAGGCTGTACCCTTTTCGTGTGTGCGCGTATGCAGGATCGGTAACCTTATACTCGTTTCGCCAAGGCCAGAGCGCCACAAGTAGGGTGCAACCCGCGAAAAAGATCAAAGCCAAACCTGCGATATAAAGTCCATGTAACGGCCAATTGTGTCCCCAATAAGCGAATGGCAATCCGCCTAGAATCACCATCCAGTATCCAACAGTAATCGTGCTATTGATCGTTAATCGTAAGTGATCTTTGACCTTTAATAGATCAGTGATCATGTAGGTTTCAATCGCCACCACGATCATCGCGATCGAGTGGTACAAGATCACCAAACGACCTTCTCGCTCGGCTTCGACCAGGTTCATTTTTAGAAACCTGACGATCACATCCTTGATCCCCCACTCAGCCATCGGGCCAGAAAGCATTCCGAACAACGCGGAGATCAAAGCAACCATGGCAATGGCTACCAGGATAAGCCCCTTTGTTGTTGTAAATAAATAAGATAAACGCTGTTTAAGCCAATTCATTCATATCTCCTTCAACGGTATGTGAATAGAATAACAATCCTAGGATGCATTGTCATTGATTTAAATCAATTTGAGAATTTTGAATGGTTGAGGTTTATTCGAGTTGCGCGATTGCCAGCAGTCCATCGACATCCAATACGCGGATTGAATCTCTTGAGATTTCAATCAGGTTTCGTGAGCCAAACTGTTTCATTGTGCGGCTGACTGCTTCGGGGGATGTGACGATTTTCGACGCAAGAATTTTATTCGTGTGGATGGAGCGATAAATTAAGTTGGCACCTTTACCGCTGAGTTCGACCAATTGTTTGGCCACTCTTGCAGCAACAGATCGGAAGGACAAGTCGCTGTAATTGTTGACCAAAAGGCGATTTCTTCGCGCTAAAACTTTTAACAACCCTGTGCCGAGTTCGGGGTGGCGTTTAATCAATCTGCAAAAATGTGCGCAGGGGACGAACCAAACACGTACATGGTCATCGGCTTGTGCGCTTACTGGATTGGGTCCGCCATCAAGTACGGGAACTTCATTGAACATGATGACAGGCGATAATGAATCGAGGAGTGATATTTGCCCTTCGGGACCTGTTCGAAAAAGATTGATCTTCCCTTCAAGAAGAACATACATGCCAGCGCATGGATCGCCTTCGCAAAAAAGGATTGTACCCGGTTGAAAATTCAAAACCTGTCCAGAAGTCACGATCGCTAAAAGGTCTACGAGTGACAAACTGTTGAAGTGCTCAACACTTCGCATTTGATCGACCATACGTTTAAATTCATCCATATAAATATTATATCCAAACCAGCATTATGAGAATTGAACTTTGGAAAGCAAGTTAACAGCATTTAAATTGATTGACGTTGCAACCAACCCCTGCTATGATTAAAAATGTATGCGTCCAAAACAGTTAAGAAAAATCCAACGCTTCTTCCAATCCGTAGTTCGCAAACTTCGCTGGTTGGTTCCAGGTATTGGGGTTAAACGTTGGATATTGGTCATCTTGATTGGCACTACCATGTTGGGGGTTGGTTTCGCTTTCCTGCTACTAGATATCTACCGTACGGCACCAGATACTTGGTGGTTGCCGGCCATTAAGTTTCTTTCGCTTCAATTTATTCTCGACCGCACCCTCCGCGCACTAATTTTTGGAGTGACCGGTGTTACCATTACTGTCTTGGGAATCATCGGGCTAAACCGGGCTTTGTTGCGGCCTTTTATGCGGCCTGGTAAGAATATTATCGATACAGTTTCGGATTTCAGGCGCCGAGACAAAGGTCCACGTATTGTGGTAATCGGGGGCGGCACGGGTTTATCGGCAATCCTTCGTGGCTTAAAAGAGTATTCCCGGAATATTACCGCCATTGTGACGGTAGCGGATGACGGCGGGTCTTCGGGTGAAATTCGAAGGAACATTGGCATCCTCCCACCGGGTGACTTCCGCAACTGCCTGGCCGCGCTTTCAGATGATGAAGAATTACTTACTCAGTTATTCCAATACCGCTTCGCGGCTGGCGCTGGGCTAAACGGTCACTCGCTTGGCAACCTGTTGATTTCCGCACTCACCGAGATCACGGGAAGTTTCGAAGAAGCCATCGCTGAAACCGCGCGGGTGATGGGGGTGCAAGGCCAGGTTTTGCCCTCGACTTTGAAAAACGTCACCCTGGTGGCGAATGTCCAACTCCCTGACAAGGAAGTGGAGATCGAGATCAAAGGTGAAAGTTTGATCGGCAAGATCGGCGGCCGCATCAAAAGGGTTTGGCTGGAACCAGCCAATCCCTCCGCTTTTCCACCCACCGTGCAAGCCATCTTAAACGCCGACCTGATCGTGGTCGGTCCGGGCAGCTTGTATACCAGTGTCATCGCTAACCTCCTGGTTCCAGACCTGGTAGATGCAATCAAAGCCAGCCGGGCTTACAAATTCTATATTTGCAATGTAGCCAGCCAGATCGGCGAAACGGATAACTATTCTTGCGAAGACCATGTAAAAACCATTGAAAAACACGCCGGGGCGAGGTTTTTTGACCTGGTATTGTGCAACCATCGGTACGAAGGTGTGCTGCCTAAGGGTGTGAGTTGGGTAAAATCGATCGAAGATGAAAAGCAACATTCCATCTATGAGTCAGATTTGCTGGATGTGGATAACCCATGGCGCCACGATTCGAACAAGGTGGCCAAGACAGTCATGGACCTGTATTTTGAGCGAACGGGCCCATTAAGTTCAAAGGAAGAGAATTCAAACCTTTAGTATAAATTAACCATGTCTAGACATGGTAAAATATCCCTATTACATCAAGGAGGATTTATTATGGCAATTAAAGTAGGCATCAATGGATTTGGCCGCATCGGGCGGCAGGTTTTAAAAGCGATCAATGAACTTCACGGCTCCGAATTGGAAGTTGTTGCGGTAAATGACCTCTTCGATACCAAGACAAACGCACACCTTTTCAAGTACGATTCTAATTATGGAATTTATCCGGGCACCGTTGAGGCTGGCGATGGCGTCTTAATCGTGGATGGCAAGACCATCAAAGTGTTCGCGGAAAAAGACCCTGCGGCTCTTCCATGGAAAGCCCTGGGTGTGGATATCGTCATCGAATCCACGGGCGTTTTCACGGACGCGATCGGCGACCCCGCCAAGGGCAAAGCCGGTGCGAACGTTCATATCACGACCGACGGCGCCAAAAAGGTGATCATCTCGGCTCCTGCCAAAAATGAAGATCTGACCGTTGTGTTGGGTGTCAATGATAACCTTTACGACAATGCCAAGCATCATGTGGTTTCAAACGCCTCCTGCACCACCAACTGCCTCGCGCCAGCCGCGAAGGTTGTGCACGATAAGTTCAAGATTATTCATGGCGTCATGACCACCATCCATTCCTACACCAACGACCAGGTCATCCTAGACCAGGGTCACAAGAAAGAAATGCGCCGCTCTCGAGCCGCCGGGATGAACATCATTCCCACAACGACCGGCGCTGCCAAGGCGCTGGCCCTGGTGATCCCCGAACTAAAAGGCAAATTTGACGGTTACTCTTTGCGTGTGCCTACCCCCACGGTTTCGATCGTGGATTTCGTGGCAAATATTGAGAAGACTGTAACCAAGGAAGAATTGAACGCGGCTTTCGTTGAAGCTTCAAAGGGCGCCCTCAAGGGCATCCTCGGCGTCACCACCGGCGAATATGGCGACCCGCTTGTCTCCATGGACTTCAAAGGCGACCCGCGCTCCTCGATCGTCGATCTGCCCTCCAACATGGTCATGGGCGGCAATCTGATCAAGGTAGTCACCTGGTACGATAACGAATGGGGCTATTCCTGCCGCACAGCCGATTTGGCAGCGCTGATGGCCAAGAAGCTCTAGTTTTAATTCTTGGATTTTGAGTTTCGTCTCATTCTCTTAAACCAATCATGATGCGCTTTCGTTGAAACACACACGAACGCGCATCATGTCTAAACACAACAGGGAGACAGGATTATGTTTAACAAAAAGACCATTCGTGACATAGATGTTAAAGGAAAAAAAGTTCTTGTGCGCGTTGATTTTAACGTGCCCCTCAAGGACGGTATGGTGGGGGATGACACCCGAATCCAAGCCGCGCTACCCACGATCAAGCATTTATTAGAACATGGCGCCGCGGTCATTCTTTGCTCGCACCTGGGCCGCCCCAAGGGTGGACCCGAGGAAAAGTACTCGATGAAACCGGTCGCCGATCATCTTTCGAAATTGCTGGGGCAGCAAGTGGCTTTCGCAACGGATTGCATCGGCAGGCCCGCCAACGAAGCCGCCAATGTGCTCAAAACTGGCGAAGTCTTGCTGCTTGAAAACACCCGTTTCCATGCAGAAGAAGAAAAGAACGACATGGATATGGCTAAACAACTGGCTTCTTTGGCAGACTTGTTTGTGAATGACGCCTTTGGCACCGCCCACCGCGCTCACGCTTCCACAGAAGGGGTCACCCATTTCCTTCCGGGTGTGGCGGGGTTCCTGCTCGAAAAAGAGATCAAATACCTCGGCCAGGCTGTGGCGGATCCGAAGAAACCCTTCGTGGCCATCATGGGCGGCGCCAAGATCAGCGATAAGATCGGTGTGATTCAAAACCTCTTGAAAAAAGCGGATACCATCCTGATCGGCGGTGGTATGGCTAATACCTTCTTTAAAGCCCAAGGCCTCGACATGGCTGACTCCCTTGTGGAGGATGAATCTTTGGAATTGGCCAAATCTTTGTTGCAGGATGCAGGCGGAAAATTGATGTTACCTGTTGATATGGTTTTGGCAGATAAATTCGACGCCGAGGCTGCTGTGAAACTGGTCAAGGTCGGCAACGTTGAAACTGGTTGGCGCATCCTCGATATTGGACCCGAAACCGTCAAAGCTTACGCTAAAGTGATCGATGCTGCCAGCACCGTGGTGTGGAACGGCCCGATGGGCGTATTTGAGTTCCCGAAATTCGCCGAGGGAACTTATGGCGTTGCCAAGGCGGTCGCGGCTAATCAGGGCGTCACCATCATTGGTGGTGGAGAATCTGTGGCAGCCATTCAGCAGTCGGGTTTGGCAGACAAGATCACCCACATTTCCACCGGCGGCGGCGCTTCGCTTGAGATGCTCGAGGGTCTTGAGTTGCCAGGTGTGGCAGCGCTACAAGATAAATAGCGAAAAATGCCCGTATGGGGTGTGTGAAATCTGGACAGAATCGGTTGGTTGGGGTAGAATTCATCCGCCACCTGAACCAGTGCTTACCCTCGACCCTCGCACTGACAGATGTAATTTTTTGGAGGAACGAAGTTGGCTAATATTAAGTCTGCAATCAAACGCAACAAACAGAACGAAAAACGCCGCATTCGCAACCGTGGATATCGAGGCGTTGCCCGCACCTTTGTCACCCGCGCCCGCACTGCGATCGCCGGGAAAGATGCTGACGCCGCGAAAGCCGCCACGCTTGCCGCAATTTCCGCTTTAGATAAGGCTGCTCAGAAGGGCGTGATCCATAAGAATAACGCCGCCCGCCGCAAGAGCCGCCTGATGAAATTGCTCGCGACCCAAAAGTAAGACCCCCTTTTTCAAGCAATCGAGCGGGAGGAAACCCTCCCGCTTTTGCGTTATTCATGATCGGGCAGCGAAAAAACCCCCTGTGATATAATCCACTTGATTCGAACCAGAGGAACGGGTAAACATGTTTGAACAAGAACAAAAATTCATCGAAGATAAAATTCAAAATTACCTGAAATCCCATCAGTTTCCTGAGATGGAGATCAAATGGTCCTGGATCCCGTTCAATGGTCAGTGGGGGATATCTGTTTCCTTTTTCCAACTGGCGTCCAAATCTTTTGGCGCTGAAAAAGGAAATGTGGCTCTCCGCGCGAAGGAAATTGCTGAAGGGGTGGCGGCGTCACTCGACCTCCCTGAAGGTTTTTCAAAAGTGGAAGCCGTTAACGGTTATCTCAACCTTTACTTTTTGGCTTCTCTCTACACCCAACGTGTTGTGGATGAGGTTTTAGAAAAGGGCAATTTATATGGTCATGGTCCGCGACTTGACCGGCAGATCATGTTTGAGTTTTCACACCCCAACACACATAAAGCCTTTCATGTGGGGCATTTACGCAGCGCCTTTTTGGGCGACGTGCTCGCGCGGATTAACGAAGCGGCAGGCTACGATGTGGTCAGGGTGAACTACCCAGGCGATATCGGTTTGCATGTGATCAAATGGATCTGGAATTACCTGAAGTATCATCGCGGTGAACGACCTGAAAAGGATATTACCCGCTGGATGGGAACGCTTTACGCCGAGGCGGTGAAACGCCTCGAAGAAAACCCTGAACTGGAAAGCGAAGTGCGAGCAACCTACGTCCGTTGGGATCAGCGCGATCCCGAGGTGGTGGCTTGTTGGGAAGAAACCCGCGAATGGTCGTTAACCGGCTTCAAAGAAATGTACGCGAAACTCGACATCCGCTTTGACCGCTATTATTTTAATTCGATGTTCGAAGCCCCTGGCAAACTGGCCGTCCAGGAACTGATCGATCGCGGCATCGCTACGGACGAACGCGCGCAAGGCGGTGCGGTCTTCATCAACCTGGATGAAAAACTTGGACTGAAAGAAGAAAAGTACCGTGTGATTGTCGTGTTGCGTTCTGATGGCACAGCGCTTTACGCTACAGAAGATCTAGCCTTGGCAAAACAAAAATTTATTGATTACCCGAACCTTGAAAGATCTTATTACGTGGTGGATGTCAGGCAATCGCTCCATTTTGTCCAAGTATTTAAAACGCTTGAGCTTGCCGGCTACGATTGGGCGCAACGCTGCCAGCACGTCTCCTACGAATTGGTTAATCTGCCGGGTAATGTGGTGATGGCCTCGCGTGAAGGCACGGTGGTGCTTCTTGAAGATCTGCTGCGCGAAGCTACGACCCGTGCCCTTGAAGTGGTCCGCGAGAAAAACCCCGACTTGAGCGAAGAGAGCAAACTACAAGTCGCCGAAGCGGTTGGCATCGGAGCGATCAAGTTTCCAATGCTGTCTCGTGAAAGCGGAAAGATCGTGACCTTCGATTGGGAAACAGCGCTGGATTTCAATGGCCAGGCCGCCCCTTACATTCAATATGCTTATGTTCGGGCGAACAGTATTCTAAAGAAATACGGCAGTGAGCTGCCAAAGTCGCTTACACCGGGCTTGGATTTAACCTCGAGTGAGATCGCGCTGATCGACTTGATCAGCCGTGTGCCCAATGAGATCCAAAAAGCCGCGAAGGATTTGAAACCCTTGACCATTGCCAACCTGGCGTATGACCTTGCCAGAGCTTTCAATGAGTTTTATACTCAATGTCCCGTCTTGATCGCTGAAGAACCGGTGCGAAATTCACGTCTGCGCCTAGTTGCGGCTGCGAAACAGGCGATCGCGAATAGTTTGGCGTTACTGGGCATCACAGCCCCACAAGCGATGTGAAAAAAGGCTCGTAAACCAAATTATTTTTAAGGAGATGATCTACATGGCACGAATTAGAACTTTGATCATGGGAGCAGCCGGCCGCGATTTTCACAATTTCAATGTGTTTTATCGCGACAATCAGGATTATGAAGTGGTGGCCTTCACCGCGACCCAAATCCCGAATATCGATGGCAGAAAATATCCTGCAGAACTTGCCGGTTCCCTTTACCCGGCCGGAATCCCGATTTATCCTGAAAGTGAACTCGTCCGACTGATCCGTGACCTCAAGGTGGACCAGGTCGTTTTCGCTTACAGTGATGTGCCCCACGAATACGTGATGCATCAAGCTTCCAAAGTGATGGCTGCTGGCGCGGACTTCCGCATGATGGGCCTCAACACCACCCAGGTGAAATCCACCAAACCCGTTGTTTCGATCTGCGCGGTACGCACCGGATCTGGCAAAAGCCAGACCACCCGCCGGGTTTCATTGATCTTGCGTGACATGGGCTACAAAGTGGCTGCCATTCGACACCCCATGCCTTACGGCGACCTGGTCAAACAAAAAGTTCAACGCTTCGCTTCATACGCCGATCTGGACAAACACGAATGCACCATCGAAGAACGTGAGGAATACGAACCTCATCTTGATAACGGCGTGATCGTTTACGCGGGTGTCGATTATGAAGCCATTCTGCGTCAGGCTGAACAGGAAGTCGATGTCATCCTTTGGGATGGCGGAAATAACGATTTCCCATTCTATAAATCAGACTTGAACATTGTTGTTGCCGATCCTCACAGGGCTGGGCACGAAAAAGCCTATCATCCTGGCGAAACCAACGTGCGCATGGCGGACGTTTTCGTGATCAACAAAGTCGACACCGCCGATCCAGACAAGGTGATCGCGGTTCGAAATGTGCTTCACGAATTGAACCCCAACGCGAAGATCATTGAAGGCGCTTCTCCGTTGTTTGTTGATGATCCCGATGCCATTCGCGGAAAACGCGTCTTGGTGATCGAAGACGGCCCGACCCTGACCCATGGCGAAATGGCCTATGGTGCTGGTTGGGTAGCGGCTCGGCGTTTTGGCGCTGCCGAGATCGTCGATCCCCGTCCATTCGCGGTGGGCACAATCCACGACACTTATGTTAAATATCCCAACACCGGCGCCATCCTGCCTGCTATGGGTTACGGCGACAAGATGACCAAGGATCTTGAAACGACGATCAATAAGGCCGATGTCGATTTGGTCATCTCCGCTACCCCGATCGATCTGAACCGCATCATCAAGGTCAACAAACCCATGCAACGTGTGCGCTACGAATTGCAGGAGATCGGCCAGCCCACGCTGGTTGAGATCTTGAAGGCAAAGTTCAGCAAATAGTCAATCGTTAACTTAGTCAGGAATCGGGTGTACACTGGTGTCATGCACGGTGTCGCCTGGTTCCTGACCTTTTTTGAGAGAGTAGTCCATGTTCATTGATGAAGCGAAAATCTATGTAAGGTCAGGCCGCGGTGGCGCGGGGATGATGCATTTCCATCGCGAGAAATATGTGCCACGCGGCGGCCCGGATGGTGGAGACGGCGGTAGGGGAGCTGATGTGATCTTCAAGGTCCAGCCCACGTTGAACACCTTGCAAAGTTTTCGTTTTAAACGCAAATTCATTGGTCCAGATGGCGAAAAGGGTGGTCCGAGTAATATGACGGGTCGGAGCGCGAAGAATCTCATCATCCCGGTGCCACCCGGAACGATCGTTTACGATGAAGACACGAATGAAATTTTAGGTGACCTGGTAGAACCTGGCGAAGAACTGCGCGTTTGCAAAGGTGGACGCGGTGGACTAGGTAACCAGCATTTCGCCACATCCCGCAACCAGGCTCCTCGAACAGCCGAAAAGGGCGAACCTGCTGAAGAGCATAACTTGCGACTTGAACTTAAGCTGCTCGCAGACATTGGCATCGTGGGCGTTCCCAACGCTGGAAAATCGAGCTTTTTGGCCGCGGTGACCAATGCCAACCCGAAAATTGCCAATTACCCATTCACGACCATTGAGCCGAATCTCGGCGTCGCGAACCTGGATGAAGAGAGCTCCCTGATTTTGGCTGACATCCCTGGCTTGATTGAGGGCGCCCACATGGGTGTCGGGTTGGGTGATTCCTTCCTCAAACATATTCAACGCACAAAGGTGATTATCCACGTATTGGATGGCATGGCGGAAGACCCGTTGGCCGATTTCACCCAGATCAATTCGGAGCTGGCGCTTTTTGATCCCGAATTGGTCAAGAAACCTCAAATCGTGGTGGTCAACAAGATCGATTTGCCTGACGTTGTGGAAAAGTGGGAGGGTTTGAAAAAAGCGCTCACTAAAAAAGGGTACAAACCTGAAGCCATTTCGGCTGTGACCCATGAAAATCTAAAACCCATCCTCTGGAAGGCTTTTGAGTTATTGAAAACCATTCCCGAAGTTGAAGTGGTGCACACCATCCCGTTGTATAAACCAGAGCCCGATCCGCGCGATTTCAAGATCAAACGCGAGCAGGATGGTTGGCGGGTGACAGGAGCATCGATTGAAAGGGCTGCCGAAATGACCTATTGGGAGCACGACGGGTCGGTGAGAAGATTCCACCGCTTGATGGTTGCCCTGGGAGTGGATGAAGCCTTGCGCAAGGAAGGCATCGAGAACGGCGATACCGTTTATATTAAAGATAACGAATTGGAATGGCAGGACTGACAGGAAGGATTCTAGGGATGCGTATTGGCATTTTTGGCGGCACGTTTGATCCTCCGCATGTCGGTCATTTAATCCTGGCTGAAGAGTGCCGCACCCAATTAAACCTGGATCTTCTTTTGTGGGTGGTGACGGACAATCCACCTCACAAGCGCTACGTTAATGTCAGCCCGATCGAACAAAGGGTCACGCTTGTTCAAAAGGCCATTGAAGGCAATCCCTCGTTTTTACCCTCCAGGATCGATATCGACCGCCCAGGCCCGCATTTCGCCATTGATACGGTCAAACTTCTTAAACAGGAATACCCTAACGCGGGTATGTTTTACCTGATGGGAGGCGACTCGCTGCATGACCTGCCCACCTGGAGCCGACCTCAAGATTTTATCAAGGTGTGTGACGGCATCGGGGTGATGCGCCGGCACGCTGACCACGTGGATCTGGAATCTCTTGAAAAGGTGTTACCGGGAATCAGCGAAAAGGTAGCCATCGTGGAAGCGCCGATCCTCGAGATCTCTTCAAAACAGATCCGTCAAAGGATCACTGACAAAATGGGGTATCGTTACTATTTGCGGGATTCAGTTTACGAAGCGATCCGAGAACTCGGTATCTACGAATAATCGATCAACTTGCCATTTACAATTAATTTCACCACTCGTTACAAAATCTAAAAATTCTGATGAAAAAAAGATCCCCGGTTTATGCCGGGGACCTTTTTGGAAATTCTTGAATTTACCGCCTGAGATTAAGGTTGCCCAAACCCATGTCGAGGCGAATGGTGATCATCGGGCCAGAATCGCCGCAAGTGTAAGTTGAGCCATTAATTGTCCAGGTGCCCGTAGCGTCAACATTACTGAGACCACCCGATATGGTCACCCTGGCCTGGGTGCCTTCGGGGATGAGGATGGTGAGGTCGCTCATACCTGAGCTGGCGCTCACATTGACATCTTGTTGCAGGTCACCACTGAAATCAAGTGTGTAGCTTCCGACACCGCTTTCAAAAATAATTTCCTTGACATTGGCGTTCCCTAATCCCAAAAGGTCAACATCCGAGGCGCCGGTCTTGTAGGTTAAGCGTTGCATTTCAACAGGATTCAGGCTATTGAATTCTACCGTGGCCTTGCTGGCGCCATCCGAGATGGCAAGGTTGGTGATCGCCATACCGCTCAAGTCCAGGTTACCCTCATAAGCGCCCGTGGAAAGGGTCAAGTCGATGGGTTGGTCGCCAAGGCGAAGATCCCATTCATTGACGATGTCCCCATCCGGGAAGCCGACATTGCTATTGTTGCGTTGTGAAAGGATGATCTCTTCTGCGGAACGCGTGATGGCGGGTAACCAAGAGCTTACGTTGTAGCGAATGGTGCCTTCAATTAATTGGTCTGCACCGCCAGAAACATCCAAACGGCCAGCTCCCATTTCGATGGTGACACGTTGGGTATCAACACCATCAATTGCCGCCTCGCTGATCTCGAAGGTTTGATCCACACCAGTCCGAACTGTTGGGACATTAACTGTGAACGAGCAAGCCATCAGGGTGAACGCGACAAGTACAAGAGGAATAACTTTTAATAATTTCATTTTTTCTCCTTTGAAAATACTGGCGGTTTGTTTGCCAAACCGCCAGTCGTTGATTAACTTTTTGAATCAGCGTTCGTCTGTGGCATGGGGGGTTCCGCCTGGTCGACAGCCTGCGGAATAACAGCCTGCACCATTTTGTTGGCGTATTTTGATGATCCGAAGCGCGAGGTGACGACCGCACCGAGACCGACGATGGCCACAATGATGCCAACCAAGACACCGATGCAAGGGATGAGAGCTGCAAAACCAGTGACCAATCCAAGAAGCAGCACACCGATGCCGGCGGCGATGGATGGATGCCAGGTGGTTTTGAAAAGGGATGACATGCGCGTCCCGATCTCATACCCGATGGCAATCCAGCCAAACAAGACGGCCAATCCGAGCAAGAGGGCACTCAAAATGGTGACAGGTATCAAAATGATGGTAATGGTTAACAACACGAGCAGGATAGGTGTGATCACGATGGTTAACAATCCCACACCACCGGTTACCAGGGGTTCTGAAGAAACCGTATTGGCCACACGTTTGATCTGTTGCGGGAAGATCAGCCCCATGATGACCGCAAGGGCGGCCATGGCCAAAGCCTGCAAAGTAGCATTGAGCATTTTTGTCAGCGGTGACTCTTTAACAACGAAAGGAACATTGATATTGTCGGGGTTTGAAAAATCAAAATCCAGGAATTTTGGGGATTGCTCGGTTATCTCGCCGTTGATTTCAGCAATGGGTGAATTTTTTAGCGTCGCGCCGATCAGTGAAATGTTACCGTTCACCACCGCGGTATCCTCAATGTTGACCGCGCCACCGATGGCGATGATATCGCCATGGAGGGTTCCATTTACGGTAAGCGTGCCACCGGTGAGGAAGACATCGCCGGTCATGATCGAATCCTTGTTCAAGGTGGCTGTGCCACCAATGATTGCCAGGTTTCCAACCAGTTCGTCTCCAGATTCAAGACGATACGTGTTGGCGATGACGACTTGATCGCCGCTGATGGTTCTACCAGTCGCTGGGGTGGGGGTTTGGGCCGATACCTGGGCGGGTGAAACCAACAGGAGGACGAGAACGGCTGCGAGGATGCAGATACGGTTAAAATTTTTCATTTGGCTTTTACTCCTTTGGTTGTGATTCGCCAGATGGAAATCCCCCAGGCGAAAGCCGCCAGGCTGATCCAACCCGCGATCATCAACCCTGTAACAACCAGGGTGATGGTTGGTGCCGAATTTACAATGTTGCTCACCATCGACCAGGTGCTCTCGATGCCGCTAAAGAGTTTGACGACCGTGGTGAGGAAACCTACTAATAAGGAAATGAGCGAAAAATCAGGCAGTAACACCACGGTCAAAGCGACCATGATGGCGCCAGCCCCGCTTGCCAAACTGATCAACAAGGTTCTCGCCTGACGGCGCTCCTGTTCGATTTGGCGAGCGGCAAAATTGCTTTTCCATTGGGCCATGAAACTGGCCGGGGCGGTCTTGCGCGGCGCGGTAACGATTTGTTGCTGCACCTTGCTCCAAGATCGCTGAAGCCGATAACAATCCGGGCATTCCTTGAAGTGTTGTTCCAAAGAGCTTTGCTCTTGGGGAGTTAGCGTGAGTTCATCCAGGATCCAATTCTCAAAGGGCTGGTGATTCATTTTGCCTCCGTTTTTTGATGTTCGTGGTTTGACCAGATGATATGAAATCTGCAAGCTGGCGCCTGGAGCGGTGCAGCCTGCTTTTTACTGCGGATACCGTTAAGTTTAACATTTGACTAATTTCTTCCTCCGAACAATCGTGCCAATACTTTAAAATCACCGCTGCGCGGTCTTGCGGGTTGAGCTGGTTGATCAGGTTGTGCAACGCTGAATCTTCTTCATTGAGTGTGACGACCTTCTCCGGTGTTGGTTCCAGCGGATTACTGATATCGAAATCGGGGAACTCGTCCATTTCAAAGATGGAAACGCGGCGTTTGCGTTGCTGGTCGATACAAAAATGCGCAGCAATCGAAAGGAGCCAGGTGATGAAAGAGCGTTGGGGATCGTAACGGTTGAGGTTTTGCCAGGCTCGCCAGAAAGTCTCTTGTGAGGCGTCTTCGGCGGAACCACCATCGCCAAGCATGCGGAAACACAAATTGTACACCGGTGTCTGGTAGGTCTCTACCAACGTGGTGAATGCATCTTCGTCTCCATGGCGGGCTTTCTCAAGCCATTCCTGTTCCAGATTGATCACAAGAGCCCCGTAAAGTTTTTGTATCTAGCAAATATACGCAGTGCCCAATAAAAGGTTGCAGCCTGGCGCAGATTTGAATCAACAAAAATGCAAAGCGCGAAACAGAATTATTAGAACGTCATTTCTTCTTTGCCGGAGAGTTTTTCTTGAATCCGGTCAACTACTGTGTCCAGATGCTTGGATTTGTGGACAAAATCGAGATCATCCGTGCGCAGAGTAAGCACAGGGCACAGGTCAAAATTATCGATCCAATCGGAGTAAAACGAATCCAATAAATTCAAATAATCGCGACTAATCGTTGATTCGATCTCGCGACCGCGTGAGTGGATCCTTTTCATCAACACATCCACCGGAGCTTTCAAGTAGATCAACAAAGAGGGTGGGGGCAAGGTTTTTACGACCAGGTTAAAGACCTGGCGGTAGGTCTGGTAATCGCGCTCATCAATGTTGCCCATAGAATGCAACGCGCGCGCGAAAATGAACGCGTCTTCATAAATGGAGCGGTCGATGATCGCGGAGCGTGTATCTTCAAACATTTCAAGGTGTTGTTGGGCCCGGTGGCCTAAAAAGAATACCTGGAGATGAAAAGACCATTCCTTCATGTCGCCGTAAAAATCAGGCAAATAGGGGTTGTCTGATACCGATTCGTAGGCAGTGTGCCAACCAAGGCGTTCGCCGATGCGTTCCGTGAGTGATGTCTTTCCTGAACCGATATTCCCGGCCACTAGGATCAGTCTTTTTGGCATGAATTTCTCCTGAGTATGAATTTGGCACCTCAATTATACGGCATCGAACGAATTCAGAGGACGATCGTGAACAACATGCAATCTAAAAGGATGGTATAATTCATCCAGCGGAAGCAATTGCCGCAGGTCATAATCGTGCGTGGTTAGAGTACCCTGCCGGTTCCGGAAGGGTACTTTTTTTGTGTGTTAACAGGAGTAGTTAATGGTTTCACCTTTTGAAGAATTAGGTCTGCAACCCGAGTTCGTGCAGGCCGTCGAGAAGATGGGGTTTTCGGATCCCACTCCTATTCAGAGCTCAGCGATTCCCCTGTTGTTAGAGGGGCGGGATGTGATTGGTCAGGCCCAAACCGGCACCGGAAAGACAGCAGCCTTTATGCTGCCGATGCTGCAAAGGCTTGAACCCTCACAAGGTCGGGTGCAGGCTTTGGTTTTAGCTCCAACTCGCGAACTTGCCAAGCAAGTCGCGGACGCGGCATTAATGCTTGCTCAAAAAACAAAGGTCAGGGTCTTGGCGGTTTACGGCGGCCAATCCTACACCATCCAGGTGAAAGCCCTTGAACGTGGCGTGGACGTGGTCGTTGGGACCCCCGGCAGGTTGTTGGATCTCATTAAACAAAAAATCCTCCACCTGAATGAAGTGCGCATGCTCGTTCTTGACGAAGCTGACGAGATGCTGGCCATGGGTTTCATCGATGACGTGGAGTTGATCCTCAAGGAATTGAACGAAGAACGGCAGATCGCTTTGTTTAGCGCGACGCTGCCCGCCGCCATTCAAAAATTGGCCAACCGTTATCTCAAGCAACCAGCACGAATTTCGGTAAGCCCCGAGCATTTGACCGTCGCGGATACCGAACAGCGTGTCTGCCGCATCCATGAAGAAAACAAACTTTCCGCCTTAACCCGCTTACTCGAAACCGAAGAGGTTTCAAGCGCGCTGATCTTCGCGCGGACGAAGGCGCGCACCCAGGAATTGTCAGACGAGCTAATCCGCATGGGTTTCGCCTCTGATTCTTTGCACGGTGACCTGAACCAGGCGCGCCGTGAACAGGTTCTAAACAAGTTCCGCCAGGGGCAGATCACCCTGTTGGTGGCAACGGACGTAGCCGCCCGCGGGTTGGATATCGCCGGAGTTTCGCATGTTTTCAACTACGACGTGCCCGCCGATGCCGAAGATTATGTCCATCGCATCGGACGCACCGGTCGGGCTGGCAAAAAAGGCGTGGCAATCACGCTCCTCACCCCTAAAGAACGCGGCCGGCAAAACCAGATCCAGTATTTCACCAAACAACCCATGATCGAGTTTTCATTGCCCTCCGCTGACGTGGTCAAGGCCAAACGTGAAGAACGGCTGATCAACCGCCTCTCTGAGCAGTTGGTGGCTGGTGTCACTCAATCTGAAAAAGAACTGGTTGAGCGCATGAGTGGTCTGGGTTTATCCCCGATGGAGATTGCGGTTGCCTCCATCCGCCTCATCCGATCCACGGAAGGTACCATCTCGACAAAAGAGATCCTGGAACCAGTTCGGGAGCCAAAGTTCCGCCAAATCGAAGAACGACGCGGAGCCACCGAGAGGCAGAAAGAAAAAACTTTCTCCAAACCAGGTACGGATGCTAAGAAAGCCCCGCGTGGGAAAAACGAGCCGGGCATGGTGCGTTTGTGGATGAATCTCGGCAACGCCAACGGCATCCGCCCGGGTGATGTGGTGGGCGCCATCGCCAGCGAATCGGGCATTCCCGGACGGGCGATCGGCGAGATCGACATCCGCAGTGACCACACCTTTGTGGATGTGATGGAGCAGCACGTGAAAATGGTGCTGCAGGCCAGTACAGGTAAATATCGCCTGCGCGGTAAACCCGTGATGTTACGGTTGGCTGACTGAATCACCCCAACGACCGCGAGGTATGGATGCAGTCTTTAACCCCAAAACGATTGGAAATCCGCATCGGATCAAGAGTCTGTATCATTGAAAAACAGAACCAGTCCACCGGCATCGAAACCGAAGGCATCGTGGCCAGGTTGTTGACCAAAAGCCCCGACCACCCGCACGGCATCAAGGTGGTGCTCACCGGCGGCAAAGTTGGCCGGGTGCAAAAATTGATCGAATGAAATAAAACGATCCGCACGATGAACTTAATCGGCGGATCGTTTCTCTTTTAATGATCGTTTTGGCTTATTCGCGGATCAATGCCACCACGCCCACCAGGCCCGCGCCGGCATGCACCGATAGCCCCGGGCCAAACGCTACGTGCGGGACGATCTCAGGCACCGCGATCTTTTCACGCAGTTTTTGCTCCAGCACGCTGGCGTCTTCGAGGTTGAGCACGTGAAGTATGTACATGGTTTCAACGGATTTGTTTCCGACTGCCTGGCTGACCAATTCCACGAGGCGATCCATGGCGGCCTTACGCGTGCGTACCTTCTCGAGCAGGTCAAGTTTGCCGTTTTTCATGCACAAGATTGGACGGATATTCAACATGTTGGCCATGCTGGCCGCGATCGTGCTGACTCGTCCGCCAAGGGCTAAATATTTCAGGGTGGAAAGGGAACCATAAAGGACTAAGCGGTTTTTTAGGCTATTGGCTTTCGCCACGGCTTCTTCATGATTCGCGCCAGCGGCGATTGCCTCGGCGGCTGCCAATGCCATAATGCCTTGAGCCAGGCTGACGTGTTCAGAATCGATAACGGTGATCTTCTTGCCGGTGAAATCGCTGGCGGCAGAGAGCGCGCTTTCGTAAGTTCGGCTGACCTTGCTGCCCACGCACACACAGATCACGGATTCCGCGCCAGTGTCAAAAGCAGCACGGAATGCTTTGGCAAAGGCAGCTGGCGAAGGGGCGGCGGTGGTTGGAAGTTTGCCCAACTTGTCGATTCTGGCAAAAAGTTCCTCGTTTTGAATTTCCAAATTATCTGCAAATGATTCCTCACCAAACTGAATGGTGATGGGGACCTGTTGAATGTTCCACTTCTGTGCCATTTCAAGTGGAAGGTTGGAATCAGTGTCGGTGATGACGTGAATTTTTGGCATATTTCTTTCCTCAGTCTGAAAGTTGGATGAAAACTCTAATTTACCGTATTATGCTCGATAGTCAATTAAAACGGATGTGGCTTGCGACCTATTTTATCTGCTTAATCTTATATAACACCGGAAAAATCCAAAGGCAACGGAAGAACTGAAAATTGCCCTTAAACTCTGAACGTCACGCTACCAATGATAATAATCCCCACCCTGTCAACTTTCAAAAACGTTAAGGGTGAGGTCAAATAACAAAGAAACGATGAAAACAGCCGAAAATTAACCTAATGTTTACTGTTTAATGACCATTTTTAAGATAAAAATGAGTATCAATTCAATAATGTTCTTACGAATTGTGGTTTTCCGACGATGGTTGTAAATCGTCCGGATTATTGGTAAAGCCCTTGCGAGACTTGAGACTATGAATTGGGAGCTGTAACCCCGATGTGGGCTAAACCGCCACTTCGTTGAAATAACCTTGACTGCCGTGGAGGATTGCATGAGATTTCTTGACCACATGAAGATCAGATTGAAATTGTTTCTGCTCGCGTTCCTTTTGATCTTGATCGTTGTGGGGGTAGCGGTTGCTGATTTTTATAATACCAAGTCATCCTTGGATCGTGTGGACCACCTCTACGCTTTGAGCATGCAGGTAGAGCAATCCAACGGGATGAAGGCTTCGCTTTCTGAGTTTCAAACCAATTTGACCACCACGGTCAAAAACCGGGCCATCTATGACCTGGAAAGTGCCAAAACCAGGCTTGAAACCCTGGACGCGGATTTTGTTTTTTATGCCGATTCCGTGTCGGAAAGTGTCGATTCTGGAAGCCTGCTCGCGGTATGGGAAACCTACAAAACCGCGGTGACGGATGTGATCACCAAGATGGAGGCGGGTCAGACCGGTCTGGCAGGAACGGCGCTCAATGCCAACGGCGCTGCTGGCGCGGCTTTTGACGCGGTCGTCGGGCAACTTGAGCAATCCGCGGATCAAAACCTGGGCGCGGTTGAAGATGTTAAAGCCCAATCACAAGATGCACGCAATTTCGCGCTGTGGGTATTGATCATTGGGGGCGGCGGCGCGTTGATCTTCGGGATGGTGCTTGTTTACGTCATCTCCAACAGCATTCTGAAGCCAGTCAAAGTATTTGTGGGTTCCCTCAATCGTCTTAAAAATGGGGATCTTTCGCGGGAACTCTCGGACGCGGTTAAGAAGCGCAATAATTCTCGTAAAGACGAGTTTGGCGAAATGGGCCGCGCCTTGGGCGGCACGCAAGGTTACCTGGCTTACATGGCCGACCAAATGGCGTTGATCGCCAACGGTGACCTGACCATCAAGGTCGACCCGCGCGGAGACAAAGACGAGCTCGGCCACAGTATGGTAAAAATGACCGGTGGTTTACGCGCCATCGTTGAAAAATTGGCCGAAAACGCCGAACAACTGAATCAATCTTCCGTAATGTTGGCCAACGCCGCGAGTGAATCTTCTGAAGCAACCAACCAGATCGCACGCACCATCCAACAGGTGGCCAGCGGCATCACTCAACAGACGGAATCGGTGAATAAAACGGCGCTTTCTGTGGAACAGATGACCCGTGCCATCGACGGCGTTGCCAGCGGCGCCCAGGAACAGGCAAGCGCCACGAGCCGGGCTGCCATTCTCACCAACCAACTCAGTGAGGTCATCAACCATGTGGCCGGCAACGCGGCCGCCGTGGTGCGTGAATCGGATAATGCTGCCAACGCCGCCAAGGAAGGATCCGCAACGGTGACCGACACCCTGGGTGGCATGGTCAGGATCAAATCCAAGGTCGGGTTGTCTGCTGAGAAAGTGCAAGAGATGGGCAACCGTTCAGGTGAGATCGGCGCCATCATCGAAATGATCGAAGATATCGCCTCACAGACCAACCTGCTGGCATTAAACGCTGCCATCGAAGCGGCGCGTGCCGGGGAAGCCGGAAAGGGCTTTGCAGTAGTCGCGGTTGAAGTGCGCAAACTGGCTGAACGCTCGTCCTCATCGGCGAAACAGATCGGCGAATTGGTGGTGGGTATCCAACGCATCGTCAAAGAAGCCGTGATCGCCATGGATGACGGCGCGCGAGAGGTGGAATCGGGAGTGAGCATGGCCGAAAAGGCCGGCAAGGCGCTTGGCGCAATCGAATCGGTTTCACAAAAATTGCGCAAAGAAGCCGTGGATGCCGCTTCGGCCGCTGAACAGATGTCCAGGTCAGCCAATGAGCTGGTCGGGTCGGTCGATTCCGTGTCTGCGGTAGTGGAACAAAACACGGCCTCCACCGAAGAGATGGCCGCTTCATCGTCTGAGGTAAGCCAGGCGATCGAAAACATCGCTTCAGTCTCCGAAGAAAACTCCGCGGCGGTGGAGGAAGTCTCCGCCTCCACGGAAGAGATGGCCGCCCAGATCCAGGAAGTCAATTCTTCGGCCATGGAATTGGCCAAACTCGCTGAACAATTGAAAGATGTCGTGGCTCAATTTAAGATCTAAATATGTGATTATTACTGAAAACACCCCATCGGAAAAAGGTGGGGTGTTTTTATTTAATGGAGCAATTATAAGAATATGTGCGAAATTGAGGATGTTTCAATTGGGGTATTGACTTTTATTTTAAAAGATGTACAAATAGGATAAGATTTGTCCGATTAATCAAAGGAGATAATCATGAAGAAATTTAGGGTATTTTTTGTTGCCGGGCTTCTTATGCTGGCAGTACTGGCGGGCGGTTTGAGCGTGGCGAAGGCTACGGTTGAATTCGCTGACCCAATGACCTTCCCCGGCGCGCCCGGCAGCACTTTTGTTGCCACGGTTCTCACCCCGGTGTTGCTTCCCGGCACCGTGGACGGCCCCGGTGGGTTGGTTTTGCCCGTGGGTTTCACGACCGGACAGAAACAGTTTGGCGGCAATGGACTGAGCATCTCTGGGCTGCAGGCGGGTGAAAGCGCGAAACTATGCTTTGATTTCCCGTGGTACAACTTCAAATGGGCAGGTGGCGTCTATCAGTGGAACGGCACCAAGTGGGTTCCTTTGGGAACCACGGTCACCCCTGGTGTTGAAGGTTCTAACACCTGGGCTTGCGCGATGACATCCGAAAACGGCACCTTCGCTCTCTTAATGGGTTATTATGGACCTCCCGAGCCAGCGGTGCTTGAAACCGAATTTATCGATTAAGTTCTTCTCTTTGAGATACCCCGGTCTTGTGCCGGGGTATTTTATTATGCGAGCGATTTATTTATCATGCATGAGTGTTGGTTAACCACGTTCCCTACTTGAAAAAGTTTCAAAGAATCGCTAATATGGAGGGGACTCGAATGATCCTCGAGCGAATCGAAAAGGCAAACCTGCTGTGAAACAGGGGCGCAAAGTCATGGGTCTGAATTTCAGATCGCCAGACTGCCGAAAAATCATCTTCGGCAGTTTTTTGTTTGCCGGTCAGGAGGGCGGACGAGAATAGGATTTGTAATTTGGGCTTCATTCATAATCAGTTCAATCTATCTACCGGAGGAAAAATGAAAAGATCTGTCTTGGCAATTCTGATCACTTTGATGTTGGTATTTGGGTTGGTTGGCACTGCCAGCGCCGTCACGGACGGCGAACTGGACGGCGAAGGTCATCCCTACGTCGTGTTGATCCTGATGGAAGTTGGCGGCGAGCCGATGTACCGCTGCAGCGGCACGCAGATCTCGCCCTGGACGGTGGTCACCGCCGGCCATTGCACCTCGAACTATCCTGACGGGGTGTATTCTGGCATGCGTGTCTTCACCGAAGCGGATGTGCAGACCGGCGACAACAATTATCCATACGCCGGACCGAACGCCATTGAGGCTGAAGCCTGGTGGACGCATCCCCTCTTCGAGACCGGCTCTTTTGTGCTGCATGACGTGGGCGTGATCCGCTTGAGCGAACCCCGCTACCTGGACGAATACGGCGCGCTGCCCACGGCCAACCAGCTGGACGCCTATAAAACCAAACGCGGGCTGAATAAATTGACCTTCACCTCGGTGGGTTACGGCCTGCAGCAATCCTTCCCCGACGCTTCCTATTGGAAGACCCACAACGTCAAGGTGCGCATGGTGGCTTATCCGCGCCTGCTGCAGATCAACGTCCCCGGCTTTACGGGCGACTTCTCGCTGCTGCTCTCGAACAACGCCAACACCGGCGGAACCTGCTTTGGTGATTCCGGCGGCCCGAACTTTATCGGTGATTCCAACGTCATCGCTGGCGTGACCTCCTTCGGCATCAACGGTAACTGCGCGGGCACCGGCGGCGTCTTCAGACTCGACCGCCAGAACGTGCTCGATTTCATCGCCGCTCATTACCAGTAAACCGGCAACATTCACCCGAGACATGAACGGTTTCGGGTGGTTTTATTTTTTTGACCTGCAAGGGTGTTGGTTGTTATATGGAAAGGAGAAGGTATGAACAAGACAAGCAAGAAAATCGTCATTCGATTGATCACATTGTCGCTCGTCGCCATCCTCGCCGCCACCGCACCGGTCATGATCCTGATCACCAATCCCAACGCGTTCATCGACCCGGTGGTGACCGAGCCAACGGGGGTTGATGCGGACGCGGCCATTGTCACCCCGCCCGACCTGCCCGGCACGCAGACCGGTTCCGGCGGCAAGATCTTCCCCATCGGCTTCACGCTCGGGCAGGCCCAGTTTGGCGGCAACGGCGTGGAGGTCAGCGGCCTGGCCGCCGGCGAGACGGTGAAGATCTGCTTCGACTTCCCGCTCTACCGCTACAAATGGACGGGCACGATCCGCATGTGGAACGGCACCAAGTGGGTGCCGCAAGCCACTACGGTGACCCCCGGCGCGGAAGGCACGCGCACCTGGGCGTGCACGCCCAAAGCCGGCAACGGCATCTACGCGCTGATCATTGGATATTATGGCACACCTGAACCAGCCCCTGTGGAACCGCAGCAGGAGCCAGACCAGGTCGCGGGTTGATCGTGAAATAAACAAAAAGACCCCCGGGTTCTTCAAGATCCCGGGGGTTTGTGTTATTGACTTAGCAGGTGGGCATATTTCTGGCGGAACTTGGATACTTTAGGGGCGACCACGAACTGGCAGTAACCGGCGTTGGGGTTGCGCGCGAAATACTCCTGGTGGTAGTCTTCGGCAGGGAAGAAGGCTTCGAGCGGCGCCACCTGGGTGACGATCGGGTTCGGCCACAATTTCTCAGCGGTCAGCTCGGCGATCACCTTCTCTGCAGCGGACTTTTGGTCTTCATCGGTGTAAAAGATGGCCGAGCGGTACTGCGTGCCCACATCCGCTCCTTGCCTGTTCAGCGTGGTGGGGTCGTGGATGGTGAAGAAGACGCGCAGCAGGTCTTCAAGCGCGATCACGGCCGGGTCGAAGGTGACTTGCACCACCTCGGCGTGGCCGGTGGCGCCGCTGCAGACCTGTTCGTAGGTGGGGTGGGGGCGCTTGCCGCCGGCGTAGCCCGAAACCACGTCAGAGACGCCGCGAATCGGGTCGAAGACGGCTCCGAGGCACCAGAAGCATCCGCCGGCGAGGACGATCGAGGGGAGGGGGGATGTGTCCATAATAAGCCATTTATATCCTTATTAACCGTTAGGGTGCTGGACCAAACGGGGTCTTCGGCATGACCTGTTCAATGGTAATATCGTACATGTCGAGGATCACGCAGTCGGGTCTCCCGGTTGTTGACTGGTCGGATGCATGGCTGCTGCAGGCGGATAAGGCCATTGCCAGGACGATCTAAATTGCTAAACAGAAAATATCGTGTATTTTCTCAATTCGTGGATCTATTAATTTGTTAAACCATTATTCCATAATTCGATTTCAACCTATATTTCAAAATGCCATAATCACTAGTGTGGTTGAAAAATCAAAGATCAAAAAAGAGAAATTATATGAAAACGTTCTTGATTTCCTGAATTAAGAGTAAAACGCTTGACGAGGCAGTGTTTTCTAAAGCATTAATCCTTTGAATAAAATCATCTACATCCTCTTTGATAAGTTTCTTGTTGCGTAGAAAATGTGGATTTGATTTAGAAATATCACGCAATATTATGAAATTCTCGTTTGTCGGATTCTGAATGATTAATTCACTAAATATTTTTCGAATTAATTGAGGATAAAGAAGTAATTCCTTTTTTGAAAACGACCCCCAACTTACGAATTTTTTATGGGTATCAAAATCACCAGGGTTTTCAAGTATATATTCCAGGTATCTTTTGTTAAGAACTTTTTGTTGATTAATACTTAATAAACTATTCAAAAACATCCAATTCTCTTCAATGATATTTGGGAGAGGAGTATTGGAAATATTTTCATAATACGAAAACAAGAGGTCATTAAAATCAATACCGAGTGAGATATGAGTTTTTGAAAGTGAGCTCATATTTTTTAATAGAGTAATGAAATCAGGCAATAAAACATTATTTGATAATTCGGTTTTGGATTGTGTCAACACCCATTTCCGCAACCGAGCGATGAATGATGCATTATTGAATATATTATTAGTTAGTAAGAATATATAAATGTATACATAATTTAAGGAAATATCATGGTTTAAAAGTTTCCAGTTAAAATCTTCCTCAAGCATTAATATGGTTATAAGCTTATTGATTGTCTCTTTTTCGAAAGTATTGTTTATTTTTTCCCACAGGTCAAATAACATTTCTGCTTTTATTATTGAATCCATTGAGAATTTATCGAGGCTTCTTGACATAACAAAATTAGAAAGGAGTTTAATTTTTGGTTGAACAAATGTTTCTTCAACCCATTCTCTTTGACAAGAGTATTTATTAATGTCATCAACGATCTGGTCGATCAATAGTAATTGTGACTGTGGTTGGAGTAAGAGTTCCTGAAAGTATTGAATAACATTAGGACTTGCTTGAATTGGTGGTTGGGGTTCGAAAGTTTTATAAATTGTAATTAATAAAATTATTGCATGTGATTGATAAGCAAGACTAGAGGTTGAAGACGTTGCTACCATTGATTCAAAAAATGTACCGTTTTTGCAAATATTTTCAAAATTTAAAATTATTATCGGATCTGTTCTCAATAGTAATAAGAACTCAAGGATTCTCAATCCGAAAGTTTGATTAATTGTTACAACTGTGTTGCAAAGTGTAAAAGGGATATTACTATAGATTTCTTTATTTGATGTATATAGATTAATTAATCCTAAAAGTGTTTTTTCTTGAATAATATTGAACGAAAATAACGAATTAATATCGCTCAGCATTTGGTCGGTTTTTAATGTAATGATTATCTTCTCGATATTTTGAGGTTGAATGTAAGACAAACAAAGCAATGCGATTGTTAACTTGTCACTTTCACCGTCTAACGAAATTGAAAAAGAATTTTCATATATCCCAATAATTTCTGTTATTTTTATTAATAGATTAAGAATCCGTTCCTCAAAGTGATCGTTTTCTTCGTTGTCGAATTTAATTATAGATATAGGAGCCAACTTTGATTGCAATAATTTAACTTTCGTTGCTTGTTTTATGTAAGGAATTATCCTAATTATTGCTTCACAATCTATTGAATTTCTTATCTCCCAATTTTGTTTACCTAAAAGGCGTTGGCCTAAGAGTTTGTAAATATTTTCTGATTCATTAATTACGACGCCATTAAATTCATTCGAAGCTAAAAATTTCCCAAAACAGTTGATACTATTCACCAATTCGGCAAATGAAAAACTATTCATTTCATTATTTACTGAGCTATTAAGCATTGCCCAAAAGACATTTGAAAGTTGAGAATAGAACTGATGCAACTTTTCGGGTTCGTTGACTTTTAATATACGTATTAATTCCTCGGACCAAATTATTTGACACGATTTTTGTTTATCCAAGTTAAAAATTATCATAGCTAAATCTTCTCGAACGTTGTTAGATAAAAGTATTAATGTTTCCTCTGGCGGAATCATCGAACTCTCTAATAAATCTTTGATTTTCGAACTACAAAGACCATTCCTAAGCAAACAAGCATAATAAGCGATTGAAGTAAACTCAACTTCATCATCAGAAAATATACGATGGAAGGACCCCATTAAATTAATAAAATGGATAATTTCTCTTGGAGTTGGGGTTGCAAATTTATGGTTCAACGATATAAGGAATATATTAAATACAGAATCTACATCTTTCTTATGTGAGGGAAATGCTTTAAGAAAAACATTATTGAAGTAAGTTTTCCATTCAGAAAGAATCACAGGGGGAACAAAAAAACGTACTGGAATCTTCTTCTCAATCATCGAAAGTTGAGACCCAAGACAATTCTCAGTTACCGTTTCTTCGCTATTGCTTGTATCTTCCCCTTGATAAATTCCTGCGCTATTCCTTGATTTATTATTATTTGATTTGCTTCTCCACAAATTCTTTAGACCTTCAAAGTCGTACGGTAGGATTGTCCATAATCGTTCCCAATAATCAAAATAATTTTTATTATTAATTTCTTTTTGTTTATTAACACTCTTTTCACTTATTAAAAAAGTCTGTAATGTATTCAAAATGGATAACCCTTGTTCAGGCGAGACTCTGTCAATATTATCTATTACCATAATTATTTTCTTGAAATTGTTTCTCAATATTTTTTCAATAATTTCGTTAAAATATTTTTCAAATTCTACTGAGGTAGGGTTTCCTGAACTAAATGTTTCGGTGGTAAATTCGGGTGTCGAAGGTTCTTTTAAAAAAATCGAAGTAAAGTTGTCTTGATCAATTAGCTTATTTTTGTAACGAATGATGCAATCAAGAATATAAAAAAAGGGACTAATTGAGGCAATAATTCCTACAATAAACTGCCAATTAACTCCAATTCCGGAAAAGGAAACGCCGATGTCTAAACCATTTTTAAGAAATACTAAACCTAACGGCAACAATGCGGATAGAAGAGTAAAATTAATACCTTCATTAGTTAAAGTTCTATAATTAGTAGTTTTAGTAATAGTATGGTTTGTGTCAAAATTTTCAAGTTCTGTAGACCAATTGGCATGTTTAATTTTCTTTTCATCGATAAAATTCATTAACTTCTCAAGAAAAATTCTTCTTAACGGATCCCCTTCATGTGACCATGCGTTAAATTGGAAAATATATGTTTCAGAGTCTGATAATTGGTCTGAAAAAAGATTAATTACTGTTGATTTCCCAGAACCCCACGTGCCCTCGATGCCGATAATTATTCCACCCTTCTCATGAGTAATGAAATCTGCTATGCATTTTGCTAGCTCCTCATGAGATCCCCCAAAATCATCTGCCTCTGCAGGTAAATCTTGTATAAAATGTGTTTGACAATTATTAGTTGATATTTTTTTCATATTATCACCCTTTGATAACCATGCTATAGGCTCTCCGGCTTGTTTTTAATTTGGAATCACCATACGTTATGGTGATATTTTCGTTGTTACTCCTTTCTTCCATCTTTTTAATGAATTTCAAGGAAACATGAAAAAATTCTCCCTATGTTTTGTTATTCTTAATCTAATTCTATAGAATTAAATCCTAATATGTTTTAAGCTGGTTGAATTTGTCGGATTCAAACCCTCAGTTAATGGAATCTACTTTTTATGCATGACCGTTTTATTAATAATGAGATTTTTTAATAGTAAATTGTGGTTATTCACTTTATACCTAAACTATTACCAATAAGCCCCCAATCACAATTAATTATAGACCGCTTTTAAAAAAGTCAAGTTGATTTCGATTATCGTGCGATTATTAGTAATTTCTGAGAATTACCATGACTACATTGACAAACTAGAACAAAAGTGCTATTTTTAACTTATGAAAAATCATTCACGTTTCATCACTTCTACATCGCAGGCAAAACTTTATTCGTTCCATTCGAATTGAATTTAATTGAAACAGGGAACAATTCGGATCCAAACGAATCTACTTTTAATAAAGTGTCAAAAACATCGAACCTTAAAAACTGCATAAGGTCACGCAGGGCATTCGCACTTGGATCCGAATATGCGAATCAAACAAAAATACTTGATTTCGTATTCAAAAAGTGATTCGCACGTATTAATATTCCATTAAGTGAATCCGAATTCGAATTACCTTTGTTCGCGTGTTTAGAAAATTTCGTTTGTTTCGTGTTCATGATCTAAACCAGTGCTTACGTCTCACGTTCTTTCTTCCCCCAGCAGATTATCACCCTTCCAGCAGATGGTCGATCTCGTTGCGGATGGACTGCAGGTCGGACAGTTGCAAATAGACGATGGCGTAGCGGATGTAAGCGATGTGATCGAGCTGCTTGAGGCCGTTGATCACCATGTCTCCCACCACGCGCGATGAGACCTCTTCGCGGCCCATCTTCTGCAGGTTGGTCTCGATCTCGCTGACCAGGTGGTTGATGTCCGCGGCCGAGACGGGGCGTTTGGTGCAAGAGAGCCGGATGCCCTCTAAAAGTTTGTCACGGTTGAACTCTTCGCGGGTGCCGGTGCGTTTGATGATCAGCGGCGTGGCCAGGATCGGGCGCTCGTAGGTGGAGAAACGCTGCCCGCAGTGCTCGCACTCGCGGCGGCGGCGCACTCCTCCGCGGCTGTCGTGGGTGGTGTCGAGCACGCGTGAATTGTCGTCCTGGCAGTATGGGCAGCGCATGGCATCCTCCTGAGCGTTGTGTCAATGTACCGGTAAAGGGTTAGAAAAGTCTCCCGTGTGGGGGATGGGGGTCGCGCGACTGAAATCGTCTGAACAATGATAACACGTCCACGCGGACAATTCAACCGGGGCGGTTTACAGAATTGTTTGAGCGGGGCGGTTTTTCCCTCCGTGCCCCTGTGTCTTCGTGTGAGACTGGTTTTCGGGCGGGTTTGATTCATTTTCCAAGCGGCGCGTCATCCAGGTCGGAATTTGCCCCTACACGTTGGACAGGATAACTTCTGATTAACGATTAATCGGAAGTTATCCCTATTAAAGGCATCAGCTGGCGGGGACCAGCCGCCAGCTGCGTTTCACGATGGATTTTCAGACTCAATGCAACTTACATGAGTCTGCCTTCAATACGGAGGCACAACACAGGATCACCTGTCATGACTCGGGTTCTGTGGCCTACTTGCTGTCGCTCAAACGGTTGCGCAAGAAAGCGGGCACGTTCAGATCCTTGGTGTCGATGACGCGGGGCTCGAAGACCATGTCGCCGGAGCGATTGACTTCGACTTCAATGGGCTCTCCGAAGGTGGGGCGCTGCACCACACGGGTGGGGTCAAAGCGCGCAGCCTGGATGGTTGCGGCCGACCGCATGCCGGCCCGGTCAAAACCCGTGGCGATAACCGTGATGCGCAGGTCGTCGCCCATGTTCGGGTCGATCACGGCACCGAAGATGAGGTTGACGTCGGGGTGGGCAGTTTCCTTGATGATGGCCGCGGCCTGGTTGACCTCGAAGAGGGTCAGGCTGGGGCCGCCGGTAACGTTGAAGAGAATTCCGCGGGCGCCGTCGATGGTGATGTCGAGCAGTTGGCTCGAAATGGCCTGTTCCGCGGCTTTAATGGCGCGGTCGTCGCCGGTGCCATTGCCAACCGCCATCAGCGCGGCTCCGCCCTCAGACATGATCGTGCGCACGTCGGCGAAATCGAGGTTGATCAGGCCGGGGATCGTGATGAGTTCCGAAATGCCCTGGATACCCTGGCGCAGCACGTCATCGGCTGTCTTGAGGGAATCCTGCAGGCTGGCTTTGCGATCCACGATCTGCAGCAGGCGGTCGTTGGGGATCACGATGAGGGTATCAGCGTGTTCCTTGAGGCGGGCGATGCCCTGTTCCGCGGCTTGCAGTCGTTTGGAGCCTTCAAAGGTGAAGGGACGGGTGACCACGCCAATGGTCAACGCGTTAATCTCCTTGGCGATCTGGGCAACCACGGCAGCAGCGCCGGTGCCAGTTCCGCCGCCCATGCCGGCCGTAACAAAGACCATGTCGCTGCCTTTGAGGGTCTCATAGAGTTCCTCGGAGGATTCTTCAGCGGATTTGCGTCCCTGGTCGGGGTTGCCGCCCGCGCCGAGGCCGCCGGTGGTTTTATCCCCGATGCGTACCTTGGTCTGGGCTTTGGACATGACCAGCGCCTGGGCATCCGTATTGACTGCAACGAACTCGATGCCCTGAACGCCTTCGTCGATCATGCGGTTGACGGCGTTACACCCGCCGCCGCCCACGCCGACGACCTTGATGCGGGCGAACGCTTCGGGTTGGGGCCTGTACTCACTCTCTGAACGGGAGCGGTTGGCAGGTGTGGTGGGTAGTGATCTGTTGTTGGTCTCCATCGTATTTTCCTCCATTTTGCTTACTTTCTATAATGTGTCCAGACGTTGGCGCGCCTGGTGACTTACGGCAACAAACGTTTTAACCAGCCTTTGACTTCATTCCAATTGGTGGTCGGGATGACCCTCTTCTTGGTTTTCGTGCGGCTGGGAGCACTCATGGTTTCGTTCATTAATTCTGCCCATTTTAACAGACCTACGCTGGTTGCATAGGAGGGCGACTGAAGTTGGTCCACCAACCCGGTGAGGTTCTCGGGTCGGGCAACGCGGACGGGCATACCCAACACGCGCGAGGCGAGGGGGCGGATGCCGGCCAACAGGCTCGAACCACCGGTCAGCACCATGCCGGCGGGCAGCAGCCCGTCGTAACCAGACCTCCGGATTTCCTGGTGCAAGAGCGAGAACATTTCGTCCACGCGGGCTTCGATGATGTGCGCCAGGTCGCGGCGGCTCACCTGGATGGGTTGTTCCTCGCCAAAGGCGCGCAGGGTGAAGAATTCCTCTTCGCCCACTTCGCTGCGGATGGCGTGTCCGTATTGTTTCTTGACCTGTTCGGCCTGTTCGGGGCTCACGCGCAAGCCCACGGCAATATCCTGGGTGATGTGGGCGCCGCCGATGGGCAGCACCATGGTATGCCAGACGTCCCCGTTGATGTAGAGGGCCAGGTCGCTGGTGCCGCCGCCAATGTCGCAAACGCAGACGCCCAGGTCGCGTTCGGTGCGGTTAAGCACCACTTCCGCGGAGGCGAGGGGGTTGAGCACGAACTGCGAGACTTGCACCCCGGCGGCCTGTACGCACTGGCGCAGGTTTTCGACCGTGGAGGAGGCGGCGGTGATAATGTGGGCTTCCACTTCCAGGCGGTAGCCCGAGAAGCCGATGGGGGTCTGAATGCCTTCCTGACCGTCCACAGTGAAGCCGCGTTGAATCACATGGATGATCTCACGGTTGTGGGGGATGGCCACGGCCTGGGCGGCGTCAAGCGCGCGCCAGATGTCGTCCTGGTCGATGACCCCGCCGGAGATGCCCGCCACGCCGCGAGAATTGACCGCGGAGACGTGCGAACCGGCCAGGCTGACCAGGGCGGAGGTGATCTCGAGCCCGGAGGTGCGTTCGGCCTTTTCGATCGAACGGGCAATGGCGGTGGAGGCGGCGGCAATATCGACCACCGAACCACCCTTAATACCCTGGGATGGTTCAATGCCCACGCCGAGGATGCGCATGTCGTGCTCGCCTTCGAGGCGGGCAACGAGGGTGCAAA
>CAZUXF010000005.1:0-145272 GCA_964624535.1 uncultured Anaerolinea sp. | reverse complement strand
TTGGAATGGATCCGCATGTCGCCCAAGGCGCGCCAATCCAAAGGCAAGGCGCGTTACACTGCCTACGACAACCTCCTTACACAAGAATCTGAAGCTCGTCGCGAGGAGTTGGAAATCTACATCCCGCCCGGACCTCGCCTGGGTGATAAAGTGATCGAATTTACTGGGGTCAGCAAGGCTTACGGTGATAAATACCTATTAGATAATGTCACCCTGAGCATTCCGGCGGGCAGCATTGTGGGCGTCATCGGCCCTAACGGCGCGGGCAAAACCACCTTCCTGCGCATGATCACCGGGCAAGAAACCCCCGACCAGGGCAGCATCGAGATCGGCCAAACCGTGAAACTGACCTACCTGGATCAGAGCCGGGCATCTCTTGACGCTGAAAAATCGGTTTGGGAAGAGATCAGCGATGGTGAAGAAACGATCACCCTTGGCGGGCAAAAACGCAACTCGCGTGCCTATGTGAGCGCGTTCAATTTCCAGGGAACCGACCAGCAAAAGAAAGTGGGCACCCTCTCTGGCGGTGAACGCAACCGCGTGCACCTCGCCAAGATGTTGCGCAACCAGGGCAACGTCATTTTGCTTGATGAGCCCACCAACGACCTGGATGTCAACACTTTGCGGGCTCTGGAAGAAGCGCTTGAAAGTTATGCCGGCTGCGCGGTGGTGGTTTCGCATGACCGCTGGTTCCTGGACCGCATCGCCACACACATCCTGGCGTTTGAAGACGACAGCAAGGTTTGGTGGCAGCCCGGCAACTGGACGGATTACGAGGTTGATCGCAAAAAACGACTTGGCCTCGCCGCGGATACTCCCCACCGGGTGCGCTACCGTAAGCTAACCCAATAAACGAAATGAAAAAGCCCATCCTGTTTACAAATTGGATGGGCTTTTCGTTTGTTGAAAAAAAATCAGGGGTTGTAAATGACCCTGTAAATCCGCGCGGAATTATCGTCCGAGACGTACATCGCTCCGTCAGGGCCGAAAGTTACCCCTGCTGGCCGGCCGTAGGCTGAAGCGTCACCACAGGTGCCGCCCACAGCGCGAAAACCGTTAATGAAGGCTTCGTTGCCAACCGGAATCCCCGCCTGAACAATGATCCTCTCCACTTTGCAGTCGCGGATGTTGGCGGGGTTGTCAATGTTCCACGAGCCGTGATAAGCGACATAAAGATCCTGGTCGAACCCGATTGGGAAGTTTCCCGTTCGACCCAGGGTCATACCCAAAGGCGCGCTGTGCGCCAGGTCGGTAAAAAGCGCGGGCGAAGCGTTGGCGCAATCCACACCCAACAACGGGCCGAGGTTATTTTGGGTATCTCGAACCTGCGGGGAAGCTTTTAGGTTGGAGCCGAGGATGGGTGTATAACAGTACGGCCAGCCATAAAAACCATCGGGTCGGATGGAAAATACGATCGCCTCCGGTGGCAGGTTGTCGGGCAGGCCGTTCTCGTCCAACAGGTTATCGCGTCCGTTGGTGCTGGTCCACAATTCCCCTGTAGGCGTCCACACAAAATCAACGCTGTTGCGCAGCCCTGTCGCCCACACCGCCTGCCAGCGGGTGTCCACGCTGGTCGCAGAGGGGTTATCGGCGGGGATGCTGCCGTCGGGATTGAATCGCAGGATGGTTGCCCGGCGAGGATCAGGTTCGATGCACACGTTGCAGGCAGATCCCGCGCTGACGTAAAGCATACCGTCAGGCCCAAAGTGCAGCGTGCGGGTGAAATGCCCCCCTCCACCCGGGATGTTGTCGGTCACCAATTCTCGGGTTTCCAAAAAACCATCTCCATCGGCGTCCATCAGACGGGTGATCTTATCGTTCTCGGCCACGTAAAGCCAGTCACCCAGCCACTCCAACCCGTGGGGGGCGTTGAGATTTTCTGCGATCACCTGAACAGCGTCGGCTAACCCGTTCTGGTCAACGTCGGGCAAGCGCACAATTCTCCCGGTGCGCGTCAGGGAGGTGTAGATCATACCGTCCGGGCCGAAGGTCATCATTCGCGGGTTCCCTGGCAGATTCTCGGCGAAGATACGGATGGCGAAACCTTCGGGCACGGTCAAACGGGCTGAAGCGGTGTCTTCGGGGGGCAATTTCAAGAAGGCAGTTTCTGCGGTTTCAATCACAGTATCTGGTGAACTCGTGGGTTCAGTCTGCACGACGATAGTTGTAACCGTCTGTGGCACGGCAGGGGTGGTTTCAGACATGACCGGGCTTGCCGGAGCGCAAGCTACCAACAGTAGGAGTAAGACCAGACCAAAAATGACCGCTTGCCGAATCTTAATTAGCGAAATCATACCTATATTATCTTCTTTTTGGTCTCAAAAATCAAGTGCGCTTATAGAACCAGGAGGATATTAGATTCCCGGTTATGGTTGCTTATCTTCCCCAGTTTATTAGCGAAATTCCAGCAGGTATACAAAAACACCCAACAATAACGAGGAGATTATCGTTAGTATTAGGTGTTTCGTTGAGTGATAAAGTAATTGTTTTACTTAATCAAATGAACAACAAAGGCGATCTTTAATGCGCGCACCACACAATGCCTAATTCCTCTAGTTTCTTAGTGGTAGGAACACCTTCGCGCGACCAGCCCATGTTTTCATAGTGCAGATCGATGGCTTGTTCAAGTTTTTCCGCGTCCACAGCCACACCACTCGACGGGCCTGCGCCTTTAAGTGGCACAAAGAATTTTTGTGGCAATTTATCGTCTTTGCGAGAGAAGCCTTCCCGTAAATTGAACATCCGCATCATATCCAGGCGGCGCTCACCGAGCTTCATCAATTCATTCACATCAACATCCCAACCAGTGCACCCATTAACCAGGTCAACGGTTTCGGCAGGTCCGAACAAGGTCCAGGCTGGGCCAAACACAAACTGGCAAAGAGTCAAACTGTCGAGCATACTGTAGAACGTGTGCGTCAGGCTGGCAAATTTCACTTTTTCTGGTCCAAAATCACCCGCCGGAGGAGGGTCCTTGAGCCCGAGCAGCGCGAGACGTTCGAAGTAGAGGTCCGCGCCACCGGCTTCGTACATCCAGTCATGTTCGCTGGATTGATGGTCCGCGCCGAACGCGTTGACCGCGTAGATGAGGGCGAGCGATTTTTTTACTTGTGGCATATGAGCAGGAGCTTCTTCACCTTTAACCGTAATGAGCAGTTTTTTGGCTTCTTCACCCCAGATTTCAGCCACTTTTGCAGAGCCCAGAGATAGCGTGGTTCCAAAGGGGGTAGATTTCTTGACAATTTGGTCGAGCGCTTCCAACATGGCGGTGGTGTTACCGAATTTCAAATCAATGCCACCGGTCTCTTTCTTGGTGATAATGCCTTTTTCATAACACTCCATAGCAAAGGCGATGGTCGCGCCGCAAGTTATGGTGTCAATACCATAATTATTACAGATCTGGTTCGCGTAACAGATAGCCTCAAGGTCTGAGACCCCGCAATAAGAGCCAAAAGTACCCAGGGTTTCATATTCAGGCCCACCAAACGCCGGGTCGACTTTATAACCATCTTTTTCTGCTTCAACAACCCGCTTGCATCGAACCGAGCAAGCAAAACATGTATCCGAGCGTATTAAGACGGTCTCGGTCATCGTCTCGCCAGAAATCTTTGAGGCGTTTTCGAATTGTCCTTCGGTGTAGTTACGGGTGGGAAAAGTGCCAGCATCATTTTGGTAAGAAACGACAGAAGCGGTGCCATGTTTGGCTAACCCATCGACATCCGGGTTTTCGGAAACATCGTGCGCCCCTTGCTTGGCAAGAGAAGTTAATAAAGCCTGGTTCGCTACTGTGATCTTTTTTGTGCCTCGAACCGCGATCGCCTTGAGGTTCTTACTGGCCATTACGGCACCCATTCCAGTGCGGCCGTTATTCCGATTGACCATATTTACAATACTGGAGTATAAAACACCTTTTTCAGCAGCGGGTCCGATCTGGGCAATTTGGATCTTGTTGTCCTTGAGTTCCTCTTTGATCAGTCCATCAACCTCTTTGGTGGTTTTGCCCCACAAATGTGAAGCGTCACGGATTTCAACTTTGCCGTCATTGATCCATAAGTAGACGGGTTCAGCGGATTTGCCCTTGACCACGACACCGTCAAACCCAGCGAATTTTAGTTCTGCCGGAAAGAAACCACCGGCTTGCGAGTCACCAATTCCCCCGGTCATGGGAGATTTCGCGTTGACGTTGATGCGGCTCTGTCCTGGCACAGCCGCTCCGGTGGTCACTGAACACATAAACGTTAAAATATTCGCGGGTGAAAGCGGATCAGTGTGAGGTGGAATACCTTTGAGGAGGTAATACAAACCCATCGCGCCTCCCCCCATATAAGTACGATAGAACGCTTCCGGCGGGTTTTCTATTTCAATTTTTTTAGTGGAAAGATCGATGTGTAGAATTGAACCTGTGTATCCAAAAGACATTGTATCCTCCTCAATTGCACTCAATGAAACAGGGTCTTTTTTTATTGTACAATATTGAGTGGAGATAGGGCAAACAATTTCAATCATGAATATTAAAGTTGTTTTCCTCGGTTCAATCAAGTCATATACAAGCAATGAGACGCTAATCCTCGAAATCGATTCGGTTTCGACCGTAGCTGATGTTGTCACAAAAGTAATTGAAACCCAACCAAAGATTCAGAAAATGATGAAATACCTTTTTGTTTCTGTGAACAACGAACTTGTTCCAAGAACCTTCACGGTATCAGCGAATGACGAGATTGCTTTTTTCACCCGTCCAGGTGGGGGTTGAGTAAATAAATCCAAGATTCTAGTAGTGACCCGATACGAATTTACCGCAATTCACAAAACAAGCTTGAAAATCCGGGGATTGAATAAAATTTTCGCTGTTGTATAATTGATTTCATTATTCTCCATTGGGTCTTCGTCTCACTCAAGCGGGGAAAACCCAAACAATCACAACCCAGACAAGTTCGAATGCCAACATGGAATGCTCCGTAATGAAAATCTTGGAGCAGGTGGAGGTTACTTTATGTTAAAAAAAACAAAATCCCAGCTAACCAACACCCTGGTAATGAAATTTGGAGGCACCTCGGTGGGCAACCCGGATGCCATGCGCCAGGTTGTCTCCATCATTCAACACGAACAACCCCTTCACAAAAAACTGGTGGTGGTCACTTCCGCGTTGAGCGGCGTGACTGACACTCTTTTAGAGATGACCCGTCTCAACGATACCCTTACTACAGATGACCTTAACTTAGCCGCGAATGGAATATACGAGCGTCACCTGGTAATCGCTCAAGCTCTTTTGAGTGATGAGAATGAACACAAAATATGCATGGGGCAAGTCAGGACGATCCTCGACCAGGTTGTCAACCTGTGCAAAGCCGTTCATGTTCTGGGTGAATCCACCCCGCGGGTGATGGACGCGATAGCGTCCGCGGGGGAGCGAATGTGCGTTTACGTGCTCACGGCTGCCCTCAACGCTGCGGGTGTGACAGCCAGTCCTGTGGAAGCCACGCGTCTGATCGTTACTGACGACCATTACACCGACGCTCACCCTGACCTGGTGAAAACCCGGGAGAAAACCTTAAAGGAACTGGAGCCCGTCCTCGCCCAGGGGATCGTTCCAGTGGTCACAGGCTTTATGGCTGCCACTGAAACAGGAAATATCACAACACTAGGCCGGGGTGGTAGCGATTATTCCGCGGCTTTGATCGGATCCGTCTTGCCAGCCGACGACGTCTGGATTTTCACAGACGTCAATGGTGTGATGACCGCCGATCCGCGATTGGTGCCTGAGGCAACTACGGTTCCAGTTTGTTCTTATCGTGAGATCGCTGAATTAGCCTTTTACGGCGCCAAGGTGCTACACCCCAAGACCATCCGCCCGGTGATCGAAGCCGGCATCGGCTTGCGAGTGTGTAATACCTTCCAACCTGAACACCCCGGCACCCGCCTGGTCAATGAGTTGGATGCGCACGACGGCGTGATCAAAGCCATCACCACCATCCGCGGTATTCACCTAGTCACTCTGGAAGGGCGCGGTATGCTTGGCGTGCCAGGTGTGGCCGCCCGCACCTTTGAAACCGTCGCCAAGCTGGGAACAAGTGTGCCTCTCATCACCCAGGCTTCTTCTGAGCAGAGCATCTGCTTTGCGGTGCCCACATCCGCTGTAAAAGACGTGACCATTCATCTTTCACAAGTCTTCGCCGCCGAGATCGCCAGCCGCGACATCGACCGGGTTTGGGCTACTGGTGAAGTAGGCATCGTCACCGTGGTAGGTGAAGGCATGCGGTCCACGCCCGGGGTGGCCGGTAGGGTCTTCACCGCGCTGGGCGAAAACAAGGTCAACGTGATCGCCATTGCCCAGGGTTCCTCTGAAGTTTCGATCAGTTTGGTGGTGAATGCAGAAGAGATTCGCCACGCCTTGCAAGTGCTGCACCGTTTGATCCAATCTCCCATCACCGGCACCATTGCTAGGTCGGGTTAAATAAAGGAGTCTGTCATGTCCAATCGCATTCCGGTGGCCGTGCTGGCCGCCACAGGCAGTGTTGGCCAAAGGTTCATCCAACTGCTGGATTGTCACCCCTTCTTTAAGGTCGTAGCGCTCACCGCGTCTGACCGCAGCTTGGGAAAAAAATATTCAGAGGCTTGCCACTGGATCTTACCCGGAGAAATGCCCGTTTGGGCAGGCGACCTGGTGCTCGAACCTACCGAACCAACACGCGCTCAAGTGCCGCTGGCCTTTTCAGCGTTACCAGCCGACACCGCCCAAGATGTGGAACCGGCTTTCGCGCGCGCCGGAACAATGGTATGTTCCAATGCCTCCGCCTTCCGCATGACCGCGGATGTGCCCATCCTCTTCCCGGAGGTCAACCCCGATCACGCCCACATTTTGCCCGCGCAACGCGAGCAACACGGCTGGTCAGGCGGGATTGTGACCAACTCCAACTGCACCAGCACAGGTGTCAGCGTGGCGTTGAAAGCCCTGCAAGATGCCTTTGGACTCAAAAAGGTATTCGCGGTTTCGATGCAGGCGCTTTCTGGCGCGGGTTACCCGGGCGTGGCCTCCATGGACATCATTGATAACGTCATCCCCTACATCTCCGGCGAGGAAGAAAAAGTGGAAAGTGAACCACGCAAGATCCTTGGCTTAATCGAGGGAAAAGAGATCATCCCCGCGGACTTCGTCATCTCGGCGCACACTAACCGTGTGGCGGTGGTGGATGGGCACACCGTCTGTTTGTCGATCGAGCTTGATCAAAAAGCCAGTCCAGAGGATGCGGCACGAGTGCTGCGCGCATATCACGCACCTGAGATCAGCCGCACCTTGCCTTCCGCACCAGACCCCGTGATCGTAATTCAAGACGAGGTTAATCGTCCCCAACCCCGCCTCGACCGTATGACAGGCAAGGGTATGACCACGGTAGTCGGCCGGGTCAGGGAAGATCCAATTTTCGATCTTAAAATGGTTGTGCTGTCACACAACACCATCCGTGGCGCGGCCGGTGGTTCGATCTACAACGCTGAATTGCTGGTCAAACTTGGGTATGTCAAAGCGCCGGGGAAACCATGAGCGCGTATCAGGGTGTTCTCGAAACCTTTCGCCCGCTGCTCGACATCCCCGCCTACACGCGGACGGTGACTCTGTTGGAGGGCAACACGCCCATCATCCCTGTTCCGCGCCTGGCAGAATCGCTGGGCGGCGGCTTTGATCTTTACATTAAATTCGAGGGCATGAACCCGACCGGGTCTTTCAAAGATCGCGGCATGACCGTGGCTATTAGTGAAGCGGCTGGAAAGGGTGCACGCGCCGTGATCTGCGCATCCACCGGCAACACCGCGGCTTCCGCGGCGGCTTACGCTTCGCGGGCAGGGCTGCGCTGCATCGTGATCATCCCGGCCGGCAAGGTGGCCACCGGAAAGTTGGCCGGCGCGGTGGCTTACGGCGCGGAGGTGATCCAGATCGACGGCTCGTTTGATGACGCGCTCAACCTGGTGGTGGAACTCTCGCAAAAACACCCCATCGCGCTGGTCAACTCGCTCAACCCTTACAGGCTGCAAGGTCAGAAAACCGCGGCGTTTGAGATTTGTGATGTGTTGGGCGAGGCCCCCGACTGGCTGGCACTACCCGTGGGCAACGCTGGCAACATCACCGCCTATTGGATGGGTTTCAGGCAATACCATACGCTCAAAGACACCGGATTGCCAAGCATTCTCGGCGTCCAGGCGGAGGGCTCCGCGCCGCTGGTGTTGGGGCACCCCGTGGAACACCCCGAAACCGTGGCCACGGCCATCCGCATCGGCAAGCCCGCCCGCGCGGAAGAAGCCCTGGCCGCCGCGGAAGAATCAAACGGGCGCATAATTGCCGTCAGCGATACTGAGATCTTGCACTGGCAGAAGCAACTTGCTGCCGCCGGTGTCTGGGTGGAACCGGCCTCCGCGGCGGGTGTGGCCGGGTTGGCAAATCAATTGCGAAACCAGGCGATCGATTTGAGTGGAAAGACCGTTGTGGCCGTATGTACCGGCCATGGCTTGAAAGACCCGGAGGTGATCACCCGCGAAATGCCCAAGCCGAAGGTGCTTCCAGCAGAACTGCGCGCGCTGGAAGACTGCCTGAATGAAGGTGGGCGCTCATGACCTGGTTAATCCGTGTGCCAGCCACCAGCGCCAACCTAGGCCCCGGTTTTGACTGCCTAGGGTTGGCACTAGACCTGTGGAATGAGTTGGAACTCAACGTCGAGGGGGAACACCTGTCCATCCAGATCGAGGGCGAAGGCGAGCGCCACCTGCCGCTTGGGCAGACCAACGCAATATTCAAGGCGATGAAAGCCTACGCGGAGTGGCATCATCAAACCCTGCCTGAAGGTATCCACCTGCATTGCCGCAACCGCATCCCGTTGGGCTCGGGTTTGGGCTCCAGCGCCGCGGCCGCCGTTGCCGGCATCCTGGCCGCTGAAGCCTTGCTGGGTTTACCAGTCAACGCTGAAAACCGCCTGGAGTTCGCCACTCGTTTGGAGGGACACCCCGATAATGTGGCACCTTGCCTGATGGGCGGGCTAACCGCCTCCTTGGTAGATGAAAAAACTGTGATCGCGTGGAATTTGCCGGTGGCTGATCTCGCGCTGTTGGTGGTGACCCCCAATTTCATCCTGCCCACGCACAAAGCCCGCTCTGCACTCCCCAAGTCCATCGCTCACGCGGACGCCGTTTTTAATTTGGGCCGAAGTGTATTGTTAACCCAAGCATTGGCAGCGGGTGATCTGGAACAGTTTGCAACCGCAATGGTCGACCGTCTGCACCAACCTTACCGATTGCCCCTCATCCCCGGGGCGGAGCAAGCCATCGCAGCCGGTCAGAAAGCCGGCGCCGTGGCCGTAGTGCTCTCGGGCGCAGGCCCCAGTTTACTGGCGGTGCTGCGATCCACGGAGGACTCCCCAAAGGTCGCCCGCGCCATGCAAAAAGTCTTTTTGAGTCACGGGCTCGAAACCCGGGCGTTTACTCCCGATATTTCGCTGACCGGCGCAGGAGTTAGCAAAATAAAAAACTGACCAAAAGAACGGTCAGTTTTTTATTCTAGAATTTGAAAAGTTTACTTTTTCAAACCCGCCAGCACCCGTTCGGGGGTCAGCGGCAGCACCTTGATCCAGGCGCCGGTGGCGTTGTGAAGCGCGTTGGCCACGGCCGGGGCTACCCCGTCGATGGCGATCTCAGAAACCGATTTGGCGCCGAATGGGCCGCTGGGTTCGTTGGTTTGAACGAAGATGACATCCATAATCGGCATTTCCACGGCTTTTGGCACCTTGTACTTGATCAGGTCAGGGTTGAGCGGTTGACCCTGGGCGTCAAAGAGCATTTCTTCAGTCAAGGCGAAGCCGAGACCCTGCGACATGCCGCCTTCCACCTGACCGGCAGCGGTAAGTGGGTTGATCACACGGCCACAATCAACGAGCATCAAGAGGCGCTCCACATCGATCTTGCCAGTTTCGATGTCCACCACGATCTCGGCGAATTGCGCGGAGGTCGGCGGCGGGCTTAACGGGCTGGTGTGCGAAGCGGTAGCCATGATCTGGTGTTGGTTTTGCATGTGCAAACTACTCAAGCCAATTTCGTTCATAGACAGCGTCCGGCCATCAGGCGCGGTAACTTTACGCCCTTGTAATTTGAGTTTTGAGAAATCTGAAAGCTCAAGCATCACCGCGGCTTGTTTCTGGATCTGCTCCTTGATCAGTTTAGCCGCTTTGAGCACCGCGCCACCCGAGGTGTAAGTGGTGCTGCTGGCGTACGCGCCCTTGTCAAAGGGAGTGAAGTCTGTGTCAGAGGAGTAAACGATGACGTCTTCGAGCGGGATGCCCAATTCTTCGGCGGCGATCTGACCCAGGATCGTATCCGAGCCGGTGCCGAGGTCGGTGGCGCCAATTAATAGGTTAAACGAACCGTCGTCATTCATTTTCAACGTGGCCGAGGCCATGTCGAGATCAGCGATGCCGGAGCCATGCATCGAAATGGCAAAGCCGATGCCTTTGCGGTAGCGACCGGTCTGGTTCTTGTAGGCTTCGCGTTTCTTGCGATAGTCCGTGGCGAGGATGCCGATGTCAACACATTCTCCAATGCCGCTGGTGGTGAGCGTTTGCTCCACGCCCTCGCGGCCTTCGCCTAATTTCTTGGAGAGGTTCATCACGTCGCCAACCTTCAGCCAGTTCTTGCGTTTGAATTCGACCACGTCCAGACCAAGTTTTTCAGCGATCTCTTCCATCATCACTTCAATCGCGTATTCGCACTGCATCGCGCCATATCCGCGGAAAGCGCCGGCTGGCGGGGTGTTGGTATAAACCACATCACAGTTAAATCGAATGTTGTCAGGATTGTATAAAGTCAGGCCTTTGAAACCGCCGACCATGTTCACGGTCAAAGCGTGGCTGCCGTATGCTCCGGTATTGCCGATCAGGTCCAGTTTGGCGGCCGAGACGCGCTCGCCCTTGACTCCGATCTTGTAGCGAATGACCATGTCGTGCCGGCTGCGTGAGCTGGTAAATTCCTGCGTGCGGGTTAGCGACATTTTGACCGGACGTCGGGTGGCCAGGGTGAGGTGGGCGCACAGGTCTTCCAGGATCATTTCCTGTTTATTGCCGAAACCCCCACCGATGCGCGGTTTGATCACCCTGATCTTTTTAACGGGCATATTGATCAATGGGGCAACCATGCGGCGCACGTGGAAGGGCACCTGGGTGCTGGTGCGCAACACCATGCGGCCGTCTTCATCAAGGTAGGAGATGCAAACGTGAGGTTCGAGGTGAACATGCTGCTGTTTGGGGGTGCGGTATTCGCCTTCGAAGACGTGATCGGCTTCCTTGAAGGCTTTTTCGACGTCACCGAAATCGGCTTCGACATGGCAGACAATATTGCGCGAGGCGTCAAAGATTCCCTCGGTATCGGTTTCTGCATGGACTATCGGCGCGCCAGGTTTCAAGGCCGCTTCAGGGTCAATCACCGCGGGGAGCACTTCATACTTCACATCAATAAGCTTGAGGGCGGCTTCGGCGAGCTCGGGGGTTTCTGCGGCCACAACAGCCACGCGGTCGCCCACATGCCGGACGATATTATCGAGACTGACCTGGTCATAGGGCAGTGGTTGGGGATAGCTCTGGCCGCCAGTGGCGTACTTGACCCGGGCAACGTCCTCGTGGGTTAAAACGGCGTGGACACCGGGTAAAGCGCGCGCCTTGCTGGCGTCAATTTTTAAAATGCGGGCGGCGGCGTGCGGGCTGGTCAACAAGGCCCCATAGAGCAGGCCTTCAATATGCACGTCCCCGGCGAAGACAGGGCGACCCTGGGCCAGTTTGCGGCCATCCACTTTCTCTTCAGCCTGGCCGACCACATTCAAGGGTTCCATGCCCGCGGGGGTCAACACCAGGGGCGGCAATGGCATGTGTTCTGTCCCACGGCGGAAAAAGGCTTCAGGAAGTTTTACCTGGGTGGCGTCTTTGGGCAGCACCCCTTCCAGGTGAGTGTAGGATGCCTGTTTCTCTCCGCGGATCAAAGCGGCGGCGCGTTGGACGGCGGCCACACCTTTGACATAACCCGTGCAGCGGCAAATGACGCTGTTTAACGCCTTGCGAATCTCATCTTCACTTGGGTCGGGGTTTTTATCGAGGAACGCCTTGGTGCATAAGATCTGGGCTGGCGTGCAGAAGCCGCACTGGATGGCGCCAGTCTCGATGAAAGCCTGTTGAATGGGGTGCAGCGATCCATCGGGGGTTAAGCCTTCAAGCGTCAAGATCTCAGCACCTTTTACATCCACAGCTTTGATCTGGCAACTCTTGACGGGTTTGCCATTCAATAAAACGGTGCAGACGCCGCAGGTACCCGTATCGCAGCCGGATTTGACACTAAAATAAGATGCGTCACGCAGCGCGCCAAGCAAGCTCGTTTCAGCCGTGACCATGAGGGTCTTGGCTTCTTGGTTGATTGTGACGGTTACGGGGGTTTTTAAGTCTGGCATGAGAGCTGTTCTCCTGTCTAAAGATCGGATACTGGAATGTGTTGCGAAAAGGCTCAGGAATGGGCGTTAAAATTTGAAAACGCAGACAAATTCTGTTACCATCCCTATTATAATGTCAAACTCCGGCTTTGGCTCACGTTCCTGATTAGGCCGGGAGGTTGTTTTCCATTATTCGTAGCGCTGAGATACAAAAGTATTCTTCAGCAGAAAAAGAGATAAAATGCGCGAGATCCTCGATTCCATTCAAAGTTGGAAAAAAGAAGGTAAAAAGATCGCCATCGCCACCATCGTCAAGGCAGATGGCTCGCCGATGCGACCACTGGGTTCGAAGATGACGGTCACCACCGACCAGCAGATCGCCGGATCGGTAACAGGAGGTTGCATTGAAGGCGCGGTTTATGAAGAATCTCAACAAGTGATCGCGACCGGGGCGCCGAAATTGCTACACTATGGCATCGTTAGCGATCAAACACCCTGGGAGATCGGTCTGAGTTGCGGTAGTTCTCTCAATGTTCTGGTCGAGTCAATACAAGTTCCAGCCTGGGAGGGTGTTTTCGAGGCCATTGAACAAGCCATCGAGCAGAAACAAATGCTAGCTTGCGCCACGGTCATCTCAGGCTCTCACATCGGTCGCAAGATGCTGGTTTGGCCGGATGGTAAAACACAAGGAAACCTCGGCTCCGCGGAATTGGATCAAGCAGTCAAAAGCACCACCCTGCACCACATCGAGATCCAGGACGCCGCGCCGGTGCGTATCAAACTTGGCGAAGAGATCACCGAGGTCTTCATAGACCTCTTTGTGCCGCCCGCCCGTCTGATCATCGTGGGCGCGGCGCACATCGCCATCCCCATGGTGACCCTGGCCAAGACGCTCGGTTTTACCACCCTCGTAGTGGACCCCCGCGCCGCGTTTGCCACCCGAGAGCGCTTCCCCGACGCGGATGAACTCATCCTGGAATGGCCGGCTGAAGCCATCACCCGGTTGGCGCCGGACCAAGGGACTTCGATCGCCGTGGTCAGCCACGATGAGAAATTCGATAATCCCGCTTTGGTCGCGGCGCTTAAAAGCCAGGCGCGTTACGTGGGTGTGCTGGGTACGCGCCGAAATGTGTCCAAACGGCTGGATGCCCTGCGCGAACTCGGCGCCACGGAAGAAGAACTCAAACGCCTGCACGCCCCCATCGGTCTCGAGATTGGCGCTGTGCAACCGGAGGAGATCGCCCTGGCCGTGCTTTCAGAGATCGTGGCCGTGCGACACGGATTTGAAAATAATGGTGGGCTGAAATCCAAATCGATCATCGAATAACAATCGGTCGTTAACCTTTCAACCAGGCAGTCGATGACTGCCTGGTTTGTGTTTATTTACAACAAAACGAGTTTATGATAATATTTTGTTATTCAATTATTGAGTAATCAATATTTGATTAATTACACTCATCCTCCATTTTTTGGAGTACCCAAGGAGAAACCCATGGTTCGCAACCGTACTATCATTACTATTTTATTGGTTTTACTATTTACCTTGGCCGCCTGCGCGCCGGCCGCCCCCACCGCAACGCCAACCACCGCCCCAATGGTTGAAACCGCCGCACCCACCGAAGCACCCGCGCTGGCTGGCATCACCGTCACCGACGCGCTCGGACGTACCCTGACTTTTGAGACCACCCCGCAGAAGATCGTGCTGGCAGGCAAAGCCCTCTTCATGGTCGCGGACGCCATCTACCTCTTCCCCGAAGCCGGTAATCGCATCGCCGCCATCGGACCCACCAACCAGGGCAGCCAGAATTTCATTCCCCTCATTGACCCTACGTACGACGCGAAAGTGTCTCTTGAGAACAGCGCCGGCGCGGAGCAGATCGCGGCCGTGCAACCCGACCTGGTGATCATGAAGAGCACCAACCAGGAAAAACTGGGCACTCCCCTCGAAGAGCTCGGTATTCCTGTGGTTTACCTAGATTTTGAAACTCCGGAACAATATCAGCGCGACCTGACCACCCTCGGACAGATTTTTGGGAACCCTGAAAGGGCTGAAACCCTGGCCGCTTACTATCAAGGTAAGGTAGACGTCGTCACCCAGACGCTGGCCGGGCTGACTGAAGACCAGAAACCAAGCACCCTGGTGCTGTATTACTCCGACAAGGATGGTGCCATCGCCTTCAACGTCCCGCCGATGAGTTGGATGCAAACCTGGCAAGTACAGACCGCCGGCGGCACCCCGGTTTGGGAAGACGCCAACCCCGGCAACGGATGGGCTACAGTCAATCTGGAACAAATCGCCGCCTGGAACCCGGAATACGTGTTCATCGTTTCGTATTTTGTGCCCGTCAATGACGTTGTCGCCCAGTTGAAAGCCGATCCCCAGTGGCAGGCTCTGGACGCCGTCAAGAACAACAAACTCTTCGGTTTCGCCACCGATCTTTACAGTTGGGACCAGCCCGACACCCGCTGGGCGTTGGGTCTCACCTGGCTGGCCGGAAAACTGCACCCCGATCTCTTCCCCGACCTGGACATCAACGCGGAAGCCCAAGCATTTTACGGCGATCTCTACGGCATGTCCACGTCGGATTTTGAAGCTAAAGTCTTGCCGACCTTCGCCGGCGACATCGACTAGGTGGAATCGGCCGCGCGTTGCGGCCTCCAGAATGATAACGTCAGCCGTACTTTTGGAGAGCGAAAGTACGGCTGACACTTTTCACGATGGTGCTTTATAATTCGCCTGTTCAAACTCCAAACAGAATTGAGCCATTTTATGAGCCTGATCACAGACATCTATAAAACCCTGTTGCCCGGCAAGATCCTGGACGTGCGCGTGGGTTACTCCCGCACCGCGGTTCTGGCTGAAACCGAAAAAGGTCTCTCGTGCGGACTGGCCGCCACCCTGGCGAACGCCGAATACGAGCACCGCTGCAAGCCTTCCGTGTCGCGCGCCGGGGAACTGCTCGAAATGAACATCGAAGAATTGGTCAACCTGGCGAATTCTGAAAGTTACACTGAGGTCTCGATCGGGCTGGCGGCGATCAACGCCCTGCTGCCAGTGGACCCCACTACCTGGATGGAGTTGAACGCCGAAGACTACATTCTGAAGAACGCCGCGGATAAGAATGTGGCCATCATCGGGCACTTCCCCTTTATTGAAAAAATAAAACCCCAATTGAAAAACCTTTGGGTGCTTGAACTCAACCCCCAGGACGGCGACTACCCGGCCGAAATGGCCCCCGAGATCCTTCCCCAGGCGGACGTGGTGGCCATCACAGCCACGACCCTGATCAATCACACCTTTGAAGGGCTGGCGGCGCTTTGTCTGCCCCAAACCAAGGTTATCCTCCTTGGGCCGAGCACCCCCCTTTCACCGGTGCTATTTGACCGAGGCGTGGATCTGCTTTGCGGCACGATCGTAACCGATCCGCGGGCCGTGATGCTGGGCATCAGCCAGGGCGGTACTTCGCACCAACTGCATCATGCTGGTGCCAGTAAACTGGTCACGATGGAACGAAAATCTTAGACGTTCTTCGAGAATACTTGCAGTCCGTCCGGGTCGCGACTTAAGGCGCCAATCACCACGCTGTCAAAACCGCCCTTTAGCAGGTCATTCACGATCGTTCCAGCGCTCGCGCGAAGTTCGGGCGTGTCTGCCTGGTTGAAAACCGCGATCTTGCGCGCCCCGACCGGCATGTTCTTTAAACCACCGAGCGGATGGATCAACATGTCACGGACACTCGCCAGGGTCACAAAAGCTCCCTCGTCCAAACCGGTCAATTCAATATATTGTTTTGAGCGGTAGACGTTTTCTTCTGTCAGCGGCTTGCCCACCGCCGAAAGACCCACCACCACAATCACGTGCGTCACCCATGTGGGGATGGGCGGTTCATGCTCCCCAGGCGCTTTGAGTGGGATCGAGCGCGAACCGTCGCTTTCCATCAAAAATGAGATGCCCAGGCGGTCGGCTTCCTGACGCATGCGTTCCAGCAGTTCAGGTGACGGCGATCGCACACGATTGTCTTGCGTGAATGGTCCGGTTAGTAAAGTTACTTTCTGGGCTGTAAAAAAATCAACAATGAAGGTAGTCGGCGATTCCAGGATGAAATGCCGATCTGCCTGTCTCATCTGGTCTGTGCCGAGGTGGGTGGTGGTCGTCACCCAAACAAGCCCAGGGCACTGCCGCGCCAATTGAAAGAGCGCTGTGGTCTTGCCGCCGGCACCAACGATGGCAACGCGTAAAGTTGAAGGTGGTTGAATTGCTGTGTAAAGATTCATCAAGTAATGTTTATAAAGGAAAATGAATCTGAAAGCAAGTCTCAACGAGTGGTACAAATATTGCACCAATTGATTAGTTGCGGGTAAAATCCTGGTTGGTGGATTTTACTCTTCTAAGGGTGCGCCGATAATAATCTTGCGTTAATAGTATGGAGTGGTCATGGATAAAATCGTCAAGGAAATCTACGACGCGGTCGTCAACGGCAGCGCCAGCACAGTAAAACTCAAAGTGCAGGCGGCCCTGGATGCCGGGGTTAATATTGAATCCCTTATGAATGAGGGCATGATCGCCCCCATGAAGGAAGTCGGCCAGCTCTTTGAATCGGGTGACTATTTTGTGCCTGAAATGCTCATCGCCGCGCGCGCCATGCAAGCCGGCATGTCCATTTTAAGACCCGTGCTCATCGCTCAAGACATCCAACCCATCGGCAAGGTGGTCATCGGCACCGTCAAAGGCGACCTGCATGACATCGGCAAGAACCTGGTCAGCATGATGCTCGAAGGCGCCGGTTTTGAAATGATCGACCTCGGCACGGATGTTTCACCTGAAAAATTCCTTGACGCGATCAAGACGCACAAACCCCACATTGTTGGCATTTCAGCCTTATTAACCACCACCATGACCAACATGGACGCCACGCTGCGTTACTTCGAAGCCAACGGCGTGCGCGATCAGGTGAAAGTGATCATCGGCGGCGCGCCGGTGACCCAGGCTTACGCGGATTCCATTGGCGCCGATGGGTACGCCCCCGAAGCCAACCAGGCCACCACGCTCGCCAGGCGGCTGATGGGGCTCGCATGACCTGGTTTTTCGAATCGATTTGTTCAGGGAGTGATTGAGACTTGGCAAGATATCTGTGTATCGCGTGTGAAGTCCTCGCCCGTCCGCTCTATCATATCGCCGCGACCTCACCCAACACCATCGATATCGTGTTGATGAAGCGCAGCCTGCATGACGAGCCAGGGAAAATGCGCGCCAAATTACAGAAGAAGATCGATTTCTCCGAGGAGCGCGGCTATGAAGCCGTGTTGATGGGTTACGGTTTGTGCGGAAACGGCACGATCGGGTTACAGGCTCGCACCATCCCATTGGTCATCCCACGCGTGCACGATTGCATCACCCTGCTTCTGGGCGATCCGCAGCGTTACCACCAGGAATTTGACCAAAACCCGGGCACTTACTGGTATTCACAGGATTTTCTCGAACGCGCGGACGAAACCGGTAAATTTAATACTCTCGGTCCGATCAACGATGAGGAACTCTCCAAACAATATGAGGTTTTCCTGCAGCAATATGGACGAGACAATGCGGACTACCTGATCGAGACCCTGGGCAACTGGCAAAATAAATATCAGCGCGCCGCCTACATCGACGCGGGTATCGTCCCACTGGATGGTCTTGCGGAATTGACCAAGGTGGAAGCTGCTCAACGCGGTTGGTCTTTTGAAACCTTGACCGGCGACCTGTTGTTGCTGCGTGAAATGCTCAACGGCGGCTGGCTCAAAAAATCAAGTAAATCCTTTATCGTCATCCCGCCCGAGCACAGCGTTGATGTAACCTACGATAAACAGATCTTTCGATGCACCCCGGGATGAACCCCCCCATAAAATATTGGTTGACCCTCTTCCCCTCCGGGAAGCGCGTGCAGGTAGACCACGACACGACGGTGCTCGCGGCGGCTCAAAGCGCCGGCATTGAAGTAAGCGCGGTGTGCGGCGCTAACGGCACCTGCGGTTCCTGCAAGGTCTTCCTGGTTTCGGGTGAATTCTCTGCCATTACCCAAGGGGAAAAAGGGATGCTTGATCCAAATGAGCTGCGAGACAATCTGCGCCTGGCCTGCACCACGCGCGTTTTCTCGGATGGTTCGGTACAATTCCCAGTCTCCTCGTTGACCACAACCCAACGCCTCCAATTGGAAGGCGAGACCGGCGTGATTGAAATTCTCCCCGCGGTGAGCCGCCTCGAGATCGAAGTTGACTCGTTAGTGTCTCAAAAACAATCGGCAGTCGAACAGGTCAGAGAAGCGCTGAAAATTGCGGGTCATTATCATTCTGACCTTTCCCCTGATATTCTGGCAGAACTTCAATCCAACATCCCCACAGAAGGCGGAAAAATATCATTGATATTAAGCAGTGAAAATGTCGTTACCGCCGTTCAACCTGAACACCCAATGTTGGGGCTGGCCGTGGATGTGGGCACGACAAAAATAGCCGCTTACCTGGTGGACCTGCAGACGGGGTTAACCCTCGCGTCCAGAGGGGCTACCAACCCCCAGCTCGCGCAGGGTGAGGATGTGCTTAGCCGCATCAAGTATTGCGACGAGCAGTCCGAAGGTGGCAAGAAACTTCAACAAGTGCTGGTTCAAGAATTGAACAATCTCAGCCAGGAATTATGCGAAAGCGTTGGCGCTTCGGCGCACGAGATCGTGGATTGCGTCATCGTCGGGAACACGGCCATGCAACATCTGTTGGTGGGTTTGCCGGTTCACTCACTGGGGACTGCCCCCTACCATCCTACACAAGTAGATTCGATGACCCTTTCGGCCGCCCTCGTCGGTCTGAAATTATCGCCGGGGGCTAATCTCTACCTACCGCCCAATGTGGCCGGTTTTGTGGGAGGCGACCACGTGGCCATGCTGCTTTCGAGCGGCGCGTGGAAGGCTACGAAAACCACCCTGGCAGTAGATATCGGCACCAACACCGAGATCAGCCTGGTGCACAAGGGCAGGCACCTGGCTTGTTCGTGTGCATCCGGCCCGGCGTTTGAAGGGGCTCACATCCGCGAAGGGCTGCGCGCCATCCCCGGCGCCATTGAACGGGTGTTCATCGAAGCAGATGGGGTCAAAGTACAGACAATCCAGAACCAACCCGCCATTGGAATCTGTGGGTCGGGTATTCTCGACGCTGTGGCCGAAATGCGCCGCGAGAATCTCATCGACCACCGGGGTGCTTTCAACAAAGCCGACCAACGCCTCACATGGCAAGACGGCCACCCAGAATTTGTGTTGGTGAAAGCTGAACGGAGCGGAATTAACCGCGAAATCGCCTTGAACCGCAAGGATGTTCACGAGGTTCAGTTGGCCAAAGCAGCCATCCGCTCAGGGATCGAGGTCTTACTGCGTGAGGCAAACATCCATGCAGAGGATATCGATGAATTTCTCGTCGCAGGCGCCTTTGGCACCTACCTCGATCTAACCAATTCCATCCGGATTGGCATGTTTCCAGAATTACCGTTGCGCAAGTTTAAACAGATCGGCAACGCGGCGGGCAGCGGCGCCCGCAAAATGTTGCTTTCCACCTTCAAAAGGGAGGAAGCTGAAAAATTCAGCCAGGGAATCGAATACGTGGAACTCACAACTGTCGGGGATTATGTCGATTTCTTTATGGACGCGATCAGTCTGTAGACCATCAATTATGGATTTAACCTAACACCAGCCAGATCAAATGATCTGGCTGGTGTTTTCTATGCGGGTGTGTTTACTTTCGGCGGATCATCCTCAAGAGCAGCAACAAGATCACCGCGCCAACAAAGGCGGCGATCACGTTGCCGAGAAAACCCGACACAATATTGATGTTAAGCAGCCCAAACAACCAGCCACCCAAGAAACCTCCCAAAATGCCTACGATGATCTTCCCTAGCAATCCCAAACGGATGCCTTTGATCACAGCGTCGGCCAGGAGGCCTGCTATCGCGCCAACAATTACCCAAGTTAAAATGTCCATTTTTATCTCCTTATATTTACATAAAAACCTATCCTTATTATAGATTCAATTTATTAGTATTTCATAATCGCCACCATGCCTTATAGCGCAAAATCGGGGATTCAATATAATTAGGGTTAATCGGACATATTTTGACTCAAGGAGAGGATGGAAATGACCGTCATTGACCGCAAGAGACTTCAAAATGTGCTTCAAAAAGAAATTACCACGTTCGAACATGACCATCCCAAATGCCACGCCTTGTACGAACGCGCCAAAGGTTGCCTGTTGGACGGCGTGCCGATGAACTGGATGGTGCGCTGGGCGGGAGGGTTTCCTCTATTCGTGAAGGAAGCCAAAGGCGCGTCTTTTACCTGCGCCGATGGAAAACATTTTATCGATTTCTGCCTCGGTGACACCGGCGCCATGGTGGGGCACTCGCCAGATAAACCGATGCGCTTGATCGCCGAACAATTGCAAAAGGGCATCACCTTTATGTTGCCTACTGAAGACGCCATCTGGGTCGGCGAGGAACTACAACGCCGTTTTGGATTGAAATACTGGCAGACCACTCTCACCGCCACTGACGCCAACCGCTTCGTGTTGCGTTTGGCAAGGCACATCACCAAACGGCCTTACGTGTTGGTATTCGATTATTGCTACCACGGCTCAGTTGATGAAACCTTTATCACCATCAATGACGGCATTCCTGGTCCGCGGCCGGGGGCGATCGGGCCGCAGGTGAACCCGGCGGTCACCACTCGCGTGGTGCCCTGGAACAATCTGCAAGCCTTGGAACAAGCTTTGGCTCCAGGTGATGTGGCTTGTGTGCTCGCCGAACCGGTGATGACCAATATCGGCATCATCCACCCCGCGCCGGGGTATCACAAGGCTTTGCGGGAGCTGACCAAAAAATATGGCACCCTGCTGGTAATCGACGAGACCCACACGATGTGCACCGGGCCAGGCGGTTACACGGCCGAGTACGGGCTTAAGCCTGACATTCTCACGGTAGGAAAAACCATTGGCAGTGGCATCCCTGCCGCGGTTTACGGGTTCAGTGAAGAAGTTGGCGAGATGGTTTCAAAAAGCATAAAAGTGGATGAGTCTGATGTGGGCGGCATTGGAGGCACCCTGGCGGGCAACGCCCTCTCATTGGCGGCTATGCGCGCTACTTTGGAGAATACGCTCAAAAAAGAAACTTTTGACCACACCATCCCGCTCGCCATCCGCTTCACGGACGGCGTCAAGAAAGTGCTCGATGCAAACCGCCTTCCATGGGTGATCAACCGCCTGGGTTGCCGGGCGGAATATTGGTTCTGCGAATCGCTGCCCCAAAATGGCGGCGACGCCGAAGCCGCCGTGGATGCTGAACTGGACCGTTACATGCACCTGGCCGCGCTCAACCGGGGCATTTTAATGACCCCCTTCCACAACATGGCTCTCATCGCTCCAGACGTAACCGAAAAAGAGATCGATTACCACACCCAGGTATTCGCTGAAGCCATTAAACAACTGATCGGCTGAAAACATCCAAAAAACAAGACCCCGGTTTTTGGCCGGGGTCTTGTTTTTAATTCTTCATGTTTTCCCAAATGGGTTTCAAGACAAAATATAATAATACGAGTGGGAACAAGTGGATCAGGGCGTTGATCTTGAAACCCTTGATTGACATAAAAAGGATGATTGGTACAAGGGTCAACCCAAAGTAGAGGTAAACCATTGATTTGGATGCCATGCGCCAGACAATCACAGCCGCGATTGCGGCCAGGAAACTAAAGGCAGCATCGATCCAGAAGACCCAGCCCACGCCAGGGTCTGCGGCCAGGGCGGATTTTACCGCCACATAAACCATGTAAAGGCTTCCTGCCGCGGCAAGGAGCATAAGGTACGAAAGATTTTTCCATGACTTGGTGAATTGTTCCTCAGTCATGCGCGGTTTCTGTTGAACTGGTTTCGTTTTAACCGGTTGGGTGAGGGTTTCTTGTTTCTTTTTGGCTTTTTTGATGGACTGACGTACACCAATTACCACCAAAAGGATAATCGCGAATACAAGCGCAACAAACTTAAGATCGGGCATGTTTCATCCTGGTAAAACTTTGATGGGGTGCCAAAGGCGTCCAAAGTGTTTCACCATGGACGCCTTTATTATACAGTTTCTTTCGAAGCCGACCGGCAAAAAGAAATTTACCGGTCAGCCAGGCAAGATTAGGTTGTTTCCTTTTCTTTATCCGTGATCTTGCGGAAGGCATCGCGGATCGGCATCCAGCCCAGGTTCAATTTCAAGCTGGGATCAAGCGGTTCACCGTAGTAATCCACCAGCTTGCGGGGCGGCGAAACCTTTTGAGTCGCGAGCGAAACCACGATCATCAAGATAAGCGCGGATATGAAAGCGACGAAGGAAGCGATATAAATCGCGTCCCAGAAGCCGCACCACCAACCGTCTGAATAGACACCCATGTCGGCGGTGTATTCACACACTAACGCGGTGGATTGACCACCCAATCCGGTATTGAAGAAGAAGATGGTTGCCAGAATCCAGATGGCGAAACCGCCGATGAACGCGGTGACCGCGCCCGCTGAATTGGCTTTCTTCCAGTACATGCCCAATGCGAATGGCACGAACAATCCAACGAGCAGCAGCGTCCAGGCAACCACAGAGAGTTCGTAAATGGTCTGTGCCCATAAAGCAATGGCCAAACCAACTGCGGCGTTGACCACCACCATGATGCGGGTGGCCCAGAGGGCTTTTTTGCCATCGAGTTTCTTGCCAGTGATCAATGGGATCAGGTTCTCAGTAACCGCAGACGCGCCAGCCAACAGCGAGCTGTCGGAGGTGCTCATCAATGCCGATGTTAAGGCCGCGATGAAGATGGCCGTCAGAATGGCAGGCAGATGCGTCATGGCCGCGGATACGAGCAGATAGCTCGTGTCTTCCAGCCCTGGGCTAATCTTGTAGACCATAATACCAATCAACGGTGACATGATGCCGAAGAAGAGGTAGAGGACACCGGCGCCGTAAGAGCCATAGACCGAAGTGGCCTGGTTGCGGGCTGCCATGGAGCGTTGCATGAGGTCTTGCGTGGCGACAGAACCCAACCCGATGGCCATCCAGGCTGCGAGCCAGTACATCCAGCCCGTCAAGCCTGTGTAGCCCAGGTAACCTTCACCCACGCTAGGTAAGAGCCTAAATGGTTCGGCCACATACGTGGAACTCGCCCCCTCGATCAATCCGGGGAATCCACCCACAGCCTTTAACATAAAGAGGAAGACCAGCGTGATTCCACCGGCAGTGAGGAACATTTGGAAGAAGTCCAGCAGGGTGTCGGCCATCATGCCACCCATCACGGTGTAACCCGCGACGACGGTGATGATGATCACCATACCCCAAACCGGATTGATACCGAACAAGCCTTCAACAATGGCGCCACCAGCAACGATCTGCGCGGCCGTCCATGAGAAGTAGGTCAAACATTCCGCGACCACGGTGAGGACGATCATCGCCTTGTTGTAACGGCGTTCGAAGAAGTCAACGATGGTCAGGAATTTTGCCCGGCGCATTAAGCGGACAAAGAAGAGACCCGATAGGAACAAACAAGCAGATGCTCCAAACGGGTCAAAGATAACGCCGGAAAAGCCATAATCATAGGCGGTTTGCGAAGCGCCCATGAGGGTCTCCGCCGCAAACCAGGTCGCCATGATCGAGGCCGCAGCCATGTGGATCGGCAACCGGCGTCCAGCAACGACGTAATCCTCGTTGTTTTGCACTTTTCTTCCAGCCCAAATTCCAACGCCCAAGCGGACCGCAAAGAACAATGCGATGAAGAGCACTACCAACCAACCGTATTCATATCCTTCAAGTATCATCTTTTCCCTTCCCTTTCCTTGAATTTGGTTAGACTTTTTGGTTCAGGTTAGAGCGTCTTGCTGACATCCTTGAGAACATCTTCGAGTCTGTTTAAGACTTCGTCGATCTGTTCGTAGGTGATCACAATGGGTGGTTCAATGCGGATGGTATGAGCGCTGGTCAAAGTGCCCGCGACCAAAACGCCACGTTTGAACAAGCCCGCGGCGACCTTATAACCGATTTCGGGATCCTTGAAGTGTTGTCCAATGAGAAGACCTTTGCCGCATACGTAATCGTAGATATTGGAATACTTTTTGACGAGATCCTGCAGTTTGGGCATGATGTAATCGCCTTTTTCGGCGGCTTGCTTGGGGAAGTCTTCTTTAAGCACCACATTGATGGAGGCGATGGCCGCGGAACAAGCCAACGCACCGCCACCTGTGGTGGTGGTATGGATGAATGGGTTGGGGTACATCATGCATTGCCAAATCTCGGGTGTAGCGCAGAAGGCGCTGATGGGCATGACACCGCCGCCCAGCGATTTCGCCACAGCCAAAATATCGGGGGCTACACCCCAATGATCCACACCCCATAGTTTGCCGGTGCGGCCCAAACCTGTTTGAACTTCATCGGCGATGAGCAGCACGCCGTGTTCCTTGGTGGCTTTGCGGATGCGCGGCCAGAAATCATCCGGGGGCACAATGGCGCCGGCTTCGCCTTGGATGGGTTCCATGAGAACGGCTGCGATGCCGATGCCAACCTTTTTACAGATCTCAAGTTGTTTTTCAACCGCGCCGGCATCGCCATAAGGAACATGGTAGACCGGACCAGCGTAGAGCAAACCAGGTGGTTCACGGTAATCAGATTTTCCCATCATCGAAAGTGAGCCCATGGTTTTGCCATGGAAAGCGCTGGTGGCGACGATGAATCCAGGTTTTTGGGTGTACATCTTGGCCAGTTTGATGGCTCCTTCGATGGCTTCGGTGCCGCTGGCACAGAAGAAGGAATATTGGATGTCGCCCGGGGTGATGTCGGCCATCATGTGCGCTAAAACACCACGCAGTGGGTCGATCAATTCCTGGCTGGGCATCGGTGTGCGTTGTAACTGAGAGGCAACTGCGGCTACCACATCTGGATGGCTCCACCCGTGATCCATCATTCCGTATCCGCCCAGGCAATCGATGTATTCGCGACCTAAAACGTCTTTGAAGATCGCTCCTCGACCATTCCATTCCACACATGCCCAGTCACCCGCTTCAGTGACCGATTTTCGGTATTCCAGCCAGTTTTTATTGAAGTATTCTGAAAAATTTGTTTTGCTCTCTTCAATAATTAATTTCCCTTCTTCCTGGCTGACAGAAGGTTTCTTAATGAGGTCCAACCATCGATCCGAATACTTAAGTGCATCCTTGATATTCTGTGGCATCTTGTCTCCTTGAATAAAATTTTAGATTCTATACCGGGGTCGAGGCGTGCTATCCAAAATATTTTGGAAAGGTTTCCGATATTACGCAAAAACTTAATTAATAATACCGATATCGCAGTAAAACGAATAAGTCAGTTCCTTTTTTACCTCTCATTTATTATTGCAAAATTAGACCGAATGTCAAGTACTTGTTTTTTTGAAGAATTGGGAATCAATTACACAGGTTTTTGTCGTAAAATGACGTAGGAATCGGAAATGATTGTCAAAACCGACGCACAATATCCATTTTAATAGAGAATACATATTGTATTTTTCGGAAATCATATCTATAATATATGTAATTCTCGGAAAAGATTATTTAAATCAATGATAAAAATAGACGCAATTGACAAAAAGATATCAGATTTGCTTATCGAAGACGGCCGCATGAGCTGTTCCAAGATCGCGGCCAGAATCGGAAAAATTTCCGAGCGCGCGGTACGTTATCGCATTGACCGCCTGGTCAAGAACAAGATCATTGAAATTCATGGCAATGTCAACGCCACCGGACTCGGTTTAATGGTGTTTGCTGATGTGTTTATTGAAGTAGAGCCCTCGTCCGTCCTAAAAATTGCCCAACAAATTTCGGAGTACGAATCGGTTAGTTACGTGGCTTGCTCCACCGGGCAAACCGACATTAGCATCCAGGTCTTCGCGCATGACAACAACGAGTTGTTTGCTTTTGTCACGGATGTGATCGGCCAGATCCCTGGAGTCCGAAAAACTCACATCTCCTTCGTTCCTTTACGGATCAAGGATGATCATATCTGGCATATTCCCTCATTCTGCGTGCAAGAAGATTAATTCGGCTGCCAGCCTCAGTAATCCCCTTTAGAAGTAGTTTCTTGGCTATCCCGTGGAATCCCCACGATAAATATAGCAAAGCAGTGAAAAACTAAGGAGGATATTGTGGATAATGTGTCAGGCAAGGAGATCTTCACGAAAGTGGAGAAAAGCAAGCTCAAAAGGGAGTTAACCCTGCTCCCCCTTTTCGGATTGATCTATTTCACTGTATGCGGGGGCGCGTTTGGTGCTGAACCCATGGTTGGCCTCTCAGGTCCGGGTTTGGCACTTTTGTTGATGGTAGTCACTCCTCTCATCTTCAGCATCCCAAACATGTTGATGGTGCGCGAAATGCAATCCATGATGCCAGTGGAAGGCGGTTATTACCACTGGACGAAACAAGCATTTGGCCGTTTTGTAGGCTTCATGGCCGGTTGGATGAACTGGGTGGTCTCTTGGGTGGATGTCTCCATCTACCCGGTGTGGACGGCCTGGTACCTAAGTTATTTCATCCCTGCCTTATCTGATGGCGCCACAATCGGTGGCATCGAGTTTTCAGGCAGTTTCCTCTCCTGGCTGGTCGCGGCAGTTTTAATCCTGGCAGTTTCATTATTAAATATCCGCGGCGCGAGGCTTTCAGGGCTCACCACCAACTGGTTGGGTTTGGCGATGATCATTCCTTTGGTGATCATGTCTGGCTTCGGCATCTACGCTGGTATCGCCTCTGGTCAACCCCTGCGCCTGGACTTTTTACCCGGTGGCGCAGAAGTAAACGGACCAAACCTTTTAGCCGCCTTGAGTGTGGGCATTTATGTAGCCATGTGGAACTTCATGGGCTGGGAACTGCCCACCGCGGCGGGTGACGAGATCAAGGAACCCAAGAAGACTTATCCGAAGGCGATGGTGCTTGTTTTGTTTGCCGCCATCCTTTCCTATTCCATCCCAACCGTGGCCGGCCTTTGGGGCGGTGCTGGTGATAACGGTGTATACCAGGTTTGGGGCGTTGAAGAATATAACGAAGGTGAAGGCATTGGCGCGGTGCTCGCTGAAAATGGCGTCACTGATGAGCAATTCGTGGAATGGGGGGTTGATCCCTCCACGGATGCCGGCTGGGAATTCCCGACCATCGCTCATCGCATCGGCGATCGGGTCGCTGGCAAAGACAGCAACTTATCCTATTTCTTGGGCGCGATCGTTGGAATTTCAGCAATCTTTTCAATGATTGGCCTATTCATCGGTAACGGTCTCGGTGGAACGCGCGTGCCCTACGCGTTGGCCGAGGATGGCATGATGCCCAAATGGCTCAACAAAGTGCACCCCAAATATGGCACACCCTGGGTGGCCATCGCCTTGTGTGGCTTTTTCTACCTGATCTTTTCCATGTCAGCCTTCCAGAGCCTGGTGGTCATCGATGTCTTCCTCAATATGCTGGTGCTGATGGCCGAGATCTTCGCCCTGGTCGTGCTACGAATCAAGCGGCCTGAACTACCCCGCAAGCGTGTCCCAGGCGGAGTGGTTGGTTTGATCTATATTGTCATCGCGCCCCTCTCGATCATCGTCCTCGCGATTGTCAGTCAGGTGTTGGATTACGGCTGGCAGGGCGCGATCGGTTGGAGTTTGATCGCCATGGCCATCGGGGCGATCCTTTACTTCCCGATCAAAAAATGGGTCAAAAAAGACTTGCCGGATGTTGATCCATATGTTTTAGATGAACCACAAAAATAATCTACATTATTTCAAACAAGGAGTCTCGACATGAAAGTTTTACTAGTGGGTGTTGGTGGGGTTGGAGAAGCCATCGCGGTCATCGCTTCAAAACGACCGTGGCTTGAGATGATGGTGTTGGCAGATTACAACAAAGCCCGCGCGGAAGAAGTGCAAGGCAAACTTAAAGACATCGCAAAATTCCCGGTGGAGTTCGTGGATGCGAATCAAAAGGACATGATCGTCAAGTTAGCCAAGAAACACAAGGTTGACCTGATCATGAACGCCTGCGACCCAAGTTTCAACATCCCCATTTTTGACGCCGCGTACGAATACGGATGTAATTATATGGATATGGCCATGACCCTGTCAGAACCCCATCCGCGTGACCCGTATCACAAGACCGGGGTCAAATTAGGCGATTACCAATTCGAACGCGCCAAACAATGGAAAGAAAAAGGCATCCTCGCCTTGCTGGGTTTGGGCGTTGAACCCGGCATGGCTGACATTTTTGCCAAGTATGCCGAGTTGCACCTCTTCGACGAGATCGAGGAAGTTGGTGTCCGTGATGGTGCCAACCTCACAGTCAAGGGCTACGATTTTGCCCCCAATTTCTCGATCTGGACGACGATCGAGGAATGTCTCAACCCACCAGTCATCTGGGAAAAGGGCAAGAAATGGTTCACTACCGCTCCCTTCTCTGAACCTGAAACTTTTGACTTCCCAGGCGGTATCGGCCCCGTGGAATGTGTCAACGTGGAGCATGAAGAAGTATTGTTGGTTCCGCGTTACGTCAAATGCAACCGGGTCACCTTCAAGTACGGCCTTGGTGACGAGTTTATCGGCATCCTCAAGACCTTGCACATGCTTGGCCTGGATAATAAGGAACCGATCAAGGTCAAGGGCGTGGAAGTCGCTCCGCGCGACGTGGTGGCAGCCTGCTTGCCCGATCCCGCACATCTCGGTCATTTGATGGAAGGCTCCACCTGCGCCGGAACCTGGATCAAGGGTAAAAAGGACGGCAAGGAAAAACAGGTCTACCTTTACCAGGTGGCTGACAACAAAGAAAGCATGAAAAAATTCAAATGCCAGGTGGTCGTCACCCAAACCGCCTTCAATGCGGTCATCGGCATGGAATTACTTTCCAAGAAGGTTTGGCAAGCCGTTGGCGTTGAAGGCCCCGAAGCCTTTGACCCGATCCCCTTCATGGACCTCATGGCTGAGTATGGTTTCCCCTGGGGCATCAAGGAATGGTAAGTCGCTTTTCTTGATATCGTAGCGTTCTAAACCGAGTACTCCAACCACCCTTAACCAGCGGTTGGAGTACTCACAAAACGGGATTGATTTAATGAATTCGTCACTTTCAATCACCTTCAGAAATCTCCTATAATAAAAAAGAACATTAGCTGTTCAATCCCGGGGTTGGTTTCCGGTTTTGCACAGAAAATCTTAGAGGGAAGTCATTTAAGACAGGAAAGCCAAAAATGATCAATTACAAAGAAAACCAGGAACATCTTTCGCCGGTTTGGACCCATTATTCGGATATTATCGTCGACCATGCTGAAGGCGCTTATCTATACGCGACCGATGGCCGCAAGGTTCTAGATTTTGCCTGTGGTATCGGCGTCACCAACACCGGTCACTGCCACCCCAAAGTGGTTGAGGCTATTCGAAACCAAGCAGGCTTGTTGCTGCACGGGCAAGCCAACCTGGTCACGCATAAACCCATGCTTGAACTGGTCGATGAACTTCGCACCATCGTTCCTGTGGGGATGGATGGATTCTTCTTTTCAAACTCAGGTGCTGAAGCTGTGGAAGGCGCGCTCAAACTTGCCCGGCATGCCAGTGGGAAACCCAACGTGATCGTATTTCAAGGCAGTTTTCACGGCCGCACCGTTGCGACCATGAGCATGACCACCTCCAAAACGATTTACAAAACCGGATACCAACCCCTGATGCCTGGCGTTTTCGTGACCCCCTTCCCTTACGCGCTCAAATTCGGGTGGGATGATGAAAAAACCAGCCGCTGGTGTTTGGATGAACTGGAATTGCTTTTACAGACCCAAACTGCCCCGCAAGAAACGGCAGCCATTTTTATCGAACCAGTCCTTGGTGAGGGCGGCTATGTCGTTCCACCTTCCTCGTTTATGAAAGGTTTGCGCGAACTCTGCACTCAATATGGCATTCTGATCGTCGCGGACGAGATCCAATCGGGATTCGGACGCACCGCCAAATGGTTCGGGCACCAACATTTTGACTTGCAACCCGATATCATTACCGCAGCCAAAGGGCTCGCTTCTGGCATGCCCATCTCTGCAGTGATCAGTCGCCTGGATCTGATGAAGAAATGGATCCCGGGGTCTCATGGCGGCACGTACGGTGGTAACGCGGTCGCCGCGGCTGCCGGGGTTGCCACCATTCGCGCGATGAAAGAAGAAAAAATGCTTGAAAACGCCCAGGTTCGCGGAATGCAGTTAATGACTGGGCTTCATCACCTTCGAGAAAAATATCCCCAGATCGCAGATATCCGCGGCTTGGGTTTGATGATCGGCACGGAATTTCGCGATGCCAAGGGTCAGCCAGACAAGAAAACCGCCAAAGCAGTGGTTCACGAATGCGCCGACCGCAACATGATGCTGCTCACCTCCGGGCCGTGGGACAACACCATCCGATGGATCCCACCTTTGATCGTCACTGAGCAACAAATGAAGGATGCCCTCAGGATTTTTGAGGAATCCCTGGAAGCCGCCACCCGTTAAGCATTTCATGCTTGCCTGATGGCAAGTTGTTATCAATGCTCGAAAAAACCTTTTCACGGAGAGAGAACGATGACTGATAATCTGCAGGAGATGTTGGAACGAGCCCAAGCCGCTCAAAAAGTGGTTGAATTCTGGCCGCAAGAGAAAGTTGATGAGATGGTCCTGGCCGTGGGCTGGGAAAGTTACAAACGTGAAACCGCCGAAGTCTGCGCCCGCATGGCAGTAGATGAGACTGGTTTAGGCGTCTATGAAGACAAAGTCGCAAAACATCAGAAAAAAACTCTTGGCGTGGTTCGGGACTTGCAAGGCGTCAAGACGGTAGGCGTCATCGAAGAAGATAAGAAACTGGGCTTGCTCAAGATCGCAAAACCCGTGGGTGTGATCGGAGCCATTACCCCAATGACCAATTCCTCCTCCACGATGCCGTGCAATGGTTTGCCGATCTTAAAGACGCGCAACGCAGTCATCTTCGCGCCACACCCAAAAGCCAAGAATACTTGCGAGTATATATGCAACGAGATGCGCAAGGGCTTGCAAAAAGTTGGCGCTCCGGTTGACCTGGTGCAAAACATCAAGGAACCCTCGATGGAGGCCTCCCAGGAACTGATGGGGATGGTGGACCTGGTACTAGCAACGGGTGGTGCTGGCGTGGTTAAAGTGGCTTACAGCAGCGGCAAGCCCGCTTATGGCGTGGGTGCGGGCAACGCCACCGTGATCGTGGATGAAACTGCAGATATCGCAGAATCCGCCGTCAAAGTTTTCAAGGGCAAGACCTTCGATAACGCCACATCCTGTTCAGCCGAAAACAACCTGATCATCCATGAATCCATCTTCGAATCGCTCTTGACTGCGCTTAAGGGTCAGGGTGGCTACCTGGTGACCGGGGAGGACCGCGCGAAGCTAAAACAGGCCATGTGGCCTGATGGCAGCCATTTGAACGGCAAGATCGTCTGCAAGAGCGTGAAAATCATCGCTGCCGAAGCCGGCATTACCGTACCTGAGGGCACCAAATTCCTGATGGTGTTGGGCGAACACATCGGTGCGGAAGACATGTTCTCCGCTGAAAAACTTTCACCCGTGGTCACCCTTTGGAAGTATCAGGATTTCAGTAAAGCCGTGCAAATGGTCATTGACATCACCGCATTCAGCGGTTACGGCCACTCTTGCGGCATCCACTCAACCAATGAAGCCCACATCCTCGAATTAGCCACTAAAGCCAAGGTCAGCCGGATGATGGTGCGTCAGCCGCAAAGTTATGGCAACAGCGGCGACTGGGTGAACGGTATGCCCTTCACCATGACCCTCGGTTGCGGCACCTGGGGTGGCAATATCACCACCGAAAACGTGGTCTGGAAGCATTTCCTGAATGTCACCTGGGTATCCTACCCCATCCCGGCAGTGATCCCCGACCCCGAGGTTTTATTTGCCGACCACTTCAAGAAGTACGGTAAATAATTTACTTCACAACACCACAGCGCCCGGCCGTGAAGTTCACGGCCGGGCGCTTTTTTTAATCAAGAACGGATTGAGTTAATCCTCTTGAGAACCTGTGTCCTCTTCCAGTTTGAAACGTGAGACCATCGACTGGAGTGTGTCTGCCAGGCTGGCCAATGTGTTGGCTGAATCGGTCACCTCGTGAACCTGGGCGGTCATCTCTTCTGTAGATGCCGAGACTTCTTGAATCGCCGCGCTCGTCTCTTCGCTGGTGGAGGCGATCACTTCCATGGCGCTGGTCACTTCCGTCGAGCCAGCGGTCATCTCTTCCGTCGCCGCGGTATTTTCTTCCACCACAGCGGACACGCTCGACATCGAGTTGTCCAATTCGATGGCTGATTTGTTAATGTTTTGAGCTGCATCCGCGATGCTCGTTATCTGGTTGTTGACAGATTCCACGGCGTTTAAGATACTTTGCAGCGCCACCCCCGATTGGCTGGCGCGTTCCACACCCGACTCTACCTCGGACGCGCCGGCATTCATGGCCGTAACCGCTTCCGCGACTGTCACCTGGATGCCACTGATCAACCCACCGATCTCTTTGGTGGCCGCTGACGACCTTTCGGCCAGTTTCCTAACCTCGTCCGCGACGACAGCGAATCCCTTGCCGTGCTCGCCGGCACGCGCGGCTTCAATGGCCGCGTTCAATGCCAAAAGGTTCGTTTGGGAGGAAATATCCTCGATAGTTTGAATGATCGTCCCGATCTGGTTTGATCGTTCTCCCATTTCCTGAACTTTTTCTACTGAAACCCCCACTTTGGATTTGATCGAGTTCATTCCAATGATGGTTTCTTCTACGGTTTTCGCGCCAGTTCGGGCGGTATCCGCAGCGTCGCCGGCGGCCTGGGCGCTCTCTTGCGCTTTAGTGGCTACTTCTCGAATAGTGGTGTTGATCATTCCGGCAATTTGAGTTGCCTGGTTGACCGCGTTTGCCTGTTCTTGGGCACCCCGGGCTACACCCTCGATGGCGGTGGACATTTGCTCCACAGATTGTGTAGTGTGTGTGATCGTGGCGGCATGCTGATTGGTACCGCGTGCCATCTCCTGGATAGTGACCGAAATTTGTTCCGTCGCCCTGGACGCTTGTGTGGCCGAAGACGATAGATTTTCAGAGGCTTCTTTGACGTTCTTTGCGCTGGAAGCGACTTCTGAGATTAGATTACGCAACTCAGTGATCATTTTCGTAAAAGCGAATCCAAGTTGATCATCATTTGATCGGGCTTCCACTTGAACAGTCAGATCGCCTTTAGCCACTCGTTGTGCCACTGAAACCATGTCTCGCATATAAACCAACAGGTTAGCACCTGCCCGATACATGCCACCGACCTCGTCTTGTTGTTTTTCGATCCTGGCGATGTAATTTGGATCCTGACCTTTGAGGTCAAGATCGCCAGTCGCCAGAAGGTTAAATGTGTCCGTCATCTTTTTAATGGGGTTGGTGATTAAACGGATGGTGGTTAATGCCAGCAAGATGCCAACGACAGCCATGATGATGCCCGCGATCATACTCACGAACAAGCTGCGTGTGATCACCTGGTTCACTTCGTCTTGTTCCTGAACCATCAGGATGTGCCAGTTTAATTTATTACTCAATTCTGCGGGTAGTTGACTGTAAGCGAGTATGGAAGGATGACCATGCAGGTCGATCCCTTTCTTCCATCCATTTTGACCTGATTCAAACAATGCTAACATCTCAGGCGGCGCGACTTGCATAACAAACTCAGGATCAGGACTGAAAAGAATGTTGCCTTCTGAGTCGAGGAGTAAGGCGTGCCCCGTTTCACCTACTGTGACATTTCCGAGGGTCTGGATTAAGAAAGAGACGTCCAGTGTTCCACGTAAAACCCCAACCACTTTCTTGGATAACGGGTCGAGAACGGGAACGCCAAGGTTCATCGCGTACGTGCGGGTGCTCTCATCGAATTCCACCGAGGCGATGTAAGAATTGCCTTGACCATCCGCAAAAGTGGATTCCCACCAACCTTCATCACTTTGGAGGAAATCACTGGTTTTGTCAGTCATGGCAAGATTAAGGCCTTTGATGTCCGTGACGAAGATTTCAACCTGGTTGGGATTGTTTTTGAGGAATTCCTGCAGGTATTGGGTCAATTCATTGGTACGCAACGCGTAAACGGTTGGTGCCATGCTTGGGCTGTTATCGATCCAAGCCTTATCAAGGGACTGGATCTCAGCCTCAGTCAGCGCGGCACGCTCGAGGTTGGTCGCCTTGACCGCGTCGACCAGCAGCGGCGTTTGAGCAAGCGTTTGCAGGTTTTTAAGTTCAGCGAAAACCTGGTCCGCGGACCGCAGGATCACTTCTTCGCTGAGAGTAACCAATTGGTCACCCACCTGCTGGGCGGTTTGATTTGAATTAAGTACATAATTTACAGAAACTAAAACCGCGATACTCAATAAAGTGACAGCAAGAACGATCACGGCAACTTTCGTTCCGATCTTCCAATCTGACCAGAGCCGATGCCTCTGTTGGTTTTTTTTCGCCATTTTCTTCTCTCCTCTTCGCAAATGTCCAAAAACCTTGTATTTTTCTTCGATAACACTAATGAACGGATCGGCAATGTGACGAAAGCATTTTTGCGCCCATTTAGATAGAATAATCCTAAGTTATTGGATAGTGAAACTCCATAAACAAATGGTAAAAATACACTCAAAACGATATTAAGGATTCGGTTTTTGAAAGATGATGCCCAGGAATCAGGCGGTCTCATCCACCTGAAGGATCGAGATTTGCTGGGTGATCGTCTGCCTGTATTGAAATTCAAAATAACTGGAAGGTCTCGAATAGACCGCCGCTCCAGTAGTCTTGCCCCAGACCAGGTTGCGAGCAGCATCGTACCAATCGTTGCCGTCACCACCGGAGTAAACCACATCCCCGACAGCCAATAAGCTGGCATGACTGGCTTCATTTTTTACCGGGGACGAAAACAAACTTGATTTTTCATCAAAACTTTTCGATCCTGACCCAACCCCATGAAGCGACTGGCTGCCTTTGAAAATATCTACAGCCTCAATGATGCCATCATCATAAGCTGTGATCGTGAGACGGGTTCCATCTGAAAGCATGAAGGTTGTAAAGCGGTCACTGGATTTCAGATCTTTGAAATCTCCATCATTTGCGCCTTGTTCATCGGAATTATCGATGTGCGGGTCCCCCCAAATGGTGGTGCTGCGGTTGCTCCATTTATCTGTGATCTTCAACGTCGAGCCATCTTGAAAATCAAAACGGTAGCGATCCGTTTCAGCGAGATTGCGGTTACGCATAACCAGCCCTTCAACTGGCTCGAGGTCGTAATAAGTGATTGACGCTTCGACTTCAACCGATTCTTTGATCTGGACGAATTGGGCTTGTTGAACGTTGGACGCGTCAGTCTTGTTCTGCTTGAGTTTGTGGATCAAATCTGAAAGCCGAATGTCTTCATTTTGAATCACAATCGGCGAACCCGTTGATGCACTCTTTGCACTGCGGGCGGCATCGCTGATCTCCACACCGTCTTTTGCCAATTCTGCCAGGGCGGCTTTTTCCGTGGCCTTGTCCCCTTTTCCACGGGCTTCCAAAGCTTTTGAGCGCAGCATCAAATGGTAGGCGAGTTTAATTTGAGACAGATCGTTGTGTACGGAATCACTCATTGTGTTCATCCTTGAACGCGTGGAACTCCAATTTACCTTATGTATATTTTCGACAAAAAACCACAAAACTGAATTTGTTACAAATGACTGCCGAATCGGTCGTTTGTATGAATAACATCCTAACTTTCTGGATACCTAACACTTTTAAGAGTTTTTCAAAGGGGAACTATGTTATAAGATAAGGGCTGAGTACACAATATTCGATTGATCGTTAACCACCCAGACATCCTGGTTACTTGCGTAGCCGGATGAGTGTTTTAACCAGACAGGAGAACCAAAATGGACTTTTCATTTATCGCGATCGTCATTCAATTGATCTTTTTGGAAGGCATTCTCTCCATCGACAACGCTGCGGTATTAGGCGCGATGGTGCTTCCACTGCCGGAGAAAGAACCCATTCCCTGGCCTAAGTTTTTAGGCAAATTCATTCATGTTTTTGACCGCGCGCTAGGACCTCAGCGGATCGCGGCATTGAAAGTCGGCTTGATCGGCGCATATGTTGGCCGTGGAATCATGCTTGTTTTGGCAAGCTACATTATCGCCAACCCCTGGCTGAAGTTGATAGGCGCGGCTTATCTGATCCGACTCGCCCTGGATGATCTTAGCGCGCACGGTTACGCAGGAAATGAAGATGAAAACACCAAACCAGTCGTAGTACGATCCTTCTGGATGACCGTGTTGAGTGTGGAGTTGATGGATCTGGCTTTCAGCCTTGACAATGTCGTGGCTGCAGTTTCACTTTCAGAAAAACTCTGGGTGGTCATGCTGGGCGTTGGCATCGGCATCCTGGTAATGCGCTTCGCCGCGAGCTTGTTCAGCGTCATCGTCCAAAAGGAACCCATTCTGAAAACAGCCGCTTACATTCTTGTGCTCAATATTGGTGTTGAATTACTCTTGGAAGACCTGGCACACATTGAGTTCAGTGACTGGACACGATTTGGGATTTCAATGGGTACGATCGCGTTATGCCTGGCATACGCCCACCTTCCTTTCTTGCGCGTTTTCCGCCCCGTGCTTATTTGGCTTAGCCGTGGGTTTGGATTGGCAAATGGAATCGTAAGTTGGGTGTTGGCACCCCTCACTGGCGCCTTGGGGTTGATTGGCAAAGTATTCAAACGAAAGCCGTTAGCCGCTGAATAAATTAGTCAATTAATAGAAAAACCTGGAGATTAAATCCTCCAGGTTTTTTTGATACTTCAAGATTTAGAGAGATCAGAGCAGCTTTTCCATCCAAACCACCTGGGTGGTGCCGATGTAATGCGATGGCAAGCCATTGATCTTGAAACCTGCTTTTTCAAAGAACTCCGTCGTATTCAGGCGCGCCATGCAGCCGAGAGTCTTAAAACCTTGCCTGCGCGCTTCGTCTTCGATGAAGCCGATCAGCATCTTTCCAATCCCCTTGTGTTGCGACTTAGGCGCTACGGCCATGTGAGAAAACCAGCCAACTCCGGTTTCTTTTTCCATGAGTTTGACCACACCCACCACCTGGTGGGTCTCGTCATCCACGGCCATAAAGTGCTTGGAGATGGGTTCGTAGTCATCCTTTTCGGTTCCTTTTTGAAGCCCCCAGGTTTCACGCAATACTTTGAAACGCAAATCGTAATAAGCCTTGAAGTCTTCTCGGGTTACGGGGGAGGTAATTTTTATCATGTGCGGGCTCCTCGATGGTTCATCAGGATGTTTTCCTTATTATAGACACAAACCGATATTATTGCTAAGTTAACGACTAAGTTCTATTTCTTCTCGATCTTCGCCCAGGAATCACGCAAAGAAACTGTTTGGTTAAACACCGGTTGACCGGGTTTGGTATCGGGATCGACGCAGAAGAATCCTTTGCGCTCGAATTGGTATTGGGTGCCGGGTTTCGGGTTCGCCAGGCTGGATTCCAGTTTGCAACCTTTCAGAACAGTCAAGGAATCGGGGTTGACGTAATCTTTGTAGGTCTTGTCCTCTTCCACCTTATTGGGGTTTTGGACAGTGAACAAGCGGTCGTACATGCGCACTTCGGCATCCACGGCGTGGCTGGCCGACACCCAATGGATCGTCCCTTGAACCTTGCGTCCGTCGGGTGCGTATCCGCCCCGGGTTTCAGGATCGTATGTACAATGGATCTCGGTCAGTTCGCCGGTTTGAGCGTGTTTCACAAAATCGACGCACTTGATGATGTATCCGTAGCGCAAACGCACTTCCTGCCCGGGCGCCATGCGAAAATATTTAGGCGGGGGTACTTCACGGAAGTCGTCTCGTTCGATAAACAGTTCACGGGTAAAAGGTAACAATCGCGACCCCGCGGATGGATCTTCAGGGTTGTTGACCGCCTCGAGTTCCTCGACTTGCCCTTTGGGATAATTATCGATGATGACCTTGACCGGATCCAAAACACCGAGCACGCGCAAAGCCGCCTTATTGAGAACGTCTCTCACATTAAACTCGAGCAACCCCACGTCGATCAGGTTTTCGTTTTTGGCGACTCCCACTTGGTCAATAAAATTGCGGATGGCTTTGGCCGGGTACCCTCGGCGGCGCATGGCGCTTAAAGTGGGCATGCGGGGATCGTCCCAGCCGCTGACATAGTGATCGGTCACCAGTTGACGCAAGAATCGCTTGCTCAGGATGGTGTGGGTTACATTCAAACGGGCAAATTCGATCTGGCGCGTCTTAAACAATCCCAATTCATCCAGGAACCAATTGTAGAGCGGACGGTGGTCTTCATAGGCGAGGTCGCATAAAGAATGGGTCACACCTTCCACAGAATCGGATTGGCCGTGAGCAAAATCATACATCGGGTAAATGCACCACTTGGAACCGGTGCGGTGATGCGGAGTGTGCAATATGCGATACATGGTTGGGTCGCGCATGTTAATATTGCTCGATGCCATATCGATCTTGGCTCTGAGCACACAGGTTCCTTCGGCGAATTCCCCGGCGCGCATTTTTTCAAACAAGGCCAGGTTTTCTTCAACCGGGCGGTCTCGATGGGGGCTGTCTTTGCCAGGTTCGGTGAGTGTTCCTCGATATTCACGGATCTGCTCAGGAGAGAGGTCATCCACGTAGGCTTTTCCGTTCATGATCAATTGGACGGCAAACTCGTAGAGCGTCTCGAAGTAATCAGACGCGTAGAGTTCCTGCCCCCATTGAAATCCGAGCCATTGGATGTCTTCCTTGATCGCGTCTACATATTCGGTCTCTTCCTTGACCGGGTTGGTATCATCAAAACGCAGGTTGCACACGCCACCAAACGCTTCTGCCACCCCGAAATCGATGCAAATCGCCTTGGCGTGGCCAATATGTAAATATCCATTGGGTTCGGGTGGGAATCGGGTCTGAACATGATCAAAGCGTCCGGTTTTTAGGTCTTCTTCCACCGCTTCGAGGATGAAGTTGCTGGCATTGGGCATCGGTTCATTTGTCATGCGGTTCACTCCTGGTAAATATACAGATAAAGCACCCTTGTCGAATTCGGGGTGCTTTACAGCGAGGCTGGGGGCAAAGGATTCGAACCTCTATATACACATCCAGAGTGTGCAGTCCTGCCGTTGGACGAGCCCCCAAGGATGATAGGTGGTATTTTATCATGTTGATTAAAAGGTGTCCAGAGATTTTTCTGCTCGTGTAGAAAACCTCAAAATATCATGTAGAATTACGATTACTTAATCGTAAAAAAAGGAGTAGCCATGACTGACCTGGTTGTAAAAAAAACAAATGGGGTTCGTGACATTGTGGTCACCGCGAAAGCCACCACGATCGAAAAATGGAGAAAACAGGTGGTAGCCGGACAACCCGAAACCGGAACCGCGTTCGCTTTTATCAGTGATGAAGGTAGTTACATTCCCGGCGGGGAAGGCACAGCCCCCAGTCCGTTGACCTATTTCGTCTCAGGCATAGCCATGTGCCTGATCTCGCATATTACCCAGGTCGCCTTGAAAAAGAAACTCAAGGTGGCCAATGAAAAAGTGGAAGTCACCGCCCATTTCCACGAGGAAGGCTCTGTCTTAAGGGGTGATGCCGAGGGATTCTGCGATCGCTTTGAGATCTCAATCACGCTTGACTCGGAGGATGACATCGCCCAGGTTAAAGAATTGATCCGCCTGACACATAAATTGTGTTTCGCTGAAAAAGCTGTGATTGGCACCGTGCCTGTGAACGTGACCCAGGCAATTAACGGCTTGCCAGTCGAAATCTAGCGGTTAAGCTTTCCGTCTGACGATGTCTGCGATGGACAGTCCATGCCTTGACGTCAATTGGCTGTTCATCATTTGGATCTGTTTTCGAGGCGAGTAAAAAACTTCGCTCCAGCCGTAACCCGCGCATGCCGTGTCAGCGATCGCGTTTCCTTGGGCATCGGTTCCCCACCAAGCACGATAATCCTCCTCGAGGTCAGGACGGATGTGGAAACGCGCATCCGCGAAATGTGCAGAGTAATAATAATCAGGGGGTAGTGCGTTAAGAACGGTTTCAAAAACATGCACCCGCAATGCCACGTGGCGGCTGACCTCCGATTGGGCGATCCGGCATAATCCGCGGATGGTGGCGAGAGGTGCGACCACTTCGATCCTTTCGAGGTTTTCAAAGCGTTCACTCACTCTGGCGATCACCTCTTTCATCACCAAGCCGCTGGCGATACTATCCGCCAAAAACGCCACTGTTATTCGTTCTTTTTGTTCGTGATCCAGATCTTTGTCTTTGAACAGGGTCAATTCAACCGTGCGGTTGTAAACGGGCACCGAACTATCAAAAACATGATGAGCGTCTAAAACCACCTCGTCGCAATAGTACCCGTAGTTCTGATAAATCGCTTCGGCCACCTGGTATTTCAACCCCTCGCGCGCGATCGGGAAAACCGCGAGGTTCTGTTGGGTGTACCGCGAAAAGATCTCAGTCATCGATGGAGCGTTAAAAACCTTGTTTATCGCTTCACCGATCACCGCCACCCGGTCCGCGCCGAGACATAATTGACCCGGAAGTATAGTGGGTGTTCCTGAAGATGGCGCATCACTCTTTAAGCCGATGATCTCCATGAGGTTGGCATCCACTTTCCCTTCATGTAGATACATAAATTTACCTGTGGCATCATTGTGATAGAAAACCAGGTCAAGATCCGGAGACCTATTTACGCATAAGCGGCCAGTTCTGAAAAAACCGCTTCCTCCTGTTTTTTGCGGGTAGGGAAGCGGTTCGTGAAGCTCAAGAAAGCCTTCGATTTTGTTGTGTGTATCCTCTGAAAAGTTAAAGGGATGTTTGAGATGAGACATTTATTCTCCTTAATGGTGACGATGGCCGAAGTGATTACCAAAAAGAAGCAAGCCTCATTTTAAGACTCGTTGACCTGCCCGATTAATTTTATCCGATAATTAAAAATAAAGGTAATGAAAGTCAATTTTCCGAAACAAAAACCGTATTCCGCGAATCTGTTGGTACAATCAATTTTGGTTTCATTGATCCGAAATACAATCATATTCTTACCACGTGAGGCTGACATGGAAAACGCTCCCAGGTTTCCGTACCATTTCATTGATAAAGTCATTATCAGTGAGGACGATATCAAGCAACGTGTAGAAACCCTGGGCAAACAGATCGCCGCGGATTACCGGGATTCAGAGAATCTTTTGTTATTGGGGTTACTGAGGGGCAGCGTAGTCTTTATCACCGACTTGATGCGCAACATTCATCACCCCATGACCATGGATTTTATGTCTGTTTCGTCTTATGCCGGGTCCTCTTCGAGCGGCTTTGTGCGTATCGATTCAGATCATAAAACCAATATTCAAGGGTGGGATGTCATCCTCATCGATGACATCGTTGACTCCGGGTACACCATTCACACTGTCAGAAAACTCCTCCTGGATCGTAAACCGCGCAGTCTGAAAGTCTGCGCCCTTTTAGACAAAGAAGAATGCCACAAGGTCGACATCCAGATCGATTATTTTGGCTTCAAAATCCCAGATTATTTCGTGGTTGGTTACGGCCTCGACATTGATGAAAAAGGCCGAAATCTTCCATACATCGCCTCAGTTGACCTCAGCCGTTATCATACCAAGGAGTAAAGTTTATGCCTATCAGTGTCGCGGTCGGAATGCAATGGGGAGATGAAGGCAAAGGGCGGGTCGTGGACCTGCTATCAGAAGATCATGAAATTATCGCTCGTTTCAACGGCGGAGACAACGCCGGCCACACGGTAACCGTCGGGAATCAAATCTTCAAACTTCACTTGATCCCCTCTGGCATCATTCACTCGCACACCATCGGCGTGCTTGGGAATGGTCTGGTGATCAACCCGAATACTTTATTGGAAGAGATCAAGATGCTCAAAGAGAGTGGCGTGGAGGTTACGCCCGAAAGGTTGTGGATCTCTGACGCAGCTCACCTGATCACCCCCGCGCACCGACTGCTGGACCAAGCCCAGGAAGCATCTCGCGGCAAGGCGCAGATTGGAACGACTGGCCGCGGCATCGGCCCGGCTTATGTCGATAAATGCGCGCGGCGGGGCATCCGGGCTGGGGATTTGCTGCATGCTGAAACATACAAACAAAAGGTATTGGCTTTATTCACTGAAGTAAACCAGATGTTGATCGGCCTTTACCATCAAGCGGCTATCAACCCCATGAGCATGGCAGATGAATTCGTCAGGCAAACCCAATTTTTAACCCCATTTGTGAAACCAGTGTCGATGCTAATGCGGAAGGCGTTGAAGGATGGAAAAACCGTTCTCGCGGAAGCTGCCCAGGGAACACTGCTGGACCTGGATCAAGGCACCTATCCATTTGTCACCAGTTCATGCACCACAGCCGCGGGCATATTCAGTGGTTTGGGAATTGGCGTGCAACCCGTGAAAAACATCATCGGCATTACCAAAGCCTTTCAAACCCGTGTCGGATCGGGTCCATTCCCTACCGAGCTTTTTGATGACACAGCCACATTCCTTCGCGGAACCGGCTCGAATCCCTGGGATGAATTTGGCACCACCACAGGCCGTCCAAGGCGAGTAGGGTGGCTTGACCTCATCTTACTCAAATACACGGTCGATCTCAACGGCGCCACCGAACTCTTTCTAACTAAAATGGACGTGCTCTCAGGTCTGGCCGAAATCAAGGTTTGCACGGGTTACCTTAAAAACGGTCACCATATCGCCGAGTTGGATTTCAGTTGCGGAGCCTCCGAATTGGAAGCCTGTATACCCGAATACCAATCCACACCTGGATGGAAAGAAGATTTACGACACATCCGATCGTGGGAAGCCCTGCCCCAACCCGTCTTAAGTTACATTGAGATCATCGAAAAATTCTGCGGCGTTCCCGTCACCCAGGTGTCTGTAGGGCCAGAACGCAGCGCGGTGATCAGCCGTCTATAACAAAACAACCCTCGTGATGAGGGTTGTTTTATGTCAATAACTTGATACTTGAACCAATTGTTGTTAAACGACGAGTTGTTTCTTCTCTTCTGAGGTAAGAACCTTTCCAAGGTCAAGCAAGATAACCAGACGCTTGTCGATCTTGGCGACACCGGTGATAAATTCAGAGTTTACATTACTGACCATGGGTGGTGGAGGTTCGATAACATTATCGTCAATGGTTAGCACTTCAGAAACCGCGGAGACGATCATGCCGATCTTCAGATTATCCACGTTGGCCACCACGATGCGAGTCTCATTGGTGCGCTCATGCGCTGCCATGCCAAAGCGCTTATGCAGGTCGATCACCGGCAAGACGCTGCCGCGTAAATTGGTGATGCCTTCCATGTAAGAAGGGGCTTGGGGAATCCGGGTAATCTCTTGAAGTTTTACAATGCCTTCCACAGAGGCAATATCGATGCCAAAATTTTCACTTCCCAACTCAAAGATGACAAGTTGTTTTTCCATATTTTCTCCTGTAATTATCTTAGTTATATCCGTGTTTCACATGAATTCATGTAAAACACAGATAAATTAAGTCCCAAATCTTGATAAAGGCGAAAAATGATAAAACCCCCGAACCTCGAGGGTTTTATCATTTCCCTTTCTCACCAGTAAAACTACGAATAAAAATGTTTACCGATAATCACCGATAAGCTGGTCCGGTTATGGATTCGCCTTTACACCACTGGATATTCGCGGCTTCTTTTCAAGAGTGAGCGCACTGGGTCCGAATAATTCCAACAGGGTTAATCTGAAACCACACTTTGTGAATTTTCGCATGTTAAATTGAGCTCCGTTTTTATTACCAAATAAGGTTACCTTGAGTGCTAACCATTTTGATCAATGTTCTTAAAAAGGTTATTCAGCACATCGACAGAAAGATCGTTATAAACCACTTCACTGGTTGAGTAATGGGTGAAATGGCATTTGGGTGCGTTGCGAGCCTGTAAAAGAACAATATGATGCACCGAGTCGTGCAGAATCAGTCTGCTGATATCCTCCTCCAGGATCTCATCCGGAAAACGATAATCGATCATGACGATCACTCGCTTCTCTGAGTCCATAGCGTTTTCCGCTTCATTGCAAGTTTCCACAACCATTAAATTAATCGGGAAACTCAAGGACTCCAATAAAACCACTAAATTATCCCTGCCTCGACCGGAAGGGCTGACCACCAGAATTTGCATGGGTTGAGTTTCTAAACTCATCAAACCACCTATGTGAAGCAAGAGAATCTTCACTCTTATCTTATTGAGAACAGGTCGAAACTTCAACGCTATATAGTTGAGAGGAGAGGCAAACAAAAAGACCGCTTTAAGGCGGTCTTTTATCAACTTAATAGGGTATTCAATATTTCATTGATTTAGGGTGATAATTCCTTCGCGAAGCGCGTATAACGTCGCCTGAGTGCGGTTTTCGACTTCAAGTTTACTCAGAATGCCGGTCACATAGGTTCTCACTGTCCACACGCTTAAGAAAAGCGCGTCAGCGATATCCTGGTTTGAAAGCCCGTTGGCGACCAGTTTCAAGATCTCAACCTCCCGCTCGGTCAGCGACGTGCATTTGGATGGAGCCTTCACGGGTCGGTTAAGTTCCTTGATCATGATGTTGGTGATCCTTGACGGAAACGCTGTCTCCCCTTTATAAACGTCCTGGATGGCGGTTTCGATCTCATCAGGTGAGGAGTCTTTCAGGAGATAACCTGAAGCGCCGGCTTTGATTGACGCGATCACCTGGGTCTCCTCCATGGAACTGGTGATGATGATAATCCTGGCCTTGGGGTTATGCTTTCTAATCGCTAGAGCTGCGTCTATGCCGTTCATTACCGGCATCAACAAGTCCAGCAAGATGACATCCGGGTGCCATTCTGCCGCTTTTTGCACCGCTTCCTGCCCGTTGGCTGCTTCAGCAATCACCTCAAATTCTGCTGCTGGGGCAAAAAACGCCTTTAATCCTTCCCGGACCATCGTGTGATCATCCGCGATCAACAAACGAATTTTACCCATTTCCAGATTCCTCCACTACAATGCTCGTTTGGGAATTTGGCAAGACCATTTCGACGGTGGTTCCAAGCTCAGGGGTCGAATGAACCACCAACTCTCCACCCTCCCTTTCAGCACGTTCCCGCATCGTGGTTAAACCAACCCCTCCGGATTTTAATCCCTGTTCAAGGTTAAAACCAACACCATCATCCTCGATCAACAACCGCAACCCTTTCTCACTGGATAAAAACGAGATCGAAACCGATGTGGCGTGAGCGTATTTAATTGAATTGTTCAACGCTTCAATAATGATTCGATAAATCTCTTGCTCGGTTGATTCTGGAAGCGAGGTTGCCCATTCGGATTGCACCGATACCTTTATGCCCAATCGACGCTCAACCGCGTCCAATCGGTTTTGGATCGCGCCAATCAAGCCATTCCTCGCGAGTTCCGGCGATCGCAATTCATAAACCAATAAGCGCATATCCTTCAACGCTTGTTGAACAAGACTGCCGATCTGGTTGAGGTAGGAAGCGATCTCGGCATAATTGCCTAGGTGATAAAACTTTTGAGCTCCCGATGCATACATGTTGGCGCTGTAAAGAGATTGTGTCACCGAATCATGCAACTCGCGTGCCAGCCGCGAACGTTCTTCAAGAATGGCTGAATGTTCCGCTTTTTTGAAGAGACGCGTGTTATCCACCACCAGGGCGAGGTGGTCGGCGATAAAAGACAATAAGGTCATTTCATCAAGATTGATTTGTGAGGAGTTTTCACGAATCACCACCATTACTCCGGTTACCCGATCTTGGGCGCGCATGGGCAAACCGATCAATGAACATTGGTCACAAACCTTTTCGTCGCCGAGGCTTCTGTTAACCGCGCCTAGATCAGAAACTACCACGGTTTTTTTCTGGGCGATCACTTTTTCAAGGTGTTTCATTAATTGCTTGCCAGAGAAAAGAGGAGGAATTTTCTGGGAGTTTTCAATGGAGGTGATCAATTGGAAATGCTTTTCAATGTCGTCATAAAGGAAAATCGCGCCGTTAGAAGTACGCACTGCTTCGAGAGAAAGCAATAAAGCTGAACGTAACGCTTGATGAAGATCGAGGGTGGAACTGGCTGAAGATGTAACCTTGTAGATGCTTTCCAGTTCGTGGTCGCGTGTGCGAACCATAGCTTCCAGGTCACTGGTGGCTTTGATACGATTCAAAGCGTTTCCCGCCATTTCGGAGATGGCGCTCACGAGATGTTTTTGTTCTTGCGAAAAGCGGGTTTCTTGATCATATCCAAGATAGATGATTCCTGAAAGAATGTCTTGGCAGATCAATGGATAAAAAATCACGGCTTTGGGCAGATCACAATCGCGGCCAATCCATTGTTTCAGCTCAACCAGTAATTCGGGAGGGGTTTCTTCCAAAAAGAAGGGGGTCTTATTTTGGATCAGATTACCAATCCGTCCAGAAAGTTTGAAGCTTTCTTCGACATGCTCAGGCTGATCACGATGAATGGCATAATTAAACAATAATTCATCACCTGCCAGAATACCAAGGGTGGCATGATCTGCTTTTAAGACACTGGTCAACTCGTGTAACACGCTTTCAACCAGTTCGTTGTGGGTGACCGCCTGGCGCAGCCTGGAAGATACTGAGGTTATCGTTTCAAGTTCCCGCGCTCGCATCTGGCTTTCTTCCATCTTGTCACGCAAGTCTATTTCGATCAACTTGCGTTCTGTTATATCCAGAACAACTCCCGATGTTTGGATAACCCTCCCGTGGTTATCAAAGACAGGTTCACCTCTGAGGCTAAGAACCTGGCGAATACTGCCATCAGGGTGGATCGCCCGATATTCCAACTTGGTGTCAAGGTTTTCAGGGTAATCAGGATTGGTAGCTTTTATCACTCGCTCACGATCTTCAGGGTGAATGGCATTTAACCAGATCTCGGTTAGGATTTCATTTTTCGGTTGTGGTACCAGTCCAAAGATGCGCCACAATTCGTCCGACCAGGTTTCAATTTCGGTACCGACGTCAAATACCCAGTGACCGATGTGAGCAATGGCTTGTGAGTTCCTCAAGTTGCGTTCACTCTCAGCCAACGCGTAATGCGATTTTTTTTGTGCCTCTCGAATTTTCAGTTCAGCCAATTCACGTTCGATCACTGGCGGCAGGCGCATAAGTTTGTCTTTCATCAGGTAATCGCACGCGCCGAATTTCATCAACGCCACGGCCATTTCTTCGCCAATAGCTCCTGACACTACGATGAATGGAATATCCAGCCTGGTTTCCTTCAAAAAGGAGAGAGCAGCGGGAGCGTTGTATTCTGGTAACTGATAATCGGCAATGATCACATCCCATGGATTCTTAAGAGCATCAGAAAATTGACCTTCGGTCTCCACGCGTTGGGTGGTCACCAAGTAACCTGCTTTTTCTAGATGCCGCACGATTAGGGCGGCATCACTTTCAGAATCTTCGATGAATAAGACTCGCAGAGAATTCATGTTCAGGATTTCCTATTCCGGGGGGGTCTCGTTCATCACCAGCCAATAAAGACCCAGGTTGGCGATGGCTTCGGCAAATTGATTAAAATCGACGGGTTTGCGGATGTAGCTGTTGGCGCCAAGATCATAAGTTGAGATGATGTCTGCTTCTTCTGTAGACGAGGATAAGATGACCACTGGCTGCCGATGGGTTCTTGGGTTTTCACGGATACGACGCAAGACTTCGATGCCATTGATCTTGGGCAGATTAATATCCAATAGCACCAGGGCGGGAAGTGAGGGCGGTTGCGGTGAATCGTATTTGCCAGTCGCGAACAAGTAATCGAGAGCATCTTGTCCATCTTCAGCGATCATCAATTCGTTCATAATATGAGCTTTGTTCAATGCCCGGATCGTGAGGTCGATATCACTTGGGTTATCTTCCACAAGTAAAATTGATTTTTGTGTCATTTGCTCTCCCCCAACGTGAAAAAGAAAGTCGTGCCCTCATTGAGCGCGGATTGCGCCCATACCGAACCTCCATGGCGATAAATGATGCGCTGCACGGTAGCCAACCCCACACCGGTCCCTGGAAAATCCGTCTGGCGATGCATGCGTTGAAACGCCCCAAAGAGATTGCCAGCGTATTGCATGTCGAACCCCGCACCGTTATCTCTGACAAAAAAAGCGTTTTCACCATCCACATCCTGGCAGCCAAATTCAATCACTGGTTTGGATGTTTTTGAGGAAAACTTAAACGCGTTTTCAAATAAATTGGTTAAAACGATATGGATCAAGTTGAAATCACCGATTGTTTCGAGACTCGGTTGAATGTTGGTCAAATACTCCTGGTGAGAGTAATCTTCTTTTAACCGGTCGACGATGGATTCCGCCATCTCTGACAAATTGATTTTGGTTGATTTGGTCTCCATACGAGTTACCCTTGAGAGCAGCAGTAAGCCATCGATCAACTGCCCCATGCGCTGAATCTCTGAGCGAACCCGGTCAAGGTATTGTCGGCCTTGCTCATCCAATTTATCCCTGTAATCTTCAAGAAGCGCCAGGCTCCAGCCATCGATACCCCGAAGTGGCGCGCGCAGGTCGTGAGAGACGGAATACGAGAAAGCTTCCAGTTCCTTATTGGCTGCCACCAATTGCGCCGTGCGGTCGCATACCCTCAACTCCAATTCTTCGTTCAACAAACGAATTTTCTCTTCAATAGCCTTGCGCTCAGAAATATCACGCGTGATGGAAAGAATACATTTTTCGCCATTGACCTCGATGAGCTTGGCCGACATCAGGCAGATTTTGATGTCGCCATTTTTGGCTCTGAATGGCGCTTCCAGGTTATTCACCACGCCCGATTCCGTCAAACCCTTGACCAGCTTTTTGCGGTCCTCGGGGTTTGCCCAGATATCCAACTCCAGGGAGGTTCGACCAACGACCTCTTCGGAGGTGTAGCCGGTCATATACATGAATCCTTCGTTGATATCGAGATACATGCCATCTACCATGCGATTGATGTTGATCGAATCAGGTGAAATTCTGAAGGCAGTAGAGAACTTGGCCTCAGAAGACCGAAGCGCTTCTTCGATCTGTTGCTTCTCCGTAATATCCTGGACATTAATGACACAATATTGGACCACACCTTGCTCATTCTTTACCGTGGTGGCGTCAATACTCACCGGGAAGGAATGCCCGTCCTTATGCAGGTGGCGCGCTTCCCAAACATGGTGTCCCTTTTGATGAGCAATGTCCATATTTTCTGCGACCTGGTCGCGAAAATCCGGCGCAAAGTATTCAATGATAGGCAAATTCTTCATTTCAACAACGGTGTATCCATGCATCCGGGCAAACGCGGGGTTCATCAAGTCTGGGAGAGCACTGTTTTCAGAATGGACGATGATGCCCCACTCCGCCTGGGCAAAAATGTGTCCCCAGCGCTGCAATTCGAATTCATAGGCAACCCTGTCGGTGATATCGCGATTGCTTTCACGCCTGCCGATGAATTCGCCTTCTTCGTTATAAACGATGACGCAAAAGTGACTGATCCAGCGAATATCGCCTTGTTTGGTTTTGATCCGAAAATCGAGATGATCCGAATTGATGCTTTCTTTGCCAGCGAAATCATCTAAATGCGACTGATAGTTCGAGCGGTCTTCAGGGTGGACTATCTTTAAAGTTAACCCGGGGTCAGCGATAAACTCTTCAGCAGTGTAACCGGTAATGTTTTTGCAAGATGGAGAAACGTAACGGTAACTGCCTTCCGGAGTGCGCCAGGCTTCCCAGTCGTAGGTGTAATTGGCGACGGTGCGATATTTTTCCTCGCTATCCCTTAACGCCTCGGTATTTTCGCGGATGGCGTTGCGCATGCGCTCAAAACTCTCTGCCAGGGTCGCGACCTCAAAGTAGGTTTGTTCAGAAGAAAGCTTAATCTCGGCGTTGTAATTACCTTCGGCCAGCACGCGAGCCGCCTCATCGATCTCGTTGAGGGGATCGATCACCTTTTGCGTTAAAACATAACGTTCCCTGCGAACGATCCAGGCGTAAAGCAAAGCGATGAACAATAATCCAGCAAAAGCCGGAAGGAAAAATGAACCGTAAACCTGACGAAAAGAGACTTCGGTGATCGCCACCCAACCGGTTTTGGGAACCCTCTCCAGGATCGTGATGGATAATAATCCTCCACGATTGACCATCTTTTGCAGTCTTTGATCGCTCATTTGAGTGATCAGTGCTGCCTGGTCATACTTGGCCTGTTGATTAACCTGGCGCACATCACTGTTAGCCAGGAAGGTTCCCAGTTCATCGGTAACATAATAGTTCGTGATGATCTGGTTGTCCGTGCCGTGAAGACTGTCATCCAGCCCAGCCAGACTCAATTCTCCTACCAAAATTCCTTGACCAAAGGACAAAGGTTCAGAAACATAGACTGTCGGCTTGCCTGTGCGGGCAGAAATGAAGGTTTTTGAGAATGATCCCGTGGTCTTTCCTTCCGCATAGCTCGGGTGTCCTGACATATCCATGCCTGGTTTTAACTGTTGCTCCTCCGGGGTAATTGTTATTAATTCACCGTTCGCGCCAATCAGGTATAGAGCGTCAAAAGCCGGGGCGATCCGTTGCGTTACGTCCAGGTCAGATTGGGAAGGAAGTGATGCCGCCAATACGCGAATCATGTGCTCGGCGTCTTCATAATATTGACCCGCGCTGACTGCCAATAGTTCAGTAGTTTGTTGCTGGCTGACCAAATAAGCCCTGCCACTTAAAAACGAAGAGGCTGTTAACACCAAAACTAGAATGATCGAAACGGTAAGCCATTGCGTGGTGAGCAAACGTAAAATGACGTTTTTGAGCGGTTGGGGTGTTACCTCGCGTTTATTGATCATCGCCCGGGATCCAGGTGTTCGATGGTGATAAATTCTCCATCCACCACTTTTTGAATGATCAGAGGCCGAATAGCGTCTCCGAATTCATCCAAAATGATCGGGCTCGCGAGCCCCAAGAAACCTCGTTGCGCGATCATGGCGTCTTCAAGCCCACGGACCCTTCCCCGAGTTTCGCGAAGCGCTTGGGCCAAAAACATCATGGTTTCGTAGCCTGAAACCGCGGAAAACAACGGTGGTTGACCATTTTGAGTTCGATAAGCACTGATGAACTGCTGTAGACTTTCAGAATCCTTATTCATGTCAAATGGGGTGATGGCTTCCATGCCCTCAACCGTCACACCACCCATCTCGATCAATGCCGGCCCTTGTGTCCACGGCGCTCCAACTAGATCAGGCTGCCATCCTGCGAGATGAATGGCTTGGGCAATCAGGGCAGCGTCAGTTGGGGAAGTTACAATGAGAACCGCATCAGGTTTCCCGGATCTTATTTCCCCGACCAGTGTCGCAAAATCCGGTGATTCCGCTGAGGAAAATTTTTGGAATCCACTGAGCGAGCCTCCCAGAGACTCAAACCTGTTCGAAAAGGAGGTAAAAATGGTCTCGGTATACGAAAGATTGTCCTGATCAAAGATTACCGTCGCTGTATGTATTTTCTTTTCTTTGAAGAGATAATCCGCCATTTGCGTGGCCAAAAAATCGGTCGAAACAAAGGTCCTAAAAAAATGATCCTGGATGCCGCTCAAGTTTGTCGTCGCGGCGGTGGAACTGAGTAGAATCATGTTTTGGGCTTCAGTGGCGGCATAGATTTCGACGGTATGATCGCTGGTCACTGGCCCCAAGACGGCGACTACTTTTTGTTCAATCAAATCCTGAAGGGATGATTCTATGTTTTTGGCGAATTCGGCTTCATCCACGATGACCAGGTTCACCTGGCGCCCACGGATGCCACCAGAGGCGTTGATCTCGTTGACCGCCATCTGGATTCCATTGCGAAGCTGAATGCCCAAGTCAGATTGTTTTCCGGTAAGTTCGGCCACCAATCCGATATTGATATCTGGTTTTAAAAAACATCCTGAAGTTAATAGAACCAAAACCACGCTACATAATAAATGAATGACCGACCCCATTCGGGATTTCGCCATCTTTCCCTCACATCCTCACAAATAAGAATGAACCCAGGCAAACCTAAATTAACAATATACTTGTCTAGATATTATAGTTTTTTTTGATATGTGTGTCGGTAAAAAATGGGTTAACATCCACCATGGTCAAAATTTCGTTGAACTAATGTTAGAATTAATTAGTAAACATCAACGATCAGGCAGGGATCTCATGGTGCAATGCCAAAATGTAAAATATCACGGATGGTCGAATTGTTTTAAATTGACCAACGATTTGGTGGAGTTAATCGTCACCACCGATATCGGCCCGAGAGTCTTGTATTGTGGCTTTCAGGGCGGAAAGAATCAATTCTACGAAAACCCTGAGGATGAGGGAAAAAACGGCGGAGATACCTGGCGCATCTATGGCGGACACCGATTATGGCACGCCCCCGAAGACCCTGTGAGAACTTACGCCGCAGATAACTTCCCCGTGGAATTTGAGATCCTGACAGAGGGCATCCGGTTAACAGCACCGGTCGAGACGAACCAGGTACAAAAAACCATCGAGATCCGGCTTGATGAAACTTCTCCAAGAGTCGAAATCAATCACAAATTACAAAACTGTGGGGCGTGGACGATCTCGCTTTCCGCGTGGGCGCTCACCGTGATGCGCGCTGGTGGAATGGCGATCTTGCCCCACCCCCAAAAGATTGAGTTTCCGGGATTGTTGACCCCCACCCATTCGTTGGCGTTGTGGGGTTACACCCGCATGAATGATCCGCGTTGGACATGGGGAGAAAAGTACATTTTCTTGAGACAAGACAGCCGAACGGCACGCCCGCAAAAATTAGGAATGCTTAATTCCTCTCGATGGGCGGCTTACCAAAATGGCAATGAGGTTTTTGTAAAACAATTTGGTTATCAACCAGGGTCGAATTACCCAGATCAAAACTGCAATTTTGAGACTTTTACCAACGAGAACATTCTCGAACTGGAATCGCTTGGCCCCATGGAACAACTTGACCCAGGTCAGTCGATCGAACACCATGAAACCTGGTCGTTATTCCGGGGTGTCAGCCCAATTCAAACCGAAGCGGACGTAGACCAGAACCTGCTGCCCCTGATCAAATAGATTTTTCCAAAATAAAAAAAACGACCTGGATGATGATCCAGGTCGTGTGCTATCACCCCCTGGCCAGCGCCAGGGAACCGACCAGACCAGCCTGGTCACCCAACTTTGCGAATTTGATCTCGAGAATACGTGTATACGCAGGCGACATAACGCTCTCGCTGATCGTGCGCCTGACTGGCACCATTAAAAGATCACCCGCGTTCGTGACTCCCCCTCCAAGAACGATAATGGTCGGGTTAAAAATATGCAACAAGTCGCTGATCGCTCTGCCCAAAAAGACACCCGCCGTTTCGTAGGCTTCGAGGGCTAGTGCGTCCCCTTTCAAGGCGGCTTCAGCGATGACGCGTGAATTTGGCTTTTGAGGTGTCAGGGATAAGATTGACGGTCTGCCGCCGAGAAGCTCGCGTTCCACATAGTTCGCGATGCCGGTGCCGGATGACATCGATTCGAGGTGGCCTTTTTTGCCGCAACCGCACAACGGCCCATCTGGCAAGACGGTGATGTGCCCCACTTCCCCGGCGATGCCTTGCGGGCCTACCAAAAGACGGTCATCCACGATGAATCCTCCACCGATCCCGGTGCTGATGGTAAGGTAGATCAAATCGTGGTGGCCGATGCCGGCACCGTACTTCCACTCACCCAGGGCGGCTAAATTAGCGTCGTTTCCCAAGATCACAGAGGTCTTAAATGCTGATTCAACCATTCGACCAAGATCAATATCCATCCAGCCTTTAACATTCGCGGCCATATAAACACGCCCATTTTTTGGGTCGACCGGACCTGGAACCGCGATCCCGATGCGCTCCACCTTGCCTTCTTGAGGCCAGATCTGGCCAAGTAAATCAATCAGACGGTCTTCCGGTTTTTCGTTACCCGCGTGCGTGGAGATTATCTGTTTCTTAATGGGGACGATTCCTTCCTCGGGATATAAAGCCGCCCGCATCTGGGTTCCGCCAACATCCACGGCAATGTACATTTTTTGAATGGTCATACGCGCCTCTTGCATATCTGGTATCATTCTGCGTGAAAACAACAAATTGCTTCGATCAGATCGATTGAATTTTACCAACAAATATCTGGATTGATGTTGCAGCCAGATCACAAATCCTCCATTAATCCATTTTGGGTAATCCACAAAATCTTGTGGTATAATCTTGCTTCGCGCCGCGCATGCGGTTAGAAATTCAAAGGTCAGGTGTAGAGAATGAGCGATTTAATCAAAGCATATGATGCTCCCGTAAATCCGAATATCCCGGAACTGCGTACCGGAGATTCAGTCAGTGTGCACGTAAAGATCAAAGAAGGTACCCGCGAACGTATTCAGGAATTCAAAGGTGTTGTGCTCTACATGCACAATAACGGCAATAATTCCACTTTTACCGTTCGCCGTGTCGCCAGCAATGGCATCGGTGTGGAACGCACCTTCCTTCTGCGCTCTCCCCGGATCGATCGTGTTGTGGTTGAACGCCATAGCAAAGTTCGCCGTTCCCGCTTATACTTTCTGCGTGAACGCTCCGGCAAAAGCGCCCGTCTCAAACAGAAATTCAACTAACCCTATTCAGGATGATCTCATCAGGGTGCAGCCCACGCCGGGGTTGCGCCCTTTGTTCTTTTAAACCGATCTTGGTGAGGGATAATGATAAAAACGATCATCGGCATCACAGTCAGTCAAATCCATCTCAACAATCAAACTTACGACCAAATTCCATCCGCGTACTCTGAGGCGATCCTTAGCGCGGGTGGCTTCCCGTTCTTGATCCCGAATCGTTTCCCTTTAAAAATGATCCCCAACCTGGTCGACTGTCTGGATGGTTTATTGTTGTCAGGCGGCGGGGATGTGCACGAGAAATATTTTAATGGTTTGCCGCACCCAACCATTTCGGGAGTCTCTGAGGATCGCGATCAATTAGAGATTGCGCTGGTCTTGGCCGCAAAAGAGCGTCAAATGCCAGTGCTTGGAATTTGCCGGGGCATGCAGGTGTTGAATGTGGCCCTGGGTGGAACCCTGATCACCGACATCCCTTCCTTTTTTCCCACTCAAGTGACACATAATACACCAGAGACCAAAGGCCGCGATTTTATCGCCCACACCATCAGTTTAATTGAAAACTCGATCCTCGCTCAAATATATGGCCGTTCAATAATATCCACCAACAGCTTTCACCATCAGGCGGTTGACAAACCCGCCGCGGGTCTGGAAGTGACAGGCCGCTCAAGTGATGGTTTAATTGAAGCAATAGAGTGGCCATCCGCGCGTTATAACATCGTTGGAGTGCAATGGCACCCTGAATGTTTATTGTCACGGCAAGAGCACAAAAACCTATTCAAGGCTTTCGTTTCTGCTTGCAAGGTCAATGGCCAGGAGTGAGCATGGAAAACCCGATCGGTGTCTTTGATTCAGGAGTGGGCGGTTTATCAGTTTTTCGTGCTCTACGCCAACTCATGCCCGCGCAACCAATCATCTACCTGGCCGACCAGGCCAACGTACCTTATGGAGTCAGGCAGCTCGAAGAAGTGCGCGGTTTTTCAAGGGAGATTACCCGCTATTTGATCGCACAAGGGGTCAAACTCATTGTCGTGGCATGCAATACCGCTTCGGTTGCGGCGTTGAAGACTCTGCGTGAAGAGTTTCCACAAGTCCCCTTTGTTGGTATGGAACCAGCTGTCAAACCCGCTGCGGAACATACCCATACCGGTGTTGTGGGTGTTCTTGCCACGTACGCCACCTTCCAGGGCGAGGTATACGCTTCGGTTGTGGAGCGTTTCGCCCAAGGAGTCACCGTGCTTCAAGATCACTGTCCCGGTCTGGTTGGACAGATCGAAAAAGGTGATCTCACTGGCCCAGAAACCCGGAAGATTCTCGAAAATGCACTCTTGCCCATGCTCGAAAAAGGCATCGATACTGTCGTCATGGGCTGTACTCATTATCCTTTCGTGATTCCCCTGATCGAAGAGATTGTCGGGCCAGAAGTGCGGGTGATCGACCCAGCCCCTGCAGTGGCGCGTCAGACCGAACGGTTGCTCACCACTCTTGGCTGTTTGGCAAGCGGGCAACAGCACGCAACCGTCCGCTTTATCACCACAGGGGATGAAACCTTGTTAGAGGAAAAATTACCGATCTATCTCGGTACCACATTCAAAGTCAGAACCGTAAAATGGATTTCTGGCCACTTGGAATAAATATGAATTATTATTTAATTGATGGAGATAACAATGCGTGAGATCAAGGTCATTTTAGTAGGTTTCGGTAACGTGGGGCGGGCGTTGGCCAGGCTGCTCGAGGTAAAACGTCCGGTGCTGCAGTCTGAATTTGGGTTTGAAACTCGCATCGTGGGAATCGCAACCGGCAGCCACGGCATGGCTCTTGACCCAGATGGGTTGGACGTTGCAAGAGCCTTGCAAATCGCAGAAAACGGTCAAAGCATGGATGTGCTTTCCAAAGTTCCCTCACCTGGCTCAATGATCGAATTTATTCGCCAATCGGGCGCCGAGGTCTTGTTTGAGAATTCACCTGTCAATCACATCAACGGGCAGCCGGCCAGTGATCACCTCAAAGCCGCCCTGCAAGCTGGCATGCACGCCATTACCGCGAACAAAGGTCCGGTGGTGCACGCTCACGCCGAGCTGACCGCCCAGGCAAAGAAGATGGGTAAGCGTTTTCTTTTTGAGTCTTCCGTCATGGACGGCGCCCCGATCTTTTCGCTATTCCGTGGTCCGCTTCCAGCGGTGGAACTGAAAGGTTTTAAAGGCATTCTCAATTCTTGCACCAACCTGCTGCTTGAAATGATGGAAAAAGGGAAATCCTTCGATGAGGCGGTGGCATATGGCCAATCGATCGGCATCGCTGAAACCGACCCCAGCGCGGATATTGACGGTTGGGATGCCTCGATCAAGGTGGCCGCGCTCTGCACGGTCTTGATGGGAGTTCCACTCAAACCTGACCAGGTCGAGCGCACCGGCATCCGCGGTGTCAGCCCGGAGATGATCCGTGAAGCGCTGCAGGCAGGGGAACGATGGAAATTGGTCTGCACGGCCAGCCGTGAAGGAGACCGGGTGAAAACCAAAGTCGCTCCCCAAAGAGTGGCGGCCACAAGCCCGCTCTACAGCATCAGCGGCACAAGCTCCTTCGTCCAGTTTGAAACCGATACCTTGCCCGGATTGGGCATCCTCGAGAGCAACCCAGGGCCTGAAACCACAGCCTATGGTTTGTTAGCCGACTTGATTAACGCCGTGCGGGGTGGGTAATCTTTGAAGGACTCGCCGGAGTTGAACACGAAGGTTTACCTGGCCCTCGGATCGAACCTGGGAGACCGGCAAAAGCATCTCGCTGAAGCGCGTGATCACATTAGGGCACAAGTGGGGTTGACTGATTTTTCAAGCATTTATGAGACAGAACCCTGGGGGTTCGCCGACCAACCCGCGTTTCTGAATCAAGTTGTTGCCGGCAACACCCTCCTCAAGCCGCTGGAGTTACTTGCCTTCACACAATCCATTGAAAAAGAGTTGGGAAGAGTGAAGACATTTCGCAACGGACCCCGGGTGATCGACATCGATATATTGCTATACGGCGACCAAATTGTAGAAACAGAATCGTTGACCATCCCCCATCCCCGCCTGCACGAGCGCGGATTCGTGCTTAAGCCTCTGGCAGACATTGCCCCAACGCTACGCGTCCCTGGGTTTGATTCAAACATCGCGGAAATGCTGGCGTCTGTTGATCAAGCGGGCATCGCGCTCTGGACATCACGCAAGACTGACATTGGAGCATAAAATATGGACTCCCGCTTCGTCAAACAAGATAGAAGCTGTATCATGGGTATCCTCAACGTTACCCTGGATTCTTTCTCAGGGGATGGGTTGCTTAATCAGAAGGACGCAATCCAGGCTGCGATCACCCAGGCGCGCTCATTTAAGAAAGATGGTGCTGACATCCTCGATGTCGGCGGGGAGAGCACCCGGCCAGGCGCTCAACCGGTCAGCTTGCAAGAGGAACTTGATCGTGTCATCCCGGTCATCGAAAAGATCCACTCCGAATTGGACATCACTCTGTCGGTTGACACCTATAAATCCGAAGTGGCAGAAGCTGCGATCCTGGCTGGCGCGTCTTGGGTAAATGACGTCTGGGGGTTGAGAGCTGATCCGCGCATGGCGGCTGTGGTGGCCAAGGCTGGTGTGCCGGTAGTGATCATGCACAACCGCAGCAAACCCGCCCAGGCTGAGATCCAGGATCGATTAGGTGGCCGCTACATTGGCGTGGATTATGCCGACCTGATCGAGGATGTAAGAAAAGAACTTCTCGAAAGCGTGGACATCGCGAAAATGGCCGGTATTGATAAATCCCAGATCATCCTTGACCCGGGTATAGGTTTTGGCAAAACCGTCAACCAGAATTTAGAACTGATCCACCGGCTGAATGAGATCAAAGCCCTGGGGTTTCCAATCCTCTTGGGGCCATCGCGCAAATCTTTCATCGGCTATACGCTAGATGTCCCACCGGAAGAACGATTGGAAGGCACTCTGGCAGCCTGCGTTGTGGGGATTTTACGCGGCGCGGATATCCTGCGCGTCCATGATGTGAAAGCTGTGTCACGCGTCGCGCGAATGACAGATGCGATAATAAATAATCGGTAATTTTTATTTATTGGGTACCGGTTAATTCCAATAACAACTGGTTGGCTGTTTCTGATATTTGATAACTTCGCGATCGAATATTTTTACAAAAATTGGCATTAAGAAACTTATTCTCATTCATCTGTGGAAGGATTTCTTTCAGTTTGTCTTCATTCCCTAATTCAGCAAAACTTAGAATAAATGGGACCAGTTCAACTTGGTCCTCTGGATAAAGTTCGAGGATTTCAGTTTCCTCCCACAAGCTTGCCGTTTCTTGATAATCCAGTTTTTGTACCGCGAGTTCCGCTTTTTGATAGTAATAACACCACCCATGATCAGGTTCGGTTCCAAATATGTTAATGGGCGGAGTCACAGGATCCACCAGCACATCCACCTGGTCAATTTTGGAATATTGGCCGATTAATTGAATTGAACTCGAATCATAAACCGAGTAATCCGGCGCGTTGCCACTAATCAAGTGAAGACATGATTTTTCTGATGGAACCGATAACACCAACAAGTTTTTTGGCTTAAGGTAGATGATATAAGAACGAAAATTTCGTTCAGTTTCATCCCCGTGTTGAATCGTTTTGATGAATTCCGGATTTAGAGTTTCAGCCGCAATGGTCACGTTTCCGTCAATTGGATAGTAGATCATATTGGCAGGTCCCCAAAGATAAAACCCCTCGCGGATATTGTAATGATCTACTAATCCTGTAAGTAACGTGCCGGGTTTTATGGACGGTGCGCGCCAGGAAAGCTGCCACCATAGCCCCTTCGAGGCCTCCCATTCGGTGCCCAATGCTTTACCCACTCCCAGTTGAGTCACAATCCCAGATAATATTAAAAATGAGAGTACCAATGGGCGAATTGGTGCTTTTATATAATTAAAAAAGAACGCGACCAGGATGAGAATTCCGCCAATCATCCCAGGCAAGGTATATCGGCCATATTCTTCAAAAGTTACCGCGCGATTAACGAATACAATGGGTAAAGAGGTGCCAATCACAGCGACAAAGCCCAATACCCCAAATTGCAGCATATCATCCTTAATTGCCTTAACTTCATCATTTTTTGGATGGAGTATTTTAAAGAAGATGTAAACAACTGACGCGGCAACCAGGCAAAGGCCCAAAAAGAACAATAGGTCACCAGGTTTTAAAGTAATCAATTGTCGATAGAATGGTTCAAACCAAGACAGAAGAGTGATTTTGAAAAAATTACCAAACAATCCAGTGATGATGGCGGCTACTTTTGAAAATGGAGACTCTAACGTTGAGCCGATGACCATTCCCAAATTTGTAACACTTCGATAACTGGAAAAGAAAAAGAACCGCCAGATAAAAAAGACGCCCGTTGTGATGAGATAAGGCAGATAAATTTTTAGTGTTTTATTTACCGCCAGTTTCAAACTTGCGTTCGTTACTAATTGAGAATGTACTACCAAATATAATAGACCAATCCGTAATATCTCCAAGCCAAGGTAGTATTCGATCAGTAGTAACGACCCCATTGCGAGTGCCATTGAAGTTAAGGTTAGGGTTATTCCCAATATTTTCTGGCTGCTTGTTAAAGCTTTGATCGAAAGGGCGATCGAGAAGACATACCAAGAGTAAGATGTCAGGATCATACTGTAATTGAAGGCATGCATCGAATCCACGAAACCTGGATAAACCACCGCCAACATGGCACAAAAAAAGGCGGCTGCCTTTTGATTTGGCCAAACTTTCCGGACCATCCACATCAGACACAAGGCGACGGAAATGTTTAACGCAATTACCAACGCTTGATAATAATGAATGTTGGAACCAAAAACGCTATAAAGCCCTGCCATTAGATACCCTGCGGCAGGACGGTCAACCATATAAGAAACCCGGATTTTATCTGGCCCCGAGTTGTTTCCGGCGAAAATCATGTGATAATCGTCCACGTAGAACCCGGCATTTTTTACGGAAGGTAGAAATGTGACAAAAGAAAGGAATACAACAACAAGGATCGAACAGAATAATTCATGATTAGAAATCCAGATTCGGATTTTATTCATTAACTTCATTTTTGTACTCCAGAATTGAAAGATTCTTTCAATAAAGTCTATAATATTGGATGTGAATCAAGAATGAGTGCTCTTCCAATTGAATTGTAATTCATATGACCGACCACAACGATCAATATTGGACGACAAGTAGTTTCCAAACATCATATAAATTTCAAGTAAGAAGAAAGAGTCAAATTGATTCATTTTTTTCGCCATTTATAACCAGAATTGTTAAAGTGTTTTTTGGAAATATGTGATTTTTTCCTTAAGCCTAAACAAAGAGTATTAAAAGTGACGCGGATCGTAAAAAATGCTTTTTTAACAACGGCCCCTTCCATCGAGATAACCAATGAATCTTAAAAAACCTGAAATTTTTTTCACCTTACTCATCCTGGTCGTGGGCCTGGCCCTCATCTTGATCACCCCCATTGGCGCGAATTTTGACGAAGAAACCTACGTTGCCAGGATCTTTGAAATGTCTCTGGGTCACGTGATGCCTAATTCATTTTTGGGAGAGGGCAGGTACTATCCCCTCGCGTTATTCTCCAATTCATATCGGCAGGATGTGAATCTCTGGCCGATCGACGGCCCAACCTGGCTGGCTCAATCGAAAGTTCGCATGGATTGGCAGAACCGCGACTTCGACAGCCTGCTCGGCTACACCACCAGAGCGGTTTACTTCCCGACACTTTTCGCGATGCAGGCTCCCATCATGCGGGTCATGGGTCCGCGACTAGATATCCCCATCGTGTTCATCTACTACACCCTGCGCCTTTCGTATCTGGCGCTCTACGCGTTGCTGGTTTTCCTCGCGCTGCGCGTGATTCCCTTTGGAAAATGGCTATTGGGGGTAATCGCCATCGCTCCCATGACTCTGATCCTGGCGTCCTCAGTTTCACCAGACCCGATCATCTTCGGGGTCATCTTCCTCTTTGTAGCCTGGGTCATGCATCTAATCGACGAATCGTCCAGCCAGCTGACTCGCAAACAATTCCTGGTGACCAGCTTGCTCATCCTGGCTTTGTGCAGCCTTAAACCAAACACTTTCTTCTTATTGTTTCTCCTTCTGGCGCTCCCCGTGAGAAAATTTACGTCCAAGGGGCAAATTTTGGGGTTGGCAGGTGTGGCCGTAATGGGTGTAGCGATGTCACTCAGCTGGACCTACCTGGCATCCCAGGTGGTCTTCAATCAGCACGCCATGGCCAGCGATTCGCTGCCTCGTTTTTGGTCATTGTTTCAAACCCCGCAAATCTTCTTTAAGGCGCTCGCGCAAACTATCGCCAAAAATGGTGTGGCTTATCTGATTCAGATGGTCGGGGTTTCAGGTTATGGATATTGGCAGTTCCCGGCGTTCGTGTATTTCCTCTTCCCTGTTGCCGTCGTGGCCGCGTTTTTTGTGGAAGAAGAGAAGAACAGATTGAACGGGAAACAGAAATTGTGGTTCTTCCTGGTTGGAATCCTCAATTTCCTCGTTATTTTTGTGCTGTTCTTTGTGGTGGACACCCCCATCGATTCCCCGATCATCCCCGGGGTACAGGGGCGTTATTTCATCCCATTCTTACCGCTGCTTCTGCTTCCATTGGCGCTCGGTAAACCTGTCAAAGGGTTCAAACTCGGATTTTTTGGGTTGACCAGCTTGATCTCGATCACATTTTTGTTGACCCTGTTCCTGGATTTTCACGTTCTCTGCGGCGAGTCACGCTTAACCCGCGAGCCGTGCAAATTGCCTTATTACAAAAATTGGGGCACAGAGACCTTCCTGCCCGTCAAATTGGAAAAAGGCGCGGCGCTTTATCAAAACATCATCGCGGACTGCCAGACGATCTCTCAGGTTGAGGTTTGGCCACTGGAAAACTCTGCCAATCCGGACAACCTGATCGAGATCAACCTGCGCTCGGGGGCGGGTGAACTGCTATCAGCCTATACTTTACCAACGATAGGTATTCCGGTAAATGAATGGTACGCCATTGACATCCCCGACGTGGAAGGGATGAAAGGCTCTGCGTTGACGATCGAGATCCTGCCAGGTGTGAGCAACGCAGATTTAAATTTCGCGCTGGGCGTTTTCCCCACCAACGAGTACACCAAGGGTGAGTTGTTCGTGCGAGACGCTGCCACCGGAAAATCAACCTCTGCCGGCAACGACCTGATCTTTAAAGTTTGGTGCGAATAAAACTGGTCAACGGTAGATCGAGCAGCCGTAGTCCATTGCAAACGACCCGTACGCTGCGGTGAAATCCGCGTTGTCGGTAATTCCATCGGCCAGCCGGTTCCATGTATCGCACAGCATCGGTGAAAGGTCGTCTGTGAGCTGCATTGCCTCAAGGGAGAGATTTAGGCTTTCCGCGGCTTGACCCTCCCAAGCGTATGCTTCAACGAAGGGAATCAATTCCACTCCGTTTGAGGGGCTAAACCCGGCGGAACGAGCTTCTGAGAATAATCTCAAAATTTCGGCCCAATCTTCCTTCTGGCGGGCAAGGTCAGATTTCTGATAAAAATAACACCAATTATCCGAGTTCACAGCGCCGAAGAGATCAACATCCGGGGCGATACCCACGTTAACCAGGTCAATGCGCGTTAAATTGGACGCCCCAAGGATTCTGCGAGTGTTATCTGTTATGAGGGGATTCAACCTGTCTTTTTCAGTAAGGACCCACAAGCAACGATCTGTGTCTCGGCGCCAATCGATGACCAGGCTATTTTGGCTTTCGCCCAAATAATAGGCATACCAGTGATCATCATAAACTTCGATTCCCTCATCGAGGCGATCTAAATCGTTTGGAAACGACTTGTGAACAGTGAAAAACCAATAATCAAGCCGCGGCCAGGATTCCGTCATCGGGTACAAGAGGTTTAAAGCGAAGGAAGTTGGGTAAACCCCCATTTTGGACAACATTTCATAATCGGCCAGTAACGAAGTTTGCGGTAACAAAACGGGAGCCCGCCAATAAAGCTGGTGATAGAACCGATTCTGCTCGTCAGCTGATTGGCGATAATCCTCGGTCACATTGAGGTTATACCCCACAGACAATCCCACCAGGCATACCAGCAGCACTTCCCCGATCTTTTTTGTTTTCCGAAAGAGAAATCCAATCCCGGCTACCAAAAAGAGACAGGCGGCGAACATGGCGGTCAGACCGAAGCGGTCATTCCATAGCCCGGATGGGTCGCTGACCGTGCGCATGATCAACCATCCAGGCGCGCAACCCAGCAGCATCCCCAGGAAACCAACTATCATAGCTTTCAAGTGAAAGTGAACCTGTTTTGGTTGAGGCTCGACTAACTCTTGGGGAGGATTCTTTTTAAGGTGGCGCAACGCCACTAAGACGATCAGAACAGACAACAATAAAGAACCAGTTTTAATCCAGCTCGAGAAATCGATGCGAGTAACGCTGAGAGTGGGAAACCAAACTCCGAACACCAGGTGAATCAGGTCGCGCACCCAGTAATTCATGAAGAGCAAGAAGGTTTTCCCAGGTTCATGGTAAAAACTGTTGATCAATACAGGCGAATTGTCCGCCCGTAAATTTTCCAGGATGAAGATGCGCCAAACCACATAGAATACAGCCAGGGCGAGGAAGGGCAGCCAGGTGAGGATCGTTCTGCGCGCTTTCTTCCAGAAAGGAATATCTTGGGGCAGCGCGAACCATAACAAGACCGGTCTTAGAAATTCGACACCGATAAAACCCTCGTAGGTAAAAAGGGTGGGAACATTAATCGCCCAGGCAAGCAACATCAACGGGAAAAAATGCTTTGGTTTTTTGACCGCCAAAACCATCAGCGCACAAGATAACAAAAATAGGACGTAACAAACCCAATGGGTTACGAAGGTCAACCCCATGGATTGTTGGGCAAACATTGGGAAAACCGCGAAGAGGATCGCGACCCAGCCGGCTTCACGACCGCGGGATGGCCAAATCAGCTTCACCAGCCACCATAACAACAAACCCGTCACCCAACGCAGGACGTAGTTGGTCAGATGCCACAAAAAGGGATTGGTTCCCCAGAGGTTGTAGAAAAAGAGATTTGGCCAATAGGTGAACGGGCGTCCATCATACAGGAAGTATTCCTTGATCCCGGTCGCGCCCATGGAAAGAAAAGAGTAAAGTTGCGGCCAGTCGTCCAGGTAATAGCCCAGACGGGGTGACAACAAGGCGTAACTGAGGAGAGTCAGCGCGAGGGTGAAGGCTGGTACAGCCCATTTGCGTGTGGCAAGCGATTTCAAAAAATCCATTTTATGTCCTGAAAGCATTGATCGATAACGATATTATCCCCTATTTTTGTTACCCTTTGGTCAAATTTGCCAGTCAACTTGAAATTCGTGCCCTGTTTCTTTTACGACTTTTTATTTATAGCCTGTCCAAACTCAGCACATAAACGCACCCATACTATAATTGAAGCGTTGGAAAAACTATCAGGAACATCAAAACACGTCTCGCCAAAGGATTAATGCTCATGTTGACTAAAACGAGAGATTGGCTCAGCGATCAAAAATTCCCCATCCTGGCTTTTTTCATCACCCGGGTCGGGCTTTGGCTGCTCGCGTACCTCAGTCTAATCTTGATCCCCGCGCGCAGTGGTGAGGGGTTATGGCGAGCTTTTCCAAATAACCTCTGGCTGGACGGCTGGTCACGTTGGGATTCGGGCTGGTACATCAATATCGCTGAACATGGTTATTCCAACGTAGTTCAAAATGTATACTTGAACACGGCCTTTTTTCCAATGTATCCCCTGCTGGTAAAGGGGTTGGCATTCATCACCGGCAACTTCCATATCGCCGGGTTGCTGATCGCCAATCTATCTTTGTTATTGGCAATCATTTTTCTCTTCAAGCTTTTGGTGGCGAGCCACGGCGAAGAGACCGCCCAACGCACAGTGCTGCTCGTGTTGCTTTCACCTTTCGCTTTCTTCTTTAGCGCCGCTTATTCTGAATCACTTTTTTTACTGTTCGTCATCCTGGTTTTCTATTTCGGCTTTCGATCCAAATGGGCGTTGGCAGTTCTTTTTTCGATCTTCGCAGGGGCAACGCGCGCGGTTGGCTTTTTGACCGTTCTTCCCCTGCTTTACCTTTACCTGAAGTCGATCGAATTTAACTGGCGTAAAATTCGCCCGGCCATTCTTTGGCTGCCACTCAGCGCGTTGGGTCCCGCGAGTTACATGGCATATCTAGCCATTAGGTTTGGTGATCCATTCCTTTTTGTTAAAAGTCAAAACGCGCCAGGTTGGAAGGAGGGGGTCAACCTCCTGTCCGCCCTCGACACGCTCCGCATGCCATTTTCGGGGTCGGCACTCCTGACCGGCGATTTCCCCGTGATTTACTTCATCCATGTCGTATCTTTCTTTTTGGGGTTGATCCTCCTGATCTTGATCGCCAGGCGTTTGAACCCGGCTTATTCAATCTGGGCACTCGCGACCTTGCTGGTGTCGTTCTCCGTGTGGATTAGCGTAGGCCGGTTCATGATCGTGATCTTCCCAATTTTTTTGGGCTTGGCGATACTGTTCAAAGGAAAAAAATATGACGCCCTCTTGTATCTGAGCGTCATTTTGTTGAGCGTGTTCACCGTTTTATTCACTCATTGGTATTGGGTGGGGTAAGCGAAGCTTTCGCGGGTTTAAACAATCGAAGCCGGGAACGTGGTGCGTTTTTCAACACAGGACCAAGATTTCTCAAGATATTGACTGCCATGCACACTTCCAGCAACAAAACCCAAATGTATTTGTTGCGAATGAAAACCAGGCTCCTGTCAATCAGCGCGTAAGACCGGCTGAGCATTAACAACACCCCGGTGATTAGAATCAATTGAATGAAATCAAACCATGAAAACTTTTGGATGAACTGTTTAAGGATTAGCGCCAACAATAAAACGATGGCGCAGCCCAGGATCACCAGTTTATAATCCATGCTCACAGTGGGTAAGAGGCTCATGATGGGCACCGTGATCATAAATAACCAAAGGGCGGTTTCTTCAGAATATTTTGTCGTCACCATCGCCAAAGCAGAAATCGCCCAGATGATCAAAGGAACCATGAAAGCGATACCCCAGATAACGAAAAAAGTCGTTGTCAGGTAATCACCGCCCGTCGGATCGATGCCCATGGTGAAGGAGTAGGAAGCGTGATTGCCAATGTTAGACCAGCCATTGCCAATCCCGGCCCCTTCGCCACCCGAGGTGACTGACTGGATAAATCCCCAGGCAATCTTCGGTCCAAGGATAAACAAAAATGCGAGATTGACCACCAGGGTGGGCAAAATCAATTTCTTGCCATGTTTAAACAATAACAAAGCGAAAAGAACCACGGGATAGATCTTGAAATGGACGGCCACCGAAAGCAGGATCACCTGCAGCCAGAGTTTATTCGGCTGTTTGATCAACACCCACAAGGCGAGAAGGCAAAAGAAAATCGCAAAGATGTCTGTGTTACCGCGTTCCATGCTGTAAGCGTAAAAATAGCTGCTAAAAATGTAAATGGCCATCAGGGAAAATAAAACCAGGCTAATCAGCGCTGCCAGGGGTTTGCTGATGCCGAGTTTGGAAAGGACGTGATCCTTCACCAGGCTGACCGCGATGCCCAGGCTGGCAAGGTTGGCGAGCACCAGCAAACCCACATGAATCAAGTAAGCGGTTTTATCGTTGAACAACATGTAAGGCAGGCTGGTGAAGGCCACCAGAGGAGGATAGTTGCTGGGATACGAGCCATTAGGTCCGATGGCCGCGAACTTGGTGATCAGCAAATACATGGGCGGCCAGTAATAGCCAACCCGAAAATCATTCCCCGCTGGCGGGTAGGTTGGAAAGATGCGCTGATTCTCATAAGCCCAGGTTGTGGTATTGATGTGCGAGATCACGTTATTCACCAGGAAGATAAGCAAGAACCCCGCCAGGAAGAAACCAACAACCCAAACCACGCGCTGAAGGGGGTCGTTCTTCAAGCCCTGGATCAATCCTTGGAAGAAAGGTCGACGAGGGTTTGACTTGGTTTTTTGGCTTTGATCCATTAGTGCGCTCCTGCGTTGATGAATCTGATCCTAGTTTTCATTCACCGGGGTGTGATGATGGTATTTGAGAATGTTCCAAACCATCACGAACTGCAATGCCAATGACCATAGATACTTATTATTGATCAAAATGGACGCGCTTTCCTTTAATCCATAGGCGTCATAATCGCTCATCACGTATCCCCTGCCGATCAGGAACATGAGCAAAAGCACGATGCCGAGCTGGACGAAATGCGTCCGGTGGGCGGAATTAACGATTTGTTTGACCAGGAGAATCAACATCATCAATGCCGCGGCCACCAGGATCACTAATTTGTAGTCCATGCTGACGGTGGGGAAGAGATCCATTAATGGGATCGAAACCATGGTGTAGAGAAAGGCATCTTCGGCGGTGAAGCGCTTTGAAAGCAACTTCCGCGATGCTAATCCCCACAAGAGTAGGGGGATCACTGAGAAAATGCCCCAAAGCAGGATAAGCGTATCAGAATAATTGGTTGCCTCACGCGCCATCAGATCAGCAAAGGCGTAGGCGGCATGGTTGCCCACCCAGGTCCATGAGTTACCAAACCCGGCGCCCACACCTGAACTGGAAGTGATCGTGGTGAAGAAATCCAGAACCATTTTGGGACCGAGGATGAAGAGAAAAGCCAAATTAACCACCAAAGCCGGAAGGATCAGTTTTTTACCATGTTTGTAGAGAAGCAGCATAAAAAGGACAGCCGGATAAATCTTTAGATGTGTGGCCACTGAAAGCAGCACAACTTGAAGCCACAGGCTGTCAGGTCGTTTAAGTAAAACCCAAACCGCCAATAAACTTAATAGCAAGGCAAAAATATCGGTATTGCCGCGCTCAATGCTGAAAATGAATCCATAACTTGAAAACAGGTAGGCCACCATCATGAAAAACAGGAACGCCAGGGCGGCGCCGATCAGTTGCTTATCCAAGGTTGACTGGTTGAACAGGTACTCTTTTGCCAGCCAGGTCACGATGGCCAAACATAGCAGGTTTGAAAGAATCAGCAACCCAACATGAATCAGATAGGCGACATTTTCGTTTACCAGCAGATAGGGTAAATTGAGCAGCGGAACCAGGGGCGGATAGATGCTCGAGTATGAGCCATCCACGCGGATCTGCTTAAAGTTGGAATTGTATAGCGTGGCGGCGGTCTCGTAAGAGCCAATGCGATAATCAAACCCCACAGGTGACATCACCGGGATAGGGTTCACCGGTTCGAAGGTCCAGTCTGCAGTGTGGATTTGGGAAAGGACGTTATTGACCAAGAAAATCCCGCTCACGCCTATGCCAACAATCACTAATGCCAGTAAAAGTCGGTGACCCAGGGACGCGAGGTTAAACCCCTTAACCTGGAACCAGCGTTTCAAAGTCGATTTAATTTTTATGGGTAGAAAACGTCTCACCAGCCAGGCGAACCCGATGAGCAGCCAGCTCATCAAGAGAGTGTAAGCGATCCAGAGCACCAGTTGATAAACCAGGCTGCGGCCATCAAACCCCCGGCTGAAAAACAAGGTGGAAAGCGGTTCCCGCACGATCCAGGCCAGGAGAGCACCCGCAAAGTGGCAGATGAAAAACTGTTCAGATTTGACCAACTGCAGGAATCGATTAAAGGTGTTTTTGAAATTGGCCATGGTTTTCCTATGAGTCTGGGTCAAGTTTGAATAATGGCTTACCTTGAAGCACGCTTGTCACCGAAGCGCAATTTCAACAACGCCCCGGTATAGGTAAAAAGCATTTTGAAAAAACTGGATTTGCTGTTGCCGGATTCGCGCGAGCGATAATTCGCCGGAATCTCGACCACGGTCATCTTTTCAAGTTGGGCAAAATATAAAAATCTGAAAAAATATTCGCCGTAGCCGAAGAAAATGGCGTCAAAGGGTAATTTCATCAACTTTTGGCGCTCGACCACAAAGAATCCGCCCAGGTTATCCTGGATTTGGGTGCGCAAGATCAAGCGGATAAGAAGGTTGTAAACAAAACTCGCCAGGTAATGTTTGACGCTTTGCATGCGACCGCCGGAGCAAAACCGTGAGCCGCTGACGATGTCAAAACACTCGCTGATGTGCAATAATACCGGAATCTCAACAGGATCATGGGTGAAATCTGTGTCCATCACAATAACCTTGTCGCCCTTCGCGGCCTCGATGCCGGCGCGGATCGATTTGGCAAATCCACGATCCACCGTACGTAAGATCGGTTTCACCTTTGGGTTTCCCGCGAAAGTATCTCGAACGAGCGGGTAAGTGCCGTCCGGGCTGTTATCGTCGACGACTAAGATCTCGTAGTCCCACGGAGAAGGGATATGTTTGCTAATCTCGTTCACCAACCCAACGATGTTACCTGATTCATTGTAGGTCGGTAAAATGACTGAAACTAACATGCCTTTACCTTTCGCGCCGCAACAAACACCAGCCCGCCGCTCTCTGACTTTTCGCCGTTCAAAAGAAAGCGACTAAAAGCGGATGTGAAGGGTTTGAAGAACGCTCCCCGCAAAGTGGAACTGACGACCCATTGATTGGTCAGTTTTTTAAGCACAAAAAGGAAAAATCCAAACGGGGCCAAGAGATCATTACGCGTGCAAATCTTTTGGGGATCGTATTCTCGGGATTCAATAACCTCAAAACCGAAATCGCTAATCCTTTCAGCCCACACAGAACGGGGATAGTAATGGTAATGTCTCCAAAAGCGGTTGTAGGCAGCCCGGTATTTATTAGCGAGGGTATTGAGACCGAGTTTGGTTAAAACCCGGTTGATCACTGAAAATTGGTCAAATTTATCAGAGGGGACGGTGAAATAGAAGACACCTCCAATCTCGAGGATGCGGTTCACCTCGCGCAGCACGGGGTCAAGGTCCGGAATATGTTCCAATACGCTGTTTGAAAATACGGTTTTATAAGACGCGTCAGGTTTCGGGATCTTGTCACCGAAGCATTGGATCAATTCCGCGTAACCGCCTAATTGCGCCGCGCGCTGTAGTTCACGTGGATTCGGGTCGATGCCGGTGTCGATCTTTTGGTCAAACAAGACCTGGGCGAACAATCCTTCACCGCAACCCAAATCGAGAATGGGTTCTGCCAGGGGCAATTGAAGATAGATCTGGCATTCCAAGTAACGCTCAAAGGCCAGGGCCAGCGGGGCTTGACTGATATAACGATTTAGAAGGTCAGTTTTAAATTTCATTTTCGAAGTCCATCCAGTGATGTGACAATATAGTCGACCATTTCATCAGTGAGGGTCGGATACGTGGGCAGGCTGATCGATTGCCGGCTAATCTCATCCGAGAGCGGGGTCGGGTGTGGGTTCGTAAAAATATGGCTCATGAAACCCGCGGCAACAAAACCAGGGCGGGTCTCGATATTCATTTGGCGCATTTGTTTGAGCACCTCATCCCGTCCCTGTGGAAACGCCTTCGGGTCGAGGGACATCGCCACAGCCCACGGCAAACCATCCACTTCCGGCAAAAAGACCTGCAGACGAACCGCATCCATCCGGGAGAGTTGGTCGACATAACGCCGACAAACTCTTTGCCGACCCGCGATAATCTCATCCAGTTTTTCGAGTTGGGCGACCCCAAGGGCGGCTTGCAAATTGGTCAGGCGGAAATTCTGGCCGGGAAGTTCATGCCAGTAAAATACTTTTCGCAACATGCCGTGGCTGCGGTGCAAGACCATCTTGTCGCGCAACTCGTCATCATTCGTGGTGACCATGCCGCCTTCACCCGTGGTGATCACTTTGGTGGCTTGGAAGCTGTACGTACCCATTTCCGTCATGGTGCCGGCGAGAACACCCTTGTAGCGTGATGAAAACGCCTCAGCGGTGTCTTCGATCACCGGAATCTTGTGTTTGGCTGCAACGGCTTTGATCGCGTCCATGTCGCAAACATTGCCATAGGTGTGGATCGGCACAATCGCTTTGGTTTTCTTGGTGATCCGTTTTTCAACCGAAGCGGCTTCAAGGCACCAAGTGCGCGCGTCCACATCCGCGAAAATTGGATTGGCGCCCACGTTGAGTGCCATGTTGGCGGCCGCCATGAAAGCAAAACTAGGCACGATGACTTCGTCCCCAGCGCCCAACCCCAGCGCCAAATACGCCATATGGATGGCGGTGGTGCCGTTGGAAGTCGCCAGGGCGTGCTTGACGTTTGAGTACTCTTTGAATTCTTTTTCAAATCGCTCAACGTAAGGCCCACCGGAGATCCACGTTGAGGCGAGGGCTTCATCCACATATTTTCTTTCGTTGCCCCACAAACAAGGTTTTGCCCAGGGGATCAATTCATCCACGATCATGCGTCAGCCTTTCGTGACCCCGGATGGACTGGTTTCTTGAAAACCTGGAGGGTCAAATTGTTATGTTTTTGAGTACCGCAGGGTAGAAATCCCAACTTACGGTAAAAAGCCGTGGAATCGGGATCCGCGGCGTTGGTGGTGACAAAATAATCACCAGTCACGCCCCATTCTGTGAGGGCATTTTCCAACGCCAAGACAAGCGCTTTGCCAACGCCCTTGCCCTGGGCATCGGCGCGTACGGCAATGGAAAGCAGTTCGGCGTTCGAATCACGCTCAGGTTCGTCCGTTTTTTCATCATGTTTCTTGAAGGGGTAGAGCAAAACGGCCGGAAGCTTGGACAACACACTCTTCTTGAAAAGCGAGGGGATTCCCCGGATTATCAGCCCTGCCCATGCCTTTTTAAAAACTTTGAGATAGCTGGTCTTAAAATCTGCGGTTCCCGAGAGAAAACCGAGAATCTTTCCGTCCTCCTCGGCAGCCCACACCGCCGCGTCGTCCAACTGGGCGAGCTGGGAGTAAAGGTAAGTCAGGAACTCCTCGCCGAGCAAAGGTAAAAATCCAAAGTGGATCTCGGCGAAATGCAGACGTGCAATTTCCAAGAACGCATTCTTCGGGGAGTCTTTCCCCAAACGATTGATGATCATAAATTATCCTCGAATGCCAGCAGTCTCTGTTGAACGAATTCTGGCAGCGTGTCGACAAGCCAATCCTCCGGCATGCGCCATTGGGCGTCCAGGCTTTGCTGGTCAAGGGTGAGTGGGCTGGAACTATTCACCTGTGTCTGGAAGAGAGTGGTGATAGCGTGGCTGGGAATGGGCTGGTTTTTCAATTCAAGAATCACGTCGTAGGTGCCCACCTCGTTGAGTTTTTGTGGGGTAAGCCCACACTCTTCTGCGAGTTTCCGCGCGGCGGCTTGGGCTCGGGTTTCATTAAATAAAACCCTGCCCCCCGGGAACCACCATTGTCCTTGCATGGGTTCGTTATTGCGTTTCAATAACAGGATCTGGCCGGAAGGATTTGTGACAAGTATATCCACACAGGCAATCGGCATGGAGTTGCGAATCTCGTTATAAAGCGCTTGAGGAATATCCATAGATGGATGTCAGTCGTTGGGTACCCAATCGATTTCAGGCAGCGGAAAGACCAGTTTGCCGCCTTGATTCAAAAAGTCCCGTTCGCGTTCGACAATACCCTTGCGAAAATGCCAGGGAAGCACGAAGAAATAATCGGGGCGCAACGCGCGCGCCTCTTGTTCAGAAACAATGGGGATGTGCGTGCCGGGTGTGAAGCAACCGAATTTATCAGCATTCACTTCCGCAATAAAGGGCAGGTCGGCAGGGGTCAAGCCGCAATACTGCAAAATGACATTCCCCTTGGTGGAGGCTCCGTAACCGAGAACCTTTTTTCCATCCTCGCGCGCTTTGCGGAAGAAATCCAGCAAATCTTGTTTATGACGGATAACCCTTTGAGTAAATGCTTTGTAGGGGACTTCAGTATGCAGCGCCATTGTTTTTTCTTTTTCAAACAAGGTGTTCATTTCAACCGAGGCTTCAGGGTAAGCGGCGTTTTTCTTGGCCAACGCCAGGCAGAAACTGCCACCATTGGTGTCGTTTAATGAAACGGAGATGATCTTAAGCCCCACTTTGTCAGCCATCCATTTGATTTGTTTGAGGCCATAATATTCGAGATGTTCGTGGCAAATCGTATCATAGGCGGTGACTTCCAGCATGGTGGGCATGTAACTTTGTTCCAGGACCCAAATGCCGTCATCCGCGAGAACTTCATAGATCTCTTTTACGAACTGTAAGGGTTGCTCGAGGTCGTAAAACATGGAGATGGAGGTAATCACGCGCATCTTTTGCACGCCGAAATGTTTTTGAATCTCTTGTGCCGAGAAAAACTCAGGGATCAACTGAACCCGTGATTGGTAGTAATCTTTGAACTTCACCCCGGTTGGGTCAATTCCGATCAATTTTAAGTCGTTGATCTCTTCATAGAAAGACAACAAAGACCCATCGTTACTGCCAATATCCAACACGTGGTCGCCCGATTGGAGTTTGACCAACCCTTCGATCTGTTTGACGATGCTCTTGAGGTGGGCCATCATGGATTGGTTCAAACCGGAACGGTAACCGTAATTCAACCCATACATTTCGTCGAGGTCGTAAGAGTGACGCAGTTGAAGTAAACCGCAGGCATCAGGATTATGTTCATCATCACAGCGCACCAGTTCAAGCGGACCAGCGGTGAGTTTCATTTCTTTGGATCGCGGAAAAATTCCCGTAAGTGCTTGGGATCCAAGGTTGATAATCGGCTTGAGATCACCCCCGCCGCAAATTCGACATTGTTTAATTTCTTTGATCATCATCCCTCACCGGAACCCCACCAGGGGGTAAATCAAGAAGTAGGTATTAACCGATTGATTATACCAATGGAAAGTTGCTTTTTAGAGTTCCTTACTATTAATCGGGTTTCTTGATACTTGGATTGGCAATGGCCATTTGCCTGACGATCTCGGTCAGGCGTTTTTCGGTCTTACGCATTTTCGCGGATGTCGACGCGAACCAGAACCATGAGAAAACGATGAACAGGTAAAAGATCAGATCCGCGCCGCGGCCGATGCCAACCAGGTTAGCGATCTTCGATGCGCTGTCTGGGAAAATGACGAAATAAACACCAGCCAACGTGACCAATATGGTAAAGAAGCGCTCCACGATCAAGTCGCGGCTGCGGCTGATCAAAATGAGAACGATGAGGATGGCGAGGGTGATCAGGATTTGGAAAAAGTTCATTAATCCCTCCCGAAAAACAGATCCCATAAAATGTTCACGGAGTTTAAGATGGACTGTCCCTTCTTTTTGGAATACTCTGTGTAATGAACGGTGACCGGGATCTCACAATATCTAAATTTATTCCTGGAAATCTGGTTGAGAAGTTCTGATGCGTGAGCCATGCGATTTTGGGTGATGTTGATCTTGCCCAACGCGCTCAATTTGAAAGCGCGCAAGCCATTATGGGTGTCGGTAAGTTTTAAGCCGGTCGTGATGCGGGTGAAAAAGAGACCCAATTTAAGGGTGACCAACTTGCTGAAGGGCATGCCGGCCACACTTCTACCATGGATAAACCGCGACCCGAGCACCACATCAACATCACCTTTTTGCAACGGGGCGATCAGCGCGGGGATGTCTTCGATGTCGTGCTGGCCATCCGAGTCAAACGAGACAATGAAATCAGCAAGAGTGTGCTTGCAAATATAAGAAAAACCCGTCTGCAGCGCGGCACCCTGCCCGAGATTGATCATGTGTTTTAAGAGGGTCACGTTGTATTGGCTAACAATTTCCGCGGTGTTGTCCGTGGAGCAATCGTCTATTACCACAACCTGATAATCGGTTTCCTTAAAGTCATCCAACACCCGGGCGATGACCCCGGCTTCGTTATACGCGGGGATGACTACACAAACACCTGGTATCGGAACGGTTGACTTGTTTTCGTTTGGTTTCCCTGATTGTCGCATAACCCACTCCACAAGGCGGAATATCACCTATAATTCACTAAATCAATTATATAACGAGAGAATATGCTTCCGAAAATTTCCATTATCACACCCACGTTAAACCAGGCCCGGTTCATCGAAGAAACGATTCAGAGTGTGCTTTCCCAGGCATACCCGAACCTGGAATTTCTGGTGTTGGATGGCGGCTCGACTGACGGCACCCTGGATATTTTGAAGAAATATTCCGCTTCACTCAGTTGGACGAGCGAGCCGGATCACGGCCAGGTGGACGCGATCAACAAGGGATTGCTTAAGGCTACAGGCGAGGTCATTGCGTACCTAAACTCTGATGATATTTATACTCCAAATACACTGTTAACGGTTGGAAAATATTTTTCCGAACATCCAGACGCGTTGATCCTGACCGGTAAATGCACGAATATGGATGTGAATGGGGTTGAGATCCGTTCATTAATTGCCCGTTATAAGAATATGTGGCTAAAATTTGGAAACGACGCCAACTTGAGAGTATTGAATTATGTATCTCAACCCGCCACCTTCTGGCGCAGGCAGTTACTCGATTCGGTAGGGTATTTCGACCCTGAGTGCCGCTACGCCATGGATTACGATTACTGGCTGCGCGCGACCCGGCAGCACAAACTGGATTTCATCGACCAAACCCTGGCGAAATTTCGGGTTTACCCGACTTCGATCACCAGTTCAAACTCAGACGCGCAATTCAAGGAAGAGCTACGCGTCGCGGCCCGTTATGCCAACCCATTTCAAATGTGGCTGCACCGGATTCATGCCAAGATTTCGTACTGGGTTTACACCACTACTGTCAACCGCAAGTAAGCTCATCGATCCAACTGTTTTTTCGCGGGTTTAGCGAATCTTCACCAACTGGTAGGGAACCCATTCCTTGGTCTCAAAAAGGAGGGTGTACTCTCCGCTGGCGACCTTGGCTTCAATTTCCTTCTTAATCGCATCCTCGGCGTAGTTAGGGACCAACATCCAGCAAACTGCCGGATCGCTAATTAATAACTGGTGATTTTCGTAATCGGAAAAATACGAATTTACCTGGTTGGTTTCCAATCCCGGCAGGTACATAACCGGGTAATTGGTGAGCACCCTGCTGCAACCTTGCTCCCCAAACGGGAGGGTGTATACCCACTCGTTGATCTCGGGCGAAAAGATTTGGCGTTGGCGCTCACGCTGCATGGCGATGATCTTGCCTTGATTGAAGTACATACCCAACCCAACCAGGGTCAGGATTGCCAATATGACCAGGCTCCAGGCCGAAATCTTGCCTGTTTTGATTTTCGAGACAAAACGGAAGAACACATCGCTGAACTTTTCGAACCCCAAGCCGCAGACCACCGCAACGACCGGGAAGGTGATGGCCAGATTGCGCGGGTCATAGCTGGCGATGATCGACCAAAGGATCGAGAAGGGTAAAATGAAAACCACCACGATCCATCGGAACCTTTTTTCAAGTAAAAAAACCAGTGGAAGGGCGGCTAAATATAGAACCAGGTATTTCTCCAAACTCAGGAAGGCTTGCAAGACACGCTGCGCTGTGCTGACGTCCTGGTAGGTGTGAGCCGCCACATCTGTGAGGGCGAATAAGTTGCTGTTGGCAAAATCTTTCGCGATCAAGATCAATTTTGGCGCGTACCAAACCAGCGAGGCCAGCGCCGCAACACTGATACTGAATGCCAGGTTCTTCCAATGTTTTTTGAGAACAGCGGTATCTGCCAAAACCGCGATGATGAAGTACGCGACTATTACGAAAACACCCACCTGTTTGGTCAAAGCGGCGCCGGCCGCGAAAACCCCACCCAGGATCAAAGCACGTTTATCTTCAAGAATGTGCTCAACCTTGAAAAGCTGGACAAACGCCAAATACGCCATAAATGTGGCGGGGATGTCGGCGTAACCGTCTGTCAGGATATCCCCGGTAAATTTCTTGAACATCAAATAAGAAAAAATGATGGCCAAAAAATAACCTGATTTTTTTTGCTCAATACCTAATTCCAGCAACGAAAAGATGATCAGCAACGAGAACAAAGGCATGATGGCTTTGGCGAACAAGACCACTTCCGTGTTGGCCATAAGCAAATATGTGATTGAAAGATTGGCTGGCAAAAGCTGCGGATACATGCCGGTCTGATCAGGGATGAAATTAGTCGACCAGATCTGCGCCCAAGTGTTCCACGCCACTACCGCGTCCCAGGTGTTGAAAACAGTTCCAATATTGTTAGTCAGCCGCCGGAAGAACCAGATCACCAGGCTGAGCGCGAATCCCAGGATGACCGCCTGGAAAAGCTGCCGCAAGAAAAGGATGGCTGGTGAAAGCCCTTCTCCTGCAAAAAGATGTTGAAGGTTTTTAAAATGCTGGTTTACCGCCGCCCCGATTCGAGCCAAGACTTCGTCTAGTGAAAAGGTTATCGATTTTCGATAAAACCAGGCTAACGCCGCGACTTCTATAAATATCAACGCGCCAAAGACAGGACGCGTGTAAATGCCCAACAGGCCTAGCAAATAGACCGTGAGGAAATTGGCAATCATGCTGAGCGCCATGATCGAACTCAAACGGAAGAAAAAACCACCCTGGATTCGATAGAAACGATTAATAAGTAAACCAGGCAAAAGCACGATCTGAAAAACAGCCAGAATACCCCAAAAGAACATAGTCCCTCAACTTAACAGGAATGGATTTCCCTTAGATTATAACGAAAAAACAACCACCTTCTACGGATTCCGGTTGTTCGCGTTCACGAACAAGGTCATGCGGCTTTGCCCGCGGTTGCCCCACAACATGTAAGGGATAAAAACGAGTGGATTGCCTTTATCATCCTTGCCCCTCACCGTCCATGTGCCACCCATCATCGTTTTGTCAAAATAATTTTCCAGGCTGGCTGGTTTGATCGTGGTCTTGAAAATGTCTTGAGCGTTATCGAGGCTTTCAAGACAATAGACAACCGGTCCGCGGGTGACCACCAATTTTCTACCGCATTTCGGAACCCGTTTATCCTGCACTGCCAGGCGGATAGGCATTTCGAATTCGATGTTAATTTCGTCACCAGGGTGAAACTCCCGCTCCAGCACCATCCAGCGCGACGCGTTGAAATTTAGCCCATTAGCAGCCCGCATCGGCTCTTTGGGATTTGAAAGGGGAGGCTTAATTCGCGAGCCATTCAAGTTCACCACGCAATCTTCCGCCCAGGCTGGCAAACGAATTGCCAACCGGAACTTCAGCGATGATTCCATGCCCAGTTTGATCGTAACGTTACCTTGCCACGGCAACGTGGAGGTCATTGTATAAGTGACTGGTTGTCGCGCCTGACCCATAAACAGGGTTGTTTCACTGGAAACAAATTGGCAAATCCAAACTTCATCATTTGCGTAGGCGAGCACCACAGACCCCAAAGATGCCCAGGTTCGTGAGACATTTGAAGGGCAGCAAGGGATGTCATACCAGCCAGCGCGGTGAATGTCGCCGTGGCTGACCATGGGGTTGTTGTAAAAATAACTGCAGCCATCCTGGCCGACGCCCACCGAGGCGGCGTTATAAAGCTGCCACTCAAAGAGATCACCAAAGCGCGGTTCGCCGGTAAGCAGCAGCATTTCGTGGCTCCAAAACATGGACCCTAAAGCAGCGCATGTTTCTGCGTAAGCAAACTCAGGATCAATCTCATAGTCCCTGCCAAAACCCTCAGAAAGGGGCAGCGAGCCTACTCCGCCAGTCACGTACATACGCTTCGCGACCATCTGCTCCCAAAGGTTTTTTAAGGGTTTGATGAGATTGGCGTCACCAGTCTCGCGAGCCAACATAGTCTGCGCGGTCTGCAGATAGCAGAAACGCACAGCATGCCCTTCCGCCTTCTGAAGTTGAATTACCGGCCTGTTTTGCTGATTGTATTTTCCGTTGAGCGCACTGACCACAAATCGCGGCCCCGCCAATAAAGGCGCGCGGTGTTTGTTGCGGGATGGCAACGTGAAAGTAGTCTCTTCGGGATGTTTGTTTCGGTAGGCCAGACGCCCATTAGACACAAATTTCATCCGCCTGCCGGAATCGATCACCTGCCTCAACATTTTCAGCGGGAATTTGCGGATGGTTCCGCGCTTCTCGAGGAAGGCTTTGGCGAGGGCCAGGTATTCGATCACACCGGTGGTGCGCCAAAGTTTGATCAAAGCGACCTCGATCTCTTCATGTCCATCTGTAAAATCAGGTAGCCCATCCAAAAAAGTGGAAACCAATAGGCTGGCTGCTTTGCGGGCCACCGCCAACAAACGGGTCGAACGGGTGGCTTCGAAATGTGAGATGCCCGCTTCGATCAAGTGTCCCAGGCAGTAAAACTCGTGCTCAACCTGCAGGTTCACCCAGCGTTGCCCCGCGAAATGGAACTGATTGTATGTATAGAGATAACCGTCAGGTTCCTGGGCTTTTTCAATGATCCCGATGAAATCATTCACGAGGCTGGTTAATTTGGGGTCGTCGGAATGTGACAAAATCCGCGCTGCAGCATCTAACCATTTGTAGGCATCCGAATCCGCGAAGAAGAACCCCTCGCGGAAACCCTGCTTGAGACCGGCGGCGATGCGGAAGTTATCAATGCAGCGTGTTTTTTCAAGCTGTTCCCACTGGTAAAAAATGGCGGTATGCGCGTTTAAGGACGTTTTATCAGCCCAAAATCCGGTGGTAATGACTGCCTCATGCAAGCCGGGTTGTTTCATGCGAGAATCCTTTGAGATGAACTGTTAGCATGATTTTAGTCATTTTTAAAATATAATCAAAATTACCATTGATAGAAGGTTGAGGACATTATGGAACAATTTGATGTGGTCGTGATCGGTGCGGGTCCCGGGGGTTATGTGGCGGCCATCCGCGCATCGCAATTGGGTTTGAAAACCGCGATCGTGGACAAGCAATGGCTGGGTGGAGTGTGCCTGAACGTGGGATGCATTCCCTCCAAAGCATTATTGAAAAACGCCGAGGTCGCACACACCTTGCGTGAACGCGGTAAGGAATTCGGCTTTTCGTTTGACAACCTCAAACTGGATTACGCCGCGGCGGTGAAACGCAGCCGCCAGGTTTCTGACCGCTTGACCCGCGGGGTTGGATTTCTAATGAAGAAGAACAACGTAACCGTCTTCATGGGCACGGCCAAGATCGCCACCAAGGAAAAGGTTGTTATCCAGACTGCCGACGGTTCCGTGCAGGAAGTTGAAACGAAAAACATCATCGTCGCCACTGGCTCTCACCCTTCGACGATCCCGGGCGTCGTGGTGGACGGCAAAAATGTAGTTACCTACCATGAAGCCATCCTACAAGATAATCTGCCAGCCTCAGTAGTGATCATCGGCGCGGGCGCGATTGGCCTGGAATTCGCGACCGTTTGGAACGCTTATGGCACCCAGGTCACCCTGGTGGAAATGATGTCAGCTATCGCCCCGTTGGAAGACGCCGAAGTGAGCGCAGAGCTTTCCAAAGCTTTCGCCAAGCGCGGCATCAAAATCCATATTGAAACACGGGTGAAATCTGTAGAGACCACTGAAACCGGCGTCAAGGTCACTGTTGAAGGCAAGGAAGGCGTTCAAGTTCTTGAAGCCGAGCAGGCGTTGGTTGCAACGGGTTTTAAACCCAATTCATTGAGTCTCGGCTTGGAGGAAGTGGGAGTTGCGTTAACCGACCGCAAATTCATCGCGGTGAATGATTTGATGTCCACAAATGTTCCGGGCATCTGGGCGATCGGGGACGTAACCGGCAAATTCTTACTCGCTCACGTGGCCTCCCGGCAGGGAATCTTGTGTGCCGAAGCCATTGCTGGCAAAGAGATCACGCCCATCGATTATGTGATGGTTCCACGGGCGACCTACTGTTTTCCGCAGGTAGCCTCCTTCGGACTCACCGAAGCCCAAGCATTGGAGCAAGGCAGGGCGATCAAGGTTGGAAAATTCCCGTTCCAGGCGGCCGGCAAGGCGCTTGGATTGGGCGATTACGCCGGGTTCGCAAAGATCATCGTGGATGAAAAATACGGCGAGATCCTGGGCGCCCACCTAATTGGACCTGAAGTTTCAGAGTTGCTGCCTGAACTGACCCTCGCCCAGCAAAATGAACTCACGGTCAGTGAGATCGCGGCAAACATCCACGCCCACCCCACCCTGAGCGAAGCCCTGATGGAAGCAGCCGAAATGGCGGAGGGACACGCCATCCACATTTAAGTTGGATTTTGACGATTCATTTCGCTTGTATTTCAATCCTCCCGAATGCATAATGATGATAACGAACCGTCATTCATTCGGGAGGATTTATGTATTCTGATCAAGATATCGCCAATCTCGTTGCTCGCGTTCAACAACTTGAGATCCAGCTTTCTGCCCGCCCCGCAGCCGACATTCCCCATACTGGGTTGGTTTCGAAGAATTTCTTAACCCGAGCCTTCGCGGTGTGGGGGCATTATTTTGTTTCCAGCCTTTTGATTGGCATCGTAGTTTCATGCGTTTTCACTGTGATCGGCCTCATCCTCGGCGGTTCAATGCTCGGATGGGTCACCGATTTACTTGGAAATGTGGGATCCACGCTCGGACAGTAAGCCCTAAACTAAAATTAGCCTATGCTATAATCACCTCTTAATTAGAAGAGGTGACTATGGTTTTGCAGAAAATTGCCAGTGTTTTTGGGGGAGACCCGCACAAACGCGAGGTTGAAAAATTATCACTCATCGTTGATGAAATCAACGCTTTCGAACAAACCCTGGAAGCGCTGAACGATGACGCGCTTCGTTCTAAAACTAATGAATTCAAAAACCGTCTTACAGATGGCGAGACGCTAGACGACATTTTGCCAGAGGCTTTCGCTGTCGTGCGCGAAGCTGGCAAACGCACCATCGGGTTGCGCCATTACGATATCCAAATGATCGGTGGAATGACACTGCACAAAGGCCGCATCGCCGAAATGCGTACCGGTGAGGGTAAAACCTTGGTGGCTACCCTGCCCGTCTATTTAAACGCGCTCACTGGCCGTGGGGTTCACCTGGTCACGGTCAATGATTACCTCGCCCGCCGTGACGCCCGTTGGATGGCCCCTATCTATCAATTCCTGGGCTTAACCGTGGGTGTGCTGCAAATGGCCTCACGCACTGAAAACGGAAAAAACGCCTTTTTGGTCGACCTCGAAAAGACCAACGCGCGAGAAGACTTGCATCAATTAGCCCTCGTGCACCGGCGCGAAGCCTACCAGGCAGACATCGTCTATGGCACCAACAGTGAATTTGGTTTCGATTACTTGCGCGATAACCTGACCATGTCGGTGGCGGAACGAGTGCAACGCGGCCATTACTTTTCGATTGTTGACGAAGTCGATAATATCCTCATCGATGAAGCGCGAACGCCGCTGATCATTTCAGGCCCGGCTTCAGACGACACATCCGGCTATCAGAAAATGTCTCAGGTCGTGCGTGCCTTAAACCCCGAAGATTACGAAGTCAATGAAAAAGACCGCCAGGTTTCACTCACCGAGATCGGCGAAGTCCATGCCGAAGAAATGCTCGGGCAATCGTTGCGCGACCCCGACCGGCCGGAGGACATCACCCCCGAACAAGCGCGCTGGCTGGGGTTTTTGGAACAAGCCCTGCGCGCCCAGCATTTATTCCGCAAGAACAAGGATTACCTCGTCCAGAGCGGAAAAGTGGTCATTGTGGATGAGTTTACCGGCCGACTGATGCCCGGAAGGCGCTGGTCGGAAGGTTTGCACCAGGCTGTGGAAGCCAAGGAAGGCGTACACATTGAGCCGGAGAACGTGACCTACGCCACCATTACCATCCAGAACTACTTTAGAATGTATGAGAAGCTGGCGGGTATGACCGGCACGGCGCTCACCGAAGCCGAGGAATTCAGCAAGATCTACAAGCTCGATGTGTTGCCCATCCCGATGAACCTCGAATATGTCGCCTCAAAGCAGAATTCACCCCTGACGATTGTTGAGACCAAAGACGCCCAACGCTACCCCGTCCAGTATTACGCCAAACGGGACGATACGGAGAAAAAGCCGGTGTTCTGGCGCAGGCAAGACTTCCCTGACATGGTTTACCGGTCTGAAGAAGGTAAGCTGCGGGCAATTACCAAGGAATTGATGCATTATTACACCCTGGGCAGACCACAATTGGTAGGCACCACTTCGGTGGAGCACTCCGAGAGGCTCTCACTGCGCATGAGTGCTGAAAGCCTGCGCCGGTTAGCCCAAACCCTGATCATCCGTGACGCGTATGTTGAGAAAAACAACAAAACCGCCGAACTGGAAATCAGCGAGCTTCAATTTTTGAACCGGCCGTTGAACGATCTCAACATCGCGGAACTGCGTCCGGTGGCCCGGCAAGCTGGATTGGTCTCGACCAATCCTGAAGACCCCGAAAACCTGCAAAAACTACTCAAAATCCTGGAACTGGAACCCGTTCACGCTGATCGCGTTCTCGCCATCCTGCAGGGCGGCATTCCACACAAGGTGCTCAACGCCCGCAAACATGATGAAGAATCGCAGATCATTGCCAAAGCGGGCGCTTATGGTTCGGTGACCATCGCCACCAACATGGCTGGCCGCGGTGTGGATATTAAACTGGGTGGCGACCTGCCAGAAGAGGTCCTCGCAGACGTTATTCGAGTGCTCGAAAAGAATGGCACCCCTGAACCCTACGATCTCTCAAACGATGCCCGTTTGAAGATATTGCGAGAATTGAACACTGACCAGGTGGGAATCTACGAAGATTCCGTAAAAACATTCATTGATTATTTTGACGACATGGCCAAGGTGCGTCAGTTGGGCGGTTTGCATGTAATCGGCTCAGAAAGGCACGAAGCCCGCCGTATTGACAACCAGTTGCGCGGTCGCGCTGCCCGCCAGGGCGACCCCGGCTCCTCGCGATTCTATCTCTCCTTGGAAGATGAATTGATGCGTCTTTTCGGCGGTGTCCAGATGGAAGCCGTGATGAGCAGACTTAAGGTGGATCAAAGTTTGCCGATCGAGAGTGGCTTGCTGGGACGGATGGTTGAACAAGCCCAAGAACGAGTCGAGGGTAACAATTTTGATGTGCGTAAACATCTGCTTGAATACGATGATGTACTCAACACCCAACGCAAACGCATTTATGGTGAGCGCAACCGCACATTCGAAAAAGACGACTTGCACGATGACGTGATCGAATTATTGCGCACCGAGTTGCAAGAACGCATTCCAAAGGCTCTCAAAGACGAGGAAGGCCCCTGGAAGCTTTTGGCCTTCCTTGAGGAAGTGCAACCCTCAATGGTCTTTGAGCAAGAAAACATCAAAGCTCCGAGTTTCACGCTGCACCTCTTGATCGAAGAAATTCGTAAGCGCGTCAACGATATCAGTGACGAAGACAAGCTTAAGGATGAGTTGCTCAAGTTGGCAAGTGAGGCGCTCGAAACTGAAAAAGAGCACATCCTCAAAACTGCCCAGGCGCTTCTCGACAAGACCGACATGACCATAGACCAAATTCAAGCGGAGCGGCTCGAAGTCCTTGAGAACTACTTTGACGGTCTCGAGTCAGGGGATACTGACGAAGGCGCGCCCAACCGCCGTCCGCAGGAACTCCTCGAAGAACTCGTTAACCTGGTGCATACGCCATTACGATTGTCTTCCGAAGCGCTCCGGCAACTCCCTGAAGGCAACCCTGCCGTCAAAGACCAGATCAGCAACCAGATCACCGCTTCACTCAAACTGCTGGCGGTCACTCGGACGGTCGGCGCGCTGGAACGGCGTCTGGAAGAAAGCCTGGAAATCCGCGCCAATCAACTGGTTGATCTGGATTGGTTTGAGATCTCTAATGGAATTCTACAAGCGACCACCGATACTTTAACACGACGCATTGAAAACCTGCTCGCGCCTCAAGGCCCGATCGCCCAGAATATCAACGCAGTACTCGCCAAGTCCACGAGCAAAGATAACGAAGAATACCTGCTGGCAGAACTGCTGGTGCTGTTAGGCAGTGGAACCAGGGTGGCCATTGATCCGCGCACGCACCAACGCGGCACACGTAAGGTTAACCTGGTCAACTACACTTTCCTTGCCGCTCAACTGGTGCAAGACACCCCGGTAGCCGAGATTACCAACCAGATCCTCGACCACCTTGAAGAAACCCGTTCACGCCTCGAAGTTGCCTGGGGAAGGATGGAATACGAGCGCTTTAGGCTGGCGGGTGTGACCCTCAACCAGCTTGATCAAAAGATCAAGCGTAACCTCAGTGAGATCATCGGTGAAGACCGCCTGGCGGAAATTGAGTCCTTGTCACCTGACGACTTACCCCAAGACCTGCGTGAAACCCTGGCTATCACACTTGGCACCCGGGTGCAAAATGACATTTACCGCCATATTTTGGTGAGTGTGATCTCTGAATTGTGGGTCGATTACCTGACCCGAGTGGATGCCTTGCGTGTTTCAATTGGTTTGGAGGCTTTCGCCCAACGCGACCCGTTGGTGCAATACAAGAGTCAGGCTGCCGAAATGTTCAAAAATCTGCTCAGCGACATCCGTGTGGGTGTGATCAACAAAATGTTCCGTTTTCAACCTCGCCGGGCGACCACCTCGATAGAGAAAAATCCGGTTCAGGCAACCGAAAACCCGTCTCAGCCCGCAGATTCAGAAGTAAATTCGGGAAAAAAGAAGCGAAAACGACATTAGTTCTTCATTTTTTAGGACTTTCGTAAATTGCATCGTATAATCAGAGATATTATACGAATATTGATGTATAATTATTAATCTATACAAGCCCAGGGCGATGATATTTCTATTGCTCATAGATGTAATTGTTTTTAAAGGGCTAATCTCATCCATCGGAGTACACAGATCGTATGGACCCTAATGACGCCCAATTCGAAAATGGGGCAAATCCCGACAACAAAGACGAAAATAATATGGCTTCCTTATTGGAAGCGGAAGGATTAGCCATTGATTTCCCCATCCAAGGCGAAATCCGTCAGGGTGTGATCGCCAGCATGACCCCCGGCCAGATCCTGGTTAGCGTTGGTACAAAATCCGAGGGTGTGATCAGCGGCAAGGAATATGAACTCATCCCCACGGATGAACTGGCCAACCTGAAACTCGGCCAGGAAATTCCTGTGTTTGTGATCAATCCCGAAGATTCCAGCGGCAACCTGGTGCTTTCTTATATGCGCGCACGCGAAGAAGAAGGCTGGCAGATCGTTGAAGTCATGGTCACCAAAAAAGAATCCTATCACAGCTCCGTGATTGGCTACAACAAGGGCGGTTTAATCGTCCCCGTTGGCGGCCTGCGCGGTTTCGTCCCCGCTTCACAGATCAGCTTCACCCGCCGCGCCGCGATGACAGGAGACACTCCTGAACAACGCTGGAGTCGCATGATCGGACAGGAAATCGATGTCTGCGTCATCGAAGTTGACCGCGAACGCCGCCGCCTGATCCTTTCTGAGCGCCAGGCAAGCAGTGAGACCCGCGATTCTCTCAAAGAACGCGTTATCGACGAACTGAAAGAAGGCCAGATCATCACTGGTCGTGTCACCAGTTTGGCCGAGTTCGGTGTGTTCGTCAACATCAACGGCGCCGACGGCCTGGTTCACCTTTCAGAAATTTCCTGGGATCGCATTCAGCATCCCAACGAAGTATTGAAAGTCGGTCAAGAAGTCAAAGTCAAGGTCATCAGCATTGACCGCGAGAAGAAACGCATCGGCCTTTCCATTCGCCAACTGCTTTCAGACCCGTGGGATAAAAAAGCAGCTGAATTCCAGGTTGGCCAACTCATCGAAGGTACCATCACTCGCTTGACCAAATTCGGCGCTTTCGCCCGCCTCACGGATGACATCGAAGGTCTGATTCACATTTCTGAGATCAGCGAAAAACGGATCGAACATCCCAAGGAAGTTCTGAAGGAAGGCGACACCTGCACTTTGCGGATCATCAAGATCGATAACGATAATCACCGCATCGGCTTGAGCCTGCGCCGTGTTGATTCCATGGCCTATGCCGACATGGACTGGGAAAGCCTCGAAGGGATTGTCACAATCGATGATGGCGACGTTGAAAAAGCCAAAAGCGATCCAGAATAAAGTTTAGTCTTTTCAAGAGGCGCGCTCTTTCGAGCGCGCTTTTTTCATACCCGGGTGACGCATGACCTACATCATTGACGCACATCAAGACATCGCCTGTAACGCCCTGACCTTTCAACGGGACGCAAGACTCTCGGCTTACCAAACCAGGGAGAACGAACGCGGTACGCAGATCCCGGAATGGAACCAGGGCGAAGCCACGATCGGCTGGCCAGAGTTCCAACAAGCCCGAATCGCGCTTATCTTCGCAACATTATGGAGCCCTCCCTGGAAGTTCCGCGATGGAGACTGGGACCTGCAAGCCCATCAAAACACTGAGCAAGGCAGCCGATTTTACCGACAACAAATTGATTACTACCGCCGGTTAACCGAAGAAAATCCCCAAATGTTTCGCCTGGTGTTGAACCGCACCGACCTTGCTGATGTTTTAACACCTTATCAGACTGGCTCCCTCGATGCCAAACCGCCAGTAGGGTTGGTGATGCTCATGGAAGGCGCCGAAGGATTGCGTGAACCGGAAGAATTGGAAGAACTGTACGCTCTCGGGCTGCGCCAGGTTGGCCCGGTGTGGGCTGGCACCCGCTATTGCGGCGGCACCAAGGAAGAAAGGCCTTTCGACAACGAAGGCCGGAGATTGCTCGAAGTGATGGCTTCGCTAAAGATTCCCCTGGATATCAGCCACATGACGGAACGTTCAGCACTGACAGCCCTCGACCTTTTTGACGGGCAGGTGTTTGCCAGCCACGCCAACGCGCTCTCATTACTCAAGGGGTCCACAAGCCGGCGCCATCTGACAGATATCGTGATTCGCAGGGTGTTCGAACGCGGCGGAGTGATCGGGGTGGTGCCTTACAACCTCTTCCTTTCCACTCAGTGGACACCTTCTTCGCCACGCGAATTGGTGAGCCTGGAACACCTCGCGGACCAGATCGACCATTATTGCCAGCTCGCGGGGGACTCCACGAAAACAGGTATCGGCAGTGATTTCGATGGAGGCTTCGGGTATCCCCGCATCCCCTGCGAACTGGACACCATTGGTGACCTGCAAAAAATCAGGCCAGTATTGGAAAATCGGGGTTATACTGAGAAGGATATTCGCAATATATTCAATTTAAATTGGACCAAACACTTGGAGATGAGTTTGCCGGCATGACGAAGACAACCAACCCTTCCACTCAACGCGTAAAGCAAATGGAAATGAAGATTGATATCACCCCGCCGCCGCTGCAAAGGGTGCGGATTCGTTTTTCGTTGTTGGTGGCATTGTTTGGGTTTATCGTTTTCATGGTGGGCGCGTTACCCGGCTTGTTTGGCCTGGACCGCAGCCCGGTGGTTGGGTTCGTCCAGATCGCGGTGATGTTGATCGGGCTGGCTTTCGTTTGTCTTGGGGGGTATGTCGCCATCCATTCGTTATGGCGCCGTCAAGTGCCCAGTATTCTCGCAGATATCGGGTTGCGCCTTGTCAGCACAGGTTACGTAGTGGCTATTTTCTCGGGGATGGCAGATGTTTTCGGTATCGGCTCTCACCCGCTACCCGGCGTTCCCATTTTTGGGGTGTGGCAGGCGCGCGGCATGGAAATTGGCATGGCGATCGTTGCCATCGGGTTTATTATGATGTTCCCCTTCCGCCCTCGCGAAAAACACGAAAAAGTTTAACTCCCCGCTTTTTTTAGACAGGCAAGCATCGCTTCGTTGGTGGAATATTTGTATTCCTCCAGGCCGTTGGCTTCGGCGATCAGTTTTTCTGCTGCCAAAATAATCCGCAATTCTTTTTGAGTCACGAATTCAATCCCCTTGCCCCTCAACCCATCCTCCAGAATATGAATGTTCACCCCGGCTGAAAGCGGGATCGAATCCAGAGATTGAGTGAGGGCTGCGGCAGCTTGCACGCCATCGCGCCGGGCCACTCCGGCCAGCCCTGTGCTGGGATTTCTCGACCAACCGGCAAAGTACAACCCAGGCAGCGGTTCGCCCGTGTTTGGGTCGCCAACTTCAAACGAGACTCCGTCGATTGGATATTTTGAATTGCGAGCCGGTGACATGGCACCGTTCTGCATTGGGAGACCAAGATCATCCAGTACCCGATCCCCAATGGCGAAAATGACCGTGTCTACATCTAACCGGGTGATCTCACCGGTTCCTTTTGCGATAACAGTTTCATTATGTGCTTCCAGAATATTTTGTTCAAGCCCAATGGCAGTCACCCGCCCATCTTGATCTCCCAGAATAATCTTGGGGGATTGGAGGAAACGGAAAGTGAGTTTGCACGCATTTTCTTTGGGGCAGGCCTTTTCGAGCGCAGCCAGGATTTTGTTTTTGGCCGACTCAGGATCTTGAGATACTTTCACCATGGCAGGCGAGACTCTTTTAATTTCCGCTTCAAACTCATCCAAATCGAGATGAGCGATAATCGGCAAAAGTTCTTTTTGATCAAACTTGGCTTCTGCCGGACCGCGCCGCAAGATCGCAGTAATTGCATCCACCTCGCGGTATTGGATCAGGTAGTGGGTAATGTCAGCCATCACGTTGCCCCCGCCGATAATGGCGACCCTGCGTCCGATTGGAAAATCACGTTCACTGAAAGGGGGAAGATGGTTGTAATGGTAGACGATATCTTTGGCGTGATAGACACCTTCCAGGTCTTCCCCCGCGAGACCAATGCTCTTTGTCCCTTGCGCGCCGCAAGCCACCAATACTGCAGAAAATCCAAAGCCAAAAAGGTCTTCGACTGAGACTTTGCCGAAACGGCCGATACTCACGTTGCCATAATATTGGATGCTCTCAGATTCCAGGATCTGATTGAACTGGTTTCGAAAACCCTGCCTAAGTTTAAATTTATCCGGGAAAATCCCGTATTCCACCAAACCCCCCGGTTTAATATCCCGGTTAAATACGGCCACACCGTAACCGGCTTCGGCGACCTTTTGTGCGGCAAAAAGTCCGGCTGGACCTGCCCCGATGATTGCGACCTGGAGGTTATGGATGGATTTCATTTTTAATCCCTACGGAAGTGATGTGCCATGTCCCCGCCCATTGATTTGCGCGACCTGCGGTTATGGCTTATGCTATAGTTAAGCAACTATTATACAGGGCTTTAGAGGTTAAATGACCGATCAAATCAGGACGTCAACACTAAAAAACGGACTCAAAATTTTCTTGAAAGAGATCCATACCGCACCGATCATCAGCCATTGGGTCTGGTACCGGGTAGGCTCCCGATACGAAACTCCTGGTAAAACGGGTCTATCCCATTGGGTGGAACACATGCAGTTCAAGGGGACGCCCACCTTCCCGGCCGGGGTGCTCGACCGCGCTATTTCGAGAGACGGGGGCATGTGGAACGCCTTCACCCACCTCGACTGGACCACTTTTTTTGAGACCATGCCCGCCGACAAGATCGACCTGTCGATCAACCTTGAGGCCGACCGGATGGTCAACAGCGTTTACGATGCCGAAGAAGTTGAATCCGAGAGAACAGTCATCATTTCTGAACGCGAAGGCAATGAGAATGATCCGCTTTTCAAACTCGAAGAAGCCATGCAGTTGGCTGCTTTTGGGTCGCACCCTTACCGCAACGAAGTGTTGGGTAGTCTTGAAGACTTGCGTTCCATTCAACGGGATGATCTTTATCACCACTATCGCAAGTATTACAACCCCTCCAACGCGGTAGTTTGCGTGGCTGGCGACTTTGACAGTTCAAAAATGCTTACTCTTTTGGAACAAAAATACGAGCAGATTCCGGGCACAAAGATAGACGCGCTCCCTGATTTGCGGGACCCTGTTCCACAAGCTGAGCAACGCGTGGAGGTCAGCGGTCCAGGTGAGACCACCTATCTCGAACTGGTGTACCGCGCGCCGGCAGCCTGGGAGGAGGATTTCTTCGTGATTTCCGTCCTCGATAGTCTTTTTACCGGGCCTTCCAGTTTAAATATGTTCGGTGGGGGTGGCATCTCAAATAAGACCAGCCGGCTTTACCGAGCCCTGGTGGAAAAAGAAGTGGCGGTCAGCGTCAACGGGTCGCTTCAAGCCACCATGGATCCACACCTTTATGGCATCACGATCACGGTTAGACCTGATTCAACCCCTGAACAAGTGTTGCGGGTTGTCGATGACGAGGTTTCTCGACTGCTGGAAGAAAAAGTGAGTCAGATGGAGATCGACCGGGCGGTCAAACAAGCCCGCGCCATGTTCGTCTACGGTAGCGAAAACATCACCAACCAGGCTTTCTGGTTGGGATATTCCGAAATGTTCGCGCAATACGACTGGTTTTTGAATTATGTAAAAAGGCTTGAGATGACAACACCAGACACGCTGATGCAAAAAGCCAGGGAAATCCTTTCTCCGGCTCGCCGGGTCGTTGGAATTTACCGCCCGGAGGTTAAAGCATGAACACAAACTCGGTTCCAGGCCCTCAGGATATTCAACGCAAGGTGCTGAAAAACGGAATCACCTTGCTCGTACGCTCTAATTTTAATAGTTCCAGCGTGGTGCTTTCTGGCATATTAGGGGCGGGCAGCCTGAACGACCCTGCCACCAAATTGGGTCTTGCGCATTTTTGTTCGATAGCCCTCATGCGCGGCACCCAGAACGCGGATTTCCAAACCATTTTTGAACGCCTCGAATCGGCAGGAGCCACATTGGGCTTTGGAGCCAGCGTGCACAACACCAGTGTAGGCGCTCGAGCGCTCGCGGAAGATTTACCACTCCTCATCGATACTCTGGCCGATTGCGTTCGATTCCCCATCTTCCCAGAGCTATATTTTGAAAGGTTAAAAAAGCAATTACTCACCGGTCTCGGCATCCGCGCCCAAGACACCGCCGATATGGCGTCTCTCACTTTTGATAAACTCCTTTTCCCCAACCATCCTTACGGATCACCGGAAGATGGCTACCCGGAGACGATCGCCGCCATCACGCGCCAGGACCTGGTCGATTTTCACGCTCAACAATTCAACCCGCGCAACCTGGTGTTGGTGGTGGTTGGTGCTGTGGATGTCGGAAAAGTGTCTGACCTCGTGGAGGGAGCGCTCGGAGATTGGGTAAATCCTACCCTCGCCACAACCCCATCCTTCCCACAACTCTCCGCCCCGCAAGGTGAACTGAGGGAACATGTTTCCATTGCTGGAAAGAGCCAGGCAGACATCGTAATGGGCACTTTGGGACCAAAGAGATTAGCACCTGAATACCTCGCCGCGTCCCTGGGGAATAACATTCTCGGACAATTCGGCATGATGGGCCGCATCGGAGACGCCGTCCGAGAGAAGGCCGGGCTGGCTTATTACGCCTCAACCAGTGTAAATTCCTGGATCGATGGTGGTTCCTGGGAAGTTTCAGCGGGAGTGAACCCGGCAAACATCGACAAAGCCATCGGTTTGATCATTGAGGAGTTGGAACGCTTCCGAACAGAACCGGTGCTGCAATCAGAGTTGGAAGATAGCCAGGCTAATTACATTGGCCGGTTGCCGTTGTCACTTGAATCTAATTCAGGGGTTGCCAACTCGATCTTGAACCTCGAAAGATTTAACCTGGGCCTGGATTATTTGCAGCGCTATCCGACCCTGGTGAAAGAGGTTACCCCGCGTCAAATATTGGACGCCGCCCAGAAATATATCGATCCACACAAATTGGTCATCGTATCCGCGGGGACCCCGCCTGGCAGGAAGAAAGCAAAATGATCGGGGTGGTCAATGGTGTGGACATTGTTGAGATCAACCGTTTTGAGAAGCTTGACCCAAAGATCAAGGAGCGGTTCTTAAAGCGGGTTTTCAGCGATACAGAACTTGGTGAGTGCAGCGGCGCGACCCAAAGCCTGGCCGGCAAGTTTGCCGCCAAGGAAGCCGCTTCCAAGGCGCTCGGCTGCGGCATAGGAACCATGCGCTGGCAAGACCTTGAAATCCTCAAGGATGACCAGGGCAAACCTCAACTCCATCTGCACGGGCAGGCTTTCGAAGTCGCCCGGTTGGCCGGTTGGTTCTCTTGGTCGATTTCGATCTCTCACACCACAACTACCGCGGTGGCCGTGGTCACCGCGCTGGTCGATGCAAATGGGTTCCAGGGCGAGCCATGAAAATCCTCGCGGTGAGTGACACTGAAATTGGTTTTATCTACAGCCCCATGGTGCGCGAGCGATTCGAGAATATCGACCTGGTCATTTCGTGTGGTGATCTGCCCTATTATTACCTGGAATACATCATCAGTATGCTCAACATTCCACTCTATTTTGTACGCGGCAACCATGCCAACAAAGTCGAGTTTTCAAGCGGGGGGATTTCGCGCACCGCCCCCTGGGGAGCGGTCGACCTGCACGAGCGTGTGGACGAAGATGATACCGGTCTTCTCCTCGCGGGGCTTGAAGGTTCGATCAATTACAACCATGGTCCGCATCAATATTCGCAAGTCGAATTTTGGTATATGGCTTTTAAGTTAGTCCCCCAATTGCTGATCAATAAAGTCAGGCTGGGACGGTACCTGGATGTGCTCGTCACCCACGCCCCACCGTGGGGCATCCATGACATGGAGGATCTGCCGCACCACGGCATCAAAGCGTTCAACTGGTTAATCAAGGTTTTTCAACCTGCTTATCACTTGCACGGGCACATCCATATTTACAGACAAGATACGATCCGCCACACTCGAGTGGGTGAAACCAAAGTGACCAATGTGTATGGTTATCAAGAGATCGATATCGCCACCCCAAAGAAAAGATCATGGACTTAAAAGAGTTTATCGAGGAAAGCATGTATTCAAAGGAACCAGTCGACCTGTCGTCCTTATATAAAAATCAATCGAGAAATGATTTCTCGCGCGCGTACCGAAAGGGCTTCTGGCGGGCGATTTTTAGTTGGATCCGCAAGTCGAATAACGAATTACTGCCTTTCGATGAAGTCATGCAGCATGTTCCTGTACGCGGGCAGCACTACCAGGGCATCAAGCAGATCGAAACCGCCCAGATCATCGGCTCAGTAAACCGCTATCAAGATTTTGATCGTGTCTTCTTGCCAAAGCAAACCCACACACGCAATCGCTGGGAAAGTATCAATAGCGCTTACTTCCAAGATGTCATCCTGCCGCCCATCGAGGTTTACCAGGTTGATAATGTCTATTTCGTCAAAGACGGCAACCACCGGGTTTCAGTGGCACTCGAACGCGGTCAAGCTTACATGGATGCTTATGTGATCAAGATCGATATCATCGGCAAACTGGACGAGAAAACAGATGTGAATAGCTTGATTCTGGCGCATGAATACGCTGATTTTCTACTCCGCTCAAAATTAGGTGTCATGGAACCCCAAGTGGACTTCAGCTGCTCGATCCCCGGGCAGTACGACCGTCTATTGCAGCATATCAGCGTTCACCGCTGGTTCATGGGCGAAAACCTTCACCGCCCGGTCACCGAAGAGGAAGCCTGCGCGAGTTGGGTTAAGAAGGTTTACTCCCCTGTGATCAAAATGATCCGCGAACATAACATCATGAAGGATTTTCCGCAGCGCACAGAAACCGATCTCTATTTGTGGATCATTGAACATCGCTGGTACATGACTGAAGACCGCCGACGTAAAGTGAGTCTTGAGTCGGCGGCTAAACACTACGCCCGGAAGTTCTCCGATCGTCCATTTCGACGCCTGCGGTTGTTCTGGCATTGGATGAAAAAACGCGTGAGGAAGTGGTTTAAAGGTAAAGCGACCTAAGTTAGGTCGCTTTTTTTATTATCGGTCTTCGATCAGGCAGATAAACCTGCCTGTTTGACGCCCAACCAGAAGTGGTTGGGCAGGATCATTTGATTGACCTGGACGTCCAAGCCAATGGTCTTTGAAGGCGGCTCGATCTTCATGCTCGGATTGACAAAACAAAGGGTCGGAGCCTGCCCATATTTCTTTTGATAATATTCCGAAGCTTTTAAGATCTTGGCGTAGATGTCCATTTTTGGGTCGTTGTCAAACCAAAGCATGCCAGTGGTCATGTCATTCTCCATAAGTAGTCTACCTCTGATATTGCAAGTTACGCGCCAATCCTTTAGTTATTTTGTTCTATTTACATTATAGAACTTAAGTTCTTGCCTGTCAAGTGGTTCTTCTGCAATCTGTGTGGATTTTTTTAGCCTTTTAAGGTATCCTTAAACCATCAATTACCACGGCAAATGAAAACTATTTGGAGGAATTCATGATCAGAGAGACCGTTAAAGAGGCCGAGCACCACATGAAAGGTGCGATCACATCCCTCGAAGAAGACCTCTCCGGCATCCGCACCGGCCGCGCAACCCCCGCACTTGTAGAAAAACTCCCGATCGACTATTTTGGCATGCCCACACCCCTAATGCAGCTCGCATCCATCTCCATCCCTGAAGCCAGGGCGATCATGATCAAACCCTTCGACCCAAGCACCTTAAAAGCCATCGAAAAATCCATCCTTGCGTCTGAATTGGGGTTGACCCCCAACAATGACGGCAAAGCCATCCGCCTCAACCTGCCCCCACTTACCGAAGACCGCCGCCGGGACCTGGTGAAACTGGTTCATGCGCGCCTTGAAGAATCTCGAATAGCCATCCGCAATATCCGACGTGACATCATTAAGGACCTCAAGGAATTTGAAAAAGAAAAAATGATCTCCGAAGATGATCTCAAAACCGGGGAAGAAGAGATCCAAAAACTGACTGACCGCATGGTCGCTGAGATTGACCTCACCGGTGTCAAAAAAGAAAAAGAGATCATGGAGGTCTAACCTCCGTTGGATAAGATGATTGAAACTGTGCCCAAGATCCCTGAACACGTTGCCATCATTATGGATGGAAATGGACGCTGGGCTGAATCCCGTGGACTGACCCGTCTGGAAGGCCACAAGGCCGGAACTGAGAATTTGCGCCAGATCATCCGATCGAGTGTGACTTTTGGGGTGAAGTATCTGACCATCTACGCATTTTCCACCGAAAATTGGGGAAGACCCAAGGACGAAGTCAAAGGGTTAATGACCATCCTTGAATCGGTGATCGACCGTGAATTGAACGAATTGAACGCAGAAGGTGTGCGCATCTGCCACCTTGGACGCCTTGAAGCCATGCCCACCAAGATCCGGCAAAAGGTGGAAAAAGCTGTCAACCTGACACAAAAGAATAACAATCTCGTTCTGAATGTCGCCTGGAATTACGGCGGACGCGACGAGATCGTTCAAGCCATTCAAAAGATCATCCTTTCAGGGGTGGCCGCCGACCAGGTCGGTGAAGAGATGGTCAGCCAAAACCTGTTTACCAGCGCCTCCCCCGACCCAGATCTGATTATCCGCACTTCCGGTGAAATGCGTCTGAGCAACTTCTTGATCTGGCAATCCGCCTATTCCGAATGGTACGCCACACCGATCCTGTGGCCGGATTTCAACAAGGACGAATACCAAAAGGCGATCGAGGCTTATGGACAGCGCAAAAGACGCTTCGGTAAACTTGACTCCAAGTAAACCCATTCGGGACATTTCATTGCGCCAACGACTACTCGTGATAGACGTAATGGTGCCGGCCACGGTATTGTTTGCGTTTCTTGGTGGTTGGCCTTTTACGCTCTTCGTCGCCGGAGTCATCGCCGTGGCTGCATGGGAGTATTGGCGCATGTTCACCCGTGGGGGATATCAACCTTCACTTGTAGTGTTACTGGTTTTTGGTGTTTCCGCGGCCTTGATGCGGCAGTGGTGGGGGTTGCATCATTTCGATCTCTGGCTGGGCGCCCTGGTTTTGGTGGCGATGCTGGTTCACATTTTCTTGCAACAAAAAGGCGATCTTAAGGCTGGATCCAGTCTTACCCTGACGATTTTTGGCGCCATCTACATCGGCTGGCTCGGCAGTTTCGCCATCTCCATCCGTGCGCTTGAAGACGGCTTGCTGTGGACGCTATTGGCGTTTCCGGTGATCTCACTGGCCGATTCTGGTGCTTATGTTTTTGGCAGGCTGTTTGGTAAACACAAAATGTTACCGCTGGTCAGTCCCAAAAAATCCTGGGAAGGTTACATCGGTGGGATCGTGATCGGCGCCTTGGGCGGCTGGGGTCTTGGCGCGCTCTGGCACATCGCCTCACCCGCCATGATGCCCTTGCACGGTTTGATCCTGGGTTTGGTAATCTCCGTCTTGGCTCCATTCGGGGATTTCGGCGAAAGCATGATCAAACGTCAGTTTTGTATCAAAGACTCGAGCAATATCCTCCCGGGGCATGGTGGCATCTTTGACCGCATTGATTCTTCCTTGTGGGCCGCTATCCTGGGTTATTACCTGATCCTTTGGATCCGTTAGTCCATCCCTCAAAAAAGGAAACTCATGACCTACTCCATTCCAACTCGAAACCTGGCGCTTGACCTCGTTCGTGTTACGGAAGCTGCAGCACTGGCAGCTGGCCGCCACATGGGCCGCGGTGACAAAATCCAGGCAGACGCCGCCGCCGTGGACGCCATGCGCCTGGTACTCAACACCGTGCAGATGGACGGCATCATCGTGATCGGCGAAGGCGAAAAAGACAAAGCACCCATGCTCTTCAACGGCGAAAAACTTGGAACTGGCGTTCCCCCACTGATGGATATTGCCGTTGACCCCATCGACGGCACTCGCCCACTGGCACATGGGTTGCCCAATTCGATCGCCGTGGTGGCGCTCGCCCCACGGGGCAGCATGTTTAACCCTGGCCCGTTCTTCTATATGGACAAGATTGCCGTTGGCCCCATAGCAAAAGACGTGGTTGATATTGAAGCCCCCGTGGCAGATAACCTTAAAAAGGTTGCCAAAGCCAAGGGCACCAATGTGGAAGACCTTACCGTGGTGGTGTTGGACCGTCCGCGCCACGAGAAATTGATCTCCGACATCCGCAAAGCAGGCGCGCGTATCAAACTGATCCCCGACGGCGACGTGGCTGGCGCGATTATGAGCGCCATGCCCGAAACCAACATTGACTTGCTTCTCGGTGTGGGCGGCACCCCTGAAGGGGTTTTGGCCGCCGCGGCTATGCGCTGCCTGGGCGGAACCATCATGGGCAAACTGCATCCCCGCCACAATGAAGAGATCGAACAAGCCAAACGCATAGGGCTGGACATTAATAAACCTTTGATGATCGACGACCTGATCTCATCAGACAATGTTTTCTTCGCGGCGACCGGCATCACTTCCGGTGACCTACTGGATGGCGTGTCCTACTTCCACAACGGCGCCAAAACAGACAGTCTGGTGATGCGCGGCTTAACCGGCACCGTCCGCAGGATCATCGCCACCCACAGCCTGAAAAAGCTTTCCGGTATCAGCTCGATCCAGTATTAACCCAAATAATCCTACAAATTGAAGACCCCCAAGATTCGATCTTAGGGGTCTTTTATGTTCGAGTTTCGAGGTTCGTTTACTTGATTTCGTACATCAGGCTGGCCGAGGCACTGATCACCAACTGTCCAGCGGACACAGGCACACTTGACGCGGCGTAGGCTCCGCCACCACCCTTGGCATCATACATCGGGGTTGTGGTGCCATTCACGTAAACACTCACGTTTTGCAGTTCACCGAGTTTAACTCCGGCAGCGGCAGCGATGGATTCAGCTTCCAATTTGGCTTTTTCAATGGCGATGTCGCGAGCTTCAGCAGCGGCGGCTTCTTTATTTTCCACGTCAAAGGTGATGCCGTTGATGCTGTTGGCGCCAGAGCTTACCACGGCGTCGAGAAGTCCACCCAGGGTACCCAATTCGCGCACGGTAATGAAGACGGTGTTCTCAACTACATAGAATTTACGGGTTATTGTGCCGTCCATGCCGTATTCCTGGTTCGGGTAGACGTTAAAACTGGTGGTCTGAATGTCCTTGACGTCCACACCGAGATCCTGGACAGCCTGCGACACCGCGTTGGCTTGAACGTTGTTGTTAGTCAGCGCAGTAGCCACATCATCCGCTTCAACCCTGACGCCCACATAGACGTAGGCGACATCCGGGGTCAGGTAAACCTCACCGGTGCCAGAGGAACTTAGAGAGCGCATCGGGGGTAACTGGTTGATCGTCGCGGTGGTTGGGGTGGCGCAAGCCGCCACCGACAATAAAAACATCAGACTGACAACAATTAAGGTAATGGTTCGTTTCATGATAAAACTCCTTTTCTTTTGTAAAGATTAGACGAATAATAATCAAAAAAGTTCCGTCTTTTGGTTCTACATTGAATTGGAAAACCGATTAACCACGAAAACACTAAAGGTACGAAATCAAAATCAGTTCAATTAATTTTTTGTAAGGGCAAGTTACAAACTCGCCCAATTAATTCATTTAACCTTAACTGCTGAAATTTCCATTCCAATTTTTTTAATGGGTTTATAAAAAGAACTGCACCCCACTTCTATGAGATGCAGTTCAACACGACAGTAAACTCTACGATCAGTCGATTTCCTGGATGACGATGCTGCCAATGGCCAACCCCACTTCGAGGTTGATCTCTGGCGCGCCGCTCGCGGCTTGTGGGCCGGTAACGCGGTTCCCGACCCGGGTATAACCATCGGGAAGAGAAGATCCCACGATGGCTTTGTCGAGGCGGATGGTCACATCACTCCCTTTCGGCACGCGAATTACCAACTCTCCCACCGCGCCTTCGACACTGGCGTCCACGTCAATGCCTTCAGGCAGCGTGATCGTGGCTTGGCCAACACCCAGGCGCGCTTTAAGATTCTCAACTTGCGTATCGGTTAAATCAACGCGCAACTCGCCCACACCCAGCTCAGCGGTCAATTCCATCGGGATCGAAGAATTGAAGTCAAAATCCCAGGGGACAGCCGCGACGTGAACGGGAAAAATGACCAGGCTGTTGCCCTCGAGACTAAGGAAACTTGCGCCATTTTTGGGCGCGGAATAATTCGGGTCCAGCTCCATCTCCCTCGGCAGTGAAGCGGTTCCACTTGCCAACAGGTCGGCTTCAGCCCCTCCAGAGAGGTTGACTTCACCCACTGCCACTGCGAATGAAAGATCGGAGCGCGTCGCGCCATCCAGAGCCTGTTCGAACGGCACGGATTTCGTGCCCATATTGAAGGAAGGGGAAAGTTTGGCCACCCAAAGGATGCCAATGACGAGCATCACTCCCAGGGCAACGCGAATCAAATTGTTCCAGACCGAACCGCGGTGCCCGAGGAGCACATCCAGGCCAATGGCCACCAGCAAGATCGGCCAAAGTTTGGCGAGCAGTTCAAACCCGCTGTAGGTGATATAGTGCAGGTTGCCAAGCAGCAGCACGGTTCCAAAACCGATCAAGACCAGGGGGCCGATCCAGCCGTCACGTTTATAGAGGCCATCGAGTCCGCCGATGATCAATATTACCGGCCAGTATTGCGTCAGGTTTTGCCAGGTGGTTCCTGGCACGGTGCCTATGTTGATCAAGAAGATCAACACACCCACCGCAACCAATAACAAAGGGAAAAACAAGCTTCCCGGTTTACGAGATTCGTTCATGGTTATTCCTTTCGAGTGGCCTTGATCAAGAGGGCGATGCCCGCCACGAGAATCAACCCGGCCCACAAAACGCCACCATCCAGCCATTCAAGCCAGGGAATGTGCAACTGACGCAAAAGGAAGAATCCACCCGCCAATACCAGGGCGATGCCGATGAACCGGGCCGTGTTCTGGTTGGGTTGTTTGACCGCGGTGATGAAATCGTCGCGAACCATTCCGGCGCGTTCCTTGATGTCTTCCCCTTCAAATTTTTCAGGGTTGGTATCAGTGTAAACATGCCCTTCCAATGGAACCACGATCCAGAGGATGAAGTACAACACAGGACCAAACCCGCCCAACAGGGTGAGCACCACAAAAAAGAGCCGGATGATGGTGACATCCACGTTAAGGTATTTGGATAACCCGACGCACACACCCCCCAGCATTTTTTCAGTTTGACTTCGATAAAGTTTTGCAGCCATGATTTACCTCTACTCTTTCTTGATAAAAGAACGAACTACCAGGTAACCACCCACCAGCAAGAAGCCCACCGCCCAAATCCAGCCCATGACGGAGTCAACAAAAGCTCCAGAGCCAAGCATGATCAGGGTGCCGATGACGAAGCAGATTCCCGCGGGGATCCACGGCCATTTTTCATTGCGACCTACAGGCATGAGCCCAACAGCCGCGAAAGTGGCACCGATTCCGGCAAAGAACAACCCGCCCTGGATCATGCCATTTCCACCAGGAATCCCGGCGATAAGGGCCAGGGTTGCCAACGCGCCGGCGGGGATGACCGCCCACCAATGAGAAGGTTTCACGATCAGGATGGCGACAAAACCGAGCGCCACGGCTCCTAAAAAGATCGAGCCGCCAAATTGATTGGCAACGCTCGGCAAAAGTTCAGCGGACGCGATCAAAACAGCCAAGCCGAGCAGGGTGAAACCGGGGATGAATGCCCACCAGTTCTCATGCTTGCGCAAGACGACGTAGAGGAAAGCCGCGCCGCCAGCCGCGAAGAAGAGAGAGACGAACAACCCACCCAACGATAGGTGAAAGATCTGCTGGATGAGAAAAATGATTCCAGCCAAAACGAGCAGCCCACCAATGACAATCTGTTTTGTATTGTTTTTCATGTTTGACTCCAATTATTTGATTTCGACGGAACCAACACCGCCTTCGTAAGAGATTTCCACTTTGTTGGCAGCGGTACCGTAATCTGCAGATTGGTAGGTGCGGCCATTTTGAACGAAACGAGTCGTGTCTACGCTGATTCCTGACAAACCACTGGAATCGCGAATCGAAGCAGACACGCCTTGTGGCACGAACAGTTTGACTTCCGCGGCGCCAGAAGTGACTTTCACGCGAGTAAAACCGGCGTTCTTCGGCAAGTGAACTTCGGTGGAACTGGCACCGGTTTCAATGACCAGGTCGGTGACCTTCAGATCGGCCAGATCGAGTTTAGCTTCGCACGCGCCGGTATGAAAGCGCAGTTGCAAAGGAAGATCGCGATTGAGTTCAACCTTCCAGTTGATGGTTTGGCGGCCGTAGATCCAATTGCCTGGGAAGATCATTTCAGTAGGTGGATTCAGTTTCGCGGTGACTTTGCCGCCAGAACGGTAGATGTCTTCATGTAACCCGCCGACAAAAGTGCCGCGCAGCAAGTCAGTGGTGCTGGCTGAGGGGCCAACCACGAGCTGACCAGCTCCGTAATCGAAACGGATCTCCGCGCTGGTATCGTTGACAAGAGGGATGGAGCGTTCAACAGTCTCCATGTTGCCTTTCCATAAGTAAGGCCCAAGGATGAACCAGACGCCAAGCAAGACCAATACCAGCGGCCAGAAATAGCGCCATACAGAATGGGTCACGAACCCCAAGTTGATTCCCAACAGGATGACACCGAGCAAAACGATCAAAGTACCAAAGAACAATGCCGATTTTCTCATCACTTCTCTCCAAAAAAAGAATTACTTGGCGCGAGGTCGCAGCAGGGTGCGCATCCCGATCAACACACCGGCAGCTACAAGGAGGAGCGGCCAGTAATCACCAAACATTTTGAACGCGCCGAAAAATGCACCAAAGACCACAAAGAGCACCAGGCTGGTGCCGATGGTGTCAAGCGAGGAAGACAGCGAATAGCGGTCGCGGGCACCTAAAAGGTGAGCCAGGATCATGCCGATTCCTGAAAAACCGGGGATTAGCGTCCATAAGTAAGACCAACTGCCCCAGTTGCCGCTCATGTTTTGATAATACAAAATGGCGCCGATACCGCCGACGATCGCTGCTGGCACGGCCATGTCTGGCGCGCCGACGATCAAACCCAAGACCAGCAATCCGGCAGCGACCGCTAAAATGATGGTCGGCCAGGAATAGGTGATATTGAGCCACTGTTCAAATTGGGGGATGGTGTTGGCGGCAATAAAATACAGCCCCACCAAAACGAGGATGATGCCGATTGCCAGACTGGAACGCTGCGAACGATTCATGATAACCTCCGGGTTAAATGCAAGAACAAATTGATTTAGACAATATACGCAAATTGAGGTTTTAGGTTGCACAATCATGAAAATCATGATTGTCATGATTGCCTATTGACAAACACGTCGAATCGAATACAATAAGACAAATTAAGTCTTATTTGGAGTCAAAATGAATCAAAATTGCTTGTGTCAACGGCGGGGAGCGATCTAACCACCGCCAGAGCTTAAACCCCTCACGGTCAACTTTCAGGCGGCGGTAGACGTCCTCGCACACTATTGTGCAGCGTTCTCCACCGCTTTTGATTTAAGTTGACCGTGTTTGTATTAAAAAGAAGGATTCGAAATGAAAATCGCAAATGATGTCACCGAATTAATTGGCAACACCCCGCTGGTGAAACTCAACCGACTCAATCAAGGCAGCCTGGCCAATGTGGTGGTCAAACTGGAATACTTCAACCCCTCGCACAGCGTCAAAGACCGCATTGGGGTCTCAATGGTCAATGCCGGTGAAAAAGCCGGGCTGATCAAAAAAGACACCATCCTGGTGGAGCCCACCAGCGGAAACACGGGCATCGCCCTGGCTTTTGTGGCCGCCGCGCGTGGATACAAATTGGTACTGGTGATGCCAGACACGATGAGCCGTGAACGGCGCATGCTGCTTCGCGCTTACGGCGCGGAGCTGGTGCTCACCCCCGGCGCTGAAGGCATGCCCGGTGCCATTCGCAAGGCGGAAGAACTGGCCGCCACTGACAAGCGTTATTACATGCCACAGCAGTTCAAGAACGCCGCCAACCCTGAGATCCACCGCAAGACTACCGCCGAAGAGATCTGGCGCGACACCGACGGCAAAGTGGATATGGTGGTGGCTGGCGTTGGCACCGGCGGAACGATCACCGGTGTGGGCGAGGTGCTGAAGGCTCGCAAGCCGAGTGTCACCATAATTGCTGTGGAACCAGACGCCTCCCCGGTGCTTTCGGGCGGCGCCAAAGGTCCGCACGCCATCCAGGGCATCGGCCCGGGTTTTGTGCCGGACATTCTAAATACCAAAATCTATGACGAGATCATTCGCGTGACCAACGATGACGCGTTGCAGACCGCCCGGCGGATGGCATCCGAAGAAGGGCTATTGGTGGGCATTTCTTCCGGGGCGGCGGTGTGGGCAACCTTGCAGGTGGCGGCCCGTGAAGAGAACAGGGGTAAACTGATCGTGACCATCATCCCCTCTTTTGGAGAGCGGTATCTCAGCACGCCGCTCTTTGCCAACCTGGCGGATTGAGGGATTTCATGGAGGGAACCATGCCATTTTTACTTTTTCGGTCGATTCGAGAGGACATTCAATCGGTCTATGATCGTGACCCGGCGGCGCGCTCGACGCTTGAATTGCTGCTGGCATACCCGGGCTTGCACGCTGTCTGGGCGCACCGCAGCGAACACTGGTTGTGGGGGATCGGACTGAAGGTCTTTGCACGATGGATGTCGCACATCACCCGCTTTTTTACCGGCATCGAGATCCACCCCGGCGCGAATATCGGCCACAGTTTCTTTATCGATCACGGCATGGGGGTGGTGATCGGTGAAACCGCCGTGATTGGCGACCGGGTCACGCTTTACCACGGGGTCACCCTGGGAGGCACGAGCATGCAAAAAGGCAAGCGCCACCCGACCCTCGAGGATGATGTGGTCATCGGCGCGGGTGCCAAGATCCTTGGCAACATCACCATCGGGGCGCACAGCCGGGTGGGAGCCAACGCGGTTGTGGTCAAATCCGTGCCGAATAACTCGGTGGTGGTGGGCATCCCAGGACAGGTGGTGAGCCGCAGCCTGCCGACCGCGGCCGGCCCCGACCTGGAGCACGGACGCCTGCCAGACACATTAGGCGATTCCGTGGCTTCATTGCTCGCGCGGCTTGAGATCGTGGAGGCGCGTTTGCAGGTCAGCCAGGGAACCAAAAAACATCTGACTGAAATCCACAACCAGGAGGAGCCGCACAAAGTGCACCTGCCCACCGACGGGGTGTGGCATGGCGAAGATTTTATGATCTAAAAAATAAGGAGCCCTTAGGGTCCTTATTTTTTACGCATTGGTTTTAGAAAGGAAAAGTAAAAAACAACAAAAAAGCCGACAGCGCTAAGCACCAAGAGACCCAAACCCAGCCATTGGCGGTCAATTTTTGGCAGCAGGTTGGATAGCGAGGGTTGCGGCGTGGGAGTGATCGTGCGGGTAGGGCGGGGTGTGGCCGGCAGCGAAGTGGCGGTGGCCGTGCGCGTGGGTGCCTGGATGGTGGGCGTGCGTGTGGGCGTGATGGTTGCCGTAGGCAGCAGTCTGATCTTTAATTTGTTACCAGGATAAATCTCATCGGTTGTCATGTTGTTGAGCATCATGATGGTTTCAACACTGATGCCATAATTGACCGCTATGGTGTATAAAGTCTCACCACTTTTTACGATGTGGTAAATGGTTCCATCCGCGTCTGGCGTGGACGTCTGTACTGTAACAACAAAATTGTTCACCACCTGGGTGCCAGCAGGCACACTGGTAACACCCGTGCCACCCGAAGAAGAGGCTACTTTTTCGCCGGAAATCGCTCCAGCGTGAAGCACATAATAGTAATATCCATTCGATCCTTTGGCAACACCCACCCCGTAATACAGGTATCTCGCGTCTGAAGCCGGAAGACGGTGGTCTGGGTCATCCCAATAACCATACAACGTGGAATAATCCAGGTTTGGGCCGCCCGCCCAATTCTCGGTTACAAAAACTGTCTTCCCGCCCCCAAAACCCATACTTGAGCAACGTGGCGATGCTCCTTGATATCCATAAAAAGTCAGGTGGCCATCCGCGTTCATTGAAGCCATAGTTTCCGCGGTCCATTGGGCGCATTGCATCAGGATGGCATTTTCCACCAGGGCCGGGTAACCATACTGGTTGACCCGCCAGTCATTGATCAAAGCGATCAGGTCGTAACCACTGAGAGAACTTTGAGCCTGAACCGGCGTCAGGGTGGAAACGAGCGGAAGGGTTACAACCGCTAGAGTGAGAAAAATAATTAAAAATTTTCGGCGCATCGTTGGAATATTATACCCGATGCGCCGAGAGATTCCTGGGGATGTCAAGAGTTTTTACTTAAGGCTGCGTTCCTTAAAATTAGTGCCCATGGCTTCGGCAACCACCAGAAAGTCGGTAGCCGAGATCATGCCGATGATGCTGCCCTTTTCATCCGCGACGGGCAGATGATGGACGTGCAATTGTTTCATCTTGGCGGCGCACTCTGTCACGTCCATGGTGGAGGGGACCGTAATCACCGGAGAAACCATAATGTCGCGCATTTTTGTCTCAGAGGGGTTGTTTCCCTGGGCGACGATCTTGTCACAGATATCGATTGAGGTGACGATACCGTAATCAGGGTTGGAGTCTGACTTGTTGACGATCACGCTGTTGGTATAGCGATGGCGCATCAGGGACAACCCTTCGCGCACGGTGGCATCCGGGTCGATAAAGATGACGAGATCCTTCATCCAGTCTTTGGTGGTCAGCTGCATTCCTGTCTCCTTGTACCTTTTTTGAATGGCTCGCATTCTTGAATCATGTACTTAATAATTTAGACCATTCAACCCTTAAAGTCAACAGCCCTTTGTCAGACAGATTCCTGCCGAACCTCCCGGAGAGGATTCACGCGCCCGGCCAGCGCCACTTCGCCACGGAGTCCAAGACCTGGTAGGCTGTCAGGTCCAACTGGATGGGGGTAATGGAGACAAATCCGGCCGCCAGGTCGCCAAAATCGGTGCCGTTTTCGGCCACGCCGGTGGGGGCTTCGCCACCGATCCAATAATAGGGTTTGCCGCGCGGGTCAAGGCGGCGCACCAGCACATCCCGGTAGATGCGCAAGCCCTGACGGGTAACGCGGTAACCTTTCAATTCTTCCTCTTTAAGGTAAGGCACATTGACGTTGAGCAGGATGTTATGCGCGAGCGTGTTAGTCAACAGGGTCTCGGCAACTTTGCGCGCCACCACCGCGGCTGTGGCATACTCCAGCGGGCCGGTGTGATATTCAGGCGCGTCAAGTGAGACCGCGATGGCCTGCACCCCGGCAATGGCGGCTTCCATGGCGGCGGTGACCGTGCCTGAATAGGTGACGTCATGACCGATGTTGGCATTGGGGTTGATCCCCGACACCACCAGGTCGATCGGTTTTTCGACCACACCCATCAATGCCAGGGCTACACAGTCTGAGGGCGCGCCGTCACTTGCCAGCGCCGCGGAACCATCCGCCAGCAGCACCGGCTTGGCGCGCAGCGGGCGGTTGAGGGTCTTGACGTGCCCCGAAGCGGACCAGTTATGGTCGGGTGCCAAAATGGTCACCTCACCCAATTTGCGCATCTCTTGAGCCAGGGCAAGCAGCCCAGGCGCGGTGACACCGTCATCGTTGGTAACCAGAATATGCATGGTTTTCCTCATTCGTTGCAGAATTATGTATGATTACAAATATGATTTTATCATCCCGATAAATAATGTAGGGGAGGGTTCTGAACCCTCCCCTACGATTGCTTGTTTCATATTTTTCTTTTTATGTCGGCGTGAGAGTTAAGTCGAGACGATTAGACCTTCCCCTACTAATTATCAACTCCTGTGATATAATTCATCGGCTGTGGGTATGACCTGAAACGGTGAAATCCATAGACTATCTTACACGCTCCCCGATCTCGTTTGCGTGCTGTTACAAACAGTGATGACGAGGCTAAAGGGAGCGGAAGCAAAACGCAAAGGAGCAACACCATGAGTTCAGTTATCTCAATGAAAGCCCTGCTCGAAAGTGGCGTGCATTTCGGCCACCGCACCAACAAATGGAACCCCTTGATGCGCCCCTACATTTTCACCGAGCGCAACGGCATCCATATCATCGACCTCCAACAAACCGTCAAACTGCTCAACACCGCCTACAATCTTGTCCGCGACACCGTGGCCAAAGGCGGCATCATCCTGTTCGTTGGCACCAAGCGCCAGGCGCAAGAAACTATCGCTGAAGAAGCCATCCGCTGCGGCATGCCCTACGTGACCGAGCGTTGGTTGGGCGGCATGATCACCAACTGGTCTACCATGATGATCCGTATCCAGGAACTGGACCGCCTCGAGAAGATGACCGAATCCGGCGAGATCAACCGCCTCACCAAAAAAGAAGGTCTTTTAATCGGCCGCGACATCAAAAAATTGCAGACCCGGTTATCTGGTGTTCGCACCCAGAAGCGGCTGCCTGATCTGATCTTCGTGATCGACACCGTGCGCGAGCACACCGCCGTGCATGAAGCCAACCTCAAAGGCATCCCCGTGGTGGCTTTGGTCGACACCAACTGCGACCCCCGGGTTGTTGATTACTTGATCCCCTCCAATGACGACGCCATCCGCGCCATCAAACTGCTGGTCGGAAAAATGGCCGATGCCGTTCTTGAAGGCAAAATGATGTTCAAAGAAGAAGACCAGGAACCCGTTGCCTCCGCTGACGGTGGTTCCGCCCGCCCAGCCTCCGCTGCCCGCCCACGCATGGACGAAGAAAGCGAAATGGATGACAATGCCTTGCTGGGTGAATCCACCCTGGCCAAGATGGCTCCCAAGGCTGATGAAGCCGAAGCAGCCGCCCCTGTGGTTGAAGAATAAGAATCTGATATAAAGCTGGCAACAACTGGCGATTATCCAGTGAAACCGTCCGGGATGAACCCGGTGAAGATTGAAGAGAAAAGGATTTGTAGAGACATGGCGATTACAACTGAAATGATCAAAACATTGCGAGAAACCACCGGCTCTGGCATCCTCGACTGCCGCAAGGCGCTTGAGCAGTCCAATGGTGACATGGAAGCCGCCATGGATTTCTTGCGCGAAAAAGGTCTGGCCACCGCCACCAAACGGGCCGCCCGCCAGGCTTCTGAAGGTGTGGTTGAGATGTACTCTCACGGTAATGGACGCGTGGGTGTGATGGTTGAACTGAACGCCGAATCTGATTTTGTCGGCCGCTCAGAAGTTTTCCGCACCCTGGCGCACGAGATCGCTTTGCAGATCGCCGCGACCTCACCGCAATACGTGTTTGAGGCTGATATCCCCGCCGAAGTGATCGAACGCGAAACCAAGATTGCCACCGCCAAAGCCAAAGAAGATGGCAAACCCGATTCAGTTCTACCGCGCATCATCGAAGGCTCGATCAAGAAATTTAAAGATGAATTCGTGCTGATGAATCAGCCTTACATCCGCGATGAGTCCATCACCGTTCAAGAATTGATCAATCAAAAGATCGCGGCGTTGGGTGAAAGCATCATCGTCCGCCGCTTCGCCCGCTGGGCACTTGGCGAAACCACCGCCGAAGTTTCGGAAGAGTAATCAATCAAAGACCAACCCCAGGGTTGGTCTTTTCTTAACCCGAGGAGGACGCATGCAGGAACTCAAGTATCATCGCATCTTGCTCAAACTGGGCGGCGAATCTCTCGCCGGAACCAGCGGCAGCGGCATTGACGCCACCCAGGCGCTACAGATCGCAGGCCGCATCAAGGATGTACGCGAACTGGGCGTGGATGTGGCCATCGTGATCGGCGCCGGCAACCTGTGGCGCGGCAAGGTCGGTCTCGAAATGGGCATGGACCAGGCCACCGCCGATTACATGGGCATGCTCGGCACGGTAATGAACGCGCTCGCGCTAATGGACGCACTTGAGCACCAAAACGTGGTCACCCGGGTGATGACCTCGATCGAAATGAAGACGGTCGCGGAACCATACATCCGGCGGCGCGCGATCAGGCACCTCGAAAAAGGGCGCGTGGTCATTTTTGGCGGCGGAACCGGCAACCCTTATTTTTCAACCGACACTGCCGCGGCGTTACGCGCCATGGAAATCGAAGCTGACGTGTTGATCAAGGCCACCAAAGTGGACGGGGTCTACGACAGCGACCCCAAGAAAAACCCAAAAGCGGTTAAGTTTGATGAACTCACCTACATCGAAACCATCAACCGCCGCCTGGAAGTGATGGACCCCACCTCGATCACCATGTGCATGGAGCATAAGCTGCCCATCCATGTGCTCAACCTGTGGGACATCGACGCTTTGAAAAAGGCGCTGATGGGCGAAAAAGTGGGCACCCTCGTGCGCTAAAGCAAGCTCAAAGATCGATATACCGGGAATGAGGATCCTCATTCCCGGTTTTTTGATCACTCAGTCAGCTCTACCAACCGTTTTATTGAGTGGTAAGAATCGAGTCTGCTGTATAATGGTTTAATTGCGTCAATCAAAGACCTGGGTGGGTGAGATGGATTACACAATTCAGCCGTACACATTTATCTTCATTATCGCCTGCGTTATCGACCTCTTTGCCCTGGGTCTTGTATTGTATAAATCCCGTTTCTCTGGCAAGGCCTGGTTGATCATTGAGGTGGTGGCTATTCTCTTCTGGAATTTCTGTCTCATCTTCAGCAATTCGGCGGTCAATTTCGAAACTGAACAATTTTGGGCTAAACTAGCCTACCTTGGCGCAAACACAGTCTCTCCAGTGCTACTGATTTTCTTCCTGCATTACCCGCTGGCAAAATTCCACATCTCCAAGCGTTGGAAAGCGCTGCTCTTCGCGCTGCCCGTATTGACAATTCTGAGCGTGTTGACCAACGACCTGCACCACTTATACTGGACCGGCTTCACTCTTCTTTCGAGCGAAACCAACGCCTGGCAATATCATCATGGTGTGATCTTTTGGGTTGCCCTGGCTTACAACTATCTTTGCGGGGTCGCCTGCATCTTTCTGATGGCGTCCATCTTGCGTGATTACAAGGGCATCTACCACTCGCAAGCCCTTACCCTGCTCATCTTTAGCGTCTTCCCCTTCTTCTCAGGATTGATCTATTCGTTCGCTCCGAGCTTTTTGCCCGGGCTGGATCATTTGCCGCTGGCATACACAATTGCCGGAGTAGGGGTTGTGATCAGCGTGGTGTTCTTCAGAATGCTCGATATCGTGCCGATTGGGCGAAACCTGATCATCGACACCATGCAAGTGGGGATGATGGTGGTCGACGAACGACAACGCATCGTAGACATCAACCCCGCCGCCAGGAAGTTGTTCGTAGAAAGAGGGCTCAAGATCGGTGACAACGTGGAAAAAGCCGGCCCCAGCGTTGCAGAACACCTTAACAAAGGACTTTCCAACTCGGACCTCGAAATTGCCTCCGAGCGCACCCGCTATGTGGACCTTTCGACCACAGTGCTTAAGACCCAGTCAGGCGCCCCGATCGGGAAGATGGGTATCTTCCGCGACATCACGGAGTATCATTTTTTACGTAAACAATTACAGGAACTGGCCACCCACGATCCGCTAACCGGGCTTGCCAATAGAAGGTTGTTGCTCGAACGGATCGACTTCGCCATTTCTGAAGCCAAACGCCACCACCAAAATTTCGCCCTCCTCTCTTTGGATCTGGACAGGTTCAAGGAAGTCAATGATACCTATGGACACGCGCTTGGCGACAAAGTTTTGATCGAAATGGGGCATCGGGTGGCGCACTGCCTGCGCGAGATCGATACGGTCAGCCGCGTGGGCGGCGACGAGTTTTCTGTGCTGGTGCGCGAGGTTAAAGACAAAACCGCCCTGCTTGTGGTGGTCCGCAAGATCCTGACCGAACTTCGCAAACCCGTCCGGGTGGACGATGTGGCAGAGATGCGCATGAGCGGCAGCATCGGGGGTGCGCTCTACCCGCAAGACGGCACCGATCCGCTTGACCTGCTCAACAAATCCGATCTTGCGATGTATGCGGTGAAGTCCTCCGGGCGCGATAATTACAAACTCTTCAGCGAAAATTAATCCCGCAGATCAACTCCCATCCAAACGCTCTGGCTCGGGCACCTCAAAAAAACGTCAAAAAAAACGTCACGCGATTTGAATCGCAATACTATACTTAAGCAGACTTAAATCCTATTCACGACCGGGGTTAATCGATGAATCTCGCTTTCCTTCCACTGCCAATCAGTTTGGTATTGATCGTGCTATACCTTTTGGCACGCAACCGCCAGGATCTCAAACGAACCGCCATAATCCAACCCCTCACCACGCTCCTTTCCATGGTCATCGCCGGGTTGAGCCTGCTTGAACCCGCCACCCATGCGCCTTACACAATTTGGATCCTGGTCGGGCTGGGTCTGTGCTTTGCCGCGGACATCTTCAATATCGACATGAACAACGACAAGATCTTCTTCCTGGGCATGGCGTTTTTTGTCGTCGCCTACCTGGAATACGCGGTCGTTTACACCATGTTCAACAATGGATTTCACCAAGGCGACCTCCTTGTCGGGGGTATCTTTTTGGTCCTCTACATTTTACTGATGACGCTTTATTGGCCAAAACTGGGTAAATACAAGCTGCCCGTGATGGTTTACGGATTGGTGATGCCTTTCATGGTCACGCGAGCAATTTCCACCCTATCTGGCGGAATCTTCCCAACCCAGGTCGCTGTGCTGGTGACGGCTGGCAGCCTGATGCTATTCATTGGTGATGTGGAATACGGGATGCAGCGTTTTTATAAACCCGGCAAGTTCACCGTCGGGCCAATCTGTTACGCCGGCGGTCAGCTACTGATCGCCTTGAGTTGTGTATTTTTCATCCTACCCTAAAGATTGGAGTCAGTCATGAACAACAAGCTCTCATGGAAATCCAAGCTCGGCTTTGGCGCCGGCGAATTCAGCAGCAGCATCTTCTTCACCCTGACCTCTTTTTGGTTGATGAACTTCCTCACCGACGAAGTACGATTAAGCGCAGGCATCGCTGGAACAGCGTTGCTGGTCGGCAAGATCTGGGACGCGGTCATTGACCCCCTGATCGGTTATTTTTCAGACCGAACCCGCTCGCGCTGGGGGCGCCGCCGCCCTTACCTGCTCTTTTTCGCCATCCCCTTTGGCGCGGCTTTCGTATTGATGTTCCGCAACCCTGAGATCGCCAGCCAGGGCGGTAAGTTCGTTTGGGCGATGTTGACCTACGTCTTCTTTTGCACGGTTTATTCATTCACCAATATCCCCTATAACGCCCTGCTGCCTGAGATGAGCGCGGATTACAACGAGCGCACCAATATTTCGGGTTACAAGCAACTTTTCGCTGTCATTGGCACCCTGCTCGGCGCTGGCGCCGCAATGCCTTTGATGGCGCTCTTTTCTGGACGCAGCGCCGGCTTCGTGGGCATGTCGGCGATATTCGGTTTCCTGGCTTCCATATCGTTGCTGGTTACTTTTTTCAGCGTCAAAGAGCCCAAACCGCGAGCCAAGCCACAGGAGGGCAACGTTTTTGCATCCCTCAAGGATGTTTTTAGCAACCGGCCATACCTGCTCATTTTAGCGACCTGGTTTGCCAACTCCACGGCGGTGGCCATCATGCAAAGCATGTTGATCTATTACTACAAGTACTTGATCGGAAACGAGAGCGCGGTCACCCTGGCGATGATCACCTTGCTGGTAATGACCATGCTCACCATCCCCTTGTGGGTATGGTTGTGCAAAAAGGTGGGTAAAAAACAAGCCTACATCGGCGGCATGACCCTGACCCTGGCTGCCGTGCTGGTCTTCGCCTTCGCCGCGGACAAACTCGGCAGCGTTCCTGCCTTGATCTTGATGGCGCTCGCCGGGATCGGGTTCGCCTCGCACTACGTGGCCCCCTGGGCGATCGTGCCCGACACCATTGAATATGGCTACGCCGAGACCGGAAAACGCCAGGAAGGTGTGTATTACAGCGTGTGGACCTTCGTTATCGCCCTGGGTGGCGCGCTGGCCGGTTTTTTGGTCGGCCAGGGCCTGGAGCTCTTCGGTTACATCCCGGATGTGGAACAAACCACCCGTTCGCTCACCGGCATCCGGCTCTTGATCGGCGTGTTGCCGGGTATCATCATCTTGTTCGGCAACCTCGCGCTGGCTTTCTACCCGTTGAGCAAGAAACGCTATGAAGAAGTGCTCGCCAAGATCAGCGCGTTGCCAAAAGAATAAGGAGCGGTCATGAAAACCATCATTATTGGTTCAGGTTTGGCGGGGCTGACTGCCGGTCTCACCCTGGCGCTTGAAGGTAAAGAAGTATTGATCCTTGAGCAAGCCAGCCAACCCGGTGGGGTGACTCGCGGTTTTGAACGAGACGGTTACCGCTGGGATTTCGGCCAGTTAAACATTGAAGCCGCCGGCAAGGACGAACCCGTGGGGTCTGTGCTCGAAAAACTGGGTATCCTGAAGGATCTGGAATTCTTCCCCGAGCAGCGCGACTATATTTTTCCTGATTTCGAGCTGCGGCCGCCCGTAGTTTATGAGGGCGTCAAGTGGCGCATCGATCTGCTCAAACAGCTTTTCCCGGCAGAATCGGGGGGGCTGGAGCGCTACTGGAAGGACACTGTGCGCTTCACGCGCCTGTTAACCCTTGCACGGCGCATGGAAACCGGAGGGTCGTTGGCGAAACTGGCATTTTTTGCCGCCCTTCTGCCGCTGTTGCCGATGAAAGATTGGACGGCCGAACGCTTGCTGGCAAAGTACTTCCAGGATGAAAAGCTGAAAGCGGTTTTCGTCTCGATCCTCGCCGATTTTTTCACCCCTCCCAGTCAGTTTCAGGGGTTGGGAGTGTTCGCGCTCAACGCCGAAAAAGCCTACGACCGGCGTATGCCTTCTCATTTGGCCCGTGACGCCGAAATGATCGGGTTGTACGCCATCCGGGGCGGCACACGCGCGCTGGTGGAAGCTTACGTTACAGCTTTCGAGCGCGCGGGAGGGACAATGAAGCTCGATACGACCGTCACGCGTATCTTCGTGGAAAGCGGTCACGTCACCGGTGTGGAAGACCAGAACGGCAACATCCTCGTCTGTGACCGGGTGGTCGCCAGTGGTGGGGTAAAAGAAACCTTTCTAAACCTGGTTGACCGCGCCGCCCTGCCCGAAGATTTCGCTCAAAATGTGGCCGGCGTGCCGTTGATGGACTCGGTCTTCATGCTGCACCTCGGCCTGGACAAGAGGTATGAAGATGTGCTGCGTTGCGGCAGCACCTATTTTTACGGTTCATACGATATCGAAGGACAGGTCAAGATGGCGCGCGATGGCATCTATCATGAGGGCAAAGCAGGGTTCGTGGTTCACCTGCCCAGCCTGCGCAGCCCAGAGATGGCTCCAGCCGGACGCCACGCCGTAACACTTTACACCATCTGCCCCGAAAAGTTGAAATCCGGAGATTGGGAAGTTGGTAAGGAAGACTACGCCCAAAAACTGCTGATATGCGCCGAAAAGTACCTGCCCGGGCTGCGCAAACACATCCAGACCCAGGTGATCGTCACCCCCCTGGATTTCAGGAAGATCACCCACCTGGAACACCACGCCTTCGGCGGCCTGGCGCCCCTGATGAACGCCTGGAAACCACCTCACAAAACTCCCATCCGGGGGTTGTGGTTCATCGGCGCGCAAAGCGAGAGCGGCGGGGGCATGAACAGTGTCATCCCCAGCGCTTACAAGGTCGCCCGACGGGTGCTAGAGGAGAATTAGGCATTCGAACTATCAAAAAAACGGTTCAAATTTGAACCGTTTTTTGTTTGGTGTTAGAAACGAATTACCACCAATAGTTGTATTGGATGTAGATATAGAGATGGAAAACCACATAGTAGTAATAAGTCACACCCACGACCAGGTGAGCCAGGCCGGTAGTAACGATCCACCATTTTCGAAATGGCGAGTCGAGCAGGGGTTTATTCTCAATGAGGAACCAGACACAAGCGGCAAAAAGGATGAACATAGATAACTCGGCGCTCCAATAAAAATTGGCGGCAAATTGACGCGTGCCGGTCTCAGCGAGAAGGTAGACTAATGCCAAACTGATAACGAATCCAAGCCATCCTAACTGGATCTTGCGGCTGCGTATTGCGCTCTTCCAACACAATAGGGTGACCACCAGCGGAAAAACTAGTGAAAGAAGCAACTTAGCGGGTAGAGTACCGGTCGCCGAGTAATGCTTCATCACTAGAAGGGGCGCGAAGATGATCGCGCTGCTGTTCTCTTGGCCATAAGTGATGATGAATTGCCAAATTAAAAATATAAAGGTCGGTACAACAACACCCAACACCAGGCGAACCCAATCCACGGATTGCTTCTTGAGCAGGCGTATCAGCGTGAGTAGGCCCAGCGCGGGCAGCAGACAGATGGCGTAACTCGGTTTACTAAAGACCGCAGCTGCTGAGACCAACGCGGTTGCGAAAACCCACACCCATCCTGATCTTTTTTCACTTAGCGTGTCGAGCACGAGCGCGAACTGCGCCATTGCGAGTGGTTTTAAAAGCAGCAGGGTCGGGTTATGAAATAAATTGGGGGCAATGTAGCCGTTGACCAGGTAAGTCAGGTTGTTGAGCGGATCAATAAAAAGCAGCGGGGCGACCAAATTCAATCCTATCGCCAGACCACCTGCCGTCAAACCCGATACCTTGCGCCGGAAAATGGTAAAAAGCACGCCTGTCGAAAGAATCACGCTTCCAAGAGTGACCGCCAAGGCGGCGGTGCCCCACGAGAGATCGAGCACGGCGTTCGCCAGCCAAACCAGCCACTGCCAGCCGGCATGAGCCACGACCTCGGCAGGCACTTTGTATGGTGCAGAAACGATCTGCTGAGCCCAGCGCAGGTGAAAACTATAATCGTCCGTCTTACCAGGCAAGTTCAGTTCCAGGTAGACGATGGGGCCGAATACTACCACCACTGCAATAATTAGGGAGATGTATTCAAACCAATGAATTTTTTTGATCCAGTTCAACCAATTGCGGGTCATAACGCTAAACTTCCTCGATGTAACCAGTTCAGCAACCTTAAGCCGCGAGCTGGAATTGGATAAATTCGCGCGTGCGCGTCATGCCGGCGCGTTCATAGAAAGCCACCGCGTTGGGGTTGTTCGAAACCACGCCTAATGCCACGGTGGGTGTGCCCTTGGCGCTGAAAACATGGAATATGTGTTTCAACAAAGTGACCCCCAGCCCCATGCCGCGCAGTTCCTTAGAGACAGCCAACTCTTTAAGCCACCCGCGGACTTCCTCGTCATAGCATAGGGCGGCGCCCACCAGGTGGCCTTCACGCCGCAGCAGAATGAAATAATGCGGATCAAACCGTCCACCGCGCAGCACGCTCTTCTGCCATTCCTCGAACGTGAAAAAGGGACCTTCGCCCCAATCAAAGGCGGTGACAATCAGGTCATAGAGCGGGCGCTTGTCGTCTTCGGTGTAGGTGTGCAGGCTGAAACCCGCTGGCAGGTCAGGCGCGGGGGCAAGCCCGTTGAAATCCACCTGCATGCGGTAATGGTATTTGAGGATATAAAAACCGCGCGCCTCAAGCTCTGCCCGGCGGTTCGTGTTGAGGCCGTTCACGTAGGTGACCAGCTCGCAGCCGGGCTGCACCCCGCCGCCAGCAAGCACCTGCCTGAAGCGTTCGACGGCGCGGCCGGTCAGTTCCGCTGAAGGTGTGACCGCCGCCCGCGCGTTGACGTACATATCAAGGTCGCAGCGGAGTTCAGAGGTGACGGAGAACAGGGCGTACCCTGCAATTTCGCCGGCGGGGTCAAGCGCCAGCCAGGCGTCGGCGGCGAGATCCGCTTCGGCCCACTGGTCAGCCAGGTCGCCGGGGTCCGAATCCTCCTCGCCGAACTCGGCTATATCACATGCCAGCATGAAGCGGAAAACGCGCTCGCGGTCTTCGAGGGTGGGGTGGATGAAGGTGAACGTTGTCATGGTCCGATTATAGCGGGGCTGCCCGTCTACGCAAAGGCGGATATTCAACGAATAAACGATTAATATTCGACTATTCGTGATAAAACCAGCCGGCTACTTTTTTTCAGCCTGTTTCTTCTCCACCAAGGCGATCAAAGCGCCCACGTTGCTCAAATTGGCGATCTCAAAGGATTTAAACTCGATTCCAAAATGATCCTCGACCGCTAAAAGCATGGTCACGTGCGACATTGAATCCCAGCCCTCAACATCATTGGAAGTCGTTTCGGGAGTAACGAGCAGGTCTTTTTGATCGAAGACCATCTCAAAAACCTCTTTTAGTTCGTCGATGACTGACATGTTTAATCCTCCATGGTAGAAATATCACCCACATCCAGGTGCAGGTATTGGGCGCGCATCACCCGGCGCATGATCTTGCCGCTGCGATTCTTGAGAACCCGATCTGTTACGATAAATTCCGTGGGTACGGCCAGCGGGGAGACCTGGGTGGAAACGCGCACGCGGCACTTCACTTCCAAAGATTTGTTCCACTCGCAGCCTGGTTTGAGCACCAGGTTGGCGACGATCTTTTCGTAAAGCATCGCGTCTGGCGCACCAAAAACAGCCACATCCACAACTTCGTCGAGTTCCATCAAGGCGCTTTCCACCTCAAAAGGCCCCACCAGGTGACCGGAGGTGTTGATCACGTCATCGAGCCGCCCCACGAACCAGAAATAACCGTCGGGGTCCATTTTGGCTTGGTCGCCAGTGTCGTAATACTCGCCGTGGAATTTATTTTGGTATTGCGGCTCCATATTTAGGTAGGCGCGGAACATGGAAGACCACCCCTTTTTGACGCGCAAGTTACCCGAAACACCAGGCGCGCAGGCAGCCCCTTCATCCGTAAAGATCGCTGCGTTGATCGAACCGACAGGTTTGCCCATCGATCCAGGCCTCACCGGCAACCCAGGGCGGTTGGAGATCATGATGCCGCCCGTCTCGGTTTGGAACCAGGTGTCGTAAATCTCTTTACCCATCACCCTTCTGACCCAATCGATGATCTCGGGGTTCAAGGGTTCGCCCACGGAATAAACCCGCTTCAACAGCGGAAGTTCGTACTTGCCGATAATCTGATCCTCCTGCTGGATAAGCATGCGCAGGGCGGTGGGGGCGGTATACCAGACGGTCACATTTTGTTGTTTAAGGATCTCAAACCACTGCTTCGCGCCAAAATTGCCGGCGTAGTGGATCTGGGTGATGCCCCTGACCATCGGGCCGATGATGCCGTAGGTCACTCCGGTCACCCAGGCCTGGTCGGCGGTGCACCAATAGATGTCGTCCGGTTGCACCTGAAGGACCTCGTCCATGGTACGCAGATGATGTTCCACCGCGCCGTGGACGTGCAGCACGCCCTTGGGTTTGCCCGTGGAGCCGGAGGTGTAATGCAGCGTGGAGGGCGTGGAGGGGTCGGTGGGCGCGACCTCAAACTTGTCGGAGGCTTCGGCGGTCAGTTGTGAAAAACTAAGCACCTCGTCGCAGCCGTGCTCGGGCAGGTCGGTGAGGATTACCCTTTCGAGCGCGGGGAGCTGCGGCAGGAGGTCCTTGAGCTTGGAGGCCAGGCTGGTCTTGGTGATCAGCACCTTGGCGGAAGAATCCAACAGCCGTTCAAAGACCGCCTCCTTGCCAAAATTTGAAAAGAGGATGCCCGCCACGGCCTGGAGTTTGAGGATGCCGAGAAAGGCGGTAAAAACCTCGACCTGTTTGGGAAGAAAGATCAACGCCACATCACCCCTGGCCAAGCCTACGTCCTGTAAGGCGTTGGCGGCGCGGTTCGAGAGCAACTCCAGGTCGTTGAAAGTGTAATCTGCCTTCGACAGGTCAGCGGCGACAAAGCGCAGCGCGACCTTGTCCGCGTTGCCCGAGGCGCATTGTTGGGTCGTGCAAATGCTTCCAATGTTATTATTCAATTCCTAAATCCTCATCCAGAACATAAAATTCGCCAAGCATTTGATATTTGTTATTTGTGTCGGCTATTTCCACGTCAATAGTATAGTAATTCATCCTGGGGACGGTAAACCTAAACTGCGGGTCTGCCTGCCATTCGGTCGCAAGAACTTGATTATAGTTGGATTCGAATAACGTGAATTTATAAAGCAAATCAAGATCCGGGTCTTCCGGAACCAGGGTTAACGAGTAATTATATCCCGTATGGTTCAGCGAATATTCCGTGAACACAAAAGAGTCATAAAAATCCCGTTGTTCTTCATTTGTGGGGATATTTAACCGCCTCGAGATTTCATCTGCCATTTTCATCGAGACGATCACGGATCCGAACGCGCTGACATGGTCGGGATTGCCATAATGCAATTCGTTAAGTTCCAAACCATCAAACGTGATCAGATCAATATTGTTCTCTCGCGCATAGGAACTCACATCAAAAGGCGTGAAATACCTGAGGTCACCCGTTGATGTATTAAGCACCGGCGAGGTAACAAGGATTAATTGAATGTCATTCTTTTCACATAAAGCGACGAATTTGTCGAGGTATTTTTGATTCTCTTCAGCGGAATTGGAATAAGTTGGATCGGGAAGATCAGCCGCGGCAAGAAATTCCTCTTTTTGCATGGTTTCTGGAATGACCGACGCCCCCATCCTGGGGCTGATCGGATGATAGCCATATACAAAGGGTTCCTTCAGTTTTAGAAAAAAGCTGGCCGGCTCGTTCCAGTTCACGCGGGTGTGAAATGCCGGGATAGCCGAATACGCAATTTCAAGCGGCAAGAACCTGGCTAAAACCGCCTCTTTGTTCAAATTCCAAACGCCCGCGTCTGTGAACTGAAAAATCAAAGCGGATTCCAAGGGTTCGGTCAGGTTTAAAGTGAAGGTCTCAAGCACCACCAGTTTTGGTTTCTGATATTTTAAGGCTTCACGTAATTCAAAGTAAGAGATAAAGATATTTTCTCCCTCGATGCCAAGGGAATAAGCGTTAACCGGTAACACGTTATTTATGATCTGCGGTTGAAACGTATAGCCGCTATGCGAATTGCCCAAAAAAAGAACATCAATTGAATTTCTGGGAATGTTATAGAAATCTTTCCAACGGTTCAGTTCTTGACCAGTGGCTGAGTTCAACCACATGAACAAGAGCATGAAAACCAGCCAAAATCCAGTGAAACGCAGTCCATTTTTGTTCATCGGCCGCCCTTTTTCCGCGACCTAGAACGAAGCATAGATGAAATCCTGGGCGGTGAAGACGCCAAAGTACCCAAAGAGGATGACGGAAAAGATCAAAGCCAGGTAAAGCGTCCACCGCACCGGCAACGGCAGGGATTTGACCCGCAACAAGAGGGTGTGTTTCTGGTTCAGCAACTCCACCGCGACAAAGATGACGAAGGCAGCCGCCAGGATCCAGTAGTCCGCGGGGGTCGGCCCCAGGTTGGAGAAATCCCAGGCGACGGCATGCAGCACGCCGCGCAAGGTGACGATCACTTTAACCACTCCCAGCGCCTGCCCCATGTATTCCGCGCGGAAAAAGATCCAGGCAAAAGTGACCAGCCCGAAAGTGCCCACGACCTGGATCGAACGCAGCAGCATTCCAGCCACCCCGGCGGCAAATTTCTTTTCAAGCCGGGTGCGGAATTTCGAGGTGGCGGCTTCCACCGCTTGGTAAAGTCCGTGAAGCAAGCCCCAAGCGATAAAGGTGTAATTCGCGCCGTGCCAGATGCCGCTCACCAGAAAAACGATCATGATGATGAGGTACTGCCAGATCCTTGCTTTTTTGCGCCGGGCGGCAAAATTGAGCGGGATGAAGATGTAGTCACGCAGCCAGTTGGAAAGCGAGATATGCCATCTGCGCCAAAATTCCGTGACACTGCGGGCAAGGTATGGAAAGTTGAAATTTTCCACCAGGTCGATGCCCAGGAGTCTGGCCGCGCCGATGGCGATGTCGCAGTAGGCCGAGAAGTCAAGGTAGATCTGCAAACTGAAAGCGATCGCGGCGAACACCGCCTGGGGGGCAAAATACTCCGCCGGGGAGGTGAAGACCGGCGCGATGATCATCGGCAGGCGGTCGGCGATGACCAGTTTCTTGAAAAAACCCCAGCCGATGCGCAAGAGCGCGTCGACGAAGCGCTGATATTCAAAAGAGTGCGGGTTGTAAATCTGCGGCAGCAGGTGATCGGCGCGTTCGATCGGGCCGGAGATCAACCGCGGGAAGAAAGCCAGGTAGAGGGCGAATTTGCCGAAGTTGCGTTCGGGCTGAATGAGTCCGTTGTAACAATCGATGAGATAACTGACCGCCTGGAAGGAGTAGAAAGACAACCCAAGGGGCAGCAGCAGGTTGAGAGTTGTCAGATCCGTGGACGCGCCGAAAAGATCTAAAAGGTCGTTGAGGATCTTGATCGAAAAGTTGAGATATTTGAAGGCAAAGAGGGTGGCCAGGGCCGCAAAAATCCCCACCACCAGGAAGGTTTTCTTGGTTGAGCGCTGTTCGGCTTTGCCGATGCGCCACCCGCAGAGGTAAGTCACGGCTGTGATCGCCAGAAGGATGACCCCGAACCAGGCGTTCGTCCACACGCAGAAGGCGTAACTGGTGATCAGCAGCCAGACCCAGCGCGCCTTTTTGGGTAGCAAGTTGTAGATCAAAAAAGTCAGTGTGAGAAATAACAAGAACAAAAAGGTCGATAATTGCATTTTTGTGCCCTGGTTTCTTTGATCAAGATTTGGTTTGGACGAGCACGAAACGGGTCAGTGGAAGATCGCGTACCCTTATTGTAGCAAAAAGTTGAATTGAAGACTTTACTCTGCCCCCTCAGAAGTCAGGGGGAACTCTCCGAACAGGGTGTAACTGTTTGCGGGGTTCCTGACATTCACTTGCAGCCAATAGTCCCCCGCCGCCGGCAATGAAAAGTTGAGCGCGCTCTCAGTTTGCCACTCAGTTTCAAAATACTGTTCCTCGCGTGCCGAGTCGGTTAAGGTAAATTTGTATTCGAGCGGCGCGGCAGGATCCCTGGGGGACAGACGAAAGTTGTACCCCGCCCCGTTCGGAACCAGGGTGTAACCAGCAAAAAGCTGGCTCTGGTAGAACGCCAGTTTCTGAAGATCGACCGGCACGTTCAAGACCGCTGCCGCCTCCAGGGCGGTGTCGATAGAAACCTCCAGCGCGCCAAAGTCGCTGACATGGTTGGAATCTGAAAAATGGAGTTGGGTGAGGCCTTCACGATCCAACCGCAACCACGGCAACTGATATTGTTCGACGACCGGCGCGAGATCGAACGTGGTGTAGAAGGGCAGCTTTTCGGCCGGGATGCGGAGGTATGGCGCGCTGACCAACATCACCTGGATGTCGTTCTTCCGGCACAGGTCGATGAATTTTTGCAGGTAAAGAGCGTTTTTGTCGACCGGGTTTGCGGGGGTAAGGGCAGGTGTGGTCAACGCGGATTCATAATCCGCGGCGGAGATGATCGAATAAACGGGGGCGTAACCCAGGCGGGGGTCGATCTCCCCCTCCCCGGCGAAGGTTCGGCCGGTCAGTTTCGCCGCGAACGCGGAGGGATCGTTCCAATCCACGCGGGTGTGGATGAGGGGGAAGAGGGTGCTGATGTCTTTCAAGGGGATAAAATGGGCGGCGGCCGCGACCTTGTTGGCGTTTAAGGAGCCCGCGTCTGTGAAGGCGAAAACCAGCGCCGGCGAGGGGAACTCCGTCAGATTGAGGGTGTAGGTTTCAAGGATCACCAGTTTGGGCTTTTGGGTTTTGAGCACCTCGCGCAGCTCGTAATAGGAGGTGACGATGGTCTCGCTGCTAATGCCCAAAGAGTACGTGTTGAGGGCGAGGATCTCGTTGACCACCCGGGGTTGGAAGGTGCGAAAGCTGTGCGAATTGCCAAGGAACAACACATCAATGGTGTTTTTCGGGAGGCGGTAGAAATCCATCCAGCGCGCGGCGGGCTGAGTGGCGCCGGTGTTCAACCAGGCGAACAGCAACGTAAAGACCAGCCCAAAACAGCCGAAGCGGAGCCAGTGTTTATGCATTGCGGATTTCCATGCGCGGTCTCTTTCACCCTTTCGCGAGCCGGAAGATAAGTAAATTTTACATCGTCTGGAGAATATTGTGTCGGGGGTCGGGGTGCGTTAGTTAGTAGGGTGCGTTCATAACGCACAAAATATATTTATTGTAGGGTACGTTGTAAACGCACCAATTGTCAAATCAATTAATGTGGTGCGTTGCCCCCAAAACCAAATGTGGGTTAACGCACCCTACGGATTTATGTATATGATTAATCCTTTTCTGGTTCAATATTAAATTTCTTTTGCCATTCCCGGAATTTTGCCACGTCTTCAACGGACATACTTAAAGATTTTAATTCTTGATCCGTATCGTCAAAAAAATCAAGATGAACATAACTGTATTCTGTGTACCATTCCGCACTTCTCGGGGTGTGTTCGGTCGGGCGCGTGTTTGTCATAATTCCCTCTTATTTCAATAAACGTTTCGACCTTTAGTATAAATGTATTTGGACAATGATCTAGACATCCAATCTCTTAAACATTCGATTACTACTATAATCATTAAATAGAGGGTAATGATATTAGGAGGAAAAATGGATTTCAACTTCAAGGCCCTTCCGACAGAACATTTGTTACAGTATTACAACCAGATTATGCAGGAATTAAGAGATCGAAAGATTCTAAGAACATCGAATGGACCCGTTGGGGATTATGCAGAATGGCTGATTGCCCAAAAACTCAATTTGATTCTCGAAGGCAATTCAACGGCAGGTTACGATGCCATAGATACAAGTGGTATGAAATACCAAATCAAGGGACGCAGGGTGACAGCCTTAAATAAATCCACACAATTAAGCGCTATTAGGAACTTAGAATTGAAGGAGTTTGATTTCCTGATTGCGATTTTGTTTAACGAATCATTTGAACCAGCGCTGGTGTTAAAGATTCCCCATGAAGTTATTGAAAAATATGCGAGTTTTAGCGAACATGTTCATGCGCATCGGCTTTTGATCCGCGAGAATATTAAGAACGATTCGTTGGTTACAAACATTACTTCATTATTTGTTGAATAATTGGTAATTTTTTTGAGGAATTAATTATTCAGTGAGTGAAAATGGAGGAATCAATGGTTTTCTTCGTGTATGAGAATTGGATAGTTAGACCCAAAAAAGCTAGAATTCATACCGCTACATGCAAATTCTGTAATCATGGGCTAGGAATTCATCACACGTACTCCAAAGAACATGGCCAATGGCTTGGCCCATTTGAAACCCACGATGAAGCAATAATTGCAGCAACACAAACATTGAAGCCAGTAAGTGAGTGTAAAAAGTGTTTAAATAAGTAATAATTTGAAGAATGTGGCGCCAATAAAATGGTGCATCCCCTCAAAACCAAAGATGGGTCAACGCACTCTACGGACTCTACTACAAGTTCGAAAAGCACAATATCGTTTTGGGGAACTACAATTAAACCCTTATCCAGCAAATAGAATCGAACCAATTCGAGCTGCTTTGAGATTTTTTGGAATGATTTAGTAACAAACACTTTAGTTAGTCGATGTAATACGGCCATAAGTTCATAAATATGTAATCAAGAGAGTTGGTCATGGAAGAGGTTAGTTTTGTTTTCGATAAATCATTTGTCCAAAACACGAATCGATTGTTTTCGAATTTACCAGCAAACGAACAACCAAGTGTCTTTCACTTGATCACAAAAGAACACCTTCAGAATGAAAAATTACTAATTGAAGAGACGTGGGGTGAATTATCAGAAAAATATGGAAAAACTCGATTTAATCAATGGTTAGATGGAATACGTTCTTACGAGAAAAGAAATTTTTGTCCTTTTTGGTTTCATTTTTTGCTTTATGATTGGTTAAAGAAATATGGAGACGTGATACCAGAGCCAAGACTCAAAAAGGGGTTGCGCTATAACCCTGATTTTGAGTTTTTATCAAAGGATATTAATATAATTATTGAAGCCAGAACATTTATCACACAAGGAAATGATGCCATTGCAGATAGAATTCAAATTATTATCGAAAACATATTAATGAACTATAAAACTGAGTATTGGATAGGCTTTAGTGTTTCGGGATTTGACCATTTTACAAAATATAATGAGATTGAAAAAGGCGAACTTCAAACTATTATTGTCGATTTCTTAGACAAATGGCTTTCTACCAATCCAGAAAACTCATCAGAACTTTTGATTTTACCAAATCAAATTGAAATATCATTCGTAAAAAGTCCGAAAAGTCTTCCGATTTCATCCTCTTATGGTAGTAGTTCAAGAGAGTTAGTTGCATTGAATGACAAAAGATTTATTAATGAAATGAAAGAAAAAATAGAAAAATTTTCTTGGCTAGAAAAGGGTAAAAAATTGAACTTTTTTGCAATTTTTCTTGAGAACCCTTTAGAAGTTTCATTCTCTTTTTACATACAATTATTATGGAACAATAAAGATGAAAACTTTGTTCAACTCTTACAAAATATTGATGGGTTTCTGATTTTCAAAGCGATTTATAAACCAGAAGATAAAAGACGGTACTTAGTAAATGATTTTATTTATAATCATCATAAACCCAAAAACTTTGATATAAGAAATATATTTCCAGACACCCAAGATGTAATATCAGATGGTCATTTTAATTGATGAAAACCAATATTTTTGGCTTTTATTACTCGATAACTTGCCCAAGCTCACTTACTCCTGATATAATACCCTCACAAACTGTGACAGAGGAAAGTAAACCGGACGACCCCAACAGAGAGCGTTTCACATGTTGAGAGAAGCGCAGGCAGACCCCGGTTGAAGTTCCCTCTCGAGTAGATCAGGTGAAATGCCGAGAGTAGAGAGCAGAGAATCGTCAGTTCAGAAGCTCAAGGCACGTGTAGTTTGATCCGTAATCTCTACGTTACAAGAGAAGCCGGCAGAACCAGCGCCGGGAAGAGTGGACCGCCAATGACGCGGCCAACTTGGGTGGTACCGCGGGTCTTTGCTCCCGTCCCAATCTTGGGATGGGTTTTTATTTTAAGTCGTAGGAGTTGAAGATGACAGAACCAAACGTCTTGCAAGATCTCGAAGCCGCGCAGGCCGCCGGGCTCGAAAGCCTCAAAGCCGCACAGACCGAAGAGGCGCTGCTCGCCTGGCGCAACACCTGGCTGGGCAAGAACACCGCCATCACCCAGGCCTTCGCCAGCCTGGGCAAACTGCCCGCCGACCTGCGCCCGCAGGTGGGGCAGACCGCCAACCGTGTCAAAGTTGCGCTCGAAGCCGCGCTGGCCGAGAAGTCCCAGGCCGTCAAAGAGTCCGCGCTGGCCGCCTCGATCGCCAGCGAACGCCTGGACATTACCCTGCCCGGCCGGCCGCTCTCCACGGGACGGCTGCACCCCGACACGCAGATCCTGCGCGAGCTCTACCGCGTCTTCGGCGAGATGGGCTTCCAGGTCTACCGTTCGCGCGAGGTTGAAACGGACGAGTACAACTTCCAGCTGCTTAACTTCCCCATCGGGCACCCCGCCCGCGACATGCAAGACACCTATTTCGTCGAGGCCGGCGAGCGCGGTGACAACCCGATTGTGATGCGCACCCACACCTCGCCTGGCCAGATCCGCGCCATGCGCGAGGCCTCGGCCACCAACCCGTCCAACCCGCCGCCGGTGCGTATCGTGCTCCCCGGTATGTGCTACCGTTACGAGCAGACCGACGCGCGCCACGAGACCCAGTTCGACCAGATCGAAGGTCTGGCGGTGGGCGAAGGCATCACATTCAGCAACCTCAAGGCCACCCTGGCCGACCTGGCCCGGCGCCTTTTCGGGCAGGGCACGCGCATGCGCTTCAGGGCGTCCTTCTTCCCCTTCACCGAGCCTTCCGCGGAGTTTGACGTGGAGTGCTTCCTGTGCGGCGGCAAGGGCTGCCCGGTTTGCGGCGGCGGCTGGCTTGAGCTGGGCGGCTGCGGCATGGTCAACCCCAACGTCCTGCGGAACGGCGGCTACGACCCCGAGCGCTATTCGGGCTTCGCCTTCGGCCTCGGCCCGCAGCGCATCGCCATGCTGCGTTACGGCATCAACGACATCCGCTACTTCTGGGAGAATGATCTGCGCTTCCTTGAACAGTTCTGAGTATCGTAATTCGGGAATTGTGAGCCGTTCGAACGATTTACGTATAACTAATAACGATTCACGGTTTTACGATTCCCGGTTCACGGTTCACGGATCCCTGTGAACGTCGAAAGCGAAAGAACGGAGAGAACTTATGAAAGCCCCTTTATCCTGGATCAAAGAATTTGTTGAAATCGATATGCCGCTGCCGGAACTGGCGCACCTGATCACCATGGCCGGCATGGAAGTGGAAGAAGTCAAGATCATCGGACTGCCCAAGCCCGCCCCCGGCAGCATGGACGCCAAGGTCACCGGCCTGGAGTGGGACCGCGAGAAGATCGTGGTGGCGGCCATCAGCGAGGTGCTGCCCCACCCCAACGCGGACCGGCTGACGCTGTGCAAACTTTTCGACGGCGAACGCGACCACCTCGTCCTCACCGGGGCGCCGAACCTGTTCGAGTTTAAGGGCAAGGGCGAACTGCCCAGGCCGCTCAAGGTGGCCTACGCCAAGGAAGGCGCGCAGATCTACGACGGGCACGCCGAAGGGCTGGTGCTCACCACGCTTAAGCCGGCGAAGATCCGCGGCGTGGACTCCTACTCGATGGTCTGCTCCGAGAAGGAATTGGGCATCTCCGAGGAACACGAGGGCATCCTCTTTTTGAGCGATGACGCTGTGGCGGGCACACCCCTGGCGGACGTGCTGGGCGACATCATTATCGAGATCAACCTGCTGCCGTCCTTCGCGCGCTGCGCGAGCATGGTCGGGCTGGCGCGCGAGATCGCCGCCATCACCGGCAAGCCGTTGAAACTACCCAAGTGGGACGCGCAACCCCCCGCTGGCAAGGCGGATTTCTGCGAGATCGAGATCCGCGACCCCAAGATGAATCCGCGCTTCGTGGCCGGGCTGGTCCGCGGGGTGAAGATCGGTCCGAGCCCCGAGGTCGCGCAGCGGCGTTTGAAGATGTACGGCATGCGCCCGATCAACAACATCGTCGACGCCACCAATTACACCATGCTCGAACTGGGTGAGCCTTTGCACGCCTTTGATTTCGATGTGCTGCAAAAACGCGCCGGTGGCAAAATGGTGAAGATCCACACCCGGGCGGCGAAAGCCGGTGAAATGATCACCACACTCGACGGCGTGGAACGCAAACTGGACGCCGCCACCACGCTGGTGTGCGACGAAACCGGCGCGATCTCCATCGCCGGCATCATGGGCGGCGCGGAATCCGAGGTCAGCGCGGAAACGCAGAACATCCTGCTCGAGGGTGCGGCCTGGAACATGATCAACATCCGCAAGACGGCGCGGGGGCAGAACCTGCCCTCCGAGGCGTCTTACCGCTTTTCGCGCGGGGTGCATCCCGCCATGGCAGAGCGCGGTGTGCGCCGCTGCCTGGAACTGATGCGCGCCTGGGGCAACGGCGAAGTCGCCCCCGGTCTGGTGGACGCTTACCCCCTGCCGGCTAAAGACGCGGTCGTGGAAGTGAGCGAGAAAGACGTGAACCGTTTGTTGGGCGTGAAACTCTCCGCGGCGAAGATCGCCGAGCTGCTCGCCCGCCTGGAGTTCAAGGTTGAGGTGAAGGGTGACAGCGTGAAAGTGACCGCCCCCGACCACCGCCTGGATATCAACGAGGGCGTGGCCGGCAAGGCTGACGTGGTGGAAGAAGTGGCGCGCGTTTACGGCTACGAGAACATCCCCGAAGCGCGCATGGCCGACATGCTGCCGCCACAGATCGGCAACCCCACGCTGGTGAAAGAAGAACGCGTGCGCGACCTGCTGGTGGCGCAGGGGTTGCAGGAAGTGATCAACTACCGCTGGACGACCCCCGAGCGCGAAGGCCGGCGTCTTTCACCCGACACCCCCGCGGACTCACTGCCTTACGTGAAACTGGCCAACCCGCTGGCCTACGAAAAAGCCTTTTTGCGCCACAGCGTGTTGGCGAGCGTGATCGACACCGCTGAACGCAACGCGCGTATCCGCGAGCGGCTGGCTTTCTTTGAGATCGGTCCGGTCTTTTTGGTCTCTGAAGAATTGGGCGGCCTGCCGGATGAGCGCGCACGCCTGGCGCTGGTGATGGCAGGGTCTCGCAACACCGCCGGCTGGCAGCCCGCTGATTCCACGGCAATGGATTTCTATGACCTGAAAGGTGTGCTGCACGGTCTGCTGGAAGGGCTTCGTTTGAGCGCGGTGCGCTATGAGCCGGGGGAACATCCCAGCTTCCACCCCGGCAAGTGCGCGCGATTGATGGTGGGAGACAAGCAAGTGGGAACATTTGGCGAACTGCACCCCAAGGTTAAGGAAAGCTACGATTTCCCGTCCACGTTTAAGGCGCCGGTGCTGGCCGCCGACTTCGACCTGGACCTGCTTCTCGAGCTGGTGCCCCCGCTCTACCAGACTCGCGATGTGCCAGTCTTCCCGCCGGTGCTCGAAGACCTGGCGTTTATCCTGGAGGATTCCGTGCCGGCGGAACAAGCCGAAGCGCTGATCCGTCAGACGGGCGGCAAACTGCTGAACGATGTCAGCCTGTTCGATGTCTTCCGCAGCGAGGCGATTGGCGCGGGCAAGAAGAGCCTGGCTTACAAGTTGACCTACATCGCGCCCGACCGCACCCTCGAAGCCGCTGAAGTGGCCACGTTGAGGAACAAGATCATCAAGCGCATGGAGCACGACCTTGGAGCGAAGTTGAGAAGTTGAATATAAGAGAATAGAGAATAGAGAATAGAGAATCGTAAGACCATAAATACCGGGATTTCTAACCAAAATTCCGGTATTTTGTATTCAAATTACGAGAGTAATACTATAATTTTTATCCGATTAACGCATCAAACATCACCATTGCAGGCTGCCCCACATATATGCCCAAAACGAATCATAATAATCGCATCCAAAGTCAACAGAATGATTGTTTTATTATACGGTGTTTATTTATTACTCGCCTTAGGCGAAATCTCCAGGCGAAGACAAGCCCCTTAAAAACAAGACCTGCCACAAGAAATTGCCCGGCAGGTCTAATTAATTTTACTGTGTTTATTTATTTGTTCTTCAACGCTTCTTCCTGAATGCGCCGGTGGGTGCCGTCACAGAGCGGCTTGATCTTCGACTCGCCGCAATTACAGAGCGTTACCCGGTTGCGCACTTCAAAGGGTTTACCGTCCGCGCGCTCCACGGCGATGTAGCCGGTGGCCCACAACGAGCCTTCGATCGGGCCTTCGCTGGTGATCTCAGTGGTCACGGCGATCTGCACGGGCAAGTCAGCCTCGATGTCTGGCCCTTCTGTGCTCATCGAATAGGAATAAGTGCCCGAGGGGCAGCGGTCGATCATCGCCATGATCTCGGCGCGGACCTTGGGTTCGGCGGTTTCAAGGATCATTTTGCGAATCTTCGTCACGCGGTTGCCGCAGAAACCCGAGTCCATGCACAGGGCGTGGTCCGATTTGACCACGATGCCGGTGCCGCGATCGTCCACTTTTAAGCGCTCGGCAAATGTATTGGTGGGTGCGTTTTCGGTCCCCTCAAAATCATTCTCGCAGTGGGTGCCGTCACAGAAGGGTTTATCCCCAGAGCGCCCACAGCGGCAGAGTTCATAGGGACCGGATTCTTTGAGCACTTCACCAGTTTCCCAATTTAACGGCTCGCCAAATTCCGAGACGATTTGGGTTTTGCGAACCAAGGGGATGTCGCCTTCAACCTGGTAGGGTCCGAAGGGTTTGACTTTAATACGACCTTTGGGGGTGGGGTTCACACTCATCGTCAATCCTGATAATTCGCGAGACAGGCAAAGATGCGATCAATGTCCATTTCGGTGAGTTTCTCGTAGGCTTCTGAGGCGCCCAGGTTTTCATCCAATTGTTCGAGGCGGGTGGCGCCGGTGATAACACTGGAGACTTCCTTGCGGCGCAGGATCCAGGCGATGGCTAGTTGGGCTGGGGTAACACCCAGGTCGTTGGCCACCAAGGTGAGCTGTCGAACGATATCGATGCGTTGCGGGGTGATGCGTTCTTTGATCCAGCCGTAATCTTCTAGCGACGCGCGGCTGCCCTGGGGGATGCCGTCGTTGTACTTGCCTGAGAGTATACCGTAATACAGCGGACTAAAGGTGGTCAGACCGATACCCAGTTCACGGCAAACGGGCATAAGCTCGTCTTCCACGCGCTTGCGATGGAAAAGGTTGTACTGCGGCTGGTCCATAGTGGGGGGGATGAGCCCAAACTCGCGGGCTGTGCCGTATGCCTGCATGACGTTCGAAGCTTCCCATTCCGAGGTGCCCCAATAGAGTATCTTGCCCTGGTGCACCAGGTCGGTCATGGTACGTACCACCTCTTCCACGGGAGTGTCGGGGTCGTAGCGGTGGCAGAAATAGAGGTCGAGATAATCCGTGCCCAAGCGCTTGAGGCTCGCGTGGATGGACTCGGTGATGTGCTTGCGTGAAAGTCCGCGGCCGTTGGGGCCTTTCATCGTCGGCCAAAACACCTTGCTTGAAATGACCAGCTCTTCACGAGGCATCGTCTTGACAGCCTTACCCATCACGGATTCAGCGACGCCGTTAGCGTACATGTCCGCGTTGTCAAAGAAATTGATTCCCTGGCTGAAGGCTTCTTTAATGAGCGCCACCGCGGCATTTTCATCCAATTGATTGCCAAAGGTGACCCACGCCCCGAGTGAGATCTCACTTACTTTTAATCCTGAACGGCCGAGTCGGCGATAGTGCATTTGATCTCCTTAATTATCACGAGTGTTGAGAGTAGAGAGTAGAGAATAGAGAATCGTCAAACCTCTCTATCCCTAGAAACGAGAAGTAAACCCTCTACACTTGATCGTCAGTTTTCTGAACCGCGTAAGAAACATTTTCTTCGCGAATAAAATTACTGTTACCGGGTTCTTTTTCACCGTGTTTGGTTTTCTTTAGATAGGCAATATAACCATTAATCAATATTACCAAATTATTTCCTTCTTCAATAATTTTCAAGTACAACTCGTTTTGGAGAAAACCGAGATCATGCACTAATACAAGGTGACTCAACAATTCTTCAAGAGACCCGCGCGCGATGTAACAGAATTGGATGTTTGATTGGTAATAGAAACGTCCATATCCTTCAGCAATGTTGGCTGGAACGCTGGTAGCCGCTCGGCGGATTTGTGAATTCAGATTGAACTTCTCTTCTGGTGGCAACAATGGTAAAACTTCGCGGTATATCATAATTGCATATTCGCGAGCCTTTACCCAGGCGTTCAACCTCTCCAATCCAGTAGTTGTCACTCGTTTAATCGTCGTCTTGACGACTCTCCATTCTCAACTCTCAATTCCCAATTCTCAATTCTTCTATTCCCGTTTGTCTGATTCCGGACCTATGCCCAGCGGTTTCCACTTGTCAGTGTCGGCGCGCAGACGGTGCTGACCGCCACCGCGGTTGTGGAGCTGCTCAAAGTTTTCAGGTTTGATGAACATGGCCTCACCATCAAGCAGACCGCTCACCCCGGATTGTCCAGGTTCGGCGCGCTTGTTTTGGCAGTAAGAGCAAGTCTTGGGATCGTGCGCTTTGTAAGTTTGAGGTTCTTCATATGTGGTGATATAGCCTTCGTAGTTGCGCAAGATGATCTTATGGTCAGAAGAGCTGATGTGATAATTGGGCATGACTGGGATCTTGCCGCCGCCGCCAGGGGCGTCCACCACATAGGTGGGTATGGCGTACCCGGAGGTGTGACCACGCAGGCCCTCGATGATTTCGATACCCTTGGCCACAGGCGTGCGGAAGTGTCCGGCACCTTCCACAAGGTCACATTGATAAAGGTAATACGGCCGCACTCGCACGCGCACCAATTTTTGCACCAGGTCGCGCTGAATATGAACACAGTCGTTCACGCCTGCCAGTAGCACGGACTGGTTGCCCAGGGGGATGCCTGCCCGAGACAATTTATCCGTGGCTTCGGCGAGCTCTTGCGAGATCTCGTTGGGGTGGTTAACGTGGATGTTGAGCCAAAGTGGATGGAACTTCTGCAGCATGTCGGTCAGTTCCGCGGTAACGCGCATGGGCATAAAAGTAGGCACACGCGAACCAATGCGGATGATCTCGATGTGCGGGATCTCACGCAAGCGGGTGAGGAGCTCTTCAAGAACCTTGGGCGCCAGGGTAAGTGGATCGCCACCCGAAAGCAGCACATCACGTACCTGGGGTGTGTTTTTGAGGTATTCGATCTGGGCATCAAAATCGGTGCGTGAAAAGGTCTGCGAGGGGTCGCCAACAATGCGCGCTCGGGTGCAATAGCGGCAGTATGATGCACATTGCGTGGTCACCAGCATCAACACACGGTCAGGGTAGCGATGCACCAACCCTGGGACGGGAGAGTGGCGATCTTCGGCCAGGGAGTCTTCCATCATGCCGGTGAAGACATCAATCTCGCCGGCAGTGGGGATGATCTGTTTTCGAATGGGGTCGTTGGGATCATCGGGGTGGATCAGGGAGACGTAATAAGGGGTCACTTCCACCCTGAAAAGCCCGGCTGTGTCCAAGGCTTTCTTCTCGCTTTCGGTGAGGGTAAGCACCTTGCTGAAATCTTCAACTGAGTTCAGCCGGTTGGCCATCTGCCAGCGCCAATCGTTCCATTTTTCGGCGGGGATATCCTTGAAGATCGGGGCGCGCTTGGATTCAAACGGGATCGGGGACATTTTTTATCTCCTGAAAAATAAACAGTAAATTAACATCGAACTTCATTTTACGAGTTTATCGAACCAAGGTCAACATTCCAAAAAATAATCCGATAAACTGGTTTAAAAAAACCTGGCAATCGTTTGTAATTGCCAGGAAATTGAATTCAACGCGAACGCAGTGATCTAAACCTGGTACGGCACCTCAAGAATAACCAAACCGGATTTAAATAACAATGCGAATCGAAGGGTGAGCGCAGTTTGATTGTGCAAAAGGTTTTCCCACCAATGCGCCGGTACAAATTGAGGCACTACAACTGTCAAAACCTCGTTGGGCATTCTCAAGGCTAATAATTTTTGAATATAATCCATCACTGGCTCGATGAATAAACGATATGGAGAATCCAGGATCACAAGACGCACTCCGTCGCCAAACATTTCCCACTTTTCGCGTACTTTTTCTGATTCTATTGGATCAGTGGAAACATGGATCGCAGTAACATCAGGACCAAGAGACCGCGCGTATGCTAGCGCTGACAAAGATCCGCGATGAACACCGGCCACCAGGACGACGATCCGTTGATGGTCAACGCGGATACTTGATTTGTAACTATCCAACGATAATTTGCTGGCAAGGCTATTGTAATGGTGGTGAATAGTAAAGAACACTGCCACCATCACAGGAATCAAGATGACGATGATCCAGGCACCTTCTTTAAATTTTGTGACCGCAAAAACGATCATGACGATAAAGGTGCAGACCGCGCCAAAACCATTTACCAGCATTTTGAATTTCCATTTTCGATCAAAACGCACGACCGACCCTGGTTCAATGATTTCGTCATCCCCTTTCAAGTGGCCAGATTTCCACCAGCGTTTGGCCATGCCAGCCTGAGATAGGGTAAACGAAAGGAAGACACCAATCGCGTATAGCGGGATCATACGAGTGACATTAGCCTGGAAAATCACAATAATAATGGAAGCGAGAATCGCTAGTGTAATAATGCCTTTGGAATACACAAGGCGGCTTCCCCTGAAAGTCATCTGCCTTGGGAGAAAGCCATCTCCGGCGTGAAGAGCTCCAAGCCGCGGGAAGTCAGCAAAGGCGGTATTGGCTGCCATGATGAGGATTACAGCCGTACCGGCTATCAACACCAGGTACAACAACCCTTGCCCACCGTACACCGTCCGTGCAAACTGCGAAATCACAGTTTCAACTTCAGACGGAACGGCGCCGATCTTACCAGACAAGAAAGAAATGCTTAAGAACAAGGTTCCCAAGATGACGGACATCCAGATCAACGTGATGCCCGCGTTCTTACTGCGTGGCTCTTTAAAGGCTGTGATCCCGTTCGAAATGGCCTCAATGCCTGTCAGTGCCGATGTTCCACTCGAAAACGCGTGTAGTAAGAGGAATGGTGTAACAACTCCAAGCGTAGTGATAACAGAAAACTCTGGCGGATTAACCACCACTCCGAGCGTGCCAGAAAAATATTTGATCGCCCCCACCAGGATGGTGATCACCATGCTTATTAAAAAGAAATAAGTGGGAATGGCGAACAAAACGCCAGATTCTTTGACCCCGCGGAGGTTTACGATCATGATGAATAACACCATCACCACAGAGATAAGAACCCGGTAAGGGTAGAGAAGTGGAAACGCGGAAACAATTTGAGCCACACCCGATGAGATTGAAACAGCCACAGTGAGGATGTAATCCGTCAACAGCGCGGCGCCAGCGGTTTGAGCGGGTAATTCACCCAGATTATCGCGAGCCACAATGTACGCGCCGCCGCCACCGGGGTAGGCATGGATGGTTTGCTCATAAGAAATGGTGACTATGGCCATCAAAATCACGATCGTTATCGAAATTGGAAATACATACTTTAAGGCTCCTGCCGTCGCGACGGCGAGGATGATCATAATTTCCTGGGTGGCGTAAGCGGTGGAAGAAAGGGCATCAGAAGCGAAAACCGCCAACCCGATCGCCTTCCCAATCGTTTGCTTGGGCGCGTCCGCAGTTTGAAGGGGACGACCAATTAACCAGTTCCGCCAACTTTTCTTCGGTTCAAGATCTGAGGATAGAGCCACAACCGCGGGTTCCGTAAATTCATTATTCATTCCACAACCTTTTCATACCAATATGCGGTCAAAATGTTTAATTATTAGAAGCAATGATGAAGTTTACGGTTTAGGTGTAAATTACAAACAAAGAAAAATCGAGATTCATAAAGAAAAAGTAAAGGTCACCAAAAAAGGTGACCTTTACGAAAGCCATTGACCTTATATTAACGCAGCTATTTTTAAGCTATTCCACTTGATACGGAACCTCGGTGATCACGATGTTTTTTCGATGCAACAGCGCCTTGCGCAAAGTCTCTGCGGTCCGCATATGCAACAGGCTGGTCCACCAATGTTTTGGTACAAATTGCGGCACAACAATCGTGATGATCTCGTCTGGCGACTGTACCAGGGCGATCTTGTCGATGTATTCCAGCAGGGGTTCCAGGAACAACCTGAAGGGTGAATTTAAGATCACCAATCGGTAGCCATCTCCCCAGGTTTCCCACTTAGCCCTTACTTTTGCCGTTTCAACGGGATCCATCGAGATGTGCACAATAGTGACATCATCAGATAAAGTACTGGCAAATTCGAGAGCAGATAGTGTGCCACTATGCACACCGCTGATCGGCATGATCACACGGTTGCGTCGAATGTGTTTTTTCGTTAATCGGTTTTCGAGTGATAATTGTCTTGCAAGTTGTTTGTAATGATGATGGATTGTGAAAAAGATTCCCACCAAGGTCGGCGTCAACAAGATCACCACCCATGCGCCGTCATGGAATTTGGTCACAGCAAAAATGATCATCACCACGAAGGTGCACACCGCACCAAAGCCGTTGATGATCATCTTGTGGATCCAGCCCTTGTCAAAGCGCAAGGTTGAACCCGCTTCCACCTTTTCCTCACCTGTTTTAAGGTGTCCAGATTTCCACCATCGGTGGGCCATTCCGGTTTGCGACAAGGTAAAAGAGAGAAAAACACCGATCGCGTATAAGGGGATGAGCTTGGTGACACTTGCCTGAAAGACAATTACCAAAAGAGAGGCAAAGATGGCCAGCGCAGCGATGCCGCTTGAAAACACCAGGCGACTACCGCGGAAGGTAAGTTGGCGAGGCAAAAATCCGTCACCCGCTTGAAGCGCGCCGAGCCGCGGAAAATCAGCAAAGGCGGTGTTCGCCGCCATGATCAAAATGATCGTGGTGGAACTAATACTCAAAATGTAGAGCAAGCCGCGCCCCTGGTAAATGGTGCGGAAAAGTTGCGAAATAACCGTTTCGCCTTCAACAGGCATAGCGCCAATCTGGATACTTAAGAAGGTGATGCTGATCAGTAAGACACCCATGATCCCGGCCATCCAAACAAGTGTCTGGCCGGCGTTCTTGCTACGTGGTTCTTTAAAAGCAGTGATGCCATTCGAAATCGCCTCAACACCGGTTAACGAGGTGGTGCCATTGGCAAAAGCTTTCAGGATCAAGAAAAGTGACAAGGGCTGCAGAAAGTCCATCTCCATGACAGGCGGATCGATCAATACGCCCAGGCTTCCGTTCAAGTAGCGCACGAAGCCTAGAATCACGGTGGAGAACATCATGAATAAAAAGAAATAAGTGGGAATCGCGAAGGTAATGCCTGATTCCTTGACACCGCGAAGATTGATTACCATGATAACCAGGATCAACGCAACCGCCAGCCAAACCCGGTATGGATGGATCACGGGATATGCCGAGACCAACTGAGCCACACCGGATGAGATGGAGACAGCCACGGTCAGTATGTAATCTGTCAAAAGCGCGGCGCCGGCAACTTGAGCGGGTAACTCTCCCAGGTTGTCACGAGCCACGATATAAGCTCCGCCCCCACCCGGGTAAGCGTGGATCGTCTGACGGTAGGAAAATGTCAGGACCAGCAATAACCCTACGATCGCGAGAACGATGGGTAATGCCAGGTGAATGGCACCCGCGCCTGCCGCAGCGAGGATCAACATTAATTCCTGAGGGCCGTACGCCACTGAAGACATGGCATCAGAAGAAAACACCGCCAGGCCAACAATTTTGCCGATGGTTTGTTCGCCCGCCGACTCTGTTGCCAACGGCCGACCGATCAATAAAGTTTGAATTGAGTTTTTGGGCAAGTGGTTCGTTGTATCGTCAAAAATATTAATGGGCTCGTTCGTGTTTCCCGACATTTACAATCTCCAATTTCATCAAGACGTTCTGTAAATAATTTTTAAAAACCACGGTTAAATTAATAAAATACATTTAAATTTACAGAAAAACCGTAAATATTTCACAAGTAAAAACAGAAAAACATAAAGAAAAAATAAAGACCAGCGGTTTATTCGCTGGTCTTGAATCGGTATCCGATGCCCGGGTCGGTGACGATCACCTGCGGATCATCTGGATCGACTTCGATCTTTTTCCGCAATTGGCCAATATAGACCCGCAGATATTCGATGTGGTCGGATTCTTCAAATCCCCACACGTGGGTCAATATTGCCTGGTGTGTTAATACCCGGTCCGCGTGGGCGGCAAGGTAAGATAGTAATTTGAATTCCGTGGCGGTCAGCTTCAACTCCTCGCCGTGGAGGGTGGTGATATGTCTTGCCAGATCTATGGTGAGCGCGCCCGTCTTGATGACCGTTTCCTTATTCCCAATCGATTGAGAGGAGTGCCGCAAAGCCACCCGAATGCGGGCCAGTAATTCCTCAATATTAAAGGGTTTGGTAAGGTAATCATCCGCGCCTTTATCCAAAGCCGCCACCTTGTCGCGTTCACCATCCCGCACAGAAAGCACAATGATCGGGGTCGTCGACCATTCCCGGATCTGTTCAGTCACTTGAATGCCATCCATGTCTGGCAGGGTTAGATCAAGAATGATGACGTCCGGAGATTGAGATGCTGCCAGGGCAATGCCTTGCTCGCCCGTGACTGCCGAAATGACATTAAAACGCCCCGCGCTGAGGATGGTCTTTAAGGCACGCAAGATCTGGGGTTCGTCATCGATCAAGAGGATCAACGGGTCTTTATCCATCTACTTCATCCTTGGGAATCTTCGGTAAGGCGCCATCGATCGTGATAGGCAGGTTAATGTTGAAGGCAAACCCTTCAGCGGAATTCTCAGCCCAGATTTTACCACCATGCGCTTCAACGATCCCTTTACATATTGAAAGACCCAGCCCAGTGCCAGTCACTTTGTCTGCCTGGGTGATCCTGACAAACTTATCAAAAATGTGTTCCAGGTGTTCATCGGGGACGGGAGGGCTCTGGTTGATTATCTTGATGACCACCCCAGCTTCGTTCGTGGAAGCGGCAATCACAATTGGAGATTTTTCAGGTGTGTACTTAATGCTGTTACTGAAAAGATTGGTGAATACCTGGCCCATCATCACAAAATCCGTCGGCACCAAGGGGAGAGGCTCTTGAAAACGATATTCAAGGGGATGATGTTCCAATTGGACGCGCATCTTACCCGCCACGCCTTTAATAATCTCGGCAATCGAATTCCACTCGATCTTGGGCTGCAAGGCGCCGGCTTCAATGCGCGACATATCCAACAGGTTGCCGACGAGCAGATTTAACTGGTCAGTCTCTTCTTCCACGGTGGCGAGCAACTCCTGCCGTGCGGCAGAATCCCAATCCACGGCTCCGCTGCGCAGGCTTGATGCCGATGCCTTAATCGCAGCGAGAGGCGAGCGCAACTCATGCGAAACTGAATTCAATAATGACGTCTTGACACGGTCGCTCTCTTCGAGAATGCGGGCCATATTTTCGCTTTTAATCAATCGAACCCGCTCAATGGCCAGGGCTCCCTGGTTGCCAAAAGCAGCCAGCAGCCGGGTTTCTTCGAGAGATAATTTATTTTGATCCACCCACAAGTCGATCTGCCCTTCGATATTCCTGGCGGTAAACATCGAAACCGAAAATTCTGGTGGTCGAGATGGCGGTTTTTCGATAGGAATTCGGAACGCGAGGGGGCTCTCTTTGGATTGCGCGGTCGTATTGACTTCGACTTCGTCGAAATGGAACGTTTCAACCGTCTTCTCCGCGAGAACGCGCAAAATACTCTCCATGTCGGTCAGACCGGCCAGCGCCGAGATCAACTCGTACATGCGCGTGGCTTCCCACTCGCGGATGCGTGCCAGGCGCACACCCTCCCTGGCCTGGGCTACCAGTTGACTGAGCACCACTGCCACGATGAGGAAGATGATCAATGAGATCAAATCCTGGGTCTGGTGAATGAGCAAGGTGTAATAGGGTTGAATAAAGAAATAATTGAAGGTGAGAAAAGATAACAGCCCAGCCAGGATGCCCGAAGTTAACCCCCAAAACACGGTGCAGACCAAAACCGGCAGCAGGTAGATCATGGCGATCACCTGGATCTGCAATGTGTTTTCGGCCAGTTTCAGCAACCAGGTAACCGCGGCGATGATCAGCGTGGTGACCAGGTAACTCATCAACAACCGAGAAAAGGTGATCCGGGTAAATTTCATCGAGGCTCCGCCTGTTATTCATTTGATTATATTGTATAGAATCATAAATTTTGTCCGAAATGGGGGTTTGTTAATCTTTTATATGAGTTCCACACCGCGCCAACCCCTTTCTTGACCTCCTTTTTCAGGCATGGTATCATTATTCACAATGAATTAGCACTCTAAGCCTTAGAGTGCTAAAATAAAAATGAAAGAATTAACCGAACGTCAACGTTTGCTCCTCTCACTCGTGATCCACGAGTACACCCGCTCGGCTGCGCCGGTCGGGTCGAAACATGTTGTGGATAAGTACACCCTTGAGATGTCTTCGGCCACGGTGCGCAATGAGTTGGCAGAATTGACCGATATGGGCTACTTGCGCCAGCCGCACCCCTCAGCCGGACGGGTTCCCACCGAAGACGGCTACCGCCTTTTCGTAGGTAATATCGTTCACGAATCCGAGCTGCCCGATTCCACGCGGCGGACGATCAGCCACCAGTTTTATCAAATGCGCCAGGATGTGGAACAATGGACCCGCCTGGCCGCCTCCGTTCTGGCTCACCAATCCAGGGCGGCGTCGTTGGTAACAGCCCCGCACCCCGAACAGGCTCATTTCAAACATCTCGAGTTGATCGCTTCACGCGGACGCCAGGTGTTGATGGTGTTGGTATTGATGGGTGGCGAGATCTTACAACGCTTCATTACCCTGGCCGAACCTGTGACCCAGGAAAAACTCTCGGCCACCGCCAACCGCTTTAACACCCTGCTGGTGGGCAAATCTTTGAATTTGGTTGAAAAAGAGCCACATCAATTGGACGCTCTCGAAACAGACATCTTTATGCTCATCCAGGAAGAGCTGAAACAGGCAGACGCCATGGTTTCCGGCGAGCTTGTGCTGGATGGATTAACCAACGTGCTCGCCGAGCCTGAATTTTCAGGTTCAGACGAAGCCCGCCGGGCGTTGCGTGTGCTGGAAGAAAAACCCTTACTGCACGACATCCTCTCGCATACCGTTTTGCACGGTTCCTCCGTAGGTGGTGTTCAGGTACTCATCGGCGGGGAAGGCATCTACGACGCACTTTCACAATGCTCCATCGTGCTGGCGCGCTACGGCACACCGGGTCTGGCCACAGGCACCCTGGGGGTACTAGGCCCCATGCGCATGCCCTACGGACGCACCATTTCCATTGTAAGATTTTTATCCGGCCTGCTGAGCGAATTGGTAGCCGAGACTATAACCGAGTAACTCAACACTCACGAGGTGGAACAAGATGGACGAAACCCAAAAGAAACACACCCCCCGATCCGCGACCACAGGCAAATATGCCGACCAGGCCGCGTCTGAAGCCAAACACCCCAAAACTGAATCGTCAAAAAGCGGTTCATCCGACCAGGCTGCCATCGACGGGTTAAAAACCGAGCTTGAAAAAGCGATGAAAGAATCAACCTCCAACCTGGATGGCTGGCAGCGCGAGCGCGCTGAATTCACCAATTACAAGAAACGGATCGAACGCGAAGGCGCCCAATTGCGCCAGACCATCACTGGGGATGTTATCAAAAAATACCTGGTGATCCTGGATGACCTCGACTTGGCTTTGAGAAACCGCCCAACCTGCGGAGAAGGCACCGTCTGGGCAGAAGGTATCGAGTTGATCGTGCGCAAGCTCCAGGCAGTCATCGAAGCCGAGGGTATCGAGCGCATCACCGAAAACAAGGTGCCATTCGACCCGAATATTCACGAAGCAATTTCAAATGAGGAAAACGACGAGTTCGCCAGCGGCGAAGTCATCGAAGTTGTCCGCCAGGGATACAAACTTGGCGAACGAATCATTCGCCCGGCAATGGTCCGGGTAGCCCGATAGGAGAAGAAATCATGGCAAAAATCATAGGAATCGATCTCGGCACCACCAACTCAGTCGTAGCGGTCATGACCGGCGGCGAACCGGTCGTCATCCCCTCCGCGGAAGGCGAAAGACTTGTTCCCTCCGTGGTAGCGGTGAACAAGAACCACGAACGTGTGGTTGGCCGCACCGCCCGTAACCAGGCCATCGTCAACCCCGAAAACACAGTTTTCTCGATCAAACGCTTCATGGGACGCAAATTCAGCGACCCTGAAGTGCAGCAGACCATCAGCCGGGTGCCTTACAAAGTCTCGGCAGCCTCCAACGGGGATGTACGTGTGGTCTTGGATGGCAAGGAATACAGCCCCCCCGAGATCAGCGCCATGATCCTTGGTAAACTCAAAGCCGACGCCGAAGCTTATCTTGGCGAGACCGTCACCCAGGCGGTTATCACCGTGCCGGCCTATTTCAACGACGCCCAGCGCAACGCCACCAAAGATGCCGGCCGCATCGCCGGGCTGGAAGTATTGCGCATCATCAACGAACCCACCGCCTCCTCACTGGCTTACGGCCTCGACAAGAAGAAGAATGAGATCATCGCCGTTTATGACCTGGGCGGCGGTACCTTTGACATCTCTGTGCTGGACGTTGGCGAAGGCGTCTTCCAGGTGCGCTCGACCAACGGCGACACCTTTTTGGGCGGAGACGATTTCGATCTGCGGATCATGGATTATTTGATCGATGAGTTCAAGAAAAACAACTCCATCGATCTGCACAACGACCGTCAGGCACTGCAACGCTTGAAAGAAGCCGCCGAGAAAGCCAAGATCGAGCTATCCACCACCCAGCAGACAGAGATCAACCTGCCCTACCTCACCGCGGACGCCACCGGGCCGAAACATCTGGTCTTGACCCTCACCCGCGCCAAATTGGAACAACTGACTGGCGACCTGGTTCAAAAAACCATGGATCCCATCCGCCGCGCGCTCTCTGACGCCAACCTCAAAGCTTCTGAAATCAATGAGGTCGTGCTGGTGGGCGGCATGATCCGTATGCCGGCTGTGCAAGAAGCCGTGCGCAAGGAATTCGGCAAGGACCCCCACAAGGGCGTCAATCCTGACGAGGTCGTGGCCGTGGGTGCCGCCATCCAGGCCGGCGTGTTGGGTGGCGATGTCAAAGACATCCTGCTGCTCGACGTGACCCCCCTGACCCTGTCTGTTGAAACCATGGGTAGTGTCTCCACCCCCATCATCGAACGCAACACCACCGTGCCCACCCGCAAGAGCCAGATCTTCTCCACCGCGTCTGATTCTCAGACCCAGGTCGAGATCCACGTGCTGCAAGGCGAACGCCCGATGGCTGCCGACAACAAATCGCTGGGCAAGTTCATTTTGGACGGCATCCCTTCCGCCCCGCGCGGCATCCCGCAGATCGA
>CAZUXF010000004.1:0-155573 GCA_964624535.1 uncultured Anaerolinea sp. | reverse complement strand
CTCATGACCTCCCGCTTACAAGGCGGATGCTCTACCAACTGAGCTACACCGGCAAAACGAGTATTCTTTTGTTAAAAATCGCGCAAAAACCCGTTCGCAAAGCGTGCTAGATTATACCAAAGCATATTCGCTTCGGCAAGGTTAATCCAGAAATAAAGTATTCACCCGCAGGTGAACGCAATACTTATATCAAAGGCTTGAAGAACCGTCAAGGATAATGTGTTCTATTATTGGGTTATCGGAACTCAGATGGGCGACCTCGGCCGCCCGAAAACTTCGCGAGTTACCTTATAACAACGTCCCCGCGAATACGGTGACCGCCTTTCCCGCCACATACGTGCGGTCAGCACTGACCCGCACATGCACCATTCCACCGCGGGCAGAAGCCTGGTAGCCCACGAGATAATTCTTGCGCAGTTTGCGGCTCCAGTAGGGGCCGAGCATGCAATGCGCCGAGCCGGTTACCGGGTCTTCATCGATACCGATCCACGGAGCGAAGTAGCGCGAGACAAAATCAATCCCCGGCGCATCGGAAGGTGCGGTCACCACCAGGGCGCGCCCTTTGCGTTGTCTCAGGGCGGCAAAATCAGGTGTCAAACCGCGCACCGTTTTTTCGTCCACCACTTCAAAGAGCCATTTGTCGCCACTGATACCCACAAAATCAGGCACCACGCCCACGGCCTGGATGATCTCTTCAGAAATATCTGCCTCCACGACCTGCGCGGAAGGGAAATCCAGCTCGATCAGATCGCCTTTTTTATCAGCCCCCAACCAGCCGGAGCGGGTATTAAAACGGATGCGCTCCGTGGCGGGCACGCTGCCGGTTTGCCAGAGGATGTGCGCGGTAGCCAGGGTGGCGTGGCCGCACAGATCCACTTCCACCGCGGGGGTGAACCATTGCAAGTGGTAACCACCGTCAATGGGATGAGCGAAAGCGGTCTCAGAGAGATTCATTTCGCGCGCCACCGCCTGCATCCAATCGGTTTCGGCTTGCGCTTCAAGCAACACCACGGCGGCCGGGTTCCCCGCAAAAGCCTTGTCGGTAAACGCGTCCACCTGAAAGATCGGGGTTTCTTCCACATAAACTCCATTCAACTCAATGTTCAAACAACCCTTCTGCCATAACCTTATTCGATTCTATTTTAAGAGCATCGACTTAAGAATGCAACTCATTTATCGGATATTTGTTCTAATTGGTTGGTTTTATGCTACAATTTAGACATGGATCTTTTTGATCACGCCATGAACGAAAGCCTGACCTCAGAAGGCCCGCTGGCGGCGCGTTTGCGCCCACGCACCCTTGAAGAATTCGTGGGTCAGGAACACATCATCGGCGAAGGTAAACTGCTCAGACGCGCGATTACCGCGGACCGTCTCTTCTCGTCCATCCTCTTTACCGGCCCTCCAGGAACGGGAAAGACCACCCTGGCACGCCTGATCGCTTCTCATACCCAGGCTCATTTCGAAAGTATTTCGGCGGTGTTGGCCGGCGTGGCGGAACTTCGCCGCGTGATTGGTGAAGCCACCGATCGGCGCAAGCTTTACCACCGCCGCACCCTGCTCTTCGTGGACGAGGTGCACCGCTGGAACAAGGCGCAACAAGACGCGCTGCTGCCGCATGTAGAAACCGGCATGGTCACCCTGATTGGCGCCACCACCGAAAACCCCTACTTTGACGTCATCCCGGCCCTGGTCTCGAGGTCGCGTATTTTCCAGCTCGAAGCGTTGACCCAGGCACACATGAATATCATCTTTGAGCGCGCCCTCACTGATAAAGAAGTGGGCTACGGCAACCGTCAAGTCACGGTTGACGCAGAAGCCCGCGACCATCTGACCTACCTGGCCAACGGTGACGCGCGCAATCTTTTAAACGCCATTGAACTGGCCGTAGAAAGCACCCTGCCTGACGCGGACGGCAGCGTCCACATCACGCTGGACGTCGCCCAGGAATCGATCCAAAAACGCGCCTTGCTCTATGACCGCATGGGCGACGCGCATTACGACACGATCTCGGCTTTTATAAAATCGGTGCGCGGCTCTGACCCAGACGCTGCTCTCTACTGGCTGGCCAAGATGATCCTGGCGGGTGAAGACCCGCGCTTCATCTTGCGGCGGCTGATCGTGTTGGCTGGTGAAGACATCGGGCTGGCAGACCCACGCGGGCTGCAAGTGGCCACTTCCGCTGCCTACGCCTTTGAATATATTGGCATGCCTGAAGGCATCTATCCGATCGTGGAAGCCACCCTCTTTTTAGCTACAGCGCCAAAATCCAATTCAGCAGGGGCTTATTTCAAAGCCAAGGCGCATATCGAAGAACACGGGGTCGGCGCGGTGCCAATGCCTCTGATGGATAACAGCCGCGACGCCAAAGGATTTGGCCACGGCAAGGGCTATCTATATCCCCACTCGTTTGACGGGCACTTCACCCCGCAGCAGTATTTACCCAACAGCCTGCTTGGAACGCGTTTCTTTGAGCCCTCTGATCAGGGTTACGAGGAAACGATGTCCGGCTGGTTGGCGCGCTGGCGCAAGGCGCAAGACGACGCGCTGAACAATAAAACCCCCTGATCAAGAAAAACCACTAATGAATGTCACGCCTCATGTGCGCGATGGCTTGTTTCACTGCCAGTGCCCGGTGGCTGACACGATTTTTTTCAGCCAAATCCAGGTCGGCAAGGGTGCGCTGCGCAGCCGGGATCCAGAAAATGCGGTCGTAGCCGAACCCATACTCGCCGCTCTCTTGAGTAATGATCTCGCCGCGGACTTCACCTTCAAAGCAATCCGTGCTTCCGGCGGGTTGGCAGACAGCCACCACACAAACGAAGCGGGCGGTCCACGGCGAGGGCTTGGCGGCCAATTCCAGCAAAAGGCGCGCGCGGCGATCAGCATCCGTGGCGCCTTTCACGGGCACATAGCGGGCTGAGTGCAGCCCGGGGCGCCCATCCAGCGCGTCCACTTCCAGCCCGGTATCATCCGCGAGGGTCACCAAACCTGAAAGACGGCAAAGCGTCTCCGCCTTCAAGATGGCGTTTTCAGCATAGGTTGAGCCTGTTTCCTCGACCTCCGTTGTGATTCCCAAATCGCGAGGGAAAACCAGCTCGAAAGGTTGTCCTTCAAAAAGGGATAAGATTTCGGTCTGCTTGCCCGGATTGGTGGTGGCGATCAAGATTTTCTGCATCAGAACCTCTTAATATTTATGACTTTATTCATAAAAAATTGACTTCATAGAACCCTTATGCTATAATTTGAATCGTTGAAATTATATCCTGTATGTGACTGATGCCTTGACTATTCAACGCTTTCCCTTAAGAATTAATGTTGGTTTCTTTCACAATTTACCTGTTGGAAGTTATCGAGACATCCATTTTGAATTTCCGGAAGTAACCCTTCCGCCTGATCTGGATCTGAAGCTCTTCACCGGACTCGTTCACATCTCACGGACGCCGCAAGGTCTGCTTTTTGAGGGAAAATTTGAAGCAGTCGCTCCATCGGAATGTGTTCGGTGCTTGGAACCATTTGAACTCCAATTACAAATTGAATTTGACGAGGTGTTTGCATATAAGTCCGAATCATTCACCGAATCTGGTTTATACATCCCCGAAGACGGCAATATCGACCTCAGCCCGGTTATTCGAGAGTACATGTTGGTCGAAAGTCCGATCAAACCGATCTGCAAACCAGATTGCCAGGGGTTATGCGTTGAATGCGGAGAGAACCTGAACTTATCCACCTGCGAACACCAGGCTCGCATCACAATTGACGAGTCTTAACCTCAAACTCATCCCCCACGAATATAGGGTGGATTTACATAAAGAAAATCGTTAAGGAGAGTTGTTTGGCAAATCCTGGAAGGCGGACGCGCAGTACCGAGGTCTTGAATATGCTTTTAGAAAAAGCAGATGTTCAGGGCTATCTCACCACCGAAGACTTGATGGAGTTTTATCCAGACGTCAGTAAAGACGCGGAACGCATCGAGTCTGTCATGGTGAACTTGCGCCGCCATGGGGTTGAGATCCTGGATGGTGATTTGGACCCCGACCTTGCTGAAATCGAATCTGAATCCAGCCTGCCTTCTTCAGACATGGATTCCTTTAACAATCTTGAAAATATTTCTTCCGATGACACCATCGGCCTATATCTTAAAGAAATGTCGCGCGTGCCGCTCTTGAGCATGACTGAAGAGCTCGACATCGCTCGCCGCATCGAAACCGGTCGCGAGAGCAAGAAAGAACTTGACCGATCCAATGGTGGGGGCCCACCTGACCGCAAGGTAATCTTGCAAGGCGAAGTGGAAGATGGGTTTCTGGCACGCGAACACCTTATCAAAGCCAACACTCGTTTGGTGGTGAGCGTCGCCAAGCGGTATATGGGGCGGGGTGTACCTTTTCTCGACTTGATCCAGGAAGGCAACCTGGGGTTGATGAAAGCGGTTGAAAAATTCGACTATCATCGAGGTTTTCGTTTCTCCACGTACGCCACCTGGTGGATCAGGCAGACCATCACTCGCTCGATCGCCGACCAGGGACGAACCATCCGCGTGCCGGTGCACATGGTAGATCGCATCCGACAATTGTATAAACTCACCCATGAGATGGAACAGACTCTCGGTCGGGTGCCAACCACTCCCGAGTTGGCCGAAAAACTCGAACTCCCCACAGAAAAGGTGGAGTGGATGCTGCAAGTCTCCTGGCTGCCGCTCTCGCTGGAAAGCCCTATCAACGACGACGAAGAAGATTCTGAATTAGGCCAGTTTGTAGAAGACCAGCTCACGCCCACGCCCCTTGAAAGCACCTATGCCAAGTTATTGCGTGAAAAGATCGAAGAGGTGTTAGATACCCTGCCGCCCCGCGAAGCCAGGATCTTACGGCTGCGGTTCGGGCTGGAGAATGGGCACAATTACACACTTGAAGAAGTGGGCGAGAAATTCGGTTTAACGCGCGAGCGCATTCGGCAAATTGAAAGTAAAGCCCTGCGGCGGCTGCGACACCCTAGAAGATCAAGGCAATTGCGCGAATATTTATAAAAATCCACCGGTTGAACCAGGTGGATTTTTTAGTCTTTTAGGGTTTGAGATGCCCGGCTTCGGTCTCGCGCTCCCACTGGGCAACCGCCGCGCGAATGAGCTGTTGGGCTTCGGGGTAAGGAATGGCATCAATTCCTTCAAATTTCTCCATGCCGACCCACACATCCACACCGTGGTGAGCGTTTTCGATCAATTGGATGCCTTTTTCTTTCAGCGGGTGACCCTCAAGCATCTTTTCGATGATCAGGCTAATCTGCCCGGCAATCGTTTTCGGCGGCGCAGCCATGGGCTCTTGAAAGGGTTCATCCTCAGCTGGTTCTTTGAGTACCTTTTGAACGGCTTGTTCAAGCACCGGTTGAATCGGAGGGAGGCCGCCTTCTTTCAAATGATTGGCTTCCGCGTCAGTTGCAACAGAATCCGACTTGGGTTCAAAAAGGGGTTTGCCCGCCCAGGTCGCCCACATGGAAAGCAGCCTGAAAACCCGATTTTTCTGCTCAAGCGAGAGCGCCTGGAAATCAGCGTAATACTCTTCATCCAAAGCGGTGACCACGTTTTTCCGTGCCGGGCTGTAATACAGACGCGCAGCTTCAGCGTAACCTTCCTTCGTCAGCACTTCCGGTGGAGCGGATGCCTGAGAGCGTTTCGAGTCTCGCGAGGTGAAAAGGCTGGCAACCAGCAAGCCAACCAGCAGCCCAACGGCTGCGGCTAAAATCAGAAAAATCGGAGTGATTTCCATTGGCATGATTCCTTAGAGCATAACCCCAACCGGATAGGTAAATTCGGAAAATACGATTAAATCATACACGATTTCGTTAAATATATGCCAAAGAATTCTGTTAGGCAATTCTCGGCTGGCAGTTCGGGCAAAAATGGGTTCCACGCTGCCCGATGACCATGCGCTCAAGCATCGTTCCGCAGCGCAGACAAGCCTCGCCGTCACGCTGGTAGACCTGGAAAAAGTTTTGAAAGTCTCCGCCCCGGTAGACCCAGTCAATGCTGGCGCCGTTGCGCCGAATGCCCTCGTTTAAAACCTCGCGGATGGCCGTCAACAAGGCTGCTGCATGGTCAAAATTCAGAAGGTTGGATGATGTAGCGGGGTGAATCCGTGCCAGGAACAGGGCCTCATCCGTATAAATATTGCCCAAACCAGCTATAAAGGATTGATCGAGCAGCAGTGACTTGACCTGGCGCTTTTTGGATTGCAGGCTGGCATAAAACCTCTCGACAGTAAATTGGGGATCAAAGGGTTCCGGGCCTAGCTTTCGAAAAATATCATTCGGGTCCTCCAATAGCCAAACCCGGCCAAATTTGCGCGCATCGTTGAAGCAAAGGCGGCCGCCATCGTTGAAATTCAAGCGCAGGCGGTCGTGCTTGCGCGCTTCGTGAGCGCCATTCGGCTCAAATATCAGGTCTCCACTCATCCGCAAGTGGATAAGAAGGGTGTGGGTTTCAAGTTGGAGTGATATGTACTTGGCTCGCCTGTCCGCTGAAAGGATGTGCTTCCCGGTAATAACTTTTTGAAATTCAAGAAGCGAAGGGGTGGCGAGGGTGCGTTCCCACAATAGCTCGGCGCTTGCGATTTGTCCATTTAAGACACCGTTCGTGGAATTTAACCCACGAACGATGGTTTCAACTTCTGGTAGTTCAGGCACGCTTCACCAGTCAGTTATTCATTGAAGAGTTCGCCCACGCTGCGACCTTCGTTCGCGCGTTGGATCACTTCACCAAGAAGTGGCGCTACGGAAAGAATTGTGAGTCGGCCATTGAATTTCGCCATTTTTGCTTGCGGTACGGGGACGGTATCCGTGGTTATAAATTCGGTGACCGGCAGGGCAGCCATGCGGTCAACACAATCCGCGGAAAAGACGGGGTGGACGAAAACGACAAAAATATTTTTTGCGCCGTTGTCTCGGGCGAGGTTGACAGCCTGCGAGATTGATCCACCCGTATCTACTTCATCATCAACGATGATCACGTCCCGGTTTTTAACATCCCCAATGAGGGTCAAAGCTTGAGCCTTCGAGTCGTTAGCCACACGTCGTTTTTCAATGAATGCCAGCGGAATATCAAGTGAAACGGCAAAATTGCGAGCTTTTTTGGCAAACCCAAGGTCGGCGGTAACCACCACCGGGCTGGTCATTTTTTCCCGTTTCGCCTTGAGATAGTCAATCAGGATGTAGAACGCGGTGAGCACATCTCCGGGGATGGAGAAGAAGCCCTGGATCTGGCCTGCGTGCAGGTCCAGGAACATGTAACGGTCCGCGCCGGCAACTTCAATCATGTCCGCAACCAGGCGGGCGGTGATGGGGATGCGCGGTTGATCTTTCTTGTCAGAACGGGCGTAACACAAGTAAGGCACCACAGCGGTGACGCGGGCGGCGGAATCCAGACGTAGGGTCTGTAAGAGGATCAATAGTTCCATCAAGTTCCTATGCACCGGTGCAGATGTAGTTTGGATCACGTAACAATCTTGCCCGCGCACGCTCGAATGCAGTTGAACGAACAGGTTATCGTTCGGGAACTGGATAATGTCTCGCTCGCAGAGCGGCAAATCCATATGGGTGGCGATGCGGGTGGCCAGCTCTGGGCAAGATGTCCCCGCGTACAATTTAATGTCCCCATATTTCATGCGATCGTGGCGTGTGGAATGTGTGATCGGCATTTGCTGCTCCTGTAAATTATTTAGACCCTGTCCACTCGGAGTGGAGGATGCTCATCACCACGACATTGTCGTAGCGGCCGTTCTTGTAGATCGCTTCTCGTAGCAGGCCTTCCTGCAAAAAACCAGCGGCTTTGTAAGCGGCGATCCCACGCTGGTTGCTTTCAAACACATAGAGGAATATGCGATTCAAGTTCAAGTTTTCAAACCCGTGTTTCAGGGTCAGCAGGGCAGCCTCGCGGCCAAAACCCTGGTTCCAAAATTGTTTTTCTCCAATGAAGATACCGAACTCGCCTTCACGGGTCACCCATTCAAGGTTGTGTAGCCCGGTGTTGCCAATGTGTAACCAACGGCCCTCCACCAGGGCTTCAATTGCCAGCACCTGTCCGTGCTGCGGCCCCTGGGCGAGTTGATTATCAAACCACTTCTCCTCCATCGCTTTCGATAAAGGCGAATTTTGCAACAGGAATTCTGTCACCTCGGGATCATTCAACCAACGCACAAAATTCGGGATGTCATCCCTTTCTATGGCGCGCAGACGAACTTTTTTTCCGAGGATCATATTGATGCTCCCAATAATCTCTTACGGGTTTAAGCGGGTCGGCCCGCGGAAGATGTAAACCGATTCACGGATGTTGTTGACGCCAAGCATCACCATCATAAGGCGTGACAACCCGAGACCGAAGCCACCGTGCGGTGGGCAACCGTAGCGGAAGAAATCGAGGTAGAACTGGATCGGTTCAAGGTGCAACCCCTTTTCAAGAGCCTGCTTCTGCAAGACTTCAACACGGTGTTCGCGTTGGGCGCCTGTGGTGATTTCAAGACCGCATGCAATCAAGTCAAAGCTGCGAGTGAGGGTCTGGTCTTCAGGAATGCGCATGTGATAGAAAGGCCGTACGGTGATCGGCCAATCGGTGAGGAAAACGAAATCGTGGTTGAATTTTTCCTTGACATACGCCGCGATCTCACGTTCGCCGCCTGGATCGATGTCACCTTTCTTGTCGGCGGGCAGAGCGTAACCCCGCGACTTGAGGATCTCGACCGCTTCGCGCATCGGGATGCGCGGGAATGGCAGGGTTGGAATCACGAGGTCCACACCAAAGAGTTCTTTGATGGCGTCACCGTGCAATTCCTTGACACGGGTATAGACGTATTGCAGCCAGCGTTCCTCTGAGGCCATCACGTCTTCATGGCTGTCGACCCAAGACATTTCCATGTCGACACCGGTGAACTCGGTCATGTGCCTGGATGTGAAGGAAGGATCGGCTCTGAAAACAGGCCCGATCTCGAAAATGCGTTCGAAACCCGCTCCCATGGCCATCTGCTTGTAAAACTGTGGCGATTGGGCCAGGTAAGCCTTGCGTTCAAAATAATCCAATGAGAAAAGTTCCGCACCGCTTTCGCTGGGGGTTCCCATCAACTTGGGCGAATGTACTTCAATGAAATTATTCTTGATCCAGTATTCGCGCATGGCCATCTCAACGGTGGTCTCGACCTGGAAAAAGAGATTGTTCACCGGCCGACGAAGGTCCATGTAACGCCAATCGAGGCGGTAATCAATGGTGGGCAAGGTTTCTGCAAAGGGGTCAAAGGGCAGGGGACTTTCTGCCAGGTTTTCAACAATAAGGGATTCGAGTTGGATCTCGAGCCCGTTGAGTTTAACTACGGGGTTGTCAACCACCTTGCCGGTGATGGTGAGGGCGGTTTCGGCACCCATCTTGGCGATGGCTTCAGCAAGCGCTTCATCGTTGGGCTTCCAGTGCGCCACCTGGGCGAGACCGGACGGGTCGCGCAGGATCAAGAACTGGATCTTTTTTTGGTCTCGTAAAGTTTGCAGCCAACCCTTCAATTGAACTGTTTGACCGATGGCGCTGCGTAAATCCTTGATGAGTGTGCGTTCCATAATCTCTCCTGATGTGACAATATATAAAAGCGATCTTTAATCGATCAATGTTTGAACCGCGCTTCCGGGGGATCGTTTGCGGGAAAAAACCTCATCCATAACCCGTCGGGCATCTTCTTCAGACACCTTCGTTTTCCACTTTTCCATTAGCGCAGATGATAGAAGATGGTCAAATTCCACTTGCAACCGTTCGCGTTCGCGCTGATGATAATTACCAGAATTGCGCAAGTATTCACGATGCGCTTCGATCGCCGCGATCACCTCTGGTACGCCTTCCTCTTCGGTGGCGATGGTCTTGAGTACCGGTGGAACCCAATCCTCTGTCGTTAAATCTGTCTTATCTTCAATAAAACCACCGTGTCCGGTTTTGCCGTTAACGCGGCGGGAATAACCCAATTCCAGGTTGGCGCGCAAGGCGCGTTCCGTATTCTCAATTCCAGGGCGGTCGGCCTTGTTGATCACGAGGATATCGGCGATTTCGAGGATGCCCGCCTTAATAGCCTGAATGTCGTCACCCATGCCTGGGGATTCAACCACCAGGGTGGTGTGCGCCAGCCGAGCGATATCCACCTCAGACTGACCGGCACCCACAGTTTCGATCAAGATCACATCGTACCCTGCGGCATCCAGCACTTGCACCACACCCGCGGTTGCCCGGGCAAGTCCGCCCAATTCTCCACGAGAAGCCATGGATCGGATGAAAACACCCGGATCCCCGGCAAGATCTCGCATGCGCACCCGGTCACCCAAAATGGCTCCGCCAGTGAAAGGGCTAGACGGGTCGATGGCCACCACGGCCACCGTCTTGACGCCCTCCCGCCGGATCAGTTGGGCAATGCGGTTCACCAGAGAGGATTTTCCCGTCCCAGGCGCGCCGGTAACACCTATCAAATGGGCTTTACCAGAATGGGTAAAACATTCATCCAGGGCTGCCCGGCCTTCTGGCGTGCCGTTCTCCACCTCGGTGATCAATCGGGATAACGCGAGTCGATTTCCGGATGAGATGGAATCAACAATTTTCATCTGGAGGGTTGGTCTTCCTCAGGCTGCCTTGGCAAAGGATTTAACATCTTCGATCACGGTCACTGTGGAAGTTCCCGGGCCATAGACCGCATTGACACCCGCGGCTTTGAGCACAGGTACGTCCTCTTCGGGGATGATACCGCCAACAAAGAAACCCACATCTGTCAGGCCGCTCTTCTTCACGGTTTCGATCACTTTAGGCACCAACACAAGGTGAGCTCCTGACAAAATGGACATGCCGATGACATCCACGTCTTCCTGCAACGCGGCTTCCGCGATCATTTCAGGGGTTTGGCGCAAGCCTGTGTAGATCACCTCCATGCCTGCGTCTCGCAAAGCGCGGGCGATGACTTTGGCTCCCCGATCATGACCGTCCAATCCAGGTTTTGCGATCAAGACACGAATTTTACGATCCGCCATGGAAATCTCCTCTTGAGTTGATAAGTCTAATTATACCGCTTGTACCCTTTTTGAATGTGCTAGCAAAAGTAATACTCGCAAGGTGATAAAGGGTATGGATATCGTTTCTCGGACTTATAATAAAGGGGTCAACCATTCAAAAAAGGAGTTCTCATGATCGATCCAATTCCCCCCACAACCACGGCACCGGTCTCACAGGTCAAAGACAGCACCCTGGCGATCGTCAGTTTAATCGGCGGCATCGTCACCTGGACGGTGATCCCCATTTTGGGCGCGATCGTGGCGATCATCACCGGCCACATGGCCAAAAGCGAGATCAAAAAAAGCGCTGGAATGCTTAAAGGCAACGGCATGGCCACAGCCGGCTTGATCCTGGGATATGTTCAGATCGGCTTCATGGTGCTTGGTCTATGCGCGTTCCTGTTCCTTTTGCCCACCCTGGGCGCGTCGATCTCAGATGTTTTCTCACAAATCAACAGCGGCTTGTATTAAGCAACATTTAACTTCAGTTGTGCGACCTTCTATCCGATCCCTCGTATATCTTTATAGAATCTGATACAGGAAATGATAGGAGAAAAAATGACAACACCTGAGAATTTGAATCAAACTGTAATTTCGCCCATGCCTCTCGCCAAGAAAGACAGCGCGCTGGCTATCGTCAGCCTGGTTTCTGGCTTGGTGGGTTGGACCTTCATCCCCTTGATCGGGGCGATCGCCGCGATCATCACAGGTCACCTCGCTAAAAAAGAGATCCGCGACAGTGGTGGTGCCCTGGGCGGCGACGGAATGGCCCTGGCTGGCTTGATCCTGGGATATGTGCAAATCGGATTGGTAGCACTGACCCTGATCTGTGTCTTGGTCTTCGCTGTGACGTTGATCCCCGTGATCCAGTCTGGCGGCTAAACTTTCGGCACACTGCTAACCAGATAGATAGTTCTAACGAACAACTGCCCTCACCGGCAGTTGTTTAGTTTTAGGGGTTCTACACCCCCTCGCAAGTGACCGGATGAATATGGTAAACTTACGAAAATAAGAAATACTCATTCATTATGATCAAGGATTAAACCCTTATGCCCGCCATTTATCCATTTACCGCTGTTGTTGGTCAGGAACGCATGCGCCGAGCCCTGGTACTCAACGCAGTAGACCCCCGCATCGGCGGGGTGTTGATCCGCGGAGAGCGCGGAACCGCCAAATCTACAGCCGCGCGCGCTTTAGCCGCCTTGCTGCCCTCCGTCAAAAGCGTGGAAGATTGCCGCTTTAGTTGCGACCCAGACCGACCCGCCACCTGGTGCACGGAGTGCCGTGATCGCGCCGCCAAAGGTGAAGAGCTAAAAGCCATCACCAGACATACCCCATTTGTCAATTTGCCAGTTTCTGCCACCGAAGACCGTGTGGTGGGTACCCTGGATATCGAAAAAGCCATTCAAAAAGGGGTGCGCTCCTTTGAGCCCGGCGTTTTGGCAGCCGCAAATCGCGGCTTGTTGTATATCGATGAAGTGAACCTGCTCGACGATCATGTGGTGGATGTACTGCTAGATGCCGCCGCCATGGGCATCAATATCGTCGAACGTGAGGGTATCTCCTTCAGCCACCCGGCCAGGTTCATCCTGGTGGGCACGATGAATCCCGAAGAGGGTGATCTGCGCCCGCAGTTGCTGGACCGCTTTGCCTTATCCGTGGAGATTCGCGGTATTCGCGAAGCGCGTGAACGCGTGCAGATCATGGAACGCAACCTGTCTTACGAATCCGATTCCACGCAGTTTAGAACAGAATGGCAGGAAAAGGAAAATGAACTTTCAGAGCAGGTGCAAAAGGGCCGCCAATTGGTAGATCAGGTGAGCCACACCCGCCAGAACCTGCTTTCGATCGCCGCGCTGACCTCTTCGTTGCATGTGGACGGCCACCGCGCCGACCTGGTAATCCTCAAGACCGCGCGCGCGCAAGCCGCATTTGAAGGGCGCACCTCCATCACCGACCGCGACATCGCCCTGGCCGCGGAACTAGCCTTGCCGCACCGCTTGAAGAGCGGCCCCTTCCAAAAGGAAGAGATGGGTATGGAAGAGCTGCAGGAAAGGATCGAACAATTATCCGGCGGCACGCCCTCTGGCACAAAACAGGAATCCACTTCTGAACTGGGCGATGACGAATCTTCATCCCCAAAAAAAGCGTAACGCCGGAGCAAGCCGGCGAACAAACCCCAGACCAGGGCGAACCCAAACCCTCCCCGGAAAACGTATTCAATAAAAACGACGCCTTCTGGTGGACGGGTGGTCAAAAAATGGCCACGGGCGAAGAATTCAATCCCCGCAAACTCGATACGCCCCTCGACAAAATGATGCGCTCCTATGCAGGGCGACGGTCGGTGACGCGCACAGAGCGCAAGCGCGGACGTTATATCCAATCGCGACCGTCCAACGGAAACCCTTACGACCTGGCCTTCGATGCCACACTGCGCGCCGCCGCGCCCTTCCAAAGGGATCGCAGCGAAATTCGTGAGCATAACAAAGTGGCCTTCGCCATTCGCCCGGCGGATTACATGAAAAAGATCCGCGTGCGCAAAGCCGCCAACCTGATCTTGTTTTTGGTGGACGCGTCGTGGTCTATGGCTGTGGCTGAACGCATGATCGCCACAAAAGGCGCTATCCTTTCACTCCTCACCGACGCTTATCAACGCCGCGATCGGGTAGGACTGGTGGTTTTTCAGAAGAACAAGGCCACCCTGGTGTTACCTCCCACCAATTCGGTGTTATTGGCCCAAGAAGCGCTTTCAGACGTACCCGTAGGTGGCAAGACTCCGCTCAGCGCCGGACTGTTACTCTCTTATGAAGTGATCCGCCGCGAAAAGATGCTCCACCCCGAGATCATGCCCTTGTTGATCGTGCTCACGGATGGCGCGGGGAATGTCTCGATCAACGCCCTTCCTCCGCAGGAAGAGGCTTATTCTTACGCCGAGATGATCGCGCAAGAGAAGATCCACAGTGTGGTGATCAATATGGAACATGCGGCTTTTGACCAGGGTCTGGCACAAGCCCTCGCCGACCACCTGAAAAGTCCGTGTTACACCATCACTGATCTGAAAGCCGAAAGTCTCTTCGTGACCGTTCAACAGGAAATTCGACAGACCAAGATCAATTCAGCTCTCGATTTTAAATGACGCTTCCCCAAAGGTGAGTTAGAATTAGGGCATGATCCAAAACCCAACCCGGCGCGCCAAACTGCGCTCCACATTGATCGTGATCTGCCTGGCCACTTTGCCATGCTACCTGTTGGGGCTGATCGTATTGTGGGTCGGCGATTCCGTCAAAAACCGGCCAACAGGTACCCCTACCCTTGAAATCACAACCCAATCCGCTTGGGTAACCTCCGCCACCCTGTTTGTGACGGTCACCAACAACCCCACCGAAACCCCTACACCAACACTTACCGAATCCCCAACACCCAGCGCCACTTACTTTATCCCTTCCGCCACTCCAACCTTGTCTCCGACTCCCAGCGCGACACCCACACTGACACCCACCCTCAATTTGACCGAGGTATCGGCGACTCCACAAATCACCGAATCCTAGTAATCGAGAGAGTCCATGCCCGACATCACATCATTCTTAAAATCCATGCTCTCGCTGCCGGGGCTCACCGGCCACGAAGACCCGATCCGCGCGCTGATCGCTGAAACCTGGCGCCCCCTCGTGGATGAGTTGACCACCAGCCCCCTGGGCAGTCTGCAGGGCTTGCGGAGGGCTCGTTCCGAAGAACGCCGCCCCACCCTGATGGTGGCCACCCACATGGACGCGATCGGTTTGATGGTGAAAGACATTCAGCACGGTTTGCTTCAGATCACCAACGTGGGTGGCATTGACCCCCGCATCCTGCCGGGTCAACTGGTCACCGTCCACGGAGAAAGAGACCTGCCCGGGCTGGTGCAAATGGTGCCTCCCCGCCTGCTGGATGGGAACGGCAACGGTAAAGCGCCTGTATTCAAACATCTTTTTGTTGACACCGGTTTAAGTGAAAAAGAGGTGCAGCGCCTTGTCAAACCTGGTAACCTGATTTCCTTCGCCCAGACCCCTTTTGAGATAAACGGTGGATTCCTGGCCGGGCACAGCCTCGACAACCGCGCCTCAGTAGCCGCCTTAACAACCTGCCTTGAAGAGATCAAGAATTACAACCTGGACTGGAATATCATCGCCGTCGCCACCACCCAGGAAGAATTGAACATGTCGGGCGCCATCACTTCCGCCTTCGCGATCCATCCCGATCTCGCCGTGACCATTGACGTCACCTTCGCCAAGGGTCCAGGGGCAAACGATTACCGCTCCTTCCCACTGGGTAAAGGCCCGTCCATTGGGGTGGGCGCCAACAATCACCCGGTTTTATATTCCCGGTTCACCGCGCTGGCGAACGAATTAGACATGCCCTTCGCGGTTGAAACCATGCCCGCCAGTTCGGGAACCGACTCAATGGGCATCCAAATTTCGCGCAGCGGCGTGCCCACAGAAGTGCTGGGTGTGGCAATCCGTTACATGCACACCACGGTTGAAATGGTGTCGCTCAATGATATAGCGCGCACCGGTCGCCTGTTGGCGCGTTTCATCACCGGGCTTAAGCCCGATTCCAAGGATACATTATTCGCGGAGGTGAAGGCATGACCGCGCAGATTCTCAAATCTTTCAAGGTGGGCAAATCCCAACTCGACCTGCTGGAACGATTGACCAACGCCGATGGGGTTTCAGGTAATGAAAAAGAAGTGCGAGACCTGATCCGCGCCGAGGTGGAACAATACGCCGATGAGATCAAGACAGACGCGATGGGGAATTTGTTGGTGATCAAACACGCCAAAACCCCCAATCCACTCAAGGTGATGCTCGCCTCCCACATGGATGAGGTGGGCTTCATGATCGTGGAAGAGGACGGCGATGGGCTTTTCGCTTTAGACATGGTCGGTGGGGGTGACGAAAGGCAACTGGTTTCGAAAACCGTTCGTGCCGGTAGTGAAAAATTGATGGGCATTATCGGCAGCAAACCGATCCATCTTTCTGAAGAAGACGAATTACATTCGATCATCTCATTGCATTCAATGCGCATTGACCTCGGCCCAGCGAACAAGGGCAGGGTAAAACCCGGCGATTTTGTTTCATACACCACCCGTTTCTCACGCTCGGGTGACGCTCTTTTTGCCAAGGCGCTGGATGACCGCCTGGGGTGCGCGACCCTTATCGAATTGCTTAAGAACGCGCCAGAACACATTGAGTTGTTGCTGGCATTCACCGTTCAAGAGGAAGTTGGCTTGCGCGGCGCGGGAGTGGCGGCTTACACGCTAAACCCCGACCTGGCCATCGCTGTCGATTCCACACCGGCGTTCGACCTTCCACGCCCGGATGGCAGGGAAAACACCCAATACAACACCCGTCTCGGGGAAGGGCCGGCGATCTACCTGGCCGACGCGGGCACACTTTCTGACCCGCGCCTGATCAGGTTTCTGAGCCAAACCGCAGAAAAAAACAAGATCCCTTACCAATTCCGCCAGCCCGGCGGTGGCGGCACCGACGCTGGTGCCATCCATAAAACCCGCGGCGGTGTCCCTTCCGTTTCGGTGTCCGTTCCGGGTCGATACGCCCACACCGCGGTCATGCTAGCCCGCGTCTCAGACTGGGAGAACACGGTGCGCTTGTTGCAATCCGTAATATTCGATATGACTCCCGCGATCCTCAAAGCCGAGCGCGGATAATTATTTACAACTTCTGGAGCCTCATGAAAACCTTGCTAAAAACTCTCACCCAGACTCCCGGTCCATCCGGTTACGAGAACCCTATCCGTGAGGCGATCCTCAAGGAAATATCCAGCCTGAGCAAAAACATCCGTGTGGACAACCTGGGCAGCCTGGTTGTGACCCTGGGGCAGAAATCAGCCAAAGGGAAGAAAGTGATGATCGCCGCCCACATGGACGAGATTGGGGTCATGGTTAGCCACGTGGAAAAGAGCGGCTTGGTGAGGTTCACCAACCTGGGAACCTTCCTTCCCCGTTATCTGACTGGTGGGCGCGTGCGATTTCTGAATGGGGTCAAAGGGGTAATCAACACTGACCGCTCAGACGAGCTTACCAAGATTCCCTCGATTGATAAACATTTCATTGATGTTGGCGCGAACAGCGACAAAGACTGCCCGCTCAAGATCGGCGATGAAGGTGTATTCGAAGGAGATTTCACCGTATTGGGTGATCGCGTGGCCTCCAAAGCGATGGACAATCGCTCCAGTTGCGCGGTCGTGATCGAAACCATGCGAGCCATCCATAATACGCCTCATGAATTGGTATTTGTTTTCAGCGCGCAGGAAGAAGTGGGATCACGAGGGGCTGGAACCGCGGCGTACGAGATCGAACCCGACCTGGCACTTGCCGTGGATACCACCCCGGTGGGCGACATCTTGGGCGTGAAGATGCAAACCGAGCTCGGAAAGGGCCCGGCAATTAAAGTTCGGGATGTTTTTATGATCAGCGATCCTCGGGTCGTCCGTTGGATGGAATCAGGGGCAAAACAGGCCGGCGTTACCTGCCAGATGGAAGTGCTCGATGTGGGCACAACAGACGCTCGTACGATGCAGATCGCCAAAGCGGGTATGCCAACCGGTGCCCTGTCTCTGCCTTGTCGTTACGTTCACTCCCCCTCTGAGGTGGTGGACATAAGCGATCTTACCAGCGCGGTGAAATTATTGACCTACCTGTTAAGCCACGAGATCACCCTTAAATAAACGATGTTTATTTATACTAAATCCACGTATTGAGTATAATGGGATTTACATCAACGAAATACCAATGAAAAATGGCCGAAAAACTATTAACCAAACTCTTTAAAGACCCGGAATTGGGCGGCAGGATCATCCTGGTGCTTTCTGTTTTGGGAGTGTTGATCATTGCCATCTTATTAAGTGGACCCAAGCCGGTCGATATCTACACCGAAGCGACAATTGTTCAACGCTCGCCTACACCTGCTGCCACCGAATCTGCACTCATTGCTCCACGATTAGACCCGGAAGATGGTGTAGACCCCCCAATCACCACCGGGGTGATCGTCGGGGCTCTAGCTGTATTGTTGATCATTGAGATTGGCACCTGGATGGAAATCCGCCAACACCCGTTAGACTAACCCCCCAACAAAACTTCCAAATATTGATCGGCGATGTGTTGAATATCGTAGTCGGCGGCCGAGTGCCAACGCGCCGCGCGTCGGTACGATTCAAGTTCAACCAACACTTTCGCCGCTGAGTCTACCAGAGCGTGCAGGTCGGGTTTCTGTAATTTCCACACATCTGAGCCATACGCGGCAATCTCGCCCGTTTGACCGGTTACCAGTTCAGGCAGCGCACCAGTGTCAAAACCAATCACCGGCAGCCCGCAAGCCAGGGCTTCGATCACCGAGTTGGGGCAGGCGGCATTGACGTCCGCTGAAAATAGCAAATGGGAGGACCGGTCGATGGAGGCGATCTCTTCGCGGCGCACCACCCCCCGCCAATTGATCCCGCTCAAGTTTTGTTCCGCGGCTTTTCTGAGGGTCGTGGGCACATTCCCCACAACCATCAGTTCCACCGGTTTATCCATGCGCTGATTGAGCAATTTCACCAGGTTCACCCCGGTTTCAAGCCCTTGTTCGTAGCCACCCCCCAGGTTGCCCTCAACCATGAGTACACGGTACCGGTCGTGAGGCGGTTTTTCATGCCCGGCAGGGTTGAACTCCTGCATATCCACGCCGTTATAGATCACCCGGTTTGGAGATTTCGTTGCGCCATACACTCGTTTCCACCAGTCTCGTGAAAACTCACTCTGATAAATAATAGCGTCCGCCATGTTGCGTATGGTGGAAAGAATTCGATTGTTGATCTCAGCCCTTAGAAAGTGGCGCAAGCCTGTGTGTTTTTGACGATGAACCCAGTTCATGCCGTTGAGACGCTGGACGATCCGCACGCCATTCGCGCGCGCCTTGAGCAGGGTACCCAAGTGCTTGGTGCCGCCCACCACGAGAACAACAGAGGTTGCGGGGTCAAGGGGGTCATGGTTGACTGTGTGCCCTCGTTCAGTCAAGACCTGTGTGAGCCTGGCTTGAAAAGAAGCCGGTCCACCCAAACCCATTTTATGTGGAACGATGCAGATGGTGGCTTTCATTGAAGTTGTCTCATTTTCGAAGATTATCATGAATTCTCGAGAATGCCTTTGACGATGCGTTCCGCGGCGTGGCCGTCACCGAAGGGGTTCTCTGCATGGGCCATCTGTTGCCAGGCGGCTGCGTCATCCAAAAGGCGAGTGGTTTCATTGAAAATGATTTGTGTATCAGTACCAACCAGCTTTAACACCCCCGCAGTGACACCCTCGGGGCGTTCCGTTTTTTCGCGCAACACCAGGGTGGGTTTTCCGAGACCAGTGGCTTCTTCCTGGATGCCACCCGAGTCGGTCAGCACCAGGGTGGATGCTTTCATCAGGTGCACCAGCGGTAAGTAATCAAGCGGCGGCAACAAAACTACGTTGGGAATCCCCTTCAGAAGTTCTCGCACTGGGCTTTGAATATTGGGGTTGAGATGCACCGGATAAACAATGCGCAAGGCGTCACCATACCGCTCCGCGATTTTGCGGATGGCGGTACAAATATGTTCTAGTGGTTCGCCGAAGTTTTCACGGCGGTGGGCGGTAACCAATATGAGCCGTCGTTGTGATGAAGAGATCCCCCATTCCGTCAGCCAATCGGTAATTTGAGTCGGGGCATCTGCTTGTGAAATTTGGTTTAGCGCGTCTATCGCCGGGTTACCGGTCACCAAGATTTGGGCTTCCGCGACGCCTTCGTTCAACAAGTTGGCACGGCTCAATTGGGTCGGGGCAAAATGCAAGTCAGCCATCACCGCGGTGACGCGCCGGTTGATCTCTTCGGGGAAAGGCTGACGTTTGTCACCGGTTCTCAAGCCGGCTTCCACATGCCCGACCTTAATGCCGCGGTAAAAAGCCGCCAGCGCGGATGCCAGCACTGTTGTGGTGTCGCCCTGGATGAGGATCCAGTCTGGGAGTTCGCGTTCAAGAACGGGATCAAGTTCTTGCAGGATTCGAGCGGTCAGCGCTGCCAGAGATTGGTTGGGGCGCATCAAATCGAGGTCGAAATCAGGTTTGATCTTGAAAAGGTTCAAGACCTGGTCCAGCATTTCTCGGTGTTGGGCAGTGACACATACCCGTGATTCTATGCCGGGTGTAGCCTGCAAAGCTTGCACCACCGGAGCCATCTTTACAGCTTCGGGGCGGGTGCCAAAAATCGACAAAACACGAATGGGTGAGGTCATTTAACTGTTTTTTCGATCACCAAGGCGGTAGAACGTGAATCCCGCTGCCGTCCAGGCTTGGCGGTTAAGGATGTTAACAGTATCGACAATGATTCGCGCCTCGGTGAGTTTTTTCACTTCCGCGGGGGCGAGAGTCTTAAATTGAGAATGCGCCACCAGGATCAATAACGCGTCTGCGCCCTCAACTGTTTCAGCAAGTGTCGGTTTAAGTTCCACGCCTTTGATCACAAAATCAGGTTTAAAAGGTTCAAACGCGGTCACCGCGGCTCCACCCTTTGCCAGCGTGTGCGCCACATCCACGGCGGGGCTTTCACGCAAGTCATCCACGTCGGGTTTGAAGGCCAAGCCAAGCACGGCCACTTTCTTATCAGCAAGTCCATTCAAAACCTTTTCGACCAGCGACACCACAAACCCGGGCTGACCATCGTTTACCTTGCGCGCAGTGTGGATCAACGGGGTGATATCTGGCGCGGCTTCAACGAAAAACCAGGGATCCACGCTGATGCAATGGCCCCCAACCCCCGGCCCCGGGTTCAGAATTTTGACCCGCGGGTGGCGGTTGGCAATCTGGATCGCTTCCCAAACATCAACTTCAAAACGATCGGCCAAACGTGAAAACTCGTTGGCGATGGCAATGTTGACGTCACGATAAGTGTTCTCCATCAACTTGACCATTTCAGAGGTCGTGGCGTCCGTGAGGATGATCTCCCCTTTGACGAAGGTTTGATAAAGATCACGGCCAGCTTCTGCAGAAGCCTGATCAATGCCGCCTATGACACGCGCGTTTTCGGTCAATTCCTTGAGGATTTGTCCGGGTAAAACGCGTTCAGGCGAATAGGCAAGAAGAAAATCGACCCCGGCCTTCAGGCCTGAACGTTCGAGAATGGGTAAGACATGATCACGGGTGGTCAACGGTGGGGAGGTGGATTCCAGCACCACCAGGTTGCCTTTTCGCAAAACAGGCACTATCGCTTCCGCGGCGGCGCGCACATAACTGAGATCCGCTTTCTTGTCTTCATAAAATGGTGTCGGCACGGCGATCAAGAACGCGTCCGCGGCGACGGGTTGGGAGGCAACGATCAATTTCCCACTGGCTAGCGCTTTTTCAACCACTTCACCCAGCCCTGGCTCGTAGATGTGCACTTTGCCAGACTGTAAACTAGCCACCACCTCGGGATTGTTATCCACACCAGTGACCTGAACGCCGTGATTGGCAAAGGTGCTGGCGGTTGGCAGCCCAATATATCCGAGACCAAGAACACAGATATGATCGAATTTCAATTGAGGTCCTTTAAGTACGCAATAAAACGATTATGCCACAAGATTTGACGCTTGACGAGACCACCAACGACCCATCACGTGCTCTATTCAAGCGGCTTGCATCGAAGTTGACGGCGTGATACACTTTTTATTATGCAACGTGTCATCCTGGTGGTATCGCCGGATCCTGATTTTATTCAACAAATCCGCTCGCATTTAGAAGAGGGTGGCCGTTTTCACGTCTCCGGCGCATCCAATGGGCACGACGCCTTAACCCTGGCTAACACAAATTTCTATGACGTCGCCATCCTGGATGGTGACGTAAGTGACATTCCGCTTTCACCACTGTCGAATGACATGGTAGCCTTGCAACCCAATATTAAGATCCTGGTTTTCGCGCCTGAAAACAATCCAAACCACTCCGACCTTGAAGGCACGATTTCCAATGGTTTTTTGCGCAAACCTTTCTTTGGGCCTGAGATTGGCAACGCGCTTTCCAACCTATTCATGGATCTTCCCCCGGAACCGGATAACCAGGACCAGTTGATCAGCGACCTGGTAAAACTTTGGATCCACCGCCCAGAAACCGGGGCAAAACGAATCGAAGCCCTGCATCAAATTACCACCGCGGAATCCGCGATGCTGATGCTAAAAGATCAGGTAATCGCGTCCGCGGGGAACATCAACGAAAACACCCGTGAAAATGTGGTTGGATTCATGACGCATTACTGGCGGGAAGATGAGAATTACGAATTAGCCCGCTACTTGCGGATCAGCGGCAGTCAAACCGAACAATTCCTTTACGCCACTCGTTTGGTTGGCAACGTCGTGCTTATCCTTCTCTACGAGCCAGGTGTGTCTATCCAAAAAGTGCGTCTAGAGTTGAAACTTGTTAAAGATCGTTTTCAAACCGCTTATCCCAACACCGGTACCTTCCGACAAGAGATCGCGGACCAGACCCTGGTTGAAGTTCAGGAAAGAAGTAAAAAACTTGAAACGTCAGTGCCTTTCACAGGCGGGATCGACCAAAGCGAATTGGACGCGCTGGTAGGTCGGATGAAAAACGCACCTCCTCAAGAACAGTCTCAAGCGTTGAATGAAAAGGAATTAGAAAACCTCGACGCGATCATCGCCACCGCCCCTCTGCCTGACCCGGATGATGTTCAAATCAGCCCGGCACTCCCTGAAGATTCTACAGAGCAAAACGGGTGGATGCCTCTCTCAGAGGCAGAACCCCTTCAAAACCAGGCACACCCGGAAGTTGAGGCGGCAATCACAACCCCCGCGATCGTGGCGGCAGTGGAACCAGCGGTTGATCTTTTTTCTGACATGAAACTACCTTGGGAAGCAGAGGAAGGTGTCGACGATACCGTCTCAGCAGCCGTGACGGTATCCCCTGAATCCATAACACCCACTGCGGTCACTTCATCCCAAGTGGCGATCGAAGAGTTTTCAGAGTCACTTGCCGATCTCGAACATTTCCGATTCAATTACACGTGCATCCTCGTGCCCGCCAATCGCGGTCAATTCTTAGCCCGCGAACTCTCAGAACGCATCAGTTCCATTCTGCCCCAATTTCATCTTTCTCAAGGCTGGCGGTTGACAAGCATCACCCTGCGGCCGCAATACCTGCTTTGGACTGTCGCTGTACCTCTTAACGTGTGCCCGCACCAGCTCATTCGAGATGTTCGAAAGAACACTTCAGAGCACATTTTTAGCAATTTCCCAGACCTTGCCAGGGAAGAGAGTGCCGAAGACTTCTGGTCTAATGATTTCCTGGTGGTGAGTGGATCTGAACCGCCCCCGGTTAACCTACTCTTTGATTTCATCGCCAAAGCCCTGAAAACCCCGGAAGCTGCCTTAACCTAAGATTTTTACCTTCGAGGAGTAAAAAATGCCTCCTGTTCTTTATTTAATTGACGGTCACGCCCTGGCCTACCGCACTTATTTCGCGTTGACCGCGGGCATCCCCAATGAGCGTTTGCAGACCAGTTCGGGAGAGCCCACAGCGGGGATTTTTGGGTTTGCCAATGTGATCATGCGTCTCTTGGAGCAGGAAAAACCTGAGTATCTTGCCGTAGCTTTTGATACCGGCAAAACTTTCCGCAATGAATTGTTTGATGGTTACAAAGCCACCCGCGCCAAGATGCCCGATGACCTGCGCCCACAAATCGAACGCATCCGCCAATTGGTTGACGCGTTTCACATTCCACGCCTCGAAATGGAAGGTTTTGAAGCCGATGACGTGCTGGGCACGATCGCGTACCAGGCCGTGGAACAAGGTTTTGGGGTAAAGATCATCACCGGCGACCGCGATCTGCTCCAATTGGTCAACGACCGCATCGTGGTAAGCCTCTCCGGCACCAAGATTTCAGAAGCCAAGAACTATACCGCTGCTGATGTGAAGGCATCTCTGGGGGTGGACCCCGACCAGGTGGTGGATTACAAAGCCCTGGTTGGCGACACATCAGACAATATCCCCGGCGTGCCTGGCGTGGGTCAGAAAACCGCGGTCAGTCTGCTTGAACAATTTCACACCCTCGATGATATTTACGCCCATCTAGACCAGATCACCGGGAGGGCAGCTACCAAATTGGCAGAGGGCAAGGAATCCGCGTACATGAGCCAGGCACTCGCCAGGATCAAAACAGATGTTGGCATCCGCCTCGTTTTGGATGACGCTCGTACCGACCACATTAATGTGGCCGCTGTCGAAACGCTTTTCCGCGAATTGGAGTTTAGAACTCTGATCCCACGTTTGCGAACAGTCACCGCGCCCATTCTTAAACAAGGCAATAAAGGTCAAATGAACTTGTTCGATAGTGAAGTGAAAGAGATCGGCCTTGCCGCGACCTACACTCTCGAAACCATCATCGTCGACACTCCAGAAAAACTGGCAAGTCTGACCACTGCACTCAACGCGGCCAAGATGATCGCTTTTGATACCGAAACAACCTCCACTGATCCGCTCCGAGCCGACCTGGTGGGTATCTCGGTGTCATTGCAAGAAGGTCAAGGGTTTTACATCCCCGTCGGGCATACCGGCCTCACCAAGCAATTGCCAATCCCCGAAGTGATGGATACCCTGAAACCTGCTTTTACAAACCCTAATATCGCGAAAGCAGGTCACAACATCAAGTATGACGCGCTGGTTCTGGGTAATTACGGACTGGAAGTATTTCCTTTATCCTTCGACACCATGCTGGCTGAATGGTTGGTTGACCCAGCCTCGCACAACCTGGGATTAAAAGACATGGCTGATACGCACCTCAATATCAGCATGACTCACATTGAAGAACTCATCGGCAAGGGCAAAAATCAGGTAACCATGGATGGTGTGGCGGTTGAAGCTGCCGCCCCTTACGCCGCAGCGGATGCCGAAGTGACCCTACGACTGGTGCCCTTGCTCAAAAAGAAAATGGAAGAGCGTAAATGCACCCGCATATTTGAAGAAATTGAAATGCCGCTCGTACCCGTCTTAATGGACATGGAAAGAGCTGGCATTTGCCTGGACGCGGAATTTTTCAAGAAATTCAGTGGCGAAATGGGCACCCGGTTGCGCGCGATCGAAGACCAGGTCTACCAATCGGTGGGGTATCCGTTTAACCTGAATTCGACCCAGCAACTATCGAAAGTGCTGTTTGAAACCCTGAGGCTTGAACCCCCCGATCGAAACAAGAAAACCGCCAGCGGGCATTACTCGACCTCCGCAGCGGTGCTGGATGAATTGAGCGGCAAACATCCGGTTGTGGATCTGCTTTTGGAATACCGCGAGTTGGCGAAATTAAAATCCACTTACCTGGACACGTTGCCGCTTCAAATAAACCCGCGCACCGGTCGAGTGCACACCAGTTTCAATCAAACGGGTTCGGTCACCGGTCGCCTCGCTTCCTCTGACCCTAATCTTCAAAATATCCCCACACGCACCGAGATCGGCAGGCAGGTGAGGCTGGGTTTTGTAGCGGCACCCGGCAAAGTATTGCTTTCGGTCGATTATTCCCAGATCGAGTTGCGTATCGTGGCACACATGTCTGGTGATGAAGCCATGCTTGATGCCTTCCGTGCCGGCCAGGATATTCACGCCGCGACCGCGGCAGCAATTCTAAACCTCCCCCTGGAGCAGGTCAATAAAGACCAACGCCGCCACGCGAAAGCGATCAATTTCGGCTTGTTATACGGAATGAGCGCGTTTGGGTTGAGCCGTTCGACCGATCTAACTTTGGGCGAAGCGGAGAATTTTGTTCGTGATTATTTTGAACACTTCCCTGGGGTAAAATCCTTCCTGGACAACGTCCGCGTGTTAGCCGCGAGGCAGGGATATGTCGAAACCATGTTGGGACGCAAACGTTACTTCCCCAACCTGGCGAATCCGGTCAATGTGGTCGTTCGTAACCGCGAAGAACGAGAAGCGATTAACGCGCCCATCCAGGGAACGGCAGCTGACATCCTTAAACTAGCTATGATCCACTTGCAGCCAGCCCTCGTCCAAGCCAAACTGAACGCAAAAATCCTTTTACAGGTTCATGACGAGTTGGTGCTCGAGGTTCCAGAAAATGAATTGGCTGAGACAGCCCGTTTGGTTCAACAGGTTATGTCTGAAGCATACCCGTTGTCCATTCCTCTACTTACCGAAGCGAGAAGTGGGGTAAACTGGGGTAGCATGAAAGTGATCATTAATTAACATATTCTCACAAGAGAGCAACCATGAGCAATGAGTCCCCGCAATTTCAAACATGGATGAGCCAGGGCCACGCCGCCGCCTGGGACCAGGATTGGTCAAAGGCGTTGCAATCTTACCAACAAGCCGTGGAAGAGAACCCCGATCATCCGATGGCGCTGGCAAGCATGGGGCTCGCCCATTTCCAATTAAGGCAATTTGACGAAGCGCTCGATTATTATTTGCGCTGTTCTAAGATCACCCCTGAAGACCCGATGCCCTTTGAAAAAATGGGGCGCATTTACGAGCGTACCGGCCTGGTGGATGAAGCCGTGCGCGCTTTTATGCAATGCGGTGAAATGCAACTTAAAGCGAAGGATGTGGATCGAGCGATCAGCGCATTTAAAGAAGCCATTCGCCTGGAACCGAACAATGTTACTGTTCACACCCGTCTGGCCATGATCTATGACAAAACCGGCCAAAAAGCAGAAGCTGTCAACGAGTACCTCTCCACCGCGGCAGTAATGCAATTTAATGGGGATCCCTCGAAAGCTACCCAAGTGTTGCAATACATTCAACAACTTGCTCCAGGGCACGTGGAAGCTCAGAAAGCCTTGGATTTGGTCAAGAGCGGCCAACAAATTCCGTTGCCTGAAGCCAGCCAAGACAGCGCTGCCTCGATGCGCATGGCCCAGGTAAAAAAGATGGAAAGCCCCGCCGGGGTCAACGAGTCCCTTCCAAAATATGACCCGCTGACCGAAACTCGTTTGGTGGCTTTAAAAGAGATGGCTGGTTTATTGTTTGAACAAGTTGATGAAGAAACGCCCGCCAGCCAACCTCAACGGAAAGGGCTGTTGGGGTTCTCCCGTGGAACAGGCTCGCTCTCCGGACAGAAAACCGATCGCAATCGCATCCAGGCTCATCTTAGCCAGACGATCGATTTACAAACCGCCGGTCAAGACGACCAAGCCGCCGCAGAACTTGAAAGAGCGGTCGACCAGGGTCTCAACGAAGCCTGCACTTACTATGTATTAGGTTTACTGTTACGGCACCACCAACCGCAAAAGTCCATGAAGTTTTTGCAAAATTCAGTCCGCAATCCCAATTACTCTCTAGCCTCCTACCTGATCATGGCCGAGATCCACGAAAAATCCGGCGATTACCTCGAAGCCAGCGGTAACTATCTGCAAGCCTTGCGTTTGGCAGATATGCAAACTCTTTCCGCGGATGAAGCGGTTGAGTTGAGCCAGCTTTATGAACCTATTTTTGAATCCCAGCTCAAAGTCAACAACGAGAAAGACTTAAGAAATTTATGCAGCACGATCAACGCCCAATTAGTACGGTCTGACTGGCGTGATTATCTCAAAGAAGCCCGCAATCAATTGCCACCCCAGCCCGAAGGCAGCCCGCCTCTGCCCCTGGCAGAAATGCTGCTCGAGACCACCAGCAGCCAGGTGGTTGAAGCGCTGGCAGTTGTCAAACAGCTCGCCGCTGAAGGCAAACTTCGCACTGCCATGGAAGAAGCGTTTTACGCGCTTTCCTTCGCGCCAACTTATCTCCCTTTGCACATCCAGATCGCTGAACTTCTGGTTCAGGAGGGCAGAATCACTGAAGCGACTGAGAAATTTATGGTTGTAGCCAAGCTCTACAATATTCGCGGTGAAAGCAGCCAGGCAGTGAGGCTCTTAAATCGGGTCACCAAACTCGCCCCGATGGACCTAGAGGTGAGGACAGTATTGATCGACTTGTTAGTTTCGATCAACCGTCTTGACGAAGCCGTACAGCAAACCATGGATCAAGCCAACACCTATTATCTATTGGCTGAACTTGATCTCGCGCGCAAAACGTATCAAAAAGCATTGAATCTCTCTCAAAATACGCCCTCAAATCGCGCGTGGTCGGTCAAAATTTTAAATAAACTGGCAGACATCGAGCTTCAAAGTCTTGATTTAAAAGCCGCCATCAAGATCTTTGAACAAATTCGCAGTCTTGACCCGCTTGAACCATCTAATCGTTCCATGTTGATCGATCTATACTTGCGTATTAATATGCAATCCGCAGCGTTGAACGAGTTGGATGCCTATCTAAAACTGCTGAGCTCCTCTGAATCCGCGCCAAAAGCGATCAAATTTATTGACGATCTGCTTGCGGACCGGCCCGACCACCTTGAGATTCAAAAACGCATGGTTGCTTACTACCACCAGCAACAACGTGATGCTGAAATAATCGAAAAATTGGATGCGCTTGCAGAAAAATGCTTGAAACAAGAAAACAGCGCCGGAGCTCTCACAACGCTGCAACACTTGATTTCTCTAAATCCCCCCAACATGGATGAGTATTCTAAATTGTTTGAAGAGTTGAAAAGCAAGAACCAATAGGAACGCTTAGAAAACCCCGCAATTATTTAAAAACCGTTTGTAATCCTGGTCGCAACCCTGAATGTGCCCCATCCACCAGTCGGCAAGAAACTCGAGCAATTCGGTCTTACCTTCCTCTGGGTGTTCTTCATATTTTTGTTGGATCACCATGATCTTTTGCTCATAATAGCGGTGTTCTTTCATGTGGTCTTGAATGCCATGAAACTTGAACTTTTCAAAATATTGTTCTTCCGTTTTGAAATGTGTTTTCGCGTAAGTATCAAGCTCGTTTAGTAAAACCTTAATTTCTTCCTGATCCGCGTTGGCTTCAAACAACCCCGAAACTTTATTGAGGGTATCCAATAAGTGCTGATGCTGGACATCCAAATTCTTCACGCCCACCGAATAATTATCTTTCCACGTTAGTGTCCGCATATCAACCTTCCGTTTGCTATTTTTTTATGAATTAACTGGAAAGACAAGAAAAGATTACCACCAAATTCGGAACCACGTGCGTCCTTTGGCAGTCTCGCCGCGAAGGTTGATCTCGGCTTCAACATTGATCACCGACCGCACGGGCAAGTTTTCGGCTGGAAAAGTAAATTGACTGACGCCATTCTCGTTGGTTTCGGTCAAACGATAAAATTCCTTGCTATTATCGGGGAAGTATAGGCTGACCCCAACCTGCGCGTTGGATAGAGACCTGAAGAATTGGTCTTGGACAATAACGTAAACAGTTTGCGTCTCACCAGGACCGATCAGCGATTTGAGCGCAAAGACCCTCACCACCGGGTTCACCAGTTTCCCCGCGATGTTTGCCGGCGGGCTGGACTTAAGTAGCTCAGGGTTCGCCACCACCTTGTCAAAATACATTCGTCCAAGGTCTGAAAGCACCACCCGTTGCCCGACGGGCCGGTCTGGCCACCATTCCATGCGCGCTTTTTCGAAATACTGCACATAATGTCCGTCTACAACCTCTACATTGGAGACAGGATCACCAAACCAGGTGGAACCAGCATAACCGTCGAAAAACTGGAGAAAGGCGTAACATACCGAATAACCTGAGTTGAAAGCGCGGCATGTTGGACCTTCTTGCGGAATTTCTGCCAAGGGAGCATCACTTTCATGGAGTAATTCACCCAAAGGAGAAACCTGAACGCGAGGTCCTTCCAAAGTGTCTACAAGCTCAAACCGGGCGCGCTGGAAATACTGCACTCTTTGGTTGGTGATGGGATCGTTAAAATCTTCCGTGATCGGGTAGCCAAAATAAAGAAGTGGGTCAGGCACACTGTTGTAGGTCTGCAAAAAATCTCCCCAGATCCAGTGACCAGTCTCCGAAACATAGACCGAATCGGACGATTGCGCCTGACCAGAATGGGTAACACCCGTTACCAAGATAGCCAGAACGACCAAGAGAGACAAACCATGTGTGCGCTTCATGTAACCTACATTATACAGACTACGATGGCTATTCGCAATAGGCTTTAATTAATTCTAAGAATCAATGGAATGCAAGGGCTGTCGGACGTTTCGGTATACCAGGGATAAGATCGCGAAAGCCGCAACCGCAAGCAACCCGATCACGCCTCCGCCCACCCAGATGGTGCGGGGACCGTATTGGTCATTGAGGAACCCCCCCAATATCGGCGCAATCCCCGAGGCCACACTCCAGGTGAGACCATAAATGCTCATATACCTGCCGCGCATATCCGCGGGGGCAAGGTTGGCTGTAAAAGTTGTAGCCGTCGGGATCAAGATCAACTCACCCACGGTAAGAATGACCATGCACAACCAGAATCCCCAAAAACCACCAGCCAAAATGACCAAAGCTGTTCCCACCGCATAAAAAATCGTTCCGAGGGTCATCACGGGCAAAGGTTTATGGCGCTTGATGACGAGGGTGACCACAAACTGGAACGCCACCACCATAATCGCGTTCGTGGTGGGGATGAAGCCGTACTGGCTTTCAGGAACTCCGAAATTGGTGTTGGAGTAAACTGGCATGATAATCCAAACCAGCGAAGCCAGCATGGATGTGAGCGTGAAGGCGGAAACAAACCCGAGGAACTCCCGATCTCTGAAAATGAGTCCGTATCCTGAGAATATCTTCTTGCCTTTGAGTGTATCGGCCACCCCGGCAGGAAGCGTCTCTCGAGCTTTTAACGCGACGAGTAAGCCAAAAAAACTTAACCCCGCCGCCGCGATATAAAAGGCTATATTGTAAGATTGTGAAGCCACCAACCCACCGATGGCTGGGCCAATCGACACACCTGCGTTATTGCTCATGCGCATTAAGGAATAAGCGTCAGGCCTTTTTTCAGAAGGGATGAGATCCGCCAACATGGCGTCAGCGCCCACTCGGTAAAGCGGACTTAACGCCCCCATCAGGCATTGCACCATGGCAAATTCAAAATACGTTGAAGCGGCGCTCATGTAGACGTAACTCAGACCCGTCCCCAGCAGGCTGACCACCATGACCCATTTTCGTCCAAGGCGATCAATGATCGGCCCACCGACGAAAGAAAAGATCAGCCCCATCACAGCGTTGATACTCATTAAACTGGCGGTTTGGGTGAGCGGTAATTCCAGCTTTTTTGATACATAAAGCATCAAGAATGGCCAGATCATCGACGAGCCTATCGTGCTGACGAGCATACCAACGAACAGGATCCAAAATTGGCTGGGGTATTCCTTGCGGGCTCGCTTCAAGCGTTCAAGCATCACTCATTCCTTCCCCAACAATTTCTTTCAAGCCATTCTTACGATCCTTATTATGATTCCAAAGGAACATTAACGCGCCAATAGAACTGATCATACCGCCGCCAATCCAGGTGGCTGCGGGGGATACCAGGTCAGCAAGCACTCCACCGATCAACGGTCCCACCAATGTTCCAACCCCCCATGTAAGAGTATAGAGACTCATGTATCGGGCACGCATATTTTCAGGCGCCTGACGTGAAACGAAAGTGGTTGAGGTGGGCAAAAGCACCATCTCGCCGATCGTGGCGATCACCATGCAAACCCAGAACATCCAGAATCCGTGGCCGAACGCCACCAAAAAGACCGCCACTGAATAAAACATCGCTCCCACCGCCATGGATAATGCCGGGGCTCGTTTTTTGGTCCAGCGGGTCACCGCGATCTGGAAGAAAATGACCATAACCGCGTTGGTTACAGGGATGAACCCGTATAGTTTTTCTGAGAGTCCAAAATTCTGTTTGGCGTAAACCGCTAACAGGATCCACAAGATCGAGGATCCAATTCGGTTGAACGTAAAAGAAACCAACATTCTCAAAAAAGTGTAATCTTTGAAAGCTGGCGCGTAAGACTGGATGGTTCGTTCACGCTCCACCCGTTCGGTTGCCTGTTTTGGCATGGTTTCGATGGAGAAAATAGCGACCAAGAGACCCGTGCAAAAAAGGCCGATTCCCACCACACTGAAGGATATGTTATACGAAACGGCCGCCAAAAAACCACCGATGGCTGGCCCAACGGCCACACCCAGGTTGTTGCCTAATCGGATGACAGAATAGGCATCGATGCGGTCTTCCGCAGGAATCAGGTCGGCGATCATCGCGTCTGCCGCGAGACGATAAAGCGGGGTGGTCGCGCCCATCACCGCCATCAACAAAGCCAACAACGGGTAAACCCCTGCCAGTTGAAAGAAAAACCAGGCCACCGCGCACACAAGCATCGAAAACGCCATCACCCATTTGCGACCAAAGCGATCCGCGATGGCGCCACCAATGAAAGTGGCAAACAACCCTACTGCGGAATGGATGCTAATCAAGAGTGTTACGTTAGTGAGGGGCAGATCCAGGCGTTCACTGGCAAACAAAGTCAAATACGGCCAGACCATGCTGTGAAAGGTCCAGGCAAGCATCATCACCAGGTTTATTAACCAGAATTGGCGTGGATATAAGTGGGCAATGCGTTTCGCTTGAGTCAGCACGGGTTCTATTCTATCACGCCCAAAATAAGGTCCGAAGTTCCACCGCACATCTCTGGCTTGAAATCTGTGCTGGATTATGTTTAGATTAAAGTACCCAATCTAAAGGAGGGATCATGCTCAAGGAGTTCAAAGCATTTATCATGCGCGGCAACGTTGTAGACCTGTCGGTGGCGGTGATCGTTGGGGCTGCCTTTGGCAAGATCATCACTTCGCTGGTTAACGACGTGATCATGCCGCCTATCGGGCTGTTGCTCGGAAAGGTGGATTTTTCCAACCTTTACATTAACATGAGTAAAGTAAAATATGCCAGCCTCGCCGAAGCACAAGCCGCCGGAGCGCCGACGTTGAATTACGGATTGTTTCTCAACAATGTGATCGATTTTTTGATCGTAGCCTTGGTGATCTTCCTGCTCATCCGCGCGATGAGCCGATTGGCTAAAAAAGAGGAAAAACCAGCGGAATCGACCACGCGCGATTGTCCGTTTTGCATAACTCCCATCGCCAAGAAAGCCTCTCGGTGCCCGCACTGCACCTCTGAAGTTAAGCCTGTTTAGAGTTTCTGAGGTTGGATCGGGCTTACGAACGATTTTTTCGTGATCGTTCCAAACGAGGTGCGCCGCCGCGATACGATGGCGCCACGATCTCGTAGATCGCGCATATACGGCTGTCGAGCATTCGGCTACGGATGCGCGCGTCGAGATCATCCAGGTTGCTCGACATGGTGATGACAGTGGGAAGTTTAGCGTTGTAACGCTCGTTGAAGATCTGATAAAGCTTTTCACGCGCCCAGGGCGTGGCACTTTGGGTTCCAAGGTCATCCAAGATTAAAATGGACGCGCCTTTGACCCGGTTAAACATTTCATCGTAGGTGGTGTTAGCCGAGGGGTTAAAAGTGGCGCGTAAATGGTCCAGTAGATCGGGCACTACCACGAAGATCGGATCGTCTCCCATGCCTTTGCGGTAGTTGCCAATAGCCGCCGCCAGGTGGGTCTTGCCGCAACCATAGGTTCCGGTAATCACCAGCCATCCGCGTGGTTCCTCTGCAAATCCCTGGGTGGCTCGGAAAACATTCTCGAGATTGTTTTGCGCCTCCACCGGCAAACGTTCCGGTTCGCGCAGACTAAAATTTCCAAAAGAGCGGTCGCTCAACAACTGCAGTTGATAGACCAAGGGGTCTTTGCTGTCTTTGATCGGTGAACGATAGTCCGGTGCGGAGATGCGCACCCGGGTAGCCAGGTCTGGGTCTTGCAGTCGTGACCGGATACGGTCATCCAGATCTTCAAAAGTCAAATTGGTGGTCACCACGAGGGGTAGTTTTCGTGAGTAACGATGATCGATAATTTGAAATAGTTTCTCGGCGGCCCACTTCGTGGCGTTTTGTGAGCCGAGGTCGTCCAACACCAGCAGCCCCACATTGCGAATCTCTTCAAAGCGTTGCTCAAAGGTGGTGTCAGCTGAATCGTAAGAATATCGCAGCCAATCCAGCAGGTCAGGGACCGTCAGGAAAAGCGTGTTCATCCCGTATTCCACACAGGTGTTGGCAATGGCGGCGGCGAGGTGGGTCTTGCCGCACCCGTAGGTGCCCATCAAGACCAGCCATCCGCGCGGTGTGGCGGCGTATTGCTGAGCCTGGCTTAGCCCATATTGCAACGACTGAATCTGATCATCACCCAGACCCAACCGGCCTTGCACAGAGAAAGATTGAAAGGTCATCTGGCTGAAAGCTTCGAGGTTGCTCAACCTCAGCAGACGTTCCTGGGCGGTGCGATTCATTTCATTTTGCTTGCAGACGCATAAAGTTAGGCGGCCAAAATCCGGGTGGCTGACGGGCACATCTTTGCGCACGTAACCGATATCACCACAGATGGGGCAAACCTCTTTGACGGCGGATCGTTTATTAATGGAGGATGTAGTCGCCATATTCACCTTCGCTGTCGCGTTTGCGATCTTGTTTAGTGGATCGTTGATCTTTTTCATCCCGGCCTTTCTCTTTCCAACTGCGCAACACGGCATCAATAAATCGCCAGGTACGGGCGTTGCGGGTGACCGCCACCTTAATGGCATCCTCGACCCAACCTGCGGAGTATTGTTTTTCGGCTTCCTCGAGTTCTTGCGCGATCAAAGGAGTCAATGGACCAATGTTTTGCTCATAGAGCGCGTAAATGTTAGGGCGGTTGAGCGTTACAGCCATTTTTCGACCGCCACTTTCCAAGTTCCAACCCTGATGAGACAGGCTTTCTAGCGCTGCCCTACCGCGCGGAGAATTTAAGAAGTAGAGTTCTTCGTCCCCACTTGTTGCGCTTAAGATCGTTCCCCTGCGCATGGCGCGTTCAAGCGCCGACCGAATGGATTTCACTTTCTCATCGGAGTTTTTTCCGAAGGCTGCCGAAAAGTGTTCGTCCTCTAAAAAATCGGCTAAAAGTACATATCGGATCTCGCCTTCCTGTGAGTCCAAAATTGAAAAAACTTGCAAGGTCAAGCGCAGCTCACCCAGGTCGTCGATCTCGGGTAACACTTCGCTAAAGAATGCGGCAGGGATGGGCGTAGACCCGGCTTTTGAATTTTGGAAGCCACTGAAAGCAGGCACTGAAACCCCTGTTACTTCTTTTTATCTTTGCCGAAGTCACCCGTAAAGGTGGCGGCGTTTTCAAACTTGGCCAGGTTGTTAAGGAAGACAAGTTCAATACCTGGATGGGTCGGACCATTACGATGTTTCGCCACGATCAATTCCGCGATGTTTTGTCGCGGGTTATCCTTTTCTAACATGTCGGGGCGGTGGATGAACATGACGATATCCGAGTCTTGCTCAAGACTGCCCGATTCACGCAGATCAGAAAGCACGGGTTTCTTGCCTTCACGTTGTTCAACAGCACGCGAAAGTTGGGCGGCGGCTAACACGGGCACATTCAATTCGCGCGCCAATACTTTAAGGCTGCGCGAGATGTGCGAGACCTCCTGCACCCGGTTTTCTGTGCGTGAGTCGCTGCCCATTAATTGCAGGTAGTCGATGATGATCAGATCGAGACTGTGTTCCATGTGAAGGCGGCGGCATTTTGTACGCAATTGTAAGGGAGTGATCGCCGGAGTGTCATCCAGCCAGATGTGGGTATCACCTAACACCTCAATGGCGTGGGTAAAGATCGGCCATTCGTCATCCCCGAGTTTACCGGTGCGCAAACGCTGGGTATCGATTTTGGTTTCCTGGGCGATCAAACGCTGCACGAGTTGCTCGTTCGACATTTCCAAAGAGAAGAAGGCCACATGTTTTTTGTGTTTTTGGGCTGCGTTCTTGGCGATTGAGAGCATAAAACCGGTCTTGCCCGAACCTGGGCGACCGGCGATGATCAGTAGATCGGATTTTTGCAGACCACCCAACAGGCGGTCAAGATCGGTAAGCCCCGTGGGTACTCCAAAAATTTCATCGTCGCGTTGTGAAAGTTGGTCCACGTGGTCGTAATAAACGCTGAGCACTTTGTCGATCGGTTCAAGGTCGTGACGCACACGCCGTTCGCTCAAGCCGAAGACCGACATTTCGGCGCGGTCGATGATGGCGTCCACATCCTTTTCCTGGTCGTAGGCTAATTTGGCCATTTCGTTGGCCGCGGTAAGCATGCGCCGGCGGATGGCATTTTGTTCCACGATATGAGAATACGCCTGGGCGTGCAGGGATGTAGGAGTTTGATTGACCAGCGCGATCAAGTAAGCCTGGCCGCCTATGTCTGTTAATTGCCCATGTTCCTGTAAATCCTCGCTAACCGTAAGGATGTCAACAGGAACCCGTTTTTCGTTCAAACGCACGAAGGCATTCCAAATCCATTGGTTGCGAATGATATAAAAATCGTCATCACGAAGAATTTCAGCAATATCGTAATAGGATTCCGGGTTGATCAACACGGACCCCAACACAGCCTCTTCCGCTTCGCGGCTGTTGGGCTGTGACTGGATCTCGGTGACTGTGGTTTCATCTGATGAGGAAAAATTGCTCATGGTTTTACCCGGCTTTCACAAAACGGATGGTAGATGGCCTTATTCGGTTGGGTCCGGGTCTTCATCCCCGGATTGTTCCGCTGAAGGTTTATCGTGTTGTTCGTCGAGATTTACGTTGTTGAGAAAACTTTCAAATACCGATAATCGTTCGTTGGATTCCAAAGAATCGTTCTCGTGACCGTGAGCCATCTCGGCTTCATCCATCTGCTGCTGGATGTCAACTTCCGGGACGATGCCGGCACTATCGAGCACCTCACGCGCCACGAGGATTGGCACATGAGCCCGGACGGCGAGCGCGATGGAATCAGACGGCCGCGAGTCGATCAATAAAGTTTCATTGCCAGACTCGATCACCAGGTTTCCATAAAACACATCTCCGCGCAATGAAACCACTTCCACACGAACCAGGCGCGCATTCATTTTTTCGAGTGTTTGGATCATCAGATCATGGGTTTGTGGTCGGGCGATCTCAATTTCTTGCAGTGAAATGGTTATGGATTCAGCCTCATATGGCCCTATCCATATTGGAAGGTAGCGGTCCACACCTAATTCGCGCAGCAGTACAATACGCTGCTGGTTAGTCAGGCTGACCCTCACACTGTCAATTACCACTTCCAACATCTCGGACATTAACCCTCCACAACCCATAAAATAGTGCTGAATGTATTCTAACACGTGGCAAAATTGGACGCAACTTTCAACGAGGTTCGGCGTTTCTTAAGGATTTTCCAAAAAAACACTTGCTTTTTTTAAGATTAGGGTATAATGACTTTACGAAATAGTAGTAATTATTTAGTAATAAATCTTCGCCATCATGACCAAAAATAATCCAAGCGGGGATTGTGGCCATGGACTGGCAACCAGACAAATATATCCCGCCTCGATCGAATGAGGCGAACGCTCTTTCACCCTTAGAATAATCGGTAAGTCATGGTTGTGTTTTTAACATTAAATATTTTGTAGAAAGAAAACTGAATCTTGATCGGAAAGAGTCGCTTTGACCAAGCCTAGAATTTTACTCATCGAAGGTAAACGAACCGACCATGCCTCATTTGCTGCCGGGTTAACCAAAAAGGGATACCTGGTCGAAAGTGTGCCTAGTGGCACTGCGGCATTGAAGCACCTTGAGTCGGTTACCCCTGACCTGGTGGTCATCGATGCTTCCTCCATGCGGTCAAGTGGAAAACGAATCTGCCAATCTTTACATGAAGTTAAAAATACGCTGCCAATCATCCTGGTGATCGACCCTGCCAGCGACCCCAATGACAATTACGGTTCCAACGCTGTGCTTTCACTGCCCTTCACCATGCAAAAATTAGCCAACCGGGTCAAACACTTGCTGCCGATTAAAAATAATGGCGGCTTATGCGTCGGTGGGCTAACTCTGGATGTGGAACAACACCGGGTCATCTTCGTGGACAAACAGATCCAATTAACCCCTCGCCTGGTGGTTTTGCTCAAGATTTTAATGGAGCATCCGGGTGAAGTGATCAACCGTGAAGATATGTTTCGTGAAGCCTGGGAAACTGATTATACCGGCGACACCCGTTCGCTGGATGTGCATATGAGCTGGTTGAGACAAGCGATCGAAGAAAATCCGCGCCATCCCAAATATATCAAGACTGTACGCGGAATGGGCTATCGCCTGGATGTTGAACCCACCGGCACCCAGCCACTAAAACGCTTACGTACGACACTGCCTTAATTAACCCCAACGAACAAGAAATCTTCCGTCTCGGTTAATCTTCCGCGGTTCTTTTTTCTCTGGAACGATCGATTATTGATAGAGTTCGATCGTGGATGCGCCCTGCGTATAGAGGGTGGCATTGGTCAAATCCAACCGAATGCCTGATGAACCAGTAACTTCCACACGTTTGGCAATCAATTGAGCTTTGAGAGTCTTAAGTCCGGTATTACCCGAAACAGTAAGCCTTGAATTTGGAGCAAATAACGTCCCCTCCATTTCAAGTGAGCTTGACCCTTCAATGGAAACGGTTCCAGTATTCGTTTTGTCCATGTAGAGTAATACTCCAGGAATAGACGGGCCAACGCCACACGCGCTGGTGCTACACCCTGGCGCGGTCATTACTGCAGGCACATCTCCTGTCAAGGCGAAATTCCCTTGCTTGATGTAAATCGTAATATTGTTGGCGACGATATTTGCACCGTTTTCAACCCGGAAGTCACCATTGGTCAAGTACACTGAGCTGTTATCCATGTACAAACCTTCAGTATTTGTCTTTTGAAAATAACCAGCCCCTTGAAAATACCAGATTGTATTGTGTGCAGTCACTGTTCTGGCTGAAAGGTTAACATAGCCACCAGGTTTAATGCAATACACACCGGGGCTAAAAGTAACGAAAGACCATCCAGTGTGGTTGATGTAGGTATACAAACCAGGTTGCAGAGTGATAGGCGTTGCGGAATAAGGAATGGTCACACCACCACGGTCTGGCAACCCCGAGCATGTTTGAGGCACCATCACCGGAATGGTCATTTCGGGAAATTGGGTCGTGGCTTGTGTGGCTCTTACCGCGGCAGGTTGGCTCGACTGAGGGGTAACCCCCTCATTGATCACTGTGCTGCCTGGCGCAGCGAGCGGATTGGTATCATTCAATGCCAGTGTAGACCAACCCAGGTTAAGGCCAGTAAAATACTGTGTTGTCCCTGCGTACGCAATTGCACGGGCTGAGCCTTCGAGGGTAATACAATTATTCGACATGATGCCGGCTTTAATTGTTTCCAACCGAGCTGTACCGCTAACATAAATCCCACCATTTGAACTGCAAGCTCCGCGATCTGTTGAAACAACACCGTTGCCCCCGGCAAAAGTTGAACCGGCGTAAACTCGGGCCGTTGTATCCACATTAGTTCGAAAAGGTTCGTCAGAAATGATTGATCCAAAAGTAAGCGCTCTCTCAGAAGAAACCCTTGAGATAATATCAAGATAAGTTTGGCCATTGCTCACGCCACATACAATATCGATCTTGTCTTGTGATGAATAACTCGTAATGGCTTGCCCTCCACATGTTCCAGAGAGTGTGCTTTGAAGAAGGACATTGTCCTCAAGGGCGGTCGACTGTGCTTTGATGACCGCGCAAACCGAAGCAGCATTGGTTGATGCCGAACCACAGCTAAAACCACTTGGATCATTAACTTTCATGTATTGCGCCGCAGCGCTGGCACCAGCCATGGAGGCTGAATCCGCTGTACTTTGGTCTTCACGACGTTCGTTAAAAATCAAGCTGCCATCCACAGCCAGGGCGGTAACCCCTAAAATTGCCACCAGGGCTAGACCTAAAATGACCAATATTTGTCCGCGTTCTTTTCTATTCGTTATCACAGTTAGCCTCGTTTCTTAATCGGGCGGTGGTGGTCGCAGGATGATGCCGTTCGCTTCAACCTCTAAAGGTATTGATTGGCCACCGACGAAAGAGCCTAAAAACGGCATGCCGATCGCAAAGTCAGAAGACACATTAACACGTAAGATCTTTCCGGCATACACTTCAGCAAATGGAATGATGTAACACGTCGAAAACGTGCCGTCATTTCTTTCAATGTTTACAGAGATCGAGACGCTTTCTGGTAGAACTCGGCTCGAAAGGTTCGCCTGGATACGCTCCACGATCTGGTTGCAGTCGGTAGGAAAACCAATGCCATAAATGATCCCCTCTTCAGCGGCGTCCATCAAAGTAAAGCGGGTAAACAAAGCGCGACCGAGATCGACGATCCCTGCCAAAAGGATCAAAAGTATAATCATGCTGATTGCCAGTTCGATCAGGCTTTGTCCTTTTTCAATATTCTTCGCGCAACGCTGGGTGAGTTTCATCACGGCTTCACCCATTGCACATAGCAACCGTTGGTAAAGTAAGCCTTGACCCAAGTCATGTCAAAATCAGAGGATGAGAAGGTCAAGCGTAACGTCCTGATCGAGTTCTTTCGAATTTGAGCTGGGCTTGATAGCGTGATACTGCGCGGGGAGGTCAAGCCAGGTGAATTTGTCCACAACACCGTACCTTCGAGATCCAACGCGGTTAACAATGCCGTACCGTTCCAATGTGCGTCAACTTGACTCAAATAAATATTTGATCCCGTTGTATTGTTTATATCCACATACCATTGAGTGCCGCTCTTTACGGGTGTGTTTATTGTGAAACTATTACAAAGAGCAACCTGAGTTTGTGTCGCGGTACCCGTTACTGTGGCAGTTGATGTTCTCGTTGCCGTAGCAGTGGCAGTAGTGGTTCGCGTATTGGTCGGCGTGAATGTAAGCGTAGTCGTTGGAGAATTGGTTTTGGTTGGTGTATCTGATGGTGTCAGCGTTATCGTCCGCGTTGGGGTGATGGTGGGTGTCAGAGTGATCGTAGGCGTTAACGTGATCGTTGGTGTCAACGTGATCGTTGGTGTTAATGTGATCGTGGGGGTTAAAGTGATCGTCGGCGTGATAGTGGGAGTACCCGTTTCAGTGGGGGTTGATGTAATTGTTGGGGTACTCGTAATGGTACGAGTGGCAGTCGTGGTTGAGGTCAAAGTCGGTGTATGGGTTATCGTCGGAGTTAGTGTATTCTTTGGCGTATTAGTCCAAGGAGGGGTACTCAGAATATCCAATTTCAGCAACACTGTCCGGGATGACATGCTGGTGATTGGGATGGTTCGTAGTTGCACCAATGGGACAATCGGGTTGAATGTTTTAGTTACTGTAATCGTAACCCGATCCCCTAGTTGAAGATCCGGGCCAATGGGGCAGCCTCCAATACTTGTAACTTCACCATTACTATCAGGACCGTGGTCATAGCTAATCAAAACATCACCAGCCTCAATATTTGCCCCCAACCCTGTTTGAACAGCCCGGGCACGGATTCCATCACAGTCTCGATAATAGATTGTGCCACCAGCGTTAGTACCTGAACCGACCGCGTATCGAGCTGCTTCTCTGCTGGCGGTAAAAATTGAACTATAAAAGAAAATCAACCGTGAGACCTCAAAAACTCCAATCAATAAAACCAGGAAGATTGGAAGCGTTAATGCCAGTTCAAGCAAAGCTTGACCTTTGACATTCTTTTTTGGTTTCAAGAGAACTGTTGGTATCATATGCGTCACAATTATGCCAATAACCCTATTCAAAGCACTTCTGCCTATGAATAGCCCAATGTATAAAAATTATACGACTTTTACTCCCCTTCCCGGGATTCATTGCAGATTTGTTAACCCTCGGCGGTTATGGATTTGTCTTCACTTGAATTGTGTTGGAGCCCTAAAACAACCAGGATGGGCAGTAACATCAAGGCCGATGTCACCAATCCAATCGGGATGCCCGAATTATTCGCCACCACACCCACTATCGGGCCACCGCCGATCTGACCAACCGCGTCCACCTGGCTGCTGATCGACATTACGGTTGCCCGAAACTTGGGTTCAAGTCGGTGATTGACCCAGGTGTTGTAAACCGGATACGTAACCTCTCGAATCACTCCTATCAATAAAACCAAGACCAAAGCAAGCCAAAGGTTACCCGCCAACGCGAACAGGGTCAACGCGGCCACGAGTGCTGCACTGGATACCCACAATAACCGCACGAGCGCCTTCATTCGCGGATGATGCAACCTGGGTTCCACCACGCGCGTGGCAAGGATCGTGAATAAGGACATTACAATTTTCAGAGCCGCAAAACCGAGCACCATGAGCGTCTCTTTTGAAAATGCCTCTATTTCTAACCACGTTAAGTTTGGCATTGAGAAGCGTTCCAAAAGGTGCGCCTGCCACAAACGGTCGTAGCCTTCACTATAGAAACCGAAGAAAAAACCCACCGCGAGGATTCCGACCAAGGCAGGTCTGACTCGTACCATGGACCAACCCCCGATCCAGGTTTCTTTCAATTGGTTCCACCTCGCCCGGCGGCTCAACGTGGCAGGTTGAAAACCGTCTTCCGGCATGCGCCATGCCAGATAAACACCAAGGAAAAGGAAGAGTAACCCACCGGCAAGGATCGGCGCCCGGAGCGAAATAGAAGCGAGGAGCACACTCAGAAATATGCCAGCGATATTTCCCCACTGGTCCCAACGAGCCGCCCGGATGAACGCCCAACCTGCGTTTTGTTCCCCGATCTCGTCGCTGATCCACGCCTGGGCCGCCCCGCTGGTGAAGGTATAACCCAACCCCCAAACCACCTGGGCGGCCATGATCGGCCAAAATGAAGCCCAGAGTCCATTGATCACAAAAGCGAAGCCGATCAAAAACACGCCGATGATCACCGATGTTCGCCGGCTGTATGCGTCCGCGACCACGCCTGTTGGAACTTCGAAAAGGAATACCGCGGCTTCGAGCGCGGTTCCAACCAAAACAAGTTGCAGCGGGTCCAGTTTGGCGACCAGGATGTAATAAAGCAGGTTCACGGTGAAGATCGTTGCGTAGAGCGCCGAGGAAGTAAAGGAATAGGTGAAATAAAGCGGCAATGGTTTGGACTTCATTCAATTTTCCTGGTTGGTGTGAACCTAAAAGGGATACCAAAGAATCATGGCAACAAGCACCGCACTCATGGTACAGCCAAAGTTAACCCAATCATTGTTCATCCAATTCAAACCGCGAATCTTGTCCGTTTGACCACCGCAAGAGTGAACAGGGTGTTTTTCAGTCTCACAGCCACAAGTTGCACAGAAATAAACCGCCTGAATTGTCGCCCCTAACAATGAATCCACGAGGCTTCCAATTAGGCCAGCGATTGCGACCACTCCCACGAACCCAAACCGGTTAATATCACCAATTACGATTGGAGAGAGTAAGCCCGATACCAGCGCCACGAAGAGCGCACCCGCGGCCGCTGCCAGGGTTCCCACCAGGCTAATCGCCCCCGATGTACCGATGGTAACGGGTTTTCCACTGGTAATCAAGATTGGTTTTTTTTGGTTGAGAACCCCCAACTCGGTCGCCCAAGTATCTGCGTTCGCGGCGGCTAGACTGGCGCAAAACCCAATCCAGGGAAGAATCGAGGATGGGAAGAATAAATGCAACACCACAAACATACCCGCTACGCCCCCATTGGCGAGCACCTGGCCTTTATCCCGCCTCGAGCCATTGGCGTAATTCGATTCTGGTTCGGTTTTGCGCTTTTTAAAGAATCTCGACAATACACTTGAAGAGACAAAAAAGACAAGTAACACGATCGCCCAAGGCAGCCCACCCATCCCAAAGGTGAGCCAACCCAGCCCAAACGCTGTCCATGCTCCACTTCTCGTGACCAGGTTAAAACGAAACGCCGCGAATGAAACCACGGCAGCCAAAACCATTGCCAAAATAAATTGGATCAGAAAGTCATTCCCAAGGATCATGGCTGGGACGAATAAAGCAAGATCACCGTTGCGGCAATGAGGAGGATCGGTGTGACCAGACCACCAGCCCAAACCAAGTAGGAAGTAGACCGGGTTTTTTCATTTCGATAAAAGAAAATGCCCGCGATCAAACTTGCCCCGTAAAGTGCGATGCTTAAGACTGGAAGCAACAACATCCGCATGGATGGAACCGCCTGAAGAGGAGCCCCTAAAGCATCATACCCCAGCGAGACCATCTGCTTCGCCGGAATCGATAAACTGACCAGCACAAGCAGCACCAGGCAGAGCGCGAACCCAAGCGGAATGGATACGCGGGCGAACCCGTTCCGCGCCACCTCCAGTAAAAATGCGGCCGGGACGGTGGAATAAGATTGCATCGGGTTCAATGTCCCCATTTCAAGAGCACGCTGGAAACGCTGCACAAATTCGTCTTTTAATTCAGGTGAAAGGACAAAAATCTTATTGATGGTTGCCACAACGACGAAATTGTTGATATCCGAAGCGATGAATTCCACCTGTCCCAGGTCGGGGTGCACTGAAGTACCTAAAATTGCGCCGGGGAGCGATCCTGCTGGAAGGCTGAAGGGTCTTTCAAGATCAGTGGCCGGGCGCACCCATGTCACTTCTGAAAGGGGAATGTCTTCCTGGCGCAAGCCCCAACGGATGCGCAGACCATCCCTTTTAAGTGAATAGATGCCCTGAAGCAGAGCGTACCCGCGGTAGCCAACCAATGGTAAGAGGGCAAAAAGAAGGATGGCGCCAAAAAGAAAAACGATTAGAAGCGCGCCCCCCGATTGTTGAAAAGCCTGCCATATCAAGACCCCGCAACCCGATAGAATAACGATCGCCAAAATAGCGTGCAGCACCATTCCAGGGGTTCGTTTCGGCAGGAATGTAAAAGTCTCAGCCATGAGTTTTGTCGGGGACCTTTAAGCCAGGCATTGTTGAAGATGGCGACAGACGAGATCGACCTGGTCTTCAAGCATGGCCCCCGAAAAAGGCAGGGCTAGCCCACGCTTACCGAGATCTTCGGTCACCGGGTAATCTCCTGGTTGATACCCAAATTGCTTAACCATGTAAGGCTGCAAATGGATGGGTAGGAAATAGGGTCGCACCGGGATGCCCCCCTCTGTAAGTTTCGCTGCCAGGCGATCACGATCCAGGTTGGGCGCAACACGGACGACGTAGACAAACCACGAAACGCGTGTGGTGGATGCCACCAAACCAGGCGCTTGGATGCCGGGGATTTCTGCCAGGCGTTCGGCGTACCAATCGGCGACCCGCTGGCGTTTTGTGAGTAATTCTTCGATTCGAGTCATTTGAACACGGCCGAGCGCCGCGCTCATTTCATCGATGCGATAGTTGTAACCCAGCTCGGTGTGTTGAAGCCAGTTATCACCTGGCGCGCGACCCTGGTTGCGCAGCGCGCGCATTAACCCGGCGGCCTGGTCGTCGTCGGTGACGATCATGCCACCTTCCCCGGTTGTAATCTGTTTATTGGGGTAGAAAGCGAACACACCGTATTTACCAAATAACCCGGTTTTCTTCCCATTGTATTCTGCACCCAAGGATTCACAGGAATCCTCGATGACGGTCAATCCATACTTCTTGGCGATTTTTTGAATACGATCATACTCTGCCGGTTGGCCGAATACATCCACGGCGAGGATGGCTTTCAATTTGCTGTGGCTCTCTGCTCCGGCGCGAGGCAGCCATTTTTCAGCCGCTTTCCCACCCGCCATCAAATCCTCAACGACTTTTTCGAGCAGATCCACGTTTATGTTGCCAGTTAACGCATCCACATCCACAAAAACGGGGATGGCTTTTTCAAACAAGATCACGTTGGTTGAAGCAACGAAAGAAAAGGGAGTGGTGATCACCAGGTCGCCGCTCTCGATGCCCGCAGCCCGGACGCACAAGTGCAAACCGGCTGTGCCAGAATTGACCGCGATGGCGTGTTTCGCACCCACATAAGCGGCGACCGCTTTTTCAAAATCAATCGTCTGTCGTCCCATGCTCAGGTTGGGTGTGTTCAATACCTGCATCACGCTTTCGCGCTCCGCGGCGGTGATATCAGGGTAAGACATGGGGACCAGTGGGGTTTTGTGTTCGCTCATGGGTTCATTTTACCTTGTTTGACATATTTATCTCGGCGATCGTTTTTGCAATCTCGGTGACGGCATTTTCCACAGGCACGATCCACGCATCGCCACCATTACGCAGTTTGAGCTCGACACCGCCATTTTTTAGCGCGCGTTCACTTACTGTTACCCGCAACGGCAGGCCGATCAAGTCAGCGTCATTGAATTTTACCCCGGCTGAATCCGGGCGGTCATCCACCAACGGCTCCAGGCCCAGGGCGGTCAGTTTGTTTTCAAGATCAGTCACCACTGGCATCACGTCAGTGGTTTTCCCTGGCAGGACAACGAGGTGAACCGGGTAAGGAGCCACACTTGCCGGCCAAATCAATCCTTTTTCATCGTGGTGTTCCTCGGCTACGCAAGCCAGTAACCGACCGACCCCGATGCCGTAGGACCCCATAATTATGGATCGGTTTTCACCAACTTCATCGGTGAATGTGCAATTCAGAGAATCCGTATAACGGGTTCCAAGTTTGAAGATGTTGCCTACCTCAACCCCGCGGGAGAGCCGGTAGGGTTGACCACATTTTTCGCAGGCATCCCCATCCCCCGCGGAAGTGATATCCGCGATCAGATTTGCCGAAAAATCACGGCCATAATTCACATTTAAGAGGTGGAAACCTTTTTCGTTGGCACCAGCAACAAGGTTGGGGCTGTGGGGTACCAACTCGTCCACGACGATATTGACATTTTTAAGACCCAGCGGGGAAGCATAACCAGGAACCGCGCCTGCACGTGTGATTTCTTCATCCGTAGCGGGGCAAATCTCACGTGCTTTGAGCAGGTTGGAAATCTTGGTTTCGTTAACTTCCATATCACCCCGGACAACCGCGAAAACAAATTCCGGTTTAACGGCACCCGCATCATCCAGAATGTCGGCGATAAAAAAGACAGCCTTGGCGGTTTTGGAAGCCGGGACTTTAAGAAACTCTGCCAAATCAGCAATGGAGGAACAGTCTGGTGTAGCCACCTTTTTTAACGGCAACATGGGTTCTTCGGTGGGATGGGGTTTTTGCGCTTTGGCCACCTGGCGGTTGGCTGAGTAGCCGCAAGCATCGCAGAAAAGAAGGCTGTCTTCACCGATAGGGGTGAGATACATGTACTCGTGAGCCATCTTGCCACCCATCATCCCCGTGTCTGAGAGGACGGCCACCGTGGGAAGCCCGCAGCGCTCAAAAATGCGGAAGTAAGCGTCGTAATGTGACTGGTACTGTTGATCCAATCCAGGCCAGTCAGCGTCGAGGCTGTACGAATCGAGCATGATGAACTCGCGCACGCGAATGAGCCCGGCCCGCGGACGGGGGTCATCGCGCCACTTGGTTTGGAGTTGATAAACCAGGGCGGGCAACTGCCGGTACGAGCGGATCAATCCACGCGCCAGGTCAGTGACCACTTCTTCGTGTGTCATCGCCAGGATCATGTCATGATTCGACTTGTCTTTGAATCGCCCCATCTCGCTGCCAATTTGTTGGTAACGCCCGGATTCCTTCCAGATATCCGCCGGCTGGACAACCGGCATGCTGATCTCCTGACCGCCAATTGCGTTTATCTCTTCCCGCATGATGTTCATGATGCGCGTAAGACTGCGGTGCGCGAGCGGAAGATATGAAAAAATGCCCGCCCCCAGTTGGCGCATAAACCCTGCCCTGACGAGCAGTTGGTGGCTTGAAACCTCGCTTTCGGCGGGGGCTTCACGCAGCGTTTGAGAGAAAAACCGAGACATGCGCATGGGGCGCTCCTGAGTTTTGAGAATCGGGGATTACATTAATAGAAGCCAGCCGGCTACCGCGCGGTACAGCACCGGCGCGATCACATGCCCGCTCTTGCGCATCATCCAGCCCAATAATAATGCCTGGACCGCGGATATCACCAGCCCCGGCCAAATTTCCGCGAAGGGCAATTCCCACAAGCGGCCTGGAAGCTGCCAAAGCATGTAAAGACCAGCCGTAGCCAGCCAGCCCCAGGTGGTGCCCAGGAAGGAATTCAAACGCAATTGAATGTATCCCCTGAATATGGTCTCTTCAGCCAAACAATAGACCAACCAGACCAGCAGAAGGGCACCTTCTTCAGAGGAGACCCCGCCCAACAGGCTAAGGAATTTTCCGCGCAAGAAGATCGTTAATACCAGTACCAAAAAACCGGTGATCAAACCTGTCTTAAAATTCTCGCGCGACCAGCCAATGCTTTTAAGCGGCTGACCTCTGAGGATCATGGCCAGAATAAAAGGAATTAGACAAGCCACAGCCAGTATCGCGCGTTGAGCCAGTTCTCCACCCGGGAAAATCGCCGCCAGGTTCTTAAGAAAAGCAAAGATCGGGTTTGAAAAAAATTGGAAGGCGATCACAAAAATGATGGCGAACATGGAGAGTGAATAGGTCGCCTCGCGACTTGGAAAACGAAACTCGATGCGCCTTACTCTTTTAAAAAGAGGGCTAGCCCCCGCGATCATGACCACGGCAACGGCACCCATCCATTCACTTAAAAAACCCAACCAGTATTTAAGATCCATATTCACCTGCTTTTCAAGCGACTTCGCGGCCTTTGATCGACCGGGTCGGTTTTTGAGATTCTGTATCCGTTACGTCTTTGAGATCTTCGTCATTTTTTTCGTTCTTGGTGGCGGGAGTTTTTTCTTCAAAAACAATTTCAACCTGTTCTTCCATCCGCACCTGCCCACGCAAGAACGCGCCCTCTTCCGTGGAGAAGGCAGTGGTGACCACATCTCCCCAGACCCGCCCAGTGGAACGGATCTCGAGTTTTTCAGCAATGATGTTGCCCTTAACCGAGCCGGCGACGATCACATTGTTGGCTTTCAGATTCTTGCAGGTCAGGCGGCCGGTTTCACCAACCACCACCAATCCGCGGATGGCGATCTCACCCTCGAAAGTGCCTTCGATGCGAATGCCACCCTTGCCCCCCAGGTTGCCGGTCCAGTTGATTCCAGGCCCCAATACGGAAGTGACCCGTTCAACGGGTGTCGTAGGGGACTGTGGCGAAACCGGGGTTTTCTTAAACATCCAAATTCTCCATCACCGGTCTGCGAATTGCTCCGGTCAATTTTTTAAATAAAGCAGGTTTTCTAATCCCTGAATAATGATTTTACCATCGAGAAACCGCATTTTCTCGGTAAGAATCGAGAATTGATTCAACCCACTGGCCACGTCGATCCGGCGCGCACCACCCCGTTAGGCGGTACATCCGCTTTAATCACGGCGCTGTTGCCCACCCTGGCGCCTTCGCCGATGACCACGTTCAGGTTTACCGTCACCCCCATGCCAATCAGTGCGCGTTCCTTGACTGTCACCGCGCCGGCCAGAATGGCCCCTGGCGAGATGTTGACGAAATCCCCGAGGGTGCAATCGTGCGAGAGGATGGAGCCTGTATTGATGATACAGCCAAACCCAACCTTGGCGTCGCTGCCAACGTAAGCGTTGAAAAACACCTGGCAACCCTCACCCAACCAGGCGGTGGGTTCGATCAGCCCCCGCGGGTGCACCACGATCGGGCACCGAAATCCGGCTAATTTTAGTTTTTCGTAAACTTGCAAGCGTGGCGCAATGTTGCCAATGCCTCCCACGGCGTTGACCGCCAAGCCAACCCCCCTGCGACGGATTTCGGATAGCGATTGACCTCCCCCTAAAACGGGAACATCCAGCACCAGGCTGCCAGTTGGCAGACCATCATCCACGATGCCCGCAACCCTGAATTTGCCCTCAGCGCGGATCAAATCGATGAGCGATTTGGCGTGGCCACCACCACCATAAATGATCAACGCCGTGGGGTCGGTTTCTTCGAGCCAACCCGAAACTTTCTCGCGTACCATTTTCTCGGTGATCAATTGCCCGGTTGGGAATTCAGACAGGTCAATACCATGTTGGCGAGAAAATTCAAGCGCCGGCTGGGTGATGCGTAAATCTTCCGGAAGTGTCTGTTCCGGGTTGAGAGTTACTTTCATTTCATCCACAGGCAGGGGATGGTCGACTCGATCCGCCAAGAAACAAAACCGCGCGCCTGTTTTTAACAAGTCGCCCTCATTGGCGGTCATTCCCAGCACATATCCGCTGCCCTCAGACCTCAACTCAAAGGTGGATTTGGTGGTTTCAAAAACCGCCAACAATTCGCCGATTTTCACGAATTGCCCATTTTTGATGGAGATTTGGGCAAGCAGAGACTCGGTTTCGTTTGGGTTGATCAATGGAACCAGCACAGGAATAAGATCAGTCATTTGAACCATTCATCTTTCTCAAGGCATCAAGGATGTCGTCCAACTGGGGAAGCGCCGCGCTTTCAAGTGTTATCGCCGCAGGCACAGGGTTTTCACGCGCCGCCATACGCCTAACTTGCTTCAAACGGCCGGGAATTGACTCTGCCAGACGGGCAGCCATTTCAGCGCCCCAACCCATGGAAAGGGTACCTTCCTCCACCAACAACACCCGCCCGGTGAGTGAAACCGCATCAATGATCGGATCGACCGCGAATGGAGCAAGTCGGGTTGGGATCAAGACTTCTGTGAAGATTTCTTCTTCATAAGCGAGTTTAAGTTGCGCCAGCCGCGCCAGCTCCGCCATGTAACCGAAAGCCGATATCGTGATGGTTGGAACGGGAGCGCCCTTGATACGCAACCCAAAAATTGGATATTGATGATGCGAATCTGATGGATCGAAATCAACCTTGATGACAAAATCGGTCATTTCGTCTATGTTGAGCACCGGTAACAAATATTGAAGCTTGTTTTCGACGAACAACACGGGAGATTCCGTTTGCAAGATCGTTTTTTCAAGCAATTTCCCCGGCGTGTAATTAAATTTGGGAGCGGCAAAATTCACAGGAGCGAGTACGGTCAAGCCAGGCACGCCCAAAAAAAACTTTTCCAGCGATTGTGAGTGGGTTGGCCCATAGCCGCGGCGTCCTCCCATTGGAGTGCGGATCACCAAAGGTAGAGACACTGTATCATGATACATCCATCGGAACTTGGCCATGTGGTTGATCACCTGGTCGGCCAGTAGGGTCATAAAATCACCAAACATGATCTCGAGTACCGGACGCAATCCGCGCAAGGCCATGCCGGTGGTTACACCGCCCAGCCCGGCTTCTGAAATAGGCGTGGTGATCACCCGGTCTGGAAATTGAGTCGAGCAACCCTTGGTGACCTTGAACGCGCCACCATAAGGATCAAGGATGTCTTCACCTAACAATTGAACCCTTGAGTCTTTCTCTAACGCCGAGAGCAGTCCCTGGTTGAGAGATTCGAGGACGGTGGTTTTCATTCCCTGGAATCCTCCCATCTCGCGGGTTCATCGGCAAGGGCGAGCGAAAAGGCGGATTTGACCTCTTCTTCAACTTCCTTTTGAATTTTTTTTGTGACCTCTTCTGGAATTTGTTTCGCAAGAATGGTCAAAGGGTCGCGAGTAGTTTTTAAGGTGGTCAATTCTACGTCAGAGCGGGTATCGTCACTTTTAGAGTGCGGTCCGAACCGGGCTGTATTCAGAATCAACGCCCTCGGAGAGGTCAGTTCGCGCACCTCACGTAACAGTTCGACAGTGGTTTCAAGGATAAGATTCACAACACTGGTATCCAGTTCAACGCAAGGGATGTCAAACGCATCGAATCGTTGGTGAATCGAGCCAGCCAACGCCAGGGTGGTAGGGGTCGTTTGAGCGATGTGATTGTTTTCTACCACGAACAAGATCGGCAACTGCCAGAGGCTGGCCATATTAAAAGATTCATAGATCACACCTTCCCCCAAGGTGCCATCCCCGATGAAGACCACCACAACCGCGCCGCTCTTCTTTTTCTTCTCGGCAAGCGCCATCCCGGTGGCTATGGGCACGATGCCACCCTGCACACCATTAGAATAGAGGTTTCTCCAGTGGATGTGCTGCGAGCCGCCGCGGCCGGCGCAGACGCCTGTCGAGCGGCCCATCAATTCAGCAAAAAGGGCGCGCATGTCACCACCATACGCCAAAAAATGGCCGTGGCAGCGGTGGTTGGTCATGATGATATCGTTGTCTTTTAACGCTCGGACTACACCAACCGCGTTGGCTTCCTGACCTATGGATGTGTGGGTCGTCCCAGAAAACACCCCGCGCTTGAATTCCTCCAGCACGGTTTCTTCAAACCGGCGGATGCGCAGCATGACTCGGTAAGCCTCGATTTCAAAGGTCATAGTCTACTGACTTCTGAAGCATTATAAAAATAGCGCCATGGCTGGCTCAACCACGGCTCGGGGGTTTTACCCAGACCGACCCGCGGGGATGTCTTGATCCATTTTTCAGCGATGGGGGAGTCTTCTTCAATTGTCAGAAGGCTGGAATCTTCAAACAACCGGGTTCCGCTGAGGGTACCGTCAATTGACAAAGATTGGCAGATCTTGCCAGGGCCATTGCACCAATCACGTTCAGGTCTTCCGGCTCGGTTTTTTTGAATGTGGCTCAACCCCTCTAAAGGAATGATCGAACGAATTAAAACGGCGGCGGGATAATCCACGTCCCCGGCCACCGCGTTTGCCAGCCAGTGCATGCCGTAGGTGAAGTAGACGTAGGCCTTGCCGCCTTCATCATAAAGCATGGCGTTGCGCTTTGTCTTGCCAACATGAGCGTGGCAAGCCAGATCTTCTTCTCCGCGATACGCCTCGGTTTCATTAATCAACCCGCTGATCCTTACACCGTTTATTTTCCGCACCAGGCGCATACCGAGCAGGCGGCGAGCCACAATAGTAACTTCATCTTGGTAGAAGGCTTGGGGCAGGCAGGTCATAGCGTTATTATACTCAAAAGGGATTTCTGCGATTTAGGGCTCGCGCCATGCACCAGGTTGGCTCAAGACCGACTCTCAGGCTTTGGCGCGGATGGCCTTGTCGAATGTGATTTTCAACCCGTCCGAGAGGCTGATCTTGGGTTCGTAGCCCAATTTCTCACGAGCCAGGCTGATATCGGCACTCAATCGGCTTAATCCACCTTCGTTGCGCGGATTATAGACAATTTCAGGATGTCCCCCGGTAACTTCCACGGTGAGCTTGGCAAGATCGCGGATGCTGGTTTCAGTGCCACTGCCAACATTAATGGTTAACTGATTGATCTCAGGGGCGGTGGAAGCGGCGATCATGGCTGAAACCGTGTCGTCGACAAAAACATAATCGCGGGTCTGGTTGCCGTCCCCGTGGATGACAATGGTCCCATTTTCCCACGCTTGACGCAAAAAACCGGGAATTACCGGCGTGTGCACTGGCGGGATGTGCTGACCCGGCCCATAGGCGTTGAAGACACGCAGGCTCACGGTCTCGATTCCCCACAAAGAGCCGATTGATCGCACATAATATTCCGCGGCCAATTTGGAAACAGCATAAGGCGATCGTGGGTTCGGGATGGCATCCTCTGTCACAGGTTGCACGGGCTGGTTGCCATACACCGTGCCTGAAGAGATCAAGACCACCCGGCGAACGCCCACATCGCGCATGGCTTCCATGAGGGTGACGGTGCCGCCAACATTGACCTGGTTGTATTCACGAGGGTAAAGGATGGATTCTGGAACAATCACACGAGCTGCAAGATGGTAAACACAATCCACCTCCTGCAGCATTGACCAAAGTTTGGGGCGGTCGTTCACGTCTCCGCGGTTGAATTGGATTTGACTCGCGAGGTTATTGGGATCCCCGGTCGAAAGGTCGTCGATCCCCAACACAGTGTGCCCTTCCGCCACCAGCCGATTGGCCAATGCGGACCCCAGGAAACCTGCCACGCCCGTGATCAAATATTTCAAATGAGTGTACTCCGTCTGTGTGCCCAACATTATAGCATAGACATTCAAGTGAAAATTAGAGGTCGTTGGGCGTGGTTTAAGTGTTTTATCCCAGGTTAATGTGATATCATCCCCGAGTTCTGAGGTAGCAAGAGGTTAAATACCCAAAGGAGGTCGCCCATGGAAAGAGTTCAATTTATCATCCACCAGGGCAAACGTGTGCTGATGGAAGATTTCACCAATATCTCGGCTGGAGCCGAATTTGAATCCACAATTAAGAAAGCCCAGGCATTGATCGCCGCTGAACCTGTGAATTCTGTTCTAGCATTGTTTGACGCCACTGATTGTTCTTTCAACGCGGACATGCTCAATATCATGAAGGATTTCACCAAGACGAACACACCCTACGTTAAAAAGGCTGTCGTAGTGGGTATTTCAGGTCTGCTTCAAGTGGCGCTCTCCGCGGTATCCAAATTTTCAGGCCGCGAGTTTCATTCGTTTAAAACTCGCGAAGAAGCCCTGGATTACCTGGTCAACGTTTAATCAATTGATTTTTTTTCGATTGGGAGACGCTTTTCGCGTCTCCTATTTCGTTAAAGGGACCCCAAGATTGTTTTTCTTTCAGAATCGGTCAGAAACGCGGTTTGCCAACCGTTGGCTTGCGCCTGTTTGATCTGACTGTCACTTAAACCTGCCGCGGGCGCGGCGTGGTCATATTCGTACAAAAGATCTATGGCGCTGATGCCCGGGTCGTCGGTATTGATCGACGCCTGGATGCCGTTTTCTAAAAACTTCATTAAAGGGTGAGACATATAATCTCTGACCGTCGAGGTTTGCACGTTGCTGGTCAGGTTGCACTCAACACCAATGCGGTTTATTGCCAGGTATTCCATCAGTTTAGGGTCTTCCGCAGCGTGGACAGCGTGACCGATGCGCTCCGCTCCTAGCGCCTGCACGGCCTGCCAAACCGATTCAGGTCCGCGAGCCTCGCCGGCGTGGATGGTGATGTGCCAACCCGCGTCTCTCGCAACACGCATGTGATCCACAAACAACTCGCCCGGGAAATTGGCTTCATCTCCTGCCAGGTCAAGGGCTGTGATTTCTTCGCGGTGGGTCAACAAAGCCGCCAATTCCTTTTTTGCGGTCTCTGGGCCGTAATGCCTGGAAAGGATGCCGATCTGGTTGGCCTTGATCCGATAGGAGCGTTCACCCGAGCGAACGCCGTCTGTTACCGCCTCGACCACACCCACGGGATCCAAACCATGAGCTTCGGCCATGAACCAGGGGCTGTAACGCAGTTCAATATAACGGATCCCCAGGCGCGCGGCGTCTTCCACATTTTCAAAAGCAACTCGTCGGCAGGCATTGTAATCCACCAAAACGCCGGTCATTCATTTGAATTTTTCGATAAAGACCATCACCCCGGGCTGCGGGGTTGAAACCTGCACATAAGGCCGCAATCCCTCCAAGTCAAAGGCTGGAAGTGGGAGGTTGTGTTGAATTCCCAGGTCAAGAATGGTTTCAAGTCTAACGCTGCCATCCAGGTGGTGATGAAGGTCAACGAGGGGGATGGCTGGGTCAATACTCATTCTGTCTCCTTTAATGAGACCAGAGTCACACCCCGGTCTTTGGCGTATGCGATCAGATCGTCCATGCTATCTTGAGGTGGATACGAGAAATAGAGCGTACCTTCGGGCACCTGCCCAGCGAGGTCCATGCCGCCCCAGAACACTTCGGACTCCTCCGGCAAGTGGTCGAAAACGGTTTTAATTTGCGCGAACCCTGAAACAGTAATCTTCACAAACCCATTTTCGTCTACACCGCTGTCTGGAGACATCAACTCTTCAAAGGTTTTTTCCCGGTTGGTGCCCGAAATGAGGGTGAAATTCCAGCTCTCACCAATCTGCCAAGATACTAATTCGAATCCCTTCATCGATTGAGGAAATTCCTCGGGGAGTGCGTTCCAATCCAGGGTCGGCAAGAGCGATGGCGTTTCATCAGTTGATGTGATTTGAGTTATTTTGTTGTTCGGTTGTTGACTTTCCGATAACGAATCTGGAGGAGTGGTGTTGTTGATCGGCGACCAGTTGCTGAAAGTGGCTGGTCGTTCACACGCGGTTAGCATAATCAGTACGCCCAACAAGAGGATGATCTTCTTCATAGCAAAATTGTACCCCTCTGAGCCGTGAGGTTACAAGGTGATTTCCAGCACAGGCCGGCGCGCGTCCATCTTAAGGGTGGTAAAGCCGGCTTTTTCAAAGATGGAAAGCGGTCCTGGCCATACATCTTCACTTGAAAGATTCTCACCCAAATGTGGGAAGGCTTGCACCCGCTTGATCCCGTTCGTCCTTAATTCGTCTAAAATCAGTTTCAAAAAGGTGTGCGTCAAACCTTTACTTTTTAATTCGGGATTGAGTAGGAAACAGGTGATCGACCAAACCGCAGGGTCGGGTGAGAGCCCATACACCTTGAGCAGATTGGAATACTGGTCCCTTTGTCCAACCTGGCACCATCCTTGTGGTTCGTCCCCGACGTATAAAAGATAACCGTCAAATATCTGCCGTGAAAACAACTCTTCACGAGCCTCGAGGTTTTGTTCACAGGTGCGGTCATTCCATCCATCCCACGAAGGGTTCCACCAGGCCATGCAATAACAGCAATTCCCAAATTCACCCAGGGCGTGCACTTTGTAGAAGTCTACTTTCGATGCTGCGGATAATTTGATGATACGGAGCGCATCGACTAGCATGTGGCATCCTTTTCGGGTTGAACGAGGTCGTATGACATGATCACAATTTCGGGGCGCAGCTTCCAGCCCGCTCCATTCCAAAACGCCAAGCCCAATTCATTTTCGCCAAAGACCATGATATGGCACTTGTGGATGTCAAGATTGTGCAGCACCTTAAAAGTGCGGTCCACGAGGGACAGACCAATGCCCTGCCGCCGAGCAGAAGGGTCAACCGCCAAGTGGTATAGGTAGCCCCTTCGACCGTCTGAGCCGCACAGGCAGGTGCCCACCAGGGTTCCGTTTTGCCTGGCGATGAAGCTCAAACCCGGGTTTCGTTCCAAAAACCGAAGGATGGCGCAACGGGAATCCGCGTCGCTGAGGCCGATCCCCCGACAGTTTTGCCAGAGCGTGTAAGCCTCTTCATAATCTTCTGGCCGCATCTCAGTGATCTGAACTGTCATTTTTCCCTCCAATGGAATCTCCATCCAAATCCGTTTTGTGTGTCTTTCTTACGGATTTCGGAAAAGCTTCCCAATGCACCTTTCTTTCATCGAATTGCGTGCGCGCTTCCTTGGTTTCTGCAGGATGTCCGATATAGATCAAGTTCAATGGGGTCAGACCATCAGGCAGGTTTAGAATTGATTTCACCTGGCGTTCAAAGAGTTTTACCGGGTGCACCCCAATCCATACAGCCCCCAAACCCAGTGCAACCGCTGCGAGGAGAATGTTCTCGGTCGCGGCGCTGCAATCCTGGACCCAAAAACGATCACCCGTGATGTTCTTCAGACTACTCGTGCTGCCCAGCACGCAGATGGCCGCCGGGGCTTCCATTTTGGCAAACATGATTGCCTTGCGAAACCTGGCCAGGGTGTCAGGGACGGTGACGATCAAGAATTCCCAGGGTTGGGCGTTCATAGCCGAGGGCGCCGCCATTCCCGCCTTGACAAGCGTGGTCAAGTTTTCTGGATCAACCAGCTCTGGTGTAAATTTGCGGATGCTGCGGCGCTGATAGATGAGGTCGATGAGATCGGTCAATTGGTTTCCTTGGCACAGGGTTGTTCCTGGGAGTCGAATGCCTCACCCGCCACCAGATGCACATGCAGGTGCGGAAACGTTTGGAAGCGTCCACCATTGACGATCAGGCGGTAACCGGCGTCTTCCAGGCAAAATTCATGGATCATGGTTTGGGTCAACACCATAAATTCTGTGTAGAGGGAAGGATCATCGATCGGCAGCGTCATCCAGTTTGCGATTTTGAGTTTGGGCAGGATCACGATGTGCACCGGGTAGCCAGGGTCGGGATGCAGCACAGCCATCCATGACGGGGTCTCTTTTAATCGTTTCAAAGGCACCAGGTTGCTGGCTTTTGAGAAGATCAACCCGGTCAATTGCCCCGCCAGGCGGGTCCGTAAGAATTTTCGTAAGAATTGGTTCATCAATACCTCACCTTCGGATAACACCCTTAACAAGGTTTGGATGTGTTCATTATAAGGGAAATAGAGCGTTGTTAAATATCACTCTCTGGTAGAATCATCAATATAGACAATTTTAGTCTTATTTGCGACAAGGAGTCCTCGCCATGTCAAAACTCTTCAAACTCGCCCTCACTTTAAGCTTGCTGACCATCGCCGCCAACCTTGTGGAAGGAACGATCTCGACCATTCTTGGCGCGCAAGATGAAACCCTGGCTTTGTTTGGCTTTGGAATCGATAGTTTTATCGAAGTCCTCTCCGCCCTTGGGGTCACCTTGATGATCTTGCGGATGCAGAAGAACCCAGAATCCTCGCGCTCAAAAGCCGAGGTGACGGCGCTTAAGGTCACGGGGGTTAGTTTCTACCTGCTGGTGGTTGGATTGATCGTCTCCTCAGTCCTTTCCCTGTTGTTTCAGCGTAAACCAGAGACCACCCTGCCGGGAATCATCATCTCGATCCTTTCGATCTCCGTCATGGTCTTTCTCTACCGGGCGAAACTCTCGGCGGGGAAAAAGATGCAAAACGAAGCCATCATCGCCGACGCCTATTGCACCAAGACCTGCATCTACATGTCTATTGTGCTGCTCGTTTCGAGCCTGACCTTCACCCTCACCGGTTTTGCCTTCCTGGACGTGATCGGAGCGTTGGGCATCGCCTGGTTCGCCTTCTCGGAAGGCCGCGAAGCTTTTGAAAAGGCTTCCAACCTGGCGCTGGAGGGCTGATCATCCATTTCAAGCCTGACGCTGCCACGCCTGGCGGTCTTCGTCCTTTTCTGGGTCAAGAAATCGTGGATCAATCTGGGGGTTCAACGCCCGCCCTCTTGACTTCCACATGCGGGCAGCCAGTGTCTGGGGATCGCTCTTCACGCCCTGGGTCGCGAAATAGGCGCACACTTTGGTCACGTCGCGGGCAAAGATCCGCCACGCGTTCGGATTCTCGTCAGGGTGAATAGCCTGCGGAAAATCGATCAGGGTGATCTCGCCGTTCCAATAGAGAATATTGTAGGCTGAAAGATCAGCATGGATGCGGTTATGCTTCAGCATGAGCTCAATGTTTGCCAACGCGCGCTCAAAGAGCGGACCGGCTTCCCCGGCAGTGAGGTTTACCGTGTTCAAGGTCGGCGCCGCGGAATTTTCATCCCCGATGTAATCCATCATAATGGCGTTGTCACTGCTGGCGTACACCTTCGGCAGATCCACACCGGCCGCGTACAGCAATTCCATGGTGCGTACTTCGTGCCCGATCCATGACGTATGCAACAATTCAAGACCGTAGCTTGATTTTTTCTGCATGGCATGGTGTGAACGATCGTCCAGGATGACCTTGCCCGTGGCGTCCAGTTGTTCGCGGCCTTCACGATAAAGATGGTCTTTCTTCAGGTTGCGAAAGCGGCGCGGACGGTACACCTTGGCGGCCAGCAGGGGTTGTTCCATACCTTCGGGGGTTTTGCACAAGTACACCGAAGCTTCCTTGCCACCCTTGACCATGGCCAGCACGTCTTCAAACCAGTTTTGTTCGTGAAACTCCTCGATCGAAGCCAGCAGCCATTGTCTTTCGTGCTGCGAGGCGTGGTAAGTGTAAGGGTAGTTCGTCTCGAGTGTGGGGTCGATCGTCCGCGTGATCTGCTGGGTTCCTTTTTGTTTTACCAGCACCTTGCCTTTTTTCCGTTGCTGATTGTTCCTGGTGACCAGGGAAGTCAGATCGTCGTCGGTGAGATCTTCAAGCGCTTCGATGTTTTTGATTATTTGACTATTCATGGTGAATCAACTCTCTTTAGTGTTCTTTCGAAAAACGTCAGGTTAAAATAAAACCACAGGTGTTGGGCACCTGTGGTGATAGAGGTCAGAAATCGAAAAATCGATCAGTCCGTGCTCACAAGGCGCGCAACAATACAAACCAGCTGGGGGGTTAATTGAACTCGTTCCATATTGTTGGGCCTCCTTTCGAGTAAAGTAATTACGAATACAGTTTATCCATGAGCCAATCCCTTGTCAAGGGGGTTTGCAGTATAAAAAACGCAACACCGAACCGTGTTAAAATACAACCATTCAAAAACTCGAGGTGTTACATGACTGATCCCATTCTGGTGGCCGTTGCCTGGCCCTACGCCAACGCCGAGATCCACGTCGGCAACCTGACCGGCTCATACCTTCCCGCTGACATTTTCGCGCGCTATCAGCGCCTGCGCGGACGCGAGGTGCTGATGGTCTCGGGATCAGACTCTCACGGCACCCCCATCACCGTGCGCGCGGATGCTGAGAAAACCACCCCCCAGGCCGTGTACGAACGTTTTCACGAAGGATTTATTGACCTCTTTCAGCAGTTGGGGCTGACTTACGATCTTTTCACCAGCACACACACCCAAAACCATCAGAAGATCTCCCAGGCCATGTTTCTGGCTTTGAAAAAGAACGGCTTGCTCTATACCGAGAGCCAGATGCAGTGGTGCGCGCCAAGTCAAAACCGGTTTTTACCCGACCGCTATGTGGAAGGCACCTGTTACATCTGCGGATTTGAGGGCGCGCGCAGCGACCAGTGCGACAAGTGCGGCAATCTGTTGGACGCGGCGAAGTTGATCGATCCGCGTTCCAAGATCGACGGCTCTACCCCCGAACTTCGCGCCACCGAGCATTTTTATCTGGACCTCGGCCGGCTGCAAACCCTGGTGGTCGAATTCCTCAAGATCCGCGATTCTTATTGGCGGCCCAACGTGATGCGCCAATCACTGGGGCAGATCCTGGCCGAGAACCTGCACGGCCGCGCCATCACTCGCGACCTGGATTGGGGCGTGCCCCTGCCCAAGGAAGGCCTGCCAGAGGGCAAGGAATGGGAAAGCAAACGTCTGTATGTGTGGTTTGAAGCCGTGATTGGGTATCTTTCCGCCTCTTTCGAATGGAGCAACCTTTCAGGTGACGCACAAGCCTGGCGCAAGTGGTGGCAAAATACGAGCGCGCGCGGTTATTATTTCATTGGCAAAGACAACATTCCCTTCCACGCCATCATCTGGCCTGCCGAGTTGATCGGTGCCGGCAAGGAATTTGACGAGGAACTCGGCGCGAGCAACGGGGAACCGTTGGTGCTTCCCTACGACGTCCCGGCCAACGAGTTTATGAACCTCGAAGGACAAAAGATCTCAGGCAGCCGCAACTGGGCGGTCTGGGCGCGCGACTTTTTGACCCGCTACGACCCTGATGCGCTGCGTTATTACCTGACCGTCAACATGCCTGAAAGCAAAGATACTGATTGGGATTGGGACGAGTTCTTCCACCGCAATAACGATGAGTTGGTAGCCACCTGGGGCAACCTTGCCAACCGGGTGCTATCCTTCACCTTCAAACACTGGGAAGGTACAGTCCCCGAGCCCGGGGAATTGACCGTGCTAGATCAGGAACTGCTGCGTTCGATCGAAGACGGCTTCAAAACCGTGAGCGAAGAAATGGAAAAGGTGCATCTGCGCGCCGCGCTCTCCGAGACCATGCGCCTGGCTTCAGAGGTCAACAAGTATCTAGACCAAACCGCGCCCTGGCAAATGGTGAAAACCGACAAGGCCGCCGCGGGCAGGTCGATCTACACCGCGTTAAAAGCAATTGATTCGCTGAAGATCCTCTACGCGCCCTTCCTACCTTTTACCTGCGACCGTCTGCACGGATTCCTGGGTTACACGGGCAGCCTGTTTGGCACCCAAAGCACCGAGACAATCAAAGACGATTTGGGAGAACACACGGTTTTGCGCTATGACGGCTCAAGCGCCACTGGTAAATGGGAGGCCAGCCAATTACCCGGCGGTAAGTTGCTCAACCAGCCCCAGGCATTGTTCAAGAAACTGGACATTTCCATCGTGGAAGAGGAGCGCGCGCGGATGGGCAAATCGTTAGATTAATCAACAAAAACACGGATATCTCAAATAAAGTTGTAGGGGTGAGTCCATGACTCGCCTGGATTCAATAACCAAGAAACATGCGAATGGCTCGAAAATAAAACCTAACCTAAAGAATATTCGTGTTTTTAGAATATTTCATGTTTTTCGTGGTTAATAACTTTAATCTTTCAATCCCCAAAACGCGCAGCGGATCCAATTGGATAACGATTTGAGTAGCACCAACATGACCTCGTTTGCCCGATCTATAAACGCGCCGCTCTCGTAAATCTCGCCCCCCAGCGGGTCAACCAGGTCGCTGACCCCCCTCAAGATCAGGCAACGCGTGCCGTTACGTTGCGCCGTCCAGGCGATCGCCCCAGATTCCCAATCCGCGGCGACGGCATCATAATCCCCAGCCAACTTATGCACAAGATCAGGATCAATGTCCTGGTCTGCTGAAACCAGCAGCCCCCTGCTCACCAACTGAGGATACGGTTCTGAAAGGAAGGAAAGATCAAGTTGAGTTTTGTAATGGTTGACCGCCTCTACGGGGTCTCCCATTCTTTCGTATATATCGTATACCAGGGTGTTTTCCACGAGGAGCACATCGCCAACCTTGATCTTGCCGCCTAACCCGCCGCAGGTGCCAATATTAATCACCAGTTTCGGGTGCCAGCGATTGATCACGTATTGTGCGCTGGCCGCCGCGGAGATCTTGCCCCAACCCCCCTGAAACAACACGACCTCCCTGCCGGCCAGGGGGGTAATGAAAAAAGTGCCAAACGGAGAAGTCTGAACGGTGGGAGATTGGAAATAACGCAACACGGCGTCCCATTCGGCGTTCGCCGAAATGATCACCACCACATGGATGCCAATTTCTTCCATCCCGATAAACCTCCTTGTCAGGGCTGCCGGTCTTTCAAGATCTCTGAGAGATTCTCGAGCATCGGCAAACGATGCCGTCGATACGTGGTCTTTTTATAAATCGAGGTTTGCGCCGCGTGCCAAAGAATGTCCGCGATGGCGTGAGCTGACTCAGGCTGGCCGAGATTGCAGGCGTTGGCTGCTCTTTTTTCAAGCAGCGCACCGTTTTCTTTCATCAAGTGATTCAAACTTTCAAGCAGCATCATCGGGGTTTCGGCAAGGTCCGCGGCACCGAAGGATGTTACATATTCGGCATTACCAGTTTCTTGCCCCGGGATGATCTCGATTAAAAGCATGGGCAGACCGCAAGCAAGCGACTCGGTGACGATCAATCCACCCGCCTTGCATAACATCAAATCCGCGGCTTTCATCAAGGTGGGCATGTCATCGGAATACTCATAAATATGTGCGGGGATGTGCCAGTCGAATTGTTGCAACTCGCGGAACAGGTTTTCATCCTTGCCGCAGACAACCGCCACCTGAAGTGATCCACCGAAGTGGTTGATGACTTGCAGCGCGTCCACCATGCGTTCCACACGTTTGCTGCCTACGGCCAAAATAGTGGGGAGGTCTGTCCTCCAACCCAGTTCCTGGCGGATCTCAGATTTGGGTCTTTTTTCACGCGCGATGGCGGGTGAGACGGGAATGCCGGTGATTAAAACCTTATTAGGAGGCATGCCATAACTCATGGCGAGGTCAGCCACCAGGTTATTGGGCACCATACAACCGGTTACTTTGCGATGAAACCACATGCGGTGCACCGTGGAAAGATCAGTCACCACAGTATATTGGGGAATGGGATGGCGCTTTGAAGCGAAAAGGGTCGTTAACGCCGCCTGATACCAGGGATAAGTGGAAACTACCACATCCGGTTGGTATCGATTCAATAACTCGCGCATCGTCTCAGCGAGCAGCACCCCGATGGAGCTTTCAAGCAACGCCGTGGGGATGGGTCTGTCGCTGACCTCGTAGCCTAATTGATAAAGCTCCGGCACATTGCGCACATAGCGATCATATTCGTATTGGGTTTCACGCAAGAAGGGCGGGGTCGCGGATTCTTCAAGCGGGTTGACCAGGTCGACTTTGACCTTTCCACCATATTTATCCTCAAGCGCGTCCTGGATGGCAAGCGCGGCGCTGCGGTGGCCGAAACCAGCGTCAGCTGTCAGAATCAGAATGCGTTTCAGGTTCTCCATATCCGCACCCAATCATTCAAAAAATCGCTCAATGAGACTCGGGTAATTCGTGGTGGAAATACTGGAGCATTAACTTCAGCGCGGCCTGCGCCGAATCTTCCTTGTTTTGAATACGGTCGCCCGGCCATTGAAAACGCCAGGCCCATTCGCCTTCCACTGCGCTCATGCCCACCCACACGGTGCCCACAGGTTTCTCGGGCATGCCGCCCCCGGGGCCAGCGATGCCGCTGATCGAAACCCCCAGAATGGAATCCAGGGGGAACCCGCCTGATAAGGCCTTGCGCACGCCGCGTGCCATTTCGACCACACACTGCTTGCTCACGGCGCCATATTGCTGCAGGGTTTCGTGCCTCACGCCCAACAGGCCTTCCTTCACCTCATAGGCGTAAGCGGTAACGCTACCAAGGTAATACTCCGAGGAACCGGGGACATTGGTGATCAAATGACCCACCAGCCCACCTGTGCATGATTCCGCCACGGTCAATTTCATGCCGCGCTCCCGCAGCAAATGGCCGACTTGTTCTTCCAACAAAAGAGTTTTCAAAGGCACTCCATTTTTGTTTAATTATAACGCCTTGACTTTGCCACGAAGGCCCCAAATTGCCTTGACGCCTTTCGATTTCATGTATAGAATCACATTAATTAAATATTGCTTTTCTGGTGCTTCTCCCCCGGATGGGAGGGCTTAAAGGCGAAACCGGTGCAAAGTCCGGTACTGTAGCGCAACTGTGATTCAGAATTTCTGATAAGTCAGGTCGCCCGCCAGAGAAGTGTGACACCACACTCTCGCATTAAGGAGGTGGGCACTCGCCAGATCGATTCGACGAAAACCCTGTCCAAACTGCGGCAGGGATTTTTTATTCCCCTGCGGCGTATCGAAACCAATATTTTTAAAAGAAGGACGTTATGAGACGCAAGATACCATTTTTAATCATTCTCACGTTACTGGCTCTATTGTTAGCCAGTTGCACCCAAACACCCTCCACCGCGTCAAACATCCAACTCGTGGATGGACTCGGGCGCGAAGTGACCCTCGCGGCGCCTGCCGAACGGATCGTTTCCCTCGCTCCATCAGCCACCGAGATCCTTTTTGCCGTTGGTGCTGGAGACCAGGTGATCGGCCGCGACAGTTTCTCCAATTATCCTGAAGCCGTTCTAGAAATCCAGGATGTGGGCGGCTCGATGGGCGATTACTCCACCGAGGTCATCGCTTCACTTAATCCAGACCTGGTGGTAGCCACCGAGATCAACACGCTCGAACAAGTCAAAGCCCTCGAAGACCTGGGGTTGACTGTCTATTACATCAAGAACCCTGCCGACCTGGACGGTCTCTTTCCGATCCTCGAAACGGTCGGCACACTTACCGGGCACGAAACCGAAACAACCGGTTTGGTGAAAGAGTTAAGTGATCGGATCAAAAACGTTGAAGAGACCCTCTCTGGCGCCCAAGAACGTGTGCTCGTATTCTATGAATTAGATGGTTCTGACCCTGCCAAACCCTGGACCTCTGGACCGGGTACCTTTTTGGACCAGTTGGTGCAGATGGCTGGCGGCACGAACCTCGGCGCCGTGATGACGGATGCCTGGGCGCAGATCAGCCTCGAAGAAATCCTGGTGCAGGATCCCGACCTGATCATCCTTGGAGACTCAGCCTACGGCGTGACCGCCGAAGCGGTAGCTGCCCGGGCGGGGTGGAGCAGTCTCACCGCAGTCCAACAGAACAAGATTTACGCGTTCAACGACGATCTCGTCAGTCGCCCGGGTCCACGCCTGGTGGATGGTCTCGAAACCCTCGCACAATTGATCCACCCGGAGTTGTACTGATCATATGAAAAAGACTGCCCGCCCGTTTTGGATCAGCGCGTTCTTGCTTGTTGCGGCGGCGCTCACCAGTATCGTGGTGGGCAGTGTATTCATCTCACCCGCAACCTTGTTGGACCTGACCAAATCCGCATTGCTCGGCACAGTATCAAGCCTTGACCCCAACGGCTCATTCGCAGCGATCCTTTTTCAATTGCGCGTGCCGCGTACGGTTTTATTAATCCTTGTGGGGGCAGCTCTCGCGGGCAGCGGATCCGCCTACCAGGGTCTTTTTCGCAATCCGTTGGCCGATCCCTTCTTGATCGGGGTGTCCTCCGGCGCAGGGATGGGCGCGGTCATCGCCATGAGCATCCAGTGGCCTTATTCGACCCTGGGGTTGCTGGCCGTGCCTCTGGCCGCCTTCCTGGGCGCGGTGGCTGCAGTTCTCGTGGTATCGCAATTAGCGAAAGTTGGGAAAACCATCCCCACCACCAACCTGATCCTCGCGGGGGTCTCGGTGAGCGCGTTTACCTCGGCGGTGACTTCACTACTCATGATCAACTCAAGCGGAGAATTGCGCCGCGCGATCGTCTGGTTGATGGGCGGCGCCACCCTTTCGGGTTGGGGGCCAGTTTTGGGTGTGTTGCCTTACGCCCTGATCGGACTGGCTATCCTGTTAGTTTTGGCTCATCCCCTAAATGTCCTCCAATTTGGGGACGAACAGGCCCAGCAATTGGGCATCCCGGTGCAAAAGATCAGAGTCTGGATCATCCTGGCTGCCACACTTTCTACCTCGGCGGCCGTGGCTTTCGCAGGTGTGATCGGTTTTGTTGGTTTGGTGATCCCGCACATTATCCGCCTGTTATGGGGAGGGGATTACCGCCGCCTTCTTCCACTTTCAATGATGGGTGGGGCGAGCCTCTTGTTGATCACGGATGTGGCGGCCCGCACCATCAGCGCCCCGCAAGAGATCCCCGTGGGCATCATCACCGCCTTGATGGGCGCCCCGTTCTTCTTGTGGGTGCTCAAACGCTCCAAATCACAGAACTATTGGTGAGAGTATGTTGAGAATCGAAAAATTGAACGCGGGGTACCCACAAAAGACCGTTCTGCACGAGATCAACCTGGAAGTTGCCAGGGGGTCGGTGGTGGCGCTAATCGGTCCGAACGGTTCAGGTAAGACCACCCTGGTGCGCGCGCTTAGTGGTGTGTTGCCTTCGCTTTCAGGGCAGATCACCCTGGACGGCAAGGATCTCAACACGTTAGGTGCCCAGGAACGCGCGCGTCTGATCGCGGTCGTCCCCCAGGTGCGCACCCTGCCGCCCGCGTTCACCGTCCATGAAGTTGTCGCTTTGGGGCGCACGCCTTACCTCAACTGGTTTGGGCAGACTTCAGGGCATGACCAAGAGATCATCCAAGGCGCGATGGAACAGGTTGACCTGCTTGAACTGGCTGATCGAAACATCGCGGAATTATCAGGCGGTGAACAACAGCGGGTTTTGTTGGCCCGCGCCCTGGCGCAACAGACATCCGTGCTACTGCTTGACGAACCCACATCTCATCTTGATCTGCAATACCAGGTCAGCTTCCTTGAAAAGGTGCGCCAATTAGCCCATCCCTCTCCAGCTGAGATCGCCGCAGGCGTTGAAAAACGGGCTGTGCTGGTAGCCATCCACGACCTGAACTTGCTCAACCGTTACGCCGACCAGGTGGCGCTGTTAGATAAAGGCCAGCTGCTAATTGTAGGCCGCCCGGAAGAAGTGCTTCAACCCCGCATTCTCAGCGAGGCCTACCACCTGCCCTTGGGCACCCTCCAAGACCCCGAGAGCGGGTCGCTCATTGTTTATCCCCGCTGAAAAGCCTTCGTTATCGCCTATAATTGATGCATGAGAAAAGCGTGGCGCCGTGCGTGTTGAAGTTAACCTGATCGCGACCTTTAAGATGCTGGCCGGTAAGAGTCACATCCCCCTGGATTTGGATCCCGGCCAAACCGTATCAGCTGCCTTCCACAAGGTGCTTAAGATCATCCCCGTGTTGAAACCACACTGGCTCGATCATGACGGTCATCCCCATGGGTATGTGCATGTTTTTTTGAACGGGGACGATGCCTCCACCCTGGTGGATGGGCTGGAAACCAGGCTTAATGAAGGGGATGTTTTAGATTTCATCCCCCCTGTGGCCGGCGGATAATTAAAAACGAAAAGTCCTGAGATTCAGGACTTTTTTTGTTCTACTCGATGACTTTTGTGAATGCGTTAAATTTTGGGGGATTATCCATCAGTTGCTTGACCTTACACTGTTCTGCCGATCTCACCAATGCCGGGTAATATTTTTCAGGGAAATCAGGGGGAACCTGGATTTCAAGATCAATGGCGTCAATGCTGCCATTGAATGGGTTAGATGCAATTCGCTCAACAATTTTAATACCTTCGGTCGGCAGTCCGCGCTGACGGCAGAAGCCCAGCACGTAGATTCCCGCGCAAGTTCCGAGGGAGGCAAGAAACAACGCAAATGGTGTGGGGGCGGAAGCCGCCCCGCCACCCATGGAGGGCTGGTCGGTCATTACGGTATAAGGCCCAAAATGGGCGTCCACCCGGTCTCCGCCCGGAAAATCGATTAACATTTCCATGATTACACTCCTGAGTTCTAGATATACTTTAGACGAAAAAAACGGGAAAAGGTGACAAAAAACGGAGATATGGTAAGATTTTACTAGGAAAGCCGAATAAGTCGGGTCAATTTTTCAACCGGCAGACAATTAGAGGAAAAATGATGAGCAACCAGGATACCTCCTTTTCACAAAACGAACAATTACGCGGATTGATCGAACAATTGAACTCCTACATTTCCACTTACCACGGCGGCGAAGTGGAATTCGTTTCTTTTGACGGCAAGGTAGTCAAGGTCAAACTGGGAGGTGCCTGTCTCGGCTGCCCACTTTCTCCGGTCACCGTCAAAGGTTGGGTCGAAGGCACGGTCAGGCAGTTCTTCCCAGAAATTGAAAAAGTGGAATCAGTGAACTAACCCGAACGGCAGGCAACCCCTGCCGTTTTCGTTTAAGTTGCTTGTGGTAAGATAAATCCAGTCGAGGTGGAATTGTCACTTTTTTCGTTGATCCTTGGGTTGGGCGCGTCATTAGGGCTGTTTCGGCTGCTTCAATCTGCGGAACCCGAGACGCGCATCCGTTGGCTGGTAGCCGGGCTGTTGACTTTTTTGGGTGCCCTGGTAGGCGCACGGTTGGGTTTTGCCCTTTTATTTCACGAATATTTTAAAACTGCATGGACTGAAATCTTCAATATCGAACTGGGCGGTTTGTTTTGGCCGGGCGCGGTTCCCGGCGCAATCCTTTTCGCCTGGATGGGATGTGCACTCTTGCGGCTGCCCAGGTTAACCGGCCTGGACCGTTTGAGCCGCATGCTTCTGCCACTCGGGGTCGCGGCATGGATGGCATCCTGGCAGGTTGGGGTAGCCTACGGCCATCCGCTGCAAGCTGGCACCTGGTGGGGGATGATGTCTCTGGACGAAAGCGGCCAATCCATGCTTCGGGTTCCCATCCAACCGGCTGCCATCTTGAGTCTGCTGGTCTTGGTCCTCGTCGTGGAATTTTTGGTGCGAAAAACTCCAAAACCCGGTTTGCCTTCCGCGGTGGTCGGGGTTGCTTTCTTTGCCCACACTCTTTTATTCTCATTGATGCGCGCCGATCCCACGCGCTTGATTTACGGGTTGCGTTGGGAGACATGGTCGGCGATCCTTTTCCTGGCATTATCGATTAGCATTTTATTATTCACATTGTTCAAAAAAACAAATATCCCCGGGAGCAAAACATGAAATTAAATCTCGCGATGGCCCAGATCAATACCGTCCTCGGGGATGTGCCCCGAAACCTTGAAAAACACCTGGATTACATTGAACAAGCCCGGGATGGCGGCGCGGACATGGTTGTGTTTCCCGAACTTTCGCTCACCGGCTACCTATTGCAAGACCTGGTGCCTGGTGTAGCGTTAAAACCCAACGATTCCGACCCAACCTTTCACCGGCTTTTAGAAGCCAGTAAATCCATCGACATCACCGTTGGATTTGTGGAAGAAGATTCGCGCAGCCGTTTTTACATCGCCTCCGCTTATCTCTCTGGCGGCGAAATCGTACACATTCACCATAAAGTCTACCTCCCCACCTATGGCTTGTTCGATGAAGGCCGTTTTTTCGCCTGGGGAGACAGCGTAAGAGCCTTTGACACCCGCTTCGGGCGGGTGGGCATGTTGATCTGCGAGGACTTCTGGCACGCCTCGTTGCCATACTTGCTCTGGCTGGACGGCGCGGACCTTTTGCTCTTTTCCTCAGCCTCTCCGGGCCGCGGGTTACCTCCGCCGCGCGAACCCTCAGACCCGCAAGCCGGCAAACTGGATTCCGCCCGATGGGTGGACGACATCAATAGGGCTTACGCGGGCTTCTTCACCTCTTTCGTAGTTCACACTAACCGAGTGGGTTATGAAGACGGGCTCAATTTTTGGGGTGGGGCATCGGTCTTTAATCCGGATGGTGAACCTGTCGTCCAAGGGCCTCAGCATCAAGAAGCCCTCGTTCGTGCGGAACTGGATCTGAACCAGTTGCATCGCACGCGCGTCAGGCTTCCACTCCTGCGTGATGAACGCACCTCTTTGGTGCAAAAAGAATTGAAACGCATCCTCGAAGAACAGAGAAGCTGAATTAAACGCCTACAAATCGAATGCGTGTAAAATGAAAGTAACAAGAACCCCGTGTGGAGGATTTTATGTCTGACCTTGCGATCGATACAGAATTGGCGCGTACAATTTTAACCGGCTTCATCAAGACCGAAATTCAACGCTCCGGGTTTTCGAGAGCGGTGCTCGGTCTTTCTGGCGGTATCGATTCAGCGCTTTCATGTTATTTGGCCGCCGAAGCGTTGGGTGCCGAAAACGTTCTCGCCATCCGCATGCCTTACAAAACCTCCTCGCAAGATTCGTTGGATCACGCCCAACTGGTGATCGACGCCCTGGGTATCCCTTTCTTAACCGTCCCCATCACCGAGATGGTTGACCCATTGATCAACCGTTTCTCAGACATGGAAAACCGTCGTAAAGGCAACATCATGGCCCGCCAACGCATGATCATTCTCTTCGATCAATCTGAAGCCTTCAAAGGCTTGGTGTTAGGTACGGGTAACAAGACTGAAATTCTCCTGGGGTACTCAACGCTCTACGGGGATTCTGCCTGCGCGATCAACCCCATTGGCGATCTCTATAAGACCCAGGTCCGGCAGCTCTCTCGGGCACTGGGCGTGCCCGCTCCGTTGCTCGACAAGGCGCCTTCCGCAGACTTGTGGGTGGGGCAAACCGACGAGGGCGAATTGGGCTTCACTTACGAAGAGGTCGACAGATTGCTCATCTTGTTGATCGATCAACGCTACAAACCTGAAGAGTGTGTTGAAGCGGGGTTTAGCGAATCTTTCGTTAAGGCTGTGATCCAGCGTGTGCGCAAGAACCAGTTCAAACGCGTGCTGCCACCCATCGCCAAGTTAAGCAATCGCACCATGGGTTACGATTTTCTTTACCTGAGGGATTGGGGGACTTAAACCAGGCATGCGTTGGCAGGATTATTTTAGAATTCCCCCCGCCCTGCGGCACCGGAAATTCGCGCTGTTATGGGCGGGTTTATTAATTTCAATTGCCGGTTCCCAGATGCAGATATGGTCGATCTATTGGCACCTGCGCACCCTTACCGATAAACCCATCGCGGTGAGCGGTGTGGGCATCGCCAGGCTGGTTCCGATCCTGCTTTTCGCGCTGGTCGGAGGGCTGGTAGCAGATACCTTCAATCGGCGGCGGGTGCTTTTTGTAACTCAAACTTTTATGCTCTTGTGCGCCTTTGGCTTGGGCATTTTCACTTTCATGGGCAACATCAACATTTGGGTGATATACATCATTTCAGCCATATCGGGGATCGCCATCGCGTTTGACAGCCCGTCCAGGCAGTCGTTAATCAGCAATCTGGTGCCGCGTGAAGACCTGGCCAGCGCCTTCGGACTGCAATCCATTGCTTCAAACACCGGCGCGATTATCGGTCCGGCGTTGAGTGGATTGGTGATCGCAACACTCGGTCAGCAGTGGACTTATTGGATCAACGCCATTTCCTTTTTGGCGGTGCTCGCGGCTTTGGTGATGATGGGCAGAGTTGAACGTGAAAATGCGCCCATTGAAGCAATCGTCAAAACACCCCGTAAGAAACTCGATTTTTCTGGGATTCCGGTGGGAATTCGGTTTATCGTCAATCAGCCGATCATCTTTTCATCCATGCTGCTCGACTTTTTCGCCACCTTTTTCTCTTCGGCCAACACCTTGCTGCCCTTCGTTGCCCAAGACATCCTCAAGGTGGGAGTCATCGGTTACGGCTGGTTGTCGGCGGCCCAATCCATTGGGTCTGTGGCGGTAGCCTTCATCCTCGCGCAGCGCACACGCATCCGCCGTCAGGGCAAACTCTTGTTGTGGGGCGTGGCTTCTTTCGGTGTCGCCACCGTTGTGTTTGGCCTTTCACGAAGTTTCCTACTGACTTTCGTGGCGCTCGTGATAATGGGCGCCGGAGACGCGATCAGCACCGTACTGCGCAATACCATCCGGCAGTTGCAAACACCAGACGAGCTGCGCGGACGCATGATCAGCATTAATCAGCTCTTCTTTGCAGGGGGTCCTCGCCTGGGTGAAGTGGAAGCCGGGCTGGTGGCGCAGGCTTTTGGCACCCCGGTTTCGATCGTCACAGGCGGCATCGGCTGCATCATCTCGGTGATCGTCGTTGCCTTGAAGTTCCCCCAGATCCGCAAATACAACGGCGACGAACCCCACCGCGCGCTCGCTCAACCCAACGGAACGACATAATGGCGCGATTAAAACCCGAGGCATTGGCGATAAAATCGAAAAGACCAAAAAAGTTCCCCGTGGGGAACTTTTTTATTCGCTAGTGATGCTCTCGTGCAACCCCGACCATTCGTCCATTTTCATTTCCAGATCGGCTTGCAGCCGGGCGTATTCGAGACCGATCTGATGAACCTCCCCCGGGTCGGAAGGCGGGTTCTCAAGCCGGTTCTCGAGTTGCTTGATCTCGTTTTCCAGCAAGGCAATTTTTTCTTCTAATAATTTGATCTTACGCTCAACCTTTTGACGTTCCCCTTTGCTCATGCCAGAAACGAATCGGTCCACGCCTTGAACTTTGACTGTTTTCCCATCGAAGGAGGCAGTCGCTTCCAATTGTTGTTGCTTATAGGCGCGGAATTCGCTGTAACTACCCTTGAAACTGACTAAAGTTTGGTTGCGGGGGTCAACTTCCCAGATCTGGGTGGCTAGCGCGTCAATCAAATAACGGTCATGCGAAACCAGCAGGATGGTGCCCCGGAAATCTGCCATAACAGATTGCAGAATCTCCTGCGAGGGCAGGTCAAGGTGGTTGGTGGGTTCATCGAGCAGTAAAAGATTTGATCCCTGGAGCGCCAGGCAAGCCAGCGCCAGCCGGCCGCGTTCACCGCCTGAAAGCAGGTTCACGGTCTTGAACACGTCGTCGCCGGTAAACAGAAATTTCGCCAGGTAATCGCGCACTTCGGCGGGCAGCATTTTTGGTACAACGCCCTGGATCTCCTCTATCAGGGTCCAATTGGCGTGCAACCCCTCATGCGCCTGGGCGAAATAGCCGATCTTGAGGCTCGCGCCCAAGACGGCTTCACCAGAAAAAGGGGGAATCTTTTCCAGCAGAGTTTTAAGGAAAGTGGTCTTGCCAGCGCCATTGGGACCGATGATGGCGGCGCATTCATTGCGCACCAGGGTGAGATCGGGAACCTGGAACAATGCCCTGCCCTCATCCGCGTAACCCACGCTAAGAGAACGGGTGCGCAACACCAGGTCACCCGAACGGTCACCCGCCTTGAGATTGAGGTGTAAAGATCGTTTTTGGGTGGGCGGGGTTAGTTTGGCTTCATCCACCAGCCGCTCAAGCCGTTTGCGGCGACCTTGCGCCTGGCGGGTGTTCTGCCCGGCAATGTTGCGGCGGATGTATTCTTCTTCTTTTTCAATAAATTCCTGCTGAGTCTGGTATTCAGCCAGACGGCGCTCGTATCGGTCTTGGCGCTGCAGCATATAGGCGCTGTAATTGCCATGATATTCTTCGAGCGTGGGGGTCATTTCCCAGATGGTGTTAACCACCTGGTCAAGGAAGTAGCGGTCGTGCGAAACGATCAGCACCCCGCCAGGCCAGTCTTTGAGATAATTTTCGAGCCATTCCACCGCGGCGATGTCGAGGTGATTGGTGGGTTCATCGAGCAGGAGCAGGTCGGGTTTGGAAAGCAGCAGCTTGGCCAACATAGCCCGCGTGCGCTGCCCCCCAGAAAGCTGAGAAACGGGGCGTTTTTCATCCTGCCGACTGAAACCCAAACCGGTCAACGTCATGCGCACTTGGGTCTCAAAGGTATATCCACCGAGGTGATCGAATTTAGCTTGCAGGCTGCCGTATTGAGTGAGCAGATCTGATGAGTTTTCGGTTTTCGCCAGGCGGATCTCAAGATCGTGCAATTCGGTTTGCATCCCTATAAGAGGTGCAAAAACCGTCAAAATTTCGTCCCACAAACTGCGTTCTGAATGCAAATCGGCTTCCTGAGGCAGGTAGCCAATCACACATCCACGGGCGCGGTTTACCAACCCACCAGAGGCTTCTTCCTCACCGATAAGAATACGCAACAATGTGGATTTGCCCACCCCATTCGGCCCAACCAGACCGATGCGCCCACGATGCGGTACACCAAAGGTCAACTCTGAAAAAATATCCAGAGCGCCGAAGGATTTGGAAAGGTTGGTGGCGGTGAGTAAGGGCATTTTGAACCTGTTCGCGAAGAGCGCGTCAAAAGTATACCACACCGGATTATTTCAAGAAAAAACCCCAAAGCAATTTGGGGTTTTCAAAATTCCATATTCAGGGTTTTACTCGATCACCTGCCACAGGTAAATCTGATTGTCGTTGCCGGTGGTGGACAGGAATTTGCCGTCCGCGGAGAACGCCACCTGGGTAACCTGTCCGGCATGTCCACTGAGAGTGCTGACGAGGGTCCCGCCAGCCACATCCCAGACCTGGAGCTGATTATCGACACCCACCGCTAATAGCGAACCATCCGGCGAGAAATCCAGACAAAGGGCTGGACTGGTGAGGTCGAGCCTTCGCAATTCGATGCCCTGGTTGGCATCCCACAGGGTGACCGCGGGGGTGCTTGCATCACCACTTGGTGCAGGCATGTCGGTTGCCACAATGGAGCCATCTCGGGTGAGAGCGTAAGAAGTCAAAAAATCCTGGTGACTCAAGGCAACACCCACGTTCCCGGTTTCAATCTCTTGCAATTGCAAGGTTGCCCGGGCATGCCAGACCATCCACTTTGGGCTGGCCTCAAAACCGGCATTAAACACAGGGGCCGCGGTTTCAAAACCGGAAAGGGTTTTGATCTCGGTGAGGTCTATTGTTGAGAACAAAACCACTTCCCAGGCTTCTTTTTTCGTAATCGCGATCGTGTTTCCATCCGGTGAAAACGTCGCGTTGGCAATCAAAAAGTCTGGAGAAACCGGGGTAACGGTGTTGTTCCCGGCACTCAAATCGACCAGGAATAATTTATTATCTTCGATGGATACCAGCAGGGCCATTTTTCCGTTCGAGGCGATATCCGCGACGCGTGCTTCGGCATTGGTATAAATGTTCAACGGGAGCAGGTCAGGGATGGACAAAACGGTGATGCCATAAACCTGCGCATTATTGGCATCGAAATTTTGGGAGGCTACACTTAAACTTGAACCATCCTCCGCCCATTTGAGGAGTTGGGCATTGGAAGCTGGCGACCGGTTGATCATGGTCAAGGCAGACGCGTTCCGGGTTGAAATAACCACCGCTTCAGGGATCGTTGATGGCGCTTGTGTGGAGGTTTCAGAGACGCCGGGCTGAAATGGCGGTTGGGTGGTTATTACGGTGTCGGCCGGTGGTGTGAGCTCAGGCAGGGTGCAAGACACCAGCATCAATGCCAGCACAAGTGAAAAGATGCGCGCCGCGAATCGATTTATCATGGGTTCTTCCTTGGTCATCTAGGTTCTTATGCGGATTATACTCCCGACTCAATTCAGGAGGTCGTGGATCTGTTCCTCACCCCAATCCACGGCGCTGTCTTTAGCCTGGTTAAAGAGGTCTTCGACCATTTGCAGGAACGCTGCTTTTTGATCGTTCAACCAGCGCCGCACCACAGCCTGGAGGTCGAAGCGCCAGTTTTCGAGTTGGGCGTTGACGTCTTCCTTCACCTGGTTATCCCAGCTGCCGGTTTTACCCAAGAAGAGCACCGGACGTTCGTTAAGCATCACGATCGCGCTGCCCGAAGCGTCCACAGACACTTCCATGCCCCCATCCGCGGCCAAACCACCGCCCTCCACTGGGAAGGCGATCAACCGGGGAGAATCTAGCCCGGAAAAACTGACCGGTTGGGGAGCATCGCCATCCAGGCTACGCCAGGCGATCAGCGTTAGGTCCCCACCTTTTTGAAAACGGTATTCTTGCACAGAACCGGCTTGGCCTTGGAACTGACCGAGAGGTTTGGAATCCGCCATCAAGTTGGAAAGGTTTGTCAGCGCTGGTAAAACCGCCGGCTGCAAGACCGGGTCAAATTGCCAAAAAACAAGCGGAATGGTGTTTGACCCCATCAGCATCACCGTGGAGCGCACCAGAAAGTCAGAATGCACCCAACCCAAGTCCAGGTTGCGACCATTGGCCAAAGAGATCAGCTCCTCTTGCCCAAAACTAAGACCGGTAATGTAGACCGGTTTGCCGCCCAGTTGGCGGGCGAGGTCTTGCACCGCCTGCACTTCTGTAGCAAGGCTGGCGTTGGCAGCGGGGAGCGTTGAACCGCAGCCAGCATTAACAATATTCGAGGAGGGGTATTCCGGGGCGACCGCGCCGCGCCGGGGTTGAAAGGTGACCGCGTCGGCAGAATTCCAGCCTTTGGCGGCGTTAACCTCGAGGAGAAATGTGAGAGGGTTTACCGCGCAATTGGCTGCGGTGGCGCTTACCAGGCTGCCCATCCAAACCTCGTCATTGGGGTCAACCGACTGGATGATCTTGCCTGCCGAGCGGATCAACTTGGCGTAAAAAGATGGGTTGGCTTGAGCCAGGGAGCGCGACCCGTTGGTGGTGTTAATTTGGTCACCAATTTCCCAATAGTTAACCTGATCGCCAAAATGTTCGGCGGCAGCCAGGATGAACTTCTCCCACCGTTCTCCCACCATTTTTTCATCCGCAGCCTGGCCAGACATGGAAAGATAAACCGGGTAACCGGTGATCACGGCCACCCCCTGGAGTTCACGCGCCTGCACCGCGGAAAAGAAAAGATCCAGCGGCATGACACCTGACCAGTTGTAAACGTCAGGAGAAGACTCAATCAAACTCCAATTCATTTCGAGGCGCACATATTTTACACCAGCCTGTTGGGCGGCGTTCAATTGCAAGTCCACGGCTTCGAGAGAGAGGGGCGGCGCGGACATTAGATCCACACCCAGCCCTTCGATCCTCCCCGTGGCGGTGGTTTCAGGGTTTTGAAAAAGCGCGTAACCCGCGCCAGCCAGCAATCCAACCGGAATGAGAAAACGGAAAATATGGAAAAAGAATTTCATGGCAGCACTCCCAAGAGATAAGTTGCAAGAATAAAGCCATTCAACAGTATGGTTGCCCTGACAGGGTCGTGTTCTGACATATATTTTGAGTGGGTCGTTTTTGCTTTCATCCCGAACCTTCTCAAATGGCAGCTGAAGATGGATCAATGAAACCTGTTGTCGTGGGGGGGTGAAGTCGGTTTAACAAAGAGTCACCATAATCAAAGTGAGGGAAAAACAACAATTGACTATAATTAACGAAACACTTATCCACTTTATTTCGCGGAGCTATAAATGAATCAGAAAACCACCTTCGATGTGCTATTACTGATCGCCCGGCCAGCCGCCGGCAAAAGCGAGATCATCGATTATCTAAAACGCACCCCGTTGGAGGATCGTCAAAAACGCTTCCACCTGGGCTTACTGGATGAAATAGACGACTTCCCGATGTTGTGGACCTGGTTTGAAGAAGACGCCCTGCTTGATAAAATGGGGCATCCCCGCCTGCATACTGACGCGGAAGGTTATTTTTTAGGTCAGTATCTTTGGGATTTATTGATCGAGCGCATCGGGCTGGAATACGAAAAACGCCTGCGCGACGTCCCGGGATACGCTGAAGAATATTCCACCCTGGTGGAGTTTTCACGCGGGAAGGAACACGGCGGATACACATCCGCTTTTTCCCACCTATCCGATCAGATGGTTGAAAAAATGGCCATCCTGTACGTGAACGTGCCCTGGGAAGAATCCCTGCGCAAAAACCGCCAGCGTTTCAACCCCAACAAACCCGATAGCATTTTGGAACACGCCCTACCTGACACCAAACTGGAACGCCTTTACAAAGAAGTGGATTGGGAGCAAGTCAGCCAGGCGAATCCGGAGTACATCACAATCAACGGCACGAGAGTGCCATACGTGGTATTCGATAACACAGACGACGTCACAACGGCTCGTGGAGCCACGCTCGGAAATCGTCTCGAGGATTGCCTGAACAAACTTTGGATATTGAAAAAGTAACCGATAATAGAATTATTTCCGTTTCATGAGGGGATCATGGCAGATATTCTTGTTGGTCGGCAACCCATTTTCAACCGCACCATGACCGTTTACGCTTACGAGTTACTTTACCGTTCAAGCCAAGAAAACCGGGCGATTATCCAGGACGGCGACCAGGCAACCTTGCAAGTGGTGATCAACTCATTAGTGGAAATGGGCCTTGAAACCATCGTCGGCCACGAACTCGCCTTTATTAACCTTACCCGAAATTTTATTATGGGGAAGTACCCGGTCTCACTTCCCACCAACCGGGTGGTGCTTGAAATTCTTGAAGACGTCAAATCGGACCCCGAGCTGCTGGCAGCCGTCAGGGATCTCTACAGCGCGGGGTACATTATCGCGCTCGACGACGTGGTCTCTGTGGAACGGGTACTTCCATTTCGTGGCATCTCCTCCATCGTCAAATTGGACTTGATGCAATTGGACCATTTCGTCTTGCCAGAACTGGTTGCCGGGATCAAGCAACAAGGGTTTAAAGTATTAGCTGAAAAGGTGGAGACCCAGGCGGATTACAATCTCTGCCACCGGTTGGGGTGTGATTATTTCCAGGGTTATTTCTTATGCAAACCCAACATCGTCCAGGGTAAAAAGATGGACACATCACGACTGGTCATCATGCAGTCGATCGCAACCCTGCAAAACCAAAAATCCAGTTTTTCTGACCTCGAAGCCGTTATCGCGCGGGATGTCGGCTTGAGCTATAAACTCCTGCGCCTTTCGAATTCCGGCTATTACTCTTTTACCACCGAAGTGACGTCGTTACGGCAGGCCATCTCGCTGATAGGTTTGGATACCATGCGCGGATGGATGTCTCTCTTATTGATGTCCAGCCTGCAAGACAAACCCCATGAATTGACCAACATCGCTCTCACCCGCGCCCGCATGGCTGAAACGTTGGCACGCATCTACCGCCAATCTCAACCAGAAGGGTTTTTCCTGGTTGGCTTGTTCTCTGTATTGGACGCGCTGATGGATCAGCCCATGAAACAATTGGTCGCCGACCTGAAACTCTCTGATACCATCGCGGACGCGCTTTTAAATTACGGCGGGCTTGAAGGACAGATCCTCTACGCCATCCAGGCCTACGAAAAGGGAGATTGGAACACGGTGATGGGGTTGAACCTGCCTGCCGAGACCATCACAAAGGTATATATGGACGCCGTGAAATGGACGAACCTGCTGTCCGCTGAGATCCACGACAGCGTCATCAACACCAGATAACTTTCCACTTCTAATTACGGAACGATCACCCGTACGCTGCGTTGCAGCACATTCACCGTGATAGGGGTCTGACCGACCACCTCGCCGTCTGCCTGCACGTCCATGGGGGGGTTGGTCTGGATGAAAATGGTGCTGCTGGCCCTTAGTTGTTGAAATTTGGGCGAACGTTTTTTCCGGCGCACAAGAGCCTGCCAGAACATCTCAGGCAAATCCAGCACTGTTCGGGGTTTAAAGATCAACACATCCGCTTTGCCGTCATCCGGATGAACATCCAACAGCGATTCCACGGCATTCAAACCGACCACGCCATAATTAGCCACCATGATCTCGAGGGCTTTCCCCCGGTATTTTTTCCCATCCGCTATGATGCGATAACTGGTAAGTTTGATCCCAAATACCTGCCTAACCAAACCGGCGTAATACGCCAGATTGCCAAAGCGGCGTTTTTTTTCGCGCGAGGTCTCTTTAATCACCCGCGCACTCAACCCGACACCCAAATTCATGGCGTGGATGCTCGTCCCCATCGACATGAGGTCAAGGTGTTTCACCTGGTGATTGCCAGTGATCAATGCCAAAGCCTTGTTTGGGTTGAAAGAAAGCATCAAGTGGCGGGCAATGGCGTTCCACGTGCCGGTGGGGATGATACCCATGGGGATGGTCGAACCTGCCATGCCAGCCGCCACCGCGGCGATTGTGCCGTCTCCACCCGCCACGACCACCAGATCGACCCCCTTGTCGAGATATTCACCAATCAAAGGTCCAGGGTGAACATCCTTTTCGGTCAAGTAGATGCTAAAACTCCAACCCGCACGCCGAAAATGGTCATTAATTAACCTGCGCAAGGATTTGGCGTTATTGAAGCCTGAAATGGGGTTCATGATGATCAAGGCTTCAGGTTGAGATTTTGGCATTTTTTCCATTTGAAGTCTTTTTCTATAGGAGCGATCCCAAGAGAAGCGCACCATTTCCACGCCCGTCATCTCATCGGAACATCATTAGTGTAACACTTGAAGTGTGAAACTACTCCATTGTGTTTATGGTCGAGGGTTCAGCGTCTCCATCATCTTCGCTGGAACATGCTCGCTAAAAAAAAGATCAGGAGTACGATGCCAATTCGCGCAAGATTTCAACGCCTCGGCGAGTGAGTTTGACAGAGAAGCCGTGATTTCGACACCCTCCTCCAAATGGATGGATTTGATCTCGAATCGGCCTTGCGCGCGATGTGCTTTGGCGTCCAGGCGGCCGATCAGGTTGCCATTGTGCAAGATCGGAAGATTGAAGTAGCCAAATTTCCGTTTGGCCGCCGGCAGGTAACACTCAATGGTGAAGTCAAAATCGAAGAGTCTGCGGGTGCGCGCCCGGTCGCAAATCAGCGAATCGAAAGGAGTCAGCAAGGTTGTGTAGGCGGGGTTTGGGTTCGTCCGTAACTCAGCTTGAAACGCCTCCCAGACCTCGGGCAGCGCCCACGCTTTTTCAGGCCAACCATCCACCTGGACTGGCATCAAGCGGTTCTTATGAACCAAAGTGGATAAAGTGGTTTCGATGATCTTTTTTGGCAAGCGGAAATAATCTCCCACCCAGCTCTCGAGCGCGAAACCCAGGGCGCCGATTGATTTTTCCACCAATGTCTCGAAAACGGTGCCCAAATCCGATGCCTGGCGGTCATCCCAGTTGGGTAGAACCCTTTCTCGCAGATCGTAGACCCTTTGAAAGTTGACCCGTCGGGTGATCATCACTTCGCCTTGTACCAGCCAATACTCCAGGGCGTCCTTTTCGATCTTCCAATCCCACCAGCCGCCCTTGCGCCCATCTTTACGCTCAAAATCCGCGGATTTGACCGCCCCGTGCTGGCGTATATGCTCCAGAACCGCATCCACCTCCAGTTTGTGCGCCTCGTACCAACGCTGGTAGTTGGGGTGGCGGAAGTTTTCCAGCATCAAACGCCGGTGCAACGGATAATCCTCGATCGGTAAAAAACAGGCGGCGTGCGCCCAATACTCAAAAATCTGGCGTTCTTCCAATAATTGGTTCACCCACGAAATTTCGTACTCTCCGAGCCGGCTGAAAAGCGCAAAAAAGGGCGCCCTCGCCACCACGTTAATGGTGTCGATCTGCAACATACCCAAATGGGTGATAGTGTCTTTCACAACCGAAGGTGTGGCTGGCCGGTTTGGCCGCTGAATCAACCCCTGGGCAAAACAAGCCAGGCGGCGAGCTGTTTGAATTGAGAATTGAAGATTGGTCACGCGATACCCCATTTTTATGGAATAAATGTTCGATTATTATACCGCCATTGGACATGTTTTTCAAACGAAGCGAGCGTTTTCCAATCTGGTAAAATGGAGGGTGTTAACGCTCAGAAAGCAGGCTTTCAACCAATGACCGACCCCACTCACAAAATAAAACGCAACCGCGCTATCCCCTTTCATCCCCTCCTGATCGGGCTGTACCCCGTGCTGGCCTTGCTGGCTTACAACATCATTCAACTCGATCCGGTTTACGCGGTCCGCGCCGTGGTACTCACCCTGCTTTTCAGTATCCTTGTTTTTGGGCTGACCTGGTTGGCAACCCGAGAACGCCACAAAGCCGGGTTGTTGGCCAGCCTGGCGCTGCTTCTATTTCTAACGTACGGCCACATCTATAACGTGCTCGAAAACAAGAGTTTCCTCGGCCATCACCGTTACCTGATCGCTATCTGGCTGGTCGTATTTGCCCTGGGTACCTGGGGAATCTTGCGCCTTAAAAAGAAACCCCGAAAAGTCTCGAACTTTTTAAACTTATTCTCAGTGGTGCTGATCGCCATGCCGCTTTTCCAGATCGCGCGGTTCGAGTTGCGCAACACCCACCCGGCAACGGTCTCCAACCCGGCGGTGGATGAAGTCTGGCAACCGGGCGGCGTTGCCCCGGCGGGTTCACCGGATGTGTACTACATCATCCTGGACGCCTATTCACGCGGCGACATGCTCAAGGAACATTACGGATACGACAACAGCGCTTTTCTACAGAGCCTGCGAGACATGGGCTTTTACGTGGCGGATTGCAGCCTGAGCAACTATAGTTACACCCCGTCATCCATGGCTTCGGCGCTCAATATGGATTACCTGGACAACTTCTCCGCGAACATTGTCGCTGAAAACCGCAGTTTTTACGACCTGGGCGAGACGATCAAGCACAGCAAAGTGCGTCAGCTCTTTGAGACGTTGGGTTACCGCATCGTTTCTTTCGACACCGACATATGGTGGCTGGACATCACCGATTCAGACGCATTCATTTCGCCTTACACCTCTCCGTGGCAGAAACTGCTTAATTTCAAACTGTTGGGCAATTTTGAGAAATATTACGTGCGCACCACCGCCTTGCGCGTTGTAGAAGAATTCACCACCTCGCAGCAGAACCGTTTTGGCAAGGCGCTGCTTTCGACCGAGCAAGCGCACTATGAGCGCATCCTGTTTGGTTTCAACGCGCTGGCCGAGATGCCCCAAAGCCAAAGCCCCAAGTTCGTCTACGCTCACCTGGTGGCGCCGCACTTCCCTTATGTCTTTAACGCGGATGGCAGCTTCACCTACACCCTGGCCGACCACCCCGGGTATAAGAACGAGGTCGCCTACGTCAACCAGCGCGTGCTCGAAGTTTTACAGGAGATCATCGAGAATTCTGCCACCCCGCCGGTGATCCTGTTGCAAGGCGATCATGGCCTCAAAGCGGAAGTACGTAACGCCAACCTGATGGCTTATTACCTGCCCGACGGCGGCGAGAAAGACCTTTACCCCACCATTACACCGGTCAATTCTTTCAGATTAGTGTTCAACCAATATTTCGGCGCGGAGTATCCGCTGCTGCCGGACGTAGCCCGCACGGCCTCTTATCAAGCCCCTTACGATTTCGAGATCGTTGATCTGCCCTGCACCCCACAATAAAAAAACCAGACAGCGTTAATTTACTCCTGTCTGGTTTCTATTTAACTGCGCTGGCGTTATTTTCTCTTGAGCAGATACAGCGTTCTCTCACTGCCCGCCAGTTTTTCCTTTTCGACCACCTTAAATTTTTTCTCAAAGGCGGTTTCAAATCCTTCTTCGGTATATTGATCGAAAATGTCTTTGCGTGTGGCCAGCAGGCGTTTGACCTGTGAGTCACTCTTAGGGACGAATTCAACCACCACCCAATTGGAAATCGAAGCGAAGAAATCCGCGATATGAGTCAACGGAAGGTTGTTGGAGATGGCCAAGTGATGGATCAAAGCCAGCGCCAGCACCAGGTCCACCGGTCCGCGTACTGTGAAAGAGTCGCGTTCCTGGTTAGCCCAACCGATCGAAGGGCTGGGGTTGGTCAGGTCCATTACCAGGGGCAGGAGATGTTTTTCCTGGGTGGCGCGTATGGCCAGGTAATTCTTTTCCACGGCGGCCGGATCAATATCGCTGGCCACGGTGAAGATACCGCGTCGTGAGGCCTCGCGGCTGAAAAGGCCATTGTTGGCACCCAGGTCCCAGACGGTGGAAGGGGCGCATTTTTCGATGAACTTGGCAACCATCTCGCCCTTCAACCTCAGGGAATCATCACTGTAATTGGTTGCGGTGTAATAATCTCCCCATTCCGTGCCCTTGGGCTGCCAGGTGAGTTGCGAGATCGTTTTGATCAAGCCATTGAGCAAATTGAGCAAAGCGTCCTTGCTCAATTGCAACGCTTGAGATTGCGTCTCTTGTTTGTCAGCATAGCGCTGCTGCACCCTGGAATGAATATGAATGTGCAGGTTGAGCCCGGAAAGCCCAAACCGGGTTTTGGCGGGTAGCAAGCGGCTGGCAAGATCCAGTGGAATGCCGTCGATGTGGTTCTTGAGTAATTGAATGAAACGAATATCCACGAGTGCTGAGAGGGCGAGAGGAGCCAAAAAATGCTGGCAGAACTGGCGGTACCCGTCCCATGCCTGTCCTTTTCGATAGGTGTCGAACGATAGGGTGTCAATGAGCAACGGCCGGCCATCCACGAATTGGATGTTGTACGCGCTGGCGTCCTTAAGGATCAACCCTTTTAGTAACGCGGCTTTGTTGATCTCGAGGGTTAAGAGCGCTGCGTCTTTAAGCTGTGAAAAACTCCATTCATAGGGGTAAGAAATGAACGGAACAAGATCAGGTTTTAAAACTTTAAACGCGATGGACGGTTCTTCGGGCTTGATGTCAGATTCCAAATGGGCGACCAATTGGCCCGATTTTACCAATTCGTCGTATAGACCCGATTCCATGAACTTGCCATAAGGTTTGGCGTAAGATTGATTGACCTGCCGATAAAGCACACCGTTGCGCGAAAACAAGAATCCGCTGGGATCGCGGAATGAAGCGTTAATCCTGGAATCCCCCATTATCCCTCTTCCTGGTCATCCTCATCGGTTTCGGGCGTGGGTGGAACATATTTTTCACCCTTGAAGAAGGCTTTGATCCGTCCCCAGAACATTTTCAATAAGATGCCGACCCCACCTAGCAAGCCAGCCGCAACCAGTTGCACCAAAAGACTGCCAGACCCCGGGTCGAGGTAATTAAGTTTCAAAAGAATTATGGGCATGCATCCTCCGTACTGCGAAATGATGGTGAATTATACCTTCAATCGAACGCCGCTCTGAGCGGTTAACTCAGAAGGTTTTTTGATTGCATTCGAGCCAGCGCGGCAGCGATCTCACCGCCTACTCTGGCGTTGTTCTTGATCAAGGCAATGTTGGCAGTCAGGCTTTTTCCGCCGGTGGCGTTCTTGATCGCGGCCAGGATGAAGGGGGTAACTTCCTTGCCGGTGATGCCTGCCTTGGCGATCTGTTCAAGGGCGAGTTCGATGGCGCGGCGCGTTTCTTCGTAAGAAAGCGCGTCTTCATCCGCGAGTGGAACCCCCACGAGAAGCCCACCCTTGTGTTCGTGCGCCGCTTTGGCGTGGAAGACCCGGGCCACATCCGCCACGTCATCCGCGCGCCAATCGATCTTGAATTGGCTGCCGCGTGTGTAAAACAAGGGGAACATGTCGGTTTGGTAACCGATCACACCCACCCGGTTGGTCTCGAGGTATTCCAGCGTGGCGGGGATATCCATGAAAGCTTTCGCGCCAGCGCAGACGGTGATACAGGGGTAATCTGCCAGGGCGATCAAGTCAGAGGAGATGTCCAATGTTCGGTAGCCCTCCGGGCCGACACCGCCGATGCCCCCGGTAACAAACACCTGGATGCCGGCGGCGGCCGCGATGGCCAGGCTTGAACTGACCGTGGTTGCCGCGGAGAGTTTTCTCGCGAGGATGAATGGGATGTCACGGTCGCTGGCTTTAAGCATATTCTTGTCTGTAGCGACGGTTTCGATCTCCTCGCGGGTGAGCCCCACCTTCATTTTGCCGTTGAGTATGGCTATGGTGGCTGGCAGGGCTCCGGCCTGGCGCACGATCTCTTCAACTGCCAGGGCGGTCTCCACGTTTTGAGGGTAGGGCATTCCGTGCGCGATGATGGTGGATTCGAGGGCTACCACTGGGGTGCCCAACTTCAACGCTGAAGCCACATCTTTGCGGATTTCCAGATCCAGTGTGTTCATTCAATTCTCCACGAACCGTTAATTTTCTATCACTTCCAACGCTCTTCCAAGAAGCGGGTTAATTCTTTCTCTTGATTGATACGGATTATACCCATGATCTCAGCCCGGGTGGGGGCATGTTCGTGCGCTCCAAGCTGGCTGATGATGTGGGTGGCGGCAGCCGCACCCACCTTGCAGCAATCAAGGAGCAAAAAACCACCCAGCAAGCCTGCCAAAAATCCTCCGCAGAAAGCATCGCCGGCCCCGGTGGTGTCGATTACCAAGTCAGGTTGTTTGAAGGTGATGATTTGCTCCACGCCGTCTGAAACCAGCAGGCAGCCATCGCGGTCAAGTTTGACGATCACGGTCTTCACCCCACGTTTGCGCAACCATCGCGCGGCAAGGACGGGGTCAGACAGTCCGCTAAGCAACACCGTTTCTTCGCGGTTAGGAAAAATGATGTCAACCGACTCAAGCAAGTGGCCGGGGGTTAACCCTATTTGTTGCGCAAACATGAAAGACGGGTCAAGCGACACGATGATTCCGCGCCGCCTGGCTTGGTCAACCAGGTTTAGGGCTGTGGTTCGCGAAGCCCCCGATTGGAAACTATATCCCGAAAGATGGAGACAACCCATCGCGCTCCATTCTGCATTATCGGGCAGCGGCGGAGGATTGGTTTCATTGACACCGCGGAAGGAGAAGAATCGTTTTTCCCCATTGGGCGCCACCACCGCAACGCAGGTGCCGGTGCTGCCTGCCGCTCGGTGGATGAGGTGAGTATCCACGCTGAAATGCTTTAAATCCACTTCAAGGGTGGCTGCCCACGGGTCTTCACCCAGGGTACCGAGGAAGGTGGTGGGCACTCCCAACCGGCTGGCCACGACCGCGCAATTAGCCGCCGAACCGCCTGGTGAATAACGCAGTTCTTCCACCCTGGCGTCTTCGCCAGAGCCAGGCCAGGCAGGCGTTTTTAACAACAAATCCATGCCGATGTCGCCGTAAACCAACAAACCCTGGTTCATTGAACGCTGTCCGGGCAAAGGTTTGGGTTGTAAACTTCTGCAATTTCTGACGATCCCATCGCCGGGTTAGCCGCGAGGGTGTCTCCCCAGAATTGACACAACATCGGTTGAGTCAAATAATTTTTGGCGGTCATGGCCTGTGAAATTTGAACCGCGCTTGAGATCTGGCCTAAGGCCGTGTAAGCCTTGATGAAGGGCAGAAGTTCGATCCCCTCCACGGGTTCCAACCCGGCTACAATGGCCTGGTCGAACAACGTGATCGCTTCAGCAGCTTTACCTTGACTTTGAGCGAGATCCGCTTTTTCGAAGTAATAACACCAGGTGTTTTGCGGGGTGAAATCGATGAGTTTTGAAAGTCCGTAGGTTTCGAGCGGCGTATCTGAAATCAGCGAAGAATTGGTTAGATTTCCGTATCGTTCAATGTCCGTGACCGGTGCGGAGGCGCCGTTGTGGGTTGCCAGGAAGGCGGCGTAATATGGGTCGACCACCCACAGGCATCCTGTCTGTGGCATGTGGATGCTGACGATCCTGTCAGATGACCCCTCAAACACAAAATTACGCAACTCGTGTTGGATCGGCTGGGACGGGTTGTCGAGCAAATCCACTGGATCGTAATACCTCGGGCCTGACATCCAGTATTCCAGATCGGGGCCAATCCTCGCGCCACCATATAAGACATTGATGCCCATCGAGTAAGAATAATCCGTCTCTTTGATGGTGGGGGTCGTGGGTGAATAAAGGGTGGTGCCGGGTGCCAAAGACGGAATCCGCCAGGCTAATTCGAGATAAAACGCTTTTTGGCGGCGGTAATCCTTGCGGTAATCATTTCCCATGCGAACCTGATAACCAATCGATAACCCGACCAACAGGATCAAGAGAATGTTCCTAACCTTTTGTTGCTTGACAACGTAAAAAAGCAATGTGGATATCAGCAATGTGACGCCAAAGAAGGCGGCCAACCCAAAACGGTCTGACCACTTGCCGGCTGTGATCTGGCTGTATTTGCTCCACACTGGAAACACGCCAAACAAGATGATCGTGAACGAGAAACCCAGGTTCAGTAAAGCAGATCGAAGCGGTAAATCTTTTTCATCTTCCACGGAGTTGCTATATTGTACGAACACAAGGACCGCCGCAGTAAGAACTCCAAAAATCGCAGACGCCCAAAATGAGAGTCTCGCGATATCCAAATCAGCGGGCAGCAAACGATCCGTCCAGGTAGAAAGCAACAAGAACCTTAAATCAGCGTAGACGGTTTGCAGCAACCCCAGCAGTATGCTTCCTGGCGACTTTAGCAGGTCGGGCAGCAGTGTAGGCAGGTACGCTGTTTGGTTGAAAATGGCCAGCCGCCAATAAAGATAGACCGCCAGCACTCCTAAAAATGGCAGCCATGCCTTAATAAACCACAGGGCTCGTTTAGGCGGCTTGGCAGTATGTTGGAAGATCAGCACGAGGATGAGCGCCGCTCGCAGCACCTCCAACCCCGCAAAGTATTCCATCGTGAACAGGTGGAGCGCGGTGAATAATAGAGAAAGGACGAAGAATAGCCGAAATTTATTCGTTTTGAAAGCCAGGACAAGGAAGTAAAGCGAAAGAGCAAAGACGGTGTATGTTAAAAATATGGACGCGAAGACCACGGCCACGAATTGATCTGAGAATCCGGGGAACACCATAAAAAGCATGGCCGCCCATTGAAAAACCCACTTTTGTTTTGGGAAGAGTCGGGTGAAGGTGCTGGCGAATACCAAAGCGGTGGACCATCGAAAAAGAATGGCCGCCAGGTGCCAGGCCACCGTGGATTCCTGGCAAACAGGGAAGAGGAGCATGTACGTCCAGGACTGGAAGGGGCGATCTACCTGGAAGTACTGCCAGATGGCCGAATTTCCTCCCACATGAAACAACGCGATTGGCGGCCAGTCGTCCCAATAGAAACCCAAAGAAAAAATGAAGGTGCCGTAGGTGACCAAACCAAGCGCCAAAAGTGAGATCGGAAATACAAACGGGTTGTGATTCGCAATTTGCTGGATTCGCGCCCATCGCTCTTTAAACCATTTTTTCATCAGGCGATTTTTCCTTTAACTTCAAGGTTGTTTTTATTGTAATCGAATATCCTTTTCGCTTTCATAGACGATAAATTTTTTAATGAGCTGATGGTTCCAAGTTAACAAAGAGGATACCCGTCGGTTGGCGGGTATCCTCTCATCTCTAACTTGTTCTCGATACCTGGTTAATTGGCTTTTGCGGAGGAGACCACTTGAGCCTTTTCTTCAGCATTGAGCACCTTGGCCAGGTCAAGGAGGATCACCAGGCGCTTGTCGATTTTGGCAACCCCGATGATGAATTCGGAATTGATATTACTCACCATCGGCGGCGGGGGCTCAATGACCTTGTCTTCAATGGTCAATACTTCTGAAACTGCTGACACGATCATGCCGATCTTGACCCCTTCGACATTGGCGACCATGATGCGGGTTTCGTTGGTCTTTTCTTGTGGCGGCATGCCAAAGCGTTTTTGCAAATCGATCACGGGCAGCACGCTGCCGCGCAGGTTAGTGATCCCCACCATGTAATCCGGGGATTGCGGGATCTTGGTGATCTCCTGCAGCTTGACGATACCTTCCACTGAAGCGATGTCAATGCCAAAGTTCTCCAAGCCCAGCTCAAAAATGACGAGTTGTTTTTCCATTTCACACTCCGGGTCAAAAGTTCGAGGCAGCTGGTATCAACCAGCCACCTCGAAAGGATGGGTTAGGCGTTCAACTTGAACTTGGAAACCAGTTCCTGTAGCAGCTGGGCCATTTCAGAAAGTGATTGCGCGGAGGCGGTCACTTCTTCCACCTGGGCGCTCATTTCTTCGGCGCTGGCGCTGACTTCTTCGATCGCGGCGCTGTTCTCTTCGCTTACACTGGCAATGCTTTCGATCGCCTGGTTGACCTCACTGGAATTAGCTGCCATTTCTTCGGTGGAGGCGGTATTCTCTTCCACGATCGCTGAAACGGAATCCACGGCACCCACCAGGTCTTCTGAGGCTGCTTTCATGCGTTCCGTGGCTTGACCAGCCAGGGTGGCTTGTTTGTTGACCGCTTCAGCAGCGGTGAGGATCTCGCCCAAGGCTGTTCCAGCCTGGTTTGCGGTCTCGACGCCAAGCTCCACTTCCTTCGAACCTTCTTCCATGGCTTTTACGGCGTCAGAGACCGTGGTCAAAATTCCACTAATCAAGCCGCCGATTTCTTTTGTGGCGAGTGAGCTGCGTTCCGCCAATTTGCGCACCTCGTCCGCAACCACGGCGAAACCCTTACCATGTTCACCAGCCCTGGCCGCTTCGATGGCGGCGTTGAGCGCGAGCAAGTTGGTTTGCGAGGCGATGTCTTCAATGGTTTCGACGATCTTGCCAATTTCCTCCGAACGGCGTCCCATTTCTTCCACTTTTGCCGCCGAGACGCCCACTTTCGCCTTGATGCTCTGCATACCATTCAAGGTCTGTTCCACGGTGTGCGAACCCTTGCGGGCGGCTTCAGCTGCCGCGGCGGAATCGGTGGTCACCGAGGCGGCGTTGCCCGCCACCTGTTGAATGGCGACATTGATCTGTTCAGTGGCTGCTGAAACTTTGGTTACAGAAGTGCTTTGTTCCTGGGCACCCTTGGCGACGCCTTCGATCGCCTGAGTCATTTGCTCCACAGCTGTGGCCGTTTTGGTCACCGCGGATGCCTGATCAGCGGTGCCTTTCGCCACTTGTTGCACCGTCGCGGCGATCTGGTTGGTGGCTTGGCCTGCCTGATTGGCCGCGGTGGCGAGTTGGCTGGATGCCGCGCCCAAATTAACCGCGCTTTCAGTTACCTGCCCGACCATCTCACGCAAGTTCACGATCATTCTTGAGAAAGCCACACCCAGTTCATCTTTTTCGCTTTTGGCCACCACGGTGGCGGTGAGGTCGTTGTTGGCGATGGTGTTGGCCGCTTCGCCCATATTTTGCATGTAATTGATCACCTGGTCGAACGATTTGGCGATGTCGCCCACCTCGTCTTTGCGCATGGTGAGGCCATCTTTCACTTTTTGATCCAGATCACGAACCAGGTCGCCCACCGAAACGGCGGTGGCGATAGTCACCAGTTTGCCCAGCGGGTTGGAAATGGAATTGCTGATGATGATCCCAAGACCCACAGCCAACAGGAGGCCGACCGCGATGATGATGATCATGGTGGTGGTGGCTTGGTTGGCGACTTCAGTGTTATGCAGCGCGATTTCGTGCGCGCCTTCAATTTTCAGTTCAACCATCGCCGCAAGATTGTCTTGAATGGCGCGCGCGCTGGCGTTGGCAGCACCGTGTAAAATGGTTATGGCTTCATCATCACGGCCTTGTTTGACGAGCGAGACCATTTGTTCCATATAAGGTTCAAATTCGAGCAACCCGGCGTGGAACTGGTCATACAACGCCTGCATTTCCTCGGTTTGGATCCTGGCTTCGTATTCGGGTGCCAACGTTTCAAGGGTCGTATGTAACTCCGCAATCGTTTCAAACTTGGTTTTTTGGGTCGCAGCATCATCCACCAGGATGGCATCGCGGATGTTCACCCGCATACGCTGGAAGGCGATGCCCATTTCATCCAGTTCCATGAGCGGAACTGTGTAATTTTCAAACAAATTGGTATCCGCGGCATCAATCTGGCGGATGAAGATAATCCCCAGCAGCCCCACCACGCCGGCGATCAACGCCACGATCAAGAACCCGCCGATCAATTTGACACTTGTTTTCAGGTTGTTTAGAGCTTTCATGGTTCCTCCCAGTTCTATTGAATGTTGGTAATTTGTAATTGTTTAAAGGGTTAAGATATTGTTGAATCTGACATTAGAAAAATTTTATGCCTGTATACCTACTCCTTTTTTTTCATGGACAAGAATGATTTTTTGACATTTCAAAATCTCAAAACATCATGGACCAAAAAGATTATTATTTTTTTTGTGATAAGGAAGCAATATAAGCGTACATAAATCCTTGGTTACATACATCACCAACAAGGATGAAAAAAAGCACAAAAAAAGACCGCAAATAAGCGGCCTTTTTATCTACTTAATAGTATTTTTATGAATCTCGGGTTGCCTGAATCCTAAAGTGATTTATTTTCCCGATTGACTTCAATGTGGGTGCCATACATCATCAAGGGCTTGCCTTCTTCCGTCCAGGTGAGCACCCGACCGCGATCATGCACCCAGACCCAGTGGCCTTCTTTGTGTTTCACCCGGCACTCAATATCGTAATAATCGGTTTTTCCAAAAAAGTGGTCTTCCAGTCGCTTTTCAGATTCCGCCAAGTCGTTTGGATGGGCGACATTCTCCCAGGTGTGGATGCTAACCGGCTCAAGTTCGGATAATCTGTAACCGATGATTTCAGCCCACTTTTCATTAAAAATCGTTTCTCCGGTTTGCACGTTCCATTCCCATGTGCCGGCACGCGTACCCTCCAAAACACACTCCATCCGCCACTTTGCGGATTTCAACTCTTCTTCGGTGTTTTTAAGTTTTGTGATATCCGAGGAAATGATCTGAACCCCCACCACCTGCGTTGACGCGTTGACCATTGGCGTAAAAATACTTAAAAAGAATTTGTTTTCACCAGTTAGATTTACTTTGTCTTCATATTCCTGGTTGACTTTGGAGTGAATCGCATTTTGAATCCTGCCCATATAAAAATCCGCGGCTTCTTTTGGAAACAACTCATAGATCGATCTTCCCGCGTAGTCTTCAGGTTTACCACCCATGTGTTGAGCGGCCAGGTTGTTGTATGAAATCACCACACCATCCGGCGAATAATAACCGATGCCAACGCCAGCGTTCTCGTGTAACCTCTGATATTTTTCTTTGCTTTCAAGCAACGCTTCTTCAATTCTCTTTCTCTCCGTTATGTCGCTCACGGATCCAATGAGGGCATAGGGCTTTCCATCCACATCGCGCCTCACGGAGTATTTATCTTCCAACCATACAAACTGTCCATTTTTGTGTTTGAAACGGTATTCTAAAATAGTCGCTGAGCCGGATTTTCCAGACAAAGAATCGGTGATTAGTCGGTTTGTTTCGGCGAGGTCATCCGGGTGGAAAAGGGAGAAAACTTTTTCAAGCGAAAAGGAATTCATTTCCTCAGGTGTGTAACCGGTAAGCTGGGTAATCACAGGGCTAAAATATTCATAGGTGTTGTCAATAATATTTCTTTTGTAAGAAGCGACCAATGAATTTTCCAACACTTCTTTAAAACGGTTTTCACTTTCATTCAACGCCAGGCTGGTCTTTATTTGGTTTTGTCGCAAATCCACATCCACCAGAGCGCGCTCGATGGCGGGAACGATGAGCGCCATTTCCTTTTTTTGGATGTAATCCCACGCGCCGCCTTTCATCAGTGAAACCGCGAGATTGATATCGATTTCACCAGAAAGGATAATGAAGGGGGTTTCTGGACAAAAATTTTTTGCCAGGGCGAGCGCGGCCGGCGCGCTAAAGCGTGGCATGGAGTGGTCTGAAGTGATCACATCCCAACCCCCTGGTTGATTGAGCGCTGCTGTCATCGCCTCAGGCGTATCGACAAGTTCGCAGGTAACGTCAAATCCACCTTTTTTGAGATAATGTTTCAATAACAGGAAATCGCTTTCTGAATCTTCTACAATTAATAATTTTAATTCGCGGCCCATTATTAAGTTCCTTTACGGGAAAATGCAATTATTACCTATCAATCATCAATAACTCTCATTGTATTTATTTCCAAGTGCCGTAAGCATAAATTCTCCATTAATATTTTCCCATAATAAACAACTGGGGTTCGAATTTTTTTGCAATAAGGGTGTTGTGAACCTATGAAATTAAGTAAAAAAGGTGACACCGGTCCGGTGTGCGCAGCGCTTATCACACCAGGGGCTCGTTAGCATCCCGCGAAGCGGGAATAATACACCCCGAAGAGGGTGCCCTGAACCTGACAACTTGATTAAATAAAAAAAGGTGATCCACCAGGGGCTCGAACCCTGAACCTGCTGATTAAGAGTCAGTTGCTCTGCCATTGAGCTAGTGGACCAGCTTCGGTGGATATTATAATCCAAAAAAAGGGTCTGTCAATAAAACCTAATTTCTACCAAAAAGCCCAAAACGGATAAAATGGGCTGGGTGCTGCCGCAACACAGAATCATCCAGCCCTGTACTTTAGTCAGAGCCCGATCAAGGCACGCAGGTTACAGCCACGATTACGGGCGAGAACTCTTGATGATTGGGTGTGTCAATGTAAGTCGAGATGCTGATCGGCATGGTGACCGGAACAACCAGAACATATGGCGGGGTGGTCTTGGTGCCGGCCGCGTCAAATTTCAATTCAAAGGTCGGCGAGTTACCCAATGTGGTAATGAAGACATAACTCACTGTCCCAGGAGCGGTGCTGGTGATGTTGGCCGTGATCGATAGAGGAGCTGGGCAAGGACCTGCCCATACGACTGGAGCAGACACGCTAACCGCGTTGGTAACCGCGAAGTTCTGCTCCACCTTGATCTGCACCCAAAAGGCACCATTCGCTGAAGCGCCGGTGCCAAAAGAGGCTCCCGCGTCTGTTTGCAGCATCCATTTGCCATTGTAGGTTTTAGGGGTCGCCGGGGCGGTCAGATCCACCGAGATCTCCACCGTCTGACCTGGCGTAACCACCTGCCCGATGGGTTTGGAAGCCGGCCCACCCATGGCGTCGCCGCTGACAAAGACCAGTTTGAAATTGGCGTTCCAGGTGCCCGTGCCGCCATTGGTCACCCGCCAGGTTTTCTTGAACACAGTATTCGGTTTGACCACAGTGTTGTCGGGGTAATTAACATCCACCACGTTGGAGACCAGGTAGGTCGGTTTCGCTGTGGCGGCGATCGTGGCGGTGGCGGCCGGGGGCGGAGGGGGCAGAGTTGACGTGACGGTTGGAATCACAGCTTCGGTGGTGTTGATCACCACAGGCGGTTGAGAAGTGCTACCCGCGGACATCTGGGTTTGCAACGCCACAACGGTCTGGGCTACAGAAGTCTGCTCGGCAGTGATGTTGGATTGGCCGTTGCCCGCGCCCGGGAAGTTACACGCGGCAAGGATTAAAGAAAAAACAAATAGAACGGTAATCAATAATGTTTTTGTATGTTTAGACATTTTTTTGCTCCTCGAAACTTAAAAACCAAATCTCCCTCCTCAGCAAAAAGAGGGTGCGTTTACAATTCCATAACGTTTTAATACTGCCATTCGTTCCCTTCGGTTCAAATTGGCTAAAAATTCCGGATCGTGTCCCTGAAAAAGAATGTGCCGATTGATGCCAGTAAGATGACCCCAGAGCAGATTAACACCGTGGATGGTTCTCCGAACCAGGTGGCCATGCCGCCTGTAAGCAGAGACCCCAGCGGCACACCCCCCATAAAGACCATGGCGTAAACGCTCATCACCCTGCCGCGCAGTTCATCTGGAACATAAGACTGGATCATGGCGTTGCTGTTGTTCAAGACCGACATCATGCTCCACCCGAGAATCGCCAGCAAGGCGAGCGAGCCGGGCACCCAGCGCACCAAGGCAAAAGCCACCAACGCAAACGGCATGATGTACCATCCGCTCAACCAGACCTTGTTGCGCACATGACTGGACCCCAAATAAGCGATCATTAACGCCCCCACCAGAGAGCCCGCCCCACGAGCAGAAAGCAGCAAACCATTGGTGCGCACGTCCCCGCCGAGGATCTTTACCGCCCAAGCCGGCATCAAGGTCATCAGGCTGAACGCAAAAATGGAAAGTACGCCGGTATAGATCAAGATCAAGCGAATTCGCGGCTCAGCAAAGACGAACCGCAGCCCCTCCTTCAAACGTACCAGAGAAGATCCAGTGGGAGCGGGGAGGTTTTTAGCCGCGATACTCATGAAGGCCAGCGCGAGAATGACGGCGATAAAAGAAATGCCATTAATGGTAAAACACCAGCCAGCACCCAGCCAGGCGTAGACCAGACCACCGATGGCGGGGCCAATGACTGTGCCGAGATTGAAGATGGTGCTGTTCAGGGCGATGGCATTGGTCAGGTCTTCGCGGTCGACCATCTCCACGATAAAAGCTTGCCGAGCCGGAGCATCAAACGCGTTGGCGATGCCCAATAAAAACGCCAGGATGACCACATGCCAGGGTTGCACCAAATGGGTAAAAGTTAAAAAGCCGAGGACCAAGGCGAGCACCATCATCGACCCCTGGGTGATGATGATCAGTCTGCGCTTGGGCAGTCTGTCGGCGATGACGCCACCGAATAAGGTAAAGAGCAGAGTTGGCAGCCCATTGGCGAATGAGACGATCCCCAGGTAAGCAGCGGATTGGGTCAGTTCGTAGATCAGGTAACCCTGGGCAGTTGCCTGCATCCAGGTTCCCACCAGCGAGACGACTTGCCCGATAAACCACAAGCGAAAATTGGGGTGGCGCAGGGCGGTAAAAGTTTGGGCTAAATTAAACTTCTTTTTCATGGCTGTTCATCCTTTTATACCACAAGAAGACAGGTGGGAAAATTTATCGCGAGGCCCCCCCTTTAGACTAATCGTTGAGAATTCCAATTCTTGACCATTCAGGTGCGTGATGTTATGATTTTTTGCGAGGTATGAATGTCAAATCAACAACAAGAACCTTCCGTGAATCTGCCGGAGGATGAATTACAAATCCTGGCGCCCGATGAGACGCGTGAAGAAAAAGAGCCTGTCAACTTCGCGCAGGTTTGGAGCAAGATCCTGAAGCTCGGTCTGGGGGAGTCGGCGTTGAAGGTCGGCACCGCGCTGGCATCTGTGGTTTTGATCGCGTTGGTACTTTGGGTGATGAGCCGCTTCTTTTTAAACGCGCCCAAGACCAGCCCCGCGATCACCAACACACCCGAGAATACTTCACTCACACCCGCGCTCCCCGCAGCCGAAATTAACCCCATCCTCGCCAGCAGTTTCGGCATCGCCCGCCAGGTCGTCCCGCACACGAACCTGCCCCCCGTTCAGCGGTCTGAGATCATCGAATACACCATCGAAAAAGGCGACACCCTTTTTGATATTGCCGAGCGCTTCGGTTTAAAACCCACCACCCTGTTGTGGAGCAATCGATACACCCTCGATGGAAATGTGGATAATTTGTATCCTGGGATCAACCTCTTTATCCCGCCGATTGATGGCGCGATCTACAAGTGGTCCGAGGGGGACGGTCTCAATGGCGTGGCAAAATTTTATAACGTGACGCCTGACTCGATCGTCGATTGGCCGGCCAATAAACTCAACCGCGAGACGCTGGGCGATTACTCCTTCCCCAACATCCCGCTCGGCACGATGCTTTTCATCCCCAATGGCTACGGCGAATTCACCGACTGGCTGCCAAAGTATACGCGCGAAAAACCTGCCGAATCTACAGTCCCAGGCAGAACTTGTGGGGTAATCACCGAAGGTCTAACTGGTTACGGCACATTTGTTTGGCCGACCACCGAAACCTGGCTCTCTGGCTATGAATACAGCGAGGAAACCAATCACCGCGCCATCGACATCGCCGGAGTAATTGGCAACCCTATTTTCGCCACCGACGCGGGGGTGGTGGTCTACTCTGGCATGAATACCAGCGGCTACGGTAACCTGGTCGTAATCGACCACGGAACCGGCTGGCAATCGGTTTACGCCCATATGGATAGGATTGACGTATATTGCGGTGACAATGTAGATCAAGGGGCACCAATAGGCACACTAGGCACATCCGGTAACTCGACTGGGCCGCATTTGCATTTTGAGCTTCGCAACGAACAATATGGCATCGTGAATCCATTGAACTTCCTCATCCAATAAGATCAACCATTAAAAGCAGCCAATGGCTGCTTTTTTGATTTAACAACCGTCCGCCTTGTATAATAAATAAGTGAAGTAAGGAAAAAAATGACGCAAATACTCCCGATCCGCCCATCCCCGATCGCAGGATCCTGGTACCCCGGCGCGCCTGACCGCTTGCGGCAAGCCATCCAGGTCTACCTCGATCAAGCCGAAACAGCTGTTTTACCCGGGCAAGTGGCAGGTTTGATCACCCCGCACGCAGGTTATTTATATTCCGGCGCTACGGCCGGCGCGGCTTTTAAGTGCGTTCAAGATCTTGCGTTTGACCTGTGCGCGGTGTTCTCCCCACTACATGATTACCTAGACTATCCCCTCTTGACCAGCGCGCACGCGTTTTACCACACCCCTTTGGGAGACGTTGAAATCGCCCAAGAATTGGTTGAGGCTCTCGATCATAACCTAACAGTTGCAGGCTTACCAAAGCTGCAGCCCGTTGCCAATGACCGAGAGCACTCTCTCGAGATTCAACTACCGTTCTTGCAGGTTGCCTTGCGGGAGCGGTTTCAACTTTTGCCCATCATGGTGCGGACGCACGACAACGATTTCTTGCGCCAGGCCGCGGAAGTGATGGCTCGCGAATTAAGTGGTAAAAGCGTGCTGGTGGTCGCCAGTACCGATCTCTCCCATTTTTACTCTGAAAAACAAGCCAACCGGTTTGATGCGGTGATGTTGGAGCGCATGTCTGCGTTTTCAGCGGATGGCGTGCTGAAGGCCGAAGCCAATCGGGAGGGATTCGCCTGTGGCGTTGGAGCAGTGGCTTTAGCCCTCCGCTTGACCCGCCTGCTTGGCGCGGATAAAGTGACCCTGTTGCGCCACACGACCTCCGCGGAAGTAACAGGCGACTCAGCCAGTGTGGTTGGCTACGGCTCGCTTGCCATCACCCACCCGGAGAAGGCTTGAAGAACCCACCTTTTTGCCGGGTGGCGGTCAACATCCCGCAGGTCAGCGGGTTGTTCGATTACACCATCCCCGCCGACTGGGAAGAACCACTTGCCGCGGGTAGCCTGGTGACGGTTCCATTTGGTCGTCAGATCACCCAGGGGATCGTGGTTTCCTTCCCGGTAGAGCCGGCCGTGCCTGAACCGCGCGCGCTGGAATCATTGCTCGAAATCGACCCCGTGGTAACAACCCAACAGATCGCGCTGGCAGGTTGGATGGCAGAAGAGAATTTAACCACCCAGGCCTCCAACCTGGACCTGATGCTGCCGCCCGGTCTTAGCCAGCACGCCGACATCCTCGTCCGTAGGCTAAACTCAGAATCCCCAAGTGGGTTATCCAACGTACAAGAACGCCTGCTTGACATGCTCGCCAAGCGGGGAGAGTTGCGCGGGCAGCAGTTGGACGTTTCCCTCCCGAGAACGGATTGGCGCAAAAGCCTGCCTGGTCTGGTGAAACATGGATGGGTGATTTCGACCCCCATTTTGCGCGCCCCCACGGTGCGACCCAAACGGGTGCGCACAGCCCAATTCGTGCGCATGCCCACCAATGAGACTGAAACAAAAAGAATCGGAAGACCCAACACTCCGGCGATAGAACGTCGGTTAAACGCGTTGCGGTTTTTGGCAAGAGAAGTAATCGCGGTGAACTTACCTTTCATCTACGCAGAATCAGGCTGCAATGCCGCCGACCTCACCTTATTGGCTGAACATGGATTAATCCGGTTAAGTGACACCGAGATTTGGCGAGACCCGTTGGCTGCGCTCGAGCCGATACTTTCCACGCCCCCCACTCTCACCCCTGAACAAAGGGTGGTGGTTGAAGCGCTGCAAAAACAGATACGCGGCGAAACGCCTCAGAAACCAAATTTATTGCAAGGTGTAACCAGCTCTGGCAAGACCGAGGTCTATTTGCAGGCGGTCGCCGAAACCCTCAGGCTTGGCAAGACCGCTATTGTGCTGGTGCCTGAGATCAGTCTGACCCCGCAGACGGTGAGGCGCTTCTTCGCACGGTTCCCCGGCCAGGTTGCGTTAGTGCATTCACAGCTTTCACCGGGCGAACGCTACGACACCTGGCGCAGAATCCGTGCCGGGGAGCTCAAAGTGGTGGTGGGTGCGCGCAGCGCGCTTTTCGCGCCTGTCAACGACCTGGGCTTGATCGTGCTTGATGAATGTCACGACGGGTCTTACCACCAGGAAGACACCAATCCGCGCTTTCACACACCGGCGGCGGCGATGGAATACGCCAGGCTGTGTGATGCCGTGCTGCTGTTCGGGTCGGCTACCCCCGAAGTTGAAACCCTGCACATTTTTCGAAAGAATCGCTGGAACCTTTATCATCTTCCGAACCGGGTGCTGGCTCACGGCGAAGCCACTGCTGCTGACAGTCTATTACCCGCATCACTACCCATGCCGGCAATCGATGTGGTGGATATGCGCGCGGAACTGGTGGCCGGAAACCGTTCGGCGCTCAGCCGCAGCCTGCAACAAGGTCTGCGAGAAGTACTCGAGTCTCACTCCCAGGCGATCCTTTTTTTGAACAGGCGTGGCAGCGCCTCATATGTATTTTGCCGCAGTTGCGGGTTCGTGCTGCGCTGCAGCCGCTGCGACACCCAGATGACCTTCCATGAAAAAGCGGACATGCTCGTGTGTCACCACTGCAATCATCAGCGCAAGATGCCGTTAACTTGTCCCAATTGTGCCAGCCCACAGATCAAGCAGTTTGGGTTGGGTACTGAGCGCCTGGAGAAGATGGTGATCGACCTTTTCCCCACCGCGCGGGTGTTGCGCTGGGACGCAGACACCACCCAATCCAAGGGCGCCCACGACTTGATCCTTGACCATTTCATCCACCAGCGCGCCGACATCTTGATCGGCACACAAATGCTCGCAAAGGGTCTCGACCTGCCGAAGGTCACTTTGGTGGGGGCGGTGCTGGCGGATGTGAGCTTGAACTTGCCTGATTTCAGGGCGGGCGAACGCAGTTTTCAATTATTAACCCAGGTTGCAGGACGCGCTGGCCGGAGCTCGCTGGGAGGCAGGGTTATATTTCAGACCTTTCAACCCGACCATTACGCCATCCAAAAAGCCGCGGAGTATGATTTTCCCGGTTTTGAATCCCTTGAACTCGGTTTTCGTAAAAAGATGGGGTACCCACCCTATGGAAAGCTGCTGCGTGTTGAATTGCAGCACTCCAACCCGGCAGTGCTCGAGAGCGCTGCGCGTGACGTTGGTGCGCGGTTCGCGGTCTGGTTGAATACCGAAGACTTCAAGCACGTTCAACTCATCGGCCCGGCGCCGTGTTTCTACCAGCGGAGGGCAGCCTGGTACCGCTGGCAGATCCTGTTGCTTGGTGCCCAACCAGCAAACTTCATGATGGCGCACCCGGTTCCCACCTGGCAGCCCGCGGGTGTGAAAGTGGATATTACCGTCGATCCGCTCAATTTGTTATAAATTGATTAAAACCTTCACCCCTGACAGACTGGTAGCGTTTAACACGTTAAAATGTCCCCTCTCCCACGACAGCGACTCACAAACTATCTATTCTTTTAATCGTGGGAGAGGGGTCAATCCTCTTGCAGGTGATACCAAAACAATCAAGGGTGAGGGTTATTACTTAATACAAACCTACCTGCCACGGATTAAGAAAACCGCCATTTCTCCTAATTTCAAAGTGGAGGTGGCCGCCGGTGGATTTGCCGGAATTGCCAGATAACGCAATAAACTGTCCCTGGTAGACGCTCTGACCACAAGCGAATGCAAGACTGCCTTCCAAAAGGTGAGCGTATAATGTCTCATCCCCGTTATTGTGGTCGATAACAACCAACCAACCATAACCACTGTCATTCCAACCAGAATATATAACCGTACCGCTGTCTGACGCGACGACTGCTGATCCTTCTCCAGCAGCAAGGTCAATCCCCCTGTGATAATTTGAGTAATCGAACCCAGAAAGCGAGTGGTTACCCACCGGGAACATATAATTATAAGATCCTATCGGACCCGTTGCCTGTGTTGAGCAACCTCCAGGACCAGCAATTACCCGAGTGACACCCGAGCGTGGGGCAAATTCCATCGGAATGATCCATTGCACCAGGTCGCGATAGCCGCCCGGGATCATCAAATATTCCTGGTCGGTGACCTGCGGGTTGGTTACTTCCATGCCGTTGCCGGCCCAGCTGGCGATGTCTTCCACGTTTACCCTGAACTTCTCGGCAACCTTTTGCAAGGTATCGTCTTCCTTCCACTTGTAGTACACCCCGTTGGTAGGCGGGATGGTAAGACTCCAACCGGGAGCCAAAAAGGTTGGGTCGTCGTTGAGTAAATCAAAATTTGCCCACAAGATGGATTCAGGGGTGACCCCAAATTCCTTGGAGATACCAAAGATGGAATCCCCTTCCAAAACCGTGTAACGGGTGGCGAATTGGCGAGTGCCTTCGGGCAGCGTGGTATCCAGGTTGGCAGCCCGTATCAGTGAATTAACCGGCAACACAGCGGCCAGGTTCGGCATCTCAACATCGTTCAGCGGGTCCGTCGTGGATGGATCGCTGATCATATTTTTTGGGGCAAACGGGTTGATCTTGAGCAACACCAGCAACAGAACGGTTACCAATAAAAAGGTGACAACCCAGGAGGCGATGGCGACCCATTGGACGCTGCGTAAATAGGGCAAAACGCCCTTTCGCTCCACGGCCCCCTGGGGGTTTGATTTCGAACTCACTAGACCTCCGTAATATTCTCCAGGAATTCCAGGTTGTTTTTGGTCTTCACCATGCGCTGTAAGATGGCTTCGGTCGCTACCGAGGGATCCATCCCTGCTCCGCCGGGGGGCGGGGTGATCATTTGCAAATACATGCGCCGCATCAACCAGACCCTGGAGAGGATGTCTGGTCCGAGTAGCAAGTCTTCGCGGCGAGTGGACGAACGTTCAATGTCAATAGCCGGGAAGATCCTGCGTTCTTGCAGCCGCCTGGAAAGGTGCAATTCCATGTTGCCGGTTCCCTTGAACTCTTCGTAAACCACGTCATCCAACCGGGAGCCGGTATCGACAAGGGCGGTAGCCATGATGGTCAATGAACCGCCTTCCTCGATATTTCTCGCAGCGCCAAAGAATTTCTTGGGCGGGTAAAGCGCCGAGGGGTCCATTCCACCCGAAAGGGTGCGGCCCGAGGGGTTGACTACCAGGTTATAAGCGCGAGCCAGCCTGGTTAGCGAGTCCATTAAGATTACCACATCCCGACCGATCTCGACAAGACGCTTGGCGCGCTCGAGTGTGATCTCGGCCATGCGCACATGAGCGCTCACTGGTTCGTCAAATGTGGAAGCCACAACCTCGGCGTCCACGGAGCGGTCCATATCGGTAACTTCTTCTGGGCGTTCGCCGATCAAGGCGATGATGAGGTGAATCTCGGGGTTATTGGCTGTAATCGAATTAGCCAGTTGTTTGAGGATGGTGGTCTTGCCCGCCTTGGGCGGTGAGACGATCATGCCGCGCTGTCCGCGGCCGATCGGTGCGATCAGGTTGATCAACCGGGAAGAGAGAATGGTGCGGTCGGTTTCAAGGTCGAAACGTTTGTCAGGGAAGATCGGTGTGAGAGACTCGAAGGTTTTGCGGGTCTTCATGTCTTCCACGTTGACCGCGTTGATGGTTTCTACTTTGAGCAAACCATAATGGCGCTCCGCGTCTCGCGGAGGGCGCACCACACCGATGACAAAATCTCCCATGCGCAACTCATAACGGCGTAATTGAGCTTGTGAAACGTACACATCCTCGGGGCCAATGGAGTAGTTGGTGCGCAAAAAGCCAACCCCTTCTGGGGTGATCTCCAGCACACCACCGCGCACTTCAATACCCTCTGCCGCGGCTTCAGCCCTGCGGATCTGGATGATGAGGTTTTCTTTTTTGAGGCGGTTCGCGTTGGGGATGTTGAGATCGGTTGCCATCTGACGCAGCAACACAAGCGGTGCGTTTTCCATTTCGACAATTTTCATTTAGTTTTATCCATGAGACAGTTTGATAGATTTATGCCGATTCCGCCCGCAAGATCAGGCGAAGGTAAGCAATAGATTTTTGAGTCAAGGGATTTTTAGGGCCGCCTGCTCCCCCAGTGAGAATCAGGTCTGGCCAATTGATTATCTTTCAATAACGATAAGTGAGTATTTGTAGTATATCATGGAGTAAATCCATATGCAAGCGTGGGCTATTTTCTCAAAAACCAGGGTCAACCCAGGTATTCTCGCAAATGCCGGCTGCGGGTTGGATGGCGAAGTTTGCGCAACGCCTTGGCTTCGATCTGGCGAATGCGTTCGCGGGTAACATTGAAATAGCGGCTGACCTCTTCGAGCGTGTGGTCCTTGCCGTCGATCAAACCAAAGCGGAGTTCGAGCACCTGGCGTTCGCGCTCAGAAAGAGCGGCCAGCGCATTTTGTACTTGCTCGCGCAACATTTCGCGGGCGGCTGCGTCCATGGGTTCGAGGGCGTCATCATCCTCGATGAAATCTCCCAACTGGCTGCTTTCTTCATCCCCCACAGGGCGTTCGAGAGAGATCGGCTCTTCCGCGGATTGAAGGATTCGTTGCACCTTGACCGTTGCCCAGGTCCATCTTTTTTGGAGTTCACCATCGATGGGCTGGTTGGTTAGTCGGGCGCGTTTGATGGCTGCCGAATCTTCGTTTGAAAGCAAGTCGCTTTCGAGGGCCAATTCCTCTTGGGTCGGTTCACGTCCAAGCACCTGCACCAAAGAGCGCTGGATGCGCAGAATGCGGGTGATGGCCTCAAAAAGATGCACGGGGATGCGAATGGTGCGGGCATGCTCTGCGATGTAGCGGCTGATCGACTGTCTGATCCACCAGGTGGCGTAGGTACTAAACTTGAATCCACGGGTCGAATCGAATTTCGAGACGGCGCGTAAAAGACCGAGATTGCCCTCCTGGATGAGATCGAGGAAGGAAATTCCACGGCCAAGATATCGCTTGGCGATGCTGACCACTAACCTGAGGTTAGCCCGGATAAGCGTCTGGTTGGCTTCATCGGCACGATGCTTGATGCCGTCCATTTCAGCCATCAATAGATGCTCATCGGGTAATTGCCGCTTGAACCAACTCATTTCTGGCATTTCGTCGTTTTTCGCGAGTTTCTTGAGCAAGGCATCCGAGAGACTCTCTGGCAAAAGGTACATCGCCAGGAAGAGTGTATAGGCATGCCTGACCAGCTCCTCCCAAATTGCATCTTTACCCCAGCGGCCATTATCAAGATAGGTACGTAAATATGAGGGGTCTTCGGCTTGCCATGTACGCCGCAAGAGTTGGGATTCAGCCAGGGTCAAAGCCAAATCAGGGCAGTCCGTTTTGCCGATGCGCTGGGCATCTTCCTGCAATCGTGTCCATGAGGTGAACAGGTCGGTGATGATGCTAAGAAAAAGTTCTTTATAATGGCCACTTTGGCCAAGCTCGGGCTTAACGTGGTTATTTAGCGCGTCCACCCTGACCAGCGCTTCAATACGCGCGGCGAGTCTAAATTCTGAATCGGCATCCAATAAATGGATCTGACCGATCTCCTTAAGGTATAGCCTTACGGGGTCTTCGGATAATTCCAACGCGATGGAAGGATCTTCAAGGATCTCCAACGGGTCTTCGGTAACGATCTCCCCCCACTCTTCACGCGCCTGCACCAGCGAAGATTCGTCCGGCTCCTGCTTGACCAACAAATCGTCATCCAGAGCGTCCGTGTTCATCGGAATCTTAATGCCGGAAGATTTTTTCCCTGACCTGGAAACAGCCTTGGACTTCACAGTCTTTTTGGCTGTGCTGCCGTCTGTGGTTTTTATAGTTTTAGGTGAGGAGGTTTCTTTTTTTGTGGTTGTTCGGGGCATGGGTTAACTATACCATAATGTCAAATTTCAATTTGTGTTGATGATCTTGGCAAGCGCCTGGTCCAACTTGCCTCTGTCAATTGTATATTTTAATATAATTGAATGCAAATCCGTTTGACTTGTCAAGGGGTTTTCGGGGTCAGCCTGGATGAATCGGATTTGGTTCAACGTGGCAATGATCCGGATCAATCTAAGGCTGATCAGGCTGCGCACCAGATCTTCGAACAACTTGTCATCGTTTTTCTCGCTTTTCAAGTTCGTGTTGGCAAGTTGCTCCAATCGCCCAGAAAGCGCTTCTTCGAGATTGTCCCTAACAAATGCAAGGGGTTCCAATTCATCCTGTGCCAGACCTCTCAACAACAACCCGGCGATTACCTGGTGATCGGTGCTCTCAAAATCGCCTGCTGAAAACTTATCCAGGCCGGTTTTTTTGAGCGCTCGTTCGAGTTCATAAAACCACTGCGTCCGGTGCAGAAGCAAAGCCAGGCAATGCGCCTCGAGGTTGAAGACGCGTTTGTCACCGCCCACTTCGTTGGTCTTAACCACCCTGATTTGCGTTTGGTCGTCCACCCGTTGCACGCGCCTGCGGGGTTTTTCATGAACGCGCTGGTTGCCTACCAACGAACGTTCGTCCACCTTAAGGAGGCGCGCTAACTGTTGGCGGTAGGCGTCGCGTTCGATTGGGGAAGGTACATCCTCTATCAATGGCAGCACCTGCGATGCCACTGTAGCTTTCACTTTGGCATCATCCAGGTTTTGATTGCGGGCCAGCGTTTCCATTACATGCACAACGATGGGCTGAGCAGATTCGAGGATCTTGCGCCATTCTTCGGGGTCACGCAGCACGACCTCGTCTGGGTCCATCCCAGGCGGCAGCGTGGTCACACGCACATCAGCCTGCAAACGAGCTTCATGACGCAACAGCCCATGCGCGTCAAACGCCATTTCTGTTTCGTGGTCGAGCGCCTGCCTGGCGATCTCGAGACCGCGCAGGGTGGCTTTTTCTCCGGCGGCATCGGCGTCCAAAGCAAGCACGATGCGGCGGCTGAACTTCTTTAGGATACGCAACTGGTTTTCGTTAAGTGCGGTGCCCATGGGCGAAACAGTGTTGGTGAACCCCCCTTGGTGCAGAAGGATGACATCCAGGTATCCCTCCACAATGACGACCTGGTCGAGGGCTCGGATGTTTTTACGGGCTACATCCAGGCCGTAGAGTAAATGGCTTTTATCAAACAAAGCCGTCTGCGGTGAATTGAGAAACTTGGGGATGTCATTGGGATCCAAAATGCGGGCGCCGAACCCGGTCATCTTGCCGGCCGCGTCTCGGATGGGGAACATGACCCGATTGCGATATTTGTCATAGTAACCACCCGACTCACGTTCCACCACCAACCCCACCTGGAATAACTCATCCGAGGAGAAACCCTTTGAGCCAAAATGATCGGTCATCGAATCGTAAGAAGCGGGGGCGTAACCCAACCCAAAAGCCTCGATGGTCTCGGGTTTCACTCCGCGGCGGGTCAAGAAATCAAGAGCGTTCTGCCCGGCAGGAGTTTTCAACAACTGAAATTGGAAGAATTTAACAGCTTCTTCTAGCAAATCACGCAGGCGGTCAAACTGATCTTCCGCGGCTTTACGCTCTGGCGTGAAAGATTCCAGGGTGACACCGGCTTTGTCGGCGAGGAAGCGCAAAGCTTCGGTGAATTCCCAGCCTTCGCGCTTCATGATGTACTTGAAAATATCGCCACCCTCGTTGCACTGACCAAAACAGCGCCAGGTGCCCGAATCGGGGAAAACGGCGAAAGCCGGCGTCTTGGCGTTGGGGTGGAAGGGGCAGAATCCGGTAAAACTTCTGCCGGAACGCCTGAGTTTCACCGTCTCTGAGACGATGTCTACAATGTCTAAACGAGCCTTAATTTCATCTACGGCGGTCATAGGGTGAAATTAATTGTAGCCCACAATCTCAAAATGGCAACTCGTGCCACCATGGGCATTAAAACCCTTCAAGAACAGAAAAATCTGCGATTCCGGAGGCCAGGGCAGCGATGCGTTGCAGCATGCCCAAGCGGTTGGCGCGTACTTTTTCGTTTTCAGCCATCACCAGCACTTCTTCGAAGAATTTGTTGACCAATGGGATCATGGGGACAAAGGCATTGAAAAGAACATCCACCGAACCCTGTCGTCGATCCATCTTTTCAACACGCTCGATCGCTTGAAACAGCTCGGATTCGGAGGGTTCCTCAAAATATACCGGGTCAACCGAATAAAGCGTCTTTTGGTCACGGGTGATGCGCACACAACGGGCATACGCCGGCAAGATCGTGCTCCACTCCGGTTTGGCGATCCATTCACTCAGGGCTTTCACTTCGCGAATCACGCCGGCCGGGTTGGTGTGTTGTTCGCCAAGGATGGCGTCCACCACATCATATTTGAAACCCTGGTCGGTGAGGCTGTTCTTCAAGCGGCCAACGATAAATTCCAGGCTTGCCTTCTGGCTCTCTTCACTCGCTTGGAAAGGCAGGAATTTGGTGGCTAAGGTCAGACCGTCTTTCAGGTCGAAATCAAGGTCAAAGGCAGAGAGGATCTGCACCAATCCAAGGGCTGTACGCCGTTGAGCGAACGGATCCTTGGTGCCGGTGGGCGCCAGGCCTGCCGCGAACAACCCAGCCAGCGAATCCAGGCGGTCGGCGATGCCGATCACCAACCCGACCTTGGTGGAAGGATTGGCGTCAGCCATGAATCGCGGCAGGTAATGATCGTACAAAGCCTGGGCGACCTCTTCTGTTTCACCGGAGTGGCGGGCGTAATAACGGCCCATCACCCCTTGTAATGAGGTCATTTCAACCACCATATGCGTCACCAGGTCGGCCTTGCAAAGTTCAGCCGCGCGCATCGCGGTCTTCTGTTCGGCGGCGGTCAGCCCCAGTTGCGGGGAGAGGGTTTCAACCATGGCGCGGATGCGTTTGGATTTATCGAGCATGGAGCCCAATTTTTGCTGGAAAGTCAGCGTGCCGAGTTTTTCGAGCATGTCGGCGAGTTTGTGTTTCAAGTCTTCGTTGATGAAGAAATTGGCGTCGGCGAACCGAGCCCGGATCACCTGTCCATTGCCATCCACCACCACGTCGGCGCCGCGGCTGTCTCCGTTGCGCACGATCACGAAGTGGGGCAGCAGGCGGCCATCCGCGGCGAGCACCGGGAAGTAACGTTGATGTTTCTTCATCACCGAAATCAGCACCTCGGGTGGAAGGCGCAGATGCTCTTCTTCAAAACTTCCCAAGAGCGCCGTAGGGGCCTCAACCAGTTGATTGACCTCGTCGAGCAGGTCTTCATCTATCTTTTCAGCGCCATTGACCGATGCCATTAATTTTTGAACCTGGCTACGGATGGCGGATTTGCGTTCTTCGGGATCGAGCAGGATTCCCTGCTTTTTTAATTGGGCAAAGTAATCCACGGCGTTTTTGACCGGCAGGGTTTGAGGTTCAACGAAACGCAAGCCCTGGGTTTCAGCCGCGGCGGTCAGCCCCGCGTATTCAAAGGGAATCGCCGTCTCGCCGATCATGGCCAACAGCCAGCGTACGGGTCGTGAGAATGCCACGTTGGAGGAATTCCAGCGCATGGTTTTTTCAAATTTAATTCCGATTGCCAGGGTGGGTAACGCTTCAAGCAGCACATCATAAGCCGACCGGCTGGATTCTTTGACCAAGGCCACCATGTAACGGCCGCCATCGATCTCGCGCGCTTCAAGGTCCTTGACGCTTACGCCCTTGCTTTGGGCGAAACCCTCGAGGGCTCGGGTAGGTTGCCCTGTTTCATCAAACGCCCGGCCTTCAGGCGGACCCTTGACCACAACTGTACGTTCCTCTTGCTGATTGGCCAGATTATCGACTGAAACGACCAGGCGGCGGGGCGTGCCCAACACTGAAACGGGGCCATGAGCGAGTCTGAGTTCGTCCAACAGGGCGGGGATGCGGTTTTGAAGTTGTTCCAAAGCCGAGCGTAATTCCGCGGCGGGGAGTTCTTCGGTGCCGATCTCAAGCAGGAATGGCGCCGCGCCTTGCGGCAACCCTGGGTGGGTACCCGGTTTGGAAGCGGGAATTGAGGCCTCCTTCACTTCCGCCAACCAAGGGTATTCCAACTGGCGGCGCTGTTCCACATAAGCCTCGGAATTGCGGTGCGCCATATCGCGCATGCGGCCAAAGAGCGCCTGGCGTTCGGTCACGCCCACCGCTCCGCGCGTATCGAGGATGTTAAACGTGTGGGAACATTTCAAGATGTAATCGTGAGCCGGCAGCACAAGACCATTTTTCAATGCCTCTTCGGCTTCGGCTTCGTAAAGGGTGTAAAGTTGGCGCATGCGATCCACGTCGGCGACTTCGAAATAATACTTACTGTGCTCCACCTCACCCTGGAAGTTGATCTCGCCGTAGGTGTGGGTGGGATTCCAGCGCATGGTGCGGGCGTGCGGAATGCGCTGCAGGGGCATGGTAATGCGTTCCAGACCGTAGGTAATCTCCACCGCCACGGGGTCAAGGGTGATGCCGCCCGCCTGTTGGAAGTAGGTGAATTGGGTGATCTCCTGCCCGTCCAGCCAGACTTCCCAGCCAAGGCCCCAGGCGCCCAAAGCGGGCTGCTGCCAGTTGTCTTCCACGAAGCGGATATCGTGTTCACGCTGGTTGATGCCGAGAGCTTCAAGCGACTTGAGGTACAACTCGATCGGGTTGCCGGGATCGGGTTTCAGGATCACCTGGAATTGATAGTGCTGTTGAAAACGGTTGGGGTTCTCGCCGTAACGACCGTCATCCGGACGGATGGAGGGTTCGACATAAGCCACGTTCCAGGGTTCAGGGCCAAGCACGCGCAGAAAAGTGCCCGGGTTCATGGTTCCGGCCCCGATCTGGCTGTAATAAGGCTGCCAGATCAAACAGCCCTGGTCAGCCCAGAATTTTTGCAGGGTCATGATCACGGATTGGAAATCTAGGGGTTGGCTCATTCATCCTCCCGGACGCGATAAAAATTAAGTGTCCCAATTATACCCTGTCGGGTTCTTGTATTGGAATAAGCTGGGAGAATGGGATTTATTTTTGGATTTGCTTCAGAAATTCAGGTGTGTTCAGTCGGCGTTCAAGGTGAAAGGTAAGGTAATGGTTCAGTAAAGATTCGATCTCATCGCGGATTTTTGGGGTCGGGTTCGCCTTGAGGGCCTCGGCGTAGGTACTGCGTTGGAAGTGGCGCATGAAGCGTAGCGCATCCATCGAGATGAGTCGTGAAGAATCTGTGCGCGCTCCGCAATTCGGGCACAATACCCCGCCCAACTCTGCCGAAAAGAATTGATCCTCGGCAACGATCTCTTTGCGGCATTTTGCGCACTCAAACAGCATGGGTCTGAAACCGACCAGGTCGAGCAGACGCATTTCATAATAACGCAGGGGTATATAGATATCCTGATCCATGCTCAAGCGTTTCAAAGTATCGACAACCAATTGGTAAAGCTGCCAGTTTTGACCCTCCTCGTATGTAAAGCGATCGAGCAGCTCGATCACGTACGCGGCGCGGGTCATCAATTGCAAGTCTTCACGCAACGTGGTGAAGGCGTCAATGGTTTCGGCGTCGGTCACGATCCAGAGGTCGTGCGCGCGCGCCAACATTAAGGAGGTATGAGAAAAGGGTTCGAGATGCCCGGCCTTACGCGATTGCATCTTGCGCACGCTCTTGGCAATGGCGCGGAGTTTTCCGTGGCTGCGAGTGAAAAGGGTTAACAGCCGGTCAGCCTCACCCCAATTGGCGTGGTGAAGCACAATGGCTTCAACGCGTAAGGTGCGCTCCGGTTTGGGCATGGCTTAGATCAAATCTTCAGGCGTGAACGCTCCCGGCAGCAACTTGTCGACCGTGGTATCCATGTGGATCTTCCCGGAAGCGTCAACGATGATCACTCGGGTGGCGAGCCCAAACTCGGCCATCATTTGCCGGCATCCCCCGCAGGGAGTGCCGCCGTTTTCCGTGGCGACCGCGATGGCGGTGAACTCGCGTTCACCTTCCGAAACGGCCTTATAAATGGCAACACGTTCGGCGCACATACTCGTAGGGTATGCGGCGCTTTCAACGTTGACCCCTTCATAGACTTTGCCGGAGGTGGTTAACAAAGCCGCGCCAACCTTGTATTTTGAATAGGGGGCGTAAGCCCACTGCCGCGCCTGGATGGCAGTTTCGATTAGATTCTTGAAAACTTCAGGATCATTGTTCATTATGCGCTCTCCGCCTCTTGAGTTTCTTGTTTGCGCGCGCGGATTCTTCCAACCCTGCGCCCTCGCACTTCTTCTACGGTCAACGCCCAATTTTCCACATACAATTGGTCGCCTTCCATGGGCACGCGACCCAGTTCGCTATAAAAATACCCGGCCAGTGTGTCGGTCTGATCCGTAATAAGGTTCGAATCCAGGGCATCGTTGAAATCGTTCAACGAGACCCGCCCTTTGAACAAGACTTCAGACGACGAAAGGTGCTGAACGAGCAATTCCTCGCCCTGGTCATATTCATCCCGAATCTCGCCGACGATCTCTTCAACGATGTCTTCAAGCGTAACCAGGCCGGCCATCCCGCCGTATTCATCCACTACCACGGCGATATGGATGCCCTTGGCCTGCATTTCGGCTAGCAACTCATCCACTTTCTTGGATTCTGGTACAAAATACGCTGGACGCAGGAACTTCTTAATGGACACTTTTTCGGCCGTGTTGCCGTGAATCTTTAACAAGTCCTTGGCGTAAAGCAAGCCCACCACGTTGTCAATCATGTCGTCATAGACCGGAACACGTGAATGCCCCGAGTCGATCAGGGCGTTTATGGCCTGGTTCAAGGGGGTTTTAACTTCCAACGCCAACACTTCCATGCGTGGAACCATGATCTCGCGGCACAGCGTGTCGCCAAATTGGAAAATGGAATAGATCATTTTGCGCTCATCAGGCTCAAGGCCGCCTTCAGGTTGGCCAACCTCAACCCAGGTCTTCAATTCATCTTCTGTGACTGAACCCAATTTGCGCAAAGCCTGGTTGTTCGTGCCTTGCAGCCAAACCAGAAAGTTGGAGAGCGGACTGAAGAGAAAATCAAACAATCTAGCCAGCGGGGTTAGCCTGAAAGCCCATTGCTCCGGGTTTTTAAGCGGAACTCGCTCTATCAAGAACTCAAAACTCAACAGGCTAAAAAGAAAGAGAGAAAAGAGGCCAATCAGTGAGCCGAGGGATAGAACAGATCTCAGATTTATACCTAGATAAGCCACGCAGGCTGCCAAAAGAATGTGGGAGAACGCAATCATAGTGCGCAGCGCAGCGCGCAATCGCGGTTTCTCAAGGAAGGCAATGGTTTGTTCCAATTTTTCAGGGAATTCGCTGCCCATCTCGATCAATTGCGGCACACGAACATTTACCAGGCACGCCCTGAGAAAGGCAAAAAAGAGGTCGAGCAGGAAGAAGATTCCTCCAAGCAACCAGGCTATGAACATTTTTACTTTTCCTTCAACTTCCGGGCCGGAACCCCGACCACTACTTCGCCAGCTTCAACGTCATGAGTGACCACCGCCCCCGCGCCAGTGATCGCGCCTTTGCCAATGGTCAACGGGGCTACAAGCATGGTGTCGCTGCCAATGAAAGCACCTTCACCGATAATGGTCGCGTTTTTGTTCTTGCCATCATAATTGCAGGTGATCGTCCCCGCGCCGATGTTCACGTTTTCACCAATGGTTGCGTTACCGATGTAAGAAAAATGACCCATCTTGACACCCGCCGCCAACGAGGAATCCTTGACTTCGCCAAAATTGCCCATGTGCACACCGTTTCCAAGCTTGGCTCCTTTGCGCAGATGGCAGAATGGCCCCATCCCAACATCATCCCCGACCTCCGCACCTTCAAGCACGGATTCAAGCAGGTGGCAGGATTTGCCTATTTTGGAATCTTTAATCAAGGTGTTCGGGCCGATCTCGCAACCTTCCCCAATGGAAGTCTTTCCGGTCAACTTCGTGCCGGGTAAAAGCAAAGTGTCTTTGCCAATGGTCACCCCATGTTCGATATACACCAGATTTGGATCGATCATGCTAACGCCTGCCAGCATGTGGGTTTCGTTTACCCGCCTGCGGACAATCCGCTCCGCTTCGGCAAGATGCACCCGGTTGTTGATCCCCAGGGCTTCTTCCTCGTTTTCGAGAAGGATCGATTCCACTTTTGAGCCTTCGTTGACCGCGATGGCGACCAGGTCGGTGAGATAATATTCACCTTTGGGTGAAACCTTAATCTTGTTCAAGGCGCCCCACAACCAGGAATCTCGAAAACAATATGCGCCGACATTCAGCTCATTGATCTGTAATTCTTCCGTGGTTGCCTGGGCTTCTTCGACGATCGCGCGTAATTCACCGTTCATGCCCCTTAAGATGCGGCCAAAACCTCGGGGATTGTTGGAGCGCACGGTCAGCATGGTGAAAGGCCCAGAATTGGATTCCTGACAGGCGACCAATCTTTTCAGGGTCGAAGCGGTCAAGAGCGGCATGTCTCCGGCAATGACCAGCACCAGATCACTCTTGCCCGCGACCATCCCGCTCGCGGACTGGACGGCATGCGCCGTGCCCAAGCGTTTTTCCTGCAAAGCAAATTGGGCCTTTTCATTCACCACCTTCTTAACTTCTTCCGCGCCGTTGCCGATCACGACCACTGGTTTTTCAGAACCGGCAGCTTTTGAGGCGTCAACGGCGTAGAGCAAAATCGGCTTGCCATTGACCGGATGTAAGACTTTGGGCAAGTCTGAAACCATACGGGTTCCCTGCCCGGCGGCTAAAATGACGGTTGAGACTTTCATTCGATTCTCCAAATCTTCCATTCTTCAATCTAAAACAAAACGAGCGTCAGACTTGGTGCATGCCTGTATGCTCGCTCTTGATTTTGGAACCATAAGGATTCCGGTTGTTTCGTTTTTCTTTTTGAAAACAAGTGTCAGGCTGGGGCACCTGGATTCGAACCAAGATCCACAGATCCAAAGTCTGGTGTGCTGCCGTTGCACCATGCCCCAAGAATTGCTCCTTAATCGTGGAGTAGATTTTAACACAAAAATTAAGGTTCTGCCAAATCCTCTTCGGGGGAGTGGTTTCAGGGTTGGCTCAAACAGTCCTCGCCAAACGTGAGTCCTTCGATTTGGCTAAGTGGACTGCGTGAGCTGGTATCCAGATCCAAACCGCACAGATCGATCCGCGACACCATGACCTTCACCTGGTAGAAGAGTGGCAGCACGGGCAGGTCTTCCGCGATCCTTTGTTGGGTGATCTGGTTGTTCGCCCGGATGGCTTCTGCATCCAGCCCAGCCGAGAGCAGATTCGCGCAGGCTAGGTCAAATTCTTCATTTGAGTAGCCAGTGATGTTGATGCCGGCGTACTTCGTCCCGAGCCAGGCGTTTTGCGCGGTCGGGATCTCACTGGTGGCATAGAGGAAACACGGCGCGTTCTGTCCAGATGCCCACGAAAGCTCGGCGAGGTCAAAGTTGCGTCCAAATAACATTCCCTCCGGGCCGGCTGCCAATAACTCAGCGGAGGATAGATATTGCGGGAGGACTTCAATTCCACATTCCCGCAAAGAGTCCACGACGATAGGCACGATCAAGCGGTGTTGAGGAGTATCAGTCAAGATGTAATTAACCGATAGCTTGGTATCGTAATTAACCGTTGCGATGTTCATTGCAGATCGTGGAGTATTGATATCGTTATCCGAGTCCAACCAACCTACTTCTTCCAACAACTGGATGCCTTTTTCAGGGTCGTGGGGAAAGATCATCAGCCCATCCACCGCGAGCGAATGATTGGGGGGCAGGTATGTGGCAGGTACCTGAGATTGACTAAACAAGACATCCTGGATGATCTTTTCTCGATCGGTGCAATAAGCAAACGCCTGCCTAACGCGCAGGTCACCAAATATGTCAGCACGATCCAGCCAGGGATTGTAAACATCATCATGTGAAGCCGGTACAATACCAAAGTTGATCAATTCCCAAGACAAGCCCTGACCGAAATACGATTTTAACGATCCGGCCAGTTCCAATTCGCGGACAGTCTGGATTTGACCTTCAAGACCCGTGGAGGTATCCATCAGATCGCATTGCCCGTTGGTCATGGGTGAAAGATCAGCCTCAGGCATGGCGGGCATGAATTTGTAGATGACTTCATCAAAAGCCGGTAACCCTTCAGAGGCGCGAAAATAATTGGGGTTCTTAATCATGCGGATATGGTCGCCGGCGACCCATTCGGCAACCTGATAGGGCCCCCAACCCAGAGGTTGGCGTGAACTTGCATCTGCGGTGGTCATTTGTTCAACAGCGATCGATTCTAAATGGTGTCGCGGCTGTGGGGTCCAGAAAAAGTTTGATGGTTGGGTGGTCAAATAACCGGGAACCCCCGTCCACTGAACGGTCTGGTCATCCATAGCTTGATATGTAAAAGTGCGTTTAAGGTAATCTTGCCCAACATTCAAAGCGGGATTGGCGCTGACCTCGTAAGAGAACACAGAATCAGCTGCCATAAGCGCAGTTCCATCGGACCATTTAAGGTTAGGTAACAATTTAAAAGACGCCGACATCTGCACAAGACTGAGCTCTGCAACGCCATCCCATTCGACAGCGCATGAATTGGAAGTACATCCCTCCGGGAAAACCCTGACTCCTTTTTCAAGGGCAACCAGGTCGCCTTCTGTATTGGCTACCACGTCTCCCGCGGTAACCGGGGCTGTAAGCAAAGTAACCCCACCATTTTCAAGCGTCGGAAGATCTTCAAGGATCACGGGCGTCAATTCGAAATCTCGGGTGTCGATCGGGCCGTCATATATCGCTTCAAGGACACTCCACATTGCCCGGGTGGATGGCGCGTAAAGGAATAAAGATTGGGGTTCCTCGCCCAGGCAGATCACCAACTTTTTTGGTTCAGCAGGCGCTGTCGTCGCTGTTGGTTCAGGGATGAGCGCGTCAGCGGGCGGATTATTGCTGTTGCCAAATTTTCCGCAAGCAGTCAAAAGCAACCCCAACAGGGTTGCAATCGATACCAATTTCAACAAATTTGTGGGCCGAGAAGACATGTGACCTCGCATAGCAAACAGGACGAATTAATTAAGTTGATTATAAAGCATTGTTAAAATAAAAAACTGACCTCTGTGATGAGGTCAGTTTCATTATCTAAACCTTAATTATGATTTGCCGCGCATACGTGGATCAAGCACATCTCTCATGGCATCACCCACCAGGTTCCAGCCCATGACGAAGAGTACCAGGATCAAGCCCGGCCAAACCACGATGTACCAATAATCAGTCAGGCTGGTGATCCAGTTGCGGGCGAAACTCAATACCTGGCCCCAGTCTGCGTAACCGACTTCTGTTCCGATTCCAAGGAAGGAAAGAGCCGCGAAGCCTAGCACCACGTCTCCAATGCCTAGTGAAGCCAAAACCAGTGTCGGGAAGATGGCGTTGGGAAGGATGTGCTTAAAGAGAATACGGCTGTCTTTCACACCCACGACCCGGGCTGCCATCACATAATCTCGTTCTTTGACCGAGAGAATGTCTCCGCGGACGATACGCGCGTATCCCATCCAGCCAAAGGAGATAAGCGCGATGATCGACGGTATCAGACTTCTGCCGATCACCGGTGTGAGTACAGCCGCCATGATGAGGGCTGCGAGGATGAAGGGTAGCGTCATAAAGACATCCACAACCCGCATGATGATATTGTCAACAATTCCGCCATAATACGCCGAGACTGAGCCAACAATCACACCGATCAAGAAAGTGGCAACCACCACGATAAAACCGGTTTTAAAAGCGGTGCGAACTCCCCAGATGATGCCATAGAAAATATCGTATTGGCCTTGGGAGGTTCCGAGAATGTGCGTCCATTCATCCTTGCCTGTTACAAGCTTATACCAGCCTGGAACGGAGTCAGGGGTGTTCTTTATCCATTCGGTTCCCATTGGCTTTGGTTCAGATGAAAAACCATCGCGAGGAATGCGATAATGATCGTTTGATGCGGGTGGGATAATCGCCGGTGCAAAAATGGCGATCAAGATGAAAGCAAAGATCAAGATAAAACCGATGATCGAAGCCGGGGTTTTAAGCAAACCCCTGAGGATGCGGTAATTCTCTGGACCAAGGAAGCGTTCGAGCTTGCTGATCTTCCGTTCCGCGAGTGTTTCTTTAAGTAAACTGTTATCTCCAGTTGGTATGGTTGCGGTCATGAAGATCTCCTTTAAGATAACCGAACGCGCGGGTCAATGAGGCCGTACATCACATCAACCACCAGGTTGGCAAGAATGAGGATCAAACCGTTGAAGATCGCGAATCCCAACACGGTTACCACGTCTAGGTTTTGAGCGGCTTGAGCTGCTGCCTGGCCAATTCCGGGATAGTTAAACACGGTTTCGGTAATCACAACGCCACCCAGCAGGGAGATGACCTGGAAACCAGCCAGGGTCGTAATGGGGATCATGGCGTTCGGTTTGGCGTGCTTATTGATCACATCCTTTTCCTTAAGTCCCTTTGCGCGCGCGGTGACCACGTATTCCATGCGTAAAGTTTCAAGCATCGAAGAGCGCGTTACACGGACGAAAGTAGCCCAGGAAATATAAGAAAGGGTGAGGATGGGCAGAATCATGTGGCGCAAGGCATCCCAGAAAACATCCAGGCGGCCGTTCAGGAGCGCGTCGATGGTTAAGAGTTTGGTATACCTTACAAACTCACCAGAATTGATTAACAAACTAACCCAGTCAGACATCTTTCCTGGCGGGAACCAGTTCATTTTTGCGTAGAAAATCATCAACATCAACAAGCCAAAAACAAACACCGGGAAGGAGGTTCCGACAATACTAAAAACTCGGGCGGCTTGATCAATCACTCCATTTTGGTGGACAGCGGCTTTAACCCCCAGCCAGATACCCACTGAAAGCACCGGGAAAACCGCCCAGATCGTTAGATCGAGTGTATTGGGGAAACGGTCCTTGATGATATCGATCACCGGCTGCGAAGCGGTTCGGGAATAACCAAAATCACCGAAGAGGACTCCACCTTCGCGTTCACCTGAAACTTTATCAACCTTGCCGACCAGCCAGACCCAATATTGCACATAAATGGGTTTGTCCAGACCATATTTGATGATGATACCTTGAATCTGCTTATCGTTCTTGGGGAAGTCGCGGACATACAGGGCAGACCGGGCGACTGGATCCAAGAATTGAAGTAATCCAAAAATGATCACTGTCACACCAAACAAGAGCACTGGCACTAGCAGCAATCGGCGGATAATGTAATTGGTCATCTACACACCTCAAAAATAGTTTTGCTATTCGGAATGAACTGGAAGGGTTCCAGCGCATTCCGCAGGGCAAAAACCCGGTTGGGGTATGCGGGGGTCTTTTCAGACCCCCGCATTTTTCCGTTGTTACTCTACTTCAGCGAATTACTCGATGCCGAAGTTGAAGAGGATAACATCCAGGGTGATGCCAGGTTGGCCAAGGCGCAGGCGCAACGGTTGCTCACTCGGGGTGGTGCAGATCTCGAATCGTTCAACACCAAGTTTGGTGGTGTCAACGCCGCAGACAGGTGCGGGTGCATCGAAGGTAAGGGTATCTTCGTTGTAAACGAGGATCTCACCAACAAGCGGGTCAACCTGGGTGCGATATTCGGGAGGAACAACGATGACGTCAGCGTCACCGGCCTGGAGCATGGAGAAGCGGGTACCGAACTCGGCAACTTCCTTGATCAAGACACGTGCCAACTTGGCAGGTTCCTGCCAGTATTCGTCATTGCGGACGAGGGAAACTTCTTGGCCTTCGGTCCAGTAATCAAGTTTGAAGGGGCCAGTACCGTTCATGATCTTGGAGAGGGGATTCTCGGCGGCGGTCATGGCATAGAAATTCTGCCAAGTGTCGCAGGAACCATCCCAACCACCATTAGCAACTACCCAATCCTGATCCAGGATGGAACCCCAGCTATTGGCGATGGTGCCCAAGAAGGGGCCCCAAGGAGTGGCAAGGGTCATGGTGACGGTGCCAGCGGCATCATCAGCCACGATGGCGGCTTTGGTTTTTTCGCAGGCTTCCTTGAGGACAGCGGGGTCGACGGCGAGCAGGGCTTCGCGGTCATCAGCGGAGGCGCCACCATCAACGATCATGGTGATGTCGTCATTGCCAACACCGTAGAAGGGTTCAGCCAGGAGCAACTGCGGGGAGATGTATCCACCCTGCAGCAGACCACGGGCGAAGGAGTAAGCAACATCAGAGGCGGTCAGATCGGCACCGTCATGGAACTTGACACCTTGTTTGAGGGTGAAGACATAGGTCAAGCCATCCTCAGAAACTGTCCAGGATTCGGCCAGTTTGGGGAGGAACTTGGAAGGTTCTTCGCCATCGTAGGTCACGAGGGTCTCGTACACGTTTTGGATGACTTCGCCAGAGGCGGTGTCATAAGCCAACGCGGGATCGAGAGTGTCAGGTCCACCAGCGATCGTCACCATGTTGAAGGTGGTGGGATCCGGAGCTGCATCGGTCTTGGAGATGGGATAGTAAATGATGTTGGAGAAGATCGGGTTGAAGACGCGACCTTCGACCCAGCGCTGTTCGTAAGCGTGGGAGGTGGCGGTCACAACGGGAAGTCCGGGAACCAGGTCGAAGTACAACTGGTTGAATTCATAATAGACTTCGGCGCGGGCGGCATCTTCGGTCAGAGCAACACCCTTGTCCAACAAAACTTTGAACTGGGCTTTCAATTCGTCGGGCAGAGCCTGGCGGGAGCCATAGGCACCCACGGTGTAAGGCTGATACCAGTTATGGGGATCGTGGATGTCTTCGTGCCAGCCACCGGTCATGATGGGGATTTTGTGAGCGCGCTGGGCGGTCAGATAGGCAGGCCAGGGCAGACCAAGGACTTCGACGGAGAAGAGTTCGTTAACTTCGGCGAGGTTGGCTTGGAGAATTTCGGCCATGATCTGGCGGGTGGTGTTGCCAGTGTTGTAAAGCATCTGGAGGCGGAAACCAACAGACCAAACGTCGTCGGTATCTTCACCGGCCGGGATTCCGTCCATATCGACGTCAGCCAGCTTGAATTCTTCGGCGCATTTTTCCAGATCCAGGGTGTAGAAGTCGGAATCGGCTTGGTAACCGGGCATGCCAGGCAGTGCAAGTGTCTTGGCTTGAACGGCTTCGCCCATGTAGACTTCATCTACAACGGTTGCCCAGTCAAAGCAGTAACCAAATGCTTTGCGGATATGGACATCCTGGAAGAAGGTCGTGGGGATACCATTGCCATCGAGTTTGTTTGAGCCCAAGTAGGGGTTCAAGGAAACTTCTTCGACGACTACTTCAGTGGGTTCAGCCACAACGGGTTCGTCACCAACGGGTGCGGTGGTCGGGGTAGCGGTGCAGGCCCCGAGCACAAGGCTGAATACCATGAACAAACCGAGCAAAACATACAACTTGCGCATTTTTTCTCCTCCTTGAGAGATACAAAAAATATTGTGGAACGCCTTATTTCTACAACAGTTAGGGTCTGGGTTCACCTCCTTTAAAGGGATTGTGAATTAAACCTTGTGACAGGCCACAAAGTGGTCTGGTTCGATCTCGCGGAATTCTGGTTTCTTTTCCGCGCAGAACGCGTCCGCGATAGGGCATCTTGTGCGGAAGCGGCATCCTGAAGGGGGGTTAACAGGTGAAGGTACATCACCTTCCATGATGGTGCGTTTGTGCGTCTCAAAATAGACTGGGTCTGCCACCGGAATTGCCGACAGCAGGGCTTGGGTATAAGGATGTAGCGGATTCTTGTAAAGCGTGTTGCGATCCGCCAATTCAACAATGATGCCCAGGTACATTACCGCCACCCGGTTGCTGATGTGGCGCACCATTGAGAGGTCGTGAGCGATAAACAAGTATGTCAGGTTGAGTTCTTTTTGCAGGTCTTCAAGCAGGTTGACCACCTGTGCCTGGATGGAAACATCCAGCGCGGAGATGGGTTCGTCGCAAATGATCAATGAGGGGTTTATGGCCAACGCTCTGGCAATACCAATACGCTGCCGTTGGCCGCCTGAAAACTCGTGCGGATAACGACCGATGAAATCCGGGTTTAATTTAACCAGATCAAGCAGTTCTTTAACCCGGCTGTCAATTTCTTTGCCTGTGGCTTCGCCGAACGCCATCAAGGGTTCGCCCACAATATCACGCACGGTCATACGCGGATTCAAACTGGCATACGGGTCTTGAAAGATCATCTGCATTTCGCGGCGCATCAAGCGCATGGCTTCGGGCTTGAGCGCGGTGATCTCTTTATCCTGAAAGAATACTTTTCCGGAAGTGGGTTTGTACAATCGCAGGATGGTGCGTCCGGTTGTGGATTTGCCACAGCCTGATTCACCAACCAAGCCCAGGGTTTCACCTTTTTTGATGTCGAAAGAAATACCATCCACGGCGTGTACGGCGCCAACCTTGCGGCTGAACACCCCACGGTAAATGGGAAAATGCATCACCAAATCTTCAACTTTTAAGAGGACTTTGTTTTCGATCGTCATTATTTTTTACTCCCGCTTTGAGTGTTTACCCAGCAAGCCACTTTATGGCCAGGGGCGATTTCTTCGAGAGGAGGATTTTCGACCAGGCAACGATCGGTGACCCATGCGCACCTTGGAGAGAATGGGCAGGATCTCGGTTTACTGTAAAGCACCGGGGGCATACCTTCGATAGAGTAAAGTCGTTTGTGAACTTCTTCGTTGATCTGCGGCAGGCTGCCCAATAATCCAAGTGTGTAGGGGTGTCGGGGATTGGCATACAGCTCTTTGACAGGGGACTCTTCAATGATATAGCCACCGTACATTACCGCCACTCGGTGAGCGATACTCGCGACCACGCCCAAGTCATGGGTGATCCAAATGATCGCCATGCCGAGTTCGTCGCGCAGCCGTTGCACTAACTCAACGATCTGAGCCTGGATGGTAACATCCAGCGCAGTGGTGGGCTCATCGGCGATCAAGATCTGGGGGTTGCAGGCTAACGCCATGGCTATCATGACGCGTTGGCGCATGCCGCCAGAATATTGGTGAGGATAATCTTTTAATCGGTCTTCAGCGTTCGGGATGCCAACCAGACCTAACAATTCGACAGAGCGTTTTCGCGCTTGTTCCGCGTTCATGTTGGTGTGCAACATGAGGGGTTCGGCTAATTGTTTTCCAATGGTCAACACCGGATTCAAGGAGGTCATCGGGTCTTGGAAAACCATTCCGATCTGACCGCCACGGACGTGGCGAATCTCCTCGTTATCCATTTTGAGCAGGTCTTGCCCTCTAAAGAACGCTTCTCCGGCAACGATCTTACCAGGAGGAGACGGGATCAGCCGCAGGCAGGAGAGCATGGTTACGCTTTTTCCGCAACCGCTTTCTCCCACGACACCCAGCGTTTCACCTTCTGACAAGGTAAACGAAACGCCGTTGACTGCATGCACGATTCCTTCGGGGGTTTTAAACTGTGTCTCTAAATCACGGACATTTAACAATTGATCGGTCATTAACAGTTCCTTCATCAATGGTATAGATGTAGTTTTTTTAAGAGATAAAAAAATCGGTAATGATTAGTGTACCATAAATAATTGACTCTAAACACTGACCCAATTTTTAAACTCTCGCTTCATAAAATTTAAAAACCACCCCTCATACTTACTCTGGGGTGGGTATCAACGTATGAGACCATATCCTGAACATTATACATGAACTGCTTACAGAAGGTCACCTGGTTGTAGATCGTGGTGCATTTGACCCATTTTCCATAAAAATTTACCAGCACATCGACCTGGCCGATAGCTTCATCAAAGTTACTCAAGATCAAGGTTCTCTCAAGCGGCAGTAAATGTTTGATGGTTTTTACTGAACCAAGGTGCATGGCTCGCGCCACTTCAGGATCCACCTCAGAGTCTATATTTTCAACGGCAAAATCGATCAGGCGGTCTACAGTGATCAGCGGTTCGCGCAAGTTTTTGTTTAATAAAGAATCAGAAGAGCTTCCGACGAGGCTGAAGGCTAATGCCACCATGATCAAAGGAACGGCCTTAACAACATTTCCAGTTGAAAAAATCGCCTGGTCGATGAGTATATTTTCCAGCAGGCCGAAGATGAAGGCGACAAGTGCGATGGTGGCAAAGCCAAACCACAAGGTTTGATTTAGAGATTTGTAAAATGGATATTGAAGGTATTCACCCAAGATCGTATCAAAGATTTTGATGATCGCCGGGGCTGATCGAATAGGCAACCAGAATACTAGCCAAGAATAGAGCAGCGCATTAGAAATCCACAACACAATTCCTAGCAATGGTTTTTCAACCAGCGCCGTTAACCAACCCACCAAAGCGCCGGAGAGCGTGCAAATGAATAGCCCTGGAATAAACTTTACAAAGGAGTAGGCGCCGTGGGCAGCCGTCAACTTGATGGCATCAATCCCCCACGCAAAAACCGCGAAGGCCAACCCCGCGGCAAGACCGTACAGGAAACCCATGAATTGCTTGGATCTGCTCACAGTACGTTTCATCTTCGGAAATCCTCAGAACTTAACATTATTGTTCTACTGTGATGAAATCGGCAGTAAAGCATCAATTATTATAACAACTTTTTTCTTTTTAATACAAAAGTATTGATGTTTTTTTTATCTACAACCTTATGGATTAGGCATCCCCCAACCTCAAGCGCACGTAAGATTCGTAGCGTTCTGCCGAAATCTGACCGCCTTCGACAGCCTGAGTGATCGCGCAGCCGGGCTCATCGAAATGGCTGCAATCGTTGAACTGGCATTGTGACACCAAACCACGAATTTCAGGGAAATAACCGTCCAATTCCTCGGGTTCAACATCCCACAACGAAAGTTTCCTCAGGCCAGGTAAATCCGCCACATAACCGCCCCCTTCAACCGGGAACATCTCACGCACCACAGTGGTGTGCCGGCCTCTTTCATTTCGCGCGCCGATCTCGCGCACTGCCAGTCCCAGGCCGGGCTGGATGGCGTTTAACAGACTGGATTTACCGACTCCCGATGGACCAGCCAGGGCCGATATTTTACCGGTTAAGCATTTTTTAAATTCTTTCAGTCCAATTTCCTTTTTCGCGGAAGTGTAAATGACTGGATAGCCCAGAGAGGGGTAATCCTCGAAAATCTTTTTTGCTTCCTTCAGACCGACAAGATCCACCTTATTAGCAACGATGATTGCTGAAAGTCTTTGCTTTTCAGCGATTACCAGAAACCGATCCAACATGCGCAAGTGCGGTTCGGGTTGCGTGCAGGCAAAGACTGCCACCACCTGGTCAGGGTTCGAAAGTAAGATCTGACGGAAGTCCCCTTTCGGGGTGGGATCCAGCCGAACCAATTCACTATTTCTGGGCTCGATCAATTCGATCGCGCCAGAGCCATCTGTTTGTAAACTGACCCGCACCTGGTCACCGATACTAATGATGTCCCCTTGAATAGTTCGGCGTTTCAACCTTCCCCGCAAGCTGCAAGTTACCAACCCTTGGGCAGTTTTCACTGTGAAAAAACCAGATTGATACCTGGTCACCACGCCAGGGATCGTATCAGGGATCATGGCTGCGGGGTTGCCGATTCTTCTTCGGTGGGAGTGATAGTCAGGTAAATCTCTTTTTCCCACGGATAGAGCGTTTGCACTTCACCCAGGAAGTACGCCTGGATCACGCGCTTAAAAATATTGGCAGCGAATCTCGAACCATCACCGGCATTCTCCGCGATCACCGCGATCGCAATATCTGGTTTATCAGTGCGATTGGCATCCGTGAAGCCGGCAAACCACGAGTGAGGGTCAATGATTGAAGTTGTGGCTGTGCCGGTTTTTCCATAGATGGGGGTTTGCATTCCCAAGAAAGTAGCGTGAGCCGTTCCGCGTTCTTCTTCGATCACCATGCGCATACCTTCGGTTAGGGCAGCCAGGGTTTCATCGCTTACCGGTAGTGTGCCCCGCGCGATGGGTGTGAATGCCTGGGTTACGGTTCCATCAATACCGACTATCTTCTCAATGACCTGGGGCTGATACAATGTGCCGCCATTGGCGATCGCCGCGATAAAATCCACTACCTGGATCGGGGTGACGAGCATGTCACCTTGCCCGATGCCCATTTGAACCGCGGAGCCTTCATCGGCTGGATCGCTGATCCTTCCGCCATCTTCAAGAAGTACACCGATACCCGTATCTTCACCCAGGCCAAATCCCCGGGCCATGTCAGAAAGGTAAGTAGCTCCTTTTTGTCGATATAGGTCAAGGCCAAGATGGTAAAACCACGGGTTGCACGAGCGCATAAGTCCTTCAAGCAGAGTCAAGTTCCCTGAGGGCTCCAGACCTTTTTCGAGCGTCCAGTCATCGCCGACAAACCCGGGCAGTTCCGTGTATTGGTGTGTGCACTCGTAGGTGCTTGTGGGTTGATATAAACCCGATTCAAGCGCTGCAGCTGCGGTGACAAGTTTGAACACCGAACCCAAAGGGTAAGCAGATTGCGTTACCCGGTTCCAAAGAGGAGCGGCCTCAGCGTCCGAGACGATGGCGTTGTAACCATAGTCAAAATTATAGTTATCCTGATTCATCACATTAGCGTCAAATGCCGGCGAGGATGCCATTGCGATCACCCTGCCAGTATCCACTTCCATCACAACGATCGCCCCATTGAACCCGAGCAGCGCTTTTTGCACGAGCAATTGAAAATCGCGGTCAATGGTGGTGTAGATCGTGTCTGCCGCTTTGGGATCCGTAGAGGCCAATTGAGTCTCATAGGTGCCGTCCGGCTTAACCACAAACAGATCGGCGGCAGGGCTGCCCGCCAGGTAATCCTCTCCCCACTGTTCCAGACCACTTGCCCCGATCTTCGCGTCGCGCGCGTACCCCTTGCGGAGGTAATCAGTCAACTCTTCCGGGAAGATGGAACGGGTGTACCCCAGTAATTGCGGAGCGACACCGCCATAGTAGTAATAGCGGGAGGTGTAAGGGTTCGTCACCAAACCTCCGAGCGCGTCCAGCGTGGTCGCCCGATCTTCATATCCGGCTTGCGAGATCTCTCCGATCGGCACGTACCATTCCGAGGAGTTGCGATATGTCGCTTTAATAATATTTTTGGGTTGATTCAAGGCAGCGGAAAGTGTATCCAATAAGACGGGTTCAAAATCAAATGAAAGTTGGCTGGGTATGACACCCAGAGCAACCGCCTGGGTTTGAGTCACGAGGGTGTTGCCAAAACGGTCGTTGATGTCGCCTCGTGATGGAGCAGTGAGGTTTTTCACCAGTCTGTTTCCGCCGGTGAGCTCAGGGAGGATCAACCCCTCAGCCCATTGAATTTTCCAGGCGTTAGATTCGATCACCAGGTGCATTTCCATTGTTCTTTGGAATTCGCCAAAAAGGTGTGTAAAGTAATTCACCTGGTAGCCGACCATGGCAGAAGCGGGGTTGATCAGCGTGGAAATGATGCCGCCTTCCAACCGTTCCAAGGTCAACGCTTCGGTGGTATCGGAATAAATCTGAACAAACTCTTCTTCCGTGATCGCGTCGCGGCTTGTTTGAGACAGCATTGCGTAAATTTCGGCATATTCACCGGAATTCCACTTGTCGAAGTATGTGTTTAAGGTTTCGGCAACCTCGGGAACCCGAGTAGTTGAAACCACGGGGGTTGGTAAGCCATCTGCCCCAGGTGTCATAGTGGTTTTGCCATTGCTTGTGCACGCCGAAAGCAAGAAAAGGATCAAGATCAGGATGTGAAGTTTTTTCATTTGTCCTCCCGGTTTAGGCCCGGGTCAGCCCACATTTTCACCATTTAACACATGTTTATAGATCGGGCAGGAATAAGAGTTTTGCTCCTGGCAGACGTAGGGGATTTCCTTGCGGTCGCCGAAACCCATTTTTCGAAGGATCCTCTCAAAATGGCATAGTGGCAAGCCCATGACGCTCGCGAAACAACCAGAGAATTTCACCACGGGTCTGAAAACCGGATGCTGAATCGCGTAAGCCCCGGCTTTGTCCATCGCGTCGCCAGTGGCCAGATAATCATTCATTTCTTCATCAGAATATTTTCGCATATGAACATCTGTGCTGCACAAGGCGCTATGCTTGATGCCTCGTGAAGGGTTATAAACCACGATGGCGGTGTACACCTGATGTGTACGCCCACGGAGTTGACGCAGCATGCGGCGGGCATCATCAATGTCTTTGGGTTTTCCCATTAATTCTTGTCCGTCCGCGACGGTGGTGTCGGCAGCCAGGACGAGACCATTAAATGGCGCGAAATTTGCCGAAGCCTCGGCTTTGTGTTCCGCCAGACGACTAACATAATCCTGCGGAGATTCGCCGGGTTTTGGCGTCTCGTCAATATCTGCTGGTTGGCAGAAAAAAGGCAATTTCGTCAAGTCGAGCAATTCTTTTCGACGCGGCGAGTTCGACGCGAGCACGATCTCAGGAACATTCATTTTTTTATTCTAACACACCCAATCCTCTGTTTTTTCAGCGAAAGACTAATTTCCAGGGTGACCTGGGTTGAGTTTTTTTAAGTTTAAAAAACGCAGTCCCCAATCCTTTTTAGGTAAAATGTCTATACAACTTTGTCCGGAGGAAAATATGGAAGAACTTAAAAAAAGAATCTTGGCTGAAGGCAAAAACCTGGGGGGCGGCATCTTAAAAGTAGATGGTCTAATCAACCACCAAGTCGACCCTGAGTTGATGGACCAATGCGGCGCTTCCATTGCCCGCCAATTCCAGGGCGTAGGGGTCACACGAATCTTGACCGCTGAAATATCAGGCATCGCTCCAGCGCTGATGGCTGCCAAACACCTGAAAGTGCCGGTGGTTTATGCCCGAAAATCACGCCCCATCACCATGCCAGATACCGTCTACTTGACCATCGCTCCCTCCCACACCAAGGGACATATGGTGGAATTGATCGTTTCTCCGGAATTTCTTAAGTCAAATGAAAATGTGCTAATCGTGGACGATTTTTTGGCCACAGGCGCAACCATCCAGGGTTTGGTGCGACTAACCCAGGCCGCAGGTGCAAGTATCTGCGGGATCGCGACCTTGATCGAGAAAACATTCGAGGGTGGGCGGGCATCCTTAACCTATCTTAATGTGCCCATTATCTCCCTCGTCCAGATTACCAGCCTGGATGATGGACAAATCATCTTTGGCGATTGAGGTTAACCCTGTGTGCGCTGACGCGATCGTCATTCTTGATTTTGGTTCCCAATACACCCAGTTGATCGCCCGCCGGGTGCGGGAGATGAACGTCTTTTGCGAAATTCATCCGTGGGATACCCCCGCCGCATCCATGTTGGCTTGTGACCCCAAAGGGTTCATCCTCTCTGGCGGACCGAATTCCGTCTACGCGGATGACGCGCCAACATTGCCCAATTTCATTATTGAGAGCGGCTTGCCTATCCTTGGAATATGTTACGGGATGCACCTTTTGACCAACCACCTGGGCGGTAAAGTGACGCCATCAACAATGCGCGAATACGGGGTGGCTGAACTTCAAGTTGTTCGTGACAACCTCTTATTCCCTGCCTCAACCATGACCGTGTGGATGTCGCATGGCGACCAAAGCACTGTTTTGCCGGATGGGTTTATTCCTTTGGCAGAATCTTCCAACACTCCGATTTGCGCCATGGCAGACAGGGCGAAAAATTATTATGGTGTCCAATTTCACCCCGAAGTAAGACACACCCCGTTGGGGAAGAAGCTGCTAGAAAACTTCGTGCTCAAAATCTGCGCAGTCACCCCAAGTTGGACCCCGCAAAATATCATCCAAAAAGCGGTACACGAAATTAGGGAACAAGTTGGTGATCACCGGGTGATTTCCGCGGTGAGCGGGGGTGTGGATTCGAGTGTGGCCACCGCCCTGGTCTTCCGCGCCATCGGCGCCAACCTGGATGCCGTGTTCGTCGACACCGGGTTATTGCGTAAGAATGAAGCCCAACAAGTGGAGACTGCTTTTTCAAAACACATCGGCATGAACCTGCACACAATCCGCGCAAAAAACGATTTTTTCAGCGCGCTTGAAGGTGTTAGTGAGCCAGAAAAGAAACGCAAGATCATTGGGGGATTGTTTATCCATTTATTCGAAGAACAAGCCACGAAAGTAAAAAGCCCGGAATTCCTCGTTCAAGGCACTATTTATCCCGATGTGGTCGAGTCTTCAGCCCCAGATCGGCAAAAAGCGGAACGAATAAAGACGCATCATAATGTGGGAGGGTTGCCAGAAAAAATGCGGTTTAAACTGGTTGAACCCTTGCGATATCTATTCAAAGATGAAGTGAGGCATGTCGGAGAGAGCCTTGGGTTGCCCGCTGAATTGGTATGGCGCCAACCCTTCCCCGGGCCAGGTCTCGCCGTGCGGTGTTTGGGCAAGATAACCCCCGAACGCATTGAATGTTTGCAAAACGCCGATGATATCTTTATTTCCGAATTGACCGAGCTTGGTTTGATCAATCAGAAAGCCGCTGAGGGAAAAGACTTGATTTCGCAAGCTTTCGCGGTGCTGCTTCCGGTTCGATCTGTGGGTGTGATGGGTGACCAGCGCACTTACCAGGAGGTCGTGGCGTTGAGGGCTGTGACTACTGAAGATTTCATGACAGCGGATTGGGCTCAAATTCCATCCCATTTGCTGGCACGGGTTTCAAACCGGATCATTAACGAGGTCAAGGGTGTGAACCGTGTAGTTTATGACATCACCAGCAAGCCGCCCGCCACGATCGAATGGGAGTAAAGAAATTAAATGGTTCTGAATCGCCTTTTTTTAACTTACAATAAAAGGCATGAAAAGAAATCTGCATAATACTTCCACGGAGTTGTTTAATAAATCGAGACTGGTCGCTGTTTTGACCATCCTCTTTTCTTTGGTTTTCATTACTCAGGTTCAAGCCCAATTTCAAAACCAGGTCGAGGTAATTACGCCTGACCTATCAACCTGGCCTAATCTCGTAGCCCACTTCAGAGTATTTGATTCGCAGGGAGCCTTTCTCAAAGGATTGACCCTGGAAGATGTTCAATTGCGAGAAAACGACCAGGTAATCGCCCCCGACACGCTTGAATTGCTTGAACCTGGTGTCAGATTGATCGTGGCGGTAAACGAAGGTCCCACTCTGGCAAACCGGTTTGCCCAGGTCTCGAGGATCGATAAAGTGAAAAACGCGCTGCTCGATTGGGCAGAATCAGAACCGGCTGTCACCATGGACACATTCAGCCTGGTTACAAACACCGGAACAGTAGCGGTTGATGTGCAACAACCGGATGAGTGGTTAAAGGTTATGAATGAGTATCAACCAGATCTTAAGAGATTAAAACCCAGTCTGGCTAGCCTTTCCTCTGCCGTTGACATGGCATCTACGCAAGGTAAAAACAACCAGCAAAACGCGGCCATACTTTACATCACCCCCCTGCCAACGGAACCAGAATTGGCCAGTTTAAAAGAAATCCTTTCGAGGGCTGAGCTGTCAAAAACGCGGTTATTTATTTGGTTGGTTGGCCCTGAATCCTACAATGACGAGCCCAATGCCACCTCACTTCGCGAAGCAGCTGAAACCAGCAATGGCATCTTCCTGGTGTTCACGGGCGAGAAAGATCTACCGAATCTCGAATCTCTCCTGGATCCGCTTACTTACATTTACAAGGCATCGTATCGCTCACTTATTAAGCAAAGCGGCGATTATACATTCGCCGTGAATGTCAACGATGGCGGCAGCTTGCTCGAATCAGAGCCAATCTCTTTTTCGATCAATGTCAAGCCGCCCAACCCGATTTTTCTTGACCCGCCCACGACTATCGAGCGGCAGTGGACGGACACGCCTCGCAAAAAGGATTCTGTCCTCTATCCCAACTCGGTTCCAGTTGAGATACTGGTGGAATTTCCAGACGGATTGGAACGGCAACTGGTTTACAGTCGTTTATTTATCGACAACCATTTGGCTGACGAAAACACCTCAACCCCTTTCGAAACCTTTGAATGGGACATCACCAGCCTGACTGAAAGTGGAACTCACCTGATGAGCGTGACGATTCAAGACGAAGCCGGTATGATCGTTGAAACCACGGAATTGGCGGTTGAGGTGGTGGTGCTGCCTAAACCGTTAACCTGGGTTGGGAAGATCGTGTCACGGTTTTCGATCCAGGTGATTGCCTTGTTTTTCGTGATCGTGCTCGCCGGAGTTTTGTTGGTTTTGCTGGCGATTCGAACGATGCGAGTCAACCGTAGAACCAGGCAGATTCTCATCCGATCACAAGAAGATCCAGTAACTCAGCCCTTGCACATCGAAAATGAGACGATTACTCCCTTGGCTCGCAAGGAACGAAATGAAGCCTGGCCACATTTGTCCGGAATAGGGCTGGCTCCCGCCCGATTAATCTTCGTTTCATCTCCCGCCGTGCGAGAAAATTTCCCGGCCGAGATCGCGATTGGTAATCGAGAACTTACCTTCGGCAGTGATATAAAAAAAGTGCATGTTTTTCTAGACTCTCCCCTGATCAGTCCATTGCACGCTCGAATTGAAAGCGATGATCAGCAACAATTTAAGATTTTCGATATCGGGTCAGGATCTGGTACATGGTTAAATTACACGCCGGTTTCACATTATGGCGCCCGTCTGGATCATGGAGATGTGATCCAATTTGGCAAGGTTGCGTACCGTTTCGAGATTCATGGCGCGCAACAAAAAACGATTAAGGTGGAGCCCCTAACAGGTCAGGAATGAAACCCGCCCATCATTCGCATCTGCCTTTCGCGCTTCTAAGTGATCCGGGCTTGGTCCGAGGTCATAACGAAGATTCGTTGGCTGTTACGGCATTCTCCGGGGAATCGGCGTTTATCCCCGCGTCGTTATTGTGCGTCTTATGTGATGGTGTCGGCGGCAACCAGGGCGGCGAGATCGCATCTCAAATGGCGGTCAAAAAGATCACTCAGATTATTGAAGCCTCAGATGGCACCGCGCCTTTAGCCCAGATAACCATGGCGATCCAATCTGCCAGCGAATCGATTTTTCAGGCTGCGATAGATAATCAAGAATTACGCGGTATGGCCACAACCGCGGCTGTTGCCTGGATGATAGGAGACCGCTTGTTTAGCGCCACAGTTGGTGACTCGAGAATTTACCTCTTGCGTGACGGGCAAGCCCTACAAATTTCCACTGACCACACCTGGCTTCAAGATGCCTTTGAAGCCGGCATGGTCACAAAAGCGGAATTTAAAAACCATCCCAACGCGCATGTGATTAAGCGATTTCTCGGTAGTCAGAGTCCACCGGAGGTAGATACCCGCCTGCGATTGAGCCAAGACGTGGACCAAAATATGCAAGGCTTACTACTAGCCCCGGGGGATATTGTATTCTTGTGTAGTGACGGGATTTCAGACCTGGTTGACCCAAAAGAACTCGTAAATCTTTTTGCCGGAACTCCTATCCAACCCGCTCTGGATGGGTTGAAACAGTTAGCCTACTTGCGGGGTGCAACGGACAATCTAAGCATGATCGCCGTTCAAATCCCGATGATCCAAAAAATTCTACCTGCCAAGACCAGGGTGCGGCGGTTGATCCTGTTTGGGTTTTTGATATTGCTCGCCTGCCTGGTAGGCATTTATCTGGGTTGGCTTGCCATGCAAAATCCTGGCTAATCGAGCAACCCCGCAGCCCTGGCTTGCGCGAGTGTCGACTCGGCTTTTTTGACAACCGGCATATCCACCATTTCCCCATCCAAACTGTAGGCACCTTTTCCGCTCTCTTGCGCCGTTTGAGCGCCGGTTATCACTTTCAACGCTTTTTCGATAGCCGCAGGGGAGGGGGTAAATTCTTGATGCACCGTTTCAACCTGTGCTGGATGAATGATCTGTTTGCCAGAAAAACCCAATTCCGCGGCTTGGTGGGATTCGGTTTGAAGCATTTCGAGATTTTTGAAATCGGTTTGAACCATGTCAATGGCTTGGAGCCCAAATGCGGCCGCGTGCATCACCATGGCGCTCCGCGCGTAGAGCAATTCTTGCCCAATCGGGGTACGAGTCATGCCCACGTTCGCCGCCAAGTCTTCAGCACCCAGAATCAAACCCGTCAAGCGTTGGCTTGAATGGCAGATCAAAGTGAGGTTTATAAACGCCAGGCCACTCTCGATCAACGCCATAGTCGAAATTTCACCCACAGGGATATGATTCTCCGATTCAAGGGTAGTGATGATTCGGTCGATCTCGATCAGTGTTTCTGCGGAATCAACTTTTGGAACCACAACGGTATCAGGTCTGCCAGGCAGCACCGCACGCAGGTCTGCTTCTGCCCGACCCGTGGAAAGGGCGTTGATACGCACCAGTTTCTCTGAACGGCCAAAATTGAGATCGCGTAAAACCTTAACTATCACCTCGCGCGCCTCGTCCTTTCGGTTGATGGCCACGCCATCCTCCAGATCGAGGATCACTCCATCCACACCCAAGCCAGCTGCCTTGGTTATCTTATTGAGGTCGTTGCCAGGAACATATAATAACGCGCGTCTTGATCTCATGAATTCCTCCTTGAGGTATTATAAAAATTATACCCGTGGCAGGATATAATTTTTTTATGCGACATAATCCACTTCGTAGACTGCCGCCAGGGTTCATCCCCATCCACTGGCTGGACATTCGGGATAAAAAAGTAATCATCAAACTAAATTTCTGGTCGTTGGGGTTGTTGATCACGGCTTGGGCGGTTTTTTCACGCTTAGCCAAACTTGTTCATCCCCAGGCGCAATCTTCGATCTCTTTTTCGATCAACCGAATCGTTGACGCGTTGATCTTCGTGGTCGTCTTGCTCGGGATCACCGCGATTACTTTATTGTTGCATGAGGCAATACACGGCCTCTTTTTTAGATTCTTCACCAAGGAAAGCCCTCGATATGGTTTCAAAGGTTTTTACGCCTTCGCCGCTGCGCCGGAATGGTATCTGCCTAAACCAAATTACCTGGTTACAGCGCTGGCTCCACTCGTTGGTATCTCCATTCTCGCGGTGGTTGGATTGTTGGTTACGAACCCAGCCTGGGCAGCGGTCTGGTTGTGGGTTTTCGTTTTCAACACCAGCGGGTCAGTGGGGGACCTCTGGGTGGTCTGGACGTTGTTGCGTTCTCCCGCTGATGCCTTGATTCGCGATGCTGGAGACGTGGTGGAAATTTTTTCCACTAAATCCATGTGAAATGAAGCATGAGGCGCGTCGTTGTCTTGTACGTCATGGTCAATCATGATAAAATTTCTTTTCCTGCAGACAAATGGAAGGGTGGCCGAGTGGTTTAAGGCGCCTGTCTTGAAAACAGGTTTGGTGAAAGCCAACGTGGGTTCGAATCCCTCCCCTTCCGCCAGATCTGCCGCATAAACAATTGAATACCCGGGGAGGTGCCGGAGTGGCCGAACGGGATCGCCTGCTAAGTGATTGTCGGGCTTTAAACTCGACCGAGGGTTCGAATCCCTCCCTCCCCGCCAGAAAAAAACAAGACCATTGGGTCTTGTTTTTTTTTTATTTTTGAATAGTTTAGGTTGAAAAGTAGACAGGAATTTCGATTGGCACCACCAGTCGATTTCATGGTTATCATAACACAACCCCTGTTTTCTTCCGGGTTTATCTATTGTTTTTGCGCCTGCAGCAAAATGACCGTAGCGCGAGTGTTTTCTTCGATGGCAATGAACACATTAAAAAGAGAGCCAGCCGCAAAGGTCAATAAGCCGCAGACGATCCCGATCAAAAAAACGAGCAGACCTGATGCCACTCCGATAGCCAGGCTGGCGCCGGGGAGCAGGTTCTGGATTCCAAATTGAGCCAGTGCACCATTCGCGTCTGAAAAAATCAAGGGTAGCAAGATAAGACATACAAGACCCACCAACAACTCCAAGCCACCGATTATTTTAAGCAATAGACCTATGACCCTCAACCCACGAAATCGTTTGAGCATTATTCCTCCACCACGCTGCTTGTCGCAGGTGTCTTGATTATTCTGGGGTAATTAAAACAACAGACACCTTTAAATGTCAAATGCCCGGGTGAGGGGGGCACCCGAGCATCTGACTCTCTTATTTTACATAATCTGGGAGGATTTATCAATAGTTTTGGAAATCCACTTTATACAAAATGGGCATTCTGCGAGCGGCGGTGATTCATTTGTGAAAATCGAACAAATAAACTTGCACGAATCTTGCAAGGCTTCGTATAATAGTTTTTAGCAGTGGTAACTTGTCTGCTACTCATTAATTGTATTGACACAATTTTATCCGGTTGGTGATTAGTGATTGGAGATGGTTCTTGAACAAAACGAACCCAATTACACGTGCGGCTATTGAAAAAAACAAGGTTGTTCCGATCGAGATTGACGAGGAGCAAAGGGGTTTGGCCGCGGCGCTATCTGATGTATCGCTTGCCTTAAACAGCAGCCTGCAACTTGACATTGTACTTGATCGGATCCTTGAAAATCTTGGCAGAGTGCTGGCTTACAAGACCGCCAACATCGTGCTTCTTACGGGTAATAAAGCCAGGGTTGTCCGCTCAAGGGGGTATGACCTTTTAGGGACGGAAAAGGTGATCGCCTCCAAGGTGTTTGACATCCGGGAGATTGCCAATTTTCAAAAAATGGTGGACAACAAGCAACCTGTTCTCACCTATAATGCGCACCTCGAACAAGACTGGCAAGCCCTGGAAGAATCTGAATGGATCAAATCTCACATCGCGTCACCGATCATCATTGAAGACACGGTTATCGGTTTTCTCAATTGTGACAGCGATATTGCCGGCTTCTATAATAAATTCCAGTTGTCTGTCATGCAGATCTTCGCCACCGAGGCAGGTCTCGCCATCCGAAACGCACGGCTGTATGACGCGTCCACCAAGTTGAGCCAAAAACTGCGGCTGATCAATGATCTCACCCACCAGGTGCTTGAAGCCTCGTCACGGGATGAAATTCTTGAGGTTTTACCCGAAAAATTAATGCAACTCTCTGAAGGAAACAACGTTTACATTTCTCGCTGGGATGATGAGCACGAGATCGTTACCGGATGGGCCGCAACAGGCAAACACCGTAAACAATACCTTCAAGGCAAATCCATTCCCGGTGATCAAACCATTACCCGTCACATTCTCAACGCCAACCAATCTACCCTGATCGCGGATATCACCCAGACCTCAGTGATGGACCCCAAATTCCTTACGTTTTACCAGGAAAAGACACTTTTTTGCCTACCCCTGGCCGCTGAAAACATAAAATTGGGCGCCATTGTGATCGGCTACGAAAATATCGAGGATTTTACAGAAGACATCCGTGCGATGTGTGAGTACGCCGCCATTCAAATTTCGACCGCCATGGCTAAGATCCAGTCTCTAGAATTGGAAAGGATCCAGTCGGGCCAACTCACTCACGCCAACGCGTTGATCGAGACTTTGAGCCGGGTCGCCACCGCGTTTAAGAGCGGCGTGGATTCCAAGAACATCATGGCTACCATGGGTGTGGAGCTTGAACTTTTACACATTCACAGCCTGGTCGCGCTCCGTAGCCTAGAAGAGGAGAGCCTGTCTCTCACCTATTCTTCGGTTCAACCCAAGATCGTTTCATTCGTCGAAAAGGTGAGTGGATTTGGCATGAATGATCTGTCAACGCCGATCGACATTCTTCCATTATTCAGGAAGATCGTTAATGAACAACAAGCCCAATTTATCGATGACCCAGAGAGGATCTTGAAGCAGATCGCCCCCAAGGCATTTATACCCTTGCTTAAAAAACTTGCGGATTCATTATTGTTGACACAAGATACGCGTTGCATCCTGGTGCCATTAATAGTCGAAAAGCAAACCATTGGATTGCTAAGCTTGTGGGGGGAGGATCTCCACAAAGTGGATATTCAAGCCGCTTCCATTTTTGGCGGTCAGGTTGCGATTGCTATCGAGAATGCCAACCTTATCCAGGAAGTTCAGAGGCTCGCGATCACCGACGAGCTGACAAACGTGTTGAACAGGCGTGGATTTGAAGAAGTGGCTAACCGAGAATTCGGCGCCGCGAAACGCTACGAGAGACCTTTGTCACTGATTATGATCGATATCGACCGATTCAAGGCGATCAATGACGTTTACGGTCATCCAATCGGTGACGAAATCCTGGTTGAGATCGCCGCTCGGGCGCGCTCGAAGATCCGCGATACCGATTCCATTTCTCGATATGGTGGTGAAGAGTTTTTGATTCTTTTAATCGAACAACGGCCTGAAAATGCCAAGACCGTGGCAGAGCGGATTCGCAAGTCGATCGCGGAGCATCCATTCGCCACGTCGGTGGGGAATATTTCTGTGACGGTGAGTGTTGGGTTGACCGGGGCGAATGCCCAGACCTCCTCGATCGGGATGATGATCAAAACAGTTGACAAAGCTTTGTATAAATCCAAAGAGAACGGAAGAAATCGCGTAACCATGATTGATAAGATCTAAAGTGGAGAACATGACCGAAAGCATCATCGAAGAAAAACACGGTTTTCAGGTCGACGACAAGGTAGCGTTTTGGGCTGAATCCCTTCAATCGTCCGTGTTGGTCATTTCTGAAAACGAAGAGGTTTTGTTTTCCAACGCCACTTGCACCCGTGAATTTCAAATCTCTAAAAATGAATTTATCATTTTCGAAAAACAACAAGGCAAAATAAACAGGATCAGGAAGCTTAAGGATCCAATCAGTAAGGAAAACTGGATCAAGGTGTCTTCGCTTCTCGACCTGGAGTACCTGGGTGAAGAAGCCCACCTGGTGATCATCGAAAAACCCCCTGTGATGGAACAGCGTGAAACCAACCTAAACCAGGCAGAAATTGAACCCTTATTGGGCATTATGCCGGGTGTCGTTTATCGCTGTTTGAATGAAGAATCGCGAGTAATGCAATATTTAAGTGAAGGTTGTTATCAACTCACCGGTTACTCTGCAGAAAGTTTTATCGGCAAGCGTGAGTTTCCATATTCCAGTTTGATCCATACTGAAGATTATTGGCGCACCTGGAAAGAGATCCAAACGGCGCTATCAGAGAACCGCCCTTACAAAATTACTTACCGCCTCAAACACGGCAGCGGCGAGATCCACACCGTTCAAGAACAAGGAAAAGGTGTCTTTAATGGCGAAGGCAAGATCGTCGCCCTGGAAGGCTGGATCATTGATGTCTCCGACCAAAAAAAGGTCGAAGAAGCGCTCGTTGAAAGCGAAATGCATTATCGCAACCTGATCGAGGTCTCGCCTGATGGTGTCGTTTTAATGGGGCTTGAAGGGGAGATCCTTTTTGCCAATCATCAATTAGCGCTCATGCTGGCTTGCGACAAGAACAGCTCCCTTATGGGTAAGAAGGTTTTGGATTTTCTCGTACCCGGGTCACGCTCGGTGGCGTTCGCAGAAATTGCCCACTTCAAGGGTGGCGATACCATCCACCGCGGTAATTACCAGGTAAAAAAAGTCAACGGCCGGGTTTTCCCGGTGGAAACCAATGTGAGGATGATCGCCAACAAACAGGGCAGCCCACTGGCTTACATCGCTGTCGTGCGTGATGTAAGTGAGCGAGAAGAAACTTTGCAGGCACTCAAAAATAACGAAGCCCGGTACCGGGCGATCGTTGAAGACAACCCAGAAATGATCGTACGATTTAAACCAAATGGCATCATCACTTTTGTCAACCAGGCTTACAGCACTTACGCGGGGGTACCCCCCAGCCAGTTGATCGGTGAGCGTCTCCCTGATTTTTCTTCCGGTGATGCAAAACAAACCAATGATCGCTTGCTCACATTCATTTCGCCAGACATGGCTCCAGATGTCACCGAACAGGTAAGAATCACCACCACCGGTGAACAAAATTGGTACCGATGGAAAACGCAACCCATCCGTAATGACGAGGGTAGTTTCATTGAGTACCAGTCAATCGGTGAAAACATCACAGATGAGAAAAAGGCTGAACAAGCCAATTTGCGATCCGAAATCCATTTACGCACTTTGATGGAATCGATCAAGTTGTATGCGATCACCCTCGATCTTCAAGGTAACATGACTTTTTGCAACAGCCATTTCCTGGAATCAACAGGCTGGCAAAAAGATGAGGCTTTGGGAAAAAACTGGTTTGAGCAGTTCGTTCCAGCAGAATCCGCGCAAAAACTCAAAAATGAACTCCTCGACCAGGCTACCTCAGGCTTGATTCCTCAACGCAGCGAAAGTTTTATCCTTACAAAATCCAAGGAACAGATTCTGGTTTCGTGGAACAATACTCTCTTAAAAAACGACCAGGGAAACGTGACTGCGATTGCCAGTATTGGTGAAGACATCACCGAAAAATTCTTTGCTGAAAAAACACAGGCAGTAATCTATAAGATCGCGCAATCCACCATCGCAGCCCGAGACCTGGATGAATTATTCCGTTCGATCCACATGGTATTGATGGACCTGATGCCGGCTGATAATTTCTTCATCGCGCTCTACGATGCTGAAGCCGATCTACTCACTTTCCCTTATTTCATTGATCAATTTGATAAAGCGCCGTTACCCAAGAAACCATCCAACGGGCTGACCGAATACGTCTTGCGAACCGGTAAACCCCTGCTGGTAAGCCCTGAAATCTTTGAAAAACTGGAAAATGACAATGAGGTCGGCAGCAACGGCACGCCGTCCATCGACTGGATGGGAATCCCTTTGTTAATCGAAGATCGAGCCATCGGCGTGATGGTGATGCAAACTTACTCGGAAGGGATTCGCTTCAAAAAAAGGGATGAGCAAATGCTGACCTTCGTCTCCACGCAGGTGGCAATGGCGATTGACCGAAAAAGGGCCGAGCAAGCACTCAAATCGAGCACCAAGCGCAATGAGCTCTTGATTCAATCCAGTACGGACTGCATCTTCCTTGAATCACTGTCAGGCGAAATCCTTGATTGCAATACCATCGCTGAGGAGATCTATGGTTACACTCGCGAGGAATTAATGTCGATGAATGTAGTCGACCTCGTGTTAAGGTCATTCACCGAAGACAAACCCGATTACGTCAATTGGCAAATCGACCAGGGTGGCCGCTTTAGCGACATCCCCAACATCCGCAAGGATGGATCAGTTTTCCCCGTGGAAGTTAGCACAAAGATCACTGACATATCTGGGAACAAGGTCGCGGTGGCTTACGTGCGCGATATCACAGAGCGCAAACAAAGCGAATCCGCGATCCTTGAGAGCGAGTCTAAATTTAAAACTCTGGCACAAACCGCCGCGGCCGGGATTTTCATCCATCGGGATTCACAGTTTCTATATGTCAACCCAATGTGGTGCGAAATAACCGGATTTAGCGAAAGTGAGCTACTCCAAAAGAGTCTTTGGGAAATGTTTAATCACGAAAATGAGGACCTTGTTCGAAAAAAATATGCCGAATTAGTGCATGCCGAATCGGGAATGGTTCGATTTGAGTCCGCTATTGACACACGCGCGGGAGAGAAAATTTGGTTGGACATCACTGCTGGTAATATCGATTACCAGGGAGAAAAAGCCACCATCGGCACAGCCATCGACATCACTCATCGGAAACACCGCGAACACGATTTGGAAGTCGTCGCACAATTAAGCGATGCCCTGCGCACCAACTTGACCCGTGAACAGGTACGCACCACCGTCCTGGAGCAATTAATGGACTTGCTCACCATCGATGGCGCCATGATCTCAACGGTTGAAAAAAGAGAAGACTTGCCCAACTTCTTGCGAACCACAGGGTGCTGGGCACCGGCTGACAATCAAAAGTTAAAGGTTAACGAAGGTCTGAGTGGATTCATCGTTGGATCTGGAAAAGCCTACACTAATTTTTGCGCTTCCAAAGATCCCTACTTTGCCTTCCCTGAACTGTTGACCAACCTGGTGACCCTGGCCGGGGTTCCACTCGTCACCAAGGGAGAAACTTTCGGGTCGATCGTGATCGGGTCTTCGCGTAAATTAGTTGAAGATGAATTGCGTTTGTTAAAAACGATCGGTGACCTTGCTTCCAGCGCCATCCACCGCTCGGACCTCTATGAACAGACCAGCGCACAGGCGAGCGAATTGAAGCAGGCCTACAACGCCACCCTTGAAGGTTGGGCGCACGCTCTCGAACTCAGAGATAAAGAAACCCAAGGACACAGCCTGCGGATCACCAACATGACCCTGGAACTTGCGCGGAGAATGGGCTTCGAGAACGAGAATCTCGAGCACGTTCGAAGGGGGGCCCTGCTGCACGATATAGGCAAGATGGGTGTGCCCGACACGATTCTCTTGAAACCAGGCAGCCTGACGGAGGACGAATGGGCAATCATGCAGAAACATCCCATTTACGCTCACGAGATGCTCTCTGAACTTCCGTATTTCAAAGAGGCCCTCGACATTCCCTACTGCCACCACGAGTGGTGGGATGGCAGCGGTTATCCGCGCGGACTCAAGGGAACAGACATCCCCCTACCAGCCAGAATCTTCGCGATTGTGGATGCGTGGGACGCGCTGGTCTCAGACCGACCCTATCGGAAAGCCTGGGTTAAACAAAACGCATTAAAACACATCATTGACCAGGCAGGCACCCATTTTGATGAATCCGTGGTGAATGTTTTTGTAGAAATGCTCAAGGAACAGGGGATATAAAAAAAGGCCTTCAGTTGAAGGCCTTTTCGATTAACTTTCTTCGATCTCGATGGTTTGCAGAACGACTCCTGCGTATTCAGGGTTCGATGGATTTCTTTCTGGAATCGAGAGGAGCACGTCCAGCCCCTTGACCACCTGACCAAATACGGAGTGTTTGTTATCCAACCAGGGGGTAGCCACATGGGTGATAAAGAATTGAGATCCATTGGTGTTTGGGCCAGCGTTGGCCATGGAAAGGACACCCGGTCCGTTGTGCCGCAGACTGGAATGAAACTCGTCGTTAAATTTGTAACCTGGTCCACCCATGCCAGTGCCGGTGGGGTCGCCACCCTGAACCATGAAATCGTTGATCACACGATGGAAAATGGTGCCGTCGTAAAACCCTTCACGTGCCAGGAAAACGAAGTTATTGACTGTCTTGGGAACTTTGGCTGCGTAAAGACTGCAAACAATATCACCTTTATCCGTCTTGAACGTGGCGGTGAACGTTTTCTTTGAATCGATAACCATCTCGGGGGCTTTTGGCCATTGTTTGGATTGTGGCGTCATTTATCATCCTTTCGAAATACAATTGAACCTCTATTTTATCATATGGCAGGTTACCATTTTATTTATACTTTCTTAGCCCCAAAAGACTTGATTATCCAGGTGATCATGAAGAACGAAGTACACGTTAATACCACGGCGGCGCCAGAAGAGATCGAAAGGTAAAACGATGCATAAAGACCCACCACTCCCGATGTCACCGCGATAATGGCAGAGAGGAGCATCATTCGTGGCAAGCGGTTGGTGAGCAGATACGCGGTCGCGGCTGGGGTTACCAGCATGGCCACCATCAAAGCCACGCCCACCGTTTGAAGCGAGACCGCCACGCTGATGGCAATGATTACCAGCAGGAGATTGTTGATTGCCCGAACCGGCATGCGCAGGGTGGTTGCCAGCAAGGGGTCAAAAGAAATGGTCAACAATTCTTTGTAAAACGCCCAGATCAATACCAACACGATAACTGCAAAAATCAGGATGATGAGGAGGTCTTGCGTAGACACACCCAAAACATCCCCAAAGAGAAAATGGCTGAGGTCCACAGCGTAACTGCGTACCGTAGAGATCAAGGCGATACCCAACGCGAACATACCCGCAAAAATAATGCCGATGGCGGTGTCTTCCTTCAGGTGCGTTTTTTTGCTGATCGCACCGATGCCCAGCGCCGAGACCACCGCGGTTCCGAGAGCCCACCAAAACAAATCGGCTCGCGAATTGCCACTTACCAGGTACCCTACCGCCACACCGGGCAAGATCGTGTGGGCAAGCGCGTCACCAAAGAAAGCCATCCCGCGCAAGACGATATACGTGCCAACCACCGCGCATACGATCCCTACAAGAATGGAAGCGATCAAGCCGCGTTGCATAAAACCGTAAGTCAAGGGCTCTACCAGCCAAATGATCGCGTTTTCCATCATTCCTCCTCCCCTTCACAACAAGAGGAATCCAGGGCTAAGACCGCGGATTTGTCTTCCAGAAACCGCAGTCGTCCGCCATATGCAATCTTAAGGTTTTCCGGTGAAAGCACCTCGTTAGAAGCACCAAAGCGGATCAATTGATGGTTCAAGAGCATAATCCGATCAAAATATTGGGCTGCCTGGTCTAGATCGTGGGTGGCTGCCATGATGGTTACATTCTCGGCTTGTAGTTTTTTCATTAAGTTCAATAAGCTTTCCTGGGCAGGATCATCCAGGCCGGTAAGTGGTTCATCCATAAGCATCAGTTCGGCTTCCTGTGCCAGGGCGCGCGCGATGAACATGCGCTGCTGTTGACCGCCTGACAACTGGCTGATCTGCCTTGAAGCCAGGTCTTGCATATCAACGGTTGTCAGGGCATGCCGGACGATCTCGCGGTGATGCCTGTCTGGTGGTAAAAATGGTTTCATCTTCGCCGCGCGCCCCATCATCACCACGTCTTCAACACTGACTGGAAAATGCCAGTCGATCTGACTGCGCTGAGGAATATATGCGATGCAAACGTGCTCGCCACTGCTGGAACCAAAAACCTTGACTTCACCTGTAGTAGCAGGCAATACTCCAGCAATAACTTTGAACAAGGTGCTTTTGCCAGCCCCGTTTGGACCTACCACTGCCACTCTTTCGCCTACATGTAGATGAAAGCAGACATCTTTCAAGGCCGTGTGACCGGGGAAATTTACAGTGACATTCGTAACTTCGAGTATGGGTTTATCAGTCTGGTGGCGTGTTTGAGGATACATATGACTATTTTCCTTCCATTAGCGCAGTCACAATAGCCTCCACGTTAAAGCGCATAAATTCCAGGTAACTGGTTACCCCACTTGAAGAATCACCCAGCGAACCATTGTATAAGCCCTCCACCTGAATACCGGTGTCTTGAGCAACCTGGTCAGCCAGATTGGTGCTCACTGAACGGTCAACAAAAATGGCTGGCACATTCTGCTCCATGATCAGGTCTTCGAGCGCGGCCAGCTCCTGGGCTGATGGCGATGAAAGGGTGCTGATCGAGCCCACTACCAGCCCAACAACATTAAAACCGTACCGATTCGCGAAATAGGCCATCGATTCATGATCGATGACCAGTTTTCGTTGTTCCTGCGGAACCAATGCCACTTGATTTACGATCCAGGCGTCCAATTCATCCAATTGTTGCAAATAAGCATCAGCGTTCTGCTGATATTGGAGTTCGTGTTCAGGGTCAGCCTGAGACAAAGCGATTTCAATATTTCGCACCCAGACCTTCACCAGGGTAGGGTCCATCCACACATGCGGATCGCCAGAGGCATGGGCATCGTCACCGGCACCCGTTTCAGCCCTGTTAAAGGTTAATGGCTCAATCCCCTCCGAAACTTCAATGACCGTTCCGCGGGCGTTTGTGTGGATCACTGGTTCCAGGGCGTGTTCCAGTTCCAACCCATTGAGAAAGATCAGTTGCGCGTCCTGGATTGAGACCGCGTCTTGCGGGCGAGGCTCGAAAGAATGTGGGTCGGCTCCGATCGGAAGCAAAGTGGTTAATTGGATGAGTTCCCCGCCCACTTGTTGGACGACATCCCCGACCAGCGTGGTACTTGCAACCACCTTTAACCCATCCTTGGCTTCGAGAGGCGCTCCACAGGCGGTGAACGCCAAGGAATAGCCGATCAACGTTAAAAAAGTGAGTCCGCGAAGTAACTGCGAAAATCCATCCGTTTTTTTATACATTAATGGCATCTCCTACACTTTGGCAATCATGGCAAAGGCCGTGCAGTTGAAGCCAATGCTCGAGGATAGTGAAACCACTCTCCCGGCTGATGCGGTCGATGAGAGGGTCGAGGTCGTCCCCTTGAAAAAATACCGCCCGGCCGCAACTATTGCAGACCAACAGGTGTTCGTGCCCGCGGGCAGCTCGCAGGTAGGCGTGGCAGCCATCCGCGTGATGGACCCGATCCACCAGGCCCAGGGAAGTGAGCAGGTCGAGAGTGCGGTAAACGGTCACCAAACCCATTCTTGGGTGGCCCAACCGAGCCTGGTCGAAAACATCGACGGGCGTGAGGGCGCGGTCTGTAGAAACCATCAGGTCCACAATGGCGCGGCGCGGGCCGGTTAGTCTTCCACATTTCACTTCCATAATTGACAACCAGCGTTCTGTTTCTGTCATGACGATTCCTTATTGAAAGTGTTTTTCATTATCATTATACATCACAAATGAGCATCAACGCTTCAAATTACAAAAGACCCGCTGATATAACAGCGGGTCTAAAGGGAATAAGGTGACAAATCAATGAATCGAGATACTGCCGGAACCCTGCCCGAGAATTTTGATCAGAATTTTTGTGACTGCGCTGTTGTAATCAGCGGACTGCCATGAACCGATCGAGAAGCTGGATGCGTCCGCGCTTTTAACCAATTCATTGGGCAAGCTCAGGCTGCCTGAGCCATCGTCCATCACTTCAACACGCAACGCGGCGTCAGAAGGCACATTCACGCTGATCGCGCCGCTGCCACTATCCAATGTGAGCGTCATCGTGGAATTGGATGGTAAATCCACGCTCACAGCTCCGGAACCACTTTCAATTTCAGCGTTGTAGGCGTCCTCGGTTTCAGGAAGGGTGATGCTCGCCGCCCCAGAACCAAAATCGGAGCGGAAGGAGTTGAGTAACAAACCGGTCAAATCAATATCTAACGAACCGGATCCGCCATCCAATACCAGGTCGGTGGGAAGATTGGGCGCGAGGGCGATGTCCCATTTCAAAGCGTCAAATGATAGGTCCCAATTCATCCAACTCGAATCGTCATAAACTTCGGAAAGACGGACGGTTTTGTCGGTTGTTCCAGTGACTCCAAAGTTAATCGTGCCTCGGTGGGTAATTTCTGCGACCACCAGATCTGTGGAGGTATCTGCTAAAACAGAGAGTTCGACTGGTTCTGCTGAAGCTTCGATGATGTATTCCACTGAGGTGGTTTCACCCGCGGGTTCTTTAAAAACATCCGTGCGTGTGGAAGAATTGGTAGAGAGACCCAGGCGAGAACCAAATGCCAGGAACACGATCACCGCGCCCACAGCCAACAGCCCAACCACGGCACCCACCCAAGGGAAGCGCCGACTGAAAAGCAAATCCAAACCCAACACGATCAAGAGCAGCGGCCATAACCGCAGCACCGATCCCAGGCTGACCGGCTCGATGTAACCCAGGTTGCTCAACAGCCAAACAACGCCAACCCCTACTAAAAGGATCGGCCAAAATAAAGAGCGATAACGCGGATGATTTTCCATTGTTTAATCCTCATAGGTTTCATTAGATCATTTGCTTAACATACGCATTATCGATCAAAGGGTTGCACAATTCTTAAAGCGAAAGCTCAAATCGAAAACGGCAATCCTCTTCAAACCACATCGGGAAATTTGTGCCCCAAAGATTATCCAGCAGGCAGAAGTGCATCCCTTTATGGGGGTCTGGCTGGTCATTGTTAAAATCCAGCATCGATGGAACTCCAGGGGCAACCAGTGTGGAATCCAGGGGTAGAAGACTGAGTTTTCCGTTGGGATGGGTCAGTTCGACCCCTTTACCGGTGGCGTGCAGGTGGCGGTTGCCGTTCTCGACCACATCTGTGGGCGAGACCCACCTTCCAAGTTTTTCGATCTTCCATTGCGCGTCTTCGGGTAAAAGCGGAACGAAACCAAACCAAATTGCCTCAGGCAAACGGCTGGCCTGTTTCATAAACCATTGAACTTCGATGGAGACCTGTTTTTTCTCCTCCGGGAAGCGGTATTGCACGAACACCTCTTGGGGCGCGCCATATTTCGAAACCACTTCCTTTGCAAAAGTCATATGGAACAAGACCCCGGTCTCTCTGCCGACTTGCTGTTCGTAGGCTTGTGTGAGGACAGTGTTCCACACCCGAGAGACGGGGTTGGCAAGTTCCAGCCCGGGTTTACCAAAGTCTTCCCTCGGCCAATCGCCTTTTTGTTCTTCCGGGATGATGTACTGGTGAAAAAAGCGGTCAAAGTCGGCCGCAGAAAAGGATTGGTAACTCATCTTTCCCAGCGGATGGTCGGAATCCGCCCAGTTGTGGCCGCTTTCCAGATCTTTGAGCCCGGTCAAGCATCCCCTGGTTGAATCGAGGAGCACCTCCAGTTTGGAAGTGGTCAGGCGCGTGGCGGCCTGGGTAATCTTGTGCCATTCCTGCAAATTCGGTCGCCTGGGACGAATGGATTCAAGTCTTTCGCGGGCTTCCACCGCCAGGGGGGAATCTTCCAGGGCGTTGACCGCGTTTTGGATGTAAGTGCGCTTTTCAACCCAAGAAGATTCAAATTTCTTAAAATTGGGTTTTCCGCGCGACGTCTTAAAATTATAGGCATCATAATTCTCATGGTCACCCAGGAACGTTTTTTCATCCATGCCCCAGGTGTGTTCTGGCACCAACAATAAACGACGATTGAAATTGAAGAAACGTTTATCCGCGTAAGACGCTTTTCTCGCACCGAGCCACTCAGCACGTAATCGAAGTAGTTCGCGATAACGGCTAACTTTGATCGGATCGCTGCCCACGCCATGGATCCAGGTGTCGCCGATCTCTGAGGTCACCAAGGGCAGGGCGTGCTTCACCGTGATCAATTTCTCTGCAAAGTGGTTTAGGGTTGATGCGAAGACCTCCGCGCCCGGGAAAAGCGCCCGTTTTTCACGGTACACATCGACCACCTGTTCGGGAGATTGCGGTCCGAGGTTGTCGCTGGTATGGCCAAAAGCCAATGAATCCTCCAGCCCGTCGATGACGAACGCGCTACCGTAGCCGCTTTCGTACATGACCATCAGCTCGGCGCCACCCTCGTCTTGCCAGCGGAAAAGCCTTGGTACGTTGGGGACGGTGGAACCCGGGTTGACGCCAATGTGCAAAAAGGTAATCCCAACTTCCGCCAACAAAGGGATGATCCCACGGGTATGGCCGGGCACGTCGGTGAGTTTGGCCGCGATGGTTTTCTTGCCAAAACGCCGGTCGAGTGATTGAGAGAGTGAGAGGCCAAACCGGTAGAGTTCCGGGTCCATTAGTTCCGTGTGGGTGGTGAAAGGCAGTGCGTGCCAGGCGATCTCGCCCAACTCAATCGCGGCTTCCATTTCGGCACGTTCCAAAGTGGACGCTTGTTCAAGGTATTCATAGATCAACCAGGAACCGGTCGTCCAAATGAAGCGTTCCGGGCGGTCTGAGTCTCGCATTTGCCGAGCAACCCTCAAAGAAGCAGGGATATATTTCTTGAAATAATTCTCAACGACGACCGAAGCGTAATCGGTAAAGCCCACATCCAGGTGGGTTTTGAATATCAAGTGAATGCGTTTGACCATGGCTGCGAGTTAATCCTTTTGGACTGTGATGATCTTGGGCAGCAGTAACACTGAAAGCAGGAAGAGACCGCCATACAGGGCGAAGATAACGGGATACCCGAGTCCGGGCTGGATGGCGTTGAAATAATCAGCGAGCGGTCCGCCAATACTGGAGCCCACAATGCCCGCGCCGGCGCCCGCGAGGTTGGAAATTCCCAGGTATCGCCCCGCGTCCTTGGAAGGAACCAGGTCAGTGCCGAGCGCCCAGTTGGCCGACATAAAAGTGCCAGTTCCCAAACCCAAGAAAGCCCCAGCGACCATGACCATGGGGATGGTACGCGAAAACATGAGCAACACAGTGCCTACAAAAGCCAGCAAACCGGCAGCCGCCAACAACTTTTTGCGCCCCATTTTGTCGGAGAGATAGCCCCCCAACAGAGATGTGATCAACAAGAAAACGAAGATTACCGCGGTGAGATAGGTGGTTACCGTGGCGGGGTTGGGAACCTTTAGTACGTCGCGGACAAAGAACATGGCGAAATTACGGGTCGAGCCGATGGCCGCCAGGAACATCAAACGGGTGACCACCCACCAAATGAATGGTTTTTGAGAGCGCGCTTCTATGCCAATGCCAACCTGGGCGCCAAAATAGACACCAATGAAGATCGAGCCGGCCATACCCAGCAAACCCACCAGCCCAACAACAGCCACTCTTACCCACAGACTGGTGGCGCCTTCGGGCAACCAATTCGCGCTGCCTTTCACCATCCACAGCGCCAGTTGAGTGACCCCCACAAAGAGCACGGTCAACAGGAGCATGCGCAAGATGGGTCTACCTGCTGGTCGGGGTGGTTTTTCGGTGAGCGGCGTTTCACGTGTGGAGAAAACCGTCCAAAGCATGGTGACCAGGTAAAAAGCCATCAAGATAAAGATCACCACCCAGAATTGCTGTTTGTCGAGAAGGGGTGAGATCAAGAGCACAAGGGCGGCCGGCACCATCTCCATCACGGATTTAATACCCGACGCCCGTCCGCGCTGCGCTTCCTGGATGACATCCGGGATCAAGCCCTGCTGACCGGCCTGGCTGACGTTGGAAGACACCTGCAAAAGAATGATGCCCAATAACAATACTGCCAACGCGGCTGTGATCCCAAAATTGGACATGAAAAAGGCATTTAAGGGCGAATCAGTGAATAAGAGTGAAGCGCCCACCACCGTTAGAAAGAGGATGTTTAAGAGCGCGCCCCAAAGTATGAACGGCCGCCGTCTGCCGAGGCGTGAAGCGCAACGGTCACTCCACATGCCCATCACCGGCTGAACGAACATGGCCACGGCCAAACCGGTGACGTACACCAGGGCGGTGTAGGTGTTCTTTTTGTCAGGAGGCATGTAGAGAAGCACCAGCGCGGGCAACAACAACGGGCTAATCACGTTGGAGGCCATACTTAACCCCAATTGGTAGCCGTTCAACCCGAGCAATTCGTACCAGCGTTTTGGCGTATTCATCGAACCCTCCCTTTATTTATTTCACGAAATAATTAATTCAAAGCGCTTGGGTAAACCTTCTCAATATATTCCAGGGATTGTTTTGCCTGGGCAATGGTCAACTCAAAAATGATCGGTTCGTTATACCCAGCTTCATCCAGCCGTTTTAAGAGCCGCCGAACGTCAACATCGCCGGTGCCCAAGGGGGCGTGGTCCTTGCCATAGCCGATCACGCGCTCCTCCCCTTGCCAGGGTCCATCGTGCAAATGGATCTCGCCCAGGCGAGGTAACACTTTTTCAAGCACGTCGAAAAGCTCCACCGCGCCAGAGAATCCAACCATCACATGCCCGGTATCAAGGCAAATGGAAAGATCGAGCAGTTCCGCCATTTCAAAGGTTAATTCAAATGGAAACTCAATGGTTTCAATGGCCAGCTTGCGGCTTTCGAGACCGGTTTCAGCCAAAACCTGCCGAATCGTCTCGATCGCGTTAGCCTGGAATTGTTTCAAGATCAGGCTCTTGCCAAGATCGGGAAGTCGCATGTTATAAAACTCTGAAGCCAGGGCACCGGTGGCGTGCAGCACATAGCGTTCGGGATGCAGCGGCAAGGTGGCTTTGATGGAGTCGATCAACGCGTTGGCCGACCCAGCACGGACAGGTTGCAGCAGTGTGGAAGGTTCGACCGACCAGAGCGGCAAGTGCACCGTGTAAGCAAGGTCTTTTTCTATCTTGAGTTGAAGTAACTCTTCAACGGACGGACGAGAATAAGATTGGGGAAAGAACAAGGAAAGGTCCCCGCCCAACTCGATCAACTTGAAACCTTGTTCAGCGATACCCGCCACCAAATGGGAGTGGTCGAAAGCCGCCAGGTTCGCCATGATCTCTTGCGGGGTTTTGCCCCGCGGAATGAGGGCATCCATCTGCATTGCCATGATCCCAAATCGCATGTTTACCTCCCGGTGAATGGGATTGGAAAAGACAATTTCATATTAGCCAAGGGCCATATCATTGTCAAGAAAATCCGCGCTATTATCGCCAATGCAAATGGTTGATTGAAGTAGGTAAACCTAAAGGACCAGGAAGATCACCAGAACGATTTCGCTTGCCAGGCTAATCACGTTTGAGCGCTCCATGGATTTGTCAACGACCATCGAAATACCGCGGATCACAGCGATGGCTGCGTACATTATGGCGAGGGTTTTATAGACCTCGGGAATCGGAAAAACCAGCGCAGCAATCGCCAACCCGACGAAGGTACCACCCATCACTGCCCGGATCTCGGTTATCGCCCGCGGACTGGAAGCTTCAAGCCCAGTAAACCCCTTGATCTTTTTTGGTTGAACTAATGAATAAACCCCGGTCAACAAAGTGACCACAACAGCCAGGATCTGTAATACTTGCACGAATGTCATAAAAGGTTCCTTTCTCTCATTATCTTTCATTATAGGGGATACAAAGTTCAACTCCAACAATGTGTACAAGAATTTTAAGATCAACTTCTTACAAAAGATTTATAAAAACCTCTTGAAATTCAATATTAATTAGAGTATTATTATCTTAATTATGATATTTATTCTTTCCTGAGAGGTTTTCTATGAGTCAGATTTTTGTTTTACCCCCACTAAAATACGATTTTGCTGCGCTTGAACCCGCGATCGATGCCCGAACGATGGAGATCCATCACGACAAGCACCACGCCACTTATGTGACCAACCTGAACAAAGCCTTTGAATCCAGCCCGGAATTCTATGAAAAACCGATCGAAAAGATCTTGCAAGAGATCAACAAATTACCCGAAGCCATCCGCACGGCCGTTCGCAATAGCGGCGGAGGCCACGCCAATCATACCCTGTTTTGGGAAGTGTTAAATCCGGGCGGCAAAAAAACACCTACTGGTGCCTTACTCGCCGAGCTTGAAAAAACTTTCACATCCCTGGACGAATTTATGGAAAAATTCAGCACCGCCGCCACCACCCGGTTCGGTTCGGGGTGGGCCTGGCTGGTTTTGGACTCTGAAAAGAAGTTACAAGTTTACTCCACCGCCAATCAAGACAGCCCCTGGATGGACGGCCACGCGCCGCTTCTCGGACTGGATGTTTGGGAACACGCCTATTACCTGAATTACCAAAACCGCCGACCTGATTACATCAAGGCTTTCTGGTCCGTGGTCAACTGGAGTTTTGTGGAAGCAGAATACAACAAAAACCGGTAAGTCGTTGAGACTCCTCTACCGGCCACCCGGCAGCGAGGTCTGAAATTCCGGTACTGTCTTAGCAGGGGGAAGCAGACAGTCCAAGGCTTAAACCCAGACCAACCTCGAAGGCAAGCCGACGAGGCACCCTCAATTTTCTATTCCCCCGCTTCACGCGGGGGATTTCTTTGTTTTCTGCCTATTAATCAGGAGGATTAGCAATAGGTTTTACGTTCGTAATGCGGTAAAATTTAGTGGGTTTTAACCCTCACCTCCTCTACAAGGAGCCTTTCCCGATGCTGATCGAATACCTTCCATTGTTTGTTATGCTTGGTCTGGCCGCGCTGGTGGGCGGCATCGTGTTATTTTTAGGCCGCTTCTTTGGCCCCCACCGCCCGACAGAAAAAAAAGGGCTGCCCTACGAATCCGGTATGATCCCTTACGGCCCCGGCACACGAAAAATGTCAGTACGCTATTACCTGGTGGCTGTCTTATTCATCCTATTCGATGTTGAAGTCATTTTCTTCCTGCCCTGGGCTGTGGCTTTCAGGCAGTTAGGGCTTTTTGGGCTGATCGAAATGTTCCTGTTTGTAGCCATCCTGCTGGTTGGATTTATCTATATTTGGAAAAAGGGAGCTCTGGAATGGGAATAGAGCAAAAAGCCGGCAACACCGGCGTAGTCACCACCACCCTTGAAAACGCGGTTAACTGGTCTCGGACTAATTCGATGTGGCCAATGCTTTTCGGTTTGGCATGCTGCGCCATCGAAATGATGGCCGCCCAGGCTGCCAATTATGATATGAGTCGTTTCGGCATGGAACTCATGCGCGCCAGCCCACGTCAATCTGACCTGATGATCGTGGCCGGGCGTGTTTCTCAAAAGATGGCGCCCGTGCTGCGCAACCTTTACGACCAGATGCCCGATCCCAAATGGGTGATCGCCATGGGAGATTGCGCCGCTTGTGGCGGTGTTTTCAATAATTACGCCGTCCTCCAGGGCGTGGATGAGATCGTCCCGGTGGATATTTATGTTTCTGGTTGCCCGCCTCGCCCGGAAGGGTTGATCAATGGTGTGGTGGCGCTGCACAATAAAATTAAATCTGAACGCTTCGCCAAGTGGAAATAGGCCAACCATGAACGAACTATTAACTCCCGCAGTTCAAACTATTCAAGAACGATTTGGCGCTCAAGTGACCGAATTCCGCGACGAGGTCACTTTGCTCGTGCCGGCCGAAAAGATCGTCGCGGCCGCCACCGTTTTGCGCGATGAATTTAATTTTGACATGCTGCCGGTTGAAACCGCTGTGGACTATTGCCCCCAGACCGAGCCGCGCTTTCACATGGTTTACATTTTTTATTCCACGCAAAACAAGATCTATCTTACCTTGCGCGCGCCGGTCAGCGGCGAAGACCCCCAGATTGACACGCTTGAAGGTGTCTTCCCGAACGCCAACTGGCGCGAGCGCGAGATCTGGGACCTGATGGGCATCCACTTCAAAGGCCATTCAGATCTGCGCCGCATTTTAATGCCGCCCAACTGGGTCGGGCACCCCTTGCGCAAGGATTACCCCCTGGGGTACGAAGAAGTGCAATACACCTTTAATTTTGATGAGATCGACTTGCGCAAACCGAAAGGGGAGCGATAGATGAGAGAAATTCAAGAATTTAGCCTCGATGAATTGAAGCACCTCTTCAGCCCGGCCGCGTTAACTGGCGACACGATGGTGCTAAACATGGGGCCTCAACACCCCAGCACGCACGGTGTCTTGCGCCTGATCGTCGAACTCGACGGTGAGATCGTGGTCAACTGCGTACCGGATATCGGTTACCTGCACACCGGCATCGAAAAGAACATGGAAGCCAAGACCTATCAAAAAGCCGAAACATTGACTGACCGCATGGATTACATGTACACCATGGGCAACAACCTGACCTACTGTCTGGCGGTCGAAAAACTCACCGAACTTAAATCGCCACCGCGCGCTGACGCCATCCGCGTGATCCTGGCGGAACTTTCGAGGTTGCAATCACACCTGTTGTGGATCGGTACTTCAGCGCTCGACCTGGCCGCCATGTCCGTTTTTCTTTACGCCATGCGCGAACGGGAGATGATCCTGGATATTTTTGAACTGGTCTCCGGCCAGCGCATGATGACCACCTTCATCCGTCCCGGGGGATTGTGGCGCGATGTACCGGCTGAATTTGAAACCACCGTTCGCGCATTGACCAGCATCATGCCCAAACGCATTTCGGAATACGAATCCCTGCTGACCAAAAATCCGCTCTTCCTTGACCGGACGCGCGGCATTGGTAAAATCGACACGAAAACCGCCCTGGCCTGGAACGTGACGGGCCCAACATTGCGAGCTACGGGCATGGCGCATGACGTCCGCAAGGCGAACCCTTACTGCGGGTTCGAGCAATATGATTTCGAGATCCCCACTCAAACCACGGGCGACATTTATGGCCGTTATCTAGTGCGGGTTGAAGAAATGCGGCAATCGGTGCGGATCATCGAACAAGCGTTGGACAAACTTCCCTACGGCCCCGTACGCGA
>CAZUXF010000003.1:0-225426 GCA_964624535.1 uncultured Anaerolinea sp. | reverse complement strand
GCAGGACGTCATCGGCCTGTCAGGAGTACTTCGTAGTTTGTTATCGATCTGCTGATGAAAGCGAAATCTTCAACGCACTTGGGAGCATTATTGTAACCGCACACTTTTTCTGTGTCAAGGGCAAATTCGTATCAAATTACCGGTGATTTTTCATCTCCCGGATCTTCACGTTTGCCAGGTTACTGCTAGGGAATCTGGTATTGGGTTTTCAAGGATCTGCCGTTGAAGGCGAGACCGTGGTTGCATTCACGCAACGAGGTCAGATTATACACTTCGATTTCAGGCTGTCAAGGGTAAAAAAGGGCCAATTTGTAAATTGGTTAATCAGACTTTATTTTGCCTTTCACACCGGGAACCGGGGACCCTTCCAAAACGTCTTGTGAGAAGAAACTGCTCAAAACCGGAGTGTTATAATCTGAAAATGGTTGCTTCAAAGCGCATTCCTCTTTCACCTTTACGCCAGGTAGCGTTCACCTTGGGGGGTGGAGTTTTAATTTTGATCGCCTTGATCCTGGTACTATTGATCGCCAGTTCCATTTATTACGCGGGCCGCGTCTTGCCAGGGGTATCCATGAACGGCATCTCACTGGGCGGCATGACCGTAGAACAAGCCACCGCGCAGATCGCCACAACCGTTCGTTACACCGATTCTGGCAACTTGTTGCTGGTGGATGGCGAAAAAGCATGGGCGCTTAAACCGGTTCAACTCGGGTTTTACCTTGACCCGCTCTCTTCCGCGCACTCCGCGTTTAACGCAGGGCGGAAAGGGAATCTCTTCAATCTTTTGCAACGGCGCTTTAACCTCACCCAACAAGTTCTGCCCGCTCAACCAGCCTTCATCTTTGACCAGCAATCTGCTGTCAACTACCTCAACGCCCTTGCCGCCGAGATCGATCAGCCGATCCGGGAAGCCAGCATCACACTCAACGGCACGGAAGTCGTGGTTCAAAATGGACAAAGTGGAAGAGTGCTGGATGTTCAAGCCAGTCTCACCGCCATTACCGACCAGGTGCTTTTGATGAAAGATGGCGTTGTACCCCTGGTCATCCGTCAGGCCGACCCCCTCATTCTCAATGCCGATGCCCAGGCAGAGCTCGCTCGCGCTGTGTTGAGCCAACCCTTAATGCTCGTCTTACCTGCTGGCCCGGACGGGCAGCCAACTTCACTCGAAATTCCAGCATCCTCCCTGGCACCATTGTTGAGTTTTGAAAAGGTCAACAACGGCAGTTCCGCGCAGTTCCAAATCGCGTTAAACCAGCCCCTTATGGCGGCTTATTTGACATCCATGGTGAAAGACCTGGAACTGAAACCCGAGAACGCAAGGTTTATTTTTAATGATGACACTGGTCAACTGGAAGTTTATAAATCCGCGGTGATCGGCCGCACCCTGGACGCGCAAGCCTCTGCAGCCGCGATTCACGCGGCACTGCAGCAGGGTGAACATTCCGCACCACTCAGTTTTAACTTTACCAATCCCCAGGTAACCGACCAAATGACCGGTGCCGATCTGGGGATCAAGGAACTCGTTTACGAATACTTCTCTTATTTTCGCGGGTCAGACGCCGACCGCATCCAGAACATCCGCACCGCCTCCGAACGTTTCAAGGGGTTGCTGGTGGCGCCAGGTGAAACCCTCTCCATGTCAGACGTGCTCGGCGACATCACCCTGGATAATGGTTACGCCGAAGCCTTGATCATTTTAGGTGACGAAACCATCAAGGGCGTTGGAGGTGGAGTCTGCCAGGTGAGCACCACCCTCTTCCGCACCGCATTCTATGCCGGTTACCCGATCATTGAAAGGCACCCTCACGCTTACCGAGTGCGCTATTATGAACAAACCGCTTCCGGGCACGATTCCGCCCTTGCCGGTCTGGATGCAACCGTGTTTGTGCCGCTTGTGGATTTCAAATTCAAAAATGACACGCCTTACTGGCTCTTGATGGAAACCTACATCATTAATAACAATTCACTGCAATGGAAGTTTTATTCCACCCGTGACGGCCGGGTTGTGGATTACTCCTCCTCGGGAATCAACAATGTCATTGAATCCCCTGACCCTGTGTATCGCGAAAACCCGGAGTTCGAACAGGGCAAGATCAAACAGGTGGATTGGAAGGTGGAAGGTGCGGATGTGACTGTGAATCGCACTGTCACGCTCAACGGGTCCGTATTGTATCAGGATCGTTTCTTCACCCGCTATGAGCCCTGGGGCGACGTGTTTGAATATGGTCCGGGCACGGAAATCCCCACCGTCACACCTTCACCATAACGCGAATGGTAAAATTGGTTTTAATCTCAAAGAATTGGAGAACTCATGGTCAATCAAGACTTGCTTGATATTCTCAGGTGCCCGGTGTGCGTTAAAGAAAAAGAAGGCAACCTGACCCTAACCGCAGAAACCTGGCTCATTTGCGAGGAATGCGGACGAAAATACCCGATCGTTGAAGACATTCCGATCATGTTAATCACCGAAGGCGATAAGTGGAAGGATGTCAAGACTTCCAACCTTCCCGTTCCTCCACCAAGACCCGCGTAGAACCCTCTACATCATAAATATCGTTTGGTATCTTTCTTGCAACCTCTGAAACGTTGTCATTCTTATTCAAAGTGATGGTGAAATCAAGCTTATGAATCAACAAACCCGAAGACCCATGACCCGCCCTGCACGGAAAAACCGGTCCAGCATGGATACCACTTCAAAAGTCTTGATCGTGGCTTTCGTAGTAATTGGCATCATCCTGGCCATCGTGGGCGGAAATTTTGTATTCAATCTCGTGAAAGGCTGGTCGCTTACTGACCTGCCTGGCGCTCCAGTAGCATCGGGCAACAATAGCAATAATGTTGTTGGCGGCACTCCGCTGCAAACCAGCAAAGGGCCTGACCCCGTATCCTGGGATGGCAAGAGCCGAGTTAACATCTTGCTCCTCGGCCTGGATTATTCCTCGCGCCGTCAAAATGAAGGCCAGGGTTCCCCACTTTCTGACACCATGATCCTGGTTACCGTTGACCCACTATCACGAACGATCGGCGCGATGTCGATCCGCCGCGATTTATGGGTGAACATCCCTGGTTTTGACTACAACAAGATCAATTCTGCTTATAAACTGGGTGAAGATTATCAAATCCCCGGTGGAGGCCCCGGTCTGGCCATGGAAACCGTGGAAGGTCTGCTCGGTATCCCCATCGACTATTACGCTCGTGTCGACCTTAATACCTTCGTCACTGTGATTGACGAAATCGGGGGCGTTCCCATCACGCTCACCCAAAGAATGCTTTTAGATTGGGAAGGCAATGGCAATAAATTCTGGATCGAACCAGGTTACTACATATTACCTGGCAGCCACGCGCTGGCATATGCCCGAACGCGTGATGCCGAATACGGCGATGGAGACATCGCCCGCGGCAACCGCCAGATGGAAGTCGTTATGGCCATTCGCGACCGGGTGCTCAATGTCAACGCTCTACCCAATCTGATCGCCAAGGCACCAACACTCTATCAAACCATTTCTGCCGGGCTGCAAACCAACATGTCTCTCGATCAAGCCATTCAACTAGCCTGGCTGGTCGTGCAGATCCCGCGCGAGAACATGCGCACTTTTAACATGGATTACACAGTCGCTTCGCCGGAAAACACTTCGGATGGAATCTACATTCTGCGCCCGATCCCCGATCAGTTGCGCCTTCTGCGTGACCAGATGTTCACCTCCACAGGTGTGGCGGCCGCGCCGATCGTGATCGAAACCACCACTGGCCAAGCCGTGGATCCGCAAACCCTGTCGCAAGACGAAACCGCCAGCATTGAAGTGCTGAATGGCACGTCCACCGGTGGATTGGCGGATACCACCGCGGCGTATCTGACCTCTCAAGGTTTGACCGTCGCGAGCACAGGCAACACCGACCTTACCGATTCCACCACCATCATCGTGCACAATAGTAAACCCTACACGCTCGCGTTCCTCGCCACCTTGATGCAGGTTTCGCAGGGGCGCATTTATAACCAACTCGATCCCAATAGCGGGGTGGACATCACTGTGAACCTTGGAAACGATTGGGCCAATTCAAACCCCATGCCATAAACACAAGCATTTCATAACAGCCCCTGGAGAATTCTCCAGGGGCTGTTTCTTAAAGAAAACCGGTTGGTTCGTCTCGTTAAGGTTGGGTAAATTCCAAAATTAAGCCGCCAGGGCTGCCATCTTCACACAGTGAAATTTCGAGATCTGGCACGAGGGTACCATTTGCACCAACCCGGATGGCGTAAACCATCCCGGCGAGCATTTCATAATCCGCGTAGCCCGCGCTAATTTCAGGGTATAGGCCAGTGAAGAAGGTCTGCACTCCCCCGCCGGTTTGCGAAATTTCGATCCTTACACCTGAGACGGGCAGCCCGATGGCATCTTTGACCCAAATTTGGAGGAGAGGTTGGTTGCCTTTTGAATCACAATCCTGCGATTTGTCTGTAAGAGTAAATGGCGAGCCAGTGGTTGGCTGCGGAGTTGGCGTTGGTCTGGGCGTGCTGGTGGCGGCGGGCGTGCGGGTTGGACCCGAGGCTGACAGCGTTTCGGTTAGGTCAATTTCAGGAGTGGCGGTGATTGGGGGCGCGAATTGCGGCAATGGCGTGATCACCATGGATGGGTCGTTAATCACTGCAGCCAGCAGGGCGATAGCCCGCGCGTCTTGGTCGCTTCCCCCCGCTGCCAACATTTCTTGCGCCTGAACCACCAACAATTCGCCGGCGTTGGGCTCTTTGAGCAGCATCAAGCGCGCCTGCGCACGGTTGGCATCCCCTTCAGCAAGGTAAGCCTGCGCCACGAGGTTTCGGTATTGATCGCGTCCATCCTCTCCCAACGAGGAGGGGTCGGTATTAATGTATCGTAAGGGAATCACCCAGAGAGAAATTACCAGCCCTGCCAATAGACCGATGATCGCGCCGGTGAGCAGGTGCCATGAGCCGCGTTTTTCGTTCATGGCGTCCCCGTTCCAAGGGCACCGGGCTCGTTCAAAGCCATTTGCAAGGATATGATGGCGCCCATCTCAGCTTCAGAATAATCCATTTGTTGCGCCATGATCAAGGCTTCTTTAACGAATGCATTAATGTCGGTGGGTGCGAGGTTGGTCAACCTGGAATGGGCCGCGTCTACGTCCTGGTCCACGGCATAGATCTCGGCCACCATCAAAACGGCATCAGCCTTGTAATCGCCGCGCAGGTCCGCCAATGTGGAGCGTCGTGTTTCGGCGGGGTTGATCAGCCAGCCGTAAGCCAGCCCAAGCAGCAAGCCGGCAAGGATGGTGAGTACAAACCCGCGGAGTCGATTCTTTCGCATCTTATTCCGTTTTGATCATCGGGATCTTGACGCCGCGTTCACGCGCCGCGGCGATGGCTTCAGGGTAACCGGCATCCGCGTGACGCACCACGCCCATGCCCGGGTCGCTGGTCAGCACACGTTCAAGCCGCCGCGCGGCTTCGGGAGTGCCGTCCGCCACGATCACCATACCGGCGTGCTGGCTGAAACCGATGCCCACCCCGCCGCCGTGATGGAAGGAGACCCAGGTGGCGCCGTTGGCGGTATTGATCAGGGCGTTCAATATCGGCCAGTCGCTGACCGCGTCTGTGCCGTCGCGCATGGCCTCGGTTTCGCGGTTGGGTGAAGCCACGGAACCGGCATCCAGGTGGTCGCGGCCGATGACGATCGGCGCCTTAACGATTCCTTGTGCGACCATTTCGTTAAACTTTATCCCAGCCTTGGCGCGGTCGCCGTATCCGAGCCAGCAGATGCGTGAGGGCAACCCCTGGAAGGGGATGCGTTCTCGCGCCATCTTGAGCCAGCGCTGAAGATGTTCGTCCTCCGGGAAGAGGGCGGCCACGGCTTCGTCGGTGCGGTAGATATCTTCGGGGTCGCCAGAAAGCGCAACCCAGCGGAACGGACCCTTGCCCTCGCAGAAGAGCGGGCGGATGTAAGCCGGCACGAAGCCGGGAAAATTAAAGGCATCTTTCACGCCGTTGTCAAAGGCGCGTTGGCGGATGTTGTTGCCGTAGTCAAAGACTTCCGCGCCGCGCTGCTGAAAACCGAGCATGGCTTTGACATGCATGGACATGGAATCCATTGACATTTGGTAATAAGCCTGGGGATCTCTGCGGCGCATCATTTCAGCCATCTCAAGGGTGAGCCCGGCCGGCACATAGCTCATCACATCGTGAGCAGAGGTTTGGTCAGTGACCACGTCAGGGGTCACGCCGCGATCGTACAATTCCCGAAAGATGACAGAGGCGTTGCCCACCAGCCCGATTGATTTGGGGATCTTTTGCTCGACACATTCTTCCACCAGGGTCATGGCTTCTTCGAGGGTGTCCACCACCACGTCCACGTAGCCGATCTCTTGCCTGCGGCTTGCGCGTTCGGGGTCGACTTCCACGCACAGACCGACACCTTCATTCATAGTGATGGCCAGCGGCTGGGCGCCGCCCATGCCCCCCAGGCCGGCGGTGAGCACGAACTTGCCGCGCAGGGAGGGCCAGCCCTTTTGCACCGCCAGGGAGGCCAGAGTCTCGTAAGTGCCTTGGAGGATGCCCTGCGTGCCGATGTAGATCCACGAGCCGGCGGTCATTTGCCCGTACATGATCAGCCCTTTTCTGGCCAGGTCGTCAAAGTGCTCCTGGGTGGCCCAATGCGGCACCAGGTTGGAGTTGGCGATCAGCACCCGTGGCGCGTCTGTGTGGCTCTTGAACACCGCCACCGGCTTGCCAGATTGCACCAGCAGGGTTTCATCTGGATTGAGATTTTTCAGGCTGTTGAGAATGGCGTCGAAAGCTTCCCAGCTGCGCGCGGCCTGTCCGCGGCCGCCGTAGACCACCAGGTCGTCAGGCCTTTCGGCCACTTCGGGGTCGAGGTTGTTTTGCAGCATGCGATAAACGGCTTCGATCTGCCAGTTTTTGCAGGTGAGTTGTGTTCCGCGGGGAGATCTAACGGGGCGTGGACCAGACATGCAGCCTCCATGCAGGGGATTTTGAGTAATTATACGCTGAAACAGGATACTGCAAGAACACACAGTAGGGGGACGTTTCAACGTGCCCCTACTGTGTGTTCCCCGTAAATTATTCAATAATATTGATTTATATTGTGCTACATTATCCTAAAGAAGGGGTTTTCCATGAATCGTTCCAAACCTAATTTACGATTCCATCGCCGATCGATCCGCCTGAAAGAATTCGATTACTCCTCCGAGAACGGGTATTTCATCACGTGTGTGACCCGGGATCGATACTGCTTGTTTGGGCAAATCGTCAAAGGTGAAATGTTGCTCAATGAATTCGGGGAGATCGTCAGGAAGGAATGGTTTCACACGGCAGAATTGCGCCCAAATATTGAGTTGATGGATGATGAGTTCGTGGTGATGCCCAATCACATCCATGGCATCATTTGGATAACAAATGGTAGTAGGGGCACGTTGCAACGTGCCCCTACACCGACCATTGAACAATTTGGAAAACCGGTATCAAACTCTATTCCAACCATAATCCGATTGTTTAAATCCACAACCACCAAACAGATCAATCTTCTTCGTCAAACGCCCGGCAAACCCGTATGGCAACGAAATTATTACGAGCACGTGATTCGATCAGAGAATGATTATGAAAATCACGCGGATTACATTGAGAATAATCCGCTGGGGTGGGAGATCAACGAGGAAAATCTTGTTGGGAATTAAATGGTTCCATGGGCACGCTGCAGCGTGCCCCTACCGTACTCAATTCCAATTACTCATACTTTAACGCGGTGACGGGGACGAGGGTGGCCGCGCGCAATGCCGGGTAGAGCCCCGAGATCAGGCCGATGATGGTGGCGAAGACCAGCGCGAAGAGCGGCAGCCAGAACGGCGTGGAAGCCACGCTCGAAAGTGGCATGCCCCCGCCTTCCGCGGCCTGACTGGCGTAATACGAAACCGCCACAATGTTCAACAGTGCGCTGGCCGCCCAACCCACCAACACACCCCCCAACCCACCGACAAAGCCAATGCCTGCCGCCTCGCCGAGGAAGATGCTCATCACGTCCCGGTTTGCCGCGCCGACCGCCTTCATTAAACCGATCTCGCGTGTGCGCTCCAGAATGGCCATGGCCATGGTGTTGGCGATGCCAATGGCCGCCACGATCAACGCGATGGCGCCCACGCCGCCAAAGATGACCTGCAAGACCAGGAAGAACGAATTGATGCCCTCCAGCGTGGATTGCGGGGTGTAAGCCATGTAGCCCAGTTCGTTGATCTGGTCGGCCACACCAATGACCACATCCGGGTTTTCTGCCTTGACCACCAGGTTCGAGTAGCCTTCCTTGTTGCGGTTGATGCGCGTTCCGCGCGCCCACTCGTTCCAGGCGGTGACGTCTTCCATGCGCATGTAGATGCTGCCGTCCGCGGCGCCGCGGGTCTCGGCCAGCACGCCCACGATGGTCACCGTAATGGTCTTCTTGACTTCCATGCCGTCTTCGGTGTATTTGCTCATCACGAACTTGACGGTCTGCCCCAACAGATCCGGGGGTTCCACGGGAGGATCATCCGGGCGCATCTTGGGGTCGTAGAAATTGCGACTGATCCACGAGCCAACCACGGCGGTGCCCCGCGCGAGTTCCGTGATGCCGCCGGAGGTCGCCAGGCCCATGTCCGCCACATCCGCCACGTCCACGCCCATTACCGAGCCATAGGCGTGCAGTTTGCCATACACGATATCAAGGTTTGTCTGCAGATAATCCTGCGCGATGACCTGTTTCACACCCGGGATGGCCGCGATCTGGGCCAACGCGGTGGGGGTCAGAAACTTAATATCAGAATCGGACATTATCCCGCCACCACCACCGCCCATGCCGCTGGATGCCATTTTTTCCATCGGGTAACCGGGGTAAACCTCAATACTGGTGAGGTCATTGATGCCCCACAATTGCTGGGTGGCGTTCTCGCGCAAGCCCACGGCCAGCGAGACCAGCACCACCACGGCCGCGGTACCGATCACCACCCCCACGGCGGTGAGCAGCACCCGTCCTTTACGGCGGCTGAGATTGTAAAGAATTAAACTTACCAGATCCAAAAATCGCATGTGGGGGCTCTTTGCTTATCCCTTGGGTCCCACGATGACCGGGCTGGAGCCATCCGCCGGGAACTCGCCTTCCACAGGCATAACCGGTTTCTCCACACCGCTGTCGAGGCCAAACAAGCCCTTGAAGAAGCGCGCAAGTTTGCTCCAGAAAGTTTCTGCCACCGGCTCAACCGGCATTCCCTCACCCGGCAACAACTCGGGGGTAATCTCGGGTGCGGCTTCGATATTTAAGGAAAGCGTTTGAGTCACCTCACGCGGCTGGTTGAAATCATCCGTGTAATTGATCGACACGTTAATTTCCAGCGGCCCCTCCTGCGCGGGGAAGACTTCCGCGTCCAGGGTGAAGTAACCACCGGGGTCAAGCGCACCCACCAACGAGGTGTTATTGCTGATCTCGGCTCCTGGTGAAGTGACCACCATGTTGCCCAACACGGTGGATTTCTTGCCCAAATTGGTCACCTGGAGTGGCAGCATGGAAGGCATACCCGCGGTTAAGAAACCGGGGTCACGGTAAAAACTGATCTCCACCTGCGGCAGCGAATATACCAGCAGGGTGATGACCTGGTCATCCACATAGCGGATACCCTTGCCATCCACGTAACCGAAAGAGGTTTTTAAGGTGTAAGCCCCGGGGATGGTGGTGACGTTCACCACCAGTTTTTGCTTGAGCGAAACGGAAGCGCCCTGGGCGAGATTACCAACCACCACAATATTGGAGCTGCCGAGCGGCGCGAAGTTGGTCAAGTCCGCGCCTGAACCGGAAACCCCCGGCTGGGGCGTGCCTGAATCATTGGTGGTGGCGGCGCCGCCGCCCAAGACCATGATCACCTCCTTGGCATCGCCATTCCCCAGGTTTTTCACATCCAGGGTCAATTCAAAGATCGAGCCAGGTTGCAGGGGGTCAACATCCGTGGTGTTGCCGGTGATCACCAATTGCGGTCGCAGACTGGGTTTGGGTGTGGAGGTCGCCGAAAGAAACGTTGGCGAGGTCAACGAGATCGTCAGCGTGAAAGTATCTGTGTAGTTTTTACCGGATCCATCGGTGTAGGCGGCAATAGCCTTGATCGTGCCGGTGTCAGACCAGGTGAGCGCGTCACCCACTAAAAAGTTTTGCACAAAGGTGACCTTGCCGCCCGGCTCGAGGTTGGCGATGGATTGTACCCCGCCCGTGCTGCGTGGGAAAAAGCCTTCGCCTTCATAAGTAACCACCAGGTTAAACGCGCTGCTCTGTCCGCGGTTCTCGAGCACCAGCGTTAGCGGGAACTCGGACCCAGCTTTAGGGAGCTTGCTGCCGCTGCCGTAGGAATTTAACCCGACGAGAGGTCGGCTGACGGCCGCGCCAGAAGACACTACCGAAACGGTCATGGAGGTGGAAGTCAGAAAAACAGCGCCATCGGTCACGGTAAAGGTAATGATGTCACTCTGACCCGTCGCTGTACCAGCAGGGATGGCAACATCCACGATACGGGTCACACTGCCACCCGCGCCAACATCCACGGGATTCGTGCCAACAACACTCGGGGTAGTAATTCCGCGTGCCGAGGCTACTGAAAAGTTTAAGGAAATCGGCGCCACATCATTATTAGCGATGGTCACCGAGAAACTGACCGTGGCGCCCGGCACACCGGACTGTTCGGCTGGAGACGCCGCGGCGGTGACATCGCCAGCCGCGCTGACGATCGAGTTTGGAAACGCCAGGAGCGCCGTGGAGAGGATCATCCCCGCCAGGAGGAAAGTCGCGAGAAATCGTAGTTTGTTGATTTTCATATCAAGTTACCCCTTTTCAATGGGTTGGGTTAACAATTCAGTGGTTTCTTTATACACCTGTTCAGAAACGGTTTTGCCGTCCAGGAGAAAAATTGTGTTGGTGGCGAACTGACGCATGCGCGGGTCGTGTGTCACTACCAGGATGGTTTTACCCGCCTTGTGCAAATCAGAAAGCAATTGCATGATCGCCAGCCCGCTAAAACTATCCAGGTTGCCAGTGGGTTCGTCGGCCAGGATGAGCGGCGGGTCGTAGACCAGCGCCCTGGCGATGGCCACACGTTGCTGCTGCCCTCCAGAAAGTTCGGTGGGTTTGTGGGTGACCCGGTCTTGCAGCCCCACCCGCTCCAACAATGCCAGCGAACGCTGCTTGCGTTCCTTGGGCGCGATTCCCGCGAAGCGCAGCGGAAATGAAACATTTTCTTCCGCTACCATCGAGGCGATCAGGTTGAACGATTGGAAGATAAAACCCACTTTATTACGCCGGTAGACGGCCAGTGAATTTTCATCCATCTTTTCCACTTCCTCGCCATCCACATGAAGTGTGCCCGAGGTTGGCCAGTCCAGTCCTCCGATCAGATAAAGCAAGGTGCTTTTACCTGAGCCAGATGGACCCATGATCACGGTAAACGAACCACGTTCTATTTCAAGGGTGACGCTGGTTAACGCCTTGACCAGGGTCTCACCCATGGTGAAATCCTTGTGCAGGTCGGTCACTTTAACGAACGTTTTCGATTTTGCCATACTGGAAGACCGTTGTCTTTAAAAGTAAAACGGGGTCGACATCGATAACCCGCTCAGCGCCTGAGAAAGGAACCCCGGGATGGACTGAAGGAGCATTAAGATAAAAACAGAAATCCCGGTCGCCGTCCAGGCTTTGGATTTGGCGAGCCCAGAAAGCGGGATCGATCCAAGAAAAAGCAGCACAACCTGCCAGACAAAAAAGATATCGATTAGCCCAAGGAGGGCGCCAAAAAAGGCGGCGACACCCTTGGCGTCCGCGGCGACGAAACCCGAAAGCCCCGGCGCCGAAATGACGGACTGGCTGATCAGCATCGCCACGATCTGCACCACGACCCTTAACCCGATGGGTAAGAACGACCAGCCAGCGAGGTTATAGGAACGCGTATTGGCCGCGCGGCTGCCTGAGAGCGTGAGGCTGAGATGCAACAGGCTGCTCAAAAGGAACCACGAGATCCACAACCCGCCCACGCGTGTGAGAATGGGAAAAACGTATAGGAAGAGTGGGGATGTGCGGTTCGCCTGGGCGCTCATGAACTGCGCCTGTTGCTCCGCTGAAAAATACTGGAAGTTTTCGGGGATGTTCATGCCCATTTGGATGATGTTGCGTTGAATGGGGGCTGAAATCAAAACCGCTATAACAATAAGCGCGGAAAGCACGAGCAACGGGGTCAGCCAAACCGATTTTTCCTGTTTGGTGATAGTGTGCAATGTGGATTTTGGTTTTACAAATGAAGGCAAAACCCACTCGAAATGGAAAGTGATTTTCTTTTTATTATTCTTCGGTTCTAGAATGGTTTCGTCCATGGGTTCCCTCTCAATAGACTGCATTTAATCTAGACGTTAAAAATGATTATAAGTTCCAATTTGTGATTTGAGGAGATTTGTCAAGATGCTATAATCTTGCTTGAGATTGGTTATGGAGCAAAATATGCTGATTAAAATCGGGCTGGAAAACAATTTCGAAGGCAAATCCATCGCTTGGGTGCTCGACCACCCCGGTTGTTTTGCATACGGAAAAGACGCCAGTGAAGCCATCATCAAGGTTCCTCAAGCTTTGATCTCGTATAAAAACTGGATCGAGAACCACACCACAAAATCCTGGCTGGCAGACCTGGGCGATTTTGATGTGCGCCTGGTGGATGTGTTTGAATGGTACGCTGTCAACCCGGAGTTCGATCCCGACCCAAAGGGTATCTCGGTAAACGCCTGGTTTAAGCATGACTGGAAGCCACTGACTGCCGAACAAGTAGATCACGGGGTTCAGATGCTGGCATGGGCGCGCGCCGACCTGTTGGAATTAATCTCTTCGCTAACACCCGATCAATTGGACCATGCGTTTGAAAACGAACGCTGGCCGATCCGCGGTATTCTGAAGCACATCGCCAACGCCGAATTCTGGTATCTTGATCGCCTGGGGCTTGCCGGGGGTGTCCGTGCCGACCTGCCGGAAGATGTTTTTGAACGAATGGCACAAACACGCCAGCGAACCCTTGAAACGTTGCCCACGCTGGTTGGCAGCACTACTGTCCTCGGCGTGGAAGGTGAGTTCTGGTCACCGCGCAAGATCCTTCGCCGGGCGGCCTGGCACGAGAAAGACCACATTCAGCACATTTTAAGATTGATGACATTGCTTTAACGATGATTTATTAAACCTGTTAGCCACGAATAACACTAAAACCACAAAATAACGAAAACATATATCAACAACCTAAACAATGCCAGATGAAAATATGAAGGAAATTATCCTGCTTCCGATTGGTATTGTTTATTGAATTAATGGTTTTGTTACGTGACTTTCGTATGTTTGATGGTTATTTGATTTGTACGTTGCCTGAACAACAATCGAAAACGCGCCTTCTCACGAAGACGCGTTTATACAATAAATTGGGCGCGAACCATCAGTTACTTGGATTTAGATTGCAAACCAACGAAACTGAACGCGGCGAACATGACGCCGAAAAAACCAACCACGATGTAAACAATTATTGCCATAATTTCCCTCAAACTTTCAATGCTATTGCTTGTCTAGACATTAAACACTTTATCTTTTAGAAAGATACGACTACATACTATACGATTTTGGTGCAAGAAAAGTTCCATTTTCGTGGTTTTTCTTGGCTTTCTTACGATTATTATCGGTTTAAATGGCTCCACACACACCATCATGGGGTAAATTTGCCGTCAAATTTTCATTAATTCACAATTGGTTCATGGCGGTCAGGATGAGAAAACGCCGGGGATTATTTCCCCGCAATCCGGGCATTTTCCATTGGCATTCAACCGGTTTTCGAGGATCCGGTAACCTCGCCTTTGGATGAGCTGTTTCGTACATTTCGGGCAGTGCGTGTCTTCCAGAGAGCCCACACGGCCTGGCAGGTTGCCGGCGTAAAAGTATCGCAACCCGGCCTCCTGACCGATCTCCGCCGCTCGCTGCAACGTCTCCGCGGAAGTGGGCGGTTCATCGATCATTTTATAATCGGGGTGATAAGCGGTGACATGCCAGGGGATTTCGGCAGAGACAGAAGTGATAAAACGGCCCGTCTCCCATAATTCTTCATTGGAATCGTTGAAATTAGGGATCACCAATGTGACCACCTCGACCCATATCCCCAAGTCAACAGCGTACTTGATCGTGTCTAACACTGGTTCCAAGCGCCCACCCATGCGCCGGTACTGGCTCGGCTGCATGCTTTTCAGGTCGATCTTCAATCCATCCAGCCAGGGTCGGACGAATTCAATCGCTTCTCGCGTGGCGAAACCATTAGACACCATGGCGGTCTTCAGCCCCCTCAAGCGCGCGATTTTAAACACCTCGACAGCCCACTCGCTGGTGATGAACGGTTCATTATAAGAAGAAGCGATACTACCAACTTGGTGCTTTATCGCAAATTCCACCAAACCCGCGGCTGACACTCGTTGAATGGATTCATAACCGGCGTTCGCGCAAGGATCTCGCAGAGCCTGTGAAGAATGCCAGTTCTGACAAAATTCGCAGTGAAAATTGCAACCCAGCATGCCAAAAGTGAGCACCTCGCTGCCAGGTAAAAAATGATTAAACGGTTTCTTTTCAACCGGGTCGATCTGGGCGCCCGCCACGTATCCGTGTGGAACCAAGAGTTTGCCACCTTCGTTAAAGCGCACGCCGCAGACCCCGCGGTTTCCCGCACGGATCAGGCATTGATGCGCGCATGCCTCACAGCGCACGTCTCCATTATTAAGAGTTTCGTACAAAATGCCCTCGCGCGCGAATTGGTCGATCGGTTGTCGTTCCATTCAAGCTCCTTGTTTCATTATACAATCCTCGTCTGGGCAGCCGAATGGCGCTTTTATTCCTTTTAAACCACCCTAATTAAGAAAAGAAGAAATGGTATGGTTTACTGATGATGAACAAATCTTGGAATTGCGTGGATATGGTAAACTGACTCAATATGGATGAGAAAACCTTAAAAACCCTTGAGTTCCCCAAGGTCATAGAAAAACTGACCAATTTCTCTGCTTTCAGCGCTTCAGCGGACTTGGCACGCGCGTTAAAACCCGCCACACACCTGGCTGAAGCCCAGGAGCGTCAACAAAAAACCAGCGAAGCCCGCAGGCTCTTGAGCATTAAAGCGGATGTGAGTGTGGGGGGCGCGCACGACATTCGCTCGTTGGCAGACCTTGCCAGCCGTGGAGGAGTATTAATCGAATCCGACCTGCTCGCCGTGAGTGGAACTTTAATCGCTGCGCGTAGCCTTTCGCGTAATTTCGAAAAACAAGCGCGCGACTTTCCACACTTGGCCGAGATCGTCAGGCTCCTGCCTCCCCCACCCGGGATCATCGAATCCATCTCGCGCTGCATTTCGGAGCGCGGTGAAATGCTGGATTCCGCATCACCCAAACTTTCGACCATTCGATCAGAGATCAAAGTCTCTCACGCACGCTTAATGAGCAAGCTGGAACGTATGATCTCAGACTCGCACACCACCCCCATGCTGCAGGAAGCCTTGATCACCCAGCGCAACGGCAGATACGTCATCCCGCTGCGCGCGGAATACCGCAGCAAGTTGAAATCCATCGTGCATGACCAGTCCTCTTCGGGAGCCACGCTATTCGTGGAACCCATCGCCATCGTGGAGCTCAACAACCGCTGGCATGAAATGCAGCTGCTCGAAAGAGATGAGGTACGGCGCATCCTGGCAGACCTTTCTGCGAAAGTCGGTGCGGAATCCCCCGCCATCCATGGGATCGTGGCCGCCCTGGCAAATTTTGATTTCACACTAATGTGTGCCAAATACGCGGAAGAATTGCGCGCTGCTGAACCGCTGCTTAAATCGGTCAGCCCCCCGCCCAATGAACCACACCCCGGCACCTGCATTAAACTATACCAGGCCAGGCATCCCCTGCTCGACCCCGAGAAAGTTGTGCCGCTCGATGTCGACCTGGACGCGCACACTTTCGCGGTAGTCATTACCGGCCCCAATACCGGTGGAAAAACCGTCACACTGAAAACCGTCGGGTTGATGGTGATCATGGCTCAATGCGGCTTGCACATCCCGGCACAATCAGGGTCAGAACTCAGTTTCTTTGACAACATTTTTGCCGATATTGGTGACGAGCAATCCATTGAACAATCCTTATCAACCTTTTCAGGGCACATCACCAACATCGTGCGCATCCTCGAGAAAGCCCGCACAAAAACCCTCGTCTTGCTTGATGAGCTGGGCGCCGGCACCGATCCCCAGGAGGGTTCCGCCCTGGCACGCGCCATCATGCTCTACCTGGTGCAAAAAAGAATCCCCTGTTTTATTGCCACCCACTACCCCGAGCTGAAGTCGTTGGCGCACGCCACCGCGGGTGTGGTGAACGCCAGCATGGAATTTAATCTAAAGACACTGCGTCCAACATACCGCCTCACGATCGGGATCCCTGGCCACTCCAACGCTTTGGCAATTGCCAAACGGCTCAACCTGCCCGATGAGATCCTCGCAACGGCTAAAGAGATGATCGACCCGAACGAGTTAAAGTCTGAGGACTTGCTCAAAGAAATACATCACCAACACGAGGTCGCCCGTAAGGCGCGCTCCGCGGCAGACCGGGAACGATCATTGATCCTCAACCAAAAAGAGGAACTAGCCCGGCACCTTGACAAGATCGAAGATGAACGCAGGCAGGAACTTGAAAAAGCACGCGACCAGGCGGAACAGGAACTTGCTGCGGTTTATCGAGAGATCGAGGAAATCCGCAAGGAACTGCAACGTGCCAAACAACCCCTGGAAGCGTTGAAAAGTCTGGAAAAACAAGTTGAAATCGTGGAAGCGATCGTAGCCCGCCCCGTGGAGCGCAAACCTGCACGGCAGCAAGCCAAACTATCCGCATCGCCACGGCTGGGAGAACGTGTGAAGCTGAGATCCTTGCAGATGGAAGGCGTGATCACCGCGATCGGCGAACACGATTTCGAGATCCAGGTCGGTAGTTTGCGCGTCCGCGCCAAAGCCGGGGACTTGCAGGCAGTCACACAAAATGAAGCTGAACCCCAAATGCAGCCCACAAAAAAGAAAACAAGTTCACCTGATGGCACAAAGACTTTAAAAACCACGCCATTTCACCCCTCTCCTGGGATGGAGATTGATCTTCGAGGGCAACGTGCGGAAGATGCCCTCGACGCGTTGGAGCGTTATATCGATAACGCCACGCTGGCTGGCATGCCATTCGTGCGCATCATCCATGGCAAAGGTACTGGCCGGCTGCGTCAGGTCATTCGAGAAGCATTAATGGGGATGTCGGGTGTAAAAAGTTTTGAAGAAGGCGGAGACAAGGAAGGCGGCGAGGGCGTCACCGTCGTACATCTCGATTAGGGAAATGATCAATTAAAAAAAAGAAGGTCGAAAGTATCCCCTGTGGATCGCTATCGACCTTCTCTGCGCAAGCTCCCTAAGTCCTGCGCCGTATGTGGCAACGTTGTCAGGAATGTTATACAACTAGGCCGTTGCCAAAATGTTGACATAAACTAACGTTTTAAGTTGGTTTGAAATTTTTTAAATTGCCTGGCAGCTGGTTCTTTGAGCGCGTGCGCGGCAACGATCATCAATTGTTCGCCAAGTCGCGCCTGGAAGCTCTGGCGCTCATGCGAGTCAAGGTTTTGAAGCTTAAGCAACATGTTGAGGGTCGAGATGACCACCAAACGATTTTCAGTAAGCTCAGCGGCTCGCGCTAATTCGATTAAATTGCTTTTTGCTTTTGTTATGTCGTCGATGGCCATTAATATTCGTGTTCGGTCAAATTCCACATGCATCCACAAACCCCCATAGCCTCTCGATTTGAGGTCATCAATGATGGGTTCATATTTGTTGAACGATTCCTTTGTTGGAAGTTCAATATCGGCCACAAGATTCCGGAAAAACACAGAGATCAATTGAAGTGATTCCCAGCCATCATTAGAAGACCTATTGATAACGTCGTCGATTCGCTCCAAACTTTCTTCAACCCGCCCTTGTTGCCATAAGACCAGGCCAATAAGATAAAGGTTTTCGAGCCAAGGGTAACTTACCGTTGTAAGTTCAGATCCCTTCCGATAAGATTCTTCGGCTTTAAATAGATCCCCCATGAGGCGATAGAAGTCACCTTTGATGGTATAGGCGATCGATTCCAGGTGGTTGAGTGTTACACGTTTTTTTGCGCCTAGAGCTAAATTAACATGTCGCCAACATTCATCCAGGTAGCCCAGGCCCAGGTAATCTCTTGCAAGGATCAAGTCGAGAAACGCTTTCCACCAAAACATTCCATATTGTTCGGCCAGCCGGTAAACTTCTTCAATGTATTGAATCGATTTTCGATATTTGCCCGAGTAATAAAGCGACAAAGCCAGCGCGGTATTGGCTCTCACCTTGGTCGATGGGCTGTTTGTTAACAGGCAATCATTTACGGCTTTGGCCGAAAGTTCGGCTGCCTTGCCTGGGTGCCCGATCAAATTGTAAAAAATGGAAAATTGAGACTGGATAACCACCAAAGATTTGAGGTTCGGGGGGTTCTCACCTTCCCCGGCAATTCGCAAACCTTCCTCATAGCATTTCTGAGCCCCCGAAAAATCGTTGTTTAATTCAAGGATGTAACCAAGAGTGGCGATGGTTTCAAGCGTTTCGGTCTTCGCTCCTGCCTTAACAAAATAGTACCGGGCTCTCTGAAGAAGGTCAGTTGCGTCCTCCATTCGATTTTGAACCACCGCTGCCTGGCCTAAACCGCTGTACCCCAAACCAACAAAAAACGGTTCCTGGTAATGCTCTCCCAAATCCAGACTCTTGCGGCTGATTTCCTCTACGCTGACAAGGTCATTTGTCTCCACGCTTAGGTCGATCCATTCACTAAAGAAATTTTGGATGAAGGACTTATTTTCTTCGATCGATATTGAGGGCAAGAGATCTGAAGCTTTTTGGTATGCGGAAAAACAATCCTCGCTCGAAAAACGCAAGCGTGCAAAACGACCAGCTTTGCACCATTGATCAAAAGCCTTGGCGTATTCACCCGCAAGGGAATAATGATAGGCAAAAACAGTTGCCAATTCTGGAGCGTCACCTTTGACCTTCGTCAGCGCCCTGACCGCCTCCAAATGGAGGTGCCGTTTCCGAGCCGGCGAAAGGCTCTCCAACACCACTTCCCTGATCTGATCATGCGGAAACTCGTAGTGGGCGTTGCTTTGAAGCCCTGAATCTCCCTCCAAAATGGATGCCTCCATCAATTCTTCGAGCGCCGCTACCATGTCATGATCTGATATCGCTAACATCTCCTCCAAAACTTCGGGCAAAAATCGCTGCCCAAGGACGGATGCCGAGAGTAAGACTTCCCTGGCGTTCGACGAGAGCGGACGAAGTTTTTCATGGACCATCGCCCTAACCGTTGGGGGGATTGGAAAATACTCATATTCTTCAAAATTAGCTGTTTTTATTTGCTGGTCTTGTAAGTATCGCAAGGTTTCGATTAGAAAAAATGGATTACCCCCGGTCTCGATTTGGACTTTTTCGACCAATCCTGGCTGCAAATCCTTACCAAACATCGTCGTAACCAGTTTTGCGGTTTCCTCGAGCGATAAAGGAGGAACTTCGATCGTTTCCAACGCGTTGGCCAACGTGCTTCGGTCAAGGTAGGTCTCCAGTGCTGAGCTGTGATCTTCGATTCGCGAGATTAAAACAAGTAATCCGTGCTTTCTAAAAAAGTCTTTTTCATTTAAATAATTCAGGAACACAATGGTCGCATCATCGCACCATTTTGCAATATCAACCACAAATAAAAGTGGTTTCTTTGCCGCGAGAGTCTCCAAAAGGGCATGGAAAGCTCCCAAAAGGGATTGAAGCGGCTCCAATTGAACTGGTTCCTTTTCCTTGTCAACCAACCCAATTTCTTTTCCCGAGAGCGCCGGGAATATGGGGGACAATTCCTCTTTTACATAATCAGGTAAACCTGCCCACTCTCGGGTTGTAATGGCGTCTTGTAACCCATCCACTAATACGCTGAAAGGTGAGCTGCTGACCATTGGTCGGCCCGCACAAAAAATCAGCCTGGGCTTGAATTCTAGACGCGTATAGAATTCCTGCACAAGTCGACTCTTCCCACAACCTGATGGGCCAGTGACATGGACAAGCCCCCTTCGGTGATACGCATGAACCAATCGCTTAATTAGATCATTCCTGCCGATAAACGGAACGGCATTTTTTTGAGCACCTGGCCATTGGATTTCGTACGTTTTTTGTGGTTTCGGCTCACCCTGAAGCCGTTCTCGAAAATCGGCGAGGGTTTGAGGTAAGGCACCCAAAGGGCTGGCCGCATAAATTGGCTCTAATAGATCTATGAAATCAAGCGCTTCTTTAAAACGCCCCCGCTCGCGAAAACACTCTAACATTAAGAAATTATTATCTGTGTTCAATTGGTCCGCATCAATGGCTTTTCCCAGCCACAGCATAGCCTCATCAAGATTGCCGATGGCGATGCAATGGTCCGCAAGCCTTTCAATGATCTTCTCGCGGGAAAAATTAAAAGCCTGGTTCGCAAAAACAAGCCAGTTTTCAAAACCAGCGGAGTGTGGCAGGCTAAAACCTTGAACCACCTGGGTACCCCTGCATAAAGACATCGCCCGGTGCAACTGTTGATAGCACCAATCTGGAAGTTTGCCAGAGCTGTTTAATTCAGAGCTATTGAGTAGAGGTAAAACAATGTCATTGTATTCCCGAGCGTCCACATAAACCCGATCGGGATTAAGCGACACAAGGTCATTTTCAGTGACCAATAGGTCCGCAACCTTGAGATCTGAACGCAAGCGGCTCAAGCCGACACGCAGTTTCTTTCTCGCAGATATTTCGGAGTCTTTGGACCAAAAAATATCACAGATTTCGACCCGGCTGATCGGGGTTACATTACCGGCTAAAAAGTAAAGCCCAGCTCGCTGTTCACGCCGCGTGATCTTCACTGCCCTGCCATCGATTGTAACCACGGGGGGGCCAATAATGAGGACACTTAATCGCGGAAGCATTTCGTGTCCACTTCGTTCCATCAAACTACCCTCTAAGTTGTGCTTGCCGAACGTGAGCTTGCGACAACATTTCTTGGGCGGCGTTTAAATTAGATTCACTCATGCTGCCAGTCATCTGGGCTAATTCCACGATCCGGGCTGTGTCGTCGAGTTCTTCCAATTCGGTTAAGGTTCGGTCTTCGATCACATGCTTGCGAACCCTGAAATGTTGTTCCCCAAAAGAGGCGAGTTGCGAGAGATGGGTGACACACATGACCTGGTGATTGACCCCCAGATGCCAGAGTTTTTCGCCCACCACAAATCCCACCCGACCGCCGATGCCCTGGTCGATCTCGTCAAAGACGAGGGTCGGAACAAAATCGACACTTGCCAATACGTTTTTAAGCGCGAGCATCAACCGTGAAGTTTCACCGCCTGACGCGATCTTTACCAAAGGTTTAAGCCCCTCACCTGGGTTGGGTGCGATCATAAATTCTACTTTGTCGAGCCCGGTTTCAAAGAACTCATTTTCACCAATTTCAGCGAATTGAACGGAAAAACGCGCCCCAGGCATGCTCAGGTCCGCGAGTTCTTTCTCCACGGTTTGTGCCAGGGTTAACGCCGCCTGTTTGCGTTTCTCTGAGAGCGCCATCCCGGTCTTTTGCGCGTCCTCAATGGTTTGGGTTTCCGCGGTTTCTAATTCACCAATTCGTTCGCCGGCGTTGGCGATGTTTTCGAGCTGGTTGCGGGTGGTTATGCCAAATTCGATGGCCGCTCCAACGCTGCCACCATATTTGCGCATCATCTGGTGGATCAATTCCAGGCGGTTCTCCACTTGTTCCAACCGACGGGGATTGAATTCGATCTGGTCTAGATAACCCCGCAGGTCGCGGTTGATCTCGGCCAATTGAGAATTCAACCCTTCCAGCTGGTCTGCCAACTCTTGTTGGCTGGGATCTGTGCGAGCCACGGTCTGAAGCAACTGTGCTGCCTGCCCCAGCAGATCGATGGCCGGAGAAGACTCAGGCGCGCCTTCATCTAAAAGCGCGATCGCTTGCTGTGTTGACGCTGATAGATTCTCCGCGTTGGCCAACCGGCCGCGCTCCTGTTCCAACTCCTCGGCTTCATTCTCTTTAAGTTGGGCTGCCTCGATCTCTTGGGCCTGGAAAGTTAAAAGCTCCACGCGCCGCGCGGATTCGTTCTCCAGGTCGCGTAATTCTTTCAATTCTTTTTTAATTTTTTTTAGTTTTTGAAAAACTTCCTGGTATTGGGTGATCTCATCCCCTGAACCAGCATAACGGTCAAGCAATCCGAGATGTGAACGCTCGTCCAGCAAAGAAAGGTGTTCCGATTGCCCGTGGATATCCACCAGGAATTTTCCTAATTCTTTGAGCAGACCCACATTCACACTTCGGCCATTGACCCTGGCGATGGATCGGCCCTCTCCGCGGATCTCGCGGCTGAGAGTCACATACTCTTCACCTTCAAGCAATTCTTCGCGTTTCAAGATCGCGTTGATCTCCGACCGGGTTTCTGTAGGAAGTTTGAATACCGCCTCCAATATTGCCTTATCCGAGCCGGCGCGCACCGCTGTGGCGTCCACCCTGCCACCCACCAACGCGTCAATAGCGTCCAGGATGATGGACTTGCCCGCGCCTGTTTCACCAGTAAAAATGATCAATCCATCCTTGAAACGGATTTCAAGATGGTGAATAATGGCGAAATTTTCAATACGCAACTCTTCCAACATGGTGGTGGCCCTCTAAAGCCTGATGCCTTTTAACCGGAAATAGGCTGTGCTGGCCGCGAGAATCGCGTACAATGCTGGCCACAAGACCCCTAACAAACCGCCCAACAGCCCTTGAGGTGCTAGCACCATCAAGAGGAATAAGTTGATAATCGGACTGGCCAACCCTCCGATTAACGTCCCCCCTGCCACGACCCAAGGTAGGTTTTTCGACCTTCTTCGCTTAAGAAGCCACCTGACTGCTTCCGCGATGACCATCCCCGCGACTGGTGAGAGAAAAAATGTAAAGAAACCCAGGCTGCCAACGATCAAGCTACCAATGTAAGACAGCACCCCCGCGGAAACAGCTGCCACTGGAAAATCCCACCATTGTGCGGTCTCAAAAATTTTCTGTTGGCCTTTGACACATTCTTTGCAGCGATAGCCAGTTGGGGTTCGTACGGCGCAGGCGGTGCACATCGGTTGGTTGCAGCGATTACAGCGCAAAAGGGTTTCGCGTTGAGGATGGGCGTAACAAAATATGGGCTGCGATGGTTCGTTGGTCAAGTTACACTCCGATGGATGGGTTTTGTTCCATATAATGACTCAGGTTGCGATAAAAATAACCTGGGTCTTGAAAAACCACAAAGCGCACATGATAATCACTTGCTGTTACCGAGACGCGGTCTTCATTTTTAAGCATCACGGGCAGGTGACCATCCACGCTCATCACAGCCTGGTGGTCGCTGCTGGCAAAGATATTGACGGATGCCCCGGCCGGCAGGATCACCGCCCTGTCCATGGAGAGGTGCGGGGCTACCGGCATGATCAAGATGTTTTGTAACTCGGGCGGCATGATGGGGCCACCAACGGCCAAAGCGTAAGCCGTAGACCCTGTGGGGGTTGAAGCAATCAACCCGTCCGCCACATATGAAGCCAATGAATAACCATCCACCTCGGCGCGAATACGGATCGGACGAACGACCTGCCCCCTGCAAACCACGACCTCGTTGATCACTTGAAATGTTCCAAGTAGCTGTTCTTTACGCCAGTGTTCAGCCCGGATCATCATCCGTTTTTCAACCTGGTATTCACCGGTCAACAAGCGTGGAAAATAACTTTGCCAATCTTCCTGCCCAAGCTGCATCAAGAAGCCAAACCTGCCCAGATTGATCCCCAAAAGAGGGACGGCGTAAGGTGCGGTTAAATGGCCAGCACGCAACATGGTTCCATCCCCACCCAAAGTGATGACCATGTCAAATTCGCCCTCCGCCAACCGTTGGGGGAGTTCAGAGTTATCTGTAGGGGTCACAAGTGAAGTCACCCCATATTGGATAAGGAATTGACTAACTTGTTCGGCGGCGTTGTTCACCTTGTTTTTTTTCGGGTGGAACAAAACGGCCACTCGTTGGATGGGTTTCGACTTTGGTTTCATTTGCCATAATTATAACGATAAATCCTGGAATGCATGTGCAAACAGGTTAAAAACGAAACCAGGGCGGTAACCACCACCCTGGAATCTCTTTGTGTTTGAAATTAGCGCAGCGCTATGCCCAGGTAATACGGCCAAACGATCAGCCCAAGCAACGCTTTCCACCAGATCGGTTGGGTAAATGCCAAAAAGAACAACCAACCCGCGAACCACAATCCACCCGCCGCGCCGCCACCATGATGATGGATATGTTTGCCTTCTTTTTTCTCAACTTGTTTCACTTCTTCTTCCATCGCGCTTCTCCTTTTTCTATTTACATTAATATACGATGAAAACACCAGAAGGATGTGTGAAAATTATTAATCTTTTATTTGAGTTCAAACCTCAACATCCCTTCAATTTCTCCCACTTGGGTAAAACCACAATTCGTCAACACTTTTTGAGAGCCAATATTGTGTCTTGATGTAACTCCGTAGACTGGACGATCTGATAGAAGATCTAGAAAGAGTCGCAATGCTTTCGTGGCGATGCCCTGCCCCCAAAATTCCCGCCCAAGCCAATAACCCACCTCGCGCTCGTCGTTCATTATAAATGAGACCACATTTCCCACCACCACATCATCAACCTGGACGGTCTTGATCAGGTTGGATTCGTCGATCATGATCTTGTGCCAATGAGCATAAAAAGCGGCTTCTTCCCGTGATCGAAAATTTGCCAGGTTATAAGCGATTGGGTCGCGTTGATGGTCGAAAAAGATCGGAAGATCAGATTCCATGACGGGACGCAGAATTATTCGGGGTTCGGTTATCAATCCAACCACCTTTGCTAGGGGAGGCTTTTCCAAAAATTGTTTTCCGAAATTTATTTTGTCACGTAGAGCTCATGCTTGGCAAAGTTGCCCTAAATTGATTGCGTGAATGACGGGCGAGCAACAGAAACCAAGAGAAGCCGAGTCAAGCAAGATTAATCCAAACTCGTCTCTTTTGCGAGATTATTCTTCTTTTTTGATACCTTAAACCCCTACGAATAATGGTTTTTGATCCCCTCACCAGCAATCCACCTCTTGAGCCTCCGCTGAGATTAAAGCGAGCCCCCTGGGAATTTTTCCGCGAACTTTTGCAGGGCGTCTTGCAGATGCTGCTCGCGCAGACTGAGTGTGAGGTCAGCGCGGGTGCGTTCGATGATTCCTCTCACCAAGTCGGTTTGGCGGCGTAACCCATTGGTGATGGCGTCCGGGTAATCCATGGTGACCAACACATTGTATATCTCGTCCATCGTGTTGAGCAGGCGCTCAGCGTCTTCTGAATAGCCCTGTCGTAAAATATCCAGGCATTTTCGACGCAATTCACCAATCGTTTCGGCCAAACCATTCAGATAGGCGGCATATTCAATACCCAACTCATCGGGCGTCGGCATGGATTGGTTCAATATTAAAGCCACCGTAAGGTTCGCTTCGGCATATTCCTTGATCGCGTCTTGGGTATAGCCGGCATAATAGATATCTGGGTAGCTTGCCAGGTCTCGTTGGATATTGAGGATCAAAACACGCGCGTCCAACAACATTTCCGTGGCGGCTTGGGCTTCATCGCGATGGATGGCGCGGATGGTGTTGGCTGCCAGGCGGGTGAGTTGCCTGGCTTGTACGAGCGCCTGGTCTCGGACGGAAGTGCGTTGGTCAAAAATTGCCCTGGCTTTTTCGATCAGTTCGGTGAATTCCTGCATGGCTATTTAGACTCCGGTGGTTTCGGTGGTTGAACTTGGCGGAATAGATCGTCCGCTAGGGGTGAATCGCCAGGCAGGCGAATCTCACCAAAGGCGCTCTCAAACCGTGCAAGGTTTTCCCCGAGGGCTCGAAAAAGCAGCTTGGCTCCCACAGGTGACATGAGAACGCGGGCTAAAACCTTGATTTGGGCTTCTCCTGGCAAAAAACGGCCAAAATCCAAGATCATTTCGGATGGTGTGTGGCTGATCCTGGCCATGTTCGTGTAAACAGGCTCCAGGCCAGCGGGTATTTCCATCGGCGGGACCGGGTTTGGATTCTGAGCGGATGGGTTGGTCATGCCCTGCGGCCTTAGAAGGGAATCTCTTCGCTGGGTGCGATATCCATTTCTTCATCCGCACCGGAGGGAGAAGTACCATCGGTTTTTGTGGAAAGAAATCTCACCGTATTGGCGACCATTTCAAGGGAGGCCCGCGGAGTGCCATCTTGCCCTGTCCAAATTCGCGGCGCGCCAGTCTTGGGGTCCACGGTTATCCGGCCTTCAACCATGACCAATTTGCCCTTTTGCAGGAAGTTATTGCATGTTTCCGCAAGTTTTGCCCAGGCTGAAACCCTGAACCAAACGGTCTCTTTGACGAGTTTTCCAGCCTGGTCAGTATATTGACGATCTGTGGCTACTGAAAAACTGGTGACTGCCTGTCCGTTGGGTGTGTATCGCATCTCAGGATCTTTTCCCAACCGGCCAACGATCAGCATCTTTTGATACATAATTCCTCCTGGTTGTCCTTGAACGTGAACACCATTTATCCATTAATTGTACACGAATTGAAAAAAAACGTCCTCGGTGTGAAAACTTGGATTTGGTTGCGTACAATTTTACATGAGGGTAAAAACAAGCCCTCAAATGTTATAATGCTGACAGGTGATTAATATGCGACAAACATTTAAAGTGCTCCTGTTTTTTATATTAACTCTGGGGATTGTTTTTCTCCTGACCGCTCCTTTGTTTGCGGCTCCGGTCAATGCTCAAATTTTTTATCTTACCCCAACTGCTGAAGCCAACGGAAATATTTATTACGTTGTTAGAGAGGGTGAAACCTGCGACAGTATCGCCTTGTTAACCAATGTGCCCCTCGACACACTGCGCAATTTGAACCAGCTCGACCTGGACCAGTGCCGCTTTCTACAAATTGGACAAAAATTATTGCTTGGTATTGTCCCAACAGCCGTGATTACGGCAGGGCCCTCTCCAACACCCACCAGCAACATTCCCACGCCACAGCCCCTCAAGGGCTTTGGCACCCTGTGTGTCTACCTGTTTAATGACATTAATGGCGATGCCATGGCTCAAGAAGAGGAGATCACCGACACGGGTTTGGCCGGTGGCGAGGTCAGCGTTTCAAGCCAGGCCGGGGATTTCACCCGAACCGGCACAACGCTCGGAACAGGTGAAGCCTTGTGTTTTGAAGACGCCCCCGAAGGCGAATATACGGTCAGCGTTGCCATCCCTGATGGTTACAACCCTACCGCCAGCCAGAATCATACGCTCACCTTAAAAGCGGGTGACACGGCCACCATTGATTTCAGCGCGCAGGCTAGTTCATCCCTGGCAATCATCGAAAAGTCTGGAAACTCCTCTGTTTTCCTGGCAGTGATCGGTGGCATCATCATCCTGGCAGGAATTGGTCTGGCAGCCTATGTCAAACTGGTCTTAAAAAGATAATTTGGTGCTTTCATAAAAAATCAGCCTTTCGGCTGATTTTTTATCCAAATCGTTCTTCGTTCCAAACGTCTCCATTGTTGTGATAACCAGCTTCTTCCCAAAAACCTGGGCGGTCATTCTTCATAAATTCCAATCCGCGCAGCCATTTGGCACCTTTCCAAAAATAGGGGGTGACCAGGTCTTGCTTCGTGGGAATTGCCCCGACCACGCCCCTCAACGGGTAACCATGATCGGGTGTGATTGGCTCGCCATTGAAATGGGTGGCGAGGAGAAAGTTGTCCGCCAGCATTACTTCCAGGGGAAGATTGGTGGTAAAGCCGTTTTCGGCGTGCTGCATCACATGCGTCACACCTGGGTGGATTTTTAAAAGTCCGCTTTCGATCAGGGTGTTCATGTGAACCCCCTGCCATTCCGTGTCGAACTTGCTCCAACGGGTCACACAATGGATGTCCATTTTAAGGGTTGTCTTGGGAAGCGCTTCAAACTCCGTCCAGGATAACGTGAATGGGTTATCGACCTCCCCCCACACCTTGAAATTCCAGGTTTGTGGGTCAAAGGCTGGAACGGAGCCGTAATGCAGCACTGGGAATTTTTGGGTCAAGGCCTGACCGGGCGGCATCCGCCCTTCTGCCTTCATTTTGTCTTCATCAGTTTTACGGGAAAAGAATCCATCCATGACTGTCACCTCCGTTTAATTATACTGGTTGGGGTTTGATTTTTGAAAATTGTCCAACCTTTTAATCCAAACAGGTCAATTGGGCGAAGAGATGAAATTTCAAGCTCGCTGAATTTTCGACTAAAATTGGAGAAAGGAAGTTAGCGGTATGCCTACACAATTGCTCACAGCTGAACAGTTCGTCCACAGGTTGCAGGCATTACATGAAGCCAGCCTTGAATTGGTTCGCGAAATATCGATAGACGCGTTGCCTGAAAAAATCGTTATGCTCGCCAAGGAGCAAGTTAACGCATCTTTCGCCGCGCTGGGAATTTTGGATGGCGAAGGTAAACTCGAAAAATTCATCCCTCTCGGCATGAGCCGTGAAGAATTGGACCAAATGTCTCACTCGCCGGTTGGGGGAGGCTTGATCGGTGCGTTAATCGAAAGCAAAGAATCGATCCGTGTGCCTAATATTAAGGAAGATCCTCGCAGCAAAGGCTTCCCGGCGTTCCATCCCAACATGACCACTTTTCTTGGAGTCCCCATCTTGCAAGGTCAGCTAAAAGTTGCCCATCTCTACTTTGCCGACAAAATCGGGGGCGGCGAGTTTACCCTGGAAGACCAGCGCATCGTTGAAATGTTCGCTCTTTATGCCGCGGAGGCGCTCTCGAACGCGCGCCATTATCGCGAAATGGTCATGCGCGCCCGAACCCTGACGCGCCGTAATGAAAACCTGGCATCCTTGGATGTGCTCGCTTCCACACTCGCCACCAGCACAGATATTGACCAGATCCTCGACAAAGGCTTAACCCAACTAATGGAATACTTGCATCTCGAGGTGGGTGAAATTTTTCTCAGGGTGGAAGACAGCAAGATCCTGCAATTATTGACGCATCGTGGTGAAAGTGTGGATTCCTTATGGAAACGCGCCGCCTTTAACATTGGTGAAAGCACCATCGGTCGCACTGCTTTAAACGGAACCCCTGTGGTCTTAAACCTTGAGGATTACGAGTACGCTGATCTAAACCCGGAAACGCGCGCCAGTGGCATTCACCAACTGGCAGTTTTGCCGATGTCAGGCCGTCGTGGCGTGGTAGGCGTGATTTGTGTGGCCGCTTGTCACCCCCATCCGCTCGATGACCTCGAAGTCCAGTTCGTGCAAGCCATTAGCTCTTGGATGGCTACCGCCATTGAGAATGTACACCTCAATGAATCCGGCAAACGCCTGGCGATCCTTGAAGAACGCGATCGTTTCGGCATGGACCTGCACGACGGCATCATTCAATCCATTTACGCCGTGGGGCTCACGCTTGAGCACGCCCGCCTGCTCATGGCGGAAGACCCCGTGCAAGCCGCCAGCCGCATTGAGCAGGCGATCAAGGACCTAAACCACAGTATTCGAGACATTCGGGCTTACATTCTGGACCTGCGCCCGCGTCAGCTGAACAACGAAAACTTGATGCAAGGCATTCAACGCCTTGTGCAGGAATTCAAAGCCAATACCCTCATCGACGTTAATGTGGCGGGGTCGGAGGAAGAAATGAATAACTTGCCGGAAGACAAGGCCATTGCCCTTTTTCATATTTGCCAGGAAGCCCTCGCGAACGTGGCCAAACATGCCAAGGCGCACCGCGTGGACATTTCGGTGTGGACCACATCCGGCCGGGTTTTGCTCGAAGTCCAGGACGATGGGCGCGGCTTTGACGCCGAAAAGGTAAAACTTACGATCGGGCACGGTCTATCGAACATGGAAACGCGGGCCGCTAACGTTGAAGGCGACGTGGATATCACTTCTGAACCTGGCAATGGCACGAGTGTGCTTGCCTGGGTTCCACTGCCTGAATTCGAATCCTTGATCATCGAATAATAAGTGCGTTAAACTACCCGGGTTGCCAGCCTTGGGGGAATAGGCTACAATCGCCACATGCCTTGGGATCTTATAGGCCATGAATGGGCCGCCAATTTATTGAAAAAACATCTCTCGCGTGGCGAAGTACGTCACGCATATTTGTTTAGCGGGCCGCCCGGCATTGGTCGCCGCAGCCTGGCGCTCGCTTTCGCTCAAGCCGTCAACTGCACCCAACCCACCACAATCACGGAACCTTGCGGGGTCTGCCGCATTTGCAAGAGCACTCTCTCGATGCAACTAACCGACCTAAGTATTATTGAACCCGAAACCGATGGAGGCATGATCAAGGTCGACCAGGTCAGGGCTTTGCAGCGCAGCCTCTCATTATCCCCATACGAAGCAAAGTATCGCATCGCCCTGTTGTTGAATTTTCAACGCGCCAACCCGAACGCGCAGAACGCCCTGCTTAAAACCTTGGAAGAAGCCCCCAAACAAGTGATCCTGCTGATGACCGCGGATTCACCCGAAAACTTACTCCCCACCATCGCCTCACGTTGTGAAATTTTGCGTTTGCGGCCTGTGTCCATCGAAACGCTTGAATCAGCCTTGATAACAAGATGGAACTTGCCCGCAACTCAGGCTAAATTATTAGCACACGTTTCCAACGGACGCACTGGCCTGGCCGTTAAAATGCTCAAGGAACCGGACCTGATCGAAAAACGCAGCGCCTGGGTCAATGAATTTCTGCGGGCGATCCCCCTCAACCTTCGTGATCGGTTCGCGGGTGTTGAAGCCTTAACTCGCAGCCGTGACTATCTGCGTCTTGTGCTGCAAACCTGGCTTTCTCTCAGCCGTGATATGCTCTTATGTCAAAATCAACAACTGAAACACTTAACCAACCAGGATTTTGAAACCGAGATCGCTGTGTACGCTGAAAAGTTTACCCATGAGCAGGTTGTTGAGTTGTTAAAATCTATCGACAGCGCATTGGAAAAGTTGGAACTGAACGCCAACTTGCGTTTGCTCGTCGAAAATCTTTTTCTTGAAATGCCCACCCTGCGGTAATCTGGCCAGATTACCGAAGCGACTGCCGTAATCCCTTTTCCATTTGTAAAAAATCTTTTGAATAACGCATTTCTTCGCTGCGTGGACGGTCAAGGTTCACCGTTACCTCGGTGTGGATGTGCGCCGGGCGGGGCGAGAAGACGATCACGCGATCAGATAGCAACAAAGCCTCAGAGATCGAGTGGGTCACCATGATCACCGCTTTGCGTTTTTCCTGCCAGATGTGCAGCAGCTCGTTGCCCATTTTCTCGCGGGTCAGCGCGTCCAGCGAGCCGAAGGGTTCGTCCAGAAGCAAGAGGTCGGGGTCCGCGGCGTAAGCCCTGGCGATGGCCACCCTTTGCGCCATGCCCCCTGACAATTCCGCTGGCCAGGCACGAGAAAACTCTTCCAGCCCTACCAGCCGGATCATCTCTTCCACTCTCTTGTGAGCTTCGGCTTTCTCAACTCCTTGCAACTCAAGTGGCAATAAAATGTTGTCGAATACTGTGCGCCAGGGCATCAAATTCGCCTGTTGAAAAACCAGACCAATGCGTGGAGTTTTACCTTTATTTCCAAAAACGATTTCGCCGGTGGTGGGTTTTAATAGGCCGGCGATCAACCGCAACAATGTGCTCTTGCCACTTCCAGATGGGCCGAGGACGCACAAGAACTCCTGACTCCCCAGCGAAAAAGAGATGTCATCCAGGGTTTCGAGGGGCTCGTCATCGCCCTGGAAGATCATGCTGAGATTACGAACGGTCAGGAACCCTGCCGAGTTGTGATCGATCACGGCAGCATCTCGTTGGTGTAACTCGAGGTCACCTCCAAATTCGAGGATACCAATCCCATCCGGGTTAAGACGTGCTGCATGTTCTCCCAGGCCGTAGGGTTGGAATAGCCCAATTGGCCGCCCTTCCACAACTCGATCGAGTTTTTCAAAACCTGTTTTTGAATTTCCTGGTCTGCGGTGGCCAGGTTTTCGACATACTTCTTTGAGATCTCGTATGCTTCGTCGGGATGGTCGATGGTGTATTGAATTCCCTGTAAAGTGCCCGTCACCATCGCTTTGACCAGTTCGGGATTTTCATTCAGGGTTTTTTCATTGGTGACCAGACCGTTGGCCACGAGGTCGATCACATTCGCGGCCTGGATCAGGTTGATCGAATATCCAAGCGCTTCAAGTTGAACGGGTTCGTTGGCAGCATAAACCACCACCGCGTCATCGCGGTCCGCGACCAGCGCTTCGACCTGGTTGTAACCGATCGAATCCAGGCTCACATCGGATTCAGCAAGCCCGGCAGTTTCTAGCATGGCGATCGCGCCGATGTAAGACGCGCCGTAGAGACCTGGTAGACCGATCTTCTTGCCTTCAAGATCCGCGACCGTAACAATGTTCGCCGATGTCTTCGAGACGATCCCCACCGGGTATTCCTGATACCAGGCCATCACATAGACCAGCGGAAGCTGTTTGTCACGTCCCAAGAGCACCTGCTCACCAGACAAAATGGCGAATTGGAGATTGTCATTGGCCAGCAACACCGCATTGTCATTTTCCATGCTGTAATCCACTTCCACTTCCAGACCGAGATCGCGATAGAAACCCTTCTCAATCGCCACATACAACGGCGCGAATTGGACGTTCGGGATGTACCCCACCGGCAGGCGCACGGCTACAGGTTCAGCCTGAGAAGGGGCAGTTGGCACGCCATTGGAGCCTGATTTGCCGCAAGCCGCGGTAATTACCGCAATCAATATTAAGGTTAGAACGAACAATTTCTTCATGGAGCCCTCCCAGGCATTAATGTTTATTCCAGCGTGTGGAACTTTTTTCAGCGAGCATCGCCAGACCGTAAAGAATGATTGCCATGGTAATGAGTGTAAAAATAGCCACAAACACTAACGCGGTGTCGTATTGACCCCGCCCGACGTTGATCAGAAATCCAAGCCCCCGATCAGAGCCCACGAATTCGCCCACCACGGCGCCGATGACGGATAAAGTGGCGCCAATGCGCAGCCCGCCAAAAAGGATCGGCAGCGCCGCGGGAATTTCGAGATAACGCAGCTTTTGCCATGGCGTGGCTCGCATGGAGGTCATCAGGTCGCGCAAATGGTCTGGCACACCTCGGAACCCGAGCATGGTGTTCACAAGCACCGGGAAGAAAACGATTAGCGCGCAGATCAGTACTTTTGAAAAGATACCCGGTCCAAACCAGATCACGAGCAGCGGGGCGATGGCCACCATCGGGATGGCCTGGCTTGCCACCAGGTATGGCGAAAACACTTTTTCGAGGAGGCTCGATTTTGCCAACCCGTAACCAAGCAACGTGGCCAACAAAGTGCCCAACTGCAAACCAAGCATCACCTCCACAAACGTGAATGAGGTGTGATAAAGCAAAGAACCGTCTGTCAAAGCCGAGATAAATTTCTGCCAGACCGAGCCGGGTGCGGGTAGCAGGAAGGCTGGCGGCTTGCCCCATTGCACGGCGAGCGTCCAGACCCCCAGGGCGAGCACGATGCTAACCAACATCAACCATGCGTTGTGGCGTGCCAAAAATTCCAGGGTCGGCCGCGTATTGTGGTTGGTTCGAAGTGAGTTCGCGTTGTCAGAATTCATAAAAAACAGCCCTCGAATACAGAATTTTCGGGGCTTGACGCGGTGACTCCGTAGATACGGTTCCACTGATTCACCATTCTTCTTTTATCCGGACTGTACCGTCGACCCCGGAATTTCACCGGATCATGCGCGTTTCGCGCTCGTGGGTTATCACCACCGATCGGGAATTGGAACCGTAGTTCCGCACCCTGCCCCGAAGAACATATTTAATTAAAAAGAGTATATTCCGTCGCCGCCGGCCTGTCAAGGAGTTGAAATGTCGTTTTCAACTGCTAGTTGACTTTTAATTTATTATTTCTATAATATAAACGAACGTTCGTTTTTAAAAGGGGTCACATGGGCAATACATCAACACCTTCCAAAGGGGAACGCACCCGCCAAACCATCATTGACGCTGCTCATCAGTTGATCGTTGAGCAGGGCTACGCGGGCACCTCCATGCGCCAGATCGCGGAACGCTCCGGGGTGGCGCTGGGCGGGATCTACAATCACTTCCCCAACAAGGAAGCCATCTTTTCTGAGATCATCATCGCCAAGCACCCCTTCAACCAGGTACTGCCCCTGCTCAAAGCGGCCTCAGGTGACACCGTGGAAGAATTCGTCAGCAACGCGGCCAAAAGCATGGTGGCTGAGCTCGGCAGGCGTCCGGACTTCATTAAATTGATGTTCGTGGAATTGGTCGAGTTCGAAGGGCGAAACCTGCCACGGGTTTTTAGTTTCGTTTTTCCACAGATCCAGCCCCTCCTGGGGCGCTTCCGCTCGCGACAGGGTGAATTACGAAACATTGACCCGTTGATTTTGTTTCGCGCTTTTCTTGGGTTGTTCTTCTCGTACTACATGACCGAATTCCTGCTGGCGGGCACGCCCGTGGCTTTGCTGCAAAAAAACGCGCTGGACCATTTTGTGGACATTTTTCTGCATGGCGTGCTGGCACCCAAGGAGGACTCGTGAACACTCGCCTGATCTCGATCATTCGAAAGGAATTCATCCAGATCCTGCGCGACAAACGCGCCCTGGCGATCATCCTCGTTATCCCCATCATGCAGCTCTTCCTACTGGGTTACGCCGCCACCAATGACGTGCGTAATATTCCCCTGGCGGTGTTCGACCAGTGCCGTTGCGCGGAATCTCGCAGCTTGCTGGACGCTTACCGCGCCGCGGATTATTTCAGGCTCGCCTTCCAGGCTAATTCGGAGGACGAGATTCGCGCTTTGATCGAAAACGGCGACGCCCGCGCGGCCATCATTATCCCGCCCGATTACAACTTACGCCTTGCCAAGGCGGATGCCCAGATAGCTTTCATCCTGGACGGCTCGGACCCCACGTCTGCGTCCACGGCCTACTCGGCGGCGGTGCTCATCGGGCAATCCAAAGCTACCGCCTTGATGGTTGAAAACCTGCAGCGGGCCGGCGTCAACCCTGAGCGGCTGCGACCCGCCCTCGAAGTGCGCACGCAGGTATGGTACAACCCGGACCTGATCAGCAATTATTTCATGATCCCGGGTGTGATCGGCATGATCCTCTTCGCGATCACTTCCATCTTGACCGCCACCTCGGTGGTACGCGAACGGGAACGCGGCACGATTGAGCAACTCATCGTCACCCCCATCCGCCCCTGGGAACTGGTCACCGGCAAGGTGCTGCCATACGTCATCCTGGCATTTATCAACACCTTTGAGGTGCTGGCGATCGGGCACTGGTGGTTCGGCGCTCCCATCCGCGGGTCGCTCGCGCTCATCGTGGCCAGTTCAGGGTTGCTGCTGCTTTCGGGCTTGGGCATCGGCCTGTTTGCTTCCACGATGGCCAACACGCAGCAGGAAGCGATGTTGAGCGTGTGGATGACGCTGCTGCCTTCCATTTTTCTTTCCGGCTTCTTCTTTCCACTGGAAGCCATGCCCGCTGTGCTGCGCTGGGTCTCAGCCATCATCCCCTTAAGGTATTACCTGGTGATCCTTCGATCGATCATGCTCAAAGGCACCGGTCTCGGAGCGGTCTGGCTTGAAACCCTGGCGCTCTTTGTCTTCGGCATGCTTATCCTGATCGGCGCCTCACTACGATTTAGAAAACGTCTGGATTGACCCGCGGGTCAAGAACTGGAGAAGATTATGCACAAGAAACCAAATCCCAAAATCGCGATTCCTGTGGCTGTTGTGCTGCTGGCGCTGGTCATTTACGCGCTGGTGCGCGCCTTCAGCCCCCAAGGCGGCACAACTCTCACTGGTTCCGGTACGATCGAAGCTGACAACAGCGTCATCTCTCCAGAGCTTGGCGGCAGGGTGGTGGATATCTTTGTAAATGAAGGCGATAAAGTAACAGCAGGCGACCCGCTTTTCCGCATCGATGACACCCTGCTGCAAGGCCAGCTCACGGTTGCCAACGCGAGCCTGGAGTTCGCTACTAGCGCAGCCGCAACCACGAAAGCCGCGGTGACCACCGCCCAGGCAAATTACGACCTGGCCCTGGCCGCCGCCCTAATCGAATCCGCGGGGGCACGATCGCAGGATTGGCAAACCTTGAACCCCGCCGGCTTTACGCTTCCGGGCGGTTCTTTCACCCCCACGGATTGGATCGCTGCCGCCAGGGACGAACTTCAATCCGCCCTCAATGCCAGTTCTCAGGCACAAACGGATCTTAACAAAGTGTTGGCTAATGCTGCGAATGGCGAATTCGTCGCCGCGGAAACGAACCTGTTGGCAAGCCGTGCGCGCGTGCAAACCAGCCAGGACGTTCTCACCAAGGCGGGCAACTCCAACAATCAGGCCCTGCGCGACAGCGCCCAGGAAGCCTACGACGCCGCGGTCAGCGCGCTGGAAGACGCCCAGGCGCGTTACGACGAATTGAAAGAAACCGACCCCGCCCAGAAAGTGCTTGTCGCCCGGAACGACCTGGTGCTGGCCGTGGAACGGGTGCAAACCGCTCGAACCAGGCTGAACGCGCTCTTTACCGGTGAGAATTCGCTCAAAGTTCAAGTGGCGAAAGCCACCCTCGACCAGGCTGCCGCGGCGGCTACACAGGCGCAACAAGCCGTGTCGCAAGCCAATGCCAATCTCTCTCTGCTTACCCTACAAATCAACAAATTGATCGTGACATCTCCAATGGATGGCACAATCTTGTCTAGTTCGATCGCTATCGGCGAAGTGCTCGCGCCTGGGGCGCCCGCGTTTTCGGTCGGTCAGCTCGACCCGCTGACCATCACCGTGTACGTGCCGGAGTTCCAGATCGGGTTGATCGCCATTGGCCGAAGCGCCTCCTTGACCGTGGATTCTTACCCCGGGATCGAGTTTTTAGCCGAGGTGACCCACATCGCCGACCAGGCGGAATATACCCCCCGCAACGTGCAAACCACCGAAGGACGTAAAACCACCGTATTTGCGGTCAACCTCCAGGTTGCCAACCCGAATGGGCAACTGAAACCAGGTATGCCAGCTGATGTGGTGTTTTTACCCTGACCCGACCGATGAATCTGATCAAAGCGCTATCCCTCACCAAATCTTACGGCCCCACCCGCGCTGTGGACGGGGTGAACCTGCAGGTCGCGGCAGGTGAGATCTACGGATTGGTGGGCTCAGATGGCGCTGGTAAGACCACCACACTGCGCTTGCTGGTGGGCGCCCTACGGCCAGACAGCGGCGAGGCGAGGATATGCGGTTTGGATCTTCACACTCAAACCGAACTGGCTCGCGAAAAGATCGGCTATCTTTCGCAACGCTTTTCCCTCTATGAAGACCTGACCGTCCTCGAAAACATCCGCTTTTTCGCGGAAGTGCGCGGCCTGCCGCCCTCGGACTGGAAACCACGCTGTATAAAACTCCTGGAGTTCGTCGGGTTGGAAAAATTTACCGGCCGCAGGGCGGGGCAGTTGTCCGGTGGTATGAAACAAAAACTAGGTCTCGCCTCCGCGCTGGTGAGCCGCCCGCGAGTGCTGTTGCTGGATGAACCTACCACGGGGGTCGATCCCGTCACGCGCCAGGATTTCTGGAAATTGATCATCCGGATGGTGAGGAGTGAAGGCATGGCGATCCTGATCACCACCCCCTACATGGATGAGGCCGCTCGCTGCAACCGGCTCGGGTTCATGCGCGCCGGCCGCATCATCGCCGAGGGCAGCCCCTCCCAGCTGCGCGGCGGCCTGGAAGGTTCGATCATCGAGGTCCAGGCGCGCTCTCCGATCAAACTGGTCGCTTCGCTGACGCACCTCCCGGGGGTCGAAGACGCGCGCGCTTTTGGCGACAAGATCCATTTGCGGGTCGCCAAAAACATGGCGGAAACCGTGATGCGTTCTCTGCCTGGCGTTACGGAGGATATTTCCGCGATCAGGGTGATCCCCGCGACGCTTGAGGATGTTTTTATCTCGTTGACAGCGAATGAAAATCAAGAATCGAGGGCAAATGCCTGAGACCATCGTGATGGCCAGCCAGCTGACCAAGCGTTTCGGTGATTTCACCGCCGTAGATCACATCGACTTTGAAGTTAAAGCCGGCGAGATCGTCGGTTACCTCGGGCCCAACGGCTGCGGCAAGACCACCACCATCCGCATGCTGCTTGGGTTGCTCGAACCCTCAGAGGGCAGCGCCACCGTCCTCGGTTATGACGCCTTTAAACAAACCGAAGAGGTGCGTTCGCGCTGCGGCTACATGTCGCAAAAATTCGCCCTCTACGATGACCTGACCGTCTGGGAAAACCTGTCGTTTTACGCGGGCGTGTACGGGATCAAGAAGCGCCAGAGGATCGTGGACACCCTGGAACAGGTGGGTTTGACCGGCCGCGACAAGGAGCTCACCAGTGGACTTTCCGCTGGTTGGCGGCAACGCCTGGCGCTGGCTATCGCCCTGGTGCACCAACCCCGGCTGCTCTTCCTCGACGAGCCCACCTCGGGCGTGGACCCGGTAGCCCGGCGTGAATTTTGGGACTTGATCTATCAATTGGCGGATTCCGGCGTGACCATCTTCACCACCACCCATTACATGGATGAAGCTGAATACTGCAGCCGTGTTGGCCTGATGCGCAACGGTAAGTTGCTGGCATTTGACCGCCCCAGTTCCTTGAAATCCAAAACCATCCGGGGCGAAGCTTTTGACATCACCTCCTCTGCTTTGAACGAAGTGATGCGCTTTGTCAGTCAACTGACGGGTGTGGTTCAATCCAGCCTGTTGGGCGACCAGGTGCATTTCATCACACGCCCGGCGAAATACACCCTGGATGATCTTGAACGTAAAATGCGCAATTCAGGTCTTTCCGCCTTACAAGTGGCCAGGGGCGAGATCAGCCTCGAAGATGTCTTTGTACATCTCACCAGTAAATCAGTTCCGTATTCTGATTGACACCCCCCGCAGCATCCCTATAATCAATTCATGCCCCCAATACAAATTCATCGCCTGGACGTTTCGACCCTCTCCTACGCGGAGCGGGTGACTTGCGCCGCTTTGCAGGGCTTGCTCAACCGCAAATCCCCGCGCGTTTTCATAAATTACGGTGTCTACGACGACCCGGATGCCCGCCGCACCAACGAAGTCTTCATGGACGACGCGCACTGGTACGGCAAGTACCGCGACCTGCTCGGCAACCAGGACATGCGCAATCTGCAGTATTACCGCGAGGCGCACGGCTTCGCCGACACAGCCATCACCCTCGAAGCGCTGCTCAAAGACCACCTCGAATCCTTCAAGGGCTGCGTTGTCTGGGATGACGCCCAACCCGACACGATCAACCTGGCCGTCATGCTAGCGGGTCTTGAAGACCTGGTGCCCGTCAGCCCCCAATCCCTGCCGCGGATGCTTGAATCGGGCCTTGAATTGAAACACGACCTGCGCGGACGTTGGACGAACCGGGTACAGATCTACACCTGGGCGTTTCTAAACCTTTTCCCCCGCTGCGAACCGGACAGCATCGCCTGCGTGGAACCCGGCTGGGGACGCCCGGAGTTTCTCGATTACGTGGTGCAAAACCGTGTTTTCACCTACAGCCTGGCCAGCGCCCACAAGGGGCTGGGCAGCACCCTGCTCCTGCTGCTCGCATTCGGTCCGGCCTGGTTACGCGAGTGGCTCTCCGCCCTGCGCCTGGATAGCCCGCTGCGCGGTTTCGCCCTCACCTGGATGGGCTGGAAATCCCCAGAAGTGCGTCTGGCCAATCGCATCCAGCGCGCGGTCGCCGCGAAACCTTACCCGACCATTTTTGGCTGGCACACCCGGCGGGATGATGAACTCGCGTTCATGCTGCAGCTTTCCTCCAACGGGCTGCGCCTGGTGCCCGCCCACCTGGCCGGCAACTTTTCCTTCCACAGCCTGGTCAAGCCGCTCGGCGCGTTCAAGCCTGACCCGCTGCCCGAAACCCGGCTGGACCCTGACGGGATTTATGTCACCTTCACCCTCTCGGACGGCGACCAGTTGATGATGATGAACACCGCCGAGCTGGGCAACTGGAACAGCCCCGCGCGCGGAAGCGTTCCTTTTAATTGGGAGACTCAGCCGCTGCTGGTCGAGCTCGCCCCGGCATTGCTGGAAAAATTCACTCGCACCAAAACCTCGCAGGACTGCCTGATCGCCGGACCCTCCGGTGCCGGTTACGTGGTGCCGCCGCTGGTGCCGGATCTCGAAGCGTACATGCACGCCACCGCGGAAGTTTGCACCCGGGCGGGGATTCGTGTGGTCACCACCTACGTCGCCGACCCACCTCGCCGCGTCACCCGCCAGATCGTCAGGCACAAGGGCGGACTCTTGGGTTTTTTGAGCGGTTACGCCATCGTCAACCGCGCCCCGCAGCAGATCGTGGGGAACACGGTTTTGATCGCCAACGAGATCCCGCCGGTGGCGCACATCTGGGACGAGCCGGAAGACCTGCTCAACCTGGTGGCGGAGAAGATCAAAAACCCCGGTGCGCTGCCGCGCTTCATCGGCGCGCATCTTTTCGCGTATCGGACGACGCTCGATGAGGTTAAACAATTCATCGAGCAACACCAACGCGAAAATGTCCATTTCGTGCGCGCGGACGAATTCTTGATGGCCGCCCACGAGCATTTCACAACCCACCGAAAGTAGAGGAACCCGCCATGCTTGCCAAACTTTCCATGAAGACCAAGATCGCCTACGGTGTCGCGGACCTGGGCGTTTCGCTGCTCACCGCCTCGATCCAGTTCTTTTTGCTCTTTTATTACACCGACATCCTCGGCATCGACCCCGGCCTGGCCGGCACGGCCCTGCTGGTGGGCAAGCTCACCTGGGACGCGATCAATGACCCGTTCTTCGGTTACCTCTCCGACCGCACCCGCAGCCGCTGGGGACGGCGCAAGCCTTACATGCTGCTGGGCGCGATCCCCTTTGGCCTCACCATCTGGCTGCTCTATTCCCTCCCCGCGGGGATGACGGGTGCCACTGCATTTTTGGCCATCCTGGGCTCGTTCCTTTTAGTTGATACCACCCAAACCCTGGTCAGCGTGCCTTACTACGCGCTTTCGGCGGAATTGACCTACGACTACGACGAACGCACCTCCCTGATCTCGATCCGCATGATCTTCACCGTGCTGGGCTACATCCTGGGCGCGGCGGCCACCACCGCCGTGGCCGGCTTGTTCATGAACCTGGGCTGGTCGAAGACCGCGGCTTACAGTGGCATGGGCGCCGTGTTCGGACTGGTGGCCATTGTCACCATGCTGGTCACCATCTTTGGGGTCAAGGAAACCCCCAACCCCGACCTTCAGCCGGCCAAGATGCCGCCGTTCTCGCAACTCAAATTCGTTTTTAAGAACCGGCCTTTCGTGCAGTACATGATCATGAGCACCATCATCAGCATCAGTTTCACCCTGCTGACCTCGCTGCTGCCTTACTTTCTCACCTACCAGTTGCAGATGACCGCCGAGATCCCGCTGGTGATGATGGTCATGTTGCTGACCATCGCCGTGTTCCTGATCCCCTGGCGCCTGGCTTCGAAGAAACTGAACAAAGGTCCGGCTTACGCCCTGGGGCTGGGCATCGCCTGTGTCGCCATCCTGGGGGCTTTCTTCCTGCCGCAAGGACCCACCCCGCTGATCTACGGCGTGGCATTCGTGGCCGGGCTTGGCTTTTCGGCGCAATACGTCTTCCCGTGGAGCATGATCCCGGATGTGATCGAGGTCGACCAGGAACAGACCGGCGAGCGCCACGAGGGCATCTATTTTGGCGTCAATAACTTTTTGGGCAAACTCACCGGCGCGCTGGGCATCGCCGCCAGCGGCTGGGCGTTGAAATTGTACGGTTACATCCCCAACGTGGCTCAAACCGAGCACGCCCTGTTTGGTATCCGCTTTTTCTTTGCGGTGGTACCGGTGATCGCTTTCGCCATCGCCCTGCCGCTGTTGATCTGGTACCCGCTCAACCGGCAGAAACACGACGCCCTCGCCGCCAGGAAAAATGATTAAAAGAGAACTCGGGAATCGTGCAGATTCCCGAGTTTTTAGATATTGTAGGGTGCGCCGATGGCGCACCTTCTTAAAGTTGGTATGGTGGGTTCAAAAAACGAACCCACCATAAAAATTGATATAAAATCATCCTATGCCCAATATCATCGGTTTTATGAAGAGGGTAAATTCGATTTCTTTATGGTGGTGACTAAATTGGTGGGTTCAGCGATCGAACCCGCCTTACCCGCTGGACCGCAAATAATGGATATTTACGTTCATATGGGGTCTATGAACCTGGGATCATAAATATGGATATACATACATGTTTATCAGGTAATTCAGAATCAAGCGTAACAATATTTCTGATTACTTTTTTAAATAATATTCCTGATTTCCCTTGGCTAAATGTTACATTTCCGTAAGGAGTAATCCCACCACCTGGGGATTATTCTTATATTCATTAGAAATTGAGGTTATTTTGAAAAACAATAAAAAATTTTACTACTTATTATTCTTTATGTTCATCTTAGTAAGTTGCGAAAAATATATAAAAAACCCAGAAGAAATTTCAAATATGCTTTTGATAAATAACGAAAGTAACCCAGTTTTGGCACATGGTGTTGTGATTAGAATTGAAAACAATTCAGATTATTGCATACAATTCCCAACAGGTTACAACCTAAAGATTTTTGCGCAAACATTAGATGAAATAATTGAGATTCCTAATGATACTAAATATATTGGCGAAGAGCCAATTCAATTAGAAAAAAAAGGAAGCCCTCAGTCTTCTATCTTTATTTCTTTTAGTCCACGAACACAAGATTTATCTTCATATAATCTTGTAGATTATTATGTAGAAATTACTGGACATCTTTGCACTGATAAATCAGTAATCATACGAAAAAAGATTCCATTTGAGATCAATCAATAGTTGGTAGGGTAGGTTCGTTTTTCACGGTTTTTGTGCCCCCTTGTGGGGTTGAACCCACCAAAAAATCATGATATAAAATCAACCTATGCCGTAAAATCGTCGGTATTATAACGAGGGTGGATTCAATTTCTTTACGGTGGTGACTAAATTAGTGGGTTCAGCGATCGAACCCACCCTACCCGCTTTCAAGGAACATTCCCTAACTCCATTAATTTGTGCGAAATTAATCATTGAGTTCATCCACAGACCCATCCAGGCGCACATTTTTCTTGCGTTTTAAAGGATTAGTAAATATTAAAGCGACTGGAATAATCCACAATTGATGAAGAAAATCCCTAAAAAACTCTTTGGGATCTATAGAGCAGACCACTGCCCAGTAGCCAAATATTATAAAAATTGAAGAAAAAACACTCACAAATATATTCGTGTTTTTCTTGTTTTTTATAACCATTTCTCCGATTTTTTTGGGGGTAAACTGTAAATTGAAACTTGATGTGATAACCGGTATAAGGATTGGTGAAGCCCAAACAATCAAAGAAATCAGTATTGAATAGACAATTATTGATCTGATGATCCAAATTTCAGTTGCCCCCAAACAAAAGACAAGCGTTGAACTTATTAAGAAAATCAAAAACCATAATGCCAGTTTTTAGGAGGAATGAACCTCTCTCATCCATTCTCTCAGAATAAATAACAGGAATACAACAATTAGTCCGACAAAGATTAGGACACGAATTGCCATGTTGAGTCAAAACTCCTTTGAATCTTATTGACCGGTTAGAGGGTTGGGTGGTCTCGTTCTCCGAAACCACCACCCCAAATCTACCTAAAAGATCAAGATCAGCGCCACGGACAGGAACCAGGCGAGAGTCGAGAAGAAGAGCAGCCACTCCAAAAAGGCGGTGCGCCAGAATTTGGGCCTTACCTTCTTGGCCGTGGGATCGAGCAGGTAGTTCTCCTGCCCCTTTTTATTCTTCTTGCGGCTGACGATCACCAGGAAGGCGCTGTAGGCCCCGATGGCCAGGATGCCAAAGAAGTTGACCCCCAGCGGAATCGTTCGCTGCCCGGCCGGTTGGGCAAAGACCGCCACGGTGAAGAAAATGACCGTCAGCAGCCCGGAGCGGAAGAAGGTCATCGCCGCGCGGCGGTGCGGCTCGAGGCGCTCCATCGAAAACACCCCCACCAGGATCGCAGACCCGGCAGCCAGCAACCCGGCCGCCATGCCCAGCGTGCCCCAGGTGGAGCCGAGGGTGATGCCTAATCCGCCGATGAAGGGCAAAAAGAGCAGCCCGCCGAGGATCATTCCTGCGTTGAACACCCTGGCCATGCGCGAGACCCCGATCTCGCCCAATTCAGAGATAAAGTGGTTCATTAAAGAGTAACGCTCGCCGTCCCGGCCGCGGTAGGGCAGCGCCGCCGCCAGGCAGCCGAGAAGAATCAGCGCGCTGCCGGCCCATCCGAAGTGCGGAAAAATTTGGAGCCAACCTGCCAAAAATGAATTTTCCATTAAGGGTCACCTGTGAGAGAATAAGTTTAATTGTATCATCGAGGGTAAAAGGAGATTAAGGGTTATGAGCCAGCCAACCGAAAACGCCATGTACGACCAATTCGCATCTGATTACGACCGCTTCGTCAACTGGCACAACCGCCTGGCCGGTGAACTGCCGTTCATCACGAAAACACTTTCCGGATTGGGCAAGGAACCTGCCAGCGCGCTCGAGGTGCTGGACGCGGCTTGCGGTACGGGCATGCACGCCCTGGCACTCGCTAAAGTGGGTTACGCCGTCTCGGGCGCGGATTTCAGCGGCGCGATGATCCAAGCCGCGCGCGCCAACGCGCAAAACGCCGGGTTACCTACGCGCTTCGAGACCGCCGGCTTTGGCGCTTTAGCGGCAACCTTTGGCAAGCAAAAGTTCGACGCCCTGCTCTGCCTGGGCAACTCCCTGCCCCACCTCCTGACCAACACCGATCTTTCCGCGGCGCTGGCTGATTTCTTCGCCTGCCTGCGCCCCAGCGGGCTGCTGCTGCTGCAAAATCGCAATTTTGACGCCGTCATGGCCAAAAAAGACCGCTGGATGGAACCCCAGCCGCACCGCGAGAGCGACGCCGAGTGGGTCTTCCAGCGCTATTACGATTTCGAACCTGACGGCACGATCCAGTTTAACATCGTCAACCTCAAACGCGCCGGGGACGACCCCTGGCAGGCGCGCGTGATCTCCACCCGCTTACGTCCGCAGCTCTCAGGAGATCTACAAATACAACTAAAAACCGCCGGGTTCGAGAACATCGAAACCTTTGGCAGCCTGGGCGGCGAGCCTTTTGACCCCGCTTCCAGCGGCAACCTGGTGATCACCGCCCGCAAGCCCTGACCGCTGGCTTGCCCGCCAGGCGAAATTATCCTTTAATAGAAGCAACCTTTCAACCAGGAGCCGGCATGCAGACCCTCCCCGTTCAAACCCCGCGCGATCTCAAAGACTTTATCGAGCTGCCTTACGCGCTCTACCGTTACGACCCGGTCTGGGTGGCGCCGCTGCGCTCCGAACAGGCCGCCCAGTACGTGCCTGAAAAGAACCCCATGCTCAATCACTGCACCTACGCGCTCTTCCTCGCCAAAAAGGAGGGCAAGGTGGTGGGGCGGATTTCCGCCTTTGTGGACCACCTGGCCGTGGAACACTGGAAGCAGCCTGTTGGGCTTTTCGGTTCCTTTGAATGCGTCAACGACCCGGAAGTGGCGAACGGCTTGCTTTCCGCGGCGCGCGACTGGCTGCGCGAGAAAGGCATGACTAGCCTGCGCGGCCCGTGGAGTTTCGCCTCGCAGGAGTGGGGGCTGGTGGTGGAAGGTTTCGAACCCTCCCCGGTGATCCTCGCCCCCTACAACCCGCCCTATTACAACGACCTGCTGGCCGGTTTTGGCTTGCAGAAAGCCGAAGACCTGATGGTCTACGTCATCGACGCCAGGGAGGGGTACACCTTCCCGGAGCGCTACCTTACGCTGACCGAGATCGTCAAAAAGCGTTACGGCATCACCGTCCGCAGCGTGGACCTGAAGCACCTCGAGCGAGACGTGGTCACGATCCTCGACCTGGCCAATGTTTCGATCTGCGACAACTGGGGCTTTTACCCGGTCACCCGCGAGGAAGCCCGCGCCATGGCTCGCGACCTGAAACAGATCATCAACCCCGGCGGTGTGCTCATCGCCGAGACTGCCGAAGGCCAGCCGGTGGGCTTCGCCATGACCCTGCCCGATATCAACGTCATTCTCAAGGGATTGAACGGCCGTTTGCTGCCCTTCGGTTGGTTGAAAATGCTCACCGGGTTGCCCCGCTTGAAACAATACCGCATGTGGGCGCTGGGAGTGATCCCCGAGTTCCAGGGCAAAGCCATCGACACGCTGCTCTACCGCGCCACCTACGACAACCTTTACACCGACCAAATCCGTCTCGAAATCAACTATGTGCTCGAAGACAACGATCGCATGAACAACGCCCTCTATAAACTGGGGGTTAAGAACCTGCGCCGATACCGCGTCTACGAGATGGGGATTTAAACAAAAACCGAGCTCCTCGAAAGAAACCCGGTCATTCAAGTGGGTTAACGAATTAATCCTTATCGGGGATTATTGAAATAATCTTCTCTTTTTAATATAAAGTATTCCTTGTTATGCATCTTTCCACGCCAATAAACCTGCCCGGCTTTTCCCAAATGTGTAAAACCCAATGATTTGATGCCAGCGATGGAATACTGGTTTTCTTCCATCACCCAGGTTTCGATCAAATTTAAACCCATTTCTTTGAATCCGAATTGAATAACGGCACGGACGGCTTCCTTCATGATCCCCTGGTGCCAATGGGAGCGGACAATATCAAGACCGATCTCGCCTTTTTGGGCAACGAGATCCAGTTCGCTGAAACCGCAGGTCCCGATGACCTTGTCGCCCTCGAGGTTCATGGTTATTCCCCAGCGCAGGGCTTTGCGGCGGTTGATCCTTTTCCGCCACCATTCCAGTAATTTCTGCGCGGAGCTCCATTTGCGCATCGTGGGGACGTCATAATAGCGGGTCGTCTCGCGATCCGAAAAGATCGCAAAGATTTCCGGGTAGTCACCAGGGCGCAACTCACGCAGGATCAACCTGGAGGTTTCTAAGACAGGAACATCATATGTTTTCAACGCACACCTTAAAATAATTCGTTTCCAATATTTAACGTATTTCTTTAACTACCTTAGAGTCATTTTCCAGCCTATTTTCAATCTCCAATTCAAGTTCTTTAATAAAACAACCTTCGGGATCTTCGATGACCAAATCCATGTCAAAATGGAATACTTTGTCATCTTCGATTGTGGGCAATTCCCAAATCACGTAACGATGGTCAACAATAATCATACAAATATGTGAAAGGAAAATCGGACAGGTTATCAGTTTAACATTTTTATTTCTTTGGGTTACATCGAGAATCGTTCGATAGTGACCGATAACAGTATCATCATAATGGTTATTGGGATCGAGTTCCTCAGTCGCGCCATTCTCGAGTTGGATAATGCGTTTGTATTCGATTCCTGGTTTATTTTGGATAACCCTATTTAATAACTCGTACCATTGATGATATTCAACTTCCGGTTCATTAACCCCATCAACAGGGACGACTTCAATATGGTGGTAGTCGAGGGCAATTATTGAACTGGCATTCTCAATTAATGGGGTCGGATATTGAAAGCTGTTCTTATACTCGCTAGTTGGCGAATACGTTAGCAACCTTGCATTCACCCCAAATTTTTTTATCAATTCACTTTGGGATTTTCTGATTTCCCTAAACAACACTCTTTCTGATTCAAAGATTCTATTTTGACTGCCCTGGGTTTCTTGCAGCAATGTTTTTTGGGTGATGTGAACCTCATTGATTTTGAAAAGAAAAACAGAAACCGCAGATAACACGACGAGACAAATCAAGAAACTGATGACAAATTGTGCGGAATTGGCTGTGGTTAATAATGGGTCAAAAATACTTTTCCATGCGTAGGGCAAAAAGATACCTGTGATGGCCGTTATGACGGGGATAAGAATACGATCTATTTCGATTCGACTTTTCTTTTTTAATTCTTTAGGCTGCGATTCGTTGTTGTTCATACACCCCTCTATTCTTATCAACGGTTGAAATTGTTTTCCCGATTTTGATATTTTATACTTTTTAAATGCAAAAAGGTACTAGCCACCCACATCGATTTCCCGCCTTGGACGCGCCCATTCACCTACTCAAACTGTTCCGGTAACCCCTGGACGAGCTGCACCGTCTCCAGGCTGACCGTGACGATCTTTTTGATCAGCCTGACAATGTAATCGGGCTTTTCAGGGTCGTTGGGGTCGTTGACGATGCCTGATCGTTTGTCGGTCTTGATACGGTATTGATCGATGATCCACTCCAGCGCGGAACGGTTGCCGAGTTTGTAGTCATACACCGCCAGCGGGATGCCCGTCAGCGTGAGAAAGTCGTTATACACCAGGGCGGTCTTGTCGGGGCTGAGCTTCATCTTCACCACGCGCCAATCGAGCGCTTTGCCGGGAGCCTCGACCTGGGCGAGTGGGTATTCATCTTGGTCTTCGTACTTCACATGGATCTCTGCCAGGCGCTTGCCGGCTTTGGAGAATGCCCAAAAATCGGGGGCAAAGGGCAGGCGCGGAAGTTCACGGCGCAAATTGGCGGCGTATTTGGCGCGATAGCCGGGGTGATGCAGAAAGCCGTACACGTAATGGAAGATGTCCCACTTGGTGATGGCGGGGTCGTTGTATTGTTTGCGGTATTCTTCAAGCGCCCAATCGGTGATGTTCTCGGTGCGGTTGTTGCCATCTTCTGCATAGGTGTAAAAGGGAAAACATTGAATTGGTGCTCCACCCGCAAAAAAATTCAAATCCATAAATTTGTTTGAAATAAATGTACCAATTTGTTTTGATCCTGGCGATGTGAAACAAATAACCGAATTTAAAATTTTGGCGTTTTTTAATGGAAAAAATAAACTCCAAAGACCTTGTCTATGAATTAATAAATCATCATAATATAAGTAGTGTTTTGTAAATGGTCTATATAGAGACGAAACGATTTTTGTTTCATCATATGTATTTTTTTTATAGTTACTAATTGAAACAAACAAACTGCTGGACCACTTGATTTGGCATTCGTTATAATTTAAATACTTTCGTAATGGTATCTTTTTATCTTCTCGATTTTTCCATCGGTCAACTTCAAAATTGTAAAATCCAATTGTGTTTTTTACATTGTTGATTAGCCTATTCTTATTGAAACCATAAACCCAATTATCTCTAGCAGTTTCAACACCCCTACAATAAAAATGAAATGTTGATTGTCCATTAGATTTTTTGGTTTCTTTGGTTCCTAATGGACAATATATTTCATAACTATCTACCAGGCCTTCTGTAAGCCATGTGTTTTTCAAGTCTGGTGTAAGTACAGTCCATCTTAAATTATTTATGCTTTGTTCTTTGTCTAGTTCTTCATATTTCTGTTCTTTAGTCCAGAATTCGTCCAGTCGAGCATAATTAATTTTTGCCTTGCGAGTTTGATCCTTTTTAGTCCTGATGAGTAAATTAATGCTTACTCCCAATTGGATTCCAAAAACATTATTTGTCGTACCACTTAATTTTGGGTTTGATCGCACATTTCCACCCAGATCAAAAACATAAATATTGTCAAAATCCTTTTCAAGATGTTGGCGCATTCCATCAAATGCATAACCATCTATAAAGCTATTGTTCGTTATATAAGCAACAATACCTTCATCTTTAATTCGATCGGAAGCCCATTTGATCGCTTTAACATATATATCTGACAAAGCATTGTTGTTTTGAGCTTTAGAATCTTTAACATAAGTATCAGCTATTCGTTTATCTAAATCTTTATAACTGCGATTCCCATTGTTATCATTCGCATTGACCTGTTTGGCGTTATACGGCGGGTTGGCGATGACCACGAAGATGGGCGCGTTACGCTGTTTGGCGATGCGCTGGGTGTTTTCGTGCCCGAAGATGCTCATCTGTTCGGTGACTTCAAAGGTATCCACCAGGCAGATGCCCTCAAAGGGCGCGTAAGTGCCGGTGAGATCCATGTAGGCGTGTTCGATGTTCATCGAGGCGATGTAATAGGGCAGCAGCATCACCTCGTTGCAGTGCAGTTCGTTGGCGTACTTGTAAGGCAGTTTGGTCTTGGGGATGTGGTGCATGATGTTGGTGATGAAGTTGCCAGTGCCCACGAAGGGGTCGATGATGTGCACGTTCTCGTCCGCCAACGAGCGGCCAAACTCTTCCTTGAGAATATGCTCCACCGATTTGACCATGAAATTGACGATCGGCTGCGGGGTATAGACGATGCCGTAGATATCCGCGGCTTTGATCGAAAAGCCCTGGAAGAATTTTTCGTAGACAATGTTGAGGAAAGCCTGTTTCTGCGAATAATCGTCAATGGTGGAGGCGGTGGTCTCGATGGCGCCATAGAAACGGTCCAGTGATTTCAAAAAGTCACTGCGGCTGAAGGAGCGGCTGGTGAGCGCGCGCACCACCTTTTCAAGTTCCACGGCGATGACGTTGCGGGTGGCGAAATCGGGGTTGTTGAAGATGGTTCTGAACAACCGTTCGGTGAGAATGTGCTGGATGAGCATCTCTTCCACGGCCTGGGTGGAGATGTTGGGGTTGATCGATTCCTGAACGATGTGAATGAATTCATCAAAGGCGCGCACGAAATCCGGGTTGGCTTTGCGCTGCTCTTCGATCAGTTTGAGCAGCCCTTCACCCAATTCGGGCACCTTGAGTTTAAATTCCGCCACCGCTTGCGTCCATTGGTCGTAGGCGGGCGGCTCATATTCAAAGAACAGTTTGAGAATTTCGATCAGTTTTTCGGGCTGGGTGATATCCGCGTCCAATACCACGCTGCCATCCTGGTATAGCACTGCGCGCCAGGGAGCCTGAAAAAGGATGTTGTCTTTGGGGTAGCCTTTTTCGACCTTCTTTTTGATCTCCGCTGCCAGGTCGTCCGCCGAGTCTTTGGCTTCCCAAATGCCGTGCGAGAGCTTGAACTCGTCCACGATGGCTCCGTCCACCCGGATGGTCTGGGTCAGTTGTTTGATCGAGAACTGTTCGATCAAGGTCAACCCCATTTGCCCGGCGCCATGCCGCAACAGGTTGGCAAAGAGCGGCGCCACAGAACCTTCCGTGCGCGCGTTCAACTTCCCGGTCAACTTATGCAGTTGGGCGTAATACTCCCTGACGGCCTTGTGTTCGGGTTTCAAGTGGATGGTTGGCATGCGTGTTTTCCTTGATCTATTGACTCTCCCCAATTGCAGTATTTATTGTACATGGAATGCTTAAAAAGCAGAAACGGCCTGGACAGTTTTATGATTAACAAAACACCCCCCTTGCGGAGGGTGTTTGAAGGAGGAGGCAAGGCGATTAATGTTCGCCGAGTGAGTTTACTTTGCCGAAACCGGTCATGGTCTGTGAAACTTCAGGGCTGCCGTAGTATTCCAGGTCGCCGCTGCCGGTGATGGTCACATCCAGGCTCTCGTTGACCCACACGTTGGCATCACCAAAACCGGTGATCTTGACGGTGGCGGTTTCCGATTCGAGGTTTTCGGCGTTCAAATTGCCTGAGCCGAGGATCTGCACGTCCTGGGAGGTCGCCACACCCGTGAGGTCGGCGTTGCCGAACCCGCTGATCTTGACTTCCATCGCCACGGCCTGCAGTTCATCCACGGTGATATTGCCAGAGCCGGTGATCTCGAGGTTGGGTTGGTCCACGACCATTTCATTCACGTCGATGTCGCCGAAACCAGAGACCCGCAGCAAGGCGTTTTCAGCAGCCAGACGGCCCAGGCGCATGTCGCCAGAACCCGAGATGCGGATGTCTAGGTCTTCGCCGGTGAGTTCATCCGCGGTGATGTTGCCGAAACCCGATAGAACCACACTGGAAAGGGACTTGACCGTCAATTCATACTCGATAGTTCGGGAAGGATCAAGGGACAGGTTGGGTTTCATCCCGATCTCGAGGGTATCGCCCACCATTTCGGTGGTGATGTAGTCGATCAGGTTGTCATCCGCGCTGATGGTGAGGGATTCTTCATCACCCACCACGATGGTCAGGTTGCCGATGCTCTGCAAGTCGACTTTGTCAATGCCGCTCACTGCGCGTTCTTCCGTGACGATATTTCCTGATCCGTTGATGTGATCCGTGTTGATCGAGATCGGGAACCCGTTGATCGAGCAAGCAGATAAAGATAAGGCCATCACAACAACTAATAAAACGATTTTCTTGAACATTTTCTACTCTCCTGTTTGATATATTCAATATACGCATGCGGTTTGGAATAAGTTGCACGTCATCTACGAGAAAACCCAGGGAAATTATGCAGCCCCTGAGTTCCAATACACGCGTAAATGATCATCCGGGGATTATAAACATCCCCGGGTTCTCTCTATCATCCGGGGATGTCGGTTTAAGGCTGTTCCTTGTTGAGAAAGCGAAACGCACGATTTAATTTCTGGACTTTCTCAAATGAAAGGGGTTTTCTCTTTTAATTGATGATTAGCGCCAAGATGTGACATACCCATTCAGCGAGGTCAAGGGGATGATCTGGCAGTTGGCCGGGTTGACCAACGTCAGGGTGGCGCGGAATTCGTCGAGCGTTGAATCTTGCACGCTCATGGCCAGCCACTTTCCATCCGGGCTCCACTGGGGGACGGTGACCACAAGTGGATCGGCATTGGCAATCAATCGAGCATTACTACCGTCCGTGCTGGCGATATAGACACCATACTTATCACCAGGCAGCATGGCTTCATAGGCGATCTGTCTGCCATTCGGAGAAACCGACACGCTCGCGTTCTGGTAATTCAGGTCGGTCAACCAAGTAATTTTCTTTGTGAGCGTATTGATCGTTTTGACCGTTGCGCCATCTGGTCCGTTGACCGTGTATAGCAGGGTTTTACTTAAGGGCATCCAGGACTGTGTGTAATTCGCTTCGTTGTTCGCGAGAAGTACGGTTTGATTTGAACCATCCGAATTCATCAGCATCAAATTGAAAGGACCGGGACCTCCACCAGCCAAACCCGATGCCGGTCCACGGGTGAACGCGATCTGTGTGCCATCTGGTGACCAGATCGGGCCATGGTCGCGGCGGGTGGTATCAAGAACGTCCGTGATCTCACCTGTTGCCAGGTTTAGTAATTTCAACCCTTCTTGTGTAGCGTAGACCAACGTTTGACCATCAGGTGACAATGAACCACCTTCTCCCAACCCCAGGTCAGTCGTACCTAGGCTAGCCAGGTCGGCGATTAACACATGATACAAATTTTCGGGTGCGATTATATCTGCCCGGACCAACCTGGTACTAGAAAAATCTGGCATCTCGTAATCGCTGCTGAGCAAGGCGGCATCCCAGGTGGTCTTGGTTAGGCAGGCTTGCGGTGTGGGGGTAGGTAGAGCGCCATCTGCGAAGGCAGGCAAGGTTACGTCACTCTTCCAAGGACCCGTGATCAATTCGGCGTAACCTGTCAGCGTGATGGTGATCTCACCCGCCGGAAAACCGTTATCGTAGGTGAAGCCGCTGCTTTCAGATCCACCACCGCCCCCCAACTGTGGATGTTCGAGATCCATCAGTCTAAGCATGGAGATGTTTTCTGGGGTTTCGAATGAAACATCGAGACCTTCTCCGCGCAGGGTTTTAGTGACATCCTTGATCAAGATATTGTGTCCATCCACCTGAAGGGTTTGATTGATCGTCCATGTCTGCCCGGGTTGGGGGTCAGGACCCGGGTCGAAGGTAAAGCTTGCCTCTGCGGTGCGATCCACCCACAGGCTGTCGATCACCAGGCTCGCCTCACCTGGGATGTAGCGGCCAGCGGTACGGTAAGTGAACAAGATTTCCTGACCGGGGGTCGATACTGATTCAGGGTCTGGCAGAGTGTAATCTTCTTCGATTGGAATTTCTCCACCCGCCTTGTCAAGCAGGTGTACGGCAGAGGAATCAACATATGTGAGTTTAAAATCGGTTGCCGTTGTTTTAACTGCGCCAAAGAGGATGATTTCCTGGTCGGTTTGCACATATTTTGTGGCCACCAGTGAGATTTCTGAAACCGGGTCTGCGGGCTGACTGGTCACGCTTACTTGAAGTGTGGGTGTGGCCAGAGAGACGATCGGGAAGGACGTCAAATCTTCAGAGGCAGGTACGAATTCCAGCCGCATTTGGATCTTGGGCGCATCCGCGACGATTGGTGAGGCTTCGAGGCATGAAAACTCGAAGTTAACCTTATTTTCGTCGGCAGGGAGGGCTGTGTATTCCAATTGTCTTGACAACCCGCTGGCCCAGCTATTTCCATCAATGGTGCGAGGCAGGAGAATTTCGCCGGTTTCGCGAACGAGCGAGGGCAGTTCATGACAATAATCTTCAAATTGCAACGAAGTTGCATCCGTGTCTGGAAAGTTCTCGATTTGATAGGTGACCATAGTGTGATCGGAATCGATCAAGGCTTGATTGACGGTGATGGAGGTGACTCCTGACTTGAAGGTGACTGGTTCTTTCAACACGCGGATTGTGGTGCTTTGTTCCACAAAACCGGTGCCTGCCACGTACCCGAAAAGCCGTTCGATCGCCATAGCGACACTTGGGATGGAAAACAGGGTACACACAACCAAACCCAGCGTCGCAGTTCCGATAAGTAATTTTTTTTGTTTCATTTGATTTTGATCTTCCTTTCTCAATTTGGCTTGAATGCCAGAAGAAAGGTTGAACCCTGGCCCGATCTCTGCGCGGGCGATTTCATCTAATACCTGGTCTGGAGTTCGCGTTTTCATCTTATTCGTTCTCCGTTCCAATGTGCGCGCGGAGGTGCTTGCGCGCCACATTCAGTAGCCATTTAACCGTACCTGGGGCGACTTTGTGCGTTTCAGCCATTTCTTTTTCGCTCATTCCCAGGTAGTACCTTTCGACAATGACTGCTCGTTCTCGCGGTGGAATCGCATCCAAACCGGCAGCGATCTGCGCTTTCAGCTGGCTGTATTCCACCTGGTCTTCCGTGGAAGAAGCCCGGGTGATCAGGGTCTTCACATCAGCCAGTGTAACAGCCTCGTTGAGCGATACTTGCCCACGTCGTTTTTCCGCCATATTGATTGCGGCATTGACCACGCTGCGGAGGAGGTAAGGTTCAAATGGGCGTGTTTCGTCAAAGTTACGGATGCGTTGGTAGATGCGCAAGAAAGTTTCTTGCACCGCGTCTTTGGCGATTTCATCGTCTCGGGTGATCAGAGTGGCGGTGCGGACGGCTTTCTCCTGGTATGCCAGGACCAGCGCGTCCAGACCGTCGGGCTCACCTTTTTTCAGGCGTTCGACTGCTTCACGATCATTCATTTGTGTTTCCGTTGCTCTGAGATCTCATACACTATATACAGTTCTGCCTGAAAAAGGTTGGCATGGATTCCCCGATCATTGCTTTGATTGTACCCAAATCGAGGTTTTTATTCTTATCCGAGTTTTTACCCGAAATATTGAAACCCCATCCAGAATAACGTATACTAATTAATACAATAATTGTCTTATTCATTACAAAGGAGCGGCGATGAACCTGGTGAGCATGATCTTAAAGGCAAAAGGTAGTGACGTAGTTACCATTCCGCTGGGGACGACAATGATCGAGGCGCTTGAAGTGATGGCGCAGAAGAACATTGGCGCCATCGTTGTCACTAAAAAAGGGCAACCGGTGGGGATTTTCTCAGAACGCGATTTTGTTCGGGAAGTTGCCAAAGACCAATGCCTGATGCTCAAGATGCCGGTTGAATCTTATATGACCAAGGAACTTTTGTGCATCACCCCGTCCACATCGATCGATGAGTGCATGGCTTTGATGACTGCCAAACGCTTCAGGCACCTGCCCGTCTATGAAAACAACGAATTGAAAGGCATCATCTCGATCGGCGATGTGGTCAAGTACATGATCGAAGACAAGGAACTCTTGATCGACAACCTGGAAAAGTATATCTTCGGTCCCTCTTACGGCGTGTGAAGTGGTTTATATGTAATTAATAAAACCGGGCTCAATCATTGATTGAACCCGGTTTTACTTATCTTATTAAGCGATTACGACCACACAAAGGTGACGTCAAAGGTGCAGGTTCCCGTTGAAATACGCGCGATGACTTCCATGACCACATCTGAATATTGTGGGTAGGCAACAAAATAACCATCTTCAACTGCAAACGAACCTGACATAGGTGAAAAGGTAACTGACCCCTCGACAAAAGTTCCCTTCGTGTAGGAGAGAACCTGGTAGGTCAGAGTTTCACCTTCAAGCGTCCCACCAATATCCCAGATTCGTAAACCGGAATAGTAACCATCTCCCTCCTGATTCAAGACCATGGCAGAGACATCAATGTTCTCACATTGCGGCAAAGCTGGTGCGACAGCCGCTTGTTTTCCGGCGTAATAACCGAAGAGCGCGTAGGTGCCGGCCGCGGGAGCCTGGGCGCAGACCATGAAGGTGCCTTCGGTGCTGGGCTTCCAGCCGGTGGTGCTGGGCACGCGCACCCACTTGCCATCCACCAGGCGGCGCACATCCGCGACCCAGTTGTAACGCCCGCCGCGGAATTCGTGGCAGATCTCGCCGGGCTCACTGATCTTGACCCCCTTGGCCAGCAACTGAATCCAGGGGTAAGGGGCCGGGGTGGCCTTGAGGTCGATCTCCACTTCCTGACCTGTGGACCAGGCGCCATCCGCGATGCTGGAGGCTTTTACCAACCCCGGTCCTGAAGACATGAACAAGGCACAAACTAGCACGACCACAAAGACAATACTAAAAATGTTCCTTACCTTCATCGATCCCTCCATTGTGAGATAGTGATTGATTAATTGTACAAGGAAAGCCAAAAAGGGATGAAAAAATACCTGCAAGATTCCCGGGAATGCGGGTGAACCTTGCAGGAGTGAACAGTGCGGCAAAATGGAGCGTCAGGCTTTGGGGCCGACGTAGACCACTTCAAACAATACCCTGTCGGGGGATTCGAACATGACCTGGTAATAGGTGTCATTCTCGCTGGCGCTGAACTCGGCGCGATGCCGAGGGGTTTCAAAAAGGGCGGGGATGCCGCGCTGTTTGAGCCATTCCACGGTTTCGTCCACGGTGGCGCGAGTGGGGGCGGAGATGCCGATGTGGTTGACGCCGATACCGTCATAATCGTTGGCGTGCTGCTTGAGCGGGTCGCCGAACCACAGGCTTCCGTCGGTGGCGTCTCCAACGCCGAGCATTTCAGGGACGTCGTAAAGCACCTTCCATCCAAGGAAAACGAACAGGTCTTTGTAAAATGAGCGATTTTGCGGGGCACTGTGCACCACCAGGTGGCCGAATTTCGTGGGTTGCATCTTTCCCTCCAGGTGAATGTGATCTTTTTATTATAAAACAAACGTTCTATTAAGTCAAGTGTGTTTCTTGGACGTATTCTGAAGCGGCTGGTTCTTTTCTTGCAACAAGCAAACTGGATATTTGGACAATCGCGAAGTGCCACGGTCTGAATGGTTCGACCGGCACTCGCCCTGGAGAAAGCGCATGGGAATTCAATATTCATCTTTTCCGATCCGCGGAATTGACGTGAGCTTGTTCAATGGTGTCATTGATTGGAGCAAGGTCAGCGGCAATTTTGCCGCCATCCGCGTGGGCTACGGGCGCTCGATCGATTCGCGCTTCGTGGTCAACTGGCAAAACGCCAAGACGCGCGTCAACCGCATCCCCTACTGGTATATGGATTATTACTCCAATCACAACACAGGTAACGCCAACTTCGGCGTATCAGACGCGGACTGGGGCCGGCTGCAAGCCGAGACCTGTTGGAACGCGCTCAAGGCTGATCCAGAGGGCAGCGTCTTTCTGGATATCGAGAACGGCAACCCGTCTTACTCACCGCCAATCTCCACCGTGGCGGCCAGGGCGCAGGCCATCGCGCGGGCGTTCCTTGAACGCATGGATGTGTTGAATGGCAAGTTCAACGGCATTTACTGTTCACTGGGCATGCTGAATTGGTTCGCGGCCTGGTTTAAAGACCGCCCCCTGTGGGTGGCCTGGTACAACGAAGCCCAGACGGTGCAGTCCGTGCTGAGCGCGGTGGGCAACGCGGGTTGGGCGGGCAAGTGCCTGATCTGGCAATACGCCTCGGATGGCGACGTCAACGACGACGGCACCGCGGACGGCATCAGCATGGGCATGCAGTACAAATTTTTGGATCTCAACGCCTGGATGGCAAGCGCCCAGGAGTACGCCGCGTTTTTTGGAAAGGTGGAAACCATGGAGTTATTCAGAGTCAAGATCCTGATCTACAACCTGACCGTGCGCACCGGGCCGGGCACCCTGTATCCACGTTTGCGCCGCGCGGACTTCCCCGGCGAGTATGGCATTTTCGAGGAAAAGAACGGCTTCGGCCGCATCAGCAACATCAAATCCGAGTGGATCAGTCTAAACCCCGAATATGTGCAACGCTTGGGGTCGACCCCTCCACCTCCGCCCCCGCCGCCGGCCGAGCTAACCGACGCCGAGAAGCTGGCCCGTTTGTGGGCCGCCCACCCCGAATTGCATTAATCGTAGGGGCGACCTGCCCTTATGCGATAATCTCTCACGGAGGCACGGGGTCACAGAGGAATAACCCAAAGAATGTTGTAGGGGCGGGTTCAGAACCCGCCCCTACAACATTGCCCACCTCCTCGTTGACACCGCGCCCCTCCTGCGGTATCCTTATGTCGCGCCCGGATGGGACCGGCGCGGCAGAGCCCTGCGAACCCCGTCAGGTCCGAGAGGAAGCAGCGGTAAGGAGGTATCTCTGGGCGCCGCCGGCAAACCTGTCCGGACGCACTTTTAACCCTCGAGAGTTGACCCCATGACCACTCCCCCTGTTTGCAATTACGAAGGCTCCGACTACCAGACTTCCTTCTGGGAGAAGGGCGGGCGCGCCTACGAGGACGCCTGCGAGGCCATCGCGCTCAAGAAACTGCTCCCCGCGCGCGGCGCGCACCTGCTCGAGCTTGGCGCCGGCGCCGGACGCAACACCCCGCGCTACACTGGTTACGACAAGATCACCCTCCTGGATTATTCGCGTACGCAACTGGTACAAGCCCGCGACCGATTGGGCGACAACCCGCGCTACACCTTCGTCGCCGCGGACGTTTACCGCCTGCCCTTCGTGCCAGGCGGCTTTGACGGCGCCACCATGATCCGCACGCTGCACCACATGAAAGACGCCCCCGCGGCCCTGGCCCAGGTGCGGCGGGTTCTCTCGGCGAACGCCACCTTCATATTAGAATACGCCAACAAGCGCAACCTGAAATCGATGCTGCGCCGGCTGCTCGGCAAGCAGGCTTGGTCGCCTTACACCCTCGAACCGGTGGAGTATCTGCCGCTCAATTTTGACTTCCACCCCGCCGCCGTCCGTGCCTGGATGCGCGATGCCGGGTTTACGATCGACCGCACCATCACCGTCAGCCACTTCCGCGTCGGCTTCTTGAAGCGCGTCATCCCCACCGGGCTGCTCGCCTGGCTCGACAGCCTGGCCGGGCTCACCGGCGGGTTGTGGCAGTTGACCCCCAGCGTGTTCCTGCGCGCCACAGCGTTGGCAAAGGACTTGTCAGCGTCTCAGACACTTTCCGCGGGTGGGTTTGCCTGCCCGGCCTGCCAAACTCCGCTCGCGGATACTCCTCCGCTGCTGAAATGTGGAAATTGCGGTAAAAAATATCCGGTTGAGGGTGGAATCTATGATTTCCGGTTGGATGCGAAGTAAATAAAATAACAACGAAAACACAAAAAAATATTAAAAAGAACAAAAATGGCAAGATATTGGTTACTTTAGTTCGCTTGATTTAGTTCAAATGCGAAACCACGAAAAGACGCAAGACACGAAAAAGTAATTTTGCAAAGAAGAAACCAAAAAAAACAAAAAGAAAAGAAAAAATGGCCGATTCCCTGCTTGACAACTTAAATCCGCAGCAACTGAGAGCGGTTACCGCCACCGCCGGGCAGACGCTGGTGCTGGCTGGCCCCGGCTCAGGGAAGACGCGCGTGCTCACCCGCCGCCTGGCCTACCTGATCGAGCGTGAAGGTGTGCCGGCTTACGACATCATCGCCGTGACGTTCACCAACAAAGCCGCCCGTGAGATGGAACAGCGCGTGGTCAGCATGGTGGGCCGCGACCTGGAGGGCATCTGGCTGGGAACCTTCCACGCCATGTGCGCCCGTCTGCTGCGACGCGAGGCAAACGCCCTGCCTTTCAGCTCCAATTTTGTGATCTTCGACAGCTCCGACCAGGAGACCCTGGTCAAGCGCGCCCTGCACGAACTCAACATTGACGACAAAACCCACCGCCCCGCGGGCGTTCACGCCGCAATCTCGGCCGCCAAAAACGAACTGTTGATGCCCACCGACATGCCCTTGCGCACCTACCGAGACGAGGTGGTGCAGCGCGTCTACAAGCGCTACCAGGAGATGCTGCAGACCTCCAACGCCGTGGATTTCGACGACCTGCTGCTTTGGGCAGCCCGGTTGTTGCAGGAGAACCCGTCCATTTCTGAAAAATACGCGCGGCGCTTTCAACATGTGCTGGTCGACGAGTTCCAGGACACCAACCTGGCGCAATACCAGCTGCTTAAACACCTCTCCGCGTATCATAAGAATATTTTTGTGGTGGGCGACGAGGACCAGTCCATCTACCGCTGGCGCGGTGCGGATTATCGCAACGTGCAACGCTTTGAAAAGGACTTCCCGAAGTGCGAGAAGATCCTGCTTGAGCAAAATTACCGCTCCACACAAACCGTGCTGGATGCCGCCCGGCAGGTGATCGATCGTAATCGAAACCGCACACCCAAGCACCTGTTCAGCGACCGCGGCCCGGGCAACAAGATCGTCCAGTACGTGGCCACTGATGATATCGCTGAAGCCGGCTTCGTCGTGGATACCATCCAGCAATACATTTCATCGCGCAAAGCCACCGCCAATGACTTCGCGGTGATGTACCGCACCAACGCCCAATCGCGCGTGATCGAAGAAGCCTGCATGCACGCCAACCTGCCTTACCGGTTGATCGGCGCGCAGAAATTCTACGGCCGCAAGGAAGTTAAGGACATGATCTGCTTCCTGCGTCTGCTCGAAAACCCCGCCGACGAGGTCAGTTTATTACGCGTGATCTCCGTGCCGCCGCGCGGCATCGGTGATAAGACCGTCAGCGCGTTGCAGAACGCGGCTTTCATGGCCGGCATCAGCGCCGGCGATGTGCTGCTGGATCTCGGCAGGAACGGCGACGCGTCCCCTTATTGGCAGCAGGTCGGGCGTGCCGCGGCCATCGTCGCGGATTTCGGCGCGCTGCTCAATGAGTGGCAGGCCGCCAAAAGCAGTTCATCAATTGCCGCCTTGTTCGACCGCATCGTCCACGACGTGGGCTACGAGCGTTACATCAACGACCAGAGCGATGACGGCAACGACCGCTGGGAAAACGTGCTGGAGTTGCGCCGGCTGGCCTTCGACTTCGAGGAAAAGGGGCTGACCGAATTTCTGCAGAACCTGGCCCTGGTCTCTGACCAGGATACCATCCCAAGCAGCGCGGGGGATACTATTCCAAGCAACGAAGAGTCAGTAGACACTGCAAAAGAGCAGGGGGCGGTGACGCTGCTGACCCTGCACTCCGCCAAGGGGTTGGAATACAATCAGGTGTTCATCATCGGCCTGGACGAAGGCTTGCTTCCGCACAGCCGTTCGCGCGACGACCCTGAGGAAATGTCTGAGGAACGCCGCCTGTTCTATGTAGGGTTGACCCGCGCCCGCAACCAGTTATACCTGCTGCGCGCCGAGCGCCGTTCTGGGTTTGGCTCATGGGAGTATAGCGAAGCGTCTCGGTTCCTGGCCGATATCAGTGATGATTTGGTCGTCAATCAAGGCCGGCGCAACACCACCCGGCGCGAAGCGCGCGAAGACGACTTTCGCTGGAGCACCACCGGTGTGACCCGCCGGGTGACCCAGACGGTGATGCCCTCCACGAAAGAGCCGAAATTCAAAGCCGGCATGCGCGTGCGCAAGCCTGATCGCGAAGATTGGGGTGAAGGCATCGTACTGGATAGCAAGGTGGATTCCGATGGTGAGGAAACCGTGGAAATTCATTTCTCGTCCATAGGCATGAAACGTCTGCTTGCTTCGCTGGCAAATCTCGAGAGCGTGGAATAATCAATTTCCAATCAAGTTTTCCAAAATCAATCCGATAAATGTAGATACGGATGGCTTTATGCAACCGGGGGGAAATCCCCTTTAATGTTAACTTCCAATTCATCACAAGGAGCCCACAATGCAAAGCAAGTTCTTTAAAACCATCAGTTCTGAATGGACGTTGGGAATATTGGTAGCGCTGCTCTCCGTCCTCATCGCCGCCGCGGCTTACCAATCCTCCCTTTATGATTCAAAGGAAAGCGATTTTAATGTCGAAGGACAAAAACAATTGTCCGAATCCAACACCTATTATCTTGAAGCCAACCAATTCGTGATCTACGACTTCACCATGTACGACGGCTGGTACATCAATGACGGCGTCAACGCTGACCTGGCCGATTACTATTACACCAGTTTCTCTGAAGACCTCACTCTCAGCATGGAGCGCGAGAACGGCCCCTTTGACGACGAGTATTACACCGCCATGTACACCGATGCCGACGCCACCTATGAAGAAGCCATGACCGCTTTCGACGATGCCAACACCGCGGGCAACAAGGCCGACCAACTGCAATTAGTCGTGCTCATCTTCGCGGTGGGCTTGGCCTTGTCGGCTTATGGTTCGATCGTCAATCCTGAAAGCAAGGTGCGGGTGATCTTTGGATTTATGTCCGTGCTTTCGCTCGTGTTTGGTGTGATCGTCTACGTGATGACCCTGGTGGCCGCTTAACCAGACGAATATTTTCTAGAAATAAATAACCATTAACCTGCCATGGATTTTTCCTCTGGCAGGTTTTTGTTTAACTAAAAGGGTGTACTGGATAAATCCGAGCGAAGGGGGTAAGATAACACTTTGACCGCCACTGGCGGTTTTCTGTGCGCTGATGAGACTTTATTGATGCCTTACTTACTTGCCCTGCTGCCCATATTGATCGTGCTGGTGATGATGCTGGTGTTTCGCTCCGGCAGCCACGTGGCCGGCTTTGCCGGTTGGGTGGTTGGGTTGGCTGTGGCATTCCTGGCTTTTGGGTTGAACTGGGAAGTCTTGTGGGTTTCGCAGGTCAAGAGCCTGCTGGTGACGGCGAACGTGCTGTTGGTGATCTGGCCTGCCTTGCTGCTCTACCACCTGGTGGATCAGGCCGGCGGCATCCGCGCCATCGCCCTCGCCCTCGAAGGTTTCATCCCCGACCGCGGCTGGCTGCTGATCGTTGAAGCCTGGATGTTGACCGGCATCATCGAAAACCTGGCCGGTTTCGGCCTTCCGATCGCCATCGCTTCACCCATGTTGATGGCGTTGGGGGTCACCCCCCTGGTGGCCGTGGCCGCTTCCGCGATAGGGCATTCCTGGGCGGTGACGATGAGCGGCATGGCATTGGCTTTCCGCACCCTGGCGGACGTTACCGGTGCCAATCAGGCGGAACTTTTCCCCACCACGGTTTTTCTGTTGGGCATCGTCGTGCTGCTAACCGGCCTGGCGGTGACCTACGTGTTGAAACAAAAACAGCACTGGTGGCGGACGGTGTTATTAGGGATTTTCGTGGCCGGCGTGCAATACGTGACCTGCCTGGTGGGCTTGATCCCGGTGGCGTCGTTCGTGGCGGGTTTCGCGGGCATCCTCGGCGGCACACTCCTCAGCCAAAAACCCGAGGGCTGGAAGCTCAAGTTTGAATCCAACCCGGCGCTCAAAACAGGGTTGTTATCCTATGGCTTCCTGATCGCGGCCATGCTGGTGGTCACCGTGATCCCGCCGGTCAACCGCGCCCTCTCCGCCGTCATCTGGACGTTATCCTTCCCGGCCGTGGCCAGCGCGCAGGGTTTCTCCACCGCGGCCGCCCAGGGATATGTGTTCCGCTTCCTTATGCACCCCGGCGTGTTGATGTTGGTAACCTGTTTATTTGCCATTCTGGTGATTCCACGCTTCAAAGGACTGCCGATCGGCAAGATGAAGCCGGCTTTGTCGCGCATGGTTAAGGCGGCCATCCCGGCCAGCCTGGGAACGCTTTTCATGATCGCCCTTTCGGCATTGATGGAGCATACCGGCATGACCCTCAAGATCGCCGAGGGGCTCTCAAAATTAATGGGGTTGGTCTACCCGTTGTTCTCACCGTTGGTCGGGATGATCGGGGCTTTCGCCACCGGCAGTAATACCAATTCCAACGTGCTGTTTGGCGCCATGCAAAAAGGCGTCGCGCAGTTGTTAGGCATCTCGCCGGTGATTTTGCTGGCGGCGCAAACCGTGGGTGGGTCGCTGGGCAGCATGGTGGCCCCGGCCAAACTCGCCGTGGGCGGCACCACCACCGGTCTCAAGGGACGTGAGGGTGAGGTCTTGCGCATTACCCTGCCCATCGGGCTGGCGTTGGTATTGATCGTGGGGGTGGCGGCGCTGCTGCTGGTTGGAGGTTAGGGCGATTTCTTATAACCCGGTCACCCGACGTTGCACAAACGCTAGAACGGCGGTAATCAGAAAGAGCGCGATCGAGATCCAATTCCACGGCCGCCCGGCGCTCGATGCGATGCCCACCAATCCGCCAGCGCCTGCGAAAAAGAGCGTCACATAGGCGATCACCGCCCAGCGGATCTCGCGAAAATTCAGTTTATATACATAATCCAGCAAAAACTCGACCGCCAGCCAGACCAGGATCGCACCGATCTGTATGTAGTATAAAAACGCCCGATCTTCACCGGGAGCTTTGATCAGCAGGTAAATCAGCGGAACTACCAGGGCAAATTCAAACCAACCCAGCATCCGGCCCCAGTCGGGCCGGTGTGCCAGCCTGAACGCGAAAACCAGGCTCGCCGAAAGCAAAAAAGCCACAGCGGTGAGCGCGCCAATCAATTTGGTTGTGAGCATCTTCCCTCCTTCTTACACCGAAAACTGATCCATTAAGCGGTCAACCCGAACAGATCGCGAGTATCTTCTCCAGGCGGGTGGTGTCAATTTCTTCGATGCGGCCGGCGTCTGCCAGGGCGGCGATGCGCGGATCGATCGGCAGGCTCACCCAGGTATCCGTGCCCACGGCTTTGGCGAGGGGTTCAGCGTGGCTGGTGCCGAAAATGAAGTGCTCCTCGCCGCAATTCGGACAGGTGAAGGAACTCATGTTCTCAACCACCGCCACGACGGGCATTTTTAATTGTTTGAGCATGAAATCCGCTTTTCGCACCACCATGCCGGCAAGTTCCTGTGGTGTGGAGACGAGCACCGTGCCGTTGACCGGCAGGGTTTGCATCACGGTCAAGGCAGCATCGGAAGTGCCGGGGGGAAGATCGACAAGCAACACATCCAGTTTGCCCCACAAGACCTCTCGCCAAAATTGCTGAATGGTTCCCGAAATAAGCGGTCCGCGCCAGATGATTGAGGCGTTCTCGTCAGGAACCATAAGATTCGTGGAAACGACCTTGATGCCCAGGGGAGTGACCGCCGGTAAGATGCCCTGATCCCCACCGCGCAACCCGCCGGGGGGCAGACCGAAGAGGCGCGGGATACTGGGACCCGTGATGTCTGCGTCCAGGATGCCAACCTTTTTACCGGCGCGTGCCAGCCCTACCGCCAACAGCGCCGTCACGGAGGATTTACCCACGCCGCCTTTTCCGCTGAGCACCGCTATGACCTTTTCAATCCGATTGAATTTGTTTAGTTTGGGCAATTCGGGTTTGCCCTTGGAAAAGATGGCTTTTTTCTCGTCCTCGCTCATCGCCCCAAAGGTGATCTTGACGTCGGTAACACCGGGCAAGGCCATAAGAGCCATTCGTGCATCATGTTCCATCTGGCTTTTCAACGGGCAGCCGGGGATGGTTAGAGCCAGTGTGAAGGTGATCTCTCCAGTTGCGTTCACCTGGATCTCACGCACCATGCCTAGCTCCACAATGTTGCGTCCAAGCTCAGGGTCCATGACTTTTTTGAGGCAGTCGAGGATTTCAACGTTAGTAAGCATTTTTCTCCTTGTTTGGCGAATTTATTTTACCTGAAAGGGCTTGGATATCCTATAATTAGATTAACAAAGGAGGGATCATGAACCGGATATTCAAGGTTTTAGGGTTTACTGTCATCCTGGTTTTCATGCTGGGCTGTTCGATCTCGCTAAACCTCACCCCCACTCCGCCAACCATCACCCTCGCGCCCAACGCGGAAGTTGCCACGATGGCGGTCACATCGCAACCTACAACGCCGCAAACCATGACCGTTTATTTCACCGACCAGGCACGCTTTGAAATTGGCACGGAACCTTATGAGGTCGCGGTCAGCCGTCCGCTGCCGGAAGGGGTCAACCCAATGCGTGCAGTGTTGGACGCTTTCTTCCAGGGACCCACCGCGGAGGAAACTGCACAGGGGTTGATGTTGGTTACCAGCGGGTTCAATGGTATTCGCCAATTTACCTTGGAAAGCGGCGTAGCGCGCTTTTATTTGGCGGGTACATGCGCCAATAATGGCGCTGCGTATTCGGTTACCAACCTGATTCATAAAAATCTAAGTCAATTCCCAGAGATTGCCGTGATCAAAATCTATGATGAATTTGACAACAACCTTGACCCGGATTCGGCGTTCAGTTCAGGACCCTATTGTCTGGAGCCTTAAACACAATCAGACTAAAAGGGTCTGATATAATGCAGCCATGACCATAATTTTCTTGCTCGTTATGTTGGCTGTCACTTTGGGGTTGTTCACCATCACGCGTCTGGCGGTGGAACGGCTCGAACGCACGCATTATCAGCAGCGCGCTGATCTTTACCGCTATTCGAAGATCAACAAGGGCGACATCGTCTTTTTGGGCGACAGTATTACCGATGGCGGCTGCTGGGACGAACTTTTTCCGGGGCTCAATATAAAGAACCGCGGTATCAACGCGGACGACACTGTGGGGGTTTTGGAACGCCTGGACGACATCCTCTGCTGCGGGCCTTCCGCGCTTTTTATCCTGATCGGCACTAACGATCTTAACTGGTGGAATTACCGTCACGACAACGAGATTTTGGCCAATTACCTTGAGATTCTCAAGAACTGCAAGGAAAAATCGCCAGAAACTCGTGTTTTCGTTCAATCCATCCTGCCGCGGGCGAAACGTTACGCGAAAAATATCCTTAACCTCAATGCCGCCCTTGAAAAAATGGCCAAGGATTTTGGCTACACTTTTATCGACCTATTTCCACATTTCGCGGATGAAAATAACGCGCTCAAGGCCGAGTTCACCAACGACCACCTGCATTTAATGTCTCCGGGATACATCCAGTGGGTGAAACTCTTGACCCCCCACCTGGATAATTTAAAGAAGAAATAAATAATTCCTTGATTTCTACTTAACTTGAACAATCTCTAAAAACCTCATTGTTGGCGGGAGCGTTTGATTAAGATATGTCTTATGGCAGGGTGGATTTGTGCCCTGAGAGTAATGTTTAATGCGACTGCGCGGTTTATGCTTTTGATACGATCAGATTAAAAAAAACAGCCAGGTAGTAAATGAAGAAAATTGTTGAAAAGACACTTTACGGGGCATCTGTCCCACTGATTAAAACATACACACAGGTCATGTTGGAAATGGATGTGGAGCAAAAATCCCCATTTTCACCTGGCGGAAAGATCATCGCGCCGAACCACCCCAGCGTCTCTGACCCGTTCATTATGGCGGCGATTCTGGGACATCAATCGTATATATTAATCACGGACGTCATGTTCCAGGTGCCAGTGATGGGCGGATTCTTGCGCAGATTGGGGCACATCCCCGTCATCCGCGGGCGCGGGCAGGAAGCCATTGACCAGGCTCTCGACCGTCTTGCGGGAGGGCACACGATCATGATCTTCCCTGAAGGGGCGAACAGCCCAATGAAGGGCGGCTATGTTAAGGAGCGTACCGGGGTAGCCCGCCTGGCGTTGGCCAGCGGAGCACCAGTCTTCCCGGTGGGCATATACTTGCAGCGAGATCGGCTCCAAACGCTAAAATCCATCGTTAGCGGCAAGCCGACTTATAGCAACTGGTACCTGCGCGGACCCTACGCCATTACCCTGGGTAACCCGATGCGTTTTCAAGGGGATGCTGAAGACCGGATTTTGGCGAAGGAAGTCGCCCACCGGATCATGGTCAAGATCATGGGCCTGGCGGGTGAAAGCAAACGCCGCTGGGAGCAAAATCATCCGCCCGTGGCCGGGTTGATCGAATCGATCTAAAGATCCTCTTTCAAGATTTAGCCCTCGGTGTAGTTAACATTTTTGTAATTTTTGATGTGCAACTCTCCGCGCGTAACGGGGTTTTAGTAATTACCTGAGAAGTCATATTCCTACCCCCGTCTTCACTCCATAAAAATATGTCCATTCTCATGACCAGGTTGTGACCTGAAGCCAATGCGGCGACTATCCTAGCCCGGTATGCTAGATCTATTCTATAGAGGACGGAAGCGAGAAAGCCTAATGAAGAAAGTTGTTCAAAAAATGCTCTACGGCGTTTCAAAACCCGTGGTAAAAACCTACACCGGAACCATGCTGGATATGGACGTGCACCAGAAATCGCCTTTCCCGGCAGGGGCCAAGATTATCGCGCCCAATCACCCCAGTACGGGGGATCCCTTCTTCGTGGCATCCATGTTGGGGCATCAATCCTTTATCATGATCAACGATGTTCTCTTCCATGTTCCCATCCTTGGAGAGTACTTGCGCCGGTCTGGGCATATTTCGGTTAAGCCAGGGCATGGTCAGGAAGCCATTGATGAAGCGCTCGAACACCTCAAAGCCGGGCATACGATCATGATCTTCCCGGAAGGGTTGATCAGTCCACTCGGTGGTGGGTTTCACAAAGCCCGCACCGGAGTCGCGCGCCTTGCAATAGAAAGTGGCGCCCCTGTCTTTCCGGTCGGTATTCACCTATTGAAAAATCGTCTTCACACGTTGAAATCAACCGTCAGCGGAAAACAGGAGACCAGTCATTGGTACTTGCGAGGACCTTATAGCATCACCGTCGGCAAACCCTTGCGTTTTTCGGGCGACGTGGAAAACCACGACTTTGTCAAAGAAACCGCGCAGGAAGTCATGCTCAAGATCCGTAGACTGGCTTACGAAAGTGAACAACGCTGGGTTCGCAACAATCGCAGCCTGCCCGGCGCCTTCGAAACAGCTTAATCGATTCCCTAATTATTGGTAGAAAAAAACACCCTCAGGGGTGTTTTTTTGTTATCGGACATGTGCGTATAATTAGTTAAATATTTAAAATTTGATGAGGAAACATGGACAATCGTTTGAATGAAAAGGTCTTCCATCGCAAAGGGTGTCCGCTGCACTATTGGGTGGGGGGCGAAGACAAACATCCCTGGGTTATCTTGCTTCACGGCGCTTGCGTCGACCACCACTCTTTTGATCCGTTCATTCCAAGATTTCTGGAACGTTATCAGGTGTTGTGCTGGGACGCGCGGGGGCACGGCAGCTCGCAACCCATGGGCGAAGCCTTCACCGTTCCACTTGCGGTTGAGGACCTGGCCGCGTTGATGGATGAAGTGGGTATTCAAAACGCCATCCTGGTTGGGCATTCCACCGGCACGTATGTAGCCCAGGAAATGGTGTTCAGGCACCCAGATCGGGTGCGCGCCCTGGTCATCGCGGACGGCACCTGCATCACCTGGAATCATAGCGCGTTCGAAAAATTCCTCGTCGACGCTTCTCCTGCTTTAATGAATTTGTATCCCTACGAAACCCTAAAAAAAGCCAGCCTGCCTTACGCGTCCGACCGGCCGGAAGTGCAGCGATACATGTATGATGCCTTTTCACGGCTGATCAAAAAAGAATTCATCACCATCTGGACGGGTGTGACGCGCTGCCTTCACGCCGAGCCGGATTACCGCATCCAGAAGCCGTTTTTGTTGACTCATGGCGACAACGATATTTCGGGCGATATTCGCAAGATCGCGCCCAAATGGGCGGCACGAGAACCGAACTGCACCTACAAGGTCATTGACAATGCCGGTCATTTTGCCATCCTCGACCAGCCGGAAAGTTTCGCCGAGATGGTTCTGGATTATCTCGATAAAACAACGTTGAAATAGAGACTACATCAAAAGAGAGGTTGATTTCATGAGCGAACAACGTGTGCTGGCAGGACCCGGCAAATTATTAGACAAGGCTGGCAACCTCACCCAGACGGGGTGGGCGACTCAGCAGGTGCTGGACTGTAACCTGGAAGACTGCCATTTTTATGCATTGAAGTTCCTGCAGGGAATGCGCGTCAAAGTGTGGGATTATTACGCGGTCACCACACCGACTCATTTCTTTTCCTTCACAGTCAGCGACATCGGCTACCTGGGGATGGTGTTTGCCTACGTGATCGAGTTTGCATCGGGCAAGTATGAAGAACAAACGCTCACGCTCCCGTTTGCCAACGGCGTTTCGATCCCGCGTAATAGCGATGCGGGGGAAACCCGCTATGAGGGCGGCGGCAAGACCTTGCGTTTTAACGTGAATGGGGAAAAGCGTACTCTCTTCGTGCGGTGGCCTGGGTTTGGAAAAACCACGCTTAACGCCGAACTTGAATTTGTTGTCCCGTCAAAACACGAATCCATGAATATCGTCATTCCCATTCAGGGCAAACGCTTTTACTACAATCGCAAGATCAATTGCATGCCCGCTTCCGGTTGGGTGGAATACCAGGGAAATCGCTTCGAGATCACGCCGAGTACGTGCCTGGGCAACCTGGATTGGGGGCGTGGCGTGTGGGAATACGAGTCTTTCTGGGTTTGGGCGAGCGCGTCAGGGTTCTTAAAGAACAAACGCACCATCGGCTTGAACCTTGGGTTTGGTTTTGGAGATACCTCGGCGGCCACTGAGAATTGCTTCATCCTTGACGGTAAGGTGCACAAGTTGGGAGAAGTGAAATTCTCCTACGATAACCAGAACTTTAAGGCTCCCTGGAAAATGGTCAGCCCGGACGGACGGCTCAACCTGGTTTTCACCCCCTTCTTTGAGCGTGTGGCAAAAACCGATCTGAAGATTCTGCGCAGCGAAGTGCACCAGATGTTCGGTCACTACAACGGGACCTTGGTGACGGATGAGGGTAAAAAATTGGATGTAACCGATTTGATTGGGTGGGCGGAAGAACATAACGCCAAATGGTAGTTTTGATTAAAAATCAAACCATTTAAATCGCAAGGGCGACCCGCCGGTCGCCCTTACAAATAAGGAGAATAACACGCTACCTCAACGGAAACGCGTGAGGTTTTCTTAAAATATAAACAGTCTTAGACCCAGCCTCTGAGCTGCATGGCTTTGACCACGCGGTCGATGGCCACCATGTAGGCAGCATCGCGAGTGTATACCTTGCGGTTGAGGCTCATGTCGAGCACGCCATGGAAGGCAACCGTCATCTTGGTGTCTAGTTTCTCGAGCACTTCCTCGCGGGTCCAGTAATAGTTCATGTCGTTTTGAACACCTTCGAAGTAAGAAACCGTAACGCCACCGGCGTTGCAGAGGAAATCGGGGATGACAAAGACACCTTTAGCCTTAAAGACCTCGTCGGCCTCGGGAGTGGTGGGGCCATTGGCGCCCTCAGCCACGATCTTGACGCGCGGTCCGACCAGTTTTACAGTCTCGCCGGTGATCTGGCCTTCAAGCGCGGCGGGGATGAGCACATCCACGTCTTTCTTGATCCATTCGCCGCCGTCTTCGATGACGTAACCGGCCGCCTTGGCTTTTTCTTTATCGATGGAACCGTATTGGTCAGTGATGGTCATCAAGAAGCGGGCGTCCACGCCGTCAGCTTTGCTGACGGTGTAAGAGACTTTATCCGCGCGGTCGTAGAACGAAACGCATAAAACCTTGCCCTTAAGGATTTCGCAGAATCCGATGGCCGCGTATTGCGAGACGTTGCCAAAACCCTGGATCGCTGCGGTGCATTTGGTGGGATCCAGTTTTAGGTGTTTCATGGCTTCGCGGACGGTGTAAATAACGCCGTAGCCTGTGGCTTCAGTACGGCCAAGGGATCCGCCGCCGCCGAGGGGTTTGCCGGTGATCACACCAGGGGTGTATTCGCCGTTCAACTTGGAGTATTCGTCCATCATCCAGGCCATCATCTGGGGGGTCGTGCCAACGTCAGGAGCGGGGACGTCTTGGCGGGGGCCAATATTGCGCCACATGACCTGCACCCATCCGCGCACCAGACGTTCTTTTTCAGCGTTGGAAAGCGTGGCTGGGTCGACGATCACGCCGCCTTTGCCGCCGCCCAAGGGGATGTCAGCCACGGCGCATTTCCAGGTCATCCAGGTGGCCAGGGCGCGCACGGTGTCGATGGTTTCAGCCGGGTGGAAGCGAATGCCACCTTTGTTGGGTCCGCGGGCGTCATTGTGCTGCACCCGGAAACCCTGGAAGACGCGTACGGTGCCGTCATCCATGCGCACGGGGATGCGGAAAGAAAACTCGCGCAGCGGCCACCGCAGGATCTCGCTCACTTGCGGGTCGAGGTTTAGAAGCTCGGCCACATGATCAAACTGACGTTGCGCCATTTCGAAAGCATTAATCGTGTTTGACATTCAGTTCTCTCCTTAGAAATAAGAATACGAAATCTGAAATCGGCTTACAAATTAAAATCGGCGGTTAAAACAAAAGCAGGCACATCGGTCCTGTGCCCGCTGAAATGCGCAGTTGATCGGATCAAATACCGCACTGATTCTTTCTCCTGTCTTAACCGGGTTAAGGTTATCCGAGAAGGAGTGCGTCGTCAATATGACAAATAGCGTAAAACTGCGCACAATAGTCATAATTACGCCAATATCCTCATATTAATATGAGGATATTGGCGATTGTTGTGCGGTTTGACAGATTATTCTTTGTTCATTGATTCTAATTTCCGAATTTTGTAAATGATCCGGATGAAGGCATAGATAAGGATAACCAGCAGCACAAGTCGAACGATTGACGCCACTCCGGAAAAATCTGCCAATGAGCCTGTTTCCTGGAGTTGATTTCGATAAAACACAGGATTGAAAACGCTCACAAAAATGATCAGGATGGGTGCTAACCCTATCAAAAGACGCCGATATTTTTGAGACTTGGCGCGATTGGAGTTGTAGATCTCGGGCGTTTCGTTGTTCTGCGGATTGATCCTAAAATAGTGCCAATTGGCAAAGGTGACCACGAGTTCCCATCCCGCGTCGCGGAAAAGAGTTTGGTATTCCTGGTAATCCTTGTCAAGCGTGTTCTTGTAATCCAATCGGATGACCACTGTTTCGGGTTGGCTTTTGCGAAAGTGATAGACATACGGCGCGGCATGTTCGAGCTTCCAACCCTGGGCGGCCATCTCTTCCAGCCATTTTTCTTCTTTTTCGTCTTCCCAGGCGAATATGATTTTAACGACTTTTTTGGTCAACTCTTCATGGGTTCCTCATTTTCCTAATAGATACCGCCCGTGACGGGCGAGTTCTTCAAAACGGTTTACTTCGTGTTCCGCCACGCGTTGTCCGATTTCGGTCATGTGGTAGAGCTTGCGCCGTTCGCTGCCTGCTTCGTCCACCGCCTCGATCAACCCGAGAGATTGCATGTTGGAAAGCGCCCCATACAATGTGCCTGGACCCAACAGAACCCTGTTTTGACTGATTTCTCCAACCTTCTGCATCACACCATAACCGTGCAACGGTTCTTTGAGCGAGACTAAAATGTAGAAGGAGGCTTCTGTAAGCGGTGTGGCTTTCTTGACCAGTTCTATGATTTTGTTTTCATCCATTATTACTACGCCTTTCGTTATATCGTGTAATGTTGCATCGGATAACGCTATATCGCATGACGATATAATATCAAAAATGTATATGGTTGTCAAGAGGGTATTTAAACCAATGTTGAGCGTTATAGGGATTTTAGTTTTTGCAGTTGATTTTCCAACTCTGATTTAAGCATGGCCGGATTGGCTTTACCGTCTGCGGCTCGCATGGCCTGACCAAAAAACCAGTTGGCAAGTGTCTCTTTGCCTGAAATGTAATTTTCAAGTTCATTTGGGTTGGCCTGGATGACTTCACGAATAAGTCTCGAAATCATGTCGCCATCTGAGTTTTGAACCAGGTTTAAGGTGTTGATCACAGCATCTGCTCTAACACCTGTGGTTAGCATTTCAACCAGCGCGAGCTTGGCGCTATTCTGATTGACGATCCCTTGTTGCACAAGGTCGATCAATTCAGCCAAACCCTCCGGATTGACCGCGATAGACTGAAAGGGTGTGCCGGTTTGATTCAACCAGGCAAACAATTCGCCAGTGATCCAGGCTGCGGCATTCCGCGCCGTGCCTCTCTTGAGCGACTTGACACAGGTTTCAAAGAATTCACCAATCTCCCGGTCTTCAGACAGCTTGGCAGCCTCGCTTGGTTTTAAATCGTAATCACGCTGAAGGCGTGAAGATTTTTCGCGGGGAAGTTCTGGCAGACCCTGTCTGATCTGTTCCGCCCAGTCTGACTCCACTACCAGCGGGGGCAGATCGGGTTCCGGAAAATAGCGGTAATCGTGAGCTTCTTCTTTCGAACGTTGTGAATAGGTGACTTGTTCAGCTTCGTTCCAGCCCAGGGTTTCTTGGATCACCTTGCCGCCCTTTTCCAACAATCGAGACTGGCGATCAAGTTCATAGGCGATGCCCCGTTCCATGGCGCGGAATGAGTTGAGGTTTTTGATCTCAACACGCGTGCCCAACTCGCTGCTACCAACTATCCGAATTGAAACGTTAGCCTCAAAACGGATGACACCTTTTTCCATGTCACCGGAGTTGACACCAATCTCACGGAGGATGGCACGCAACTGAGTGGCGTAAGAGCGAACTTCTTCCAGCGAGTGCATGTCTGGTTCGGTCACAATCTCGAGCAAGGGCACCCCTGCACGGTTCAGATTCACCAATGAGCACTCATTTTTTGCTTCTACTAAGTGGGTCAGTTTTCCGGTGTCTTCCTCAAGGTGAACCCGCCGGATGCGGATCGTTTTCTCCCCATGCGGGGTATCCACAACCAGTTTCCCGTTGACCGCAAGCGGTTCTTCGTATTGAGAGATCTGGTAACCTTTAGGGAGATCGGGGTAGAAATAATTTTTACGTGCAAAAATCGAAACCCGTTGCACCGCGCAATCCAAAGCCAGGGCAGCGCGGATGCCGTACTCGACCGCTTTTTGGTTGAGTACAGGCAGGGTACCGGGCATGCCGGCACATACAGGGCAAACCGCCGTGTTAGGCGCGGCGTCGGTGTTATCGACGACGGGGCACGCACAGAACATTTTGGTAGCGGTGGCCAGTTCGGCATGGACTTCAAGACCGATGACGGGTTCGTATTTCATCATGGGGTTGATTTTATCATTAACCCCAAAATGTCCGTCTCGCGAGCTATTGAATAAATCAACCTGGTTTACGTCTATGTTTAATTAAATCTCGGTGGTCCATAAAACTGGATGTGGATCACGGCGCTGCTGGCGGAATTGCCACCCAGGTCGCCCCGCCCATTGGTCTTGCGGGCGTTCAACACCAGAACTGAAGAAGAGGTTGCCTGACCGCTGACGGAGTAATACACAGCGCCGCCGCCTGGGCAATTGTGAAAACTGATCGTTCCCGTTACGGCGCCGCTCGCGGCCTGGCTTAAACTCACCACCCACGTGTACTTGGGGTCGTCGGCTTCTCCGCACAACACCCCGCTATTCCAGGCTCCGCCAAAGGTTCGCATTTCAGGTGTCGGTGTAGGGCTCTTTTTGAAATTATCGATCGATCCACGACAACTGTTCTGCGCGGAGCTGGCCGACCTGCGTTCTTCCACAGCGCTACGCAGGCAGCCCCGTAACGTTTCTGTGAACCCAGCGATGACGTCCATGTCGTATCCAAGGTTGGTTAATTCCTCGGAGACGGTAGACACATACGGGTCGATCCAGGAGTAATCCAGGGTCGGCTCGGGCGTGTTGGTAACCTCGTTCGTGGCAGTCGTTGAGGGCATCAAGGTTGGCGTCTCGGTGGGATACTCCAATTCTTCCTCGTCGGTCGTGTTTGGCCGTTCAGTCTTGGTGGGTCTATTTCCAAAAACCCAATCGAAGAAACCTGGCGCTTCCGTTTTCACGACTTCCAATTGGCTCTTATTTTCATCGACGATGGCTTGGGCGATCTCGCCGGCAATCTCCTCGACCTCATCGTCACTTATTCCCGGGTTGATCTCCCCAAGATCGCCCTTGATCTTGTCCGTCAGGGCGTCTTTAAGCTGGTCAAAGGTGAAGTTCTCGGCGGCTTGGGCTGGATCGTTCATCAAATCGCGGATGTAGGTGGACCACTTGTCGGCTTTTTCAGCCCAATCCACCCCGGTCTTAATGTCAGGAAAATTGGTGGTGAGCACGGTTTTAATGATGTCCACATACAATTCAGCTCCAGCGGTGACCAACTCCGCGCCTTCGGTATGGGCGGTATTCAGGCAGGGACGGTTAATCCCGGGGGTTTGAGCAGCGGCCTGATAGCCCCAATCATTGTAGAGATCGCGGCGGGCGCCGAGGGTAGAACTGCTGCTGACCTCTCCGTTTTCCAACTTGACGATGAATTCAGCGAAATTTTCCGCGCCAGCCCGGTTATGGTCTTCGACCATCTGAAAGGCTTCGTCGCGTTGTTCCTGTGTCATTTCGGCGTAAGCCGCCAGCATTTCTGTTCTGGCATTGTCTGCCGCCGCGCTGCCCCTGCCGAAAAAACTGGCAAACTTGACCAATAAACCGGTGATCTGCCTGGGTCTGGCTAAGAAAGGTGCCCCATTGTTCACGTCCATTTGTGCGGAAGCCGAAGAAAGAGCCGCGAGCGCGCGGGATTGGAAGTTTTCCAGCGCCTCAGATACAACCGCGGTCTGGTTTTCCATGGCGAAAAAAGTCTCAAAAAGTGGATCCAGGCTGCTCATGGAGATGTCTTCATCGGCAGCGTAAGGCAAGTTTGAAAAATCGCTTGAAATGGTTTGATAGAAGGTGATTCTTGAGACTTCGGTTAAGAGGATAAAATCCATCACTTCGTTGAGTTCAACCACCTGGTATGGGCTCAGAAGAGCATCTTCACGCGCGAACAAGCGTGGAAAAATGACCGGCGTTTGATTGGTTCCATCGTTCTCGATTTCCACAATCCCCATCGACACACCTTCAGAGTTTTGGTCGATGGCTTCAATGTAATATCGACCTTCAGGCAGCGTGAACGGATCCTGGTCGGGTCTGCCCACATACATGGAAAGCGCGGGGGGCAGGTCATCCACCCGGTAGGCGACCGCCGCCACCGCGTAACTTTGGCGAGGGCCAAAACGCAGCCAGCCCTTCTGCCAGCCCACCAGGGTGACTTCGATCAGGATCAACGCGAGGGCGACGCCAAGTACGATCCACAGCCAGACCTTCGAATTGCTCCCAGAACCGCTTTTTTTAACCTTTTTGGGTGAACCCATGCTCTTGTAAGGGTTGCGTTTGACCCATCGCTTTCCATCAAACCAAAGCCAGTCGCGGAAAGCCGGATCGAGCGTCCAGGCACCGCCGGAAGGGTCTGGCAAAACACACTGTCTGAGAATGGCGCGGTAATGCTCTTCGGTGATCTGCCGGTTGGTATGTTGCATGTATAGATCTGCCGTGCGTTTTTCGAGGTCGGCAAAATCCTGCCCGACGAGCGGGCGGGGAGTACCGCAGATCGGGCAAGCTTTATCAGAATAAGCCAGTGGGGTTCCACAATTCACACAGTTCATTTTTCACCTCATTTGCAAAAACACCCATCCTGATAAAGGCGGGGTTCAAGTGGCAGCGATGAAGTTGAAATGAGGCGGGAGTGCGGGTTCCCCGTTCAAATCGGGAGGATTCTTGTGTGGACAAAATTAGTATAACAACAATTGACCCTGCAGATTATGGCATTCTTTCTTTTTAACCCAAAAGCCCAATCATACCAACGATGTTTCCACCTGCTATAATGTTTTTAACGGTTTAACCTTTGAGGAGGTGTCGCGATGAATGAACCAACTGTTGAGCCACCGAAATCCAAGCGGCTTACACTTTCCGCTCTGGTAAGTTTTGCAAGTGGCGTTTTGACTTACTTGCTGTTGTTCTTCCATTCCCTTGTGGACATGAAATTACTACTGGCGATTTTCCTGGCACCGATCACAGCCCTGGTGGCAATTTTTGCCGGCGGACGCGCGAAACGGATGATACGCCGATCTGATGGTCAACTCGGTGGCAAAAAGCTCGCGTCCACGGGGCAGTGGCTTGGATTTATTTATCTTGGTCTTTGCGTCTTGTTGATTGTGTTAGCCGTGTTGATCTTCGGCGGGTTGGTCTCTGGCATCGACAGCATCCTGGGCTCTCTGGGATTACAGTAACTGTTTACAATGAGGTGACCATGATCCTTTGCATCGACATTGGCAACACCAACATCAAACTGGGTTTGTACCAGGGGGACAATCTGGTCACGCACTGGCGCATTTTCACAGATGCCAGCAAGTTGGCGGATGAATATGGTGTGCTGCTGCTCTCTTTGTTCGCCAGCGAAAACATTCAAAAGGAAACCATTGACGGGTGTGCCATTTCCTCCGTGGTGCCAGATTTGACCATCGCCTTTCGCGATTTAGTCAAACGACACCTCGACCTGGACGCTGTAATTGTTGGCCAGGTGAAGAAGCCGATCATTCGTATCAACACCGACAACCCGGCTGAGGTCGGCCCAGACCTGATCGCCAACGCGGTGGGTGCGATCCAGTTATACGGTACCCCGGTGATCGTGATCGGCTTCGGCACGGCCACCACGTTTTTGGCGGTCTCCCGCGACAAGGTGTTTGAAGGCGTGGCCATCGCGCCCGGCATCGGTACCGGCGCCGAATCACTCTTTAAAGCAGGCGCGATGTTGCCGGCAGTTGATCTGCATAAACCGGAACACGTCATCGGCACCAACACGATCCTCTCGCTGCAAGCCGGCTTGATCTACGGTTTTGCTGGCCTGGTGGAAGGTATCGTGGCGCGCATGAAAAAGGAATTAGGTGGGGACGCCAAAGTGGTTGCCACCGGCGGGCTGGCGAACCTGATCGCCGGGGAGGTAACCTGTATTGATGCGGTGGAACCGGAGCTTACCCTGCTCGGGGTGAGGATTATTTACCAACACAACCAATTATAAAAGAAACAGGGTGGGGAAAAACCCCACCCTGTTTCTTAGATTCTGCCGACAAACCTTTCAATCCGTTCGAGGGCTTCTTCCAACTGGTTATACCCCGTGGCGTAACAACAGCGCGCGAAGCCTTCACCACCAGCGCCGAACGAGTTGCCGGGGATGATGGCGACATGTTCCTCTTTCAAGAGCCGCTCGCAGAAGGCTTCGTCGTCCAGGCCGGTGACGCTCACCTTGGGGAAGGCGTAAAACGCGCCTTTCGGCTCAAAGGTAGGCAAGCCGATCTGGTTGAGACCACTGACCAGTAATTTCCGGCGGCGGTCGTATTCCGCCACCATTTTTTTTACGTATTCTTCGCCGCTCAAGAGCGCCTCAAGCGCGGCCATTTGCGACATGGTGGGCGCGGACATGACCATGAATTGATGCACGCGCAACAAGCCGCTGATGATGTGCTCCGGCCCGGCGGCGTAGCCGATGCGCCAGCCGGTCATGGCATAATCCTTGGAAAAGCCACCCAACAAAAGGGTGCGGTCGAACACACCCGGGAAGGACGGGAAGCAAACATGCTTGCTGCCGTAGACCAGGCGGTCGTAGATCTCGTCCGAGATCACGATCAGGTCGTGCTCTTCGGCCATCTTGGCAACTTCGAGCAGGTTTTCACGGCTGGCCACCGCGCCGGTGGGGTTGTTGGGGAAGCCAACCAGGATGGCCTTGGTACGCGGGGTGATGGCCGCCCTTAATTCGTCCGGGTCAAAATCAAAATTGTTTTCGAGCCGGCAGGGCACTTCCACGGCGATACCGCCCGCCAGGATGACGGCTGCCTGGTAGGAAACAAAACAAGGAGTTGGGATGATGACTTCGTCGCCTGGGTTGATCAAGGCGATGGCCGCCAGGTTCAGGGCTTCGGAGCCGCCCACCGTGATCACAATCTGGGTTTGCGGGTCGTATTTGACCCCGTAAAGTTTTTCGAGGTGGGTCGCGAGCGCTCGGCGCAATTCGATGATGCCGTAATTGGAGGTGTAATGCGTCTCGCCACGCTCAAGCGCCTGGATGCCTGCCCGCAAGATCGGCTCAGGTGTGGTGAAATCAGGTTCCCCCACCCCTAGAGAGATCACATCTTTCATCGTAGCCGCAATGTCAAAAAACTTGCGGATGCCCGATGGGCGCAAACCAGAAACTCGTCGGGAAAGGTATTGATCGCGCATTAATGCTCCTCGAATTCAAATATTTTTCGTAATAAGATTTCCCGGGATTAGCGGGTCACCCACGAATTGTCGCCGATATTGAGTTGTTCAGGTCGGCCTTCCAACGTCACATCGCGACCCACGATCGAACCTTCCACCACCATATCCTTGATGCGCGTGCCGGCCTCGATGATCGAATTACGGATGACCACGTTTTCGAGCACGCAGCCCTCGCCAAGGGTCACGTGGGGGCCAATGACCGCAGAAACCAGGGTGACGCCTTCAGAGATAGACACCGGCTCGATTATGGAAACACCTTCAATCGATTTTTGTGTCGGGCAGGTACAGCGGCCGTGATCCAGCAGAAAACGGTTGGTGGCCAGTAAGGAATCCGGAATGCCGGCATCCAGCCAGGTTTCGGTCTGGCGCACTTTGATGCGGGCACCTCGTTCCAACAGAATGTTGATCGCGTCAGCCAGGAAATATTCACCCTTTAAGCTAGCGCCGCGTTTCATTTGTTCGTCGATGGCGTTGACCAGGTCTTCACCGTGTTTGAAATAATAGAACCCCACCACGACCAGGTTGTTGCTCATGTCGGTGGGTTTTTCGATCAATCGTTTTGCCCACCCGGCGGCGTCCGCTTCCACCACGCCGAAACGGCGCGGATCGTCCATCGGCTTGACCCAGGCGATGCCGTCCGCCGAATCTTGAGAAAGAAATGACAGGTCTGTTTCGATCAGGGTGTCAGAAAAAGCAACCAGCACGGGGGCGTCCAGGTATTCCCTGGCAAGCGAAATGGCCTGCGATTGGCCTTGCATTTGCTCCTGCACCACGAAATGCACCACTTTATCGGGGTGCGTTGCCTGCATGTGCTCCTGGATCTGTTCGCCCTGGTTGGGGCTGACGATGAAGACATATTCGGCTTCGCTAAGATGAGGGAGACTTTTGAATTGATCCAGGGCGTGATCCAACACGGTCATGCCGGCCAGGTAAAGCAGCGGCTTGGGTCGGTTCCAGGTGTGGGGGCGCATGCGTGAACCCAAGCCGGCCATGGGGATGACGATCTTATAATGAGGATTCATGTAGAGTAACCTTTTTGAGTGCTCGAGACATTAAAAACTACTGTCTTCATTTTACACCGTGGCCGGGTTTTGGTCGATGGAAGTTACTCCTTGTAGGGTTGCTTATGGTCACAAAAAAGCCCTTCCATCGTGGAAGGGCTACAGACTTAGCGACCTAAATTAAATTCGGGCGAGAGTGGTCACGCAGGGTGTGCGGTCAAACATCCAGAACGCCAGCGGCAGGCCAAAACCTAGGGTGAAGGCGGTGAAGATCCAGGCCAGCAGGGTCCATACCAGGCTGAACCAGAAGCCGATCACCACGAAGTAAAGCGCGCGTAGCAGGAAGGGCGGCTGGGTCAACGGTGTCTGCCGGACGACGGGGGCGCCATCGCGAACTGTGACGGTGGTCTGCACGCGTTCAGGGCGCAGGGTCATCACCTGGGGGATTCGGTTGATCATGGCTAGCCCAAGCGGCAGGCCGATGATGGTCAGGTTAAAGAACCAGGCAAGCAACACCCAGATCAAGCCGAGCCAGGAACCGATAAAGATGAAATACAGCCCGCGCACCAGGCAGCCTGGGCCGGGGTTGGGAACGTTTACTGATGAAGTGGGTACGTTTTGATTGGACATTATTCTTCCTCCATATCTAAATATACGTAAAAATCAATAAAGGAGTTTCATGGTTCTTACAATCGCTTAATTACTGGAAGAAAAAACTACAAAGACGAAAATTGTATGTGGTGTTCGGTGGTCTTTTGATAAACCTTGACGACCTTAATAAGCAACTCTTCTTCAAACGGACGCCCCATCAACTGCATACCCACCGGCAGGTTGTCGCTATCCTGCCCCACGGGGAAGGCGATGCCGGGTACCCCGGCCAGGTTGGCGGGGAGGGTGAAGACGTCTTCGAGATACATCGATAGGGGGTCGTCTCCGTGCCCACCGATCTTAAAAGCGGTGGTGGGTGTCACCGGGCAGGCGATCACGTCCACAGTTTCAAAGGCAAGTTCAAAATCACGTTTGATCAGGGTGCGCACTTTTTGTGCCTGGCCGTAAAACGCGTCATAATACCCGGCTGAAAGGGCGTAGGTGCCAAGCATGATGCGCCTTTTCACCTCAGGTCCAAAGCCCTGGCCGCGGGTTTTGCGAAACATGCTGAGGAGCGATCCCGAAGCGTCCCGTTTGCCGAAACGGACGCCATCGTAGCGCGCCAGGTTGGCGGAGGCTTCGGCCGGGGCGATAAGGTAATACACCGGCAAGGCGAAGCGAGTGTGTGGTAGAGAGATTGGGATAATCTCCGCGCCGAGGTTTTTGAATTGGTCGATCGCGACCTGTATGCGCTCGGAGACTTCCGGTTGAATTCCTTCAAGAAAATATTCCCTGGGCACCCCTACCCGAACACCCTTCAAGTCATTGAGTGAGTCTGTGAGTTCCGCCACGGGCTGGCTGGAAGAAGTGGCGTCGAGCGGGTCAAAACCGGACATGACCTGCAACAAGATCGCGGCGTCTTCCGCGCTGCGCGCGAAGACCCCCATCGAATCCAGCGAGGAACCGTAAGCCACCAGTCCGTAACGCGAGACACGCCCGTAGGTGGGTTTGATACCGGTCACCCCGCAAAACGCGGCGGGCTGACGCACCGAACCGCCTGTGTCCGAGCCGATGGCAACAGGGACAAGCCGGGCCGCCACAGCCGCGGCGCTGCCGCCTGAGGATCCACCCGGTACGCGTGAGACATCCCATGGATTGTGGGTCGGGCCAAACGCCGAAGACTCGGTGGAGGAACCCATGGCAAATTCGTCCGTGTTGGTCTTGCCGATCAAAATCGCGCCGGCGTCAAAGAGACGTTGCACAGCGGTGGCCGTGAAGGGCGATTCCCAGTCTCCCAAAACATTCGAGCCGCAGGTGCAGCGCACCCCGGCCACCGTGATCAAATCTTTGACCGCGATGGGAATGCCCGTTAGAGGGGGAAGCACCGCCAGCTGGTTGTGTTTGCGAGACGTTGAAATGCGCTCATCCGCAAGGCGTGCTTCTCGCAGGGCGCGGTCGGTGGTCAAGGTGATAAACGCTCGAAGCGTGGGTTCGAGTCGTTGGATGCGCTCGAGGTGCGCTGAAACAAGATCGTGGCTGGTAAAATCCCCGGCGCGCAAGCCGGATTGCATGTTAATGAGAGAAAGCGTGGTGAGGTCAGTCTTCATTCCATCACCGGGGGAACACGGAATTGCGCGTTGAAGGTGTCAGGCGCGTTCTTAAGTAAAACAGAAGTGGGCAGCGAAATTCCGGCGGCATCTAGGCGTAACTCTCCTCCGGCTGGCAAAACACTGGAAGTCGGAGGGATGTCGGAAGTGTCCAATTCCTGCAGCATGGTCACATAATCCAGGATCGCCGATAGTTGCTGACGGTATTTTTCCATTTCTAATTCCGTCAACTCCAACCGCGCGAGGCTGGCGATGTGTTCCACTTCACGTAACGTTAGACTCATGGAAGGTATTATACACGAGGGACCCATTGCATAGTTGCACGTTGCTTTGTGGTTGCAACCACAAGAATTTCGGTCTATACTAATAACTGCTTATCGTTTTTGTCCAACTATTGAAACAGGAGGAAGAATATGCCTAGTATCATGGATGTAGAAGGGATCGGACCCGCGTACAAGAAGAAACTTGCTGGTATTGGCATTAAAACCACGGACGCGTTGTTGGATGCAGGCGCAACCCCCAAGGGACGCAAGGAATTGGCTGAGAAAACCGGCATCGGCGATGCCTTGATCCTGGAATGGGTGAACCTATCGGATCTGTATCGCATCAAAGGCGTTGGTAGTGAGTATTCCGACCTGCTGGAAGAAGCCGGTGTGGACACCATTGTGGAATTATCCAAACGGGTTCCCAAGAATCTGTTCGACAAGATGGTCGAAGTGAACGACAAGAAAAAACTGGTGCGCAAAATGCCCACCGCCGAACAAATCTCGGACTGGGTGGACCAGGCTAAGAAACTACCCCGCAAAGTCAGTTACTAAACGTTTTCAGGTTTACTCGAGGGCGGACGTTGGTGGGAAACCATCAGCCGCCCTCTTTTGTTTTGCAGCCGGTTATCGGATAAAATAAGAGAACCGCGAAGGCGGTGATCCTATCCTGAAATGAGGAGTGCCAATGAACATCGTGTGTGTCGCGTCCACCAACCCTGTGAAATTGAAAGCCACCCTGGATGGTTTTAAACGCATGTTCCCGCATGAATCTTTCGAGGTGAGAACGGTTAAGGTGGAGTCAAAAGTATCCGAACAACCGATGACAGATGATGAAACCCTGGAAGGCGCGGACGCGCGAGCGTTGCAAGCCATGGACATGATGCCCGAAGCTGATTTTTGGGTGGGCATTGAAGGCGGCGTGATGGACAGGGGCGCTCACTTGAGCGGCTTTGCCTGGGTGGTGGTTCTGTCTGAAGGCCGGCGTGGAGTGGGGCGCAGCGGCGAGTTTTTTCTTCCGGAAAATGTGGCTGAACTCGTGCGGCAGGGTGTGGAATTGGGAGAGGCAGACGACCAAATTTTTTCAAGAAATAATTCCAAACAGACCAACGGCGCTATCGGTTTGTTGACCGGCGACGCGGTCGACCGCTTGAACCTCTATGTCCCCGCGGTTATTTTCGCGCTGATTCCATTTAAAAACCCTGATCTCTATTAGCTCTCGATTTGTAAAGAAGTTTTAAATAATTAAGCCGGTCTTAGCCGGCTTTTTTTATATCAGATTTCGAGAAATCTAACGTGCCGTATCGAATTGAGCCGAGTACCAACGCAGGTATTCGGTCACGTGCGCGCGCCAATAGTTTTCATCATGGTAACCGAGAAATTCGGAAAACTGATAAGGGATGGTCAGTTTCTTAAGCGTGGTCACAAAGGTTTTAACGTCGTTCAGGTCTTCATCCTTGTTGCCAACGTCGATGAAAAGTGCGGGGAAACTCGTACTATTGTTGTCCAGACCCGCGATTTTATAAAGATTGGATATTTCACCATAAAAAAGAGGGGTGCTGTGCGCGCCGACCGCGATAAATTTGTCGGGGTTAGAGAGCCCAATATGCACCGCCCAATTACCCCCGCGAGACAGACCCCCGATCGCGCGGCAAGCACGCCCTGGGCAAACACGATAAACCTCTTCGATATATGGAAGCACATCCTCAAGGATGACCGCTTCAAATTTTGATTGGTAGGGGTCCTGGTTGGACCGCAACTCGCTGGGCAGCACAATGATGAAGGGAGGAATGACCTTAGCGGCGATCAGTTCATCCGCGGCGTTGAATAAACCCAGACGTTCCCACTGGTCATTCGAATTGGATTGGCCGTGCAGCAAGTAAAGTACAGGGTATGTGCGTTCGGGTGAAGATTGGTAGCAAGCGGGAAGATACACTTTTACCACGACGGGTTCGTTGAGCACCTCAGAAGGTGCCGCGTCGTCGATAATCGTTCCGGTCGTCTCCAGGCAAGGCTGAAGGGTCACCGCTGGGGTGAATTGGGCAAGAGTTTGCGCCGCGGCCATCGTTTGGGTGGCTTGGGTGGGTTGAAGCGTGGCTCCTATTGCATCAGAAGGGGAGAGGTTACAGGAGGACAGCATCCAAGCCAGCGCGAGAATGACGTTTAATACCGCGGGGCGCGGGGCGCGACGAGAAGACGGTTCAACCATGGCAGATGTGGGTTCCTTGACGGTTCATACTGCTTCAGATTATACTCTAGAGGTTCGGGGTGTAGCGCAGTTGGCAGCGCACCGCGTTTGGGACGCGGGGGCCGGCGGTTCAAGTCCGCCCACCCCGACAATTCTATTAAACTCACTTGTTAAGCAAGCCGGCGGTTCTCCCATCCAGGGATGATAAAGTCCGCCCACCCCGACAATACTTTAAATCAACATTCTCAATGATTCAAAACGAATTCAAACTAAAGGGATAGCCTGGATTTTCAGTTAAGGGTGGAATTGAATTTACTTCGACTAAGATATAATCAATTCTTGGGTAGATTAAATCCATGAAAAACAAAAATCCCTTTCTCTCACTTGTCTTGCCGGCTCACAACGAAGAGCAGCGCTTGCCGGAAAGCCTCAAACTTGTCGACGATTTCATCCAGTCGCAACCCTTTTCTGTAGAGGTGGTCATCGTTGAAAACGCGAGCAGTGATGCAACCCTCGATTTGGCGCGCCATTATGCCAGCGAACGTGAGTATGTTACCGTGCTTCACGAAGAACGTCCCGGCAAGGGACTGGCCGTTAAAACCGGCATGTTGGCGGCAAAGGGGAAGTTCCGCTTCTTCTGTGATGTTGACTTTTCAATGCCCATCGACCAGATCCCGAAATTTCTCCCTCCCCAACTCAACGGAGTGGATATTGCCATCGCATCACGCGAGGCAAAGGGGGCTGTGCGAATTGGCGAACCCTATTACCGCCACCTGATCGGTCGTGTTTTTAACCTGTTCGTTTGGGTGCTCAACTTTAAAGGAATTAAAGACACACAATGCGGGTTCAAGTGTTTTACCGCTGAAGCGGCTGAAAAACTATTCCCTTTGCAGACGATCCACGGCTGGACCTTTGATGTGGAAACCCTGGCGATCGCCAAACAAATCGGTTTAAAAATTCACGAAGTGCCCGTGACCTGGACCTATGGGGAACGCTCCAAGGTGAGGGTGGTCAGAGATTTCGCACGTACGGTGCTTGAATTGATCAAGATTCGCCGCAATCTACATCATTAAACGCATGCCCAATCGCATTGACAGCGGGTTAATCCCCGCGAACCCCAATCTCGATTTTGAATCATCTTATTGGTCGCAAGGCTTGCACTTGGTGGCAGGCTTGGACGAGGCTGGCCGAGGTGCCTGGGCCGGGCCAGTGACCGCGGCTGTAGTTGTCTTGCCGCGCGATGAGCAGGTTTCAGTAGTATTGGCAGGGGTGCGTGATTCGAAACAGGTAAGCCCCACAGCCCGCCAGGTACTTGCCGAAAAGATTAAAGCGGTAGCGCTAACCTGGGGAGTTGGAACCGCGGACCACAGTGAAGTAGATGGTCAGGGCATCATCCAGGCCACGCGATTGGCGATGGAGCGCGCGATCGCCCAAATGAACTTTCAGCCGGAGCACATCCTGATCGACGCGTTGTTACTGCCGGATGTGGAGATACCTCAAACCTCGCTCATTAAAGGGGACCAGCGCAGCTTGAGTATCGCAGCGGCATCCATTCTGGCAAAAACCAGTCGGGATGCCTGGATGATCGACGCCCATCAACAATTTCCGAATTACGGGTTCGACCGGCATAAAGGTTATGGTACCCGAGAACATCGTCAAGCGCTTGAATCGACAGGCGCGTGCGCCATCCACCGGTTGAGTTTTAAGCCACTGGTCGACAATATTCTAAACAGGTGAAGGAATTCCTTCACCTGTTTATTAATCGGGGAAACAAGATGAATTACTTGTTTGCTTTGCGGTAGATCAGCCACTTGGTGAGTTCGGCCACGATAGCGGGGATGAGCAGCAGTGGAAGAACGAGCGTCCACTCTCGTAAACTCAACGGGGTGGTTGAAAACACCGGGTTGAGGAACGGTATGTAAACGACACACAATAACAAGAAGAGCGAAGCCAAGACAGCCAGGTTCATCCACTTGTTCGAGAAAATACCGATCTTGAGAAGTGGGTATCTCTCGGACCTGGCGGTGAAGGCTCGCAGCAGTTCTGACGCGCTTAGGGTAACGAAGGCCATGGTCTCAGCCAGCGGAAGGCGTTGGTCGAGGGGTAGCTCCGTATGGGTAAGCCCACGCCAAAAAGCGAAGAGGGTAACACCAGCGATCGCGAGAGTCTGCAAGACTACGCCCATGGCCATCTGCTTATTGATGATCGGTTCCTTGGGTGGGCGTGGGGCTTGATCCATAATGTCGGGGTCACCTTTTTCCGTTCCGAGAGCCAGGGCTGGGGCGCCGTCAGAAATCAGGTTCAACCACAACAATTGAACTGGAACGAGAGGTGAAAGCTGCTCGGTGGTAAGTTGCGGGAAGAGCAAACGCCCAAAAGCGGTTGGCAGGAAAATGATCAGAATTTCACCCAGGTTGCAAGAGATCAGGTAGTAGACGAACTTCCGAATGTTCGCGTAAATGATACGGCCTTGTTCAACCGCCGAAACAATGCTGACGTAGTTGTCATCGGTGAGTACCATGTCGGCTGTATCTTTGGCCACGTCTGTGCCCGTGATTCCCATCGAGACACCGATGTCAGCCTGTTTGATGGCCGGGGCATCGTTGACACCGTCGCCGGTCATCGCTACCACTTCTCCATTAGCTTGCAGGGCGTTGACGATCCGCATCTTGTGTTCGGGTGAAACCCGCGCGAAAACGTCAGTCAGTTCAACTTCTTTGAGCAATTGCTTGTCGTCAATCTCGTCTAATTGGGCGCCGGTGAGAACCTTGTGCCCAGGGCGGAGTAAACCGATACTTTCGGCAATCGCGCGCGCGGTGTTGGGGTAATCTCCGGTGATCATCAAGGTGCGGATGCCAGCTTTCGCGGCGGTGAGCAGCGCGGGTTTGACCTCCGGTCTTGCAGGGTCGATCATGCCGATCAAACCAGCAAAGATGAGGTCTTTTTCAAGTTCATGGCTGACCAGCTCCGCGGGCAGATCATCTTCCAGGCGGAAGGCGACACCCAAAACACGCAGGGCTCCACGGGTCATCTGGTCGTTAGCTTCCAGGATCTGGTTGCGGGCGGCATCATCCAGCGGATGTGCTGAACGATTGTCCAGGGACTGGATCTTTGAACACAATTTCAAAACTACATCCGGCGCGCCTTTAACCGCCACGACATGTTTATTCTTAAACGTTTGATCGATGAAGGGCGAAATATCTTCCAGGCGTGGATCTTCGATGCTATGAATGGTGACCATACGCTTTCGGTCTGAATCGAATGGGATCTCGTTGCGCCGGGGGTAGGCGTTGCTTAATGCTTTTGAGCCTGCACCGGCTTTGTAAGCAGCCACGAGAATTGAACCTTCAGTAGGGTCACCCACCATGCGGTATTGGCTGGTGCCTCCCTCTTCGAGAGATTCTTCGAGCACGGAATCGTTGTTGATGGCGCCAACCCACAGCGCAGTGCGAACAGCGGGGAATTTATCAAGATCTACATTTTTTTGATTGATCTGGAACTCACCGCGCGGGTCGTACCCCTGGCCAGTGACTTCAATAAATTGTCCGTCCACCCAGATGCGGGTAACTGTCATTTCATTTTGGGTAAGGGTACCGGTCTTGTCAGAACAGATCACAGTGGCAGAACCCAGGGTTTCCACCGAGGAAAGCCGGCGAATGAGTGCGTGGCGTTTGATCATTTCACGCATTCCCAACGCCAGGCTGATGGTTACGATAGCGGGCAATCCTTCAGGGACGGCCGCGATTGCCAGACTGACGGCAATCATGAACAATTCCAAGGGGTTACCACCTTGGAGGATTCCGACCCCGAAGACCACGGCGCAGACGATCAAACAAGCCCAGCCAAGAGTTTTACCAAGTTGATCAAGCCGTTTTTGAAGCGGGGTTTCTTCTTCCGCCACTGATTGAAGCATATTGGCGATCAACCCCAACTGAGTATGCATCCCGGTGCTGGTAACAACTCCGTGTCCGCGTCCGTAAGAGATGACGGTTCCCATGAAGACAGTGTTCTTGCGGTCACCCAGCGAGGAGCCGGCTTCGAGGGTGAGCATCGCGTTCTTTTGAACCGGGACGGATTCTCCGGTGAGCGCGGCTTCTTCAACCCGCATATTGACGGCTTCCAACAAGCGCAGGTCAGCAGGAACAAAATTGCCAGCCTCGAGGTAAACGATATCACCGGGTACGAGTTGGGCCGCCGGGATTGACAGGCGTTTGCCATCACGCAACACCTGGGCATCAGGGGCAGCCATGCGTTTCAACGCGGCCAGGGCTTCTTCCGCCCGGGATTCCTGCACCACGCCCAGGATGGCGTTTAAGACCACGATCAACAAGATCGCGCCTGAATCTACCCACTCGCCCAGGATCATTGAGATTACCGAGGCGACGATCAACAAGATCACTACAAAAGATTTTAACTGGGCGAGAACAAGTTGCAAGAACGATGGACGCGGTTTCTCGCGCAACTGGTTCAAGCCGTGGATCTGCTGGCGGCGTTCAACCTCAGCGGTGGATAACCCTTGGTCTTGCTTGGTTTCCAGTTTCTCCAGAACTTCGTGAGGACTAAGAGCGTACCAAGTAACCGAATAATCCTCCGCTTTTTTGGGCGCGGAATTTGGGGGTTGAGAACTCATTTTGTGGGCTCCTGTTTTTTTGATCAGAATTGAATTAAGGCGTAATGGTGGTGCCTGGCGGGATCTCGGCATTCTTTGGGATTACCACGATGCCGTCCCGAACCAGCCAGGGGTTACCGTCCACATCCACACCCCGAGGGAAAGGACGGATGGTAACATTTGGTCCCAATCTCGCGTTCTTGTCGATAATGGCGCCTTCGATGTAACAATCCGAGCCGATTACCAGGGGAAGTTTACGCCCCTCAGATTCCCAATCCCGTTCATAATAGTCGTTCCCCATCAGGATGCTGTCTTTGATCGTCACACCTTCACGGATCTGGCTTCTCAGGCCTATGACCGAGTGTTCGATCCGGGCGTTGCTAATGCAACATCCCTCAGCCAATAAGACATCTTCCATTTGGGAGTTTTGAATCACCGACCCTGGCAAAAAACGCGGATGACTGTAAATGGGTTTGGCCGGATCAAAGAAGTTGAACGGTGGATTGGGGCAAGCCAGGGCCAGGTTGGTATCGTAGAAAGTACGGATCGTGCCGATGTCTTCCCAATAACCATCAAAGTCATAACCGAACACTTTATGGGTTTTAATCGCGGCCGGGATGACATGGCTGCCAAAATCATCGTATTCAAAGGATTCAAGGAGGTTAATCAACACCTCCGTCTTAAACAAGTAGATCCCCATCGACCCCAGGAAAGGTTTTTCTGGATCATCCCGACTTGCGATCCGAGCGAGGGTTTCGGGGTCTTTTGGTTTTTCATAAAAATCGGTGATATTTAGATTGGCGTCTCGTTTTAAGATTCCAAAACGCCCGGCATCATCTCGGTTCACAGGGCGGACGGCAACAGTAATATCTGCATCATGCCCAAAATGGAATTCGGCCATCTTGTCATAATCCATGCGGTAAAGGTGATCACCTGCGAGGATGAGCACAAACTTGGCACGTGTCGCTTTGATCTCGAATATCTGTTTGCGCACCGCGTCAGCCGTCCCCTGGTACCAGTCCGTGCTGCCCATGGTTTGTTCAGCTGCCCAGATCTGCACCCAGCCCTGGTGAAACGCATCAAAGTTATAGGTGCGCACGATATGGCGGTGCAGCGAAATGGAATTGAATTGGGTCAAGACGCCAATGCGCAGAATACCCGAGTTAATACAGTTGCTGATGGGAATGTCGATCAAACGATACCGGCCGGCCATTGGCACAGCGGGTTTTGACCGCAATTGGGTTAATGGGAAAAGTCGTGAGCCACGCCCACCCCCCAGGATAACGGCCAGGATGTCATTCATGTTTGCCATTCTGAACCTCGCTTTTACACTCAACGTTGAACACAAGACCACAACTTAGAATTCTAATAAGAATACAATAGTTAAACAGGCGCGTCAATCAGTTAAATTCCGTTCTAACACAACTCATATAAATTTAACCAATCGCATCCCCACCACTTACTGAAGTGAGAATGCGATTTATATCGTCGGTAGAATGACGCTGAGTCAATTATTTTGGCGGTAAGGTTTTGGAAAAATCCATCCCGGTTCGCACCCATCCAGCCAGGTCAACATCGCGTTTGGTGCCTGTTGGGATGATCTCCACCCAGCCGGTCATGGGCCTGCCCGTCATATCGAAAGGCCGGGCGAGCGGATGGGTTAGGATTTCTTCGTAGCGCTCTTCGCCCACCCTGACGATCAGGTTGTCAGCGTGGACGCCGCAGGCCATGTTTCCATTGACCAGGAAACCGATGCCGCCAAACATTTTTTTCTCGACGACAGGTTCAGCGCTGAGCAGCGTTCTAACGCGTTGCCCTAAAGTCTCATCATATGCCATGGGATCACTCCTGAGTTTAGTAGTAAGCCGGTCTCGCGCGTTTGCGCATGAATAAGGTTAGCAGAAACCCTGCCGCGAATCCACCGATGTGCGCCATATACGCCACCCCGCCGGTATCCGCCGTTGTAGAGATGGTGCCCATTCCGCTGATCAGTTGGATCACAATCCAGGCGCCGATGACCAACAGGGCGGGCAGGGTCACGATCCAGGCCATGACTAATACGCGCACCCGCCGGCCTGGGAAGAGCAGCAGGTAAGCCGCCAGCACACCTGCGATGGCGCCAGATGCACCCAGGTTGGGAATGTTGGTGGTCATCGATACGAAGAATTGAGCCATCATGGCGGCCAGGCCAGCGACCAGGTAGAAAACCAGGAATCTGAAATGGCCAAACCGGTCTTCAACATTATCGCCGAAGATAAGCAGGTAAAGCATGTTACCGCCCAGGTGCATCCATCCGGCGTGCATAAATAGCGAAGTGAACAGGGTGATAAAATCCGCGCCCGGGTTGGCAAGGAAGCGAACAGGCACGAACGACCATTTTACGATAAATGCGTCGCCGCCGACCAGCTCAAGCAGGAAAACGAAGATATTGATCGCGACCAATCCGTAGGTCACAATCGGGAAAATCCGGCGTTGGGTGTTGTCATCACCGATAGGCAGCATGGGGTACTCCTTCTTAAACCTCAAGTACTATACCCAAAGTATAAGTCGAAAAAGTTCTTCAAGCAATTAATCAACACAATTAATAAAGTTGCCTTACGCTAGGTTATACAGCGCTTTACTGCCCCAATCGTGGAAAAAAGGTGGCCGTCAGGGTCAACAAGGAGGCAACAAAGATGGCAACTGAGCCCGCTATGGTGAACCATTTTTGAAAAGCGTTGTTGCGGTGTTCACCCATCAGACTCTTGTCGTTGGCCAGGCGGATCAGGTAGTAAAAAACGAGCGGAAGGGCGATCGCGTTGATGGTTTGGGTGATAATAGCCAGTTTAAAGAGGGATACGCCTGGGAACATGACGAAAACGGTTGCCAGCAAGAGTTGCACGATAAAGATCAGGTAGAACGACTTGCTTTGTTTGTAATTACTATCCAGGCTGCCTTGCAAACCAAAAAATTCAGCGAACGCGTATGCCGTGGAGAGCGAGACCACGATCAATCCCATAAATCCGGCGTTGAGGATGCCGAAGGCAAACAGGGTTCCGGCTAATTCTCCGGCGAAGGGTTTGATCGCCATGGCAGCGGCCTCACCTGAAACCAGCGGGATTTTATTAACGAACAGGGTTGCTGCGGTGGCCACGACCATGAAAAAAGAGAAAAAATTGGTCAGGAAGGCGCCCACATAAGTTTCCAGTTGAGAGTAGATGATCTTGCCTGCCTCAATGTTCTTGTCGTAGGCGAAGCTGCTGATAAAAAATTGTCCCCATGGAGTGATGGTGGTTCCCAACACGCCCATGCCGATCAATAGATAATTGCGCAAATAGGCAGGGGTTACTTCTACGCCATGCGGCCAGAAAATATTGGTCAGAGCCAGGTTCCAATCGGGTTTGGCTTTGACCGCCGAAATGATGTAGGCGAGATAAAACAGGCTGGTAACGAGCATGATGCCCTGGGTGAGCTTGTAATTGCCCTTGGTGACGACCAAACCTGCGATCAAAACGATCAAAAAAATGAACGGGATTGCTGGCAAATTGAGCATGCCGCTGGTTACTTTAACCGCCGCGAGTTCCACGGTGAGGGTGCCCAGGTTGGCGATGAGCAGGGCGCTGAAGATCAACAGCGAAACCCGGATGCCAAATTTCTCTCGGATCAGATCAGCCAGACCTCGGCGGGTGACCAGGGTCAGGCGCATACCCATCTCCTGGGTGACGCCCAACAAGACGGTGATGATCAACAGGATGAACAAGACCGGGTAACCAAGCGTGGCGCCCGCCACGGAATAGGTTGCCACCCCGCCAGCGTCGTTATCGGCCATGGCGGTGATCGTGGCCGGGCCGAAAACGCCAAAAAACAGGATCAAGGAGCGCGCAAATGGCAGGGTGCTCCAGCGGCGCAGGGTGGTGCGCAGGGAAGATCTCATCATTCGAACATCCCCCTAATCGCGATTGTAATAATAGAAGCGCGGAAGTTTTTTCTTCCAGGCGGTGGGGATGATCTTGTCGAGCGCGTCATCCGCGGTGACCATACCCAGCAGGCGGTTTCCGTCATCGACAACGGGGATGGTCAACAGGTTGTATTTGGCGATCAGTTGCGCCAGGGCTTCCTGTTTGGTGAGCACATTGGCAGAGACGACTTTCGGATGCATAAAGTTGGCTACCTGGGTGCTGGGTTTGGCCAATACCAAATCGCTTAAGGAAAACACACCCAGGAGGCGGTTCTCATCGTCTGTAACATAAATATAGAAGATTGACTCGGCATCCGGTTCCGCGGCGCGAATGGCTTCAATGGCCTTGGCAGCGGTCAACCCGGGGCGGATGGTAGCCACATCGGTGGTCATCAAGCCTCCCGCGGTGTCTTCGGGGTAAGAAAGCAGTAAGCGCACTTCACGGGCTTCCTGGTCTTCCATCAACTCGAGCAGGTCCTCGCTGCGCTCGGCCGGCAGTTCAGCCAGCAAGTCAGCGGCTTCGTCAGGCGACATTTCTTCCAACACGTCAGCCACACGTTCGTCGCTCATTCCTTGCACCAGCGTGGCCTGGAATTCCGGCTCCACTTCTTCCAGGGCGTCCGCGAGGTGTTCGATGTCCATCGAATCCAGCAGGTTGCGGCTTTCATTGTGGTTCATATCGCTGAGCAGTTCGGCCAGGTCGGCGGGGTGTAGATCGCGAATCTTCTCGCCCGGCACTTTTAAGCGCATAAACTGGTCGTGCACCAATAACTCCACAAAATCCCACGAGATCATGTTGGTCTGGGCTCGTTTTGCAAAAACCGAGTTCAACCATTCGGCCAGCCGGTTGAATCCGATGCGGCGAAAGATACCTGTTGAGCCGATATCCACGTTTGACACAAAGTAATCACCATTAACATGGGCGATCTCGAGGTCGTTCACCCGCACCACACGAATGCCGTTGGTGTCGATAATCTGCTTGTCCAGCACATTGGCGATCAATTCGATCTCGTCCCCTGTGCGGGAGTAAGTTTTGAGTTCATTTTTCGGGCGCGCCAGGGGGATGACGCTCGAGAATAGAACGGCCACCTCCGCAATAGGGTAATTCACCAGGAGATTTTTTTCATAAACCGCCAGGCTGACCAAAACTGGGTGAACATGGTCTGGCTTTTGGATGGCGAGGATCTCGTCGATGTGACCCAGGTTTTTCCCCTCCGAGTCGACGACGGTTCTTCCAATGAGTTGACTGATAAACGGCATGATAACCTCCTTTTTCGATTGCACTTTGGACGCGGCGCTTAAAAAATAACCGACTGGTGACCGAAGCACCAGCCGGCGGGGTTTCCATGCCGAAGATGATCAACTTAATTGATCAGACTGGTACCTCATGAGAGCCTTCGAGCCTGGCTTTACGCGCATCCATACCGCGTTGAAAACTGCGGTTGGTTCGCCTTTTATGACCAGACAACACGACCCTGTCTGCGATGAATGTGGATAACGCTAAAAATCCCCGGCAACTAAGGGGAGGCACGTCTTTGGCGTTACCCGACTCTTCCAATTGCATTTGAAAACCTTTCTTTCGATGAAGTTGATTCGAAATGATGTGTCTGTAGCGATTTTATTTTAATTTTCACGACCGATAAAGTCAAGAGTCTGATTAATTTGAAATTGGTAAAAATCATCGATTTTTAGAGCGAAGAACAAAGTTGATGAATTCAGCGTCTGAGAATTCTTCAACGAACCCGGTTTTAATCAACACCTTTTGTGATGCGTAATTTTTGGCTAATACATGGGTTGCTGTGATCGCGTGCACCGCCGCGTGAGAGAACGCCCATTCATTCAATGCGTTCACCGCTTCGGTCATGTAACCACACCTTTGATACTGTTCGTCCATTCCATAGCCAATCTCGATCTCTCCATTGGCGTTGGGTGTTCCTTTAAAACCCACCAGGCCAGCCCCGATCTTCTCCTCCTTTAAAACGATCAACCAATAGGTAAACCAGGGGTGTTTTTCGCGGGGAGTGGAGCGCATTTTTTCGATCTTCATCGTCACCGCGCGTTCGGCAGCGCCATCCAGCAGCCGGCTCACGATGGGCACGCCCATACTCGCGGCCAGCATGCGGATGGAAACCAGGGCGGTCTCGAGCTGTTCGAGCGATAGAGGGTTCAAGACCAGTCGTTTGGAGTTTAAAGTGATCATACGCCTCCCAGTGATAAATTAAGTGTATGGGATTGTATGGACATCGTCAACTGGCGCGATTTGCTAAATCAGCACCTATGACCTTGGCTATTTACCCTCACCCCGTGCCCTCTCCCACGGCATCAAGTTTTGAGTCTGTCATGGCGCTTTGCCGCGGGAGAGGAAGCAAGGCGTCAAGAAAAAGAAGGTTATGAATCCAAGGGTGAGCGCACAACTCTCGTAATGCAGCTTGTATTGCAAACCACAGTATTTTGAGAACCTCTTTTATAAAAATGAACGAGGAGAGTTTGGTGGTTATGTTAAAATAGTTAATATTAATGCATCCCAACCCGACAGAGGTAATCCCGATGAAATCCAAGGTATTTTACGGTTCCCCGCATCAGGCGCAGCTCGACGCCAAAGAAACCTTGCCCGCCAAACTAGACCTGGTTCTGGACGCGTTACATCTGAGAGACCGGGTCAAGGGAGAACAGGTTTGCCTGAAGTTGCACGTTGGCAACAATATTGGTTATTCGGTCATACACCCCGTGTTTGTTCGAAAAGTAGTTCAGGCGATCAAAGATGGCGGCGGCAAACCCTTTATCGCTGACGTGGATTGGGATGTGGCGGGTTGTGAAACCCGCGGATACACAACAGAAGTGCTCGGCTGCCCGGTTTTCCCGGTGGCGGGACCCAAAGACAAGTATTATTACGATCACGAACGCGAATATAAAAACATCAAGACCTGGAAAGTAGCCGGTATGGTCGAGGACGCCAGTTTCATGGTCAACTTTTCTCATGTCAAAGGCCACCCCTCCTGCGGTTTCGGCGCGGCTTTCAAAAATATCGCCCTTGGCTGCATGGTTGGCGAGACGCGCAGCAAGCTGCATGACACCAATCATTACGACAAGTATTGGTTCAAAGAAAGATGCAGCGACCGGGCGACCATGCAGAAGATCGTGGATTCGTGCCCGTTTAATGCCATCGTGTTTGACAAGAAAGATCCCGATGAACTGCACTTGCACTTTGAGCCGTGCAACCAGTGCATGCGCTGCCAAGAAGTAGCCCCCGCCGGCAGCCTGAAGATCGACCCAATCAATTTCCACTCCTTCCAGGAGGCGTGCGCGATCTCGACCGCCATCACCCTCTCCACCTTCGCGCCTGAAAAGATGACGCACCTGGCGCTGGCCACTCAGATGACGCCAGTGTGCGACTGCTTTGGCTTCACCTCCATGCCCATTCTCACCGACGAAGGCGTTTTTGGCTCGGACGACATCGTAGCCATTGACAAGGCTATCCTGGATAAAACCGCCAGCCTGCCTTTGCTGCTGGACAACATCCCCGATTGCATGGAAGCCCAGCAAATTGACGCGCATCCATTCTCTCAACTGCACGGCCCCTTCAAGGACCCCTACGTGGTGGTGCGTTACGGCGAGCAATTGGGGTTGGGTAGCCAGGACTACGAATTGGTGGATGTGCTGCCTTATGAACGAACTCGTAAGGCTGCCGGGAGTTTATACATCTCAGCCAAGTAGTAACGACCCTATATCATTCCATGATCCGTAGATGTGGAATTACTTGTGAGGTTCCTAAACCAGCACCTCTTCCGGTTTTTCCTCCGGTTTAGGTGCTTTCTTTTTCTTCTCGCGCTTGAGCACGATCTCTTTTTCTTTGTTTAGGTCAACCAGCACCGCGTCTCCGTCGCAGAATTCGTGAGAGAGGACGGCGTCTGAAAGGCGGTCTTCCACCTTTTCTTGCAACACCCGCCGCAGCGGACGGGCGCCCATCTCTGGGTTGTAGCCTTCATTTGCAAGGTAATCGAGCGCGGGTTCGGACGCGCGCAAGGCGATGTTGTGATCGCGCATCCGCGTGGCAACCTTCTCGAGTTCCACATTGACGATCTGGCGAATGTGCAATTGATTAAGCGGGTGGAACACGATCACAGAATCGAGGCGGTTGATGAATTCAGGCCGGAAGACCTTTTTCAACGAGTCAAGCAGCTTTTTGCGCATGTCCTCATAGTTGCGGTTTTCCTCTTCCAACTGGTCCTTTTGCAGGTTGAAACCCAGGGCGCCTTGTTTCTTGATCATGTCGGCGCCGATGTTGGAAGTCATCACGATGATGGCGTTGCGGAAGTCCACCTTGTGCCCACGCGCGTCGGTGAGCTGGCCTTCTTCCATGATCTGAAGCAGCATATTGTGCGCTTCGGGGTGTGCCTTTTCGATCTCGTCAAAAACCACGATCGAATACGGGCGGCGGCGGATGGCCTCGGTGAGCTGCCCGGCTTCTTCGAAGCCGACGTAGCCTGGAGGAGCTCCCACCAGGCGGCTGACGTTGTGGCGCTCCATGAATTCGGACATGTCGATCTGCACGAGCGCGTCTTCGCTGCCGAAGAGGAACATCGCCAGGGTCTTGGCAAGGGCGGTTTTGCCAACACCAGTAGGTCCCAGGAACATGAATGAGCCGATCGGGCGGCGCGGATCTTTCAACCCGGCGCGGCCACGACGCACAGCCTTCGAGATGGTTTGGATGGCCTCGTCCTGACCGACAATGGTGCGCCGCATCTCATCTTCCATGTGCAGCAGGCGCTCAGATTCTTCGGTGGCCAGTTGCATGATTGGCACACCCGTCCACATTGAGACCAGTTCGGCGATGTCTTCACTATTCACCACTGGGCTGTTTGAACGGTCCCAGCCGGTGCGGAGTTTTTCGATCTGCGCTTTGAGCCCTGATTCCTTGTCGGTGAGTTCCTGGGCGTCGTCGTTGCGGCCACTTTGCACGGCGGCAGTGCGGTCCGCGCGGATGCCGCGCAGTTGGCTCATCAGGTCTTTAAAGGTTTGAGCGGCCGGGCTCTTATACATGCGCACCCTCGAAGAGGCTTCATCGATCAAATCGATGGCCTTATCGGGAAGGAAGCGTTCGGTCACATAGCGCGATGAAAGGTGGGCGGCCGATTCGAGGGCTTCATCAGAGATCACCAGGCGGTGATGCTCTTCATACGCTTTGCGAATACCCTTAAGGATCTGGATGGTCTCATCCACAGTTGGTTCAACGACCACGATGGGTTGAAAGCGTCGTTCAAGCGCGGCGTCGGTTTCGATGTGTTTTCGATATTCATCCAGGGTAGTGGCGCCAACCACTTGCAACTCGCCCCTTGATAATGCCGGCTTGAGGATATTCGCCGCGTCCACGGTGGAGCCGGCTGAACCAGCGCCCACCAGCATGTGCAGCTCATCAATGAAGAGGATCGACTTGCTGGCTTTTAACTCATCGATCACCCGTTTGAGGCGTTCCTCGAATTGTCCGCGATACATGGTGCCAGCCACAAGGGAGCCCACGTCCAATTGCAGCACGCGTTTGCCGATCAACGGGGCGGGCACGTCTCCGTCCACGATGCGTTGGGCGAGACCTTCCACGATGGCGGTCTTGCCCACGCCAGGCTCACCGATCAGCGCCGGGTTGTTCTTGTTGCGCCTTGCCAAAATTTGGATGAGGCGTTCGATTTCCTTTTGACGCCCGATCACGGGGTCAAGCTTGCCCTCCTCGGCCAGGGTGGTGAGATCCACCGCCAACTGGTCTACGAGCGGGGTCTTGGCTTCCTTTTTATCGTCCTTGCGGGCGAGCGGTGCCCCACCAGCGGTGGCCGGTGAATTGGTGGCTTCGTCCATGGCGCGGCGTACCTGGCGGCGCACCTGTTCGGGGGTGACGCCGAGCTTCTTGAGCACTTCCAGGGCTTGACCCTCGGTGGAACGAGTTAATGCCAGTAAAAGGTGTTCCGTGCCGATAAATTGATGCCCGAGCAAGCGAGCCTCTTCAATGGCAAATTCCAGCACCTGCTGAGTGCCTTTGGAAAGTTCGATGGTGGTGGTATCTTGCAGCCCAAGGCCGCTGATGCGCTCGATCATTTCGCGTACGCGGTCGGTTTCAAGGCCGAGTTCGCGCAAGGCGTGGCCGGCGACCCCGCCATCCTCTTCGATCAACCCAACCAATAAATGTTCGGTATCGATGGATGTGTGGCGCAAACGCTCGGCTTCCTGGTGGGCCAGTGAAAGCACGCGGCGCGCTCTTTGTGTAAATCTTTCCATTCCTGCCAAATGCTAATCCTCCTGATTACAACTTTCTACCGCTAAAAGGCAGAAAGGGCTTATTGTAGGTGCAAAAATCAACTGGATTGTACCAGTTTTCAATGCCCGACATGGACGTCGTATAAGAATTCTAACAGGCGTGTGTAAGTATTGAATTAGAAATCAACAAGAGCCCACAAAGGGTGTATCAATTCAATAGATAAGCCAGCACCCACCGGGTGGTATCGACGAGCGCGTCAGTGTGAGTGCGTTCGTAGTTATGCGAGGCGTCTACGCCGGGGCCGATCAAGGCGACGGGGACATTACCGCCCGCCCGCCAGTAAGCCGCGCCGTCCGATCCGTAATGTGGATAAATATCCACCTTGTAGTTAATATCGTGATCTTCAGCCAACTTGCGAAAATGCTCGCTCATACCGTGGTGGTAAGGCCCACTTGAGTCCTTAACGCACAGGGTTGCGTGAAATTCATCAGAAGCCTGCCCTTCACCGACGGCTGCCATGTCCACGGCCAGCAACTCAGTGATCGCCACTGGGAAATCGGTAAGCGCAAAATGTCCCATTTCTTCATGAACATTGATATAGATGAAAGTGGTTTGTTTGGGCTTGAGGTTCGCGGAAGTCAGGCTGCGCACCGCCTCCACCAGGCAGGCGACACAAGCCTTGTCATCCAGGTGGCGCGATCGCACAAATCCGTTGGTCAGCTCCACCCGAGGATCAAAGGAGACGAAGTCACCCACGCTGATGCCGAGTTGCTGCACCTGCTCGGTAGTGTTCACACGTTCGTCCAGGCGCACTTCCATATGCTCTGCTTCACGCTTGGTCTCGTTAACCTTAGAGCCGTGAACATGCACTGAGGGACTTTCAATCAGAATGGACCCGCGAACGCGCTTGCCGGAGCGGGTGAAGACCGTGCAACCTTCTCCTTCCACAGTGTTCCACGAAAATCCACCGAGTTGCGAAAGACCCAGGCGGCCGTTTGACTTAATAGTTTTTACCATGGCGCCGAGTGTGTCTACATGCGCGGTAAGTGCCCGCGGGGAGTCTTCAGCTTTACCCTGAACGGTAACCAACAACCCACCTTTTGGCAGAACGCGGGTGGTGACACCGGGGAGGTTGCGAAAAACGCGGTCCACCAGCGCGATGGCTTCTTGTGTGAAGCCCGTCGGGCTGGGAGTCTTTAATAGATCCACTAAAAACTTGGTCAGTAAACCCTCGTCCACTTGCGGGAGCTGCATGGTCACCTCTTATTATTTCTGGAACGTCTTGCCTTCGTAAGCTTCTAACTTTGCCCGCAAATCATCCGAGATGGGCACCGCGGATTTGGTGCGGTAATCGTAAGCCACCATGATGGTTTCCATTTCGGCGTGTGTCACCGCGCCATCCAGGCTGGAGATGCGACAGCCCATGACCAGGCTCTTGTGCCCAATACTGATCACCCCTGTAGCGACGTCCACGGTGACCCCCGGGTCGATCGGCACCTTGTAACGACAATGAACGTCGCCTACGATCAAGGGCAGATCCCAGAAGGACTTGCCATCAAACAATCCCAATTCCACCAGGTAGGCAAAGCGGGCTTGTTCTGCAAATGAGAGAAAACGGGCGTTATTGACATGCCATTGAGGGTCAAGGTCGCCATATCGAACAGTGATCGGAAAGTGAAAGCGATAAGTTTCCATGCGGGTATTATACCCTTTGGGCTTAGCCCCAATGCAATGGTTTGCAGATTTGTTGGATAATTAGTATCAATATCACTTGGTAAAAACAGATGAAATCTCTATAATTAGAGTAAAATAAAGACAAATTTTACCAAAAGAGGTATATATCGATGCAGATTACCAGGCAAGCTGATTATGCCGTTCGGGCCATGCTCTATCTAGCCAAACTTGAATTTGGACAGAGGGCTGCCACCAGCCAGATCGCAGAAGTCCAGAAGATACCACCCTCTTTTTTGGCCAAGATCATTTCCCAATTAAACATCGCGGGTTTGATCACCACCTCACGCGGAGCCCGGGGTGGCGTGGCATTGCCCAAACCTGCGTCCGCTATTTCGCTTCTTGAAGTTGTGGAAGCCATCGACGGGCCGATTTCTCTCAACGAATGCACCATCTCGCCCGAAATGTGCGAATTCTCAGATGACTGCCCGATGCACAAGATCTGGTGCGAAACACAGGCAGACCTGGTAAACAAACTGCGAAAAACAACCTTCAGCAGCCTGGTGTCTCTTTAATTTCGGGCCAGCCGGGGTAGAATTAGCAAAAAGGTCGACGACCAAGAGTAGGTGGAAACGTATGTCCAGCGGAACTCCGGTAAACCGGCAGTGGGTTATCGTACTTAAAGACGGGACCATTTGTGTCGATTGGGGCGACGCCTTGTTTCAAGACGTGGCTTCAGGCGAATTTATCGCCGTCAGCGAACATGACTTCAGCCACAATATCCTTGATGAAGAACTGGATTGGCTGAAACGTATCAGCAGGGTGAGCGCCTTCAACCGGCAAGTGGTTCATTTTCATAATTTACCCGAACGGCCGATCAAGACCATTGAATAAATACACATAAACAATTATTCTCCCGGTCAACCGGGAGAATTTTTTTTACAATTCCGTTTTTTTTGGGGATTCAAGTGCAGACTTCATTAAACGTACGTTTGTCCATTTTTACACTATCCCGGATGGTAGTCAACACATCATCACGCATGGTTTATCCCTTCCTGGCGGTCTTCGCCGGCGGGTTGAACGTGGAGATTGGCACCATATCGCTTGCCATGGCGGTCTCCATGGCCACCAGCGCGCTTGGTCCCTTCCTCGCGCCAATTGCCGACCAGCGCGGTCGAAAAGTGGGCATGCTCTCCGGGATGGGTATTTTCCTCGCGGGTATGCTCGCGGCGAGTCTTTTCCCCAACCTGTTGACTTTTTTTATCGCCATCATCGCCGGCAACCTGGGGAACAATGTGATGCTCCCCGCCATGCAGGCTTACCTTGGCGACCACACCCCATATAAAAAACGCGGTTTCTATATGGCCGTGATCGAGCTTTCTTGGGCACTCTCGTTTATTCTGCTCGTTCCCCTGGCAGGATTGATTCTTGGAAAATCACTTTGGAATGGTCCGTTTATCGCCCTGCTCATCGCTGGCTCGATTATGACACTTATGATCTGGTGGTTCGTCCCCAACGACAAACCTGAGAAGCCTGAACCTATCACCATCTTCGCGGACATTAAGAATGTTTTGACCTACGCTCCTGCCCTGATAGCCATGGCCATGGGGATGACTTTCATTCTCGGCAACGAATTGGTCAATGTTGTTTTCGGTGTTTGGATGCAAGACGCCTATGGACTGCAGATCGCGGCGCTGGGTGCGGCGTCCGTGGTGATTGGCCTTTCCGAACTCGGAGGCGAAGGCCTCGCGGCCTGGATGGCCGACCATCTCGGCAAGGAACGCTCCATCACCATTGGTTTACTGGTGAATGGCGGGGCTATGCTCACCCTGCCGCTGCTAGGCAAAACCCAATTTGGTGCGTTCGCCTGGTTGTTCATCTTTTACCTGACTTTTGAAGTGGCGATCATCAGCGCCCTGCCCCTGGTTACCGAGGTCATGCCCAAAACCCGGGCGACGATGATGGCTCTGTTCATCGCTTCACTCTCGCTTGGCCGGGCATTTGGCGATCTGCTGGGTCCGTGGTTATACCAGGGCGGAATTTTCATCAACGCGCTCTCTTGCCTGGCACTCGACCTGGTGGCGCTCTTTCTGTTGAAACGGATTAAACTCCCACAACACGTCCAGGATTAACCCCCTCTTCTGATCTCATGGGGCGCTGTCAGGTATACTAATCTCGAAAGAAAGAAACTGGTTATGGAGGTCGTATGCTGATCCATTCCGCATCGCAACTGATCACCCTGGCAGGAGGGCCACAACGCGGCAGCCGCCTGGGGGATTTAGGGATCCTGTCCAACGGGGCGGTGCTCATCCGCGAAGGTCGGATCGTGGAAACAGGGTCGACGCCCGATCTGCTCACTCGCCACCCCAACGAAGACCGCCTGGATGCCGGGGGAAAAGCCGTTTTGCCTGGGTTCGTTGACCCGCATACCCATCTGGTTTGGGCAGGCGACCGCGCCGCGGAATTTGAGATGCGGCTGCAAGGAATGACTTATCTTGAGATCATGGCAACGGGTGGGGGCATCCAATCCACCGTGCAGGCAACGCGCGCCGCGAGCCAATCTACATTAATGGAAGAAACCCGCGAGCGCGCCAAGCGCATGTTCGCGCACGGCACAACCTCTGCAGAAGCCAAGAGCGGATACGGCCTGGAATTAAACGCTGAGATCCGGCAACTCGAAACCCTGCTTCAGCTCGGTGATGAGGGTCCGCTCGAGATCGCACCTACTTTTCTAGGCGCTCATGCCGTGCCGGCCGAATACCAGGGTCGCGGTGACGAATACACCCGAATCGTCTGCGACGAGATGTTGCCAGCCGTGTTGCGCTGGTCGCAAAGCAACGCTACCTCCAAACCCCTGCCCTTCGTGGATGTTTTTTGCGAAAAAGGTGCGTTCACGCTGGAACAAACCCGTCAAATTCTCACCACTGCTAAAGCGTTGGGTTTTCCGATCAAGGCACACGTGGACGAATTTGAGAATCTGGGTGGGGCTGACCTGGCATGTGGATTGGGCGCGGTTTCGGTCGATCACGCCGTCAAAACCTCACCAGAGGAGATCCGCGCGTTGGGCGCGTCAGAAACGGTCATCGTCTCGCTGCCTTGCACACCCTTTGGGCTTGCCGAAGCCCATTATTCACCCGCCAAAGAGATGCTCTCCGCGGATGGCTTCCTCGCCATAGCCACCGACCTGAACCCCGGCACGGCCTGGTGTGAAAGCATGCAGTTCGTCATCGCCCTGGCTTGCCGCTACCTCAAACTCACTCCCGCACAGGCGCTTGCCGCGGCTACGATCAACGCGGCTTACGCCATCCGCCAGCACACGAATGTAGGATCGATCGAGGTCGGCAAGCAGGCTGACCTTTTAATTCTGGATGTCGCGGATTACCGCCACCTGGCTTACCGTTTTGGCAGCAACCTCGTTAAAACGGTGATCAAAAAAGGTGAGGTTTTTCCGATCCAATAAGGCAAAATCCTAATTTTGTATGGAGTAATATGCTGACCCTTGAACGCGCCAAAGAATGGTATCAAAACGTCGATGCCGTACACGATTTTTCACACATTGAGCGGGTCTACCGCATGGCCGAAAGGCTCGCCGAAGCCGAAGGCGCCGACCTCGAGATCGTGTGCGCCGCCGCCCTGCTCCACGACGCGGACGGCACCACCCCGGGCAGCGATGCCCGCCTCGAGCATCACCTGCGCTCGTCAGAATTTGCCGGCAGGATCCTTAAAGATGAAGGTTGGCCAATGGAGCGGGTTAAAGCCGTGCAGCATTGCATCCGCGCGCATCGGTTCAGAGGCGACCAGGAACCTCCCGAAAGTATCGAAGCGAAATGTATTTTTGATGCCGATAAACTGGATGTGCTGGGCGCCATCGGTGCCGTCCGTGTGATGGTTTATGCCGCCCTGGCTAGAACTCCCTTTTATGCCGAACCGTCCCAACAATTCCTCCAAACCGGTAAAGAGTTGGAGGGTGAACTCCACAGCGCCTACCACGAGCACCTTTTCAAACTTAAAAAGATCGAAGCCAAACTTTTCACCCAAACCGCAAAGGATTTAGCCCGTGGACGCAGTGCCTACCTGGATCGTTTTTTTGAACAGTTGATCGCCGAGATCAACGGGGAGCGATAAAAATGGAACCCACTCTGAACCAGGTGATTGAATGGGCCAAGGCAGCCGGCAAGATCGCGAGGGAAGGCTTTCTGGCGGAACATACCATCGGTTATAAAGGCGCAACAGATGTGGTCACTGAAGTGGACCATACCTGCGAAGCCTTGCTCATGTCGCGAATCAAGGAATTCTTCCCGACCCACGCCATCATCACCGAAGAAACCGGCATCGTCGCTGGCGACCCGGCTCACCGCTGGCACATCGACCCCCTGGATGGCACGGTGAATTACAGCCACCGTGTGCCTATTTACGCGGTTTCGATCGCCTATGAGAAAAATGGTGAGTTGCAGTTGGGTGTGGTCTACGACCCATCGCGCGACGAATGTTTCGCGGCTGAGCGCGGCAAGGGCGCCTGGTTGAATAGCGAATCCATTCATGTTACACAAACCAGCGAGTTACAAAAGAGCCTGCTCTCCACGGGGTTTCCACACCATCATGATGAAACGTATGTGCGCCACCTGGCTCTTTTTGGGGATTTGACGCTTAACACCCAAGGGGTGGTGCGCCTGGGGTCCGCAGCCATCGTGATCTGCTATGTGGCTTGCGGACGATTTGACGGTTATTGGGAGATGAGCATCAACTCATGGGACATCGCCGCGGGGGCATTGATCTGCCTGGAGGCTGGTGCAACCGTCACGAATCTGCGGGGTGAGCTTGATTTCTTTAAACCTCCCTTCGACATGGTGGTTGCAGCCCCCGGGGTCCACGCCGCCTTGATGGACAAGATCCACGCCGCCTTTCGATCCTGAACGCTACTCGCGCGAGAGTTTTTGCGCCGGGGTATAATCATCGCAAGGCGGTAAACCGTCCGGGAAACGCATACTATTAAAAAAATTTCTGAGGATGCCATGACAAAAACGAGCGAATTTACCCAAAAACGCTGGAGTCTTTCTGACCTATATCCATCTGAAAAGGATTTTGACAAAGACTTCAAGTCCATCGAGAAATTATCAGAAGAATTTGAGAAATTTCGCCCACTTCTCCAGGAAGGTATCAGTGAAGTCGATTTTCTCAAGATTATCCAGGCGTTGGAAGGAATTTACCGCCTGGCGCACCGCATGGGAAGTTACGCCGGATTGATGTTTGCTGAAGATACCCAAAACCAGGGCGCATTGACCCTCGTAGCCAAAACCGAACAACAACAATCCGAGATCCAGAATCGAACGCTATTCTTCGGCTTATGGTGGAAAGCCCTGCCGGACGCGGCCGCCGAACGCCTGATGAAAAACTCTGGGGATTACCGCTACTGGCTTGAAGAGATGCGCCACTTTAAGAAGCACACCCTCAGTGAACCCGAAGAAAAGATCATCAACACCAAAAACGTGACCGGCATCAACGCCCTGACCACCCTCTATGATTCCATCACCAACCGCTATGTGTTTAAGGTCGAAGTGGATGGCGAGGTCAAAGAGTTGACCCGTGGCGAGTTGATGAGCCTGGTGCGCGGCTCCGACCCTGACTTGCGCGCCCGCGCCTACCAGGAACTCTACCGTGTCTACGGCGAGGACGGCGACATTCTGGGTCAGATGTACCAGACCATCGTGCGCGACTGGCGTAATGAAGAGATCGTGATGCGCCACTTTTCAAGTCCCATTTCGGCGCGTAACCTGGCCAACGACTTGCCCGACACGGTGATCGATTTGCTCCTTACCACCGCCGATAAGAACGCCGATGTCTTCCAGCGCTTTTTCAAACTCAAAGCCAATCTGCTGGGCATGGAAAAATTGCGCCGCTACGACATTTACGCGCCGATTGCCAAAGCAGACAAAGCTTATCCCTACGAAAAAGCCGCCAAAAAAGTGTTGGAAAGTTTCACCGAGTTTGATCCTCATTTTGCAGAACTGGCTCATCGCGTTTTCGAGCAAGACCATCTTGACGCCGAGGTTCGCAAGGGCAAGCGCGGCGGAGCCTTCTGCGCCACCGTCGTGCCAGAGATGACCCCCTGGGTGCTACTTAACTACCAGGGAAAAACCGACGATGTGGCCACGATGGCCCACGAATTGGGTCACGCCATCCACTCGATGCTGGCTGACAAGCACACCCTCTTCACCCAACACGCCTGCCTGCCCCTGGCAGAGACCGCCAGCACGTTTGGTGAGATGATGCTGGTGGACCGCCTCTTGGTCGAAGAGACAGACGAAGCCGTCAAACGTGACCTGCTCTTCAGGCAGATGGACGATTCCTACGCCACCATCCTGCGCCAATCATTCTTCGCTTTGTTTGAAAAGGAAGCCCATCAAATGATCGTCGACGGCGCCTCAGTGGACGAAGTTTCTGAAGCGTACCTGAAAAACTTGAAGAAACAGTTTGGTGACGCAGTGGAAGTAGCCGACGAATTTAAGTGGGAATGGGTGTCCATTCCGCACATCTTCCAGGTGCCTTTCTATGTTTACGCCTACGCCTTCGGGCAACTCCTCGTGCTTTCACTCTACAAACAATTCAAAACCGAGGGCGAATCCTTTAAGCCCAAATACATCCAACTGCTGACAGCGGGCGGCTCTGTGGCACCAATGCAAGTCCTTAAAGATGCCGGTGTCGATGTGACCAAGGCTTCCTTCTGGCAAGGCGGCTTCGATGTGTTGAACGCCCTGGTCGACCAGCTGGAAAAACTCAGTCGTTAATCGCTTTTCAGCCCCCGGATTATCTCCGGGGGTTGTCATTTTTTGACTCCCCTGACTGAAATATTTTTATTATGAAGATGATCCCGTGTGATGGAGAGCCTCATGGAAATCATGAATAAATCTGCCCTGCTCGTACTGCAAGATTACAACAGTCACGCCAATAATCTTGTACTGCAAAGCGCCGCGAGGTTAAGCGAAACCGACTTCTGCGCGCCTTCCAGCCCCAGTCACGGATCAGTTCAAGCGTTGTTGACGCACATGTTGACCACAGAATTCTTCTTTTTGGCGCGCTGCGAAGGCAAACCGGTCAACCCCAAGGACACACCAAATAAACAGTTGAATTTGACCGAAATTGCCCTGGCATTTGAACAAGTTGCGGAGGAACGGAAGAGATATTTAAGTTGGGTTACCGACGAAAAACTGCTTGAGATAGTAGAAATTCCTATAGGCGGGCAGCCTTTCAAGTTGGCGCGTTGGCAGCTCTTAACCCAAGCCTTCATCCATTCCACCCATCACCGCGGCGAACTTTCGATCGTGATGACCGGCTTGGGCAGCCCGCTTCCCACCCTGGATGCCATCATCCCGTTCGTCAACCAGAGCGGCCAACTCTGGCCTTGGGAATAAACCGCCGGGTTTCAATTTCACTGGTCAATCGCATCTTTTAATTTATGGTATATTTTCAATATCAATAAATCCCATCAACATGCCGGAAAACCGGTTGGAGTCAGCCAAAGATGTATTTTTCCATTGAAGGTGTCATCGGGGTCGGAAAAACCACCCTCGCCAGGATGCTGCAGTCTTCCTTTGAGGCGGATCTGGTCCTCGAAGTTTTTGAAGAAAACCCCTTCTTAAGTAATTTCTATTCGGACCGCGCTCGGTTTGCCTTCCAAACGCAGATCTTCTTCTTGCTCAGCCGCTACCATCAACAGCGCCGTAACATCAACGAGCGGCTTGAAGTGGCAAAGGCTGTGATCAGCGACTATACCTTTGAAAAAGACGCCTTATTCGCCCGGATTAACTTACAGGGTGACGAATTAGACATGTACTACAGCGTGCAAGAAGCCCTGGCTGAAAAAGTGACGCCGCCAGACCTGGTGGTTTACCTGCGCGCCTCCACCGAAACCCTGATGCAACGCATCGCCCAACGTGACCGACCCTATGAGCGTTCCATGGAGCGCGACTACATTGACCAGTTAAACCGGTCGTATGATGATTATTATCTGGGTTCCTCGCACTCCAGCAAGGTGTTGATCATCGAAACCGACGACCTTGATTTTGTCGGTCGGCCATCTGATTTTAATACCATCGAAACCCGCATCGAAGAAGCCTTGCGCCGAACTCCGTTGCAGCCTCAATTACCCATAGATTAGAAGTTTTAAGATTCGGAGCGCCATGCGCATTACGCGAGAGATTCTGCTAAACCTGGCCCGCGAACACGCGGCCAAACTATCGGCAAAAGATCGTGGTTTGGTTTGTGTCTATTTGACCGGTTCACTATTAAATGACGAACCCTTCATTGGCGGGATCACAGACATCGACCTGGTGTGTGTTCATGATCGCTCCGTAATGGTGCCACGCGAGATCGTGCGAATCAACGCTGACGTGCATCTCGATATCGCACATTACACACAAGAATCGTTTGCGCCAGCCCGGAAATTGCGCCTGGACCCCTGGATCGGCGGCGCGCTGGAATCGGCATCTCTCAGTTTACAAGATTCGACCCATTGGTTTGACCTTACCCGCTCAAACGCCGTTTCACAATATTGGCAGCCCGCCAATGTGGTCGGCAGAAGTCAGAAGTTTTTGGGATTGGCAAGGCAAAATTGGCAAGCTTTAGTTGACGGGACAATTCCTCAAGGCATCAAACGCACCCTGGCGTTGCTGGATGTGGTGCGTTTTACTGCCAACGCCGCGGTCACACTTAACGGAATGCCGCTTACCCTCCGCCGCTTGTTTGTTGACCTGCCTGCTCGCGCCACAGCAGCCGGGTTGTCAGATTTGACTGGTGACCTGGTCGAGGCTTTCACCAGCGAAGACGTCACTGACGAACACTGGGCTCCTTGGATGACCGGTCTAGGCGCGGCATTTGATTCACTAGCGAACCTGCCGAACTTTCCGCCGAGTATTCATCCCAACCGGAGAAATTATTTCGAAAAAGCCATTCACAGTCTAAAGGAAGAACGCCCAGCCGCGGCCGTTTGGATCCTGCTGGATGTGTGGACGATGGTGGCGGCGGCGCTGCCTAAAGCCGACCCTGTATATAAAGAATGGCAAGCGCTTTGCCATGAACTTCACCTCGAAAGTAAACACCTGCCCGCGAGACTTGAAGTGCTAGATAGCGCGCTTGACCGCGTGGAAGAGGTCGTTGACCACTTTTCAAGCTGATTTCATCCCCAATTTCATTTGATCCCTGTGGATAACCTCACTTTTTGTGTGGATAACACCCTCTTTATTGTGGATAAACGAGTTTTCCATGCCTTGCATCATTGTGGATAATTCAGTGGAAAAAAAGTTATTTTCCACAGGCACTACAAGCGTTTACTTAACCCTCGTTAATTTTCAGGGTTTCTCAACATACGCTTGGGGAGGATAATTGCTCCTCCTACCCCTGGATATTCGGGCATCTATCTGAAAGGTCCGTGTATCTGCCAAGAAGGTGTGGAATTTGACGAGTTATCCACATTTCCACAGCCCCTACTGCCATTACTATTAATTAATCTATCTTTATAAAGAAAGTTAATCCTCACACACTCGTATAGACAACGCTCCCGCAATGCCTTGAATGTATTGAAACTGGTCTTAAATTCTTGTACAATCGGGGTAGATTTCGGCAAATTGCCCCCATGGCTTACTGTTGGACCATTGATCCTGAAGGGAGTGAATATCATGGATGTGATTAAGGTCAAAGCCAATTCTCGTACAGCCGCTGTTGCGGGGGCCATTGCGGGTGTCATGCGTGAGCACAAACACGCAGATATTCAGGCGATTGGAGCTGGTGCAGTCAACCAAGCTGTCAAAGCACTCGTGCTGGCCAAGGGCTACCTGGAAGAAGATGGGATCAAAGTACTGTGTTACCCGGAATTTGTTGATGTTGAGATTGACGGCAAAGTTAGAACTGCCATCAAATTAGTGGTTGATCCTGTTTAGTTAATCCAAAGTAATAACCAGGAATGTTTTATTACTGACTCCTTATTAGGGTTGTCAGTCGTTTTTGGTTTCTTCTTTTGTAAAAACCACTTCTTCTTTGCCCGTAAGTTTTTCCTGGATCTTGTTGATGATCAGTTCCAAATGTTTTGGGTGCGCAACATAATCAAGTTCGTCAGCTGGGACGGTGAGAACCGGGCAAAGCGTAAAGTGTTCGATCCAGTTCTCGTAAAGCGCGTTTAATCGCTCAAGATAATCAGGTGCGATCTTCTGTTCGTAATCACGATTTCGCAGCGTGATTCTTTTTAATAATGTGGGAACAGAAGCTCGCAAATAGATCATTAAATCGGGTGGGGGCAGGTACTCGGCGAGAGTGTGATAAAGGGAGCGGTAGGTGTTGTAATCCCGTTCGGTCATGCGCCCCTGGGCAAAAAGATTGTGGGCGAAAACTTCTGCATCCTCATAAATACTACGATCCTGGATCACCGAACTCGAATTACGAACCAACTCCTGGTGGATTCTCAAACGATGCGTTAAAAAGAAAATTTGGGAGTGGAAACTCCACGCCACCATGTCTTTATAAAAATCGGAGATATAGGGGTTTTCAGTGACGGGTTCAAAGTAGGGTTTGCTGTTCAGTCTTCCGCAGATCATTTCGACCAGGGTGGATTTACCTACGCCAATGTTGCCAGCAACTGCAATGAATTTTTTCAAGGCGCCCTCACCGTCAAATAAATTGAGTTTGTTCTTCAACAAAATTATACCATCGTGGCTTTTTAACCAAAAAGAGACCCTCTTTGCAGACGGTCTCTTTGTTTGGTTTTATTTGACACTACGCAGGGACGCAGGCGCCGGTGGGGCAAACATCCGAGCAGGCATGGCAATCTGTGCATTTAGCCGGATCCACGACATAAAATTCAGGACCCTGGGTAATGGCTCCTTCGGGACATTCGGCTTCGCAGGCGCCGCAGGAGATACAATCAGAGGTGATTTTTGTGGCCATGTTGAATTCCTTTCATCAAGAGATTAAAAAACCTGTTCGTTGTCATCGTATTTTTTTTGAGTGAAATGCGCTGGTTTGATCGAACGATCTTTATTCTACTATGAAAAACTCGAATTCTGATGGGTTCTTGTTATAATCAGGGCTTATTTGACCCTGAAAGCATACAAAACGACTGTTGAAAAAACAACCTGCCACCGTATTTCAAAAACTCGCTCCTGCCGTACCCGTGATTATGGGATACGTGCCGGTGGGTTTTGCCTATGGGGTACTAGCTGTTAACGCGGGAATTAGTCCAACGAATACCATCCTGATGTCGTTATTGGTTTTTGCTGGATCAGCCCAGTTAATGGCTACCAGTTTCTTCGCGCAGGGACTTAACCCATTTTCGATCTTAATCACAACATTTATCGTAAATTTACGCCACCTACTGATGAGCGCTTCCCTTTCAACGCACATGAAAGACTGGCGCGCGCTAGAAGTGGCGGGTTTTTGTTACGAGTTGACAGATGAGACCTTCGCAGTTCACAGCATGCGTTTCGCCAAAGGCGAAACTTCCGCGAGGACGGCAATGGCGATCAACCTGGTTTGTCAAAGTTCATGGGTGGTTGGCACGATAATGGGCATTCTGGCTGGTAACTTGATTACGGATGTCAGACCCCTGGCGCTGGATTACGCTTTGCCTGCCATGTTCATCGCTTTGCTGCTTTTACAGATTCATTCGAAGACTCATGTCTGGGTGGCTTTTTTGGGCGCGGCTCTTTCGATCTTCCTGTGGGTCGCTGGTGTCACCCAATGGAACGTCATCCTGGCAACTGTGATTGGTGCCACACTCGGTGCGATCCTCGAAACGAGGCGAAAGAACAGTCCTTCAACGAACACAGAAACCAATGAAGGGGTGCCATGAGCGATTCTCTCTTTCTACTTACCATTTTGGGAATGGGTTTTGTTACATACATTCCACGCCTCCTGCCCGCCTGGATTTTGAGGGGTAAAAAGTTACATCCGTTCATTGAAGCCTGGTTGAAGTATGTGCCTGTGGCGGTGTTGGCTGCGTTGTTACTACCATCCCTTTTTGTGGCGGATGGGAAACTTAACCTGGTGTGGAGTAATCTTTATCTTTGGGCGGCGCTCCCAGCCGGTTTGGTAGCCTGGAAAACGAAAAGCATGTTTGCCACCATTTTGGTGGGAATGGCGATCGTGGCTATTGCGCGTCTCTTACTTTAAAGAATATCGGATTTTTCTTGACGATTTAATCCAAGTAGAGTATATTTGTCAGGCTTGTTACGTCCGCCCTCGTAGCGCAATTGGACAGAGCGTTTGCTTGCGGAGCAAAAGGTTGCAGATTCGAGTTCTGCCGAGGGCACTAAAATGGAGCGGAGTTCCGCTCTTTTTTTGTTTCTATCAATAATTATTTCGAGAAAAAAACATGACAAAACCTCAAATCCTTCTAACTAACGACGACGGCATTTCCTCCCCTGGATTGTGGGCGGCAGCAAAAGAACTTTCCAAAATAGGTTTCGTCACTGTGGCCGCGCCGCGCGAGCAGCACTCCGGCGCCGGGCGCAGCGTGCCGGCCTGGTCGGATGGCGAGATCAAGCCGATGATGTTGACCATCGGCGATCAAGAATGGACGTGCTACGCCGTGGGTGGTTCCCCTGCTCAATCTGTTCAATATGGGATCTTTGGAATATTAAAGAAGAAACCCGACCTGGTCGTTTCAGCGATCAATTACGGAGAAAACCCTGCCACAGATATCACCATGTCGGGCACGGTGGGTGCGGCCCTCGAAGGCGCCTCGCACGGAATTCCATCCCTGGCGGTATCCATTCAACTTGAAAATGAAGATTATCTTGGTTATTCCAACGAAGTGGATTTTTTCACTGCGGCAATCTTTGCCAGGCGCTTTGCCAAGATCTTACTTGAGAAGAAAATGCCCGCGGACGTCATGGCTTTAAATGTGAATGTCCCGTCGCGCGCCACCCCACAGACTGAATGGCGCGTTACCCGGCTGGGAAAACACCCTTATTTTGTTCCTTACCTGAAAGAACCTGAGACTGATGGCGCAGCCGCCAAGATCGATGCTCGCCCGGCCCCACATACTGAAGACCTCAACGATCCGACCACAGACACACACACCTTCAAAGTGGCAAAATTGGTATCGGTCACGCCACTCAGCCTGGATCTCACCTCTCGTGTCGACCTGAACAACCTGTCCAATCTGTTTGGAATTTTGGACTAAAAAGCTCTCAGATATTGAGGCGGAACCGGGATCTCGACGCCCAATTCCTTTGCGGCTTGCAAGGGCCAATAAGCGTTGCGTAGAAATTCACGCCCAAGCAGGACGATATCGGCGCGACCATTGCGGATGATAGCGTCCGCGTGCTGGGGCGAGGTGATCAACCCCACTGTAGCTGTTGCGATGTTGGCATCCCGCCTAACGGCTTCTGAGATGGGCACCTGGTAACCCGGTCCAAAAGGCAGCTTCGCGTTCGAAACATTTCCACCTGAAGAACAATCGATGAGGTCGACCCCTTTCACTTTTAATATTTTTGATAGCGAAACAGTGTCTTCTATGGTCCAACCCCCATCCATCCAATCGGTGCCTGAAAGTCGCACGGTTAGCGGTAAGTCTTCAGGCCACACGGTCTGAATTTGTGAAACAGTTTCAAGCAAAAAGCGAATACGGTTTTCGAAACTTCCTCCGTAATCATCCGTGCGGTGGTTGGAAAGGGGCGAATAAAAACTGTGCAGCAGGTACCCATGCGCGGCGTGCAACTCCAGCCACTGGAAGCCGGCTTCCACGGCACGTTGGGCTGCTTGTTTAAATGCCTTTTGTACTTCGTGAATATCCCTTAGCGTCATCTCATGCGGAACCTGGTGTTCATCAGAAAAAGCGATGTCGCTCGGCCCAATCGCTGGCCACCATCGCGAATCTTTTTTGACGATCGGCTTGCCGCGGTCTTCGTGCCAGGGGCGGCCAACACAGGCTTTTCGACCGGCGTGCGCGATCTGGATGCCTGCCACCGCACCCTGCGATCGCAAAATGCTGGTTACTCGTTTAAGAGGTGTGATGTGGTCGTCGTCCCAAATACCCACGTCGTAGGGCGTGATACGTCCCCGCGCTTCCACCGCCGTAGCTTCGGCGATCACCAACCCCGCGCCGCCCACCGCCCTGGCGCCCAAATGCATGAGCTGCCAGTCGTTTGAAAAACCATCTTCGTAGCTATACTGGCACATTGGGCTGACGCCGATGCGGTTTCGCAGGGTGATGCTCTTTATCGTCAGGGTGTCAAACAAGCCGGGCATGATGTTCCTCCTTTACAGATAAACGTACTCCCGGCAAGGCCGGGAGCAAGATTAGAGGTTGAAGCGGATGTTGAGAATGTCGCCATCCTGCACGATGTATTCTTTGCCTTCCAGACGTAGCCTGCCTTTGGCTTTGGCTTCGTTCATGCCGCCCAAATTCATCAGGTCTTCGTAAGAAACCACCTCTGCACGGATGAATCCTTTTTGCAGGTCGGAGTGAATCTCGCCGGCAGCCTCAGGAGCTGGAGCGCCGCGGCGCACTGTCCAGGCCCGGCATTCGTCCGGTCCAACGGTGAAGAAAGACTGTAATCCGAGCAAGTCATAAGAGAGCTTGATCATCCGGTTCAGGCTGGGTTCTTCAATACCGTATTCCGCCAAAAATATCTCGGCTTCTTCGGCGGATAGCTGGGCGATATCCATTTCAAGCTTGCCCTGCAACGAAACCACCTTGCTGTGTTTGTGGTTGTATTCCAACGCCGGGGAGGGTTGCCCTTCCGCAGTGTTCATCACGATCAAGAGCGGTTTGCGGCTCAAGAAACCGAAACCGGAAAGGATCTTGTCTTCGTATTCGCTGATCTCGATATCCCGCAGAGGGATGTCTTTGGAAAGGGTTTCATGGAAACGGTTGAAAAGAACCAGTTCACGTTCCACTACTTCCTTGTCACGACCCAAGGGGCGTTTGACTTCTTCATTGAGCCGTTCGAGCTTTCGTTCGACGGAGATCAAGTCGTTCAATAAAAATTCGCTGTCCATCGCGTGTACGTCTCGAATCGGGTCGACCGTTTCGTTAATATGAATCACGTTTTCGTCTTCGAAGACGCGCACCACCTCGATGAATCCGTCCAACTGGGTGAGCTGGTTGAGCAGCGCGCCGGAAATACCGCCCTTGCTCGCGGACCCATCCAGGCCGGCGATGTCAACGTAGGTGACCTTGGTGTAAATGGTTTTCTTGGGGTTGAACATGGCGGAGAGCTTGTCGACGCGCGGATCGGGCACGTCCACCACGGCGGTGTGCACTTCGATCTTGCCGGTCACGCCGGTGGGTTGCATGGCGCGAGTGAGCGCGTTGAACAAGGTTGTTTTTCCAGATTGCGGCAGTCCGATGATTCCTAGTTTCATAAAAAGTCCCTTGACCCTTGCTAAAATGTCAGATATACTCTGATTTGCATTGCCGGAGTGGCGGAATTGGCAGACGCGCACGACTCAAAATCGTGTTCCGTAAGGAGTGTGGGTTCAATTCCCACCTTCGGCACCTAGATTATAACATGCGCTCCCCGTGAGGTTTCACGGGGAGTTTTTTCTTCTAATTATTCACATAAATAATTATTTCGAGAAAAAATTACAAATCCTTGCGCATAATGGGCCGGTTGGATTTTCTTCTTTCCACTTCGACAAACCCGAGGTCGCGAAACGCGGAAACGACGCCCGTATAAATATTCATCGTGCTGGTTTGCCCCTGCGATTCGAAGGGATACACTTCAATGATCTTCGCGCCGTGGGTTCGCGCGTAATCAACCGCGCCCTGGATCAAGACACGCATCAACCCCTTGCCCCGGTAAGATTTGTGAACGAAAAAGCACGGCATGGACCATACCGGCTGATCATCCACCGGCGCGAGCAACCTGGAGGTTTCGAGGCGCACATACTCGGCGCGCGGCGCGATGGTCACCCATCCAGCCGGAATTCCATCCACGTAGGCGATCAAACCGGCCTCCACGCCCTGGTGAACGAGCGTTCGGAGGCCATTTTTAAGCCCTTCGCGTCCCAATAGGTTGAATTCTTTATTGCGCACCCGCCACCACATGCACCAGCAACCCATGCACGCGCCGCTCGGACCAAACAAGGTTTCCAAGTCAACCCAGCGTTCTGGCGTCAGGGGCAATATCTTGATCTCTTTGATGTCGGGTGAAGGCTTTTTCATCATTCCGATTCTTCACCAAAAATGAATTTGCAGACTCGGCTCATGTAAGGATCCATTTCGTCGGGAATCGAGTGAGCGATTTTAGGGACAACCTCCACGGCGCACTCAACCCCTACTCCCGCCAGCAATTCGGTTAGTTTCAAGGCGCCTGGGTTGCACTCGTGGTCATTTTCTCCTAACAAAAAGTAACCTTTCAATAAAGTTCGATTTCCATCGGTACTCAAAGGTGCGATCGCTGACGGGTCCGCAAAATAAGGAGCTAATCCGAGAAAACCATTGATGGGGACAATTGACTTTAATGCGCAGTGGATCGCCGCGTGACCGCCCTTCGAAAAACCCGCCACCAATCCCTTCTGTTTGCTCAGCGAAAACTGATTTTCGAGTGTTCGAACATGCGCCGCGATCTCTTTTTCCACGAGGGGCATGTCGTTCCAAACGTACTGGTTTCGGGCTGTTAGTTGTGAAGATTGTGGCAGGGCAATCAACCATCCTCGTCGCCGCAAACCATCCCAATACTCCTGCATGGCGCCGGCGTTGGAATTGTTGCCATGTAACGCCATGAGCCAGGGGATCGGACCGTGGGTTTCGACCATTGGCTCCAAAAGTAACATTTCTGGCGTGCTAATTTGTTGATTTTCCGCCAGAATTCCGAGACTTTTTTTCACCAGGGCTTCATAGCGTTCGCGGCCTTGCAGGTCTTTAACATCAGTATCTAGACGCAAGACGTTCTCACCGTAATAGAAACCCTCTGAGAGCGCTTCCTCTAGAATATTTTCCGCCAGGTCTAATTTCCCTAATAACGCAGCCAGATCAAGACGAATCTCATAAACCCGACCTGTCCAATCGGGGTACCGGTTACCGACAGGGGTTAACAAGTCGTAGGCTTCTTCGATTTTTCCTGCATAATAAAGGTCGATGGTTTTTTGAAAAACACCAGGTTCACGACTCATTTTTCCTCCTTCAGATAATGGAAATTGTACAATAGTTTACCAACGCTGATTGAGATTTGTTGACTGGTTTTTTTTAGGTGTCCGTTGTATACTCATTAATACTATAAAAAATTGTTGAAATTATAAGAGGGCGCCCATGAAAGCCACAGTCACCCAACAACATCTTGCACACGGACTCGGCGTGGTAAGCCGCGCGGTTTCTCCACGCAGCACCCTGCCTGTTTTGGCCAACGTCCTTGTGGCAACCGATGAAGGTCGTTTGCGTCTTTCTGCCACCAATCTTGAATTAGGCATAACCTGCTGGATCCCGGCCCAGATCCAGGAAGAAGGCTCAGTTACCGTTCCGGCTCGAACCCTGGTTGACCTGGTGGGCACCTTTCCCCCTGAAAATGTTCAATTAACGCTCGACACACGCACCCAGACGATCAACCTGGTCTGCAACAGTTCGGTTCACGATATCAAGGGTATTGATGCGCAAGACTTCCCGCCCATCCCGGTGCCTGACCTGACGGAAGGCGTGGACTTAAACATCGTCGATTTTAAGGAAATGATCCAACAGGTGGCTTTCGCCGCCTCCGCGGATGAAGCCCGACCCGTTTTGCAGGGCGTGAAAATGGAAGTACAAGACAACCAGATCACCCTGGCCGCCACAGATGGTTTCCGCATTTCAGTGCGCAAAGAACTTCTTTCGAACCCGGTCAGCCAGAATTTCTCGATCATCATCCCCGCCCGGGCGATGAGCGAGTTGGCACGCATCGCCACCGACACCGATAAAGCGGTTACCATGGTGGTGCCCCAGGGCCGCGGGCAGGTCATTTTCCACCTCAAAGATGCTGAGTTGGTTTCACAACTGATAGATGGCAACTTCCCTGATTTCCGCGCCATCATCCCACACAATTACAAGACCCGCACTACGGTTTCGACTCCCGCCTTCTTAAAGGCTTGCAAACAAGCGGAGATCATCGCTCGAGAAGGCAATAATGTGGTGCGCTTGAACGTCATTCCCGAAGAGAACGGTGCTGGCAGAGTTGAGATTAGCGCCCTCACCGAAGAGACTGGTAAAAGCGACATTCAGATGGAAGCCAATATTGAAGGAACCGGATTATTGATCGCCTTTAATGTTCGATTCTTGCGCGAAGTTTTGGATGTGGTTAAATCCCCCAACGTTGCGCTTGAAACCAACGCCAACAACACGCCCGGCGTGATCAAGCCTGTGGGTGACGAAAATTATACTCATGTCATCATGCCCATGCATTTAGGCTAAACACGCAGACACTGACGACCACACTCCCCTCTCTCAACGAGAGGGGAAATCATTTCCCGGAAAATAATTATTTCTAGAAATAAATACAATGGATTTTCTCCCCAACTCTTCCGAACGATTACTTAGCATCACCCTCGCCCTGGGTCAATATCCCATCCTCGGGTCTAGGATTCGCTCACGCATGCGTGTTGAATTGTTTAATCGCGGCATCGTCGATAAGAAAGAATTTGAAGCACAGGTGCTTAATGAAGCAGTTCAAACCCAAAAACTGGAGGGAATAGACGACCCGGTTTATCAGGAACCAGCCGAGACGTGGGAGTTGCGGAAAACGATTTTACGTGAACAATTGACTGACCTCTTGTTCAGCCGTCATTTGCCACTCGAATTACTCGAAAGCATGATCAGCGAAGTGCTTCTCGAAAAAGGGGTTATTCCTACCGAACAACATCTATCGATCAACCCCGAGCTAGCCCCCCTGGATTTAGTTTTTGAGCAGGCACTGACCATCGAAAATATGCCAGCAGAGACCCGCTCGAAACTGATCGCTCGCCTGGAAGAATCCAAAGTAGTCTTGATTCGGTCTCTGATTAGCGACCATTTACGCTACATCAACATTGCCAAGGAATGGCTGACAGTAAGCGACCTCGCCGAGATTCGAAGGCGCAAGATCGGCGCGGGGCGCATCGGCGGAAAAGCCGCGGGTATGCTCCTCGCACAGCACATTCTCAAGAACTCCCCCGACCTGGGTGAATGCGCCAACATTTCAATCCCCGAATCTTTTTTCATAGGTTCTGACGAACTTTATACTTTTATGTCGATCAACGGCTTGATCGGCTGGAACGACCAAAAATACAAGACCGAAGACGAAATGCGTGCCGACTACCCAAGGATCGAAGAGGAATTCAAGACGGGCACATTCCCACCTTACATCCTGGACCAACTCCAAACCATGTTAATCAAGCTGGGCAAACAACCTCTAATCGTTCGATCTTCGAGTCTTCTCGAAGACAGTTTTGGCACCGCTTTCGCCGGAAAATACGAAAGTATTTTCTGCCCCAACCAGGGCAGCCTTGAAGAAAACCTGAGGTCGCTTACCAACGCGATCGCCCAAATTTACGCCAGCATTTTTAATCCAAACGCACTTCTTTACCGGCGCAGCAAAGGTTTGCAGGATTACGATGAACGCATGGCGCTCCTCATTCAGATTGTTGAAGGAGAGCGCTACGGTGATTACCTCATGCCCCACGCCGCCGGCGTGGCGTTCAGCCGCAACCTCTACCGATGGGCTCCACAAATTGTCGCCGAAGACGGCTTTGTCCGGCTGGTGTGGGGATTGGGCACCCGCGCCGTGGACCGGGTGGGTAATGACTATCCCCGCTTGGTGGCGCTCAGCCACCCGTTATTGCGCCCCAGTAACGATCCCGGCAACGTGCGCCGCTATTCGCAACAATTTGTCGACGTGATCGATCTGAAACACAACAACTTCACCACCCTACCAGTAACGGATATTTTAGACGCGGACTATCCTCCGTTGCGCTATATTGCCCAGACGGATGAAGGCGGCTATTTTGAAACCATCCGCAGCCTGGTGATCAAGAATCCCAAAGATTTGGTTTTGACTTTCGATGTCTTGTTGCAACGCACGCCCTTCACCAGCCGCATGAAAACCATCTTGCGCGCGTTGGAATACGCCTACCACTCCCCCGTGGATGTGGAATTTACCCTGAGCGTCAAACCGGACGTCGGCCTTCAACCCAAATTGGGCATCACCATGCTGCAATGCCGTCCGCAAAGCCGCTTAAGCGACAGCGAGCTGGAGCGACTGCCGACAAATTTAAGCGAGAAAGAGATCATCTTTTCCACAGAATTCATGGTTCCGCGGGGGAAGATCGATCGGATTAATTACGTCATCTATGTTGACGCCAAAGCCTATTTTGCGCTGGATAACAACACCGAACGAGTAGAATTGGCCCGCGCGATCGGACGCGCCAATGATGCATTGCAAAACGAACGCTTTATCTGCGTTGGCCCTGGGCGTTGGGGAAGCTCCAATTCTGACTTGGGAGTTCCAATTGCCTATGGTGACATTTACCATGCAAAAGCGCTGGTGGAGCTGGCCGGAGAACACTACGGTCTTCCACCAGAACCTTCTTTGGGAACACACTTCTTCCAGGACCTGTTGGAAGCGCAGATCTACCCACTCGCGCTGCAACTGGATGACCCAAAAACGACCTTCAATGAATCCTTTTTCAACGAACTTCCCAATCACCTGCTGGAATGGATTACCGCTGACCCAAAGATAGAGAATTGTCTGAGGCTGATCCACGTTGGTGAATATGTTGAAAATAAATGTCTTTCGATCATAATGAACGACGATGTTGGAAAAGTACTCGCTTATATCTGTAAATAACAAAAAAACGGCCGAAATTCGGCCGTTTTTCTTCTCAACAATAAATTACGATTATTTTTTAGCGACGACTTCTTCCTCGTCATCCTCATCGTCCTCATCCTCTTCGTCTTCAAAATCATCATCCTCTTCGTCTTCAAAATCATCATCATCTTCTTCTTCGTATTCCTCATCGTCTTCATCTTCATCAATTGAATCGGATTCAGAGTCAACACTCTTTTCAGCGCGGAGGTCAGACGCTTCCTTCCAGAAGAAGTAGATCATATAGAGGTTGGCGAGCAGGAAGATCGCCAAAATACCTTCCACCGCCCAAGAACCCCAACCATTGTATTGGAGGAAGTTTTTGATCCCGATCACGAGGATGTGGTAGAAGAATGCCAGCACAAACCACCAGAAATTGTGGGAGCGAACGGCTTTCCAGACCAGGATCGCCAATAATATTTGAGTGGAAATACTGATGATCGAATCCACGCCGTAAAGCAAGCCGAGGTGCCAGGGGTTGGTCCAGAATTGCGAGATCATCGCCAAAGCGTACTGAACCTGGTCACTGGCGATGCCTTTGGCCAGTTGCACACCCGGATTGTAAAAAACGATCTGGATTAACTGATAAAGAGCGCCACCAAAGACGGGCCAAAAAGGCCAAAGCGCGAGCGTGAGGGTTTCAAAACCACCGTGGCCGATGCCTACTCCCACCGCGGAGGGCAATCGTTTTGTCTTTTTGCGCATGATCCAGAACCCCAGGTAACGCATGGATTCCTGGAACAAAGCAGCCATAAATCCGATCAAAAGGCTGTTAAAGATCGGCAACCAGTTTTCTGCCGGAACCGGAAGCGTGCCGTTTTGGAATAATTTCGCGAGCCCTTGTAACACCGGGATTTGCAGCATTTGCGAGACCGCAAAAACGACCACGCCAGTTAAGATCGCCCACCAAGAAACCTTAAAGCGGCGAGTTACGATGAACGCCAGCGCTACAGGCAACCCGATCATGATCAAAATCGAGAGGACGTAAGTGACTAATAATCCAATGTTCGATGCCATTTTATATCCTTATGAACCAAGATTTAACATCAAAATTCCTGATGTAACAATACAGGCTGAGTATATGCTTTTTTAATGAAAACAGGAAGTGTTCGTTTTGAAGTAACAATGTAATGTTTCACGTGAAACAATTTAAACCCCCCGGTTCATGTTTCACGTGAAACAAAAAAAATTAGAGTTCTTGTCTGCGAAAGACCAACCAGGAGCCAGTCAGGCAGACCGCGATCAACGCGAGGCTGACCCATAGTCCTGTCCATTGCAGCGAGGATTGACCTGCCATGAGCGCCGCGGCATTGGAGATCAGCGCCGAGGGCAGTTTGTCCGCCAGGCCAGGGAAGCCCGCCAAGACACCAAACAGGATCAAAGTTCCAAAAGACAGACCTATTGCCACATACTGGGTGCGGGTCAACGTGGAAAAAAAGAGCGCGATGGCCACGTAAGTGACCAGGTAAACCAGGATCAAACCGTTCAGCGCCAGCCACGAGATGGCGGGCAGACTGCCAAAAAGATAAAAAGTGTAGTAGTAACAGGCCGCTCCGGCCACAATCAGCGCCAACGTGAAGGTCAATGACAGGGCGAAAAACTTGGCCAACAAAAAACCTGTCCGAGACATCGGCTTGGAGATCACCATGGCAGCTGTGCCCTTGTCTTTTTCGGCTGCCACCGCGCCCATCCCCAGAACCAGAACCAACAAAATCCCAAACTGGGTGACGTTCTTCACGTATTGGGCGACCGCGTCCTGAATGGTGGGCTCGGGGATCAAGCCAACAAAAGATTCACCGCCGGGCACCAGTGTCATGATCTGGGGGATCATTTTTGCCATGAGCGGCGAGGTCATGCCGAAGAGCACCAGCACAACCATGACCACCAATAGTTTTCGGCTGCGGCGCTGTTCGAGAAATTCTTTAGAAAATGCGGTTAAAAAGTTCATTTTTGACTCCCGACCAATTGCATGAAGATGTCTTCCAGAGACGGTTTGACCACTTCCAATTTCTCAAAATGGATCTGGTGGTCGAGCGCGTCTTGCAGAATCTCTCTCTGGGCTACTTCAACACGCTTTACCGCGATGTGAAAGGTGTAACCCGAAGTGCTCACTCCGGTAACATTGGGCAGGCTTTCGAGGCGTTTCTGCCAACCTGGCATCTGCGCGGATTGTCCGTTGTTGGCGGTCAGCTCCAGAGCAGGGATGGCGTATCGCTCCAACAGCGCTACTTTCTTGTCTTGAGTCACCAATTTTCCATGATCGATGATCCCTACCGTGTCGCACACGCGCTCCACATCGGCCAGAATGTGGCTTGACATCACCACGGTGCATTCGCTGCCGAGGTTTTCGATCATCTCGAGCACTTCCTTGCGACCGGCGGGGTCTAATGCGCTGACCGGTTCGTCGAGCAGCAGGATCCTGGGATGGTTGACCAGGGCCTGGGCGATGCCCAACCTCTGGCGCATGCCGCGTGAGAAACCGCCAATGTGGCGTTTGGCAACTTCTATTAATCCAGATTGTTCAAGGAGTAAAGTGGTGCGGGCTTTGCGCTCTAGCGTGCTCAAGCCGAAAATCCGCCCGACGAAATCGAGGTACTCGGTGGGGCTCATCCAGGGGTAGAAAGCGGGTTCCTCAGGTAGGTAGCCGATCAAGGCTTTGGGGGTCGCGCCATTTTTCGAAAGTGTCATCCCAGCGATGCTGACCATCCCAGAGGTCGGTCGGGCAAGCCCAGCCAGGATGCGCATGGTGGTGGTTTTACCCGCGCCGTTCGGCCCGAGAAAACCAAAAACCGAGCCTTCCTCCACCTGCAAGTCCAGTTCGTCCAGGGCGCGGACGTTTCCGTAGGTTTTTGTGAGGGAGTGCAAAGTGATGGCGCTCATTCTTTTCTCCCGAACAAGAAATAAGCGATCGAACCAAATAGATTAACAAACACGATCGCCAGGATCCATGCCCACTTTGGCCCCCTGGTTCTTTCGCGTTTCATCAGGTCCACCAGCGCCGCCACCATCAGTCCGAATTGAAGGACGATGATCGGGATGAGCAAAGGCAGGAATTGTTGGATCTTGGAAATATCAAAATTATTCATTTCATTATCCTTAATGAGCCAGGCAGGGATGCCCCTGCCTGGCGAGGGTGTAAATTATTTCTTCGGCATGTTCTGTTGGGCCAGGGAGGTGATGCCTGAGATTCCGCCCAGATTCATTGTGTCCACCGCGCTGGAAGGTACGATCACAAGCGCTCCCTTTTCTTTGAGGCCTTCAAAGAGCATGTTCATGGCGCGCAGGTGCAAAGCCGTGGGATTGTTAATATAGGCTTTGGAAGCTTCTTCAAAACTGGCCGCAATCTGCATTTCAGATTCACCAAGGATGACGCGCGCCTGGCGTTCCCTTTCGGCCTGAGCCTGGCGCGACATGGCATCTTCCAGGTCGGCGGGGATGATCACGTCGCGGATCTCAACGCTTTGAACGGTGATGCCCCAGGGAGTGGTACGTTCATCGATAATGCGTTGCAGGTCGGCGTCCATTTTGGCGCGCCCCACCAGGATGTCTGCCAGTGTCATTTGGCCGATGACCTCGCGCAGCGCGGTCTGGCTGGCCCAGGCGATAGCAGAGCGGTAATTTTCCACTTCAAGGGCGGCCTTCTCGGCATCCCACACCAGCCAAAAAAGCACCGCGTCCACATTTACTGGAACAGTATCGCGGGTCAAAGTCTTTTCAGCCGAGAACGGGGTCACCATTACACGCTGATCGATCCACGAACTAATGGTATCCAAAATTGGAATGATCCAAAAAAGCCCGGGTCCCCGAAGTCCGTGGATCCTGCCCAGGCGTAATACCACCGCTTTTTCCCATTGACGTGCCACCTGGATGGCGAAAAACAGGTAAAAACCGATCACCATGATGGGGACGAATACTGCGAAGATGATGGCATCCTTCACATGCAGAGTATCCATGATCACTGCGCCAGCGGTGGCGATCAAAATGAAAAGGATCAGGATGGTCATGGATACGCCGTTGATGTGCTGATCTGCCATGTTTGCACTCTTTGCTTTCATCGGGCTGGTGAATGGGGTCAGGTTTTGATTGGTGCCGTCGCTATTATTACTTTCTTGATTTGAGTTGTAATTGGTTTTTGGTCTCATTGTTATCCTCGTTTTTAGTTGTCCGTTTCCATTTCAGTTTCGAGCTTGCCTTGCCGCCAAAGCCGAAAGGTTTGCTCAATAGATTGTTCACATGTCTCAATGTCGTAACCTTGTTTCGCCAGGTTCTTGAGGAAGCGAAGGATTTGGATCTCAAGGGACTCCTGTTTCAATTTCTGCACAGCTTCCGCGGAGGGTTGGTCGAGCAGAAAGGTTCCCCGCCCTTGTTGGGTCGAGATCAATCCGGCTTCATCGAGCATGCGGTATGCCCGCGCTATGGTGTTGAAATTGACCCTCAACTCTGAAGCCAGTTGCCGGACCGTGGGAAGTTGGTCGCCAGGCTTGAGTTCGCCGTCTGCCAAAAAACCCTCGACCTGCTCCACGATCTGGATGTAACTGGGGACCCCTGAGCGAAAATCCAGGTTGAAATGAAGTGATTTCACATTTGTTCCTCCTGATGCAATTTGTTGATCACATTGTATCTTTGTATGATTGTATCATTGTATACAGCCTTGTCAAGGGGTAATTCAATGGTCGTTGGCGTGAACAAAAATGACTTAAAGTATCAAAATTCGCCGAATTGTGGGTTAAAATAAGGCATCGAAAAGTGGTATAAAATTAAGTATTATTTCTAGGGAATAGGAGAAAAACAGCATGTCTAAAACTTACGATGATCTGATGGCCGCATTTGCCGGCGAGAGTCAGGCAAACCGCAAATACCTCGCTTTCGCGAAAAAAGCGGATGAGGATGGCTTCCCACAGGTTGCCCGACTGTTCCGCGCCGCGGCTGCCGCTGAAACCGTACACGCCCTCACCCACTTCCGCACCGCCGGGGAAGTAAAAACCACGGAAGAGAACCTGAAAGCCGCAATCGAGGGGGAGCATTACGAGAACTCTGAGATGTATCCCGGCTTTATTAAAGATGCCGAAGCGGAAGGTGATGCCAAAGCGCTGCGCAGTTTCACATGGGCCAACGAGGCTGAAAAAGTCCATGAGGCGTTATATCGAGAAGCCCTCGCCTCTCTGGGCAAACCCGGCGACACCTACGATTATTATATTTGTCCCGTCTGCGGATACACACATGCCCGCGTGGCTCCCGAAAAATGCCCGGTCTGCGGCGCGCTGGGTAGTAAATTCGAAAAGATCAATTAATTTCAATAGAGAACGAAAAGACCTGCCAGGAGCTTTCCTTGGCAGGTCTTTTTTTGTTTTGTTGCCGCCCTTTGGCGGGCGTGGTAGAATCACGTTGCACCATGATATTCTCTTCAATGTAAATGAAGAGCATCCATTCAGGAGGCAAGACCATGGAACAAAAAACGGGATCGTTTGAGGTAAAAAAGGGATTAGCGCAAATGCTTAAAGGTGGCGTGATCATGGATGTGGTCAACGCGGACCACGCCAAGATCGCTGAAGACGCCGGTTCTTGCGCCGTGATGGCTCTCGAACGCGTGCCAGCCGATATCCGCGCGGACGGTGGTGTCGCCCGCATGAGCGACCCCGACATGATCCAGAAGATCATGGAGACCGTCAGCATCCCGGTGATGGCCAAATGCCGCATCGGTCATTTTGTCGAAGCCCAGATCCTTGAAAGCATCGGCGTGGATTACATCGATGAATCTGAGGTGCTCACCCCCGCGGACGAAGCCCATCACATTTACAAACACGATTTCAAAGTCCCCTTCGTGTGCGGTTGCCGCAACCTGGGCGAAGCCTTGCGCCGCATCGGTGAAGGTGCCGCCATGATCCGCACCAAGGGCGAAGCGGGCACTGGCGACGTGGTTGAAGCTGTGCGCCACGCGCGCACCGTTTTAGGTGAAATTCGTAAACTTCAAAACATGCCCGAAGAAGAAGTGATGGCGTTTGCCAAGGAAATCGGCGCCCCTTATGAACTGCTCGTTGAAGTACGCAAACTTGGGCGTCTGCCAGTGGTCAATTTCGCAGCGGGCGGCATTGCCACCCCCGCGGACGCGGCCCTGATGATGCAACTGGGCGTGGATGGTGTGTTCGTGGGATCCGGCATCTTCAAATCCGGTGACCCTTCCAAGCGCGCTACGGCCATCGTCAAAGCCACCACTCACTACAAAGACCCCGCCATCCTGGCAGAAGTCAGCCGCAACCTTGGCGAGGCCATGGTCGGACGGCAAATCTCTTCCATGCCCGAAACGGATAAGATCGCTACCAGAGGTTGGTAACACCACTATGAAAATCGGCGTCCTGGCACTACAGGGAGACTTCGCGGAACACCAGGTCATGCTTGAATCGTTGGGAGTTGAAGTGGTTCAGGTTCGTTTACCTGGCCACCTTAATGGTTTGAATGGTTTGATCATACCAGGCGGAGAATCTACAACCATTGGCAAATTGGCCACAGCGTATGGCTTGATTGAACCACTCAGGCAGTTTGGCGCGGAACACGCGATCTGGGGAACTTGCGCGGGGGCGATCTTCCTGGCAAAGGATGCCCGCCGGCCTCAACCCCTCCTTGAACTCATGGATATCGTGATCGAACGTAACGCTTTTGGCAGACAAGTGGACAGTTTCGAAGTGGATTTGAACGTAGATTTTCTGAATCCCTCCACCAAAACTTCCGTTCCGTTCCACGCGGTGTTCATCCGCGCGCCTTTGATCGAATCGGTTGGCCCCGGGGTATCGGTGCTCACCACCCTGGAGGGCGGCAGGATCGTGGCGGCCAGACAAGGCAAGTTGCTGGCCACTTCCTTTCACCCTGAGTTAACCCGCGACAACCGCTTCCATCGTTATTTTGTGGAGATGTCCCAATAATTGTCAGACCGCTCGCCTGGTATGATCTTCCTTCATTATTACGAAATCGCAGCCGGTTGATCTGCCTTAACAAGAACCGCCAACTCACACACGGAAACCCGATTGGGCCCGCGGCATTGACCACGCGGTTTTCTGCTGGCGCTGAAAGTTTCACGGCAGTGGTTGAAAACGCAGAGTCGCGACCGCAATGGTTCTGCCAGGTTACACACCAGGCAGATGAAAAATCCGCGCACTTCACCTTCTTGATCGCTCAAAATTTGGCGGACGAACAGGGCTTGCCAGCGCTGTGGGATACCCTTTGCAGCCAGTCTGGTGAAATGGGCGCGGTTAACGTACTGGTCGAGTTGGAAGAAAGTTCACGACTTTTTGACTCCTTGCGCAAAGCTGGATTCACGCCCTACGGTTGGGAAGCCGCCTGGCGCCTTCCGCGTGGAGGTGACTCGAGCCGCGCGACAGATAAGTTTTGGAAGATCGCCCAACCCGGTGACGAAAGCGCGATCAGGGTTCTTTATCAATCCCTTGTCCCCCCCATCGTCCAAGCCGCGGAAGGATTGACCAATGGCGGGTCTCGCCGCCTGGTTTACCGCAAGGAACAAGAGTTACTGGCATATGTGGAATGCGCAAATGGCCCAAAGGGAATTTACCTGAAACCATTGATCCACCCGGCGGCAACCGAATTGCAACCACTCTTAACTGACCTGGCGGCACAATTTGCCGAACTAGGGCAACCAGTGTATCTGCAAGTGCGCTCCTACCAGGCCTGGCTGCTGGACGCTCTTCAAAATCTGGGCGCCGAGTCTTCCGATCACTTCACTTTACTGGTTAAACACCTTGCCATCCTGCAGCGTAACGGGGTAACTGCAAGCCAACGCCAAATGAAAGACAACCGGCAAATCGAACCCAGCACCCCCATTGTGCAAAATATGCTCCAGGCGAAATCGCTACGAAAGCCGTGAAACAAAGCTAAAATTAGGGTTAAAGGCTCTTATGACACAAAAAAGGATCACTGACGATTTACATATCTTAATGACTGTTCTTCCCACGAGAATTGTGGAAGCGGTCAAAGAAGCCAACAACAGCGACAGCCTTCTTGAGATCATTCTTGACCTGGGAAGGCTGCCGATCGCCCGGTTCGTCAAAGAAGAAGTTGAACTCAGCCCCCAAGAAATTGGACGGACGGACATCGATTTTGTGGTCTCGCGCATCGGCGAATTTGACGCCGACAATCGCGCAGGCCTCGAGCGCACTTTGCATCGCATCTCGGCCATTCGCAATCGGCACAACACCATTGTAGGTCTCACTTGCCGTGTGGGTCGGGCGGTTTACGGCACCATTGATATCATCCAGGACCTTGTGGAATCAGGCAAGAGCATCCTCTTGCTCGGAAAACCAGGCATCGGCAAGACCACCATGCTGCGCGAATCCGCGCGCATCCTGGCTGAGAAAAAACGGGTCATCATCGTAGATACCTCCAACGAGATCGGCGGAGACGGCGATGTGCCGCACCCCGCAGTGGGCAAAGCTCGGCGCATGCAAGTAGCTACCCCATCGCTGCAACACGAGGTGATGATCGAGGCGGTGGAGAATCACAACCCAGAGGTGATCATCATTGATGAAATTGGCCGCGAGCTGGAGGCTATGGCCGCCCGCACGATTGCCGAACGTGGTGTGCAACTGGTGGCTACCGCTCACGGAAGAACCCTCGAAAACCTGCTGCTAAACCCAACCCTTTCAGATTTGATCGGTGGCATCGAATCGGTCACCCTTTCTGATGAAGAAGCCCGGCGCCGTGGAACACAAAAAACAGTGCTTGAACGCCGCTCTCCACCGACCTTTGACGTTCTTGTGGAATTGCAAGATCGCGACAAGGTGGCCGTTCACCCTGATGTGGCCGAAGTCGTAGACACTCTTGTGCGCGGATATCCGGTGACCCCCGAGATTCGTTGGCGCGACAACAAGGACGAGATCCACATCGAAAAAGCCACCAAACCTGCCGGAACCCGTGGAATGGCACAGGGTACACGCCGAACCTACCAAACACCCGGTGACTCAAAACGCATGGAACAAAACCAGGAGCATGTTACCAACCGCCAACGTCCCGAAGTTTCTTTAGAGCCGGAAACGTACAATCAAAACTTCCCTCCATCCTCTGCCACACGTAACACCGCCCGGGTGGTGAAGATCTATCCATACGGTGTGGCGCGCAACCGCATGCAGCAGGCGGCGCAGCGTCTGGGTGTGCCGGCTTACATTGCCCGCGATATCGAAGAAGCTGACATCGTGATGACCTTGCGCGCTTATTACCGTTCACGCCAGCAACCGATCATCGACGCTGAAGCAAGAGGTGTACCCATTTATGTGCTACGAGCCAACACCATAAACCAAATCGAACAATCTTTGGCCGAGGTGTTCAGTTTGCCCGGTGATAACATCACCGCGAATTTTGAGGAAGTCACCCGCCAGACCGAGTCAGCCATCCAGGCGGTGACGAATGGGCAGCGATGGGTTGATCTTCCACCAGCGACAGCCAATGTGAGGCGCATCCAGCACGATATGGCCCGGCAGGCTGATCTCGTTTCGCATTCATACGGCAAGGATCCCAATCGCAGGGTTCGTATCTTCAGGGAATAAAGGGGAAGCATGTTCATTACGCTAGAAGGACCCGAAGGCAGTGGAAAATCCATGCAAATCTGTGAACTGGCCGAATTCATTCGCCAACGCGGATTTGAAGTTGTTACCACCCGCGAACCTGGGGGAACAGCCATCGGCGACCAGATTCGCCAGGTGATCATGCGTATGGACAACACAATGATGAACCCGCGCACTGAGATTCTCCTCTTTTGCGCTGCCAGAGCCCAGATCGTAGCCGAGGTCATTCGCCCTAATCTCGAGAAGGGCATCGTGGTGATAAGCGACCGATACGCCGATTCAACCCTGGCTTACCAGGGATACGGGCACGGATTGGATTTGAATGTGCTCAAACAGATCCTGGCGTTTGCCACAAGCGGGCTGACCCCCGACCTGACCCTCTTACTGGACGTGGATGTGGAAGAAGGGTTGAACCGCCGCACTTCTGGTGGAGGCGAATGGAATCGCTTGGACGCCATGAGATTGGAATTTCATCAGCGTGTTAGAGCAGGGTATCACGAAATGGCCAAAGCCGAACCAAACCGTTGGAAGGTGATCGATGCTTCCCAGCCACCAAGTCAGGTGCAATTTGACCTGCGGCAGGCCATCCTCGAATATCTGGAGAAAAATTGATATGAAAAACAGGCCAAGAAAAGACCTATTGTTTTTGGTTTTAATCACCGCGATCCTGCTGACCGCCTGCCAATCTTGGCTGCGCGCGGCACCAGCCACCAATGTGCCTAACCCGACCCTGACTGGACCCACGCGCACATCTGAAGCCACCTACACGGCCACCCCCACCAGTACTCCAACCGCCAAACCCAGCATGCAGCCGACAATTAGCTTCACTCAAAGTCCCCCGGCGGTATGCGAAGTTTCCCCCGTAATACCTGAACTGCCACCGAATATAGATGAATTGATTCCTTTCCCAAGTGAAGACGACTGGGTTTACGGACCTGAAGATGCCAGGGTCACAGTTTATTTTTATTCTGATTTTCAATGTTCGATTTGCGCCGGATTAGGGCTTAACCTTCGAGCCTTACAGGAGCGGTTCCCCGAGGATGTCAGGGTGGTCCATCGCTACCTTCTTCTGACCAGTGAAAATGACAAGGCGCTGCTCGCTGCCCAAGCCGCTGAGGCTGCCGGTTTGCAGGATCAGTACTGGCAGATGCATGACATTCTCTATTCCATGCGTAATACGTGGGTTGGTTTCTCCAAAACTGAATTTGTTAACTGGCTTGTTCAACAAGCAGGGGATCTCGACCTGGACGTGGATCAATTTGGGAATGACCTTGAAAGTTCAAAAGTTGTTGAAATCGTCAAGTCTGCCGATCAGGTTTCTCAGGAATCGGGGATGAACCACTCACCGGCGCTTTTTTTTAATAAAGCCTATTATGATAAATGGTGGGACCTCAGCAGTCTTGTGAACGTGGTGGAATATTTTAAACTTCCAGACCGTGCCTATGATGCTTGCCCGGTTATAACCCTCGATCCGGGGAAAGAATACATCGCCACTCTTACAACTGAAAAAGGTGAGATTGTGATCGAGCTCTTTCCACAGATCGCGCCAATGGCCGTCACGAGTTTTATCTTCCTGGTAGATGAAGGTTGGTATGATGCTTCCACCTTCTATAGGGTGATCCCAGGATTCCTCGCGCAAACCGGGGATCCCACGGGGTCAGGGTTTGGCAAACCTGGTTACCAGTTCACCAATGAGGTCAGCCCAGGACTACGATTTGACCAGCCCGGCCGGGTGGCGCTGGCCAACAGTGGAGAAGGCACCAACGGGTCCCAGTTCTTTTTGACCTACACCGCGATCCCAGAATTTGACGGCAAATACACCATTTTCGGACAGGTTATCGAAGGCATGGATGTGCTCGAATCCTTGCGTCCCCGTAACCCCGACTTCGACCAGGTTTTATTCCAGGCTGACCCATTGATCTCGATAACCATCGTGGAGCGATAAGATGCAACCTGCGCCAGTGAAAACGCATCTCCCTTCGGTTTTTCAATTGGTGATAAGTCTCGTGGGTTTGGTCAGCGGACTGGCGGCTGCTGCGGCTTTGGGTGCATTGATCTTGTTTGGCGAGTCTGTGACACCATTAGACGAGGCCTCACGCAAACAGATGGTTTTATTGATTTGGTTGTGCATTTTCTTTGGGTTGATCACACTGCCCTCCATCGTGCTTTCGATCCGTCGACTGGCACGCAAACCAGCAACCAACTCGCAATCACCCCGCAATTTTGGATTTGCTTCCCTGGCTTTGATCCCCATGGTTGGGCTGGCTTTCCTCGGCAGGAATATTTCTGACAGACAGGATCCATCCTTGTGGTTCGCTCTGGTTTCCATAATTTTGGTTGTGATTCCGATTTGGTGGTTTGTCGAATTCGGACGGAACCGATTACCGGCTGGCAGTCTTCAATGGCAGTGGGGACTTATCAATTTTGAGATAAATTTCACGATGACGATCATCATCTTTTTTGAACTGATGGCGATCGCGCTTCTGGTGCTTTTCGGCGGGGCATGGTTGGCGCAACAACCGGAATTTACGCCTTTCTTGATGCAACTTCAAACTCAAGTGATGCTTGACCCGCAAGACTTAACAATTCTAAGCGAACAGTTGTTGCCCTTGATACAGAAACCCCAGGTAGTGGTTGCTGGTTTGGTTTTCGTGACCCTCCTCATTCCGCTCATGGAAGAGGCTTTCAAACCACTGGCTTTATGGTTCTTTATCAAACGTAACTTGACCGTAGCGGAGGGGTTTTCTGCCGGATTGCTTTGCGGGGCGGCATTTGCCCTTGTGGAAAGTACGACCTCGATTCTAGCCGTGCCTGGCGAAGCCTGGTGGTTCACAGTCATCGGCAGGGTTGGCACGGGTCTGCTTCACATTCTCACATCCGGTTTGATGGGATGGGCGTTGGTGAGCGCCTGGCGGGACGGAAATTACGTCAGAGTGGGGTTAACCTACCTGGTTAACGTGATTGTCCACGGCTTGTGGAATTTATTCGCGGTATTAGGCACCTTGTCGGAAAATCTCGCCACCTTAAAGGTTGAAATGCCGACATTGCCAACGTGGATTTCTTCCGCCGTGATGGCTGCGATATTTATGTTGCTTATGGTGGGTCTATTTTTAATGAACCGGCGTTTGCGACTTGAACAAACCCCACCTATGATTCCACTTCTGACAGACCAAAGTGTAGAGTAAAATTAGCACACTAAAAAACTTTAAGGGCTAAAAATGACTTTTATTGAAATGATCAAATTCGTGATTGACTTTGTGCTGCATATTGATGTGCACCTGGCTGAAATTTTGAGCAATTTTGGGCTTTGGACGTACGGCATTCTGTTCTTCATCATCTTTATCGAAACTGGTTTGGTGGTGACCCCCTTCTTGCCCGGCGACTCTCTCCTCTTCGCGGCGGGGGCCTTGTCAAAAATGACCGGTGTTCTAGACATCAAACTACTCTACGTTTTGATGGTTATTGCGGCGATCTTGGGCGACACTGCCAATTATTGGATCGGGCGTTTTGTTGGCCCCAAGGTTTTTACCCAAAAAAGCCGGTTGTTCAAGAAAGAATACCTCGATCGCACCCACGCATTCTATGAAAAGCATGGCGGAAAAGCCATCTTCCTGGCCCGCTTTGTGCCCATCATCCGTACCTTTGCGCCCTTTGTGGCCGGCATCGGTAAGATGAATTACGGTCATTTTATTTCTTACAACGTGATTGGCGGCATCGTCTGGCCGGCTGTCACCCTCTTTGCTGGATATTTCTTTGCTGAAATTCCCTTTGTGCGCGACAATTTCTCCCTCGTCGCGGTGGCGATCATCTTGATCTCGGTTATTCCAATCTTGGTCGAATGGTTAAAACACCGCAAGGAAAAAGCCCTCGAGAAGAAATTGGCTGCCGAAAAGACGGTCCAAAACCAGATTCAAGAATAATCGAACGGTGGTTGCATGAAACCTCACAAACTACGCAGGATCATCAGTTGGCTGCTCAAAAGATTGACGCGAACCGAGGTCAAGGGCGTCGAGAACATCCCCCTGACGGGCGGGTTGTTGATCGCAACCAATCACATGAGCCGAATGGATATCCCCGTCCTATTCATGACGCCCAACCGGCCTGAAATGACCGCCCTGGTGACCACCAAGTATCTTAAATACCCCCTGATCCGCTGGTTCATCATCACCGCCCAGGGAATATGGCTGGACCGGGAGACCGCTGATTTCGGCGCTTTCCGCACCGCGGTGGAAGCCCTTAAAGAAGGTAAAGCCGTGGGGATCGCCCCTGAAGGAACGCGCAGTACCACCGCCGAGCTTCTGGAAGGTAAGCCGGGCGCGGCATTGCTGGCTTTGCGGGCGGGGGTGCCGATCATCCCTGTCGCTATTTCGGGGACTGAAGATTCAGTTTCGCAAATGCTCCGTTTCAAAAAGCCGCGTATCGTCGTGGAATACGGCAAGGTTATTCCCGCCCCCGTCTTGGATCGCGATAACCGCGAAGGGCAATTGCAAGAGCTTACGGACGAAATGATGTGCCAATTGGCCGCCATGCTGCCTGAAAAATATTGGGGATTTTACGCGACGCACCCACGTTTAAAAGCCATCCTGGCGAAAAAGAAAGACTAACCCCAAAACCACCTAAACCATGAGTGCATCAACAAATCAAGACCACCTTCAAGGAAAGAACGGGCGTAAGCCTCGTTCTTTCCTTGTTTCAGGCTTGATCGCGATTCTAATCGTTGCGCTATTGTTGTTGACTGCGGAAGTTGGGCTCCGCCTGGCTTCGAAGCGTGGAAACCTGCCCATCCGTTCGATTGGGAATTTTCATTCACAGTTTGAAATCAAATGGTTCAAGTTGCAGGATTTCGTGGCTGCCAACGGCGGCGTGGATGTGCTGCTGTTGGGCAATTCCATCGTTAACACCGGCGTAGACCCCCAAATTCTCTCGGAACGGCTTACCGTAGCTTCCGATACCCCCTTGCGCATTTTCAACTTTGGCGTGGAGGGCATGGACATTGACACCAACGCTGTGTTGGCTGAATTGTTGGTCGAAGAATTTCACCCCGGTGCGATTATTTATTTCACGGAAATGCGCGAATACGGTGTTGAGGTTGACACATCCGTGGCAGATCAATTCAAGACCGCGGTCTGGTTTCAATATAAATTAGGGCAACCATCTCTCGAAGCCTGGATATTTGACAATTCTTACTTAATGCAATTCTTTTTACCGTACAGAAATTGGAGCCGGGACGATTTTCCGGACACCATACTACGAACCTTGTATCGGTATGGCGAAACCACCGCCGCGGGGTACGAACCGGATCGCGCTTACAGCCAAGACCTGGATGTGCGCACCGATCCTACAGACCCCGAACAAAAGATCCTCTTTGACCGCTATCGAGATTACAAGCCGTCGCCTGAAAAATTGACAAGCCTGGAGCGGATTCTGGCACTCGGCGAGAGGGGGGTGCGGGTGTTTACTACCGAGATGCCCATCTACCCCACCTATTATGATTTTTTTGGTGGAGAGCCGCTTCACCAGGTGTTTCTGGAGCAAATAAAAGAATTGACCGAGTTAAACGGGGGATTCTTCATTCCGAGAGTTGACTCTGACCTGATTCCCAGAACCGGACGGGTGGACGACCATCATTTGAACTTTGAAGGCGCCCCCCTCTTTTCTAGTTACCTGGCAGACGAGTTGGTCAAGTTGTGCGCGCAACAAGATGTCTGCCTTAAAGCGATGGTGCAGCCATGAGCGTCACCTCGCTGGTTTACCTGGCCTGCGCTCTTCTAGCCGCGGTGATCTTTCGCCGACTGCCACAAAAGTGGCGCAACCTTTGGCTGCTGGTGGTTTCCACTGCTTACATCGCGACCTGGTCTTGGCAGTTTAGTTTGGTTTTGCTTGCTTTTGGCGCGTTGAATTTCTGGATGGCCCTCCGCGTTGAAACCTCTCAAACCAGGAAAAAAGCACTTACCGCGGTGGGCATCGCCATCAACCTGCTGGTTCTTTTCCTCTTCAAATATCACGACTTCTACATTCCGGCACTGCAAGGTTTGCTGAAAAAGTTTGGAATCGCCCAGATTTCAGACGGTTTACATATCCTCGTCCCTGTGGGGTTGTCCTTTCTGGTCGTTCAGGCGATCTCCTACCTGCTGGATGTTTCCAACGATCGCTTGAAGGCTGAACGTGACCTGGTGAAGTTCTGGGTATACGTTGTCTATTTCCCAAAACTTTTGAGTGGCCCAGTTGAACGAGCCGGTGTCTTTCTTGCGAGGCTGGAAAAACCGCTGTCCTTTAATCGTGTTCTACTTGAACGGAGTGTGTCGTTGATCCTGACGGGTTTGTTCCGCAAGCTCGTCCTTGCTGACGCGTTGTTTCGCATGATCCCGGAAGGCGCATTTGTTACACCACAAAATTTCGACGGGCAGCACCTGGTTTTCTGGTTGCTAGGGTACGCCTTCGCCCTGGTTAATGATTTTGCAGGTTACACGGCCATCGTCCGGGGGGTCAGCCTCTGGTTTGGCATTGAGTTGAACATCAACTTCAAACTGCCGTATTTTTCTCATAATTTTACAGAATTCTGGACGCGCTGGCACATCAGCCTCTCCAGCTGGTTGCAAGATTACATTTATTTTCCACTCTCGTGGACGCTCACCCGCCGTTTCGCTAAACGAGGGAAGTTCATCGCCCTGGTTGTTCCGCCGCTGGTCACCATGCTGGTCAGCGCTCTTTGGCACGGCCTTTCATGGAACATGCTCGCTTGGGGCGGCTTGCACGCACTTTACCTGGTCGGCGAGCGGTTGCTGGGGTTGATCAAAAGGCCTATCCCCCTCAGCAAACAAACCCGCTTTCAACGCGCTATGGGAATGTTGATCACTTTTTTACTCGCTACGATCGCCTGGCTACCCTTCCGCTTGACCCTACCTATTGCCTGGGAGTATTTCACCGGCATGTTCAAGTGGGTGATGCCAGACTCAAACCTCATCATTGCTTATTTTAAGGGAACCACCTCGATCCTCGCCTGGTCACCCCTTAACCTGCCCAATCCATTGGTGCTACTGGTTTTGGCGCTGGCATTGGGGTTCGATTTATTAATGCGACGCGAAAATGAAGAACGAGAACTGTACTCGTGTTCAGGTAAACAGCAGGTCCTATTGTTGGTGGTTATGTTTTTATTAATCCTGGCTTCGTTGTTTACAGACTCTGTCGCTCCATTTGTATATCAGGCATTTTAGGGGAAAGCTTTCATCTAGAGGGGTCTTTATGAATTCAACCGGTTTTTGGTGGATCTTACTCGCGGGTGTGGTTTATGGAGTCATTCACTCTTTCACGGCTTCATTGTCCATGAAAGCCTGGGCGCGCCGGCAATTTGGCGAGCCAGGACAGCGCTACTATCGCCTGGGATATGTATTATTGTCCATCCCCACAACCCTGGCATATGTTGGATTGATTGTCCTGCTTCCAGACGCGCGGATTTATACCCTCTCTGTGCCCTGGGTCTACCTCACCCTCTTCATCCAGGCAGTCGCATTGGTTGGCGCGGCGGTTACTATGCGCGCAAGTGGCTTGTTTGACTTTTTGGGGTTGTCGGCTTTGCGGGCGAAATCATCAATTAAACTCTCAGGTGGGCTTGTAACCGGTGGTTTTTACACTTGGTGCCGCCATCCAATCTATTTCTTAGGTCTGGTGCTTTTATGGTTCGTGCCGATGATGACCTGGAACTTCCTCGCCTTCGCCATCGGAGTCACAGTTTACCTGCTGATTGGCTCCCTTTTTGAGGAGCGAAAAATGGTCGTTGAGTTTGGAGAGGAATACCTCGCTTACCGCAAGAAAACCCCCTGGATTATCCCGATTAAATTCAGATAGACCCAGGTTTGCCATGCCCTTGTTGTGGTGCGCCGCTACTTTTTTGTTTGGTATTCTTCTTGACCAATTCCTGCATCTACCCGGGTTGGCCTGGGGAGTTGCCACTGCAATCTTCTTGACTGTATCACTCCTTGATCTAAAACTTCATTTCCGAGTTTCCAAAACGCTTCAAAAATATATTTCCTTTTCGCCAATTTTGCTTTGCTTGTTCCTCGCGATCGGTGGGCTGCGTTCCGCACTCAACGCCCCCTATTTTCGCCCAACCGACCTTGCCGTTCACAACGAACAGGGCGAGTGGATGGTCACTGCCTGGGTTTCGGCCGCACCCGATCGCAGGGACGACGGTGTCGTCTACCAGATGGACGCGCTCGAGTTGATCGATCCCCGCTCAGACGATTGGATGGGTTCCATTCAAAAAGTCGAAGGCAAAGTTTTGGTGAAGATGGGTCTCGAAACCGATTGGCATTATGGCGACCTGCTTCAATTCACCGCTGAACTGAAGGCGCCTTCCACACGTGGCGACGTCTCATATCGAGATTACCTGGCCATTCACCATGTTTACAGTGTGGTTTACTACCCGCTGCACGTGCAGAAGGTCGGTGAAAAATACGGAAGTCGATTACGTGAAGGGTTGATTCGACTGCGCGCGCGAGCTCGCGAAACGATCTTTCAACTTTTTCCGCAGCCCGAAGCGGGGTTACTCACTGGCATCCTGCTCGGCATGGATAATTACCTCCCCGAAACCCTGAAAGAAGATTATCGAACCACCGGGGTGGCGCACATCATCGCCATCTCAGGGTTTAATATGGCTGTGTTGGCCGTGCTTCTGATGTGGGTGTTTTCCCGCTGGTTCTCGCCCTATTGGGGTGCTTTCCTGACCGTGGCGGTCTTATTGGTTTATACAGCCTTCGTGGAGGGATCGGCGGCGGTGACCCGCGCGTGGATCATGGCTGGGGTGGCGGCTGGTGGTCACTTGATCGGTCGCCGGCAAGCAGGGGTGAATTCGTTATTTTTTACCGCGGGCATCATGTGCATGGTCAACCCGTTATTGCTTCAGGATGTGAGTTTTCAACTCTCCTTCGCGGCTACCTTTGGGCTGATCTCCTTCGCCGCCCCGCTGCAAGAAGGGTTCTTAGGGTTCTTGGAGCGTCGGTTCTCAGAGCGGACGGCATCACGCGTTGCCACACCCATCAGCCAATATTTTCTCTTTACCCTGGCTGCCCAACTGGCCACCCTGCCTGTTTTAATTTGGCATTTTGGGCGCGTTTCCATCAGTGCCGTTTTGGCCAACCCGCTAGTGCTGCCAGTTCAATCGCCCATACTCGTGCTGGGGGGGCTGGCCACAATCTTCGGTATGATCGCTCTCCCTTTAGGCAAGGTGATGGCGATTTTCACCTGGCCATTTATCAAATATACAAATTGGATTGTTTCCCTGCTCGCGGGGTTTAAAGGAGGGTCCATGGTCGTTCATCCAGGCGCAGCGGTTTGGTTTTTGATCGGCTTCCTGATTATCCTGACAGTCTTTTTAACCCGGAATTATTTCAAGAAATATTTAGGTTCCACTCTGTGGACTTGGTTGATTGTGGGGCTCGCATTTTCGAGCATCACTGTTTGGTCGATCTACCTTCACCGGCCGGATGGTGAGTTGCATTTGCACCTGGTGCGCTGCGGGGAAGAAGCCACTCTTTTCGTTCAAACGCCTCTGGGTAAAACAATTATGGTTGATCCCCGCGGTGACGTGGACGAACTTTCCTCTGCTTTTCAATCCAGTTTATCGCCGTGGAATTTTGACCTGGACGCGGTCTTGCTCACCGAACGCGGGAGCGCGAACCAGGTGAGGGTGCTGGCTGACCAGGTTACGATCCAAAAAGCTTGGCTGGCGCCGCGGGTTTACCCGCCTTCTGGCTCAGAGATGCCAGTATTACTGCCTGAAAGCCTGGAGATCGAGAAGTTGACCGCTGGCCAAACCGTTGAGATGGAAAAAGGACTGACTATTTCATTGGTGGCGGAGAGCTCGCTCGCTACCGCCGTGTTGATCACCTTTGGCGGTCAGCAGTTCTTGATCCCCAATGGGGTGGATTATGCCGTGATTCGTGCCGAAGCCCCTGCGGCTCTCGATGACCTCACCGCCCTGGTCTTAAGGCCTGAAGACGTCAGTTATATCCCTCCCCGGGTATGGCTTCAACTCAACCCGGGTGTCATCTTGTGGAACAGCGCGACGCTGTCACCCTTCGACGACTCTTATGGCGCCGACGAAGATGCTCATGTCATTTTGGATGCGGATGGCGAAAAGGTGTGGGTCCGGGATTAGGGTTCTTGATGCGTTATAATTTTCTGGCATGAAATTTCTCGAAGATTTGAAAACGCGAGCCCGGCGCTTAGAATCAGACACGCTGGCGGTCTGGTTCGCGGCGCGTGACCCGCGCACGCCCTGGTCGGCGCGAATTGTGGCCCTGTTGGTGACCGCTTACGCATTCAGCCCAATCGACCTCATCCCCGATATTGTGCCTGTATTGGGTTACCTTGACGATCTTGTGATCATCCCGGCCGGCATTGTACTGGCGGTGCGTTTGATCCCGCCCGAGGTGATGATTGAGGCCAGGATGCGTGGCGAAGCACAAGCCGCTAAGCCGGTCAATTGGTGGGCTGGTGCGTTGATCCTCTTGGTTTGGTTGTTGTTGATTTTTTTGCTTGGTCGGGCAGTCCTTCCGTTGATATTGAAAAAAGGATGAACCTCAGTTACACTTCTAGCCACTTCCCATTATTGGAGGATTCATGGTCGAACCCGTTAGTGTCATTATTTTGGTTGCTTGTTTCGCGATCGGCGTGTTCCTGCTCGTCAAGGCTTTCAAGGAGCGAATATATGGAGTAGCGGCGTCAACCTGGCCAACCACTCAAGCCATCGTTCTGCATTCTGACATCGTCGAAGAACAAAGTCGCAACGCCACCGGCAAAGTTGCGGTCGGGTTTCAGGTAAAAGTGGAATATGAATACCATGTCAATGGCCAGTTGTTGAGCAGCAACCGCGTTACCTTTGGGAATCCGGTTTTTCCTTACATGGAAGCGTCAAACTACAAGGAACAATTCAAGGAGGGCAATCAGGTTCCGGTCTATTACAATCCAGATAATCCGGCTGAGGCTATCCTGGCACCGCGCTCGATTGTGGGGCTGCTTTCCCCCATTCCAGGGATCTTTTTGGTTGCCATAGCCGTGATCCTCGCCCTGGTCACGTTTTTATTCCCCGGATAATTAATTCTAGAAATAATGATTTTCTGAGTGTAATTGCCGTTATACTTGCCAGAAACGAGTATGATGAACAGGTTTTTTTGATTTTCAAGGTCTAGCGAGGAGTAAGATGAAATATCTGATCACCGGCGGAGCCGGGTACATTGGCAGCACGATTTGTTCAGCCCTCAAGGATGCAGGGCACACTCCAATCATCCTGGATTCACTGGTGACCGGGCGAGAGGAATTCACCAAAGAGCATATCTTCTACAAGGCAGATATTTCCGACCAGTCCGCCGTTGAAAAGGTTTTTAAAGATCATCCAGAAATCCAGGCCACCATCCACTGCGCGGCATTGATCGTGGTGCCTGAATCCGTTTCAATGCCCTACGATTACTACAAGCACAACGTGGCCAAATCGGTGGAGTTTTTCAACACCTTGCAGCGCCTCGGGCATGGACGCGTGGTTTTCAGCTCCTCCGCTTCGCTTTACGATATCGTCCCCGGATTCATGGTCACCGAAGAAGCCCCGCTCAAGGCCAGCAGCCCCTACGCGCGTACCAAGTTGATGATGGAAATGGTGCTCAAGGATTTCTGCGCCGCCTACAAGATGAAGGGCATCGCCCTGCGTTATTTCAACCCCATTGGCGCGGACCCGCAAATGCGCTCCGGTGCTCACGTTCAGAACCCCACCCACGTGCTTGGCAAGTTGGTGGAGACCGCCCAGGGCAAGCTTCCGGTCTTCGAGATCACCGGCACGCACTTCCCCACCCGTGACGGCACGGGCATCCGCGATTACATCCACGTCTGGGACCTGGCGCGGGCGCACGTCAACGCCGTGACTCAATTTGACGCCGCCTTCGAACGCGCCGGCAACCCGGCGGGCAATTACCTGGTGATCAACCTCGGCACCGGCCGGGGTGTGACCGTGCGTGAGCTGGTCACCGCCTTTGAGAAGGTCTACGGCCAGACGGTCAACAAGCGCGAAACTGGTCCCCGCCCCGGGGACGTGGCCGGCTCATACACCAACGCCGACACGGCCAAACGTCTGCTCGGCTGGCAGGCCGAGTTGAGCATCGAGCAGGGCATCTCAGACGCCCTCAAATGGGGCGAGTTGCGCGAGAATATTCTGAAGTTTGAATGAAATCATAAAAAGACACCCTGAGCGGTGTCTTTTTTGACTTTTGAGAAGGAAATTGATGATCGAAACCTTGTGCCGCATCGCGCAGAAGCTCAATTCTGTAAAAGTCTGCTGGGGGGTTGGAGCGTCCTTCATGCTCAAGCAGCATGGACTCATCGAGAACCCCAACGATCTCGACCTGATGGTCAGCGTTGGAGATACCGAACAAGCCGATCAAATATTAACGTCGATGGGCAAAAGACTGGAAAGTGTGCGAAAACCATGTTATTCCACTCTCTTCTTTTATGAATACCAGATCGACGGCGTGGAGATTGACCTGATGGCAGGGTTTGGCGTCTTCCACGCGGCCGGGCACTATGAATATCAATTTGATCCGCAATCCATTGTGGAACGCAAGGTGATTATTGGTGTTGAAATCCCATTCACCGCGTTGGAGGATTGGTACATCCTTTATCAACTCATGCCGAACCGCGAGCCCAAGGTTAAGGCGATCGAAGATTATTGGTCTTCCAACGGGATCCAGCATCCCAATTTGTTAAAACTCGCCTTGGCAGGAAACCTTCCAGAGAATGTTCTCCACCGATCGAGACGTTGGCTCGATTCCCAAAAATCCGTGTAGGGTGCGCCAACGGCGCACCTTTAAAAGGTCTCATATATTCGCCGACGGCGCACCCTACGAATTTCTGACCTGGATTGTTTTATGTCAAATCTGAATTATTTGCGTGGCAGCATTTGTTTTGTTGTGTATCGCAAGTGCACCTTCACGGGTTTGTTTCTCGAAATAATTACCCCAACTCCATCACGAACATTTCGAGATTCGTCTCTAAATCAACGGCAATATTTTCACTTGCCATATGTGGGTCAATCCGCAAAGTCTTGGCCTGTACGTCCATCTCCAGCAGCCGGGCGTGGATGGCTTTCAACTGCCCCATACTGAAGCGTCTCGCCGCAGTAGCGTACTTGCCCGTCTGGTTGCCGAAGAGCACCTTGCGCTCCACCAGCACCTTGAGGTCTTCGCGCGCGTCGAGGGCCTCACGCACCTGGATCAACTGCCTGAAGCGGTGCGCCAGCGCGCCAAAAATGGCTTCGGGCGGCGCGCTCTCGAGCAGGCGTTTTAACAGCGATTGGGCCTTCGCGATCCTCCCCTCAGTCAGATCGTCCAGCATCACGAACACATCCGCCGAGCCTTCCACCGAGACGCACTCCACCACGTCCTTGATCGTCACCGGTCGTTTGAAATCCACGTACATCAACAACTTGGCGATCTCCTGGCTGGCGATGCCGGTGTCGTTGCCGGTGTGCTGCGCCAGTTCGTGCGCGGCTTCGGGTTCAAAAGCCCCGCCCTGGCGTTTTGCTTCAGCGTTCACCCACGCGTCCATGCTTTTTTCGTCGGGCAGGGCGAGGTCGATGATCTCGGCGTTGGCGTGAGCGTCGATCCACTTGATCAGCCAGTGGGAGGGTGAAAGCGTTTCCCACACCTGGATCCACGCCCCGTTGGCGTCTTTGCGCCATTTGCGGTGGTCCTCCACCTGCAGCACCAGGTGGGTGCTTTCCGGCGCGGATTCGAGCAGCCGAATAAATTTCTCCTGGCTGGCTTTATCGATCTTGCTTAACGCGGCGTCCACCACTACCAGCCGGCAGGAACCAAAAAAAGGCAGCGTGGTGACCGCGGTTTGCAGATCCTCGAAACTGACGGTCTTGCCGTCCAGGCGCGAGGTGTTCATCGCGGCGTCAAAATCCGCGCCCAGGGTCTGGACAATGCTTTTGACCGCCAGCGAGACGGAATAGACGTCGTCCCCGCGCAGCAGGTGAATGTGCTTATTCGTCAAGCGCGTCCTCCGCGGGTTGGGGCGCGTCGCCGGTCAAAATGCGGTGCAGCACAGGTCCGCTGCGTTCATAGCGCACGATCTGTTTGACCGCCAGATTGCCGGGGTTCCCTTGCGTGGTGACCTTTTCCTGCACTTTCGGCCCGAGCGGTTGGGCTACGATCAGCGCGCCGGTCACCAACAGCACGAGTAGCGGCCAGCGGTCGAGTTTTTTCTTGAAATTATTCGTCGTCCCCAACGTGGCCAGCCAGGCGAAGGTGCCGGCCAGCACACCCGCGGTGACGAAATTGGTGCCGCAGTTGGGGTGAATGGCCAGCGAGCGCTCGCCAGCTTTCATACGCTTCAAGGCCTCCTGCACGGTCTCGAGCAGCAGGTCGGTGGAGATATTGCCGATGAGCCAGAAACCCTTTTTATCGGAGTGCCCTGCGAAGGTAGTGCCAGGTGCTTTTTTTGATAGCAAGGTCAGGGTGGCGTGCTCCAGAGCGTGGTTGCGCCGGACCAATGAAAGAAAGCCCATGTCGCGTAGTGATTTTTGCATAAGGTCCTCCGGGGTTACTTTTCAGCCAGGATCGCCCAACCCAGCGCTTCGCGCAGAGAGCGGGCTTCTTTGAGTTCAATGCCGTCGGGCAGCGCTTCTCCCTGCCGCAGTCGGCGGGGAATGATGGCGGTCTTGAACCCGAGTTTTTGGGCTTCGCGCAGTCGGGCGTTCATCTGCCCCACCCAGCGCAGTTCGCCTGAGAGGCCAACCTCGCCGATCAACACCGTGTCGGCTTTCACCGCAGCGTCTTTCATTGAGGATGCGATGGCGGCCGCGATGGCCAGGTCCGCGGCGGGTTCGCCCACCTGCAGACCGCCGATCACGTTGACGAAGACGTCCTGTTCCGCGAGCCGGATGCCTAGCCGGCGGGTGAGCACCGCGGTGATCAGCAGCAGGCGGTTGAAATCCACACCGTTGGGGGTGCGCCGCGGGTTGCCCAGGTTGCTTGGGCTGGTCAGCCCCTGCATCTCCACCAGCAGAGGGCGGGTGCCTTCCATGGTGACGGCGATGGCCGAGCCCGGCGCGTTGACCATGCGCTCCGCCAAAAACGCCTCGGAGGGATTGGTGACTTCCACCATACCTCTTTCGCGCATCTCGAAAACGCCCACCTCGGCGGTTGCGCCGAAGCGGTTCTTCACCGATCGCAACAGCCGGTAGGTTTGGAAACGGTCGCCCTCCAGGTAGAGGACGGTGTCGACAATGTGTTCCAGCACCCGCGGGCCGGCGATGACGCCTTCCTTGGTGACGTGCCCCACCAGGAAAACGGCCATGCCGCTGGTCTTGGCCAGTTCGCGCAGCCGGTTGGCGCACTCGCGCACCTGGCTGACCGACCCGGCCGTGGAATTGAGGTCGGGCAAATAAACGGTCTGGATCGAATCGACGATCAACAGATCGGGTTTGAGCGTCGCGACCTGGTCGAGGATGATGTCGAGATTGGTTTCAGTGAGCAGCAGCATCTCCTGGTGGGTCAGGTCGGCGTTTTGACCTTCAGCCAGCCGCGAGAGGCGCATGGCGCGCATTTTGATTTGGCGCTCAGATTCTTCCCCGGAGACGTACAACACTTTCAATAACGGGCGCCCTTTTTTGGGATCGGCCATTTCCATGGCCATTTGCAGCAGCAGCGTGGACTTGCCGATGCCGGGGTCGCCGCCCACAAGGACGATGGAGCCGGGCACCACGCCCCCGCCCAAGACACGCGCGAACTCGCCAATCGGCAGCGGGATGCGCGATTCGGCGTCCCCTTCGATGTCGGCCATGCGGCGCGGGGCTGAACGGGCGTTCAAACCGCGTGGATGCGCTTTGGGGGAGGTGGTCGGCTCGACGATGACTTCTTCTACCATCGTGCCCCAGCCGCCGCACTGCGGGCACTTGCCCAGCGACCGCGGGGAGGTTTTTCCGCACTGCTGGCAGACGAATTGAGTAATGGTTTTGGGCATAGGCTTATTATACTCACAAGCCCCGCGTGCGGCAGATTGATGGCGTCGGTTTGCTCGACACACGGCGCGGTTGGAACCATAATTAAGCGGTAATCACGACTTAGACAGTATCCAGGAGATTATAGATGAATCAACCCGAATTGACCCAACAGGCGCTTGAATTGCTCAGAAACCCCGCTTATTTCCAGTGGTACGTGATCCCCTTTTTAGCCCTGGTGATGTACGTTTACGCCAATGAATTTTCAAAGAAAAATTTCAAGGTTATCGCCGCCGGTCTCGCCCTCTACGGGGTGCACTGGTTTTACGAGATCCTCAACGCGCTGATCCAGAAATTCAGCGGCCACGCCCTGTGGACGGTTCCGGCGGGCACCTCGTACCTGCTGCTGATCGGCGTTGGCATTGAGCTCAGCCTGATGTTCTCGGTCGCCGGCCTGGTGCTAAGCAAATTCCTGCCTGCGGACCCCAAACAGAAGATCCTCGGCATTAACAACCGACTTTTCTTCGCGGTGGCGAACGCTGCCGGATTTTCGATCATCGAAATCTTTTTGGCCACCACCCCGGCCTTCCACTGGGTCTACCCGTGGTGGGGTGCGCTGACAGTTTTCGTTACCGTTTACATTCCATTCTTTCTGGCCGCGTTTTATTGTCACGACTGGGCTCCTAAAATTCAAAAACGATTTCTCGCTTGGGTGTGGGGCGTGGACATCGCGGCGATGGTCGTCTTTGCCGGCATCCTAGGCTGGATCTAAACTTGTTGAATACAGGCCAGGTGTCTATTGACAACCCACCTGAACGTGAGATAATCTTTCCGTTCGATCAAAGCATAAGAAAGGTGATTTTTGTTTAACTTTAGTTCGGTCATTGCAACCACATTCGATGAGAGGGTGAACCTGTAGCCAATCAGACCAGATATCATTTGGTTTGATTTTTTAGCCACGGGTGCACGCTTGACCCGTGGTTTGCATTTAATGTCACCGAAGGAACACAGTTAACACCAGGTTCTATGGGGTAAGACATCATTAGCAATTGGTTTATTCAACCAGCCGCGGAGTTTTCCGGGCTGGTTTTTTTGTTTTGGGAGTGGAAATGGCACATCAGCCTACTTTTTCGAGTGAATCAGAAGACGAGGATTTCACCTGTTTTGAAAAGTTTAAAAAGAAAGAGAAACGCAAGGTTGAAACAAATGAAAATCGCAAGCCCGGCCTCAAACCGGCAGATCAAAATTTCACCTGCACCCATTGCGGGTTCGTTGTTATCACTTCACGTGGACGGGCTGGAGTCAATAACCGCAATCACTGTCCGCGCTGTTTGTGTTCACGCCACGTGGACGAGGACAAACCCGGTGATCGCGCCGCGTGTTGCCGCAGCCGCATGGAGCCGGCGGGGTTGACCACCAAGCAGACGCTTAAACGCTACGGCGCGTCAAAACCTGGTGAGCTGATGCTCATCCACCGCTGCGCCGGCTGCGGCAAGTTCTCGATCAACCGCCTCGCCGCGGATGACGACGCTTACGCGGTTTACCAGGTCTTTCAACGTTCGCTCACGATGTGTGAATCTCAGCGCGTCGAACTGACAAATTTGGACATCCTGCTTCTGGAAAGCCGCGATTTGACCACGGTCTACTCGCAATTGTTTGGTTGGCAGGCGATCCTGGAAGAGTTCCAACCAGGCGAAGAGATTGCTCGCGCGGCGCGGGTGGAGGTCGAATCCTGATAAAAAAAACTCACTCCCCGAACTTACGGGGAGTGGGTTACGTTTGCCGCTTGATTTTCAGCCAGAGAGTGCCTTATGCCAGGGGTTTTTCCGCCGAAATGTTGGCGCTGAACACGCTCTTGGCGAGCATCGCCCTGTCCATATCGGTTGAAAGTCCGGATTGCTGCACGGCTTCTTCGACCATCTCTTCGCTGAAATAGACCGGTTTGAGCACCACGTTGGTGAACCCGGTGGTCTTCAATTGCTTTACCATATCATCAGCATCCATCGCGCCTGAAATACAGCCTGCCCACGCGGACATGCTTTCAAGCACTTCTTCCGGGAGCGCGCCGCTGGTGACGATGTCACTGACGGCCATGCGCCCACCCGGTTTGAGGGCGCGGAAGATCTCGCGCAGCACCTGGGGCTTGTCGGTGCTCAGGTTGATCACACAATTCGAGATGACCACGTCCACCGAGTTGTCAGAAACGGGCAGATGTTCGATCTCACCGAGCCGGAACTCGACGTTCTCCGCCTCCACTTTGACGCGGTTGGCGCGCGCCCGGTCGAGCATTTCGGGGGTCATGTCCACGCCGATGACGCGACCTTCAAGCCCCACCTTTTTACCGGCGAGGAAGCAATCGATGCCGCCTCCCGACCCCAGGTCTAGCACAGTCTGTCCGGGTTTGAGACTCGCCAGGGTGACCGGGTCGCCGCAGCCTAGCGAGAGGTTGGTCACGTCCTCCGGCATCGCGTTGAGGTCGTCTGCCTGGTAGAAAGCCTGGGCGGCGGGGTCCACGGCATTTTTGGAACCACCACAGCAGGTGCTGGCCGTGGAGGATTGCCCTCCACAACAGCTGCCGGTCTTGATGGCCGCACCAGCGTAATGCTCGCGCACCGCTTTGCGAACTTTGAGATCATCTTTATGAATCGTGGTTGGTGACATTTCTACTCCTATGAATTGATAGATTTATATACATCAATATGTATGACCAAAAAAAGAGAGTTCAATCCTTGATGTTTATACTCGGCGCGAAGACCTCGGCGAGTTGGCAGCACGAGTCGGCCAGGGTTTGCTGATTGAGGGTGTAGTAGATCTCCTTTCCACGGCGCTCCACCCTCACCAGGCCGGCCTCGCGCAGGATCTTGAGGTGATGTGAAACGGTCGGCTGAGAGACGGCGGTTTGTTCAACAATGTCATTCACGCTTAACTGCTTGCAGCAGCAAAGGCTCATGATCTTTTGGCGGGTTTCATCCGCCAGGGCTTTGGCAAAACTTACTGTGCTCATTGTGTCTTTATTATATTGACGTTTATCTATTTGTCAAGGGATTTAATAAAGAATTTCTAAATCGGTTTGCTGGTGGATTAATACTGGAACATACCTGGATCGACACTACGCGCCCAACCGTTGATGCCGCCGGTGAGTTGTTTGACCCTGGTAAAGCCGTTTTCTTTAAGTTGCCTTAGTGCGCGCAGTGACCGGGTGCCGGTGCGGCAGAAGACCACCACTTCCAGGTTGGGATCCAGTTCGCCCAGCCGCTCGGAGAGATGCTCGACCGGGATGACCTTCGCCCCCGGCAGCGCGGAGATCTGCATTTCAACCTCCGAACGTACATCCAACAGTAGCGGCGGGTTGGGAAGAGCGATTCTTTGGGCAAGTTCTTCGGCGCTGATCATCTCATTCGCGCTCAAAGGCGCGCCGGTATCCACCGCGCAAAAATTAGCGTAGTCGATCAGGTGGTCAATGCTCGGGTTCGCGCCGCAGAGTGGACAATCCGGGCGTTTGCGCAAATGGATGGGGCGGAAGTTCATCGCCAGGCCGTCAAACATCAGCATACGCCCGTTGAGCGTCTCGCCCGCACCAAGAGCCAGTTTGACCACTTCAACGGCCTGGAGTGTACCAATCACGCCCGGGGTCAGGCTAAACACTCCGGCCTCCCCACAGGCAGGCGCCACGCCCTCTGGCGGCGGGTCGGGGAAGAGGCAGCGGTAACACGGGCCACTCTTGGCGTCAAAAACACTCACCTGCCCTTCAAAGCGGTAGATCGCGCCATAGACGTCCGGGCGGCCGGTGAGCGCGCACAGGTCGTTGATCAGGTAGCGTGTGGCGAAATTGTCCGAGCAATCCATCAAAATGTCGTAACCACTGGCGATGGATTTGGCGTTGGTGTGCACAAAAGAGTCGAGATGCGCGTCCACCTGGATGTGCGGGTTGAGGTCCAGCAACCTGTCGCGGGCAGACTCCACTTTGGCCCGGCCGATCTGAGACGTGCCGTGCAGCACCTGGCGTTGCAGGTTTGAGGCGTCCACCACGTCGTCATCCACCAGACCGATGTGCCCGATACCGGCCGCAGCCAGGTAAAGCGCCGCCGGGGAACCCAGCCCGCCCGCCCCCACGATCAGCACGGACGCGGCTTTCAGGCGCCGCTGCCCTTCCAACCCGATCTCGGGCACCATCAGGTGGCGGGAGTAGCGGAGGATCTCGTCCTGGCTGAATTCTATCTTTGTCATACCCAGATTATAGCAATTATTTACCCTACCCCACCCCGTACGCAGGCTTTCTTGATACAATCGAGCCCATGAACCGCGCCCTGGGCATCTTCCTGATCCTGGTTTCGGCGGCGTCTTTTGGCGCCCTGCCGATCATCGGCCGTTTCGCCTATGCCGACGGCCTGGACGTGACCACAATGCTCTTTTTGAGGTTTACCCTGGCCGCGTTGCTGATGTTCGCCTGGATGGCGGTACGCCGGGAGCCCTTCCCACGCGGGCGCACCCTGCTGCAACTTGCGGGAATGGGAGGGCTGGGTTATGTCGGCCAATCCTTTTGTTTTATGAGCGCCATCCAATACGCCTCCACGGGGCTGGTGTCGTTATTGCTTTACCTCTATCCGGTCATCGTCACCCTGCTGACCGTGATCTTTCACAAGGTTAAACTCACTCCGCGGACCATTGCCGCGCTGCTCCTCGCCACGTTGGGGGCGGCCCTCACCGCCAACCCGGAAGGCGGCAAGCTCACCGGCGTCGCTCTTGCCATCTCGGCCGCTTTGATCTACAGCGTCTACATCCTGGTGGGCACTGGGGTGATGAAAAAGGTCACCGCCATCCAGTCTTCAGCGGTCATTTTCGCTTCAGCCGCGCTGGTCTTCGGCGCGCTCACCCTTGCGCGCGGAGCGCATTGGCCTGCTTCAGCCAACGGCTGGCTGGCCGTGAGCGCCATCGCGGTCGTCGCCACCCTTTTGCCGGTGGCAACCTTTTTGGCAGGTCTGAAGATCATCGGCGCCACGGATTCTTCCCTGCTTTCCACCCTCGAGCCCGTGGTCACCGTGATCCTCGCCGCGCTTGTGCTTGGCGAAGCGGTCAAGCCCTTCATGTTGGTCGGCGGCGTTTTGATCCTGGCGGCGGTGGTGCTGACGGTGAGGCGCGAAAATAAAACCAACCTCCCCATCAGCGAGACGCGCTGACCAAAGGCTGGTTTTTCGGCGAGTTCCCCAATCTTGAAAATGTTAGAAAGTGAGCACCTTGTCGGAATCCACCGTCCAGGCGGTCAACTGACTCATCGTGCTGATCTCCACGCCGGGGAGGAGCGCCAGGCTGCGCAGACCGCGCGCGTCGCAGCAGGAACCGCAAGCCTTCACCTCGCCGCCCTTGTTGATCACCGCTCCGAGCATGCGCTCAATGTTGTAGTAACCTTGTGGAGTGTTTTGCCCGGTCAGGGCGCAGCCCACCGCGTCAGCCATTAAGAAGACGCGCACCGCAACGGTCTCGGCGTGTTCCTTTTGCAGGGTCATGGCCATGCGCAGGGCGTTATAGGCTTTTTCGGTACCGTAGGGGGCGTCGTTGATGATGAACAAGATTTTCATTTTAACTTCCTTTTTAATGGGTTTCAGTCAGGATGATCTCTAATAAGTATTGGTCATCCAATTCTTCCGGGCTGCCGGGGGGCAACGAGGGGGTGCGCCCTAGATAGTGCCATGAATCCGTCTGGTTGGCGGGTCCGTCTATTATAAAGCGGTAGAAGATGGAAAGGTATTCCGAAGACCAGTAAGTCGTTTCCCAGGGGTAATAGTAAAAGGGGCGTTGCCTATCGGTGGGGATGTCACCGAAGAGCGAGTAGCCAGGAAATTTAGATTCGAGCCCGGCTTCAACGGCGATGGTCTTGGGCAGGTCGCCCAGCGTCACCCGCGCCGCGGAGCGCTGCAGCCCGTCTAAAGTTTGACCGGGGCGTTTGGCCAGCAGCAAGGCCTGGGCGTGGCTGGCGAGGGGAAAATTGGAGTAGCCCATTGGGGCGCCGTTGCCGTGATCCCCGAGGATGAAGATCAGCGTGTCATCATAAGCCCCGGCGGCTTGCAGCGCGTCAAGAAAATGGCTCACCGCCAGCAGCGACCCTTCGGCTTGTTCATAATAACCGGCGTCGTGCCATTGCAAGTCAGCATCAAGCTGGAAGGGCACATGCGCACCTGAAAGGTGGATGTACTTGAAGAGCGGCTGGTCGCCACTGACGGTGGTTTCGCTCGCTCGGAGGTCGAAATCAACCAAATCTTCGTGGGCGTAATTCAACCCGCGGTAGTAGCGCGCCACAAAAGTGGGCTTGAGCGCCAGCGGCGCGTAACGGATGCCTGTCAGCACCACCTGTTCCACGGCGGCGGGCAGGCGCTCGGCGGCCGGCAGTGCGGGCACCTGGTTGTCAAACAGCGTCGAGAAGTAGCTCACGTAAGGGTAGGATTCCACCCGGTAGCCGTGGGTCTTGAGGAACGCCGGCAGAGACTCGCGTTCGACCCTGGCCAGGTATTGATTGAAAGGCTCGTCGTTGAGGTAATACTGCCCGGTGAGGATCCACGGCACGGCAGCGCGGGTGGTGGTGTAACCGCCCACGGCGTCGGTGTAGAGAGTGAAATCCTTGAAGGCCTCTTGATAGGCCGGGTTTTCGGCAATGATCTGCTCAAAGGCGCTGGCGTTGAAGGCGTCCAGCACCAGCACAAGCACGGATTTTTTAGAGAATTTGAATTCGTCAACGTTCGAAAGGTATGTGCGTTCAGGCACGTCACCGCGTTGCTGGAAGAACGTCACCAGGGAGGGCAGAGTGTAGAGCAGCAGCAGCAAAACCAGCACGGTGTTGAGATGTTTGAGCAGACGTTTGCGCTGCCAGAAGAAAACCCCGAAAACCGCAGTCCACGCGAGCACCTCGATCCAAATCCGCTTGAAATGCGCGGACCACACGATCTCGCTGCCATTCAGCGCGCCGAGGTCGTAACGCACCAGGTTGCCCTGCACCCATAATCCGGCTAACATCGCCGCGAGCAGCAGTGGAAAAAACTTCAATCTCCGCGTGAGCAGCACCCCCAGCCCGCCAATCAGCGCGAAAGCCACCACGGCGAAGAGCAACAGGGTCGGCAGCACGTCGCGAAAATTGATCTCGATGAAGGCCAGGTTTTGAGCATAAAATGAGAATGGCGCCAGCACGAAGAGCGCCAACGAGAGCGCGAAAGTGGCGAAAAGGGTTTTAACGTGCCGGCGCGACGGGATCATGCGTCCATTATAGCGTCAGTGTTGAAACTAACCCTAATTGTTGATCGCGATCCCCCCCAGGATCACCACAAAAATCACCAGATACACCGCTAAAACAATCAGCCCGATCATCAATTGCGCCACGAAGTAATGCCCCCAGATGGCGAAGGCACGCGTCAGAAAATTATGGCTAAAAATGGACGAATTGGGCAGCGCGTCGTCGATGGCGTCGTCGATCTCGTCGATGATTTGCTCGTGATTAATGGGCGATTTTTCCATTTTGTCACGCAATTGGCGGTTCAAGGTTTCCAGCGCGGTGATGCGTTCGTCTTGCGCGGGAAGATAGTTTTCAAGCTCGCCCAAGGATTTGAAATTCATCGGATCCATCATTTCCTCCCAGATGATCTTTGGAAAAAACCTTCCCCCGATTCGTAATCTAAATAAAGTATAGCCCAAGTGGAAATACCGAACCGGGGACTGTCTCGAACGCGAAAACCCCCACCCTTGGCATAAAGAAGTCGGGGTGATGGTTGTTGACGGTTCGCCTACTGAAATAGGGGTGCTTTCGAGTCTTAATGCAGTTTTTCGGTGTGATCTGAGAGGTTGTTGTTCATATAACCGATCAAGGCGTCATTAATGTTTTTTAGATCAGTCACGATCGGGCGGATGTTAAGATTTCGCATGCTTTCATAGGCTCCCCTGCCCATGCCGCCACAGATCACAGCCTCGCAATCTGAGATTTTGATTGCCATGAGTGTGTGTTTATGATGTGCGGTATCATCCGAGCCGTGATGCTCGTGAGTGTGCTCATGGTCATGGCCGCCTGATTCACCCAGCGAAAAATGGCCATGACCAACTTTTTCACGCATTTCACGGTCCAGGATCACACCACTGTCGATTGACGCGACCAGGTAGAATTTTGCCTGGCCAAAGTGTTGGCTGATCGTATTTCCATCATCAGTAATGATCGCGACTTTCATTTTTCTTTCCCTTCAAAATTATAGAAATGTTTTTTAGCTTGTTCGGTTTGCAGGCATTCCGGGGTTAAAACCAACAGAAGCTGCGATTCACCTTCGTTAATATTTTCCCAGCGGTGGCCGAGTTGCGATGAAAACAGGATGCTGTCACCAGGCAGCAGTGTGTATTCAACCTCCTGGATGTAATAGAGGATCTTGCCGGTCAGGCAATACACAAATTCATACCCGTTGTGCAGCAGGGTACGACCGCCACTGGTGGCGTATTTTTCCATGGTTAAGACGAAGGGTTCCAGGGTGCTGCTCTTTAAGCCCTTGCCCAGGTTGCTGATGTGGGCTTTTTCACTGGACGCCAAAGGGCGCTGGTCTGCCGCCGTGAAAACTACTGGTTTGGACTCAGCCAGGGGCTCAAAAAACTCCTTGATCGGAATTTCCAGGGCATCGGCCATGCGGTGTAATGTGTAAATTGACGGGGAGGTTTTCCCTTTTTCGATCAAACTTAAGGTGTTAATGTTGAGGGTGCTCATTTCCGCCATTTGCTTTAGGGTCCAGCCCTTCAGGGTGCGGATCTGGCGAATCTTTAATCCCAGTTGTTCATCACCAACGCTGATTTCCGCGGGTCTTTCACCATTCCCGCCAGGTTTGACCTTTAAAGTTTCGTTTAGTGTTGTCACCCTTCCTCCTGTTTCTTTTATATCTTTACTAATATAATAGTATTATTTTTTATAAAAGTCAATATAATTACTAAAATACTAGTAAAAAAAAATAACAAAAACAAGAATTTTGATATCGTAATCAATTCTCGTGTGGGGGATTGCGATGAATAGAGAAGACCGCTATAAAGGTTTAGTTCGTCCATTCGCAGAGGAAAGGATTGTCATTGATGAAGCACCCATCACCAACCACCCGCCGCCAATTCATAAAAGGGACCGCAATTGTTGCCGGGGCCGCCGTGCTTGTTTCGTGCGTCCCCGCGCGCGCCTGAGCCGCCGGGTTGCCGGGGAAAATGGGATAGATTTTATTGATAGATTGCGATCGGCGCGACTCATAACAAGGATGGCTCCTCTTGCCTGTCGCTCCCCGCTCGTAAAAACGCTCGCTCCTGTGAATTTGCGCCGGTGCGCGCCGCGCTGGACTTCCTTTTTGTCTACTCCGAGACAGTATTTATCATCCAGGGCTATTTTCTAATCTGTTCACAATCGTAGGTATTGATATTGCCCAGTGAATTTTTGCTGTCCAATTTGCAATTCTTGCCGCATTCGTAAGTCCAATCGCCCGAGGGTAAGGAGCTGTCCTCGGCTTCATTGATCGCCCAGGTGCGGCATTCATCAAGGGTTTTAAAATCTTTGGTGACAGAGGTGTAACCGGGATTACTCGCATCCGGGAAGAACATGCCTTTCCAGGGGCGGGGCTCGAAAACGCCTTTTAAGAGAATAAAGCCGAGGTAGCCGATACCGATCAGTATTCCAATCGCGAGGATGGTTCCGAAGATGGTTCCGAGGATCGTTCCGATTTTGTTAGCCTTTTCGAGACTCATATTGACTCCTTTTTAAGCCAAACAACAACCCCATTAAAAGAAGAATGACCAAATTCAACTTCAAAATGAATCCATTTTCGCCGTTGGATCTCCTTGTTCACCAATGACAGCCGGCTGACTTTCCCATCCATTCTGGGAAAAGCTGGTTTCTAATAATTCGTTGAATCCTGATCGTGATACAAGATAATTAAATTATAGTGATAAATGTCTTTTTTAATGAAACAAAAAATAGACACACGTAACGACGTGCCACTGGGTATTTTTCCAAGGGGGTTATTAATTTCTTTTATGGGTTAAGGCTCCTCTTACCCCTTCGCTCGACTCTCGCAAAAATCGTCTGGTGGCGCACAGACCGGGACGCTCGGGGCGACTCGTCGTGTGGAAGGCTCCTCTTGCCCCGGCACTTCGTTCCGGGGCGACTCGAAAAGATAATGGCTCCTCTTGCCCTGGCGAAGCCCGCCAGGACGACTCGTCGCATGGAAATCATTAAACAAAGACTGGCCATGCATGGCCAGTCTTTGTTTAGGCTCCTCGTCGAAGACTCGAACTTCGAACCTAGCGAGATAACATTCGAGTCTTACAGGTGTATGAATAGATTATGCAGTTGGAATTGTTGGGACAGAATCATTAATGTTTTTATGTTTATCCCTAAGTGATTTTAATGCCGCTTTACATTCCTCAATGTTTTCATTGTGTTCTAGAAGATCATCATCTGATAGTAATCGAGCTTTTTGTTTTCCTGAAATTGATTCTAAAACGGCAATTCTTACAGGGCCATTTATTCCACCAGGATTATATTTAATAACATGGTCTAATGTCCATTTAACTGCAAAAACCGCATCATTTACTGTGGGTACCCCATCATTCCAAAAGACCTCATGAATAAATGCTAGAAAGGGATCAGTTATTGGTTGGCCACTTCCCATTGATACAAACCAACATTTTTCATTCTTTATTTCAGGTTGAAAATCGACAACTGAAAACTCACACAAATTCGCCTTATTGCCAGTCGGATATGCAACCAATGCACCATAATTATTGTGTTCAACTTTTGTTTCATAGAAATCATTAACAGCATCTCTTGCAAGTATTCTAGAAATATCAATCGTTGAATTACTATCAAAAACCTTTTGCTCATAAGCTTTTTGAACATTAGAAATAAAACGTTGGCCAAGTCCTATTTGACCTGTCCCTGCAACAATTACTCTCTCACCAACTATATGAATTTTTTCAAATGGTTGTTCAATTGTCGGATATCTGCCAGTTGAAAATGTTGCAGAACTATCAGACCCAATAACAACGCCATCTTTGCAAAAGACCCCCACTAGTGATGTCATAATATCTAATCCTGAAATACACTATTCTGTCTCATATCTGGGTACGCTTTGTAGATTGCTGAGACTAGGCTAGAAAAAGAATGAGTTAGAACAAAATTTGAAATCTCATTAATATATTTTTGAGCAACTAGGTCAAGACTTTTAAAAATCTTTTCACCCTCATTTTGTCCTTCACTCGTTAGGCGGTAGGTTAACATCGAAAAAGTGGGATTTATTTCGGCCAAACCCTCTTCGGATAATTCCTCTATTGTTCTGTAAACGTTTTTATCAAAAGGGCCATAGTTATAGGGTTGAAAATCAAAGAGTGGGCCGTCTATTAATTGGGGTATATTTTTATCAAGTAGAAAGAAGAGTTTCTGAACTTGAACAGGAGTGTGATTTTTTTGGGAAGCTGGATACAAACCAGCAAGTACTATTTGTTTCTTATCCATTTTGATCCTCCTTGTCAATAAGTGGCTTGCAAAATAAGCAACTTAGATTAATTACATAAATATCAATATTAATAATAACTCAAATTATAGATAAATGGTCTAAATTCTATATTAAATGCACTTTGTTGTTTTGGTTTTGATAAATACTGTTATTAAAACCTATCTATTTGAAAATCAATTTTCGAAAATCGTCTAAGGTTGTTGGCGCCTCTTTTCGATGAATCATACTATGACAATTAGAGCATAATACAATGAAATCGTCTTTTGGTGATAATTTTACAGTTCCATCTAAGGGCAATTGACTTATTGGAGTTTTATGATGAGCTTCGATAAATTTTTTGCCTAAGTCTCCATATTTTTGTTCAAAATCGAATCCGCACGCCATGCATTTAAAACCAAGAATGCGTTTAGCTTCTTTTGCTAATTTCGGATTTCGTTCAATAACCTTGTGGAAACGAACTCTTCGTTTTTCTTCCAAGCTTTGATCTGGATTATCTAAATCTGATTCAATTTGATCAAACTCTTCCCAACCTCCTCGGGCTAGTGAAATATCGTATATGTATAACATTTTGGCCAAATCATTTATTAGTTCGTCAGTGGAAGGAATTTCGCCCTTTGAATATTGCTTCCCAATTATATGACCGAGTTCATACCAAGATAAAAGTGAATTCGGTTTTTCACTTTCTAGGTCTATTGGATCTGAAGAAAAAACACCCTGGAATTCTGGATTTATCCGATGCCGAATAATTTCGCTTCTATGAGTTAAAGTATTCCGGGCTTCTTTCGTTTTAAATTCTTCTCGTACTTTTGTTACTCCTTGATTTAGTGATAAATAGACTTTAGACAATGAATAATTAAACAAATATACGGGGTAATATCCCTCTTGTGGACTATGCGTAATTAATGGATTTAAAATTGCAATCCATGGTGCATCTGCCCAATTTCCTTGTCCTGGTGACGCCTGCCAAATTAAATCTGTCCTAAGTGGAAAATAGCTCTCGAACAATTCGGGAACTTCGTGTCGTATTGTCTCTGCTAATTTATTACCAGTAAAAGAGGTTTCGCGATCTCTTGGGTATCGATCCATGATTTCTTGGAAAATATTATCTAGCATAATTAACCCCTATTCTGTTGTTTTGATAATGGCGGTTATCGAAAGCCAGTACTTTTATTCATATCCGCAATAGCTTTTATTTGTGCAAAAATCTTCTCTCGGTCGTTGTATTCGAGTCTTCTTAATTGCAAAATAAGTACTCTTTCAAATTCTGATAATTCATCAAATTGAAGATTCAAAAATACCGGTCCGGGGAAAAAATAAATTATTGGTTTATCAAGGATGAAAGCAATTAATGCTAATGTAACAGCGTCAACGTCCGCTTTTCCTGTTTCAATATCTGAAATAGTGGATCGCCTGCAATAAATTCTTTTTGCCAATTCAGCTTGACTTAGGTTTGCATCATTTCGAGCTTGTTGAATTTGTTTACCAATTACGATTGTATATTTATTGGGTTTTGGTGTTTTTTCGTAAAACATATCTGATATAGCATCTAAAACCATCGAATCACCTTTTATATACTTGACAAGCTGTTCGTTATTGCGTACAATATGTACGTAAACGCGAACAGTTTGTTTTTGGTTAGTAATTACTTCACAAATAATACAGTTGTTTCAAGTTTTATGCAAGTTTTAGTAATTCGCGTTTTCAATCATCGCTCCAATGTTTTACTGCAAGCAAAGCGACGCTGTCATAGGGAAGCGAAGCGACCTTGACAGCGCGCTGCTTGCAGTAGACTGAAAAAGCGATGATTGAAAAAGACAACCGAACCCCCCTCTACTGATAGGGGGGTGGAGATTAAGAAAAGAGAAAAAATGGAAGAAGTAACTTATCAAATTCATTGGTTGGCATTTACAGTTCACGCTGAAAGAGAAGAGGCATTTAACCTTTACTCAATCCTGTTTGAATCCAATTTTGGAAAGCTTCAAGATTTAGGTCACGGTGGAAGAAATTTCAAAGAGATTTATCACAATATTTTGGAGTTAAAACTCTATTTAAGTCCTTCAAATTCAAGTATGGATTCGTATTGGAGTTATGAAATTCCTGGGGGTGCATGTGAGTGTATCAATACTGATAGCTTCCTTGCTTTGGGTAGTTATCTTGAATCAAACTACAAAGAACGATACAAATTTACAAGAATTGATTTTGCATTTGATCATTTAGGATTTGAACCAAAAGACGTAGAAATGGCTATTAAAGCTGATCAAGTACGATCTCTCGCAAAAAGGGATTCTCTGAAAATATTTTCTTCACCATTTGCATTACGAGACAATGGTGTGTTGGGGACTCATACAGTATCGTTTGGTTCTAATTCGTCTGAAAGAATGATCACGGTCTATAACAAACGTGGTTTCACTCGCCTTGAATTTCAAGCAAAAGACTTAAGAGCTACAGTTATCGCAAAACATTTACTACTTAAACCGGACATAAATGATTGGTCTGGGATAGGCCTTTCTCATTTGCGAGACTTTTGTGATTTCAAAACTGATTGGTGGGAAAAGTTTGTTAATGGCTCTCAAAGAGCTAATGAGACCATTTCAAGACCTCGAGATATTTCAGTAAGTAAATTGGCTCGGTGGTTAGATAAACAAGTTTCTCCGGCTTTAAGTGTCGCAATTGATGTGTTTCCACAAGGGGTTATGGATTCGATTTTGAAACATGGAAGAAAAAGACGTGGTTCTCGTTACGATTTATTGCTCCAATCCAATTCAATCGATTTTGAGGAAGGGTGTCAGAATGAAGAATATTCAAACTGAAGCTTTTGGAAGAAAAGAAGGTGAATGGGTATGGTGTCTCCATTGTGAACGATGTTATCAGGTTGGGGAAAATAGACTTGAAATTTCAGGGCAAGAATATTGTCCATATCCTAATTGTGATGGTGATACGATGTTTGATTCGTGGCTATGGAAAGAAATTAAAGAAAAACATCCAGATTATCCAGAAATACCAGAAAGAGACAAAATTTATCCTTTGTATAAAGGATGAATTTCAGTGATGGGAAGTGGCTCCGATCACTGAAAGAAGGATACTTATGGAAGATCAAGCGGAATACATTTTCAAGGGAAGATTAAACGGTTCACAAAGAAACAAGGTGAAGGGTTTATTGAATATGATGTATTCCCCTAGAGAACTGGCAGAAGAAATAGGTATAGATAAGAATCAGATTTACCGAGTTTATCTTCCTTTGGAATGTCCAAACGTAAAAGACCAACTAGGAAGAATATTAATCCATGGGCTGACATTTAAATCATGGTATGAGAATCTATATAAAAAAGTGAAAGTAGAAAAAAATCAAGGTTGGTGTGTCTCTTGTAAAAAGGTGGTTGAAGTGACCAATCCGACACGGTTTACAAAAGGAAGACTAACATATGATCTGTTTGTCTGTTCGGCGTGTGGCAAAAACAGCACAAAGATAATTGAAGCAAAGAGAAAAAAGAATGATTGAGAAAAAGAACTGGAAGCTAACAAAAAAATACTTGTATTATCGGCTTCATACAGATCAGATTGCGTTAGGGTCTTATCGTGCAGAAGAAACACATTTAAATTACCTTCTCAATTGGGCTGATGATATGTCTTTCGATAAGGCTCCCTCAAAAGTTCCAACATTTCCAGAATTTATACAAAAAAGTCGAATGGATGGAAAGAACGAACCTCTCTCTCCTGCACACATAAAGAAAATACTTTCGACTGCAAGGCGCTTCTTTTCATGGCTTTATGAAACTGATTATGATTACCGAATACTAAAACCTTCTTGGGTTGCGAAGATTCACAATAAACGTCTTAGCGATATTCCACAAAACAAAGAGTATGTAACAATCGAGGAGATCATAAAAATCGCTCACACGCCTGCTGAAGGGCTTATAGAGCAACGGATTCGAGCTTCTGCTGTATTCTTGTTCTTGTCTGGAATACGTGTTGGTGCCTTTGTGACGTTGCCGATTAAAGCGGTCGATATAAAGAACCGTTATGTTTATCAATATACGAATCTAGGGGTTCGAACAAAAAACGGGAAGAATGCAAAAACAGTACTTTATAACATTCCAGAATTAATTGATGTTGTAGAAAAATGGGATTATCTAATCAAAAAGACTCTTCCTGAATCCGGTTATTGGTTCGCCCCCTTTTCTTCTGATACAGGTGAAATTGACCCTAAGATAACTGATGTGGGATTAGCCAGGTCAAACCTATTCAGAAAGAACCTCAAAGCTTGGTTGTTAAAAAACGGATTAACTTATCACTCCCCCCATAAATTTCGTCATGGTCACGTTCACTATGGACAAGCGCATTCCAAGACTCAGGAAGACTACAAAGCAGTAAGTCAAAATGTCATGCATTCAAGTACAGGAATTACGGATCAATTTTATTCAAACATGGATGACGATACGAAAAAGAATAGAATAGATTCAATGTTTATGTGACTAGTAAATAATTTAAAGAGTTTAAAAAGGTTTTGATAATAGCCAAAACAAAAAACCCGTAACCAATCCCGTAATTAGCCCTTCAACAATGCCACGCCAACGGCTTTTTTTCGTCGCTTTTGCAAGAACTCTTCCAAAAGATTCTGCAAGTGAATTAACGATAATTTCGGTTGTTGTTTTATCTTCTGTAAGTTGTTTAATACTTTCGTCAAGCTTGGTTACTTCTAATTTTTTTCTGTTTGCTTCATTTTCTAATTCTTCAATTGCGAGAATCGAATCTTGAAGATCTGTTTTTAATGTACTTAATCTTTGAAGTCTTTGATCAAGTGTTTTCGAACCTAGTAACTCTTCAATAGGGATTTCTATTTGTAATCCTGGAAGTGAAATACTCATATTTAACTTATTGATGGCAGGAAAATACTTTTTTATAAACTTTTTACTTTTACTGTTGAAGCTTTTTTCTGATGTCTCTATGGTCATATATTACTCCCCGTTTTCATAAATTCGATTTTGTAATTCTAAAAGAATAGCCCCAAATGGTTATCAATATTATAGAATAAGATGTAAAAAAAAGACACCCTGAACGATTCTGGGTGTCCTTTGAAGGCTAAGGCTCCTCGTCGAAGACTCGAACTTCGAACCTAGCGGTTAACAGCCGCCCGCTCTGCCGATTGAGCTAACGAGGAACGTGAGCATTATTATAATTCATGCTTCCCAACTGTCAAGCGTCCCCGCCCCGCGGAGTGGATTCCTCCTCGGGCGGCAGGTCCAGAAAACGCTCCAGGTCGCGGAACAGCGCGCGCACCTCGGCGGCCTGCACCTCGTGGCGCACCGAACGCCCCTCCTCGTGGGTGCTGATCAGCCCGGCTTCGCGCATCTGCCGTGCGTGGATGCTCACCGTCGGGCGCGAGATGCCCAAGAAGGCGGCCATCTCGGTGTTGTCGCGCGGAGCGCCGCGGACGATGCGCATCATCATCAAACGTGTGGGGTCCGCCAGCGCCTTGAGGCGCAACGAGAGGCTCTCGACGAAGTCGTAAAACAGTTGGTGCGATTCGGGGTTGTCGGCGAAGTTGACCGCCAACCCTTCGGGCAGCGCGAACCACACGTCGGCCAGCTCGAAGGGTTCCGCCAAGAAGGTGACGTTCAGCCCCCCGCCTTGCGCCGCGCGGATCAATTCGGGCGCCACCCGCAGCGGATTTTCCCGGGGCAGCCACTCCACGGCCAGGCGGGCGGGGTCAGCCCCCAGCGCCACCCTGGCGAGATTCTCTTCCAGCTCCAAACTGTTCGTGCGGGTAACCTTCCAGGGACGGTAGACCATTTCATAAAAATGGTCGATCGCGCGCCAGAAGCGTTCATGCTGCCTGCCGTCCGCCAAAAACGTGGCCAGGCGCAGCAGGTCAGGGCGGATCGAAGCCGTCTGGGCGACGGCGTACTGTGCCGGGTAACCCAATCTCAGGTAAGCCGCATGATTAAGCGCGCACAAAGCCTCGGCCATGCGTTCACCCGGTGGCAGAGACTCGTCCGCGCGGATCTCGTAGCCCAGCACGGCGGCGCGTTCGAGCGTTAACCGAGTGATATCCCCGGCGCTCATCTGACGGATGGGCTGAGTGGCGCGTGTGTAATCCTCCTCAAATTCGGTGCGCGCGGCGTAGCCAGCCGGGAAGAGCAAATAGAAATAATGCCGGCCGGTGCCTAACAATTCTTGCATTTCAGTCGAAATCTCATTGGGGATGGCATCCAACAGCTGGTTGATGGCCGGGGATAGGCTGGCGCGCGGCAGGTAATCGTAAAGAAAGGTGAAAACCGTGTCCAGTTCGAACAGGATCGAGCGTTTGATCTGCCAGGAATTGGGTTTCATGGGTTATTCCTCCGCGGGGGCGACGCCGATTTGGTTGAGATGCCCGGTATTCAACAAGTAGAGCGCTGCAAAACCAGCCACGGCCAACACCAGCAGGGTGACCAGGCCAAAGTAGTCGCGGGTTGAAAGCAGCGCGGGCACCAACGCGGTGGCCAGCAAGGTTCCTGCCAATTGGGCTGCCGTGATGGCGCCCTGGTAAAGCCCGCTTACCCGGCCAAGCAGATTGGCGGGAGAGAGCGTTTGCAGCAGGGTGCTGTCTTGCACCATCTTGCGCCCCATGCCGTATCCGCACAGCACGCAGGTGGGCACCACCAACCAGCGCACCAAAACCAGGTTGGGGATGAGGTAGCCGGCGGCCATCGTGGCGGGTAGCACGGCCATTAACGCCAATCCTCCGGTCACATCCACCCACGGACGCGAGGGCTTTTTGGCGAGCATCAACGCCGCCGCGCCGATCAGCGTGCCTAACCCCACCAGGCCGATCTCGAGCCCGAAGAAGCTCTCGCCGGCATGCAGCACATCCCGGGTGAAGATCGAAGCCAGGATGTCGATACTGACGATACCCAGAATGGCCATAAAAGCCATCACAAACAATAACTTGATTTGGCGGTCGAGGCGCGCCAGTTCCTTGAGCGGCGTGTACCACTTCGCTTTGGAAGCGCGTGCGGCGGCCGGTTTTTCCTGGGCCGGGGGCATCAACGCCGGCAGGAAGAGTAAAATGACCGCCGAGAGGAAATAAGAGACCACGTCGAGGATGACGGCCTGGTGGGGTTCCATCACCGCCAGCACAGCGCCGCCCAGCACGGGGCCGAAGATCTTGACCACCGAGGAGATCTGTTGCAGGAGGGCGTTGGCCTGGGTGAGGTGTTCGCGGTCCACCACCAGCGGCACCGAAGATTGCCGCGCGGGACCCATCAACGAACCCACCGCGGCTTGCAGTGCCAGCAAGACGTAAAGCAAAGTGTTGGAATGGGTAAAGATGATGCCGGCCACCACCACACCCGAAAGCAATTCGCTGGCGATCATCAATTTCTTGCGGTCGTAGCGGTCGCACAACCAACCGGCCACCGGGCTGAATGCCAGCGCGGGCAGCAGCCCGGCCAGGTAGATCAAGCCGCTTTCCGATACATCCCCCTCGCCGCGGAAGATGATCAGGCTGAAGACCGCCATCATCGTCACCCACGCGCCGATATTGGTGACGGATTCTGAGATGGCCATAATGAGCAGGGAACGATTTTTGAGAACGGCTTTCATTGAATTTCAACTCCTTGTTTCATATCGTAGACAAATGGCTACTATATATTAATCCCCAGGGTTTGGATTGTCAAGTGATGGCCACCGCAGTTGAGCGTAAAAACATACCCATAAAATACGCTATAATCTAAATCCATTTCCGAATAACGAGGTCAGACATGCGCAATGAAGAGGGTTTGGCATTCCATTTGCATATCAAGGAAGGCGACGTGGGCCGCTACGTGCTGTTACCGGGCGACCCGGGCCGCTGTGAAAAGATCGCGAAATACTTTGACAATCCCCACTTCGTGGCCCAAAACCGCGAATACGTCACCTGGACGGGCACCCTTCTGGGCGAAAAAGTCTCCGTGGTTTCCACCGGCATCGGCTGCCCTTCAGCCGCCATCGCCGTGGAAGAACTCGTTGATGTAGGCGCCGACACCTTCGTGCGCGTGGGTTCCTCGGGCGCCATGCAGCCGGATGTGCACGCTGGCGATATCGTGGTGGTCACCGCCTCCATCCGCGATGAGGGCACCACCTCGCACTATCTGCCCATGGAATTCCCCGCCGTGGCCGATGTGGACGTGGTGCAAGCCATGCGCCAGGGCGCGAACACGCTCGGTTTGCGTCATCATTGCGGCGTTTCCCAATCCAAAGATTCGTTCTACGGCGAGGTGGAGCGCAACCGTATGCCCATGGCCGCCCATCTTGGCGAGCGCTGGGATGCCTGGGTGGCGGGCGGCGCCAAATGCTCCGAGATGGAGTCTTCAGCCATCTTCATCCTGGCTTCCATTTACCGCAAACGCGCGGGGGGTGTGATGCTGGTGATCAATGAGTCCGAGCTGGCTGAAGTCTCTGAAGACGATGCCTCCAAGCACATGGCTGAATTTGACGCTGACAATGTGATCAAAGTGGCCGTGGAAGGTTTCAAGCACCTGATCCAGGCGGACCGCGCAAAATAATCCCACCCCTGCTGCCTTGGGGATGGCTGAATTTCCAACAAGAATTACAGTGGAGCGGTGAAGTCAAACCCGCTCCGTTCGCTTGTGATAGAATCATGCGAACACCCAAATCCGCAATCCAGAAGAAGAAGCGCCCATGATCAACTCATTTTTCAAGCGCCTTACGCAAGCTCCCCGCGAACTCGCGCTATTTGCCGTCGCCACCTTCGCAGCGGGTCTGTCAGCCAGTCTGGTGGATTCAACCTTCAATAACTTTCTGAATGAAAACTTTGCCCTGACCGGTTTTCAACGCTCCTTCCTCGAGATCCCACGCGAACTTCCGGGTTTCATCGTGGTCTTTGTCTCCGCGGCGTTTTGGTTCCTTGGCAGCCGCAAAATGGGCGCGGCGTCGCTGCTGCTTGGCAGCGTGGGCATCTTCCTGGTGGGATTCCTTTCCAAAACTTACTCCGTAATGGTGATATTCCTCTTCCTGTTCAGCCTCGGGCAGCACCTCTTCATGCCGGTAGCCTCCACGGTGGGTATGGAGCTGGCGCACGATGGCAAGACCGGGCAGCGACTGGGGCAGTTTAACGCCATCCGTAATTTCGCGGCCATCCTCGGCAGCGCGCTGGTCTTTGTAGGCTTCAAGTATCTCAACTTCAAATTCGAAGTCACTTTCACCCTCGCGGCCTTGAGCTTCGCGGTCGGCATGGTGATGATGGCTTTGATGAAACCCTCGCAGGTCAACAAGACTGGCACGCGCACTTTCTTGAAGTTGCGCAAGGAATACTCCCTTTTCTACGTTTTGGCGGTGCTTTTCGGTTCGCGCAAGCAGATCTTCATCACCTTCGCGCCGTGGGTCATCGTCACCATTTACGGTAAACCCACCCAGACTCTCGCCACCCTGATCCTGGTGGGAGGCGTGATCGGCATCCTTTTTCAGCCCATCCTGGGCCGGGCGATCGACAAATTGGGTGAAAAATTCGTCCTCTCCGCGGAAGCCGTGGTGCTGGTCTTTGTTTGTCTGGGATACGGTTTTTCGAAATCGATATTTCCTGAAAATGTGGCCTTCGCGATCACTTGCGCCTGTTACCTGCTCGATCAGGTTTCGATGTCGGTGAGTATGGCGCGTTCCACCTACATGAAAAAGATCGCCTTGCAGGATTCGGATATCCAGCCTGCTCTCTCGGCTTCCATCACCATCGACCACTTTTTCTCGATCGGCATTGCCTTGATCGGCGGTGTGATCTGGAACCAGTTTGGCTTCCAGTTTGTTTTTCTCTTTGGCGTCCTCATCGCCGTGGCCAATTTCTTCGCCACCACGCGCATCAAATTGCCCAAGACCAACCCTGGCGCGGTGCCGGCCGAGGTCATGGCGGTCACTGATTAATCTCAATTATTTCTAGAAAAAACATCGCCGGCCAAATAGGGTCGGCTTTTTGTTGCTCTGGTATGGAGCGTGGTTGAATAATCTCTAAAATAGATTAAAATGATAGAAATACTTTGATTCCATCAACGCGCAGGTTAGGGTTTGGGGAGGCAAGAATGAAGATCAATTTCGGCATGTGGAAAAAAGCCATCACGTCCCTGGTCAAAATGGATTCCATCGAAGAGTGGCGCGGGCTGGATGTGGTCTCCAAGTGGCTGATCGCCACCCGTTCAGGCGTGACCATCGTGACCCTTTACACCTGCGCCATCGCCGGCGCCCTGGCCTGGCGTTTTGGTCACTTCGAGTGGCTGCCGTGGGTGATCCTCACCCTGGGGCTTTTTTTGGCGCACGGCACCAATAACCTGCTCAACGATTACACCGATTTTTCGCGCGGCATCGACAGCGATAATTATTTCCGCACCCAATATGGTGTACACCCCCTCGTGCAGGGCTTCTGGACCAAAACCCAGCAGCTGCGCTGGTTTTACGTCAGCGGTTTTTTGGCTTTCCTCTCAGGCGTATTTGCCCTGATTTACACGAACTACTCCCTCGAGGTCGTTATTCTTTTTGCTTTTGGCGCGTTGGTGCTGATCTTCTACACCTGGCCGTTGAAACACTTTGCCCTCGGCGAGTTGTGCATCTTCCTGATCTGGGGGCCGATCATGGCCTCCGGCGTTTACCTGGTGCTCGCCCGGGGGATGGTCGATTCGGTCTGGAGCGTGGCGCTGGCGGCCGTGCCTTTTGGGTTGAGCGTGGTGAGCATCAACATCGGCAAACACATCGACAAGTCCGCGGATGACAGCCTTAAAAAAGTTGGCACCTTACCGGTGGTGATCGGTGAAAAAGCCGCCCGTTACCTCAACATGGCGGTAATCTGCTTAATTTACCTGGTGACCCTTTATCTTGTTTTCGTCTCCCATTTCTTCACGCCCGTCATGTTGATCATCCTGCTCGCGGCAAAACGCGCGCTTTACGCCGTGGGAGTGCACGCCAAACCGCGCCCAGTTGAGCCCCCCAAGGAATGGCCGGCCTGGCCGACCTGGTTTTCAGGGTTCGCGTTTTACCACAACCGTCTCTTCAGCAACCTGTTTCTCTTGGGCCTTATCATTGATGTGATTCTGAGGTTGACGCTGCCCGGTTTTTGGACAGTCAGATAACTCGTAAATTATTAGGAGCAAAGAATGGATATCGTCCTGTTATCGCGTTGGCAATTTGCCCTCACCACCATCTATCATTTCTTTTTCGTCCCGCTCACGCTGGGGTTGGGTGTCTTCGTGGCGATCATGGAAACGATGTACGTCAAAAGCGGCAAGCCCGAACTCAAGCGCCTGGTGCGTTTCTGGGGCAAGCTCTTTTTGATCAACTACGCCATGGGTGTGGTCACCGGCCTGGTGTTGGAGTTCCAATTCGGAATGAATTGGTCGGAGTATTCCCGTTTTGTCGGTGATGTCTTCGGCGCACCTTTGGCCATCGAAGGTTTGCTGGCCTTCTTCCTCGAATCCACCTTCCTCGGGGTGTGGATTTTTGGGTGGGAACGGTTATCCAAAAAATTACACGCCGCGGTGATGTGGCTGGTGGCGATTGGCGGCTCTTTGAGCGCCTTTTTCATCCTGGCTGCCAACGGCTTCATGCAAAATCCGGTGGGCTACGTGCTCAACAACGGACGTGCCGAGATGGTCGATTTCGGAGCCTTGCTCACCAACCCGCGGGCCTGGTATTTTTTCGCGCACACCATAGCCTCAGGGCTCGTGACCGCCGCCTTCTTCATCCTTGGCTTCAGCGCCTATCACATCCTGCGCAAGAACAACCCTGATGCCTTCAAGATCAGCTTCAAATTAGGGGCCATTATCGGGTTTATTGCCACGCTGGCCGTGATTGGAACCGGGCACTTCCAGGGTATGTCGCTGAAGGAAGTGCAGCCCATGGCCGCCGCTGCTTCGGAGGCCCACTTTGAAACCCAGGATCCGGCTGATTTTTCACTGATTGCCGGTTTCACCCCGGATGGCAAAAACATCACCTGGAACGTGAAAATTCCGAAAGCTCTCAGCTTTTTGTACTACTTCAAATTCTCGGGTGAAGTTGAAGGCATCAATGATATCCAGGCTCAATATGAAGAAAAATACGGCGACGGGGATTACGTGCCCCTGGTCGCTCTGACGTATTGGACCTTCAGGATCATGGTTGCCCTGGGATTTTTGATGGCATTGATCACCCTTGTGGTTTGGTTCTACGCCTCCAAAAAATACCCACAAAAAGCCGCCTGGTTGTTGAAGATCCTTCCCATTGCCATTTTCCTGCCTTATCTGGCTAATACGGCCGGCTGGGTTCTCACTGAAACCGCCAGGCAGCCCTGGGTGGTGACTGGATTAATTTTGACCAGGGATGCCATCAGCCCGAATCTGACCGCCGGCACTGTGCTGATCAGCTTGATCGGGTTCGTGGTGGTTTACGCGGTGCTGATGGTGTTTGACCTCTACTTGCTGTTGAAATTTGCCAAAAAAGGTTTAGCCGCAGGTGACAGTGATTCGGTACCGGTGGATGAATTAAAGGCAGAAAAAATTACAGGAGGTAAATAATGGACCTCAATATTTTATGGTTTATCCTCGTGGGGCTGCTTTATACCGGATTTTTCTTCCTGGAAGGCTTTGACTTCGGCGTGGGGATGCTGCTGCCCTTTATCGGCAAGAAAGACGTGGAACGCCGGGCGGTGATCAATACCATCGGCCCGCATTGGGACGGGAACGAAGTCTGGTTGGTGGTGGCCGGCGGCGCAACATTCGCGGCTTTCCCCAACTGGTACGCCACCCTCTTTAGCGGCTTTTACCTGGGCTTCTTCCTGCTGCTGCTGGCGCTCATCTTCCGCGGAGTGGCTTTCGAATTCCGCAGCAAGATCGGCAACCCCAAATGGCGCAACAGCTGGGACTACGCCATCGCTGTGGCCAGTTTTCTGGCGTCCTTTTTGCTGGGTCTGGTCTTTGCCAACCTTTGGCGCGGTGTGCCCATCGACGGCAACCAGGTCTTTACCGGCACGTTCTTCAGCCTGTTCAACCTGTCAAGCATCATTGGCGGGTTGCTGGTGGTGGGCGTGTTCCTCGTTCACGGCGCGAACTTCCTGAACTTGAAACTCATGGACGAATTAAAAACGCGAGCCGGCAGGTGCGCGAAGGCCAGTTGGCTCTTCGCCCAGATCGTCGCCGGCGTTTACTTTGTCTGGCTGATCCTGTATTCCCAATCCGTTCAGGAGAAAGGTGCCACCGGCATCACCCTGCCCATTTTGGCTACCTTGATGCTGGCGCTCACCCGGGTGATGATGACCAAACGTAAGGAAGGTTGGGCTTTCGCGCTTTCCGGGTTGACCATCCTATTCGGCGTGGCGGGCATGTTCCTGGCCATCTTCCCCAACGTGATGATCTCAAGCACCAGCCCCGAATTCAATCTGACCATCTACAACGCGTCTTCCTCGCCCTACACGCTGAAAGTGATGACCATTGTGGCCGCGGTGATGGTGCCGGTCGTGCTGGCTTACCAGATCTGGACCTACGTGGTCTTCCGCAGGCGCGTCAAGGCGGATCCAAAGGAATTGACGTATTAAGATCCGTAATCAGGGAACAGTGATTAGGGAATCGAGAATCGAGAATCGGAAAACCGAATATAAGTAACAGGTGGTGGACCAAGTGAAGAACCCAGGACGGTGCAGGCCGTCCTGGGTTTTGCTACTTGAATTGATTAATAAAAAGAGATACACTTAATTTGGCTGGTGGTTTTACCAGATTATGGAAAAGCAATTCATGAATTGCCCACAGCCAATACTCCTGATCACTATGACCCTGCCGATCGAACCTTTGCGCGTCAACAGCCTCAAGGAGGCCTGCGTCAACCGCCTGGAAGAGCTCATCCTTTCCGGCGAGCTTCAGGCCGGCGAGCGTCTTCCCGCGGAGCGCGATCTGGCCGCGCGCCTGGGCGTCAGTCGGCCTGTGCTGCACGAATCCCTGGTGGACCTGGCGGCCAAGGGGCTGGTTACCATTCTCCCCCGCCGCGGCGTGGAGGTCAACGACTACCGCAAATCCGGGTCGATGGCCATCTTGACCTCGCTGCTCTCTTATCACAATGGCGAACTGGACCCGAAATTCGTCGGCAGCCTGCTTTCCATGCGCGTCTTGGTGGAAACGGAAACCGCCGCCCTCGCCGCGCAACATGCCACTCCCCAACAACTCGCCGAATTACGCGCGATCCTGAAGCGCGAACTTTCCACCGATCGCGGCAATGTGGTCGCTCTCATGGAACTGGATTTTGAATTCCATCTGTTGATCTCGATCGCATCTGAAAACCTGGTCTACCCCTTGATTCTTAACTCTTTTAAAACGGTCTACACCCATTTCACCACGGCTTTTTTCGCGAAAAGTGGTAACACCCCCGCCATTGATGAAGTTTACGCCTTCCAACAACGGTTGTTGGCTGAGTTGGAAGCCCGCGACGCCGAACGCGCCGCCGCCACGATGAAAGAAATGCTCACGCACGGAGAACGCATCTTGCGCGATTGATCCCCAAATCTTCAGGAGGTACAAGTATGACCACGATGACCACCGAAAAACCCAGGTTCAACATCAAGCAGCCCAAGCTGCTCTCCGACCGGGCGCGTTGGCTGCGGGATTATTACTTCGAGGGGGTCAAGCGCAAATGGAACAACGAATTCACCTCCTGGACTACCGGCACCCCATGGGATTTTCAATACAACGAACTCTCTTTTTACATCGTCCCCGAAACCTACTTTTACATCCCCACGTTTCGCTCATCTTTCAATCAGACGGCTAAACCCGTGGCCTTGCACCCCGATTTCTGGAAGTGGAGCCTGCCCGAACGCCGTGCCTGGTTCCTGAAAGAGGTGATGGTCAAATTCCTACCGCATGAGATCCTGCCTGGCGACCTGCTGGCTGGCGCGCGTTTCAACGTGGAAATTTCGCACTGCCTGACCGAAAAGGAAACCAAAGAGTATGACCGCCTGGTCAAAGGCAAGGGTGGCGCGCGCGAAGCCATGCTCTGGTTCCATAACCACGGCTACGGCAACACCGGCGCCACCAGCGGGCACCTCGTGCCGGGCTACGCGCGGGTCTTGCAGGAGGGCTGGAAGGCCGGGCACGCGGAGATCCAGGCTTATTACGCGAAACTCACCGAAGAAGAAAAACAATCCGCAAAGGGTGGGCAGTTACGGGCGATGCTCACCGCCTCCACGCTGGCACGCGATGTTGCGGGCAAATACCATGAGGTTTTAGTGAAGATGGCAGCGGACGAGCCCAATTCCGCCCGCAAACAGGAGCTGCTGACCATGGCCGCGAACACCGCCCGCGTGCCCTGGGAACCGGCACGCACCTTCTGGGAGGCGGTGCAATCCTTATGGCTGACCCACATGCTGGTGATGTCGGATGAAAACTACCCCGGGCCAGGGGTTTCCTTTGGACGGATTGACCAATACCTGCTTCCCTACTGGGAAGCCAGCCTGAAAGACGGCATGGACCGCGAGTTTGGCAAGGAGATCCTTAAGTGCATGTGGGTGCACTGCAACACGGCCTACGACGGCATGATCCGCACCGGGGGCAACCAGGGCATCACTGCCGGCTACGGCCAGTTGATCACCCTGGCGGGCGTCGGCGCCAACGGGCTGGACGCCTCCAACGACCTGACCTACGCCATCCTCGAAGTGATCGACGAAATGTCGCCCATCCTTGAACCCAAGCCCAACGTGCGACTGCACCGCGGCACACCTGAGAAGCTGATGGATAAAGTGGTTGAAATGATTGCCAGCAGCCAGGGCGCGCCCTTCCTGCTTAATTTTGACGAACGCTCCATGGCTGGGATGATGCTTGAGGCGCGAATGGCGGGTATTGAACACCTGATCAACGCCTCCAACGTCCACGACTACGCCCCGGTGGGCTGCCTGGAAAACACGATGGTCGGCAATGACCGCTCTGGCACCGTGGATGACAACCTTAACCTGCTGAAAGCTGTGGAATTGACCCTGACCGGCGGCTACGACCTCAACCCGGTCGTGGACGGCCTGACCGGCCAGCCCGGCAAGGTGACCCTCGACGGCTTGAACACCGGCAACCCGGCAACTTTGGCCACCTGGGAGGACTTCTGGCAGGCTTACACGGCCCAGACCCGCCGCATCATCCAGCTGAGCGTCGAGACCTACGAAAAGTCCGAGGCGATCAGGGCGCGCTTCTTCCAAACGCCTTACCTCTCCTGCCTGGTGAAAGGCTGCGCGGTGAGCGGCAAAGACATCAACCAGGGCGGGCCGGAGATTAATTTTGTCACCGTCGAAGCTGTCACTTACGCCACCACGGTGGATTCGCTGTTGGCGGTCAAGCACCTGGTCTACGATAAGAAAGTGTGCACGATGGCCGAACTGGTCACCGCATTGCGCGCCAACTGGAAGGGCTATGAAAAATTACAGGCCCTCGCTACGCACAAGACGCCCAAGTACGGCCGGGATGACGACGCCGCGGACACGATGGCCAAGGCCGTGATGGACCTCTGGACGGGCGAGGTGTGGAAACACAAGACAATTTCGACAAACCGCCAGTTCAGGCCGGGGATGTTGAGTTGGAATTACTGGATCGCCTATTCCGACATCCTGGCTGCCAGCCCGGATGGTCGCGCCAAGGGCAAGTTCCTCTCCAACGCCATCTGCCCTTCCAACGGGGCAGACACCAAAGGGCCAACCGCCAACGCCAACTCGGTCGGCAAGGTGTTGGGCGGCAAAGCCACGGATGGCAAGGGCGACTGGGCAGACTATTTCAATGTGCTTCCTAACGGCGGCAGTCACACCATCACCTTCAACCCTTCCATTTTACAGGACCCCGAACATCAGGAAAAATTCAAGGCGTTCCTGCGCGGATACATCGAGAACGGCGGCAGCGCCTTACAGATCAACATGCTCAACGCCGATCTGTTGCGCGACGCCCAGAAACACCCCGAGGATTACCGCCACCTGCTGGTGCGCGTGACCGGCTACAACGCCTACTTCACCACCATTGGCCGCGAACTACAGGACGAGATCATCGCCCGTGAAAGCCATCAATTGTGCTAGGTCAAATGGAGGTGGATTCTTCCACGATCACCGGCACCATTTTGCACCTTCAAAGACTGTCCACAGAAGATGGGCCGGGCATTCGCACCACGGTGTTTTACAAGGGCTGCCCCCTGCGCTGCGCCTGGTGTCACAACCCTGAAAGTTTGTTGCTCAAACCGCAGGTGCAGTGGATCAATAATCGATGCATCGGCTGTGGCTCCTGCCTGAAAGCCTGCGAACACCAGGCGTTAAGCAAATCCACGGCTGGTATCGACCGCGACCGAAGCGCTTGCGTGGTGTGTGGAGATTGCGCGCGGGTCTGCCCCAGCGGCGCCATGGAAATACTGGGCGAGGAAATTTCAGTAACCGCGCTGGTAACCGAACTGGTGAAAGACCGGGCTTACTTTGAGAAATCCGGGGGGGGCGTCACCCTTTCGGGCGGGGAACCCACCTTGCAGCCCGCTTTTACCCTGGCGCTCATCCGGCAGCTTAAAAAGGAGGGCGTCTCCGTGGCGCTGGATACCTGCGGTTTATGCCCCCCCGACTTACTTGGCGAAATGGTGTCAGAGGTCGACCATGTCCTTTTTGACCTGAAATTGATCGATGCGCAAGCGCATGAAAAGTGGACAGGCGTCTCCAATATTCGGGTATTGAACAACCTGAACGTTGTCATGAACAGTATTCAAAAATCGACCCATCCCAAACGGTTATGGGTGCGCACGCCGCTCATACCGGGCGCCACTACCTCGCGCGAGAACATTCAGGGCATCGGCGCATACCTGGCCGAGCATTTGAATGGCAGTGTGGAGCGCTTGGAATTGTGCTCGTTCAACAACCTGTGCCGTGACAAGTACCTTCGCCTGGGACTAACCTGGGATTTTGGCGACACTCCCCTGATGACCAGCGCCGATTTGGATGAAGTTGCGGGTTGGGCAAAAGGCAGTGGGTTTAACCCAGCCAATATTTTCGTCACCGGCGCCGTGCGAGTTGAGAATTAATTCTTGAAATAATTCTTCGGAGGAATATGAGCAATCCACGCTACCCCTTCAATCGCTTTTCTGACCAGGATATTCAGGATCTTTCGGCAACGATGAAAGTGGGCATTTTAGGAACGGTCACGCCCGAGGGGTTACCTCACCTGACCTTGATCACCACGCTAATGGCCGCCGCGCCGGAGGTGGTGGTGTGGGGCCAGTTCATGGAGGGCAAGAGCAAACAACACATCCAAAAAAACCCCAAGACCGGGTTCATGGTGATGGGGCTCGACAAGAATTTCTGGCGCGGTCGCGCGGATTACTCCCACTCGGCCAGGGAGGGCAAGGATTACGATTTCTACAACAATACCCCCCTCTTTCGCTATAACTCGTATTTTGGCGTGCACATCGTCCATTACATGAACCTGGTCGGGCAAGATGGCAAGCATCCCCTGCCGATGAACCGGATCGTGTTGGCTGCGATCAAGACCCTGGTGGCGAAAGCTTTCACCGCGAAAAAAGAGAAAGCCAAAGTGCTGAATCCCTGGTCGAAAGCATTTTTCGACAAGATCGACAACCTGAAATTCCTGGGCTACGTGGGCGCGGACGGCTACCCGGTGATCATCCCCTTGATTCAGGCGCAGTCGCTGGATCGTGAACACATGATCTTCTCTTTCGGCGCGTTCGGTGACGAACTTGCGCAGATCCCGGCTTACACCCCCTTGTCGATTTTTGGCATGGCGCTCTCGATGGAAGACGTGCTGGTGCGCGGCGTTTACCAAGGTGCCCGGCGGGTGGCCGGCATCCAGTGCGGCACGGTGCAACTGGATTACGCCTACAACCCCATGCCTCCCGCCCCGCTGCAGATCTATCCCGAGGTGCCGATCGAGGCTGTGACGGAGTTTTAATTCTTCGCAAATAGAATCCAAGTACTCCCAACCATATCATGGATGGGAGTATGTCTATATTGTGCCCAAAGATAGATATTTTTCAATCAAGTCAAGAGTATATTTCAATCAGATTTGATTTTGATTGGAGTATGCGTGAAGGGAAAATTTCGTGACCCGGTCAGCGGATTGATTCACCTGGCGTCGGCGGTGCTGGCGCTGGCAGGTTTAACTTGGATGTTGGTCGCCAGCCGGGGTGACGCGCTGAAACAGCTTTCAGTGGGAATTTATGGGTTCAGCCTGGTGTTGTTGTTCAGTGCCAGCGCCATCTATCACCTGGCGTCGGGGGGAGAAAACACTATAAGAAACCTGCGAAAGTTCGACCATGCCGCCATTTACATCCTCATCGCCGGGACCTACACGCCGATCTGCCTGAATTTTTTCAGTGGAGTCCTGCAATGGGGCTTTCTCACCCTCATCTGGGCGATGGCTTTGGCGGGGGTGGTGGTGAAGTTGTTCGTGATCAACGCGCCGCGTTGGGTGACCGCCGGGATCTACCTGGTGATGGGGTGGATGGCGGTGCTGGTGATCAAACCCATGATCGCTGCCATTCCTGTTGCCGGGCTGTTATGGATGCTGGCGGGAGGGTTATGCTATACCGTCGGTGCCGTGATCTATATCACCAAAAAGATGGATTTCTACCCGGGTGTGTTCGGTTTTCACGAGGTGTGGCATATCTTTGTCACCCTGGCGGCTGCCTGTCACTTTATCATGATCGCCCGGTTCGTGGTGATGTCTTAGGATCGCTGTTTTGAAGTAAAGAAACGGTATCAACCCAGTTCAAAATCTTACAGTATGAAAAACCCCCTTTAATAGTTTGAATCCGTGTGATGAAATAATCGTGTAAAATGGTGGGTGACGGTCGGTGAGAGCCGATCGTTCATTTTTTTGAATGGGATGGGTCTGTGATGGATAAAACCACAATCGTTTTTGATTTTGGCGGGGTGTTGATTGACTGGAGCCCCTATTACCTTTATCGTAAAGTGCTCAAAGACGACAATGAGATCAAGGCGTTTCTCGAAGAGATCGATTTTAAGCATTGGAATCCCAAGTTTGACCGCGGCTATTCTTTTGAGAAGGGCGTCGAGGAAAAGTGCGCCGAATTCCCCCATCGGGAAGACTTGATTCGGCGTTTTAATTCCCACTGGCTGGACGCGATGGGCGAGCTGATGACCGACACCGTGAAAATCGTGAGGGGCTTGAAAGACGCTGGTTATTTGGTTTACGGGTTGAGCAACTGGTCTGTCGAGAAGTACAACCTGGTCAAAGACCGGTTCGAATTTCTCTCCTGGCTGGATGGCTACCTGCTCTCAGGGCAGGTGGGGCAAGTCAAGCCCGAACCCGAGATCTTCCACACCTTTTTAAAGCGCTTCAACCTGGAAGCCGCAAATTGCCTATTCATTGATGATGTCGCCGAAAACATCCATACCGCTCAGAAGGTTGGCTTTCAAACCGTTCAGTTTCAATCCGCCGGGCAACTTTCAAAAGAACTTTCATTGAAAGGCATCGCCATCCCACAGGCATAGAGCATTCCTTTTCAAAGAAGATGATCTCTTCAATCTTGATACTTGAAATATGGATAGAGTACGTTTTAAACCTTAATCACAGGAGGGTGCCGCCAGCGCTCCCTGTGATTGTGGACGCATATTCCACTTCTTAACATATACTCTCGTTTTTGAATTTCCCGTTTCCCCCTGGTATTTTGGGCTTACTAAAACACAATAAAGACAGTACAAACATTATACAAACCAAAATAATTGGATGTGGCGTGGATATAATGATTTATATCAATTATTCGAAAAGAGGGAACGATATGGAAACAGAAAGCAACACCACACTTGTTGAAACCAAGATCAAAAAGTTGAGAAGATTCAACCTGGTCATGGGCTTCCTGCATTTTGTGCAGGGTATTTTTATGGTCGTCATCACCTTCATCATCGATACTCCGGGGGAGACGTACCCGGTATTTTCCAACTATCTTACGTTCAACCGAGAATTGGGCGGGCTGGTGGCGAATCCGCAAAAGCTGTTTGATATCCCACTAGGGATCGGCGTCGCGCTCTTCCTGCTGCTTTCCGCTCTGGCACATTTTGGATTGGCCACTTTTGGTTTCAAATGGTATGAAAAAGTATTAAAGAAGGGTATGAACCCGGTTCGATTCTACGAATACGCGCTCAGCTCCTCGCTGATGATTGTACTAATTGGGCTGCTCGTGGGTGTCAATGACATCGGCGCGATTATTCTCGCGTTCGTGGTGAACGCTTCGATGAACCTGTTTGGCATGATGATGGAATTCCACAATCAACATACCAGCAAGGTGGACTGGTCTGGTTTTATTTTTGGCAGCATTGCCGGAATCGCGCCCTGGATCGTCATCTTCCTTTACTTTATGGGAGCGGTTAACTCGGGTGACGCGAAACCCCCCGCTTTTGTGTACGCGATCATTCCGACCTTGTTCGTTTTCTTCAATATTTTTGCCATCAACATGGTGCTGCAATACAAAAAGGTGGGCAAGTGGAAGGATTATCTTTATGGTGAGCGCGTTTACATCGTGCTTAGCTTGCTTGCCAAAACAACCCTGGCCTGGCTGATCTTTTCCGGTGTGTTTGCCCCGAGTCTTTAAAACAGTTTTCTGAACCAAAGATCCCCTTGATGAAAGGGGATCTTTTTTGTACACTGGCAGCAAAAGGGAGTTAAGATGAATGATCTGAATGAGGTTTTCATCACGCTTAAGCGTGAGCTGCTGCCTTACCACCCACCATTGAATCCCAAGGCAGATACGGAGCGCGCGTACGATCTCTGGTCTTTCAAAGACCTCGTCATTGAAGGCCGCAAACGCAAGGAAGTCTATTTTGCCGGATTGATGATCCACAAAGATTATGTTGGTTTTTATTACATGCCGGTTTATGCCGAACCTGAGATCAGGGCTTTTTTCAAGCCAGAATTATTGAAGTTGCTTAAGGGGAAATCCTGTTTTCACATCAAACGGCTGGACGATGAAATACTGGAGCAGGTCCGCGAAGTGTTGGCACAAGGGTTTAAGCTTTATCAGGAGCGCGGCTGGGTTTAATTATTTCGAGAAATAAATAAAAAGAAGTAGGGTGCATCCGCGATGTGCCCTACGAATTAATGATTTGTATTACGGAAGTACTTACATCAAGGCGGGCCGCTGTTGCGTGATGCAATGGATGTTCCCACCCCCGAGCAGGATCTCGCGTGCGTAGACCCCCACCACCTTGCGGTCAGGAATCAATTTTTGCAGTTGTTCCAGCGCCTGCGCGTCTCGCGGATCGTTGAAGGAGGGCACGATCACGCCACCATTGCAAAAGTAAAAATTGATATAGGAAGCCGCCAGACGATCCCCTGCTTGACGCGGCAAGGTCCCCTCCATGGTGAGCACGCCCCGGCTTTCTTCTGCAGTGATGTGAATTGGGTCAGGCAGATGAACCTTGTGAACCTCCAACTTGCGCCCCTTGGCATCCGTGACCGAATTTAAAATTTCAAGGTTTTCGGCCGAAATGTCGTATTGCGGGTCGGATTTGTCATCCGTCCAGGCGAGGGCCACCACGCCCGGCTTGATGAAACAGCAGATGTTATCCACGTGGCCGTTGGTTTCGTCGTTAAAGATGCCGCGGTTCAACCAGAGGATCTTGTTAACCCCCAGGTAAGCTGAAAGGTGATTTTCGATCTCCGTCTGTGAAAGTTCGGGGTTGCGGTTCTCGTTGAGCAGGCATTCACGCGTGGTCAATAATGTGCCTTCGCCGTCCACGTGGATCGAACCGCCTTCCAGCACGAGGGGCGCTTTGTAGCGGTCCACCTGCTCTATCTCTGCCACCTTTTGCGCGACCTGTTCATCCAAGTCCCAGGGTGAATAGAGCCCGCCGAGCAACCCACCCCAGGCGTTAAAGATCCAGTCCACGGCGCGGAGGTTTCTGCCGTTGGTGACGAAGCTTGGACCGACATCACGCATCCAGGCGTCATTGCTGGCCATCTCTACCACCTTTATATTTTCAGGCAGCATCCTGCGAGCGTTGGTACGTTGAGCGGTGGAGACCCCCATGCCGACGGGTTCAAATCGGGCGATAGCAGCCGCGACTTCGGCGAAAACTGCCTGTGCGGGTTCGGCATCCAGGCGCCAGTTGTCGGGGCGTTCCGGCCAGAGCATCCAGGTGCCGGCGTGTTTTTCGAACTCACCGGGCATGTGGTAACCATCTTTCAATGGCGTGCTGGGGATCAATATAGACATTGTTGCCTGCTTAGCCTGACTTAAAAGTGGGTTTCGAGAAAATCTTCGATCTGGGCCTGGTGGAAATCTTTCAGGGTGCGACCGGGTTGCTTAAGCCTTGGGTAAACCAACCAGACCAACAAGCCTTTTTCGGTGTGCAGCCGGTTCTCGGCCTGGTCAAAGATCACGGATTGGGCTGAATCCATGACCTCATCTGTGGCTTCCACGCCGCGCGATGCCGGTAGGCAGTGCATGAATTTGCAATGGGCGGGGGCGTGTTTGAGCAGATCCATGCTGACCTGGTACTTGGGCATGAACGAGGCTTTGCGCTCGGGGATCTCGGCTTCCTGCCCGACCCACCACCACAGGTCGGTGTAAATGAAATCGGCGTTCTTGACTGCGTCGATGGGATCTTCGGTGACGCGTATTGTACCGCCAGAAACCTTGCAGTTTTCTTGCGCCCAATCCATCCATTGCTTGGGTGCCTGGTATTTCTTGGGGGCGGCGTGAGTGAAGTGCATGCCCAGCCGGGTGCAGATCAACATCAATGAACTCAATACGTTGGTAGCGTCGCCGATGAAGGTGACGTTAAGGTCTTCCAGTCTCTTACCGGCTGGAGCATGTTCGATCATGGTGAGCACATCGCAGACCACCTGGGTGGGATGGTTGTAATCGGTCAACCCGTTGATCAATGGCACGGTAGCGTATTTCGCCAGCCCTTCCATGGTCTCATGTTTGAGCGTCCGAGCCATGATCACATCCACGTAACGGGAGATCACTTGGGCGGTGTCACCCAACGATTCCCGCACGCCGAGATGGATCTCGCCCGGTTTGAGGTAAAGAGCATGTCCACCAAGCTCGGCCATGCCCACCTCGAACGAGATTCGCGTGCGCGTGGAGGGTTCTTCAAACAACATGGCCAGCGAAGCGCCTTCCAGCAGCCGTGGGGTGGCACCTTGCTTGTCTGCTTTTTTGATCAAGCGGATCAATTCGATCAGGTCTAATAATTCGGCTTTTGAAAAATCCTGGGTGTCGATAAAATGTTTCAATTCCATGCTTCCCTCCAGAACAAGAACTTAAATTTTTTAATCATCCGGCTGACACCGGAACGGAGACGATTATTTGTCGCCAGAAAACCCTTCAAAAAAATCGGTTTGCGAAGGCAGCCAGGCATCGATATTGCGGATGATATGTGGGACCAAAGAATATCCTTTGATCTGCACACCCGGGACGGCCGGCAGACGTTTGCGCAAGAAATCGTGCATATCGTCGTTCGTTTTAAAGCGGCACTCGATCGAAAGGTCCCGCGTGCCCTGCCCCAGCGCGATGTAAGAGACTTCGGGGGCATCGAGCAACCATTGAATGACCGCTTGCTCGTGCTCTGGTTCCACCTCTAAAAAAATATCAGCGGCGGTGTAATAACCAAAGGTTTCCGGGGAGACAATAGCGGTGAGGCGCACCGCACCCAGAGCAACCAGGCGGTCGATGCGCTTGCGGATGGTGCGTTCATTGGCGCCCAGTTCACGCGCGATCTCGGAGGCGGACCGCCGAGCGTTGGCGTGTAACAATCGAATGATCTGGTTGTCGAGGGTGTCGAAAGATGTCATAGTGATGCCGAATCGGAATAAGACAATTCCCTTTCGGTATTATATTAGCAAATTTAGTGGAAGTTTTCAACAGGCAAAAAAACAACCTGTCAGGCAGGTTGTTTTGAGAGAGAGATTTGATTATTGAACCTGGTTTAAATCACTGAAGAAAGTCAAGCGTGGGTGAAGATTGCTGTCGCGCAGTACCCGTTCATAAAACGGATGAATCGTGGCTGGTCTGACATAAAACCAGACCTCCTGGTATGCATCCAGTTTTTTCTCCAGGTCGAGGCGAATAATATTTTCTTCCTCTTCTGTTACTGTGCCAGGATGTTTTTCATAATACTCGTGCTGGTCCGTGGGAAGGAACACCCCAAAACGGTCTGAGAGCACCGCCCACGCAACCCCTGAAGATTTGCAGCGCTCCATGAACGCTACCAGGCTTTCGTCGGTGTAGAGTTGGTCTGGAGGTAGTTTTAGACCAATTTCTTTGGCCGTGAGTGATTTTTCTTTGGAGCAATGGGTTAAATAAATTCGCATGATCGCGACCTATTTAGGGTGCTTTCTTCTTGAATAGGATCGGGAAGAACGGCAACGCCAGGAACATCAAGGCTCCGAAAATGAGGAAAGTGACCGGGTAGCCCGCGGACTTTGCCACGGCGCCGCCAACCCCCAAACCTATCCCCTGCCCGATATTGGTAACTGACATTAAAATGGCGAACATCGAAGCCGCGATGGCGGGTTCGGTGTATTTCATTGCCAGGGCGAAATAGACTGCCTGGGTGAGCCCATAGGCAACGCCGAAGAAAACAGCGACAGCCCAGGCCAGCGGCAAGGACTTTACGAAGGCGAGCATCACCATGGCCGGAGCGACGGTGAGGATGGATAGCCACAATGCCCGCTTGTTCCCAGCTTTGTCCATCACGATGCCGCCGGCGAAAGCGCCGACCACACAGCCGATACCCCACACGGTGGTGATCAAGCCGGCTGTACTGAGGTCAATGCCGAAGCGTTCGGTCAACACGGGATTCATCAACTGATTGGCTCCAACGATGACCAGGAAAACGATCAACCCTACCGCAGCAGCGGCCAAGATCTGGATATTTTTAAATGCTCGAAACGCGGACCATTGAAAACGAAGTCCTGTCGAACGAGCGCCTTCCTTGATGAACATGAGCAAGGGAAGTGGAATGAGGGTGAGAATCGCGAGGAAGTAGAAGACGGCCGGCCAGCTGAAGTATTGGGCGATGAACCCCGCCGCGGAAGCCGCGACGATTACGCCCACTGAACGCCCGCCCACCATGAATCCTTGCAGGATTCCGCGTTCCGATTCAGGAGTAATATCCAGCGCCAGACCGTCCGTGCAAGTGTCATAGAAAGCCATGCCCAGTTGCAGCAAGAAGGCGAGGCCGACGAAAAGCCAGTAGTTCTCACCGGGGTTGATCTGCGCAACCCCAAGCAGACACGCAAATTGCACTGCCAAACCGATGACAATATAAGGTTTGCGATGCCCCAATTTGAAGAAACTGAAGCGGTCGCTGAGCATTCCGAAGAAGATTTTGATCACGAAGGGGATCAGGGCGATCGAAGAAAAAATGCCCACCTTGGCCAAATCGAGGCCGTTACCCAATAGGTAAAGGGCGTTCAACGAGGCGAAATACCCCAGAATTGTGCCTTGGGTAAAATACAAGAGTGCGAACATTGAAAAACGGAGGACTTTGTTTTGAGTAGCCATAACCCATCCTGTCAACAATAAAGTAATTGCATCAAGTTATTATACAGGATGGGTGGTTGGCTTATGCGTTTGCTCCTTAAAAAGGCACGGTTTTTTCAGCAAAAAACAGCGCTTCTTCTTGTTTTGCCCTGGCTTTACTCCAACGCCTGGCCACCATTTTGACCGCGCTGCCTACAGGGACGAGTGTGCTAAGCGCCTGGATGAATTGGTTGAGCAAGCCAGGAATAACAACAGCGCGACCACGCATGGCCGCCCGCAAGGTGCGTCTGGCTACTACGGCGGGATCCATGCTTGTGGCGAGCCCCCAAAACCCTTGGGCGAAGATCGAGCGCATACATTCCACTGTTGTCGGCATACCGGCTGGGCAGAGCGCCGTGACCGTGCCGAAGGGTTTGATCTCTTCTCGCAGTGCTCTTGAGAAATCGAGGAGGAAGCGTTTGCTAGCGGCGTAGGTGGCTTTATAAGGCATGGGATAGAAACCCGCCAGGCTGCTTACGTTAACGAGTCTGAACTTCCGTTCAGGGTCGCGCAGACCGAGAACCCCGTGGGTGATGTCTAATGTTGCCAGGATGTTGATCTGCAGAATCTTTAGGATCTGGGTCCTGTTTTTCTCCAGAAACGCGCCTTCGTGGTCCAGACCGGCAACATTGATCAAACCCCAAAAGCGAAGGCCTTCAAGTTTTAATTCATCGAGGAACCTGCCACGCTGTTCTTCCAAGCTGAAGTCACATGGTTTGTAGATCACCTCGATGTTGAACTTTTCAGCCAATTTTGTAGCGAACCCTGATCCTTCCTGGGGACGGTCGGTGATTAATAAGTTATATCCAGCCCGTGCGGCTTCCAACACAAACGAGCTTCCGAGCCCACCCATCGCCCCGGTGATCATTAAATAACTTTTCATTTTTGCTCCTATCAATGGTTTCAACTGGTTGATTGATTCTACAAGAAACAACCTTATTTGTCAATCAGTTGATTCAATCAGTTAATTCAATCGTATTGACAAAATCAATATTCGCATTACAATGGACTCATTCGGAGGGCAAATTGGAAGACTTAAAAACGAAAAGCATTGTTGTTACTGGGGCTACTTCCGGGATCGGCTTTCAAGCCGCCCTCGATTTTGCAAAATCCGGGGCATTTGTTATCGGTGTCGGCAGGAACCCAATCCGGTGTGAAGAGGCTAAATTAAAGATTCTGGCGAGTGCGCCAGATGCTCGTATCCGATTTCTTGTGGCGGATCTGGCATCGCAAAAGCAAATTCACGCCCTCGCGCAAGCGGTGACCCACGCCCTGGGTGACGCCGGGTTTCAGTCTTTGGATGTGTTAGTGAACAACGCGGGTGTATATATGGGGAGTAAAGAGCTTACGGAGGATGGAGTCGAAACCACATTTGCGGTCAACCATTTGGCGGTCTTTTTACTCACTACCTTGCTGTTACCGCTCCTCGAGAAATCCCCGGGAAGTCGTGTGATCACGGTTAGTTCCGATTCGCATTACAACACCAATTTCAATCCTGAAAAAGCCTCCAACCCCCCGTTTTTCTTTGGGTTGTGGGCATACAAGGTTTCTAAATTGAGCAATATCTTGTTTAGCAAGGAGTTTAATCGACTTCATCGTGGAAAGGCTCCCCGCGCGTTTGCCGTAGATCCGGGTTTGGTGAACACCGAGATCGGCGCCAAAGATACGGGCGGTCTTGCCCAAATTGTCTGGAATTCCCGTAAAAAAAAGGGTGTTTCTCCAGAAGCGCCTTCAAAAACAATTCTTTTTCTGGCAACGGACCCCGGCGTTCTGACCTCGGAAGAAGTCTATTGGCATGATAGCCAACCGAAAACTCCCAGCCGGATCTCAAAAAATCAAGCTCTTGCCCGGCGTTTGTGGGTGGAATCCAGCCGGTTGTGCGAGCTGTCTGTCCCTAATGAGGGAGGTCAGCATGACACCCGATGATGTTGAGAAACGGATCATTGAAGCTACCATCGAATGCGTTGAAGAATTTGGATTGAAAGGGGCGAACAACCGGCGTATTGCCGAAAAGGCTGGTGTTAATATCGCCGCGATTAATTATTACTTCCGCAGCAAAGAAAACCTGATCGCCCGGATGATGGAAACCACCCTGAATAACGCCTTTGACTGGGATGATTTCGGGACGCTGCCTGGTGACACAGCTCGGGACCGCTGCGCTGCGATCTTTGAGAATTTGATCCGGGGAGGCTGTGCTTACCCGGGCATCAGCCGCGCTCATTTTTATGAGCTCGTGGCCAATGGAAATTATCAATCCCAAATTGTCAGCCGCTACAATGATTTCATCACCCGATTGGTGGATGATCTTTTGACCCGCGAGACGAAATTGAAACGTAAGGAAATGGAACTTGCTTGCGCTCAGATTGCGTCCGCTTGCTTCATGGCGATCCTCGCGCCTAAACTGAATATATCCAGCCTGGGTCTGGATCTCAGCGATGAATCCACTTTAATAAGATTTGTTCGAGGTCTGACCGAAAAACTACTCTAACTTTTTCAGATGAGGTCAAACTAACAGACAACAATTTGACGGATTGCAGCCGGGGTTTGTATAATTAATATCGGAAGACCTCTATTCTTTAGCCTTCTCGATGAACGGTAATTGAATGACCCTGACCTTTCTTCCTCACCAAATAATCATGATTCTGGCCACACTTTTTTCAATGGTCGTGGTTTTGGTGGGATGGCCCAAACGTCATGTTTTTGGCGGAGGATTTTTCCTCGTTTTTACATCAGCCTTGGTCATTTGGTTGATCGGCTCAACTGCTGAAACCTTCGCAACATCGCAAGCGCAAAAAATCCTTTGGTCCCAAATTAGTTACATTGGTTTTGTCCAAGCCATTCCCTTTCTTTTCCTCTTTATCATCAGCTATGTTCAACAGAAAAAACAGCCCTGGCAGCTGATCACAGCGCTTTTATTTATCCCGTTTGTAACGTTGTTTTTAGCCTGGACCAACGGATTGCACGGCTGGTTGTGGTCTGGGTATACCGCGGGGTCTGTGGATTACAACGTACTCATTTTTCATCATGGGTTTTGGTTCTGGATCCACACTGCTTATCTTTACCTTTTACTCTTCATAGGGATTTTTTTTGTAATTCGAAACTTCGTTAGATCCACACCCTCCGTTCGAAGTCAATTATTAATCCTTCTTTTATCTGTGCTCTTCCCTATGATCACAGGAACCGCATATGCGATTGGTTACGTCCCCATTGAAGGGTTGGATATTACACCGACCGGCTTGGTCTTTACAGGGGGGATCTTGGTTTGGGGTTTGCTCCGCTACCAACTGTTAGACCTTTTACCTGTGGCGCGGGCGGCGTTGATAGAGCAATTACAAGATGGGGTCATGGTTCTCGATCCACAAGGGCGCATCCTCGACATTAACAAGTCTTTGCAGAAACTCCTGGGCTGGGATCCTAAGGAGGTGCTCGGCTCGCGTTTGGCGGATGCCTTCCCAGAAATTCAGGCTTTATTAATCGATTCCGACCAGCCCATCCGCAGGGAAATTCCGTTGCCTGAATCACCGGGGGTCATATTAGAAATCCAGGGCTCTACTCTTTATAACAATCGCCACGCTCCTGTTGGAAAATTGATCGTGGCGCGGGATGTTACCTCCCGCAACCTGGCAGAGGCAGAGCTGCAGAGAACGAATCAGCAACTCAAGGATACATTGGAACAAACCAAAGGATTGCAAAAAAAGCTCGAAATAATGGCCATGCATGATTCACTCACCGGGTTATATAACCGCCACATTGATGAGATCCTGGTCAAGGAATTTTCAAGAGCGCGTCGTGAAGGCTCGGAGGTGAGCTTGGCCATGGTCGACATCGACCAATTCAAGAATATCAATGACACTTACGGTCACCAGGTTGGGGATCAAATCCTTCAAGCCTTTGGATGCTCTTTGTTGGAGCAAATTCGGGCAGAAGATTACGCCGCTAGGTACGGCGGGGACGAGATTCTTCTGGTCTTCCCAGGCATGAAACAAGTAGACGCGATCCATAAAGCCAATGAGATTCGAATGAATTTCGAGAATCTAAAATTTAAAGACAAGGAAAAAAGCGGAATGACAACCATCACGATCGGGGTGGCCACTTTCCCGCAGGATGGCGATTCTGTGGAGGTGATCACCAAGGCGGCTGACCAGGCTCTTTATATCGCCAAGCAGCGCGGTCGCAACCAGGTGGCAGCGACAGAAAATATTTGATTTTATTTTGAGTTGTGATTAACCGAATTGCACGCAGCGCATACTCACCGAGCCCAGGGTGACTTTTTCATTATAAAAAGTCACCGAGTCTTCAGGTGCGCTCGCCCCAAGGACGTATAAATAAGGAAGGAAATGTTCCGCGGAGTTGATGGCAAGAGTTGCTTCGCGCCCTTGTTTTTCATAATTGATCATCGGAGAGAGTTCTCTCTGCGTGGTCCAGTTTTTAACGGACTCATCAAACGATAACGCCCAATCCATCGCGGAATCATTAAATGTAGCGGTGCGCAAATTGTGTACCAGGTTACCCGAACCAAGGATCAATACCCCTTCATCACGCAGACGCCCCAGCGCCTGCCCTAATGCGTAATGAAATGGCCCGCCTTGTTTACGGTCCAGGCTGAGTTGTACCACGGGAATCTGCGCGTCTGGAAACATCGGTAATAGAACTGACCAAGTGCCATGATCCAACCCCCAAGCGTGATCCAAATTGACCTCGGCATCTTTCACCGTCTCACATACCAGATTCACCAACCATTTTGAACCGGGGACTGGATAATTGACATTGAATAATTCTTGAGGAAAGCCCATAAAATCGTGGATCGTGTGGGGGTGCGCTGACCCGGTGACGAAGGAGCCCCGTGTCTCCCAGTGAGCAGAGATCGCGAGAATTGCTTTTGGTTTTGGCAACGCAGAACCGATCTTCCGCCAGGTGCGGTTATATTCATTGTCTTCAATGGCGTTTAACGGGCTGCCGTGACCTATAAACAACACGGGCATACGTTGGTTTTCCATAATTCACCTTTAATCGAATCAAACCAATAATTTATAAACTCAATCATACTCTATCGATGATTCGATTTTCAAGCGATGTATAGACTCCAATTAAGTTGATATTTTCTACGACCTGGGGTCAATCCGCAATATTTGTGGCGAAGCATGGAAAAGTTTCAATGTATAAAAACGATCCCACCCAGTCACGAATATTGTTTTCTGGAATTAATTAGGTTTGATATTTATTCTTTCCGCTTAACTTTTAGCACAGCGATCTTGGTGGGATGGTTAAAAGGGGCAGGGTCGATGGGTGGTTTCGCGAGAATGGTCGCAGGAAAACCAGTCATATCTGGTGGAACGGGGATTCTTTCTTCCAGGGTGAGGTAACCATCTTTACCAAGGTTTTGCAGCATGACATCAAATTCTCCACCACTTAAAAACAAGGCGTTATTGATGGTGACGATCCGGCCTCCGTCCCTTACCAAGGGGCGGATCTTATTGATCAACCGGTAACTCTCCTCGGTTTGGTCCACTTTACCTTTATCAGTAACCGAAAAAAAAGGTGGATCGAGGATCACGATGTCAAAAAGCCGGTTCTTGCGTTTCAGTTGCCCAACCCCCACAAAAAAATCAACTGTGGTCAATTTCATTTTCCCGAGGTCAAGCTGATTGGCTATGGCCGATTGCCTGGAAAAATCGAGGAATTTTGCGCTGCGATCGAGTTGAACCACTTGGCGCGCTCCCCCGGCGAGTGCGGCGACACCCAGGCTGCCGGTATAGGCGAAGGTGTTTAATACTTCCAATCCTTTGGAATGGTGATGCAACCAGGTTCTTAAAGTACGTGTGTCCAAGTAAAAACCGGCATCCTGGTTCATGCGCAAGTCAACTTCGTATTGGATGCCCTCTTCTAAAACAAGATGGTCAGGACGGCTGCCAAACGTAATCTCACCCCGGCGTAGATCAGCGTCTGAAGAAGCGTGGTGTTTGGCGATCACACACTCCACCCAGGGAAGAGATTGAAGGTAAAAATCGCGCGCTTCCTGGACGATTTCGTAAGAGGCCTGTTGGTCTTGAACGTAACTAAAAAGCACCAGTGTCTTGCCATAGAGATCGGCAGCGATGCCTGGTGCTCCTTCATAAAACCCGTTGTGCAGACGTAGTGCCGTCAAATGATCTTTGTCGAGCAGGGCTAAACGGTGAGCCAACGAGGAACCCAGGATCTTGATCAAATCGTTTTCAGTGAACGTTTCCATACCTTTGATTTTACTTGATTCAACCCGTCCACTTGCCTGAATTAATTGAATTGCTTGTGGGATAATAATAACTTGCATTAACACTCAATCAGACCTGTAAAACCCATATATGTTGGAGGACCATACCATATGAACGAAACCCTTAAAGTAATTGAAAACCGTCGGTCGACCCGCAATTTTGCAACCACACCAATATCGGAAGATGAAAAACAACAAATCCTCCACGCTGCCATGCGAGCCCCAACAGCAGGGAATATGATGTTGTATTCAATAATCGAGGTGGCAGACCCCGTTCTCAAACAGGAATTGTCTGTTACGTGCGACGACCAGCCTTTTATCGCCAAAGCTCCCCTGGCATTGCTGTTTGTCGCGGATTACCAACGCTTTTTTGATTTTTTCACCTTTAGCCAGGTTGAGCGGCAATGCGCGGACCGGGGGGTAAAACCCCGCTCCCCGCAAGAAGGAGATTTGCTACTGGCTTGTTGCGACGCCTTAATCGCTGCCCAGACTGCGGTCATCGCCGCCGAATCACTAGGGATTGGCTCTTGCTACATCGGCGACATTCTCGAAAACGCGGAAACCCACCGAAAGTTATTCGATCTGCCGAAATACACGCTGCCCATTACTCTGGTGGTATTTGGCCGACCAGCGGTTGAAAAACTGGAAAAACGATTAGCCCCACGTTACGACCCCAAATTTGTGGTTTTCAAGAATCGCTATCATCGCTTGCGCCCGGAAGAAATTGTTGAAATGATTTCTCCTTCGGCGGCACACAACCATCCGGATATGGCAATTGAAGAAGCGGTTAAAAATTTCGGCAACAATATGTACTTCAGAAAGTTTGCATCGGATTTTTCGATCGAAATGAGCAGGTCGTCAAGAGTTTGGCTGGAGAACTGGCGTTCATAAAAAAACGATAAGTTTTTATAAAAAAAGTGAATTGAGCACTTCAATTCACTTTTTGTTTTTCCATGAAAAACTTAACTTTGGGGAGGATGATTTAACATCAGCCAGTACATTCCCAGTGTGTGCATCGCTTCCACAAATTTCGCGAAATCGACTGGCTTGACGATATAACTATTCACACCGAGGCTGTATGTCTCTGTAATATCTCGTTCTTCATTGGACGAAGTTAACACAACCACGGGAATTGACTGTGTGAGTGGATCTTTTTTGATGCGCCGCAAGACTTCGATACCGTCAATTTTGGGGAGTTTAAGATCCAAGAGAATCACCTTGGGCCTTGACGTGGACTTTTCGTTTTCATTGTCTTGAATATTGAAGATGAAATTGATGGCTTCTTCGCCATCGCGCACGACTTGAATTTTGTTGGTGAGGCGGCTTTTCTTTAAAGCATGAAGGGTTAATTCCACATCATTGGGGTTGTCTTCAACCAATAAAATCTCTACGGAGTCATTTGTCATTTTTTTCCTCTTGCAGGGTAAAGTAGAATGTGGCGCCTTTTCCTACTTCTGCTGTCGCCCAAACCCTTCCGCCATGTTTTTTGATTATTCGATCCACGATTGCCAAACCAACTCCGGTACCTTCGTAATCTTCGGCGCGGTGCAGCCGTTGAAATACTCCGAATAGTTTATCATAAAATTTCATATCGAATCCCACCCCGTTATCCTGTACATAGTAACAAAACTTTTCATTCTCTAAGAAAAAACTGGATGTTTTTGAGTTCGCTTTTATGAAACCAATCTCAATTCTTGGATTCGGTTGATTCTTTGAAAACTTCACCGCGTTCGTGATCAGGTTCGCAAAGACCTGCTTAAGCAGAACCGGATCCGATGAGCAGGTTGGAAGGTTATCGATCACCACTTCAAACTTGTGCTGAGAAAGCTCAATTTGCATTGTTTCCAGCACTTCGTCAACCAGGATTCTTGGATTCACCCTCACTTTTTGAAGAGCCTGCCTTCCCAAGCGCGAAAAGTTCAACAGATCATCCACCAGGTTGCCCATCATGTTGGCGCTCTTGCGGATCAGGTCGAAGTATCGGTTGGTTTCGGCATTCAATGTAGTAGCATGTTCTTCGAGAATGATTTGGGCGAAACCATTGATCGAACGCAAGGGTGCCCGCAGGTCATGTGAGATGGAATAAGAAAACGCCTCTAACTCCTGGTTGGCCAACTCGAGCTGTGCTGTGCGTCGATGAACCCGGTCTTCGAGTTCGAGGTTCAAATTCTTGATTTCCTGTTCATGCAGCTTGCGTTCAGAAATATCTGAAAAAACGACCGCGAAAAAACCTTTCTCTGGGCTAAACGCTGAAATGTCATAGTATTTGTTTAGCGCACTTGTGTATTCTTCGAAGCGGATGGATTGGCCGGCGAGGGCTACCTTGCCATAGATTTCGACCCACTTGGATTCAAGTCCAGGTAAAACCGCTTTGGCGGTTTTACCAACAATCTCTTCAGCGCTCAAACCCGTCAGAAGTTCATAAGCCGGGTTAACTGCCAGGAATTGATAATCGATTGGCTCTCCCTGGTCATTCTGTATTATTTTATGCAAAGCAAAGCCTTGTGTGATGTTTTCAAACAAACTTCGGTAACTTTCTTCACTTTTACGCAGAGCTTCTTCGATCATTTTTTGATCTTCGATCACGCTTAAAAGCGCTTTCCGTGAGTCATCCGCTACCTTAAAGGAAGCGCGTAATTCTTCCTGGGCCCTAGTAACCGCTTCGTTTGCCCTGATTCTCGCGGTAATATCCCGCAACACGATTTGAACTTTTTCGCCAGGAATTCGATTCGCTAGAATTTCAACATCCAGAGACTCGCCGTTCTTCTTTTGGATTATTTTCTCCAGAAAAACGGTGTTTCCCAACCTCAACTGGTTTTGTATCCTTCGATTTTCTTCAGGGTTGGAGGGGTCATAAAGGAGGTCAACAAGACTCTGATTATATTCATCCAAAGAATAATCCAACAATCGTCTTCCGCTCTGATTGATATCAATCGCCCGATTGTCTTGGTTAAGAAGCAGAATGCCATCAGCGGCCTGGTCGAACAAGGTGCGGTAATTCTCTTCGCTAACCTTTAAGTCCTCAATTGCTTTTTTTCTATCCGTTGTTCGCCAGACCACGTCCATGAGCAGGGTGAGCTGAATCACGTCATTTTCGTCATAATCACTTTCTTTGTTGGCAACGCCAACCACGGCAACGATTTCGCTCTCACTAAAAATGGGGATGGTCAGGAAGCGGTTCAATGCAGCATGGCCTTGCGGATAACCTTTTTTTAGGGGATGTTCAGCAGCAAAATTGTTCAGAATGATCGGTTTTTCCTGCCGGACGGCTTCACCCCAAATACCCGTTTTATCTAATTCATAACAGGTCATTGGATCTCGAATCGTGCATTCACGCATCACTTCCTTTGACCATGTGTTAAGGGTGAATTTTTTTGTTTTCTCAGAATAGAAGTAAATGTATCCGATCTTGCTGGCCGTCAGATTGATGGCCTCATTCAAGGCGAAATCTAAAAAGGATTGAATGCTTTCAGTGGAGTTTTGTAAGATATTCACAAGGCTTTTTAACCTGCCCTGGGTGACACCAATTTCTTCAACGGCCTTCTCTCTCTTGAGACGGTTGACAAAGAACAATCCCAGGAGCGTGGTTCCTGCTGGATAAATCAGCATGATGGGAAGTGCGATCTTCTTAACCAGAGGAAGCGCGATTTCAATGGGTTGAGTAAACATCAACGCCAACATCACAATATGCAGGACGATCCCAAACAGGTAGAGTTGCCACCACTTCAAGTTGTCCAGATTGTGCCTGCGAAGTTTTCTCCAGGCAATGCCGATCAAGCCCGTTGCGATGATAACGGATATGCCTGTCAGGTAAGCCCCTCCCAGTGTGTAACGGTAAATTGCAGCGATAACGATCGCGACCAAGGTTGGAGTCGAGCCAAAAAACACCCCGGATATCCCAAGAAGGATGGAGCGGGTGTCAAAGATCAACCCCTGTCCATAGATCCAGGGTGTGTTCATCACCAGGAGGGTGATACCCCCGATCACGACTCCCAAAAGGACCTTGCGCCACATGAATTGGCCAAACTTCCAGTGGTGGGCTGTCGTATCGAAAATGACCGCGAGGGCTAAAAGGAGGGCCGCGTTTTGGATCAAGGCAAGGTAAGAGGAATCATTCATGGAATTCACCGTCCACGCTGGGATATTTTGGCGGCAGCCTTTGTTTCATCAATAAATCGTTGATCTCTTTCTTAAGGTCCAGGATCCGGTTTTCACGTCCGAGCGTGGCCAAGTTCCAACGGCGCAATTCTTCCAATTGTGCGCGTAATTGGGCTTCGGCTTTTATCTGCGCAGTGACATCCAGATTCATTACGATTGCGCCTTCAATCTCACCGTTTTCGGTGATAAAGGGAGTCGAATAATTCATAATCGTCTTGGTCGCTCCATCATAAGCGTCAATTTCGACAAGCTCATCACGAATGGTTACCCCTTCACGAATTGTGTGAACTGATGCCCAGTCATCTGGTTGGATCACTTCTCTTGAAGGCAGCCGCCGACCATGGAAAACGTCGAAATTTTCCACGCCCACCAAAATATCTTTGCCCCAAATTTCTTTGACCATCTTGTTGGACTGGATCAGGCGCCCTTCCTTGTCAGAGATCCAGAGACCAACGGGGAGCAGGTCAAATATTTTGGAGAGTAGGTTCTCGCGTTTTCTGAGTTCTTTTTCTGCTGACTTGATCTCTGTAATGTCTTGGACGATACCCGAAATCATCGTTGTTTTTCCGTGCGCGTCCTTGGCGATCTCCCCGGCTTCAACCCTGATGATGCGCTCCGAGCCATCGGGTCTGACAATTTGATAGTCAAATGAAAACAACCGGGATAGTTTTTTTCCCAGTGCGTAGAGGCGTTCAGTCTTGGGGCGATCCTCAGGATGGGTACTCGCGTAAACCAGGTCTTGCATTTTTCCGGTGAACGCTTCCTTGCGAATCCCGTAAATTTTATATAATTCATCCGACCATTCGACATCATCAGTTTCGATGTGCCATGTCCATGACCCTACATGCGAGACCTCCTGGGCTTTCTTTAATCTCGCCTCGGATAAACGTAATTCTTCTTCTGACCGTTTGCGGTCGGTAATATCCCTGATGATGCTTTGGAAAAAACCGTGCCCTGCTACCAAAAGGAATCGCGAACTCACGTCAACTACAAAAATTTCTCCATTTTTTCTAATGTGCTCTGTTTCGAAAACCGAGGTTTTTCCTGATTTCACTTGATCCATATCGTGCGTGATCTCATGTTGAGCAGACGTATTGCGTAAATCCTTAATCGACAGCTCTAATAATTCCTCGCGGCTATATCCATACATTGCCAGGGCGGCGATGTTGGCGTCCATAATCTTGCCGTTTTCCTCAACCAGAATGATGGCGTCGTTAGCCTGGTCGAACAGAGTTGTATATTTTTGCTCCAGGTTTTTTCGTTCAATCTCATTTTGATACAACTTCTTGTAATAACCCGATGACTGCCTGCGCCACAAATAATTGACGCTCAACCCGATGGCGATGGTCAAAGATAGAAGGGTGAGCACGAGATTCCACATCTCTGAGGTAATCTCGCCGTAAATCTCATCCGCGCTAATTTTTGCGATCAGCGTCCAATTAGTATCCCTTACTGGAAGGATTGCCGCGATCACATCCGTGCCTTGATAATCCTTACCTTCCACAACCCCGGTGGTGCCATTCATCGCCATCGCGGCAGGGAGGTCTTGTGTTGAAAGGGGAAGGGAAAGAGCCAATGCCGTATTTTCTCTGAACCGTAGCTGGTTAAGGAAAAGAACTTTGTCGCCTTCCTTCCTGACCAGTAGTGTTTCGGCGGTTTCATACATACTTGGCCAGTTTTGGAGCGCGGGGTAAAGATCAACAAAAGGGTCAATGCGCATGACTACCGTGGAGTAAATAGAGGATAAACCCATGTATGGGTTAATCAATGGAACGATCACATCCAGGTAGATTGAACCATCTTCTGCTTTGAAAAGGTCTGTCATCACGATTTGGTCATTAGGCGAACCCTCATTATTAATAATGGATTCTGGCAGGGTTGGCCAGTTTCCCAAGTCACCGACGCTTAATAATGGCTCTCCCTTTCTGTTTAGAAGATAGACCGATGAGTAATTTGGGTTGGAGAGCAGGCTCTTCATCCATTTTAAGTTTTCGGCCAAGATAGTCACATCGGAGGGGGCTGAAACCAGGGAACCGATATTATTCAATAAATCGTTAGAAGATTGGAGTCGGATGCCGTCGATCAAGAACTGAGATCTCCAGGTAAGTATTTCGTTTACTTTACTTTCTCCCAGGGTGGTTAATTGTTCGGATAGGCTTTTTTGAGCCCCGCTAATATGATCCCGATAGTGGGCGTAGCCACGGTAAAACACCATTAATGAAAACAGGATAAAAATCCCGATCAACACCCAAGAGGGTCGATACTTTTGATCGCGAGTATTATTCAATGTTCACCAATCCTTACTAGTCAAAAACCCATAATAAAAGTATACAGAATCCGTATCGCGATTCCATAAAAAAGACTTAAATCTTTCGTGTTCTAGGTCTAAGGGACCATTTATAATAGTTGATACTTTCCTTTAAGAGGAGAGCAAGGACGATAAATATAGTATCACGAGGATTCAGGTGACCGACGAGAAAAAACCAGAATTGAGTTATCCGCTGCTTTTTCCACTCAAGGTGATCGGTGTTGACGAACCTGATTTTGAGGATTTTGTGGTTAACATCGTTAAACGTCATGTGCCTGAATTATTGGAAGAAAATATTATTAGTCGACTTTCAACCCAAAAAAAATTTCGCTCGGTATCCTTTCAGTTTATCGCCGAAAACAGAGCGCAGGTAGATGCGCTTTATGCCGAACTTGGCAGCCACAAACGTGTCGTGATGATCCTTTGATCATTTCTTTTTAACGATAGCGTGCCCGCCAAACTGATTACGCATGGCGGCTACCAGTTTATCTGAAAACGGACCGGCTTGCCTGGAACGAATACGCCGTTGTAATGAAGCGGTAATCACCGGTGCGGCAACATTCAAATCTATGGCTTCAAAAACCGTCCAGCGACCTTCCCCAGAATCCGCCACAAACGCTTCGATCCCTTCCAACTTGGTATCCTCTTCAAAAACCCGCGCGATGAGATCCAACAACCAGGATCGCACAACGCTACCCTTTTGCCAGATCCGGGCAACCTGGTGCAAATCAAGATTAAACCCTTTTTTTTCGTGAAGTATTTCAAAACCTTCTGCGAATGCTTGCATCATGCCATATTCGATCCCGTTGTGTATCATCTTGGTGAAATGACCGGCACCGGCCGGGCCGACGTGCCCCCATCCTTCCGAGGGTGAAGGCGCGAGGGTCTCAAAAATCGGGCGCACGATCTCGACGGTTTCAGGTTTTCCACCGATCATAAGACTGTAACCTTCTTGAAGCCCCCAGACGCCGCCACTGGTGCCTACATCTAAAAATCCAAGTCCGCGTGCTTCTGACTGGTCGGCGTGACGGATGCTGTCTTTATAGTTGGAATTTCCGCCATCGATCAGGATGTCTCCCGGAGTCAACAAGGACGCCGTGGCATCGATGACCTCGTCTGTGACAGCGCCCGAAGGCACCATCACCCATACCACACGCGGAGACGCGAGTTGACTGATCAGGTCGGCCACAGAATTTGAACCTTGCACGCCGAATTTTCGCGCCTCTTCCACTGTTTCCGGGTTGCGCGCATAACCTACTACCTCATGTCCACCACGAATAAGACGCTGGGCCATGTTGGCCCCCATTTTTCCCAAACCGATCAAACCAATTTTCATTTCACCCTCCAATTGCTTATAATAAGATAATTATAGTCTTGATTTTGCTGTGCTGAATGGGTTTCTGACTTTCCACTTGATTTATGTCATAATGCACTCATTGAGGAGTATCCATGACCGAGAACACTTCCATCATCATTTTTGGCGCGTCTGGCGACCTTTCACATCGCAAGCTGATTCCCGCGTTATTCCGCCTCTACTTAAAAGGCAGGCTGCCCAACCCGTTCCGTGTATTTGGCGCAGCAACCCGCCCCTGGAGTGATGAAGACCTGCGGAAGACAGCCCTGGCCAGTTTGAATGAAGAGGGTGGCAACCTTGACCTGGAATCTTGGAAAACCTTTTCTCAATACCTCACTTACCATCCCGGTAATTTTTCTGATCCTTCCACCTATTCGCGATTCGACCAGGAACTTTCAGCCATGGAGCAAGGCCCGGCTAACCGGATGTATTACCTGGCGACGCCACCCGAATATTTTCTTGAAATAATTAATGGACTGGCCGCAGGGAAGATGCTGGAGGAGACCCCGGGGTGGCGCAGGGTTGTCGTTGAAAAACCTTTTGGCAGCGACCTGCAAAGCGCCCGCTCACTGAACGAAAGCATCCATCAGGTTATGCGCGAAAGACAAGTTTTCAGGATTGATCATTACCTGGGCAAGGAAACCGTTCAAAACATCCTGGTGGCTCGTTTTGCCAACACGATCTTTGAGCCAGTCTGGAATCGGAATTACATTGAGAACGTGCAGATCACGGTTGCTGAGACTGTAGGCGTTGAGACTCGCGGAAAGTATTACGATAAGGCTGGGGTTGTCAGAGACATGTTCCAGAACCACCTGCTTCAACTTTTGACCCTGGTTGCCATGGAACCGACAAGTTCATACAAGGCGGACGCGCTTCGTGATGAAAAATTAAAGGTCATCAGCGCCATCCGGCCCATCGCGGCGGAGGATGTCGGGCGGCACACCATCAGAGGGCAATACGAGGGTTATACCCTCGAAGCCAACGTGCCGCCTGAGAGCCAGACCGCAACCTTTGCCATGGTGCGCATTTTTATTGACAACTGGCGTTGGCAAGGAGTTCCATTTTATTTGCGTTCAGGCAAAAAGATGGCTGAAAAAGTGAGTGAGATCATCATTCAATTTAAGAGCCCCCCGCATATGATCTTTCCGAATCGGCCCAATGTTGAGCCGCCTTCAAACTTGTTTTCGATGTGCCTGCAACCCGATGAGGGCATTCACCTTCGTTTTGAAGCAAAAGTGCCAGACACCATCGCCGAAACCCGTTCTGTGCATATGGATTACCATTACCAGGAAGAATTTGGGCCCAACGCCCTGCCTGAAGCTTACGAACGCCTGCTCCTCGATGTGATCAATGGGGACGCGTCATTGTTCACTCGGGCAGACCAAACCGAACTATCTTGGGAATTGTTTGATTCGATCCTCAAAGGTTGGGATCTGCCCACCGCTCCGCCGCTCCATGCCTACGAGCCTGGCAGTTGGGGGCCAGAGCAAAGCGCGCAATTCCTGGCCGCGGCTGGGCACCAGTGGGTGCAGATCTGCGGAGATGACTGCCGCGAGTGAGCCGTCTGGCATCTATTCGAAAAAAAACCAGGTTTTCTCTTCTGAGAAACCTGGTTAATTAAAACCTTGGCAACGATATTACTTGATGATTCCGCACACACTTAAAAATTCAGACCGCAACGCCGGGTCGTTGGCATACTCGCCTCTAAAGACGGTTGTTCTGGTGGCTGGCGAGGTTTCACGAACCCCTCGCATTTCGACACACATGTGTTTGGCGCGGATAAACACAGCCACACCATGGGGTTTCATCATCGCTTCTAGTGTGTCGGCAATCTGATACCCGATGCGTTCTTGCACCGCGAAGCGTTTGGTATACAAACGCACCAGGCGGGTGAGTTTGGAAATGCCCAAAATGCGTTCATCCGCGACATAACCCACATACGCCTCTCCATAAAACGGAAAAACGTGATGTTCACAAAGTGAATGAAAATGGATCGGTCCCTCGATTACCTGGCTTAACCGGCAATCGGGCTCTCCGCGACATTCCTTTGGAAACGCCTTGATCAATTTGGGGTCGCCCTCATATCCGCTGGTTGATTCCAGCATGGCTTCGAGGAAACGCCTGGGAGTCTCATGCGTGGACGGCGTGTCCAGGTCCATACCCAGCGCCCCAAAGATTTCTGCCATATAGCCTTCGAACCTTTTTTGATCGTCAGGAGAGATTTTGCGTTGATTAAGCTGCATTAATTCGTCGATGGTCAGGTCATCCACAGATACGTCTGTCATAGTCATCTCTTTTCTTGGTCTCAAACTCTCTTATGTTAATTATAGTCAGAAATGAGTGGAATATTAAGGTGATTCCACCCATTGATTCTACACAAGGTCGTTTTCGGTCAGGAGTGTTTGATTGGATAGCAGCTCATCCATCGGGCAATCCGAGATCACTTGGCCATGATTGATCAACACGACGCGGGTTGCCAGGTCGCGCACCAGGGCGAGATCGTGGGTGGCAATTAACTGGGCTTGTGGCAAAGAAGCCAACAACGCAATCAACTCGCGACGAGATTTAGGATCCAGACCGGAGGTTGGCTCGTCCAAAACGAGGATACCGGGATCCATCGATAACACGGTAGCAACAGACACCCGCTTTTTCTCACCGCCACTCAGGTGAAAGGGATGACGGTGGGCGTAACCTTCCATGCGAACCGCCTTGAGGGCATTTACAATTTTCTGCGCCACGATCTCTTTACTCAACCCTTGATAGCTCGGACCGTACCCCACGTCTTCTCCGATGCTCAATGAAAAAAGTTGGTCATCCGGGTTTTGAAAGACCATCCCCACTAGTGCGCGGATGCGCGGCAGATTGTTTCTGGACATCTCCAGTCCGTTAATTTTGATCGATCCCTGCCCTTGCAAGATTCCATTCGTATGCAATAACAAGGTAGATTTGCCCGCACCGTTTGGGCCGATCAAAGCTACTCTTTCGCCCGCAGCGATGTGCAGGCTTACGCCTTGGAGGGCAGGGATTCCGTCTGGGTAGTTGTAATGCAGATCGATGATCTCAAGCATACGTTAACCTCAAAGAGAATTCATGCTGCTGGCAGCGAAGACCAAAACCAGGAAAATCAAACCGATCAGAATCACCGCCACATCCACAGCCGTTAAGGCTTGTTTCTCTGTTTGAAGCGGTTCGCCCTGGTAACCCCTGGAGCACATCGCGGCGTAGACTCTTTCTCCGCGTTCCAATGAGCGCAAGAGCAGGTTGCCTGCCATTTTTCCAGTCGTGCCAACACGGATTGGCAACGTCTTGATGGATGAGATTGGGGTGAAGCCGACCCCACTGCGACTTTGGCGCGCGCGCAATAGATCCCTGGCTTCATCAATCAGAATGAACAGGTAGCGCCACATCAACCCCAAAATACCGACCAGCTCTTTGGGCAAGCCCAATGATCTCATAGCGGTGAGCATTTCTGTAAAGCGGGTGGTGGCGGTGAAGATTACCGCGGTGATCACAGAAAGACCACTCTTGATCAAGATGTTGGTAAATTGAGATAACCCGATCTGGCTGGTGAACACCTGCCATGAGCCAATCTCGAAGAGGAAGTTTTTTGGTCCAGTTTGGGTAAACAAGAGAGGTAGCGCGGCAGCGGAGAAAACAAGGCTAATCAAAGAGCGCGCAAACAAGACGCGGATTGGTAACCGAGCCAGGAAAGACAATACCAGGAGCAAACAAAGAAACGATAGGTAACCGACTCTTGTGTTTGATGGGAGTAACGTGATGCATACTAGGGTCGAGAACAAGAGAAAAATTTTTACCCTGGTGTCTGCCTTGTGGATTGCGCTGGAACGGGACACATACAAATCCTGCATATCTTTTGCTTAATCGCGAGGGAAGGGTTTTCGTGCTCGGGTCATAAGCAGCACAACGGTGAGAACGAGGACGGAACCTAACACACCGGCCGCGATGGTGGCGACTTTCTGGTTCGCAAGACCCGGAAGAACATAATCCGGGATCAACTCGTAAAATGCCCCAGTCGCGGAGGATAGAAAACCTTGTTGATTGGCCACCCATTCCAAACCGTCTGGGTGGCTGGACGCGAGCGGGGCGAGGATGGTCATAATAAAGATGAGGCCGGCGCCCACAAAAACCGCTCCGGTCGAACGCGTAGCGGTTAAATCCTTTTGCGAGAAGAGATCTTTCCTAGCGGCGTAAAGAAAGCTAACCGCTCCCAGGGTGATCAGCGCCTCACCAAGACCGATCAGGGCGTGAACTCCCGCCATCATCGGGATTGCCAGGTTGGCAGGGGAAGTACCCGAAATTGAGAGTTGTAACGCGCATGCTATTGCAGTAGCCATGATCGAAATCCAGGCTGCCGCAGTGGCGCCAACGAAAATACCGAGACGTTCGTTCTTCATTAATTTCTGGATCAAAACGAAAACGGCGTGTGAAGCGAAAACACCCACCCCCGCCATGTTAATCAAATTTGCGCCGAGAACAATCAACCCTCCATCCTGGAAGATCAACGCCTGGACAGAAACCACGCTGGTCATGATTAACACCGCTGCCCAAGGTCCCGCGAGGATCGTGGCCAGGGCAGCCCCCAAAAGGTGTCCTGAAGTGCCTCCCGTGACGCTAAAGTTTAACATCTGTCCTGCAAAAATGGCAGCGGCTAACACACCCAACAGCGGTGCTTGACGCTCTCCCAGTTGTGGCCGAACTTTTTTGAGCGCAATCGAGATCATCACAAGACTGGGTATCCAGAGAAGGATAGCGACTGGAAGACTGAGAAATCCATCCGGGATGTGCATGGGTTTTGGAGAGAAAAACATATAGAATCCTCAAATTAAAAATGTTACAATGAGATAGTAATAGTTGGATTATAACGCAAATAATTGCAAATGCAAAAAGTTGTTAAAATGAAAAACTCTTCCAACGACCAAATAATCCTTGATACCCTAACAAATCTTGGTTCGCATTTAACCTCGCACCAGGTTTATGAGCAGGTCCATCAACTATTACCTGCCATCAACCCCTCCACGGTTTATCGGTCTTTAGAACGTCTCGTGGCACTGGGAAAAGTGACCATCTCTGATATGGGGTCAGGCTCATCCGTTTATGAGTTGTCGGGCGAAGAGCGCCATCATCATCTTGTCTGTCAAAAATGCGGCTCTATAACCATGCTCGCAGACGAGCGAGTCTCACCCTGGTTTGGGAGCCTCGAAAAAGAGTTTCAATTCACGATTAAAACAAATCACCTGGTTTTGTTTGGTGTTTGTTCAGAATGTCAACCCGACCTCTAAGAGTATTATTTACATTGTTTTTATTCCACAATCTAAAATACAGTCGATAATGAAAGATAGCGGTAATCAAAGCCCGCTATTTCTCGTTATTGGTAGCCAGTTTTGTCATGGTTAATTGAAGTCTTCACGAATGCTGTAACCTACAAATTTGGTGCCAAAGGAATTCCTGTTGATTCAAGAGCATACCCCAGCTACTGCCGGAAATATACCCATCCGGAGCTATACACGCCGCTGTTTTATCCAGGAGATTTATGCGACTCATTAACCACTTCTCGATCACAGCCAAAATCTATCTCATTTTTAGCATCAGCCTGATTCTTGCCCTCGGCGCGGGCGCGGTGGCGGTCTTTTTCATGTTAAGCCCTGAAACCGCAGTAGAGATGCTATTTACTCCCCGTAATGTCACGATCATTGTCATTTTGGATGGAATCATCATTATCCTCGGAGCGGTGTTAAGTTTCTTGGTGGCAAAGAGTATCAGCGCTCCGGTAAGGCAATTAACCAATAGCATGTCTAAACTGGCGTTCGGAGACCAAAACCGTAACAGTACGACTCGCATTTCTGAAGAGATGACCACCCGCAAAGATGAAGTCGGTGGTCTCTGCAACGCTTTTATTGGCATCAGTGACTACATGATCGGCGCGGTGGAAGCCGCCAACCGAATTTCCACTGGCGACCTCAGCGTGGAAGTTAAACCGTTTTCAGATGTAGATGAACTGGGCGTGGCGTTTAAGTCCATGACCGAATACCTTTCAACATCGGTGCGGTCGATCGCCGAGAACGCCGGGATTGTGAACGAATCTTCTGTGCAGCTTGCGAAAGCCGCCGCCGAAGCTGGCCAGGTGACCTCACAGATCGCCACCACCGTCCAGCAAGTCGCGAGCGGCACGGCGGAACAGACCGCATCGGTTAATAAAACCGTTTTTTCGGTTGAACAAATGACCCGCGCCATCGAAGGCATTGCCGCGGGTGCGCAAGAACAGGCCAACGCTGCTTCCAAGGCAGCAAATATCACCGCCCAGTTGAATAACGCCATCGGCCAGGTGGCAGGCAACGCGCACACTGTCGTTCAACAAGCCACCGTGGCAGCTGAAGCGGCGCGGACGGGGAGCCAAAAGGTCAACGAGACTCTTAAGGGCATGCAAGAGATCAAACAGCGGGTGGATACTTCCGCTCAAAAAGTGCAATTGATGGGCACTCATTCAGACCAGATTGGTGAGATCGTCGTTAAGATTGAAGAAATCGCGTCTCAAACCAACCTGCTTGCCCTCAACGCCGCCATCGAAGCCGCTCGTGCCGGTGAAGCAGGCAAGGGTTTTGCTGTGGTTGCTGATGAAGTACGCAAACTCGCTGAGCGGGCTTCCATCGCGACCAAGGAGATCGAGACTCTTATTTCTTCCATTCAGAAGGTTGTGGCGGAATCGGTTTCCGCAATGGATCAAGGTGTCAAGGAAGTTGAAAAAGGTGTTTTGATCGCCAGCGAAGCTGGCTCCACACTTGAAGATATTTTAAAGGCCACGGTTGAAGTCAACGTCCAGGCTGAAGAAGCTGCGGCAGCCGCGGAACAGATGGCGGCTAGCGCGAACGAACTGGTAACCTCCGTGGATTCAGTCTCGGCCGTCGTCGAAGAAAACACTGCTTCAACAGAGGAAATGACCGCGGGGTCATCTGAGGTGTCGCAAGCCATCGAGAATATCGCCTCCGTTTCTGAACAAAACTCAGCAGCGGTAGAAGAGGTGTCGGCGTCAGCCATCGAGATGTCGAACCACGTGGCCGCGGTAAGCGATTCTGCGACCGCGTTGGCGGGACTGGCTAATCAACTTCAGGATGTGGTGAGTCGGTTTAAACTTAGTTAGTTTTATTAGGACTAAAGGTGATTCATGGAATGGTGGCTTTGCCGATAATAAATAAACCACCGCATCTTAGAACTTTCCATCATGAAATCCATCGCACCAAGAACGGGTAAATTCAATTAGAGGTAGACTCGTTCCACCGAAACTGCGGATCAGAAACCATGAGGAATGGAAGATCATGACAGAGTTGAATGGATTTATGGATTTAATTGAAAAACAAAGGGAAGCCGCTCAGAGTATTAAAGGTACTGCCGGCGAGATTAATATGATTTCCATTAATGCCGCGATCGAATCCGCGCACGCCGCGGCGGGCATCCGCACAATGATGGAAAAAGTCCTCGATGGTTTGATGACTTCTGTAAGCCGCATGCTTGCCCGGCTTTTAGAATCTGGAGGTGTCAGTCTGGATGTGGACGGTCTCACAGAATTTACTAAATGGGCAGGCATTGATGAAGTTTTTATCACGGACAGTGATGGCGTAACCGTGGGAACGAACATTTCCTCGGCATTGGGGTGGCGCTTTCCAGATGACCCCAAGGCACAAGCCTTTGTATTTCGTTCTCTAATTAACTCCCAGGATGGTGTCGTCACCCAGGCAATGCGCGTAAGGGATCTTGATTCGAAAGTGTTTAAATTTGTGGGGGTTTCACGCATTGATGAACCAGGTATCGTGCAGATCGGCTTTGGTGCCGATTCGATCAATCGCTACCAGGTAGAAATTGGCGCGGTTTTTGGGGTTCTGGCGACAGAGATCAAAAACCTGGGTTCAAGGGTGACCGGGGCCTCGAAAATGATTGCTGAAGTTACCGCAGAGATGGAAAAGATCAACAAGAATTAAGCCAGCGAGTCCGAGAGATCGGACTCTTTTTTTGGTCACGGACGAACCTGGTAATCTCCCTGGATCACCCATTTATAGGTGGTCAGTTCCTCAAGTCCCATCGGCCCGCGGGCGTGCATTCGTTGGGTCGAGATGGCGATTTCTGCTCCCAGCCCCAGTTGAGCCCCGTCGGTGAACCGCGTGGATGCGTTGACATATACCGCGGCTGAATCCACCTTCTCAAGAAACTCACGCGCGTTTTCAGGGTTCTCGGTGAGAATGCCGTCCGAGTGACCGGTGGAGTGTTCTTCAATATGATCGATGGCTTCCTGCAGGTTGTCAACCACCTTCAGCCCGAGCACGAGAGAAAGCCATTCGGTATCGAAATCGTTTTCCCCCGCGGGTTGCACAGATTGAAGTAAGGATCCTTGCAGGTGAGCCAAAGCGCGAGACTCCGCCCGAAACGTAACCCCATCCGCAGCCAAACGTTCGACCAGGGCAGGTAAAACAGAATTGGCAACTGCCTGGTGCACCAGGGTGGTATCCAAGGCGTTGCACACTGACGGCCGTTGCACCTTGGCGTTACGGATGACCTCGATCGATTTTTGGATTTCCGCGCTTTCATCAATGTAAAGATGGCAGATTCCGATTCCACCGGTGATGACCGGGATGCGACTGTTCTCGCGGCAAAAAGCGTGCAAACCCGCTCCTCCGCGAGGGATGATCATGTCAACGAAGCGTTCCGCGCGCAACAGGTCGAGCACCCTGGCCCGGTCAGGGTCAGAAATAAGTTGCACGGCAGTTTCAGGAATGCCGCTGGCGCACAACCCTTTTTGGATGACGGTTACCAGGGCCAGGTTAGAATGAATTGTTTCAGCGCCGCCCCGCAAGATTACCGCGTTGCCTGATTTCAAGGCAAGCCCGGCCACATCGATGGTCACATTGGGTCGTGCTTCGTAAATGACTCCCAACACACCCATTGGGACTCTTTGTTTGTGAACTTTCAATCCGTTCGGAAAGGTGGATTCGGCAAACACGACCCCAACTGGGTCGGGCAATTCAACAATGGCTTTTAAATCCTGGATGATCGCGGAGAGCCGGTTGTGATCGAGCGAGAGGCGGTCGAGCAGCGCCTCGCTCATTCCTGCATGTCTCGCGACCTCAACATCGTCCGCGTTAGCCATCAAGACAGCATCTTTAGCAGTTTCAAGCGCGGTTGAGATGGAAAGCAGGGCTTGGTTTTTATGTTCTGTTGAGATCCGGGCGAGAACGCGCGAAGCTTTTTTTGCGTTTAAACCTAATTGTTCGATCAAAGAAAGGTTTTGCTTTTGCGCGGTCATAACAACACCATGTGGTCGCGATGTATGACCTCGTCACCGGAGGTGAAGCCTAGCACAGTTTCGATCTCGGTTGTTTGCTTGCCGACCAATAAATTTAAATCGGACGCGGAATAATTGGTCAGTCCGATCGCGACTACTTTTTTATCTTTGGAAACCACTTTAACAGCATCGCCGCGCTCGAAGGCTCCGCTCGTGAGGGTCAATCCAACGGGCAAGAGTGAACCGCCTTTCAATAATGCTTGGACGGCGCCATCGTCGATCATGACCTCAAATCGGGTTTGGTTTCCGGTTAGAATTCGCCGTTTTCGACCCTCCAGTTTATTGACCACAGCAACAAACCGGGTGCCCAAAGCTTCTCCATCAAGCAGACGAGGTAACACGTTTTCAGCATCTCCCCGCGCGATGACCACGTCAGTGCCTCCGTGCCTGGCCAGTTCAGCAGCCTGCAATTTTGTGGTCATCCCCCCGGTTCCCAAGCCTCCCTGGCTGTCACCGGCTGCCTTCCAAAGGGAATCGCTGAAGGGTTCAGGCCCAACCACGGCGATGAGGCTGGCATCAGCGTTCGTTCGCGGGTCGGACGTAAAAAGCCCATCCTGGTCGGTGAGCAAGATCAACAAGTCTGCTTCCAACAGGTTGGCAACCTGGGCTGAAAGGTTGTCGTTGTCGCCGAAACGAATCTCCTCCGTGGCGACGGTGTCATTCTCGTTGATGATGGGGATGATGCCTTGATTTAGTAAAGCCTCAAGGGTGGCTTTGGCGTTCAAAAAGCGAACGCGATCGGTCAAATCACCGCGAGTGAGCAGCACCTGGGCGGTGTGCAGTTTGTAGATCTCAAAATATTGTTCGTAGCGTGTCATCAAGCGGGGTTGACCCACTGCCGCAAGCATTTGTTTGGCGGGAAGGTATTTTGGCAGGTTTGGGTAACCCAACGCTTCACGGCCAGCCGAGATGGCTCCCGAAGAGACCAACACCACCTGAAAATTATGTTCACGCAGAACGGCCAATTGGCGTACCAATTCCACCATTTGCGGGGCAAACAGTTTTTTACTTCCACCGGTGAGTGTGGAGGTGCCTACCTTGACGATCACCCTTTGTGGATTATCCATATTTGCCACCTTTAAAGTTTCAAGGATTCTATCATAATTCATCTTCCGGGTTCGGAAAGGATAACCTGGTTTGACAGACAGTTTCCTGTAGGTCAGAAAGGCGAAAGATGATTGTCATTAATCCAAAAAAATCCGTATAATATTGATAATCAATTCTCATATTTAATCGGGGTAACCCAAGGAGAGACTTATGTGGTATTACACGCTCAACAATCAGCAAGTCGGTCCCGTGGATGAAAAAGAGATCAAGAAACTGGTCGCCGCTGGAACCATCACCCACGCTACCATGGTCTGGACTACCGGAATGGCCAATTGGCAGCCCATTGGTCAAACCGCCCTGGCGGCATTGATGGGTTCCATGCCACCCCCGCCGGTAGGCGCGTTTCCTCCCGCCATGGTTGTTGAAGACCCCAAGGTAAAAGAGATCAACACCCTCTTCACCTGGTTCTGGATCAGCCTGATCGGAATTTTGATTGGCATCGGCATCATCTCGGCTGCCGTGCTCTTTGTCATTATCGTGTACAAATCCTGGAAACTGGTGCAGCACGAAGGCGTGCGCGGTGACGCGGACAAGATGGTTGCATACAGCTTCATCCCCGGCTGGGGTCTCTATTGGATGTTCCCCAATTTGCGCGGACTGGCCAAGGAATTCAATGATCTCTTCGATCGTGAATCCATCCCCGCCGAAAAGATCAACCTCGATCTGCCCACCTGGATGATCATCTGCGCTTATGGCAGCAGCATTACCTTCGGCGTTTCTGCCATCGCCTTCCTCGTGCTTTGGATCATCTACACGGTCAAGATCAAGAATTCCGCGATCGCCGTGCTCAATAAACGCAAGTAATAAAACCATCTTCAAACTTAAACCCGCCTGAAAAGGCGGGTTTTTTTGCACTAATTTTCAAAATATTGCGTAAATGAGTTGTGCTTTTATTTTTTTAGTCAAAAAGAGGTGTACTCATGTGGTATTACAGTTTTCAGAATCAACAGCTCGGCCCTGTGGATGACGAAGTCATCAAGGGCTTGATTTCCGGGCAAACCGTCCAGGCCAAGACCCTGGTGTGGCAAAAAGGCATGGCAACCTGGTTGCCCGCGGAAGCGACGGCTTTGGCAGCGTACTTACCAGCCAACGAAAAAACTTTGGCGCAGGTACCCCCTCCCGTGACCACGGCGGTGGTCAAGACCCCTGAGATGGAGGTCAAAGAACTTAACGACCTCTTCACGTGGTATTGGATCTGCCTGGTTGCGTCCGTGTTTACCCTGGGGCTTAGCGCCATCGCGTCTGTGGTTTTGTTTTACATCATCGTTTACAAGAGTTGGAAATTGATCCAAGACGGCCACGCTCGCACATCCGCTGGCAAGGCTGTTGGTTTTCAGTTCATCCCCTTCTTCTGCCTTTACTGGATCTTTGAAGCCTTCCCCGGCTTCTTCAAGGATGCCAACGCCTACATACAGCGTTACAACTTGCCAATCAAAACTCAAGATGAAGGACTGGCCACGGCTTATTGTGTACAAACCCTGTTGTGCATGGTGCCATACCTGAATATTATTGCAGGGATCGCCGTCTTCGTTTTGCAGATCATCATGCTCAAGAATTTCAAAGATTTCTCGATCGAACTTCTTCGCACCCGGAATTAACCGCTCATTCTTCAAAAAAAATCACCCGAAAGAATTATTTTTTCGGGTGATGACTTTTAATCGATGTAACATTCAAAAATTATCAGGTCAAGATCCCGTCAACAGCGAGCGGATGGCCAGGTCGTAGATGGGGCCGGGAATAAAACTGAGTGCTACCAACGCCAACGCGGTTATGATGGCAACAGCAGATGTCCAAATGTTGGGTTGAACCGTGGGTTGTCCTTCGGTGAAGTACATCTTCACCACCACCCGCAGATAGTAAAACGCCGAGACCAGCGAGGTGAGCAACCCGATCACTGCCAGGCTGATGAAACCGCCTTCAATGGCCGTGCGGAAAAGGTAGAACTTGCCCCAGAAACCGAGCGTCAGGGGGATGCCAGTGAAGGAGAGCATAAACACGGTCATCGCCGCCGCAGCGAGGGGCGCGCGTTTGCCCAGACCAGCCAGGTCGTTGATCTCATTACCCTTCTGGTCCTCGCCTTCAAGGCTGATTAGCACCGCCCACGCTCCCATCGAACCCAGTGCGTAGACCAGCAGGTAAAACAAGGCGGAAGCAACAGAGTTTGCCCGGGTGGCCGCGTCCCCGAAAGGCACAAAAGCCATCAGCAAATACCCGGCGTGCGCGATGCTGGAATAAGCCAACATGCGTTTAAGATTCGATTGAGCGATGGCCACCACGTTGCCCACCAGCATGGTTAGGGCAGCAAGCACCCAGAATACCGGGGTTAATTCCGCGGCAAGTGAGGGGAAGATCATCGAGAAGACCCGGATCAGGGCGGCGAAACCGGCAGCTTTTGCGCCAACTGACATAAAAGCAGAAACCGGGGAGGGCGATCCGTGATACACGTCTGGTGTCCAACTGTGGAATGGAACCGCCGCGACCTTGAAACCGAAACCAGCCAGTAGCAGGCCGCTGCCTATTAGTAAAAGCAGCAGGTTGGCTTCCGCGGAGTTGACGACATTCACGATCTCAGCCAGGTTGGTTGTGCGAGTCGCACCATAAACCAAGGCGGTGCCGAAGAGAAAGAAACCCGAGGCAAATGTGCCCAACAGGAAATACTTTAATGCCGATTCTTCAGAATGCGCCTTGGGGGTAGCAAAGCCAGAAAGCACGTAAAGTGGGATTGAAAGTAATTCAAGCGCCAGGAAAACCATTATCAAGTCGCCAGCCCGCGCCATGAGCATCATGCCGCTGATGCTAAAAAGCAGCAAGGTGTAATACTCGCCATGGGCGATATTCTGGCGTTTGTTGTAATCGTAAGCCAAACCAATCGCCAGCACACCGGTGAGCGCAAAAAGTGGGGTGAGGAAGTTACTGAAACCGTCCACCAGAATCAACCCACCGAACCCAACCAGATCGGGCTGTACGAAGAAGATTGACGCGGCTGCCGAACCTAAAAGCCCAACCACCGCGAGGATGGGGGTCATCCAGGGGGTTCGCTTGGAGAAGCCAAGATCAGCGAGCAGCAGGAGCAGCGCCCAAACGATTAGGAAGGCGGCCGGAAGAATGGAGTAAAGATCAATAAGGGTCATTGTTTTACCTTCCGTTAGTGCGCCAAAAGCGCAGCAGATTCGACCAGGGCGGCCAGTTTTTCAACAGCAGGGGCCATCAATAGGAAGAAGGGTTTGGGGTACAAACCGATCCAGAACGCGGCCAGCAGAATGGGGATCAGAATGATGATCTCGCGAGCCGAGACATCTTTCAAATTTTGATTCTCTTTGTGAGTAACGGGTCCGAGGAATAGTTTCTGGAACATGAAGAAGAGGTAGACCGCGGCCAGAATGACACCCAGCGCGGCAACACCGGCAAACCAGGGGGACCCGATGGCTGTTGAACTGAACGCACCCACCAGGATGGTGAACTCGCCCACAAAGCCATTTAACCCAGGCAAACCTGCCGAAGATAGCATGGTTACCAACATCAATGTGCCCATCACTGGCACTACCTTCCACAAGCCGCCAAATTGATCGAGCAAGCGGGTGTGGCGGCGTTCGTAAAGCATGCCCACCACCAGGAAGAGAGCGCCAGTGGAAAGACCGTGGTTGACCATTTGTAAAATTGCGCCTTGCAGACCCTGCAAATTAAGGGCGAAGATGCCCAGGATCACAAAACCCAAATGGCTGATCGAAGAGTAAGCCACCAGCCGTTTTACATCCTTTTGGCGGTAAGCCACGAGAGCGCCATATACGATCCCGATGACGGCCAATAGGGCCATCCAGGGGGCGAGGGTCAGGGTGGCGTTGGGGAAAAGCGGCAAATTGAAGCGCAGGAACCCGTAAGCGCCCATTTTCAACAAGACGCCGGCCAGGATCACCGATCCAGCGGTGGGGGCTTCGGTGTGCGCGTCTGGCAGCCAGGAATGTAGTGGGAACATGGGCACTTTGATGGCGAAAGCCAGACCGAAGGCGCCAAACAACCACAACTGTGCCGCGGCGGGGATGGCCGCGCTACCCGTCAGTTGAGTAAGGTCAAAACTGCCATATTGCAGCCCGACCCACAAGATGCCGGCCAACATGAGGACGGAACCCGCCATTGTGTAGAGGAAGAACTTGACCGCGGCGTAGGTGCGTTTCTCGCCGCCCCACAACCCGATCAAGAAATACATCGGGATCAGCGTGAACTCCCAGAAAATGTAGAAGAGTACCATGTCGAGGGCGAGGAAGACGCCCAGCATGCCCACTTCAAGCAACAGGAAGAACGCCATGAAGCCTTTGACTTTTTCTTCGACGGCTTTCCAGGTGGAGAGGATGGCAAGCGGGGTGAGGAAAGTGGTCAATAAGACCATCAAGATACTGATGCCGTCCACACCGATGTGGAAGTTGATCTGGTTATTGCCCAGTTTCAACCATGGCAGGTTGAGCGCCAACTGGATATCGGGATCGGCAGTATTGAATTGTCCCAACATCCAAAGTGACAGGGCAAAAGTGGCCAGCGAAGTCAGCAAAGCCGTCCAGCGGATCGCGTTCTTCCATCGCTTATTGAGCAGCAGCACCACCAGGGCGCCCGCCAAGGGAAGCGCGGTGACCAAAAGCAGGGGATTAAGACCAATGTTCATCTTGTGTCCTTTAGCGCAGGAATAACCAGGTCATGATGGCGGCCAAACCCAGCAACATCAAAAGTCCATACGAACGCACGTAACCGTTTTCTAGCTTGCGAATACCTTCGGCCAACACGCGTGTGCCAGCAGCCAGACCGCCGCCGATGCGGTCGATCAGGCCTAGATCGACGGGCTCTGCCATAAATTGGGCAAAAGCGCGATAGGGGTTGAGGAGGACGGCGGCGTAGAGTTCATCCACCCACCATTTGTTTTCCAGTGCTGTGAAGAGTGGGCCAAGCGCTTTTTTAAGCGGGTCAGAGAAGGCTTTCTCTTGCTTGCGGGAGTAGATCCACATCCCGAGGCCGAGACCAAGCACGGCCAGCACTAGGGAGATCCCTGCCACAAGCCAGACAAAATGCGCGGGCTCACCCTCGCCAAGGGTGTGGCCGAGCCATTTTTCGAGTGTATGAACACCGGGCAGGTTGAGAGCGCCGCCCACCACCGACAGGATGGCGAGCAGGATCAACGGCAGAGTGACCACTAATTTACTTTCCGTGGCGTTTTTGGCGACTTCAGAACGCGCCTCACCAAAAAAGATCAGCATTAACTGCCGGCCCATGTAGAAAGCCGTCAAGAAAGCGCTGAAGGCCAGAACGATAAAGATCGCGGGGTGAGAATTCCAGGCGGAAGCCAGGATCTCGTCTTTCGAAAAGAAACCGGCCAGTGGGGCGATGCCAGCCAGCGCCAGCGCGCCAATAAGGTAGACCCAGAAAGTGACGGGCATTTTCTTGCGCAGACCGCCCATCTCGCGCATATCCTGCGGGTCGATGTGGTGGTGTGGGTCATGATGCATGCCGCGTTCCACACCCTGGATGACCGAACCGGCGGCTAAAAAGAGCAACCCTTTGAAAAAGGCGTGGGTCACCAGGTGGAACATGCCTGCCACGGTGGCGCCCATGCCCACGGCGGTGACCATGAAACCCAACTGGCTGACAGTGGAATAGGCCAGCACTTTCTTGATGTCCGATTGTCCGAGGGCGATGGTGGCGGCAAAAAACGCGGTCGCGGCCCCCACCCACATCACCACGGTTTGTGCGGTGGGCACGAGCGCGTAAAAGGCGGCGCTGCGCGCCACCAGGTAAACGCCAGCCGTGACCATCGTGGCGGCGTGGATGAGCGCGGAGACTGGCGTGGGGCCGGCCATGGCGTCTGGCAGCCAGACGTAGAGCGGTAGCTGGGCTGACTTACCCGTTACACCGAGAAGCATGAATAGTGTGATCAGCAGCATGACCACCGGTTTGGCGGCGGAAACTTCCGCGGCCTGGCTGAAGACCTGGTCGAATTGGAAGGTGCCGAAATTGACGAAAATGAGGAACATCGCGATCAGTAAGCCAAAATCGCCAATGCGATTGGTGATAAAAGCTTTTTTAGCGGCTTCAGCGTTGCCGGTGCCGTCCTTGCCTTTTTCAAACCAGAAACCGATCAGCAAGTAGGAGCACAACCCCACACCTTCCCAGCCAACAAACATCATCAAAAAGTTGTCGGCGCTGACCAGGATCATCATAGCAGCGATGAACAGATTGAGGTACACAAAAAAGCGGGAGAATCGTCCGGGGTCTTCGTTGTGGCGCACATCATTGTGCATGTAACCGATGGAATAGATGTGGATCAAGGTTCCCACGCCGGATACCACCAGCATCATCACCACTGAAAGCGTGTCTACGCGGAAGGCCCAGCGCACATTCAACGCGCCAATGCTGATCCACTCGCCGAGAGGGATGGTAACGCCCTCGGGGTGTCCTGCCAGGTTGACCGCCAGGATCACGGCGACAACGAATGCCAGGCCGGTGGCCAGGCTGGCGACGGTGCCAGAGAAGGTTTCGCCGAGTTTACGCCCCACCAGCAGATTGATTAAAAGACCGATGAGCGGCAAGAAAACCACCCACGGCACCAAGTTAAAAGACAGACCAGATTCCATAGAGGGTTCCCTTAACCTTTCAGGGTGTTCATCTCATCGATGTCGATGGTGTGTTTGGTGCGGAAGATGGCCACGATCAAAGCCAACCCCACCGCCACCTCAGCCGCGGCCACGGTCATCACGAAGACCACAAAAACCTGCCCATCAATCATTTGAAAATGATTGGCAAAGGTGATAAAAACCAGGTTGGCGGCGTTAAACATCAATTCCAGACACATGAAAATGACAATGGCGTTCTTACGCAGCAGAAAACCGGCTACACCGATGCAAAACAGGATCACAGCCAACGAGAGCGGATAAATGATAGGGATCATGATTGACCTGCCACTTTCTTCTGCCGTTTGGTAAGAACCACGGCTCCAATGGCGGCGACCAATAAAATTACCGAGGTGACTTCGAAGGGCAGGGAATACTTGGTGTAAAGACTGATGCCGAGGGTCTTGGGGTCAGCCAGTAGCTCAGTTCCGGGCTGCGTGGAAAGTGTGACCGAAACCCTGGTGATCAGCGCGTACACGCCTTCCAAGAGGATGGCGGCAGCGAGCACAATTGCCAGGGGGCGCTGCCATTTTAATTGTTCGATCTCTTTCGGTTTTTCAGTTCCCAAGAGCATGATCACGAACAGGAAAAGCACCATGATCGCGCCAGCATAGACGGTGATCTGGGCCAGGGCGATAAAGGGCGCACCCAGCACCAGGTAGATCACGGCCACCGCCAGGAAATTGATGATCAGAAACAAGGCTGAATAAACCGTGTTGCGGCTGAGGATCAAACCCGCCGCCGCGGCGATGGCGATGACCGCCAATGTGATGAAAACCAACAGGCTCGTAGTCACCGGTCCTCCTAATCGACAGGATCTTTCATTTCGGGTACCGAGCGGGTGTAAAGCCCGGGTTCGGTTTTTTGCGGGGTGGGGCTTCCACCAGCGGGCACCTTCACGATCAAGCGTTCTTTGGTGTATATGGCAGACAAACGATCAGAATAAGCCAGTTCATAATCATGTTCCAGAACGATGGCTTCTGTCGGGCAGGCGTCTTCGCAGTAACCGCAGAAGATGCAGCGCAGCATATTGATCTCGTAGGTGCTGGCGTAGCGCTCCCCGGGAGAGTAGCGTTCTTCATCGGTGTTCTCCGCTGCTTCCACAAAGATGGCGTCCGCCGGGCAAGCCGCGGCGCAGAGCGCGCAGCCGATGCATTTCTCCAGACCGTTGTCATACCGTTTTAATTCATGGAGTCCGCGATAGCGTGGACGCACCGGGCGTTTCTGTTCGGGATATTGAACGGTGACGGGTTTTTCAAAAAGTGCTTTAAAGGTTGTGAACATTCCACGCAGCATCTCAACCTCCTACCAGGATAATCACCAGGGCGGTGACCATAACATTCAAGAGAGCCAGCGGGAAGAGAATTTTCCAGCCAAACGCCATCAGGCGATCATAACGAATGCGCGGCAAGGTGGCGCGCACCCAAACCAGGATAAAGAGTAGCGCCACGATCTTAACAAAAAGATAGATCGGTCCAAGCCAGGGAGCCTGGTCGAGGAAAGGCCCCTGGTAACCACCCAGGAACAAGGAGGCGCCGATCATGCAGATGGCGATCATTTTGATATATTCGGCCATGAAGAAGAGGGCGAATTTCATCCCTGAGTATTCTACATGGTAGCCGGCGGTCAATTCCTGTTCCGCTTCGGGCATATCAAAGGGTGAACGGTTGATCTCGGCCACGGTGGCGATCATATAAATGATCACGCCCAAAGGTTGGTAAACAATGAACCAGAGCTCTTTCTGGGCTTCCACGATACCTGTGATGCTCATCGTTCCAGCGATCAAGATCGGCCCGATGAATGAGAGCCCGAGCGCCAGTTCGTAACTGATCATCTGCGCGGTGGCGCGCAGACCACCCAGGGTGGCGTACTTGTTGTTGGAAGACCAACCGGCCAATGTGATGCCGTAGATCGAAATGGAAGTGACCGTCAAGATGTACAACGCGCCGAGATCGATATTCGCCACGGAAAGGGTGAAGGTTTTTCCAAACAATGTGATCGGCGGGCCCCATGGCACGACCCCGGTGATGATCAGCGCGGGGATCATGGTGAGCACCGGCGCCAGGATAAAAATAAGTTTGTCAGCTTTGGCGGGTACCAACTCTTCTTTGAAGATCAATTTAAGCGCGTCCGCGACGGGTTGCAATAAGCCTTGCTTGCCAGCCCGGTTCGGTCCGATGCGCACCTGGAATTTCGCCAATACGCGCCGTTCAAACCAGGTCACGTAGGCGAATCCGACCGTCATCGAGAGGATCACCACGAGCGATTTGATGAACCATTCAAGGAATAAACCAAAGGTCATAGTGTTCCTCGTTCATTTTCCTGGAGGGGAGTGATTTCGGCGGTCGCGGGTTGCGGCAGGGGAACGCCTGAATTTCGAGTCAAGAGGGCGACTCCCTGGGGTTGGTTGGAGTCGATCTTCACCTTCAAAGAATAAGACTTTTCACCTAATTTCAACGAAACCTCGCCGCCCGCACATATTTTTTGGGCTTCCGCATCAGCAGGGTGCATCGTGAGCGGTTCACCTGAAGAGCGATCTTTAAGCAGACTGGTTTGCACTTTTGGACTTTGGTCATAAAGCCGGGTTACTGGAACAATGAGCCATTGACCTTTGACGGTTTTTACCGCGTCAGGTGCCTGGGTTTTTCGTGGCATCCCAATCTCTCCGGTTGCAAGGGGTAGAGTCACACCCAATCCAAAGGTGTTTTCGTATGTCGTTCCACCATAGTAGACTTCATTGCGGCCTACCAGCGGCCATTGTTCACGCGTAAACCCTAATTTTTCAAACGAAAGCCCGGCAAATACTTTTTCTTCCTGGCAAAGCAGGTCAAAGAACTCGCCAGCCGTGGCGGGTAATTCTTTCCCCAGTGTTTTTTGGAGCAGCGCGGAGGTGATGGTGAAATCAGCCCGGGTGTCTTCAGGGGCGGGCACTGCCGCGGCGTACCGCTGCGCGCGGCGTTCGCCGGAGACCAGCGTGCCATCGCGTTCAGCCACCGCTTGCGCGGGCAGCACCACGTCGGCAAGTTTGGCAGTTTCGCTCATAAAGAGGTCTTGAACAATGACAAAGCCCGCTTTCTGGATCGCGTTACGCAGGATGGGTTCGGAGGAGGGGTCGGCGCCGAGAATGTAAAGCCCCATCGCCGCACTCATCGTTTCCGCCAGGTTGATGTCGGGTTGGATTCCGAGTTCGTAAGCGCCCTGGTCGTTGGCATGAGGCCACACCGCGATGAGACCGTTGTTAGGTTTACCAAAGTGGTTGGTTTTCACCAGTCTTTCCGCCAGGCTTCCAGCCAGTACCGTGGTTTGCTGCAACCCTAGCCCATCGCTGCCCATGAAGACCACCAGGTCTTCAGCGCCGGTAATCGAGCGTGTGATCTCCGTGTTCCCTTCAAATATCTCTCGAAGGGCTTTCTCTTCATCGCCAAATTTATAGGCTACCTGATGAGTGGCAAATTTATCCAGGCGGCTTTTGCGCGCGCCGGCAACCACCACGGTAACACCACGTTCCGCGGCTTGTTTAACACGAAGCCACCAGATTGGAGCCTCTTCATGCAGGTCGGAGGCGAACACCAGGATGGCGGAGCCTTTTTTAAATTTCGATAAATCTGAACCTGGGAACATGCCGACGCGGGTCACCCATTCTCCGCCGCCCATGCGATTGTAGAGGGAGGTGGTTCCGCCAAGACCGGACATCAATGTTTTGACCGCAAACATGTCTTCCAGGCTCAAGTTTCCACTGACGAGCGATAGGACTTTCTTGCCCGAAGCCTTGAGTTTGTCCGCGGCGAAGGTCAGGGCTTCTTCCCAGCTCGCAGGGATTAATTCGCCATTCTTGCGCAGCAAGGGCTGGGTCAGCCGGCCGCGCGATTCAGCGTAGGTATGGGTGAAGCGGCCTTTGTCGCAAAGCCAAATCTCGTTGACCTCTTCGTTCTGCCTGGGCATCACACGTTTGATCACGACATTGCCTTTGTTGCGGGCTTCTCGACGCACATCGTAGGTGATGTTACAGCCAACGGCGCATTTCGTGCAAATCGAGGGTTTGTGTTTGAGTTCCCACGGACGAGCGCCAAAACGGAAATCCGCTGTGGTCAGCGCGCCAACCGGGCAGATGTCGCTGGTGTTGCCCGAGAAGATGGAATCGAAACCCGGTTCCGAGAAGGTGGCGATTTCGAGCGACCTTCCGCGGTTGTAGAAACCGATCACCGGGTCATCCGCGACCTGGTCTTCAAAGCGCACGCAGCGCGCGCAATGGATGCAGCGTTCACGGTCGAGCCAGATCAAATCCCCCAGGGGAACATGTTTCTTGGCGTGTTTTTTTTCGTCCAGGATGAAACGGCTGTCTGAAGATCCAAATTCCATGGTTTGGTTCTGAAGCGGACATTCCCCGCCTTTGTCGCAGACCGGGCAATCAAGGGGGTGCGAAGTGAGTAGAAATTCGATCACTTCTTTGCGGGCGGCCATCACCTTCTCGGTGGCACCCCATACCACCATGCCTTCAGAGACCGGGGTGGTGCAAGCGGTCTCAAGTTTGGGGCCATAGAGAATCTTGGGTGTGCCGTCTTCGTTGAGCACCGCAGTGCCGGTGGCGCGGTCAGTGGCCGGTCGGCCTACATCCACGAGACACAAACGGCACATACCCACAGGTTTCAGTTTGGGGTGGTGGCAGAATACCGGAATGTCGATGCCCACAGTTTTGGCTGCGTCGACGATGTTCATCCCGGCCGGGACGGCGACCTCTCGCCCATCAATGGTTAAGTTGACTCTTTTTTCCATCCGGTTAACTCTCCAGACGAGCTTCAAAATCGGCTCGGAAATGATTTAACCCTGACACAACGGCCATGGTGGAAAACTCGCCCAGGGCGCAGAAACATTTGTTTTGCATCTGACTGGCAACCGATTTCAACAAGTCGATATCCGCGCTGGTGGCTTTGCCAGACTCGATGCGGTCCGAAACCCGGCTCATCCAGAAGGTGCCCTCGCGGCAGGGTGTGCATTTGCCGCAAGACTCATGTTTGAAGAAATGAACGGTGCTGTTCACCAACCGGCTAATGTTAACGGTCTCGTCCAGCACGATCACCGAGGCTGAACCCAGTGGGGCGCCCAGCGCGGTGGTAGCTTCATAATCCATGGGGGTGTCGAGCGCGGCTTCCGTGGCGGGGATGAGTGTGGAAGAAGCGCCGGCGGGCATGATCGCCTTGATCTTGGCGTCATCGATGATCCCTTCGCCGTATTTGAAGATCAACTCTCTGAAGGTGGTTCCGAGCGGCAATTCATAATTACCAGGCTTTTTGACCCGGCCAGAAAGCGAGAAGATCTTGGTGCCGGGGCTCTTTTCGGTGCCGTGTGTTCGAAACTCAGCAGCGCCTTTTTCAATAATCATAGGGATGTTTGCCAGGGTCTCGACATTATTGATCACAGTGGGTTTATCGAACAAGCCGGCAACGGCTGGGAAGGGTGGGCGCAGCCGGGGCTGCCCCATCTTGCCCTCGATGGATTCCAATAGAGCGGTTTCTTCACCGCAAATGTAGGCACCTGCACCCAGGTGGGTGTGAATGCGTAAGGAATATGGGGTGCCGAACAGCGCGTCCCCCAGCAGCCCCTTGGCGGTCAACTCCGCGATGCGCTCGTCAATTTTGCGCGCGATCTGCGCAAATTCCCCGCGGAAGTAGATGTAAGCATCGTTAGCCTGAACAGCGAAGGCTGTTAACATCAACCCTTCCAGGAAAAGGTAGGGGTTGGATTCCAAAAGTTCGCGATCTTTAAAGGTGCCAGGTTCGGATTCGTCCGAATTGGCCACCACGTAATGCGGCCAGATGTTGTTGGGTAAAAAGGACCATTTCACGCCGGTGGGGAACCCGGCACCGCCACGTCCGCGCAGCCCCGAAGCCTTGACCTCGTTGACCAGGTTTTCAGGTTTACGAGTGGTTACTGTCTTTTTCCAGGTATCGAAGCCCCCGTTGGATATGTAAGTTTTGAGCTGGTTCAGCCCTGGAATGTCGCGATGGCGCAGCAGGATGTGCTCATTCATGGCTGCCTCCATTCTCATCAGTAGTGGTCGTTTCAGGAGCAGGTTCATTTTTGATCGTTTTCAGCGGCGAGCCAAGCAGAGCCGCTGACATGGAACGCAGCCAGTCCAGGGTGCGGGCTGGGGTTTGATTCTCGTGATATTCAATCTCGCTGCCGATTTGTGATTGGAAAAGTGGTGCGCGATCGCAGGCTGCCAGGCAGGGAACTTCTTCGATGGTGATCAATCCGTCCGTTGAGGTTTCGCCGGATTTGACACCCAATTGGGCGCACAGGTCTTTGAGATACTCTTTTGAGCCTCGCAAGTCGCAGGCTACATCCGTACAGACTTGTAAACGGATCTTGCCACCGGGAGCATCATGATACAGGGTGTAAAAACCAACCACGGAGGCAACTTCAGTGATCGTAATACCGGTGATCTTGGCGACTTCTTGCATGGCGGCGCGCGAGATGAAACCTGCTTCACTTTGGGCCAGGTGCAGCAATGGCATCACCGCTGCCTGCTTGCGCTCGGCTGGGTACTTGGCCAAAATGCGATTGATCTCGTCGGGATACTTTTTAAGCAGTTGGTTCATCGGTCTGTATCTCCTAGAACGATATCGATACTGCCAATGATGCCCACCAGGTCCGCCACGAACGAACCCTTGGAAAGGATGGGCAGTACTTGCAACAACGGCAGCGATGGGGTGCGGTAATGAGCCCGGTAAGGTTTGGGGCTGCCGTCAGACTCGAGGAACAACCCCATTTCACCACGTGGGGCTTCGATGGCGGTGTACACCGACCCGACCGGGGGTGTGAATCCCTCCGTCCAGAGTTTGAAATGGTGGATCAGGGCTTCCATGCTCACGCCGATCTCAGAACGGGGTGGTGGAACGTATTTACGGTTGTTGTCGCGTACGGGGCCGTAGGGAAGTTTGTCCAACGCTTGTTCGATGATCCGCACCTATTGCCGCATTTCTTCAACCCGCACTAGATAACGGCAATAAATGTCGCCCGTGGTTTGAGTGGGGATCTCGAAATCATATTGCTGGAACCCGCAGTAAGGGTTCGCCTTGGGTACGGCTTTCGCCATGCACGTAGCCCGCAATGTTGGGCCCGGCACGTTCCAGGCCAGGGCGGTCTTCG
>CAZUXF010000002.1:0-238120 GCA_964624535.1 uncultured Anaerolinea sp. | reverse complement strand
GCCGCGTTGAGCGCCAGCAGGTTGGTCTGTGAGGCGATATCTTCAATCGTCTCCACAATCTTGCCGATCTCTTCTGAGCGTTTGCCCATTTCTTCCACTTTTTCAGCAGAAAGGCCAAACTTAACCTTGATATTTTGCATCCCGGTCAGGGTGCGCTCCACGGTGACGGCACCTTTTTGAGCGGCTTCACTAGCGGTGGCTGAACCCTGGTTCACAGCCGCAGCGTTGCCCGCCACTTTAAGAATGGTATTGTTAATTTGTTCAGTGACATTAGAAGCTTGCCCTACCGAACGGCTCTGGTCCTGAGCGCCCCGGGCAACGCCTTCGATCGCCTGGCTCATCTGCTCGATGGCCGACGCAGTTTTATTGATTGATGTGGCTTGTTCAGCCGTACCCTTGGCAACTTGTTGCACCGTTGCCGCGATTTGGTTGGTAGCCTGGCCAGCCTGGTTGGCAGCGTTCGCCAACTGTGCGGAAGCCGCGCTTAAGCTGGTTACATTGGTCGCCACATTCGTAAGAGCCTGGCGAAGGTTGGTAACCATTGTCGCAAATGCGTTTCCCAATTCATCTGTTTCGCACATGGGGGTCGGGTTGATGGTAAGGTCGTTCATCGCGATGGATTGTGCCACCTTTGCCCGGTCTTGCATGTAACTGACGATGCCGGTAAACGATTGGCCGATATCTCCGATCTCATCCTTGCGGTTCATGATCTTTTTTTTCTGGTTTTCATCCACATCACGCACGAGGTCCCCAACCGAAAGTTGCCGGCCGGCCATGACCAATACGGACAATGGTTTGGTGATCGAAGTGCTAATCAACAATGAGAGCAGGATCACAAAGATAACGCTGGCTGCCAGGATGATGCCGCTGATGATCAACAACCGGTTGGAAGACTCATTGATCTCGGCGACTTGCATTTCGGTGATCAACCCCAACTTAATTTCAGGTATCCAGGTGAAATGGCCCTCCACCTTTTCACCCAGGTAGTTTTCATAAACCCCTTCCCCTGAACCGCCAGCCTGCAGGGTTTCACTGGCTAGGTTGGTCAACTGGTATTCCAATTCGGGTCGAACTTCAAACAAACCTTTGGCTTGCATCTCTTCTACAAACCGGGGAGTCGTGGCCAAGAAGCCTTGAGAATTGACCAGGTAAATGTCATCGGTACTGGCAGAAAGCTCTTCAGTCAACAGGTCAGTGATTTGGGTGATAGGAACCACGATACCCACTGTGCCTACCAACCTGCCGTCCGCGTAAATAGGTTCCGCAAAAGCGATAATCAAATTACCAGATGCTTTTGAGATGAGCATGTCCGATATGGCAGACTTGCCATCCAGGGCCTCTTGGATGTACGCCCTTTCCGAAAGGTCATAAGATTTGCCATCGGATGTGGCAATGGTTCTACCGTTCAATCCTGTTACAAACATGGTTTCATAAATTTGCCAAAGTTTGAAATATTCACCAATCGCTTCCGATGCGCTGTCAACATCCATGGACCGGATGCGCGAAATGGTGGTCAATGATTTGGCATCTTGGGAACGTTCATTCACCCACGAAACAATAAACTTGGTTACGCTTTGTTCCACCGTGTTATTCTTTTGGTTGACTTGTTCGTACAAGGCATTGGTGGAATTAATATAGCTGATCGCAATGCTAACCATGATCGGAAGCAGACCGATGATCAGCATAAAAACCAACAATTTGGCGCGCATGCGCATATTATTAATCCAGTTCATTAAAATATCTCCTATAACTAATCGTTTGTGGGGGGTAATGGCGGGAGCAATCAAGGATCAAAAACGTTTAGCATGCCATCGAATACCACTTGATTCAATTATCGGCAAATGTGACCAAAAATCGAATAAAAAGGGTGTAAATATTTCCGAAATGGCAATTGCTTGGCTTACAGAATTTAGGGTTTTTGGAATCTACACACGACGATCGATTAGCGCCTGGTTGATTTCTGCCAGGAGCATTTTCCATGTTTCGGGGGTGTTGCGCTTGTAATCCGAGAAGAGTTGTTTGATGGGGGCTTCCGGTTGCGAAAAAGCCAATTCTTGCACTTTTTCTGGGCAAATAAAGGGTGTTTGAAAAGCGGTCGCGGCATCGCCTTCAACGGGTATGAGCCAGTTGCTGGTCGCCAGTCCCCATTCCACAAATTCGATGATCTTCTGCCAGGGTTCTTTGCGGTCTTCCTGTAATATAGTATGAACCACATTACGGACTGTATACTCGCCCTTAACGGCATAAAATTGACCCGATGTAAAAAGGATCGCTGATTCGAGGGTATAGCCATTCCAGCTTGGAGTTTGTCCGACGGGATGAATATATAGCGCTTCTTTCGGCGTTGTGAAAAGACCGCCTTTCTTTATTCGAACTTCAATCTCAAGTGCATTTTCTTCAACATTAGCGAGAATAGCGGCCGCGGTTATCATAACCGCCAAATGGTTGCCATTGACCATTCCATCACTACATAATAATTGATGCCCACCATCATCAACCATTGGCGCGAAACGATCACCATTTAATAGAATGTATTCACTCGGGGTAAAAGAATTCTCGTTGAGCCCCATTCTCGCTCCTTGACCTTAATCGATCAAACTATAATTGTGTGCTGCTAAAATATAACATATTTCTTTCAATCCTTTGCCAAATGATGAATGTCCATCTTCAAATTGAGTTAACCGAATTCCAATCCTAAATTCACTAATTTCAAATATAATAAAGGTGTCTGGCAGCGGACATTTTAATATTTAATTGAATTGGTTTTCCATGATCCACCGACTAGCAACTGAAGCCGAACTTCGAAAAGGTTAAGGCAAGGGATGCAGGCAGAGTTTGATCATCCGGAAATTCAACATTCACCCGAGTTTGTCGCTCAGGTGTTGACATTATTCGATCATTTGAATGATGCCATTTTTATTGTCGACCCCTCCGGAAATATCCTCGACATGAACAGCTCAGCATGCAAATTAACCGGATTCGATAAGAGTGAAATGGTTGAGAAACCCATTGGGTTGTTCATTCTCGGCCACCCTGATCCCAAAAAACATGCTAAAGCCACGCATCCCACTCCACACGGTAAAGACGCGAAGGAAACCTTTCCACAATACAATAAGATTCATTCCGATTTTTTAACCAAATCCGGGCGTCATGTTCCCATTGAAATAACCCACATCCATATTCCCATACAGCATGGTGGTTTTTCATACGTCATCGCCCGCGATATATCTGAACGTATCATCGCTGAAACACTGCGTGAAACCAGCCGCACGCTCACTTCTTCATTGAATTTAAACGAGGTATTTGACCTGCTGCTAGTGGAGATGCACAAACTCATCCCCTTTGACGGCGGCAACGTTATGCTCGTCAACCGTAACATTGTCTCCATCGCCCGCAGCGTCGGTTATGAAGCCTTCGGAACAGGTATTTCTGACCACGTGCTTTCACTCCAATTTGATATCAATACCGCGTTGAATTTGAAGGAAATTGTCGAAAAGAAAAAACCGGTCATCCTCGCTGATACCAGTCAGGTGGATTATTGGACGAAAAACAAGGCATCGACAAAATTTAAAAGCTACATCGGTGTTCCCGTCATCATCAATGACCGTGTGGAAGCCATCTTCTCGCTTGACAAGGTGGAATCCGGATTCTTCAATGAGGACCACATCCCCATTGTTACCATATTTTCGAACCAGGCCGCTTCGGCGATAAAAAACGCCCGGCTTTTTGAAGCCGAAGAACAACGTATCCTACAATTGGATGGGTTGCAAGCCACCCTTTCCTCATTGACCTCCAAGCTTGACTTGACCTCTCTTTTACAGGAGATTGTAGCCAGGGCGATTAAGCTTCTCAACGCTTCTTCTGGAGAGTTAGCTCTTTTTCAACCTGATACGAATCGATTAAGCATCCTTGTAGCTCAAGATACCGATCGGTATTCCGTCGGTCAACAACTCGAATTGGGTAGCGGCATGCTCGGCAAAGTAGCCAAGACTCGTAAATCACTCATTGCTCACTTTTCGATCGAAGACAATGACACCAAACTAACAAAGAGTTCCACGATCATGCATCCCGGCATGGTGGTTCCTCTCATCCTGGCAGATGAGTTGCTTGGCGTATTGGGGATCGCGGATTTACGGTCCACCCGCGAGTTCTCTAAGGGCGATATTGATTTGCTTAACACCTTCGCGCAACAAGCCACGGTGGCGATCAAGAACGCCCGCTTATACGAAGATGCCAAACGCCGCGCCGAGGAGGCTGAAACCTTACGTCGCGCCGCCGCGGTCGTCACCTCCAGCCTCGACCAGGCCGAAGCCATTTCGCTGATTCTTGAACAATTAGTCCAGGTTGTGCCCTATGACAGCGCCGCCGTCCTCTTTGGCCAACCCGATTACCTCGAAATTGTCGGCGGTCGCGGTTTCGCTGATCCCGAATCCGTTTTAGGCTGGAGGCTCCCCCTGATCGAACAAAACCCGGGCGCGGTCGTCTATCTCACCCGGAAGCCGATCAAGGTGGATGACATCATGGAAGATTACCCCACATTCAATGTTCGCACGAAGACCGATCTGTTTATCAAATCCTGGTTGGGGGTGCCCCTTATTGTTCAAGGTCGCAGCATTGGTGTGCTTTCTCTCGATTCTCATGAACTGAATCATTTTAATCAGGACCACATCAGATTGGTAAGCGCGTTCGCCGACCAGGTGGCAATCGCCCTTGAAAACGCGCGCCTCTACACAGACACTTCGAGCGCGGCTAACGCCTTCGAGACCATCTACCGCATCAGTCAGATCATCAGCAGCAACATTCGTGCCGTGGATATTTACCCCGCCATTCACCAGGCGGTCACCGAATTAATGCCAACCGAATTCTTCTGCATCTCCCTATTTGACCGCGACGCCGAAATGATTCACGATGTTTATATGGTAGACCGGGGGGAACCACAAACGCTCTCAAGTCGGTCAATTGATAAAGGACTCTTCTCAAAAGTTTACCGTGAGGGTAAACCCCTGTTGTTTAATACTTTTAACGAGGCCATGATCGCCCAACATGGCGCGGTGCTGGTGGGTGACCTCGATGAAACCGATATTTCGCAATCCATTCTCATCGTGCCGCTCAAAGCCGCGTCGGGAACCATCGGCGTGCTTTCCACGCAAAGTTACCTGCCCAACATCTACACCGAAATGCATCGCGATATTCTTGAATTGCTGGCTGTAAATGTAGCTATCGCGCTTGAGAACGCGCGCTTGTTCGATGAAGTACAACAACTTGCCATCACAGACCCCATCACCCATCTCTATAACCGCCGAAAGTTTGATGACTTGGCGATCAAAGAGTTTGACCGCTCACGGCGTTACGGCCGCCCCCTGTGTGCCATTATGATCGACCTCGACCATTTTAAACTGGTCAACGACACTTATGGTCATCTGATCGGTGATCAGGTGCTGGTTCACCTGGCAAATTGCTACAAGCAAAATGTGCGCAACATTGACGTACTCGCGCGTTTTGGCGGTGAAGAATTCGTGATCATCCTGCCCGAAACCGCGTCCGCGGAGGCTTACGCTCTGGCAGAACGATTACGTTATGAGACAGATCTTCTGAAGATTAAAACAAAAAAAGGCGTCATCCAGGTAACGATCAGCCTGGGCGTGGTGGAACAGGATGATTCTTGCAAGAACCTATCAGAATTGATCAATCGAGCTGACCGGGCCATGTACGCTTCCAAACACGCGGGCCGTAATAAAACCACGCTTTGGACCGCCGATCTAAATCGCACGACCCCCTCTGGCTACCAAATCAAGCATAAGTAAATGTTAAGTATCCAACCTGTTTTCCCACTTCCCTTGAGCGAGTGCTTTTAAGGTGAAAACGTTAAGGGGAAATCCCTCGTACACTTCTTGCAACGACAATAACAATTAAGGGTACAGAACCGGCCAAATGGAGGGTTCTGCCTGACGTTTTAATGCTCGATAATAACCATCAGGCGCGATTAAGTTTGAAAAGGCAAGCATGCCAGCCATCTTATTTGTCTGCACAGCCAATCAATTTCGTTCACCCATCGCGGCGGCTTATTTCGCTCAAAAACTGACCACATCTGGTTCCCACGAAACCTGGACTGTGGCGAGCGCGGGAACTTGGGCTACACCTGGTTTACCGGCTCACCCGCAAGCTGTAAAAGCCGCAGCTGCCTACGGTCTGGACCTGCAGAACCACCGCACCCAGGAAGTCACCGAGGTTCTGCTTTCTGATTTTGACCTGGTTGTGGTAATGGAGGAAGGTCACCGTCAAGCGCTTGCAACTGAATTCCCGCGATCGATGGGTAAGATCGTCGTACTTGGAAAGCTCGCCAATGTGCCCGGTGCCGACATTCCAGATCCAGCCAAAACGAGCTTTACAAGGCCCGAAGAGACAGCCGCTCTGGTGTGTTCATCCATCCAGAGAACATTTTCGAAACTGGTACAATTTACTTTACTCCAACACGATGGTTTTTCGGCTTTGACACCTTAGCGCGCCGGGAGGACTGCGTTTATCATGGATATGCCTTCAGAATCTCACCCAAACCAGAACTTGGATTTTCGTCTCTATTTTTCGCTGCTCTGGCACTGGGCGTGGTTGTTCGTGTTTGTGGCGGTCATCGCAGCTGGTTTCAGTTACTGGATCAGCAGCCGAATGCTTCCGTTTTATGAAAGCTCCACGACCGTCCTGGTCAATGAGGCCCCCGCGACCCAGGCAACCGATTACACATCCGTATTGATGTCAAAACAATTGACCAGCACATACGCACAAATGATGACCAAGGATCCAGTTCTCGGCGCAGTGATCGAGGAAGTTGGCATTCAAAACTCGATCAATGATCTCAAAAGCTGGATCAGTGTGGGTGCCATCCGCGACACGCAGCTCATTCAGATCAGCCTGATTACCACAGACCCTGATTTTTCCGCCAAGATCGCTAACGCGGTTGTGAAGGTGTTTGCCGAACAGATCCAGACCATCCAGATCGAGCGCTTTGCTCAGTCTAAAGCCGCCCTCGAAACCCAATTGGTCGAGACCGACAAGCAGATCGCGTTGTACGCCACAAAAGTGGAAGAAGCTCCCTCCCCCGAAGAGCGTGAACGCCTGGACGCCAAACTGACCCAATACCGTTCGATTTATGCTAATTTACTGCTTTCTTATGAACAGATCCGCCTTTCGGAGGCTCAATCGGTCTCTTCTGTTGTGCAGGTGGAGACAGCCACCCCCAACCCTGTGCCGGTAAGGCCGAGGGTTATGTTAAACACGGTACTGGCCGCAGCAGCGGGTTTTCTGTTGGCTATTATGATCGTAGTGATGCGTGAAGCCCTGGATGATACACTTAAAACTCCCAATGAAATCTCGCAAAAATTTAACATCCCCGTCCTCGGCGTAATTAATCGTTACCCTTCTTCGTTAAACATGCCCATTACCCTGGTTGAGCCCCGCTCCCCCACCGCGGAGGCTTACCGCGCGCTCCGAACGAATGTGAATTACACTGGTGTAGACGGCCCCGTGAGGGTGATCCTGGTAACCAGTTCCGAGCCAGGTGAAGGCAAATCCACCACAATTTCAAACCTTGCCGTGGTCATGGCCCAAAACGGCAGCCGGGTGATCCTCGCCGACTGCGATATGCGCCATCCTCGATTGCATGCCTATTTCAAATTACCCAACCGGGTGGGCATGAGCACCCTCTTTTCTCACCTCGAAGCCTTTATCGGAGCTTGCCAGACCACTATTGTGCCAAGCCTTTCGGTGATCACCTCAGGTTCGTTGCCCCCCAACCCTGCGGAGTTAATGAGTTCTAAAACCATGCAGTCCATCCTGGGGGTAATGCGCCAAACCGCGGATATCATCTTGATTGACACTCCCCCCGTTTTAGCTGTGACGGATGCCGCGGCCCTTGCTCCATCCGTGGATGGAGTGCTCCTGGTGGCCTACCCCGGCAAAACACGATCGAGCGCGTTCCGTCAAACCTTGGAGCAGCTCAAACAGGTCAACGCCCGCGTGTTGGGAGTGGTGCTCAACAATGTGGTCACCCGCGGCAAGTCCTACGGTTATCATTACAAGGAATACCGTAACTACACCGCGTACCAGAGTTATTATGGTTCAACGGAAAAGGGTAAAACCCGGAAAACGCTCAAAAAAACGGACTGACCCTTTCGGTTGGTGTTTGCCGGCAAGAAAAGATTGTCTCTTCTACATATTTTTGACCTGGCACCAGGATTCGAGGCTCATGACCCAACCCACCCACCAGGAAACCATCGCTTCGACCATGAAGGGTTTTTCATGGAATGTGGCTGGAAACTTCATCAAGGCTGTCGCGGGTTTTGCTGTGAATATCATTCTCGCCCGCTTGTTGGGTCCTGAGCCCTTTGGCATCCTGGCACTTGGATTGTTGATCGTGGGTATCGGCAACCTGCTGGTTGAATCGGGCTTGGGGTCCGCGCTGATTCAACAGGAATCGCTCGATCGAAGCGATATCGCTTTCGTTTTCACCATTCAAATGGCTGTCAGTATAACGCTAGCGATCCTTTTCGTGGTTTTCGCCCCCTGGCTGGCTTTTCAGTTTTCAAACCCTGCCGCCGCACCTGTCTTGCGCGTGATGGCCGCGTTGTTGGTGATCCAGGCTTTCGCTCTGGTGCCCTCAGCCTTACTACGCCGTGCGATGAATTTCAAACGCGTGCAATTGGCTCAAATCCTTTCTTTCGCGATAGGCTACATTTTCATAGGGCTACCGCTTGCCTTGACCGGTTTCGGTGTCTGGAGCCTGGTGGCTGCGCAGGGCACGCAGAGCCTGGTGAACGCGCTGATCCTCTTTTTTTCTGCCCGGCACACGTTTACGCTTTCTTTCAAGGGTTCCCGAGGCATCGCGTTGTTCGGGTTTCGCGTGCTTTTTGCCAATATCGCCAACTGGATAATCCTATATCTTGACCAGGCGGTGGTCGGATCGCGTTTCGGTGCCGTAAACCTGGGGTATTACAGCCGATCGTATTTTTTGGTGACCACTCCCACCACCATCCTTCAAACCAGCGCCCAGACCTCTCTCTTTTCAGCCGTATCACGCATGGGCAAAAGCCCGGAAACCTTAAAGTTGTTTCGCGGCTTCATGAGCTTTTTCGCCTTGTTATTTTTCATGGTTTACACCTTGATCGCGCTCGAATCCAACCAGATTATCCGTGTGCTCTACGGCGTGGATTGGCTGCCCGCTGCACCCCTGCTCGCTCCTTTGGCTTTAGCCATGCCGTTCCGGGCTCTGGTTAGCCTGGAAGGGCCAATCTTGAACGGCTTGGGAAAACCTCAATTGGAAATGCGCGCCCAATGGCTGACGGCGGTGGTGGCTGTTGCTGCGCTGATCACCTCTTCCACCATATCGCTGCAAACTATCGCTTGGGCGATCCTCTTTATTTATACTTTCCGCTGGCTTGTGGTGAGTCTGATGACCCGTGGGGTTCTCGAGGTTTCATTTGTAACCTTATTGAGACCCCTTGTTTCTGGTTTGGTGTTAGCGGGCGCGGCCTGGGCAGGTTGGGCTTTCGTAAACGTCTTTCTCCCAGCGCAATGGCCGGGGTACGCCGTTAGCGCGCTGCGTCTGGTTGCCTCGATCGTGGTAGCAGGTATGGTGTTCTTAATCGGACATAAATGGCTGTTCCCCGAAATCGCGTCATTCGGACAGTCGCTGATGGGTATTTTTAGGCAAGGGTAAGAAATTAATGAAAATCGGCATCGTTAGCCCCGTTACACTCACCATGTTAGCGCATTACGTCCGCGGTGGTGAGCAGATGCCAGAAGGCTACCCGTTCCCATCGATGGCGCCTTACATTGAGGAATTAATCCGCCGCGGACACCAGGTTTCTTTGTTCACCCTGGCACCCAGTCTACAGAAACCACAAATTTTTGAAGGCGAACATCTGCGAGTACACATCGGCCGGCTGCGCCCTCGCGGTCGCGCCCGCGACCTGTTCACGTTTGAACGTGCGGAGCTCGTCAATGCCATGCAATCCGACCCGGTGGAAGTGTTGCACGCACAATGGACATATGAATTTGCCCTCGCGGCATTGCAAATGCCATCACCAGTCTTGGTCACTGCCAGAGACGCCCCCTTGAACATCTTGCGTTACAGCCCGGATGCCTACCGATTGGTCCGGTTATTCCTCGCGGCGCTCGTCTGTCGCCAAACCCAACACCTGACCGCTGTGTCAACTTACATCCAACGGCATTTTCAAAGGTTTTTTGGTTACGCAAAACCCATCACAGTGATCCCCAATGGTATCCCCGATTCAGTTTATAACGCGGCGCTAGACACCTCACACCCAAAAGGGCAGCGTATTGTTTTCGCCGCCAACCTGACCGGCTGGTCGAAATTTAAAAATTGTGGAACGTTGCTGAGCGCTTTCGCAATAACGAAGTCCGTCCTTCCCGAATGCGGGTTGTGGCTATTTGGCGCCGGGAACGGGGTTGGCGAACAAGCCCAGCGTTGGGCCGAGACTCGCGGATTGACCCAAGGCGTGGTATTTCAAGGGCGGACCCCATATGAACAGCTGCTGCGCCAACTCAGCACAAACGTGGATGTTCTGGTTCACCCGGCTCTCGAGGAATCCTTTTCGATGGCGGTGGCGGAGGCCATGGCGCTGGGCATCCCTGTGATCGGCGGCAGCCACAGTGGCGCCGTACCCGACACGCTAGGTGACGGCGGGCTGTTGGTTGACGTGCGCTCCGCGCAGCGCATTGCCGACGCGATGATCACCCTGGCGAATGACCGCGCGTTGCGCGATTCGCTGGGTGCTGCCGGTCGCTCAAGGGCGCTGGAGAATTTCTCGCTCGCGCAGGTGACTGGCGCGTACGAGGGGCTTTACACCCGGCTCGCCAATGAACAAAACCGATTACCAACGCCGAAGGCGCGGAAATAAAATGCTGACCATCCTGGTATACATACTCGGTATCGGTTCGATCCTGGTCAACCTATTTGGCACACGTTTCAACGCAGTCATCACGGGTTCTGACTTATTTCTATACCCACAAGGCGCCAACGACCAGGCGGCAGTGCTCTTGGGTCGAGTAACCACGGTGTGCTTTCTACTTTTGAGCCTCGGCTGTATCGCGTATTCTTTGCTGATACGGCGTTTCAAATTCCCGAAGCAAGGCGCGTTGCTCGTTTTTTCAGGAGTCTTCTTATTTATCATGCCATTGGTGTCTTCGCTGGTTTCAAAAAATGGCGGCTTTAGTTACAAATTGCTTTTCTTCCCACTTTTTCTCTTTTGTGTTTACTTGATGCCGCGAATCAGTTTGAGCCGAACGATTCCTCACGTTCTCCCAATTTTCATGGTTTTTGTCGTGATCAGCCTGGTTTCCATGGTCTTTGCACCTGGCTGGGCATACTCCAATTACACCAACAGCTGGATCGGTATCCCCATACGGTTGCAAGGTCTTTCGAGCCACCCAAACAGCCTGGGGAATATCTCGCTTGTGCTTTTAATCCTCTTGCGCTTTCTCAAAAAAAAGGGCTTTTGGTATTATTTTTTGAACCTGAGTGGTTTGGCGGTGATCGTCCTTTCGCAATCCAAAACCATCTGGGTCACCCTGTTGCTTTGGGTAGTGCTTGAGTGGCTGGTGAAGACGTTCTCCAGTCACCCGCAACGGACAACCCGGCTGCTTACCGGCGTGATCGCCTTCCTCGGGCTGACTTTGACCTTCCTGGTGCTTTTCTATCGCGATTGGTTCCCGATCGCAACCGTGACCCCTTTATCATTAACCGGCCGGGTGGACGTCTGGCAGATCACGCTTGAAACCTGGCTCGAACAACCCCTTTTTGGTTACGGCCCCAATCTTTGGAACCTGTTTTTCAGGCAGGATTTCGGCTTTCTGTGGGCAGGCCAGGCTCACAATCAGTTTTTGCAAACCCTGGGCGAGTCGGGTTTGATCGGCCTGGCGGCACTCTTGTTTTATCTCTACGCATACATTAGGAGCGGCAGCCTTGGTTTGGTCCAAACCCATTTCGCCACGTTTGGTATTTTGATGGCGGTGGTGGTCAGATCGTTTGTCGAATCACCCTTCAGAACCTACAGCCTCGACGAAGGATTCCTGATCCAAGCCGTCTTTGTCTTGATCCTGATCAACGCCGAATTCGGCGAATCGAGACCCATTCAAACCATGTCTGTTCGGGGTGGCCGAATGATTGACCACCTCCCATCCGGAGCGGAGGCGGGGCGTGTTTAAGGAAATCTACGCTCGGCTGTCGCCTCTGCGGCCAGCCTATTGGCTGCTGCGCCGCGGACTGCTTAACAACACCCTCACGCGCAACCTTTGGTTGCGTCGGCAGTACACACTGCCCCTCAACCAGGACTGCCCGGTCTGCGCAAATCACGACACCTACCTGGTTCAAATGCGCTACGGGGACGAAGACATCCCGAAAAAGCTATGTCGAGTGTGTGGGCACCTGTATTCGAACAACCTGCGCAAGGATCCCGACCGCGCCATGGAATGTTTTGATTTTCGAAACGAAAATCTCCAAAAGTCCGGCCAGCAGTTCCTGCTGCGACTTTTGCTCGATCACGTCGAAGGAGCCCGGCCTGAGGACGACCTTACCCTGCTGGATTTCGGGGCGGGCGGCAACCTCTCAGCGAGTGCTGAGATGCGCGTGAAGCACACGCGCCATCATTTTTACGCCTGCGATTTGGTTTCCCGTAACGAGGATTTCTATTTTCAAACATATCAAGACGATTCGAAACTGGGTGTTTTTGACGGCATCGCGTCCAACGCGGTGATCGAACACCTCGATAATACCCTGGAAGCCTGGCTTTACCTTAACCGGCTGCTTAAGCCGGTGAATGACAACCCCACCTGGATGGTGCACGCCTTCCCCTCCCAGATCAACGAGGATCCATGGCATTGGGCGCTGCGCATCCGCAGCCACGAATGCCTGTTCTCTGAGGTCTCGCTTAAGATCATTTGCGATAAAGCCGGCTTTGAATGGGTCGAATCGCGAGATTATTGGCAGGTGCAACACCCGGTCTTCCTGTTTAGAAAGGTGGCGGACCGATGATACAGGGATCTGCGCCTGAGTTGCTGGTGGTCATGCCGGTCTACAACGCCCTACCCTTCCTCGGGCAGGCGGTGAATTCCATCCTTGGACAAAGTCTGAAGATTTTTGATTTTTTGATCCTCGACGATTCCTCCACGGACGGATCATTCGAATTCCTCACCAGGCTTCAAGACCCGCGCATCCGCTTGGAGCGCCTGCCGCACGGTGGCCCTGGTGCCGCCATGAACCACGCGCTGTCAATCGCGATCAGGGAAGGCATCCCTTATCTCGCCCGCATGGACGCGGACGATATTTCAGCACCGCTCCGTTTGGAAAAGCAGCTACCCCTCATGCAGGCAAAACAGACATACGCGGCGGTGAGCTGTAATTGCGACTACATCAATACCACGGGAATGGTGATCGGCAGTTCCACCGTATCGGTCTCGCCCAGGAACATCCACCGTGAGATCCAGCAGGGGTTGCGCGGCTTGGTGCAGGGAGCCAGCCTCTTCCGCGTTGAGGCCCTCGCAACCATCGGTGGTTACCGCGCCCACATCCCCCAGGCGGAAGACACCGACCTGTTCCTGCGATTATCTGAAAAATTCGAGCTGGCCAACCTGGGTGAGACACTTTACCAGATCCGCCTTCACCCGGGCAGCCTTTCGCTCGCCAGCCTCGAACTAAATCTCCGCTACCACCTCTACGCGTTGCGCTGCAATCGCCTCCGACGCCACGAAATACCCGAGCCCTCCTTCGCGGACTATTGCAAAGGGTTACCAGCCACGGACCAGCTGCGGCTGGCCGAAGAACAGCTCTTTCTGCGCTTGTGGCGGAAAGGCATGCTCTCGCGTAACCCGGTTTATAAACTCCTGGCCGGATTGATCAGCCCGCGGCGGCTTTTCGCCCGCGCCGCCCGGATATTGGAAAGGAACCCGCAATGACAGACCGCGTCAAAGTTGCGCTGGTCACCAACTTCGTCCAGCATTACCGCGCCCGCTTTTTTGAGATGCTGGCGGCGCGATTCGATATGGATTTTTTATTTTTCTCGAAGGGGGATGAGCATTACTGGTTGCCGCAACACGGTTCACGCCCCAGCGCGATCCGCTCCATCAGTTTAAAAAAATTTAAACTGGGCAATACTTACATTCTGCCCGGGTTGTGGACACATTTGGTCCGTGGAAAATACGATGTTTACCTCTCGGGCATCGTTGGGCGCTTTACTCTGCCGGTTACTTTTTTGGCAGCCAAACTCACCAGGCGCCCGTTCATCCTTTGGACGGGGGTTTGGAACCGCATCGGCACATTGGGGCACCGTGTCTTCTTCCCGGTCACACGCTTTATTTACCGCCACGCTGACGCGTTCGTCGTCTACGGTAATCACGTCAGGAACTTCCTCATTTCAGAGGGTGTGGATCCTGAAAAGATTTTTATTGCCCAGAACGCGATTGACAACGCTGCATACATAAACCAACCAGGCCCTGGAAAAATGGATGCGGTTAGAATGTCCTTTGGCCTCACCAAACTCGATAAAGTCATTCTCTTTGTCGGGCGTTTTAATCCCGAAAAAGGACTGGATTTGCTCCTGCGGGCGTTCGCAAAACACCCTCAAAATAATGCCAAACTGTTGTTGGTCGGCGACGGTCCTCTGCTGCCGCAACTCAAAGAACTCGCTCAAGACCTGGGTATCGCGGATCACACAATTTTTGGCGAGTACGTGCCGCCGGAAGAAATCCCCACGCTTTACGCTTCCGCCTGGATCAGCGTGTTGCCATCGGTCACCACTCCGCATCATAAAGAAACCTGGGGATTGGTGGTCAACGAAGCTTTCGCCCAGGGGGTGCCGGTGATCGCCAGCGATTGCGTCGGCGCAGCCGCGGACGGGTTTCTTGAACACAACGTCACAGGATTGGTCTTCCCGGAAGGGAATGTGGACGCGCTGGCGGATCGATTGAACCTGCTCCTCACCGACCCTGTTTTGCGCGATCGTTTGGGCAAAGAAGCCAAACAACGGCTGCTCTCCCACGGATTGGAAAACATGTTAGACGGTTTTACAGCCGCGATCCAATTTGTCACCAGTACCAAAACACCGAGGGGGCGGCATGAGTGAGAAAACGCCACGAGTGCCTATCCTCGGTGTGCGGGTCAACGCGCTCGACCTGCCCGGCACCCTGGGCTTCTTCGAAGAGCGGGTGAACACCCGTGCGAAGTCTTACATCTGCCTCGCGCCCGCCCATTCCATCATGGCTTGTGTTAACGACCCCAACCTGCTACCCGTTTTCAACCAGGCCGATCTCGTCACCGCGGACGGCATGGCCGTGGTCTGGCTGTTGCGCCTTAAGGGTTACCCACAGGCGCGGCGAGTTTACGGCCCCGACCTGCTTCGGGAAGCTTGCGATTTCGGGCTCGCGCGGCACTGGAAACATTATTTTTACGGCGGGGCGCCCGGCGTGGCGGACCAACTTGCCTCTCGATTGAGCAAATCGTATCCAGGTCTGCGGGTGGCTGGCACCTGCTCACCTCCCTTTGGGCGCCCTGACGCCACGCAAGACTTCGCGCTCGTTGACGCGATCAATCGCAGCGGGGCGGATATCCTCTGGGTGGGCATGAGCTCACCCTGGCAGGAAACCTGGATGCGCGAGCATCTCGGCCGGGTGGAGATTCCCATCATGGTGGGTGTGGGCGCTGCCTTCGATTTCGTCAGCGGCATCAAACCCCAGGCCCCACTTTGGGCGCAACGTTCAGGCCTGGAATGGCTTTACCGCCTGATCCAGGAACCCCGCCGTCTCTGGCCGCGATACCGTCAATATCCACGTTTTGTAACCCTCGCGTTGTGTGAACTCCTTTTCCATAAGGAACCGGTTGGTTAGTGAATCGATGAAGAATTTTCACTCGTTTCGCAACCGTTTTTCTGTGGCCTTTCGCCAAAAGCGCATGGACCAATTCATGCGAACTTTCGAGATCACAAAGCAGACTCGCATCCTGGATATCGGCGGGACGCCTTACAACTGGCAGTGGGTTCAATGTCCCGCTCAAATCACCTTGTTGAATCCAGTCATCCCCACGCCGCTACCCGCGCTGCCGGGAAACCTCACTTATCTCCGCGGGGACGGCACCTGTCTGCAATTTGACGATAAGAGTTTCGACATTGTTTTCTCTAATTCGGTGATCGAGCATGTAGGCAATTTTGAAAACCAGGAGAAATTCGCCGCGGAAGCAACCCGGGTAGGCCGCTCTCTCTGGATTCAAACACCAAACCGTGCATTTATCATCGAACCCCATTTTCTCGCTCCATTTTTTCACTTCCTTCCAAAGATGTGGCAGCACAAGCTCGCCCGTAATTTCACTTTATGGGGCTGGCTCGCACGCCCGACTGCGGAATACGCGCGTGCGCAGGTCGATGAAATTCGATTGTTGTCGCGCGCTGAATTCGTAAGCATGTTTCCGGGGTGCCAGGTTTGCGAGGAAAAGGTGTTAGGTGTCTTAACCAAATCCTTGATCGCGGTGCGTAAGTGAGAAAGATGGTCTAATTCTTGCAATTTTAGAACCAGATAGAACCCTGTCTCCCAGAGAGCCCGGGACGAAAGTGTTTTCAATGAACAGACGCTTTTCGATCAATTTCGCGATCTTTTCGATGATCCTGGACGGCGTGGTGATCGCCTTCAGCCTCTGGCTCACCGCGGTGCTTCGTCCTGTACTTAATTCTCTTTCCTTCATTAAGCCGATATCCGCACCGGTTCAGCCTCCCGCCGCGCTTTACTGGATCTTCCCGCTGGTATGGGTGTTGATCTTCCTCGTGCTTTCGATCTACGATGGCCGAAAACATCTGCGCGTTGTGGATGAGTTCGGCACGGTGACACTGGGAACGATCATCGCGGCCATTTCGGCGGCTGGGATTCTCTATCTTTCGTACCGCGAGTTTTCACGGGCGGCGTTCATCCTGTTCGTGCCGATTGCCTATCTTTTTTCGCTGTCTTGGCGGGCTATTGCACGGGCTGCTCTCCGCAGGCAAAAACCGATGCCTTCCGGCGAGACGAGAATCTTGATCGTCGGATCCGGCCCAATTGGGCAAAAAATTGCCAAACACCTCAAGGAATCCAATCTCTTCGTTTTTCTTGGGTTCGTCGACGACCCCAATGACCCGCATTCTGTTAAACCACTTCTGGGAGACTTCGCCGAACTGCGTGAGCTGATCGCCCAACTACGAGTCAGCGACGTGGTCATCGCCTTGCCTTATTCAGCCTACCCGCAACTCGCGCCCATCGTCCAGCAGACGGAAGATTTGCCTGTCAAGGTCTGGGTCGCCTTGGGGTTTTTCGACCTCGCCCTCTACAAAACAGCCATTGAAGATTTTTCGGGCATCCCAATGATCGACCTGCGCGCCTTGGCGATCGATGATTTTCAACTGATGGTCAAACGAGGTTTCGACCTGCTGGTGACCTCGATCTCGATGCTATTGGTATTACCTCTGATGGTCGTAATCTCTCTGATCCTTTTTGTTAGCGATGGTCGCCCAATTCTATACAAGCAGAAGCGGGCTGGAACCAACGGGCGCGTTTTTGAAATGCTGAAATTCCGCACCATGGTTAAGAACGCCGACCAACTTCCTGACCGGGTGGGGGGTATCGATGAGAACGGGAACTTGATTCACAAACGCAAGGATGATCCGCGTGTGACCCCCTTTGGTCGTTTTTTGCGCCGCTTTAGCCTGGACGAACTGCCACAATTGTTGAACGTGCTGAAAGGCGATATGAGCCTGGTCGGACCGCGGCCAGAGCTACCTGAGTTGGTGGAAAAATATCAGCCCTGGCAGCGCAAACGCTTCGCCATCCCCCAGGGTCTCACCGGTTGGTGGCAGATACACGGCCGCAGCGACAAACCCATGTATCTGCACACCGAAGATGATCTGTATTATCTCCAGCACTATTCCATCTGGCTGGATCTCTATATCTTGATCAACACGTTTTGGGTGGTCGTGAGAGGCAAGGGCGCATATTAAGCCGAAAGTTTAAACGCGTTAGGATGTATCCATATCATGTAAAATGGATTTAAAGGTTATAACGGCAATTTGAAGGGAGAAAGCCATGCAAAACAATCGGGTATTAAACAGAGTTTTCCTCGCGACGTTCATCGTTATCCTGTTCGCGGTGGGCTGCGCCCTGCCCTCTGGGCTAAACTCCCCGCTGGCGCCCACACTCGAAATGCCTACAGAAACAGAAGCGCCTGTATTGGATATGCCCACAGCCGCTCCTTTGCCTACGTTGATCAATTCCATCCCGGCTGTCGAAACCGATTTGTCCTCCCCGACCCCTGAAGCGGAAAAGTTTTGCGGCCAGAGCGGAAAAATGACCCTGCTCTTCGTAGGCGCGGACGTGCTGGGCAGCTCCAAGCCCAACGGCGCGGACGCCGTCCGACTGATCCAGGCAGATTTTGATGGTCAAACCGTCAAGAGTGTTACTTTCCCGCGTGACCTGCTCGTCCAAACCGGCTCAAGCAACAGCGCCACGCAAGTGCAACAAAAATTGGGTTTGACCTTCCATGAGGCTTTCACCGCAGCCGCCGGTACACCGAAAGAAAAGAACGCGGTCGGTGCCAGCGTGCTGGCTCAATTGTTGCGAGACAATTTTGGTGCAGAGGCTCAATACTACCTCACCGTTCAACTCGACCAATTCGCCGCAATGGTCGACACCGTTGGCGGTGTGGAAGTGACCCTGCCCGCGGCAATCACCACGGAACACAACGTCACCTTCCCGGCCGGCGCGCAGACCCTGAATGGTGCCCTTGCCACCGAATACGTCCGTTTTATGAACCCCGGCGGAGAGACCGCGCGCACCGCGCGCCAAAACGAAGTGATCAAGGCGCTGCAAACCAAATTGATCAACGTCAACATCCTGCCGCGAGTGCCCGCCCTGCTGGCCCAGTTCAAGGAAGCCTTCATCACCGATCTAAGCGTGGAAGAACTCACCAGCCTGGCCTGCCTGGCGGTGAGCATGCCCAAGGAGAACGTCACCTTTGGCGCCGTCAACGGCGCTGACCTGGTGGCGGAGAACGTCCCCAACGTGGTGAATGTCAGGGCTTACCTGTCCACGTTTTTGGGGGAATGAAATATTGTAACTATACAATTAACCCCGTTTTTCAAAAAACGGGGTTTTTGATTTAAAACCCCTTGACTTTTCCTCTGAACGGCCTATAATCATTAATTGTTATACAGTAGAGTATTTATTATGTCAGTCAGACACGCCCTCTTAGGTCTTCTCGCTCAAAAGCCGCGCTACGGTTATGAACTGTGCGCGGGCTTCACCGCGCTCGTCGGCGGCAAGGAAAACTGGGACGTCAAGCCCGCCCAGATCTACACCACCCTGGCGCGCATGGTTGAATCCGGGTTGGTGACCCTCGCTGGCAAAAATGGCAGCCAGGGCAAAACCGAATACTCCATCACCCCCCAGGGCAACGAAGAACTGATGGCCTGGTTCCGCACAAGTGACATCGAAGAGCCGCATCAAGACCCCTTCTATTTGAAGTTGATGCTCTCCCTCGAGCTGGAAGCCGTGGACGCCACACGTCTGATCGTCATCCAGCGCGCCGCGCTCTACCAGGAGCTGCACCGCATCACCGAACATCGCCAAACGCTGGAAGCCAGCCGGCAGCTCGCGCAGATCCTGTTGATGGATAAAGCCGCCATGCATCTCGAAGCCGACCTGCGCTGGCTGGATATGATCGAAGCCCGTCTGGACGATGTCATTCACCAACCGGCGCCCCATCCGGCACTGCGGCCCCGGGGACGGCCGCCGAGTCAGTAGCCCACCTTACTTATCCATTTAAATCGCAAGCAAAGCATCTTTCAAGGAGCATAAAATGTCAATGATCGAAGTCAAAAACTTAACCAAGATTTACGGAAGCGGCGAGGCCCGGGTCACCGCCCTCGACAATATCAACCTCACCATCAACCAGGGGCAGTTCGTGGCCGTGATGGGCCCCAGCGGCTGTGGTAAATCGACCCTGCTGCACCTCATCGGCGGTCTCGACCGCCCAACCGAGGGTACGGTAAGTATCGAAGGAAAGGACATCTCGAAGATGAGCGATAACGCGCTCACCGAGCTGCGCCGCCGCAAAATGGGCTTCATCTTCCAGTTCTTTAATCTTATCCCCGTGCTGGACGCGGTGGAAAATACCGCCCTGCCCCTCATCCTGGATGGCAAGAAACCCGAAGACGCGCGTAAAACCGCCAAGGGCTGGCTCGCCCGCAACAAGCTCGAAGACCGCGGCAGCCACCGTCCCAACGAACTCTCCGGCGGGCAGCAGCAGCGTGTGGCCATTTCACGCGCCATGGTAGCCGACCCGGTCATCGTGCTGGCGGACGAACCCACCGGCAACCTGGATTCGCGCAGCGGCGACGAAATTGCCGGCGTGTTGCGCAAGGTGGTCAGCGATTGGGGCCGCACAGTGCTAATGGTCACCCACGATCCGCGCATCGCGGCTTACGCCGACCGCATCATCTTCCTCAAGGATGGCAAGGTTGTCGATGACACCCTGCTGAACGGATCCAATGGTGATAATGCTAAACGTCTCAAGGAGAAAGTGGAGGCGCTATGAGAATCACACTGCTTTTAGCCTGGCGTTACCTTTGGGGACGAAAACAGCGCATGGTCTTGACCACCCTGGCTGTGGTCTTTGGCGTGACCCTGCTCTTCGGCCTCAACGCCATGATTCCCGCCATGATGGAAGCCTTTCGGCATAACATGGTCACCACCGCCGGCAAGGTGGATATTTCGATCTCCGGTGACTCCAACAACCCCTTCGCTGAGGTCAATCTCGAAAAAATGCAAGGGATCGATGGTGTCAGCCAGTACACCGGCATCCTCTCGAAAAACGTCATCCTGCCCGAAACCCTCGGCGGCAGCGTCAATAAGCTGACCGGCGCCTCTGCCGTTACCGTCACCGGCCTGGATGGGGCCACCGCGCAAAGCGTGCGCAATTACACGCTAAAGGCTGGCCGCTTCTTCGAACCCACTGACACCTACGTAACCCTCCTACCGCAGATCCTTGCGGATAAACTCGAGTTGGGTGTTGGCGACACCCTCACCATCCCCTCCAGTGAGGGCGCGGCGGACCTTGAAGTGGTGGGCATCTTATCCCTCAGCGCCGCCGCCGGTCTGGACGAGGTACTCGTACCCCTGCCCACCGCGCAAGAGATCCTCAACCTGCCCGGTCAGGTCAACGTTATCGATGTATTGATCACCGCTGGCGCTGATCGCGACACGGTGATCGCCAAATCGCTTGAAGCGTTAGGCCCCAACTTTAAGAGCGGGCCTGTTCAGGTGGGTGATGAGTTAGCCTCAGCGCTTGTCATGGGCGAATCCTTGATGTGGATGTTTGGGGTGCTCGCCCTGGCAATGGCCGCTTTCATTATTTTCAATACCTTCCGCACGCTGGTGGCCGAGAGGCGCCGCGACCTGGGTATGCTGCGCGCCATTGGCGCGTCTAAACGGACGGTGATGAACCTGATCCTGGTGGAATCACTCATCCAGGGCATCCTCGGCACCTCCATTGGCCTGGTTCTCGGCTACCTGATGGCGGCCGGTTTGATCTCGGCCGTGGGTGGTTTCCTGGCTGACATGATGCGCGTCACACTCGGCGCACCCGTGATCACCACCGCGAATCTGGTGGGCTCGATCCTCCTTGGGGTGGGTTTCACCGTCGGCAGCGGATACTTCCCCGCGCGTGCGGCGATGAAGATCACTCCTCTTGAAGCCATGCGCCCGACTGTCGGCGCTGTCGAATATCGCCAGAACCGCAAACGGGCTTTCTGGGGACTTGGTATGATCGCGGTCTCGGTGGCCGGTTTACTGCTAGGCACCTTTGAGATCGCCGCGCTCGCGAGCCTGGTCTTTCTGGTTGGCTTGATCTTGATCGCCCCGGTGATGGTCAAACCCGTGGCGGATGTATTTGGTGGGGTGGTGGCCTGGTTCTATCCACGTGAAGGGCGTCTTGCCCAGGGCAACCTTGCCCGGCAGCCGTCGCGCGCGGCCATCACCGCGTCTTCCATGATGATCGGTTTGGCGATCTGCATTGCCATGCTGGCTATGATCACCAGCGTGGAGCACAGTTTCACCAGTTACCTCGACAAGAGCCTGGGTACCGATTACCTGCTCATGCCGCCTTCCATGGTACTGGGTGGGGGCAACCTCGGCGCTAACCAGGAGTTGCTCGATGAAATAAAAATCACCGAAGGAGTGGGCGCCGCCACATCCCTGCGCCTGGCCACCAGCCAGACAAAAGGCGCCACACTTCAAATGATCGGCGTTGATCCGGTGGTTTACCCCGAGATCGCCGGTCTTGAATTTAGCAAAGGTGACCCTGCTGAAGCATTCAAAGCCATGGCGGATGGACGCGCGATGGTGGTCAATGGGATTTTTGCCACCAGCAACGCTGTTGAACCGGGAGACGTGCTGACCTTGAAAACACCGCAGGGAGATAAGGATTACACCGTTGTGGGTGTAGGCTTTGACTACCTCAACGCCAAGATCGCCACCGGTTACATCTCACAATCCAACCTGGCGGATGATTTCGGCGCGATAACAGATGTGCTCCTCCTGGTCAACCGCGCCCCGGATGCCGAACCTGCCGTGGTGTGGAACACCCTCCAGGGTGTGGTTAAAAAGTACCCTGCCTTCACCATGATCGACTCGACCGAGTTTAAAAACGAGCAGATGACTTTGTTCACCACGGTGATGAGCGTGTTCTTTGTGATGATCTTCATGCTGGCCGTGCCAGGGTTGATCGCCATGGCCAATACCATGAGCATCAATGTGCTTGAACGCACCCGTGAGATCGGCATGTTGCGAGCCGTGGGTTCCACCCGGCAACAAGTCAAACGCATGATCTTTGCCGAAAGCGTGCTGCTTTCTTCACTCGGAACGACCATGGGCATCGCCGTAGGCCTCTTCATGAGCTACCTGATCGTCAGGGCCATGGGCGTCATCGGTTTTGGCAGCGCGTTCTACTTCCCCACCATAGGCGTTGTGCTCTCGATCGTGGTGGGGTTGGTCTTCGGCATCCTCGCGGCGATGGTGCCCGCCCGGCACGCCGCCAATACCATCATCGTCGAGGCGCTGCAATACGAGTAGTCGATCGTTTACTACTTTCTCAACTTGCCCCTCTTCGTCCTGTGGATGGAGAGGGGTTTTAATGTAAATGGCCCCTGCGATAATCGCGGGAGCCACATACAAATAAGAAGGAGGAGGAGATCATCGCGCCAGGGGTTGAAGCCCGGCTGGATGAAGTGGGTATGTGATTAGCCTTTCAAAGAACCCGCCATCATGCCGCGCAAGAAGTAACGTCCCAAGAAAATGTAAACCAGCAGGGTGGGCAGCGCCGCAAGGAGCGAAGCCGCCATTTGCAGGTTCCAGGGCACAATCTGACCGCCGGAAATGTTGTTCAATGCCACGGTCACCGTCCAGTTTTGCGGGCCGGTGAGCACCACCGAGAAGAGGAAATCGTTCCAGGCCTGGGTGAACTGCCAGATCAAGACCACCACAAAACTGGGAATCGAGATGGGCAGCAGGATGTTCCAATAGATGCCAAACATACCCGCACCGTCGATCTTGGCAGCCTCCACCAACTCGTTGGGAATGCTGGCGTAGTAGTTGCGAAAGGTCAGTGTGGTGATGGGGATGCCGTAGATGATGTGCACCAACACCAGGCCGGGCAGACTGCCGTAGAGACCAATGGTGTTCATGAACTGCACCAACGGGATGAGGATGGATTGATAAGGAATGAACATGCCAAAGAGGATGAGGGGGAAGATCACGTCCGCGCCCTTGAATTTCCACTTGGCCAGGATATATCCGTTCAGTGACCCCAACATGGAGGAAATGATGGCGGCTGGTAAAACCACATTCAAACTGTTCCAAAGGTTGGGGGATAGTTTTTCAAAAGCAAGAATGTAGTTCGAGAAATCGAAGACCTTGGGCAGGTTCCACATTTCCTTAATGCTGATCTCGTCTCCGCCTTTGAAACCGGTCATCACCATCACATAGACAGGGATCAGGTAAAAGAGTGACAACAACACCAGGGGGATGTAACTCCAGTAACGGCTGCGGCTGCGGTTCATGACTGCCCCTCCTTCCGTAACGAGAAGATGAGGTAGGGAATGATAAGCACCGCTGTGCTGATCAGAAGCAAGATCGAAATTGCAGCGCCACTGCCGTAAAGGTGGGCATCGAACGTGGTCTGCCACATGTTAATGGAAGGCATATCGAGCGCCAGCTGTTTGCCGGCCACCGCGATGACCAGGTCGAAAGTTTTAAGCGACATGTGCCCCAAAATGATCATCGCCGATAGGGTTACCGGCCTTAATAAGGGCAGGATGATGTAACGGAAGATCTCGAATTCGTTCGCGCCATCCACACGGGCGGCCTCGCGTAATTCATCGGGGATCGCCCGAAGGCCCGCCAGGTACATGGCCATGGTGTAGCCCGAAAGCTGCCAGATGGCCGGAATCGCGATAAACGCCATCCCCCAAACGGGGGTTGCCGTGTATGAGCTATTTAAGAAGTCCAGACCCAGGGAGTGAAAAAGCAGGTTCAGCCCGCTGATGCGCGACCCCTGTGCCGGGTTCATCAGCCAGCGCCAAACGACGCCAGTGACGATGTAAGAAATGGCCATGGGGAAGATGAAGAGGCTGCGGAAGAAACCCTCACCCTTCAAACTTTGATCCAACAGCAGCGCGGAGGCCAGCCCGAGCAGCAGTGTGCCCACCACAAAGATCACGGTGAACATAATCGTGTTGCGAATATCGATAGAGAAACGGAAATTGTTGACGAAAAGTTCGATGTAATTCTTGATGCCGACAAACGTGTAATCGGGGATCATTCCCCGCCAGGCGCTCAAAGAGACTCTGGTCGTCCAGGCGATGAAACCGTAGACAAAGATCGCCACCGCCAAAATGGAAGGGGAGACGATTAGAAAGGCCAGCCATTTCTCTTTTGTATTTCGCATGGAAATCCTCAATGCACTAATTTATCACAAAACAATAAAGTTGGGTTACAACGGTCATCGGGGAGAGGTTCTCCCCGATGACCACAAGATGTTGAAGCAGTTCTAAATTACTGGCAGGGACCGTAGGCGGCGCAGGAAGCGACCATGGCGGCCTGGAATTTGGCGGCATCCTTATCGAGGATGTAAGCACCAAAGTCCGTTGCGATCTGGGTCTTCCAGGTGTCATTGGCGACAACGCCGTGCCACAAGGAACCAACCACAGTGTCCGTCGCCCAGTCTTCCATGGCGGATTGCAGGTAAACACCGTAGAGGGATTTGTCAGCATCGCTGCGGGCGGGGATGGAGCCCTTCACTGGGTTAAACGCATCCTGACCTTCTTTGGAACCGCAAAGGGTCAGCCATTTGATTGCGGCATCGCGATTGAGGGCGCCAACGGGCAGGTTGAAGCTGTCAGAGAGGAAGTCATACACGCCCTGGGTTCCAGGAACAGGCATCCAGGCGTATCCAACTTCGGGTTCGAGACCCAGGTTTCCACCTTCAACGGTTCCGCTGAAGTAGCCGTCAGCCCAGTCGCCCATCACATTGAAGGCGGCGTCGCCATCGGCAACCAGTTTCGAGGCGTCTTGCCAGGAAAGGGTGGCGAAATCGGTGTTAGCATATGCCAACAGTTTGGTCATGTCTTCGATGGATTTCAAGACCGCGGGATCGTTCCAGTCAGCTTCACCGTTCCACAACTTGGTGTAGAGTTCGGGGCCGGCATCGGCGATCAAAACGGTTTCCCAAAGTTGAACTTCGGTCCAGTTTTCACCGAGGGCGAGGGGGGCTTCCATACCGGCAACCTTGAGGGCTTCGAGGGCGGTCAACCAGCTGGCGAAATCGGTGGGGACGGCCACGTTGTACTCAGCCAGAACGGCGGGGTTGTACCAGAGCACGTTGGCGCGATGGATGTTCACGGGCACGGAGTAGGGATGTCCATCCTTGGAGATCAAGGGGATCAAGGTTTCGGGGAAGACATCGTACCAGCCGTTGGTTTCATAGAGCTCATCCAAGGGTTCGAGTTGGTCCGCAGCCACGTAGGTGCCGATCATTTCTTGTCCGGCATGACCCTGGAAGGAATCAGGGGCTTCGCCAGCCGCGAGACGGGTGGCCAAAACGGCTTTGGCATTGGAGCCAGCACCGCCGGCAACAGCCGCGTTTACGAAGGGAATTTCAGGATAAAGTTCGCTCCAGATGGCGATCATGGCTTCGAGGCCAGCGGCTTCACCACCACCGGTCCACCATGAGAAGACCTCGAGCTGCTGGGCAGCGGCGGGGGCTTCAGTGGCTGCAGGGGCTTCCGTGGCCATGGGGGCGGGTGCTTCAGTGGCTACTGGCGCCTTGGCGCAAGCAGAGAGAACCATCGCCACGACAACCAATACAGCAAAAACGACGTAAAGTTTCTTGGGCATTTTCTCTCTCCTTTTGGATTATGGAACATGAACGAGTTGTTTGGCAGGTTTTACCAAACTCGGTACACTTGATTATAATGAAACCAACCCTGCAAACAATGAATTTTCGGACACAGTGCGGACACGCAGGGGACAAATCTTGGTAAACACCCAACCTGGTACCCTACATGGTCACTCGCCTCTTTTTTAATGAAGTCATCAAGGACGTGCTGGACAATCTCTACGATATCGCCTCGCTGGAGACACACCCAGCCCTTTTTTCAGTGATCAAACTGCCAGCAGGTTTTACCGGCAGCAAGGGCGAATACGTGCGCCGTTACATGCTTGAAGCCATCGAGAAAATCCGCCCCTCCCGCAAGGAAGTTGACCTCACAGCTCCCGAATGGCGCCCCTACATCATTCTAAACAAACGCTACATTGAAGGCATCGGTGTGCAAGAACTCGCCGACACGCTGGCAATCAGCACCCGTCAAATGCGCCGCGACCAGCACAAGGCCATCACCGCCCTCACCGAGATTCTCTGGGCGGCCTGTTACCCGGATGAACGTCCCGACCACGACACAGACGTGAGCCCGGTGGTGGAAGTGCATAACGAGATGATCGACCCACTTGAGACCACCCGCGGTGTCTACGCCATGCTCAAACGCGTTTGCGATGAAAAGGGTTTGCGCGTGGAGTTTATTCAACCTACTGAATTTGTCCCCGTGATCACCGATAGAGTGATCTTGCGCCAGGTACTCATCAGCCTCTTCAACGACATCTTGCGAGATCAAACAGGAACGCAGCTCATTGTGCGTTGCGAGGCTGCCAAAGAACAGGTCAGGCTTGAATTCGCCAGCCGCATTGAAGCCGATTGCACCGACTTGCTGGCAGATGCAGCAAACGCGGATGACCTAACCGCAGTGATGTATTGGTGTGAACGCATTCACGCACGGGTCGAGGTGGTTTGCACCCGTGAAACCGACGGCTGTTGGGTCAGGCGTACCCTCTGGTTACCACATGCCGATCAGCGCATCATGCTGGTCATCGACGACCAGGAACCGGTGGTCAACCTCTTTCAGCGCTACCTCTCTCAAACTGACTTGCTGGTCATCGGTATCAATCACCCCGCGGAGGCTATCACCTTGGCGCGTCATTTACGTCCAGCCGTCATCACTCTGGATGTGATGATGCCCCAAATGGACGGTTGGGAATTGCTTCAATTAATTAAGCTTGATGAAATGTTGAAAAATATCCCCGTGATCGTCTGCTCAGCATGGGATGACCCCGATCTCTCCCATTCGCTAGGCGCTCAGGCTTACCTAAAAAAGCCGGTCACCCAAAAAATGCTTCTTGACGTGATCAAACCCCTGCTTCCCGATTAGTTTTCCCTAACTTTTTTTGATCACTGGTTTCGCCTCCGGTGTTGATCGCCTGGATTGGGTCGGTTTCGCATAAACCGGCGTCACTTCATGCAACGCGGCGCTGATCAGTTCTGCCAATTCGTTGCGTTCATACGGACGGTGCACCAACACATTAAAAATGCCTTTCTGCCGTGGACTAAAAGTGGCCGGCGGGTCGGAAGCCGAAATGATCACCACCGGGATCTGGCGCAGATCCTTTTCCTGGAGCATGGCGTTTAATAGTGTCAACCCGTTCATGTCGGTCAGATCGAGATCCAAAAAGACCGCGCCTACCGGGATGGTGTGTAAAAAGCGAAGCGCCTCTTGCCCATCCAGGGCGGTCAGGATCTTAACATCCGCGGTGCCGTTGCCGTCATCGTCTGAGGGTTTGAGCGCCTGTGTAACGAACCGAGCCATGCTGGGGTCGTCATCCACCACGAGGATGGAGCGTACGGCCATGTTAAGTTGCTGTACGGTTTCGAGCAATACCTGGCGTGGCACTGGTTTGACCAGGTAATCCAACACACCCTCTGGCAGGTTGGAAGAGCGGTTCTGCCGGCTGACCGGCAGCGGAAAGGTGATCACCGGCACATCGTAAGGCGGTTGCTCGATAAAGGCCTGCACCGCCGGGTGGGAGGCCAGGTTCTCATCCACGATCACGGCCCGTGGGTAAGTGTTTGCAACTACACCTCCAAGTTGGAGAGGGTCGGTGAGCAAGGTCACCTTGTACCCCTTGATGGCTTTGACAAAAACGCGCGCTGAAAAGGCGTCGGATGTCAGCATCAAGAGTAGTGGAACCTTTTCGAGTTCATCCGGTTTATTTTCCGGCTCGAAGGCAGCTCCGGCACTGATTTCGTTAACGTCGTCCAACTGCTGATGGAAGGGCACTGTGAAATGAAAGAGAGAGCCCTTGCCGGGTTCACTTTCCACACCCATCTCACCGCTGTGCAAACGAACAAAGCGGCGCCCGATCGACAAACCCAGACCGCTACCCTCGCCGGAACGAAGGTTCTCATCCCCGGCCTGGCGGAACTCGTGAAAAACCTTGGTGAGATCCTCCTTGGCAATGCCCGTGCCCGTGTCGATCACTTCCACACGCAGCAACTCGGGGGAGGTTTTGAACGCCTTGATGGTGATGGAACCCTGTTTGGTGAAGCGCAACGAATTGGTCACCAGGTTAAGCAACACCTGTCGAATACGAGTGCGGTCCACGAACACCGGCGGCAAACCGTCAGCCAATTCTACGCGCAGTTCTAGCCCCTTGTTGTGGATGGCAGATTGCACCATTTCGCGCACGTCTTCAACGATGAGCGCGAAATCGATCTTTTCCTTAAAGAAGGTGAACTGTTTGGCGTCCATCTTGCCCATGTCGAGGATGTCGTTGATCAACTGCATCAAGTGCGTGCTGCTTTTGTAGATCTCCTGGATGTCATCATAAAGACCTGGCGGCCACGCTTTTGGGTCGTCGTAGGTTTCAGGAGAATTGACCATCAGGTCGCTAAACCCAATGATGAAGTTGAGGGGACTGCGCAGCTCATGACTGACAGCCAAGGCGAAACGATCACGCTCTTCGCGAGCCTTGTCAGCCTGCCCTCGGGCGTAGGTCAACATTAGGTTCATGCGGTCGAGCTGGTAGTTGGCGTTATTGACGTCTTTAAGCAGCACGCTGATCTCGGCACGGTGCTCACGGGCTTCGTTGAGTCGTTGTACTGCCTCGCGATAATGGTGTGAGGAGGCTTCGATCGAAGCCACCAGATTGTAGGAAATCCCCCACCCAAGTGCTGTGGAGGCCAGGCTTGAGAGGATCAATACAACAGGGTAAGGATCAGGCAAGGGCGCCAGGAACCCGATTCGGTTCCAGGTGACCGCCAAAATGATAATGGCGGCTTCAAGGACGATGGCAGGTTTAAGCCCCATCATCACTTCCGACATGATCGGTAAAAAGATAAAGAGCAACAGGCTTTCAGGCCGGTGATAAAACTGGAAGGAAAGGAACAGCATCGCTGATAGACCGATATTCCACACCAGTTGCGCCAGCAGATAATAGTTGCCCACCAGGCGCATGGCGAGGATGCCAACGAGCGCCATGCCGGCAGAAATGAGATACAGGCTCGGGCTGAAGATCTCAGGCCAACCCAGGGTGCCAATGATATGCCACGCCGCGTAAACGGCCAGGGTGGTGCCCATCACTTTGCGCGCCACGGATTGAAGTAATTCGCGGTCTTCGGTTTCCCAGCGCAGCAAGGCCAGCAGCCGTCGCAAAGTCCATTTCATTCGGTTCGCCATGCGATTAATGGTATCACAACGAGGGGAACTTCGCTCCCTAGAGGAATCATAAGGACAACCGTTAGTTGTCGGGGTGACCGGCCGGTCGCCCTTACGAAATGGAATTCGAGTATTTCCTCCATGCCTTTATGTGAGAAAATCCTCGCGACAAGCCGCACCTCCTCAAAAAATTTTTTCACGCCAGAAACGGATGAACCGAAGCGTCCCCTTTTTTGTTACAATCAATCCGAAACATCGACCCTTTGAAGCGATCAGGAGCACATCGATGCGAGCATTCACCGGCAAAGTATTATGGGTCGACCTAACATTAGGCACCTTCCAGGAAGAAACCCTTCCTGATGAGATGTATCGCAAATACCTCGGCGGCATCGGTCTGGGAGCCGCTTTGCTCTACCGTGACATGCCCGCAGGCGCGGATCCCCTCGGCCCCGAAAACATCCTCGGCTTCATGTCTGGTTTGCTCACCGGCGCGGGCAGCTTTTTCACCGGGCGTTGGATGGCGGTTGCCAAGAGCCCGCTGACTGGCACCTGGGGTGACGCCAACTGCGGCGGAACATTATCTCTGGCAATCAAACAAAGCGGTTACGACGGCATCCTTTTTAAAGGGATCAGCCCGAAACCGGTTTACGTATTCATCGACTCATCCGGACCGCGCCTGCTGGACGCCAGCCCCTATTGGGGGAAAGACGCCATCGAGAGCGAAGACCTGCTCGTGGCCGCGCACACCCATAAAAAGGAACCGGCGGTGGCGGTCATTGGTCAAGCCGGTGAGAACCTGTCACTGATCTCTGGCATCTGCAACGACCGCGGACGCCTGGCGGCACGTTCTGGCTTGGGCGCCGTGATGGGCTCCAAAAAGCTAAAAGCCGTGGTTCTGGCCGGGTCAAAGCGCGTGGGTGCCCACGACCCGATCAAGACCCAATGGTTGTCATTAAAATGCAGCCGCGATGTGATGCTGCCGCTCAAGTTGATGCCCTCCCGGTTGGTGGGGATCTTCGGCGCGCTGATCGGCCGCCTGCCCGTGGGATTCACCCAAAACGGGATGCTGGTGGCCGGCATCATGGCCAAATGGGGATCGATCGGCACCTTGCCGGCATCCGTTGGAATGGGCGACACGCCCTTCAAAAACTGGGCGGGCACCAAAAAAGACATGCCGCGCTTCAACCATCAGATCGACCCCGATTTTGTACTTAAGACCGAAAAGCAGAAATATCATTGCCGCGCATGCCCCATGGGGTGCGGCGGTATCGTAGAATTGAACGGCCGCGAGAGCCACAAGATGGAATATGAGACCGCGGCTTCCTTCACCTCCATGCTGCTCAACGGCGACATCAACCTGGCCTACGAATTGAATGATCGGGTCAACCGCGCCGGCATGGATTCGATCTCGGCGGGCGGCACGCTTGCCTTCGCCATGGAATGTTTTGAAAAGGGCTTGATCACCCAAAAAGACACTGGCGGGATCGAACTGACCTGGGGCAACGCCGCGGCCATCCGCGAAGTGTTGCAGCAGATGATCGACCGCCGCGGCTTTGGAGCCTTGCTGACTGACGGCACACGAGCCGCCGCTGAGAAACTGGGTCATCACGCGGCGCGTTACGCCATCCACGCCGGGGGGCAAGAGATGGCTTACCACGATCCGCGCATGGACCCCGGCATGGGGCTGCACGCCAGCGTGGACCCTACCCCCGGACGGCATACCACCGGGGCGCAGTTGTACTACGACCTTTACAAACTGTGGACGCGTGTACCCGGGCTCAAACCAGCCGCGCAGTTTTACCCCAAGGAGTCGCGCTACGCCGCGGACGAGTTCCGAATGAAGGGGGCTGTGGCGGTGAGCAGTTTTACCCAGTTCTACAACGCCATGGGCATGTGTTACTTCGGTATGCTCGTGGGTGTGGACCGGGTGCCGGTCTTTGAATGGGCCAACTCGGTCACCGGCTGGCACCTGCCGCCTGAAGAATACATGCTCGCAGGTCGGCGCATCCAGACCCTGCGCCAAATGTTCAACGTCCGCGAGGGCATCGATCCGCGCGCGCTCAAGGTCAACAAACGCCTCTTCGGTGATCCGCCCCAGGAGGATGGCCCGAATCGAGGGGTAAGCTATGACCTGGATATATTAATGAAGGGCTACTGGAAGGAGATCGGTTGGGACCCCGAAAACGGTGTGCCCACCCACGCCACGCTCGAGGAACTTGGGCTGGTCAACCTGATCGAAGAGGGGAGAGTAGTATGACTCACACAATCAACGCGGAATGCACAGGTTGCACCGCTTGCGTGAAAATCTGCCCGGTCAACGCCATCCACGGCGAGAGGAAGTCGTTGCATGTCATCATTGAAGACAATTGCATCGATTGCGGCGCCTGCGGTAGGATCTGCCCCTTCGCCGCAGTTGTCGACCCACAAGGAGAGATCTGTACTCAGGTAACACACTCACTTTGGCCTCAACCGGCCGTGTTGGAACTCCGCTGTGTGGCTTGCGGGGCTTGCATCGAGGTCTGCCCCACTTCCGTGTTGAATTTTGTGGAGCGGGTCAACGGAAATACCCACCTGATGGCGGCACTTGCGGATGAAAAGAATTGCATCGGATGCTCGTTTTGCGCGACAGCTTGCCCTACCGAGGCTATTTTGATGGTCACCCCCCTGCCAACCTAATTTTTACCCAATCACACCACCTCTCCCGCTGATTATTAGTGTTTGAGGAGCTATCTGCTTTTTTCACTCCCCATTTCGGGGAGTTTTTTTATCATTAGTGATGTATTGTTTATTTATACTTTTATTACTTATAATTTGATGTATAATAATGATGTATGAAAAAAGAAAAACTTACCCGCACCCAGGTGCTTCTCGAACCTGGCCAACTTAATACTTTGACCCGCATCGCCGCTGAAGAAGGCAAAAGTGTTTCAGCTTTGCTGCGAGAATGGGTCGACCTCGGGCTGCGCGCCCATGGTCGGGAACGTCTGGCTGAAGCCGCCCGAAACCTGGCAGAGACCTACTACGCGGATGGAGACCTGGTGGGTTACGCCGCCCTGGACGGGGACGATTTCGCCGGTAAAGGAGGCGTCTGATGTTCCGCGGCGAGGTGTGGCGCATGTCTCTGGCGCAAAACCCGGGAGAAGCCGCAGAAACAAATCGCCTTGTGGTGATCCTTTCAAGCGACGCGCTAGGCAGTCTGCCACTGAAAGTGGTCGTGCCATTGACCCTCTGGAAGAACGACTACGCCTCCGCGCCGTGGATGGTGCGCGTGCCCCCCGTGCTCAACAGCGGTCTGGAAGCGGCGATGGCTGCCGATGCCCTCCAGGTTCGCTCTGTATCCAACGCGCGCTTGATGAGCCGCCTAGGTGAGCTGCCCGGGCGCGTTCTCGACCAGGTTGCCGCGGCGGTATCAGTGGTGATCGAAGGCCGCGCTGCTGGTGAGGTATAATCACCTTTCTAATTCAAAAACCGGAGTCTCCATGTCAAAAAAAGGGTTCTTCTCACTCGTTCTTCTGGTCATCCTCGCTTCCATGCTTTTAACGGCCTGTGCCTCCAAAACGGACGCCCCAGCGGCTGCCGCCGAAGCTTACTGGCAAGCCCTCGTCGCCAAAGACAGCGCCACGTTGACCAACCTCTCCTGCGCTGCCCACGAGTCCACGGCGCTCACCACGCTCGATTCCTTGATGTCCGTTGAGATCAAACTTCAAGACATGCAATGCGCCACCAGTGAAGACGCGGGCGACTCCGCTACGGTCAACTGCACCGGCGCGTTGGTACTTTCTTACGGCGCCGAGGACCTGAACATTGACCTGGGTATGGTGCCCTACAATGTCGTCCGCGATGGCGGTGATTGGCGCATGTGCGGAGAAAAATAAAGTGTCGCGCCGCCTGTTTTCACGCGAGAACCTTTGGGCGTTGGTATTTGCCCTTCTGCTCGTGCTGCTGGTGATCGTCACCACCGATAGCTCGCCCTTGTGGATCTACCAGGGGTTCTAGGTGGCGCTTTCCACCCTATTCATCCTGATCGGCGCTTCACTGGCGGTGACCCTGGTCTCGTGGTGGCCTGCCGGGCGCAAATTGCGCAACCCCCTGTTGCAAATTCTCAGTATTTTGGCAGTTTTCTGGCTTCAACCTGCCTTGCCCGTCCGCGGCCTGGATTTCTGGTTGCCTGTGGCCACCCTGGTCATCACCATCCTGGGCTGGGTGCTCACTTCACTGCCGCAAGAACGATACAAGCGGGCTACCCTTTTCAGCGCTGGCCTGACCATCGCCGTGATCCTGGGCGCAGCCCTCACCCGTCATCTTTCATTAAGTGGCTTACTTACCCCATCGCGCCCGCCACCCACCTGGATTGTGCTTGTTACGCTCCCGACTCTAGCGTTGATAATTTCGCTATTATTAATCTATACGCAATCTAAAAACAGAGCAACCCCCGTGTTCCTTTCGATCGCGATCTTCGCGCTTCTGGCAGCCTTCATCGTGCTCAAACTGCCCTCCCTCACCACCTGGACGAGCGGGTTGTTGCGGTCGCTCGGCGGACAATCCAGCGAGCTGGCTTCCGCGCTGGACTTGCGCTGGTTGGGATTTTCCTACATCGCCTTCCGCTTGATACACACCCTGCGCGATCGTCAATCCGGACGCCTGCCGGCCATGGCCCTTCAGGAATACTTCGTTTACGTGCTCTTCTTCCCAGCCCTGAGCGCCGGCCCGATCGACCGCAGCGAACGTTTTTTGCGCGATCTGCGTCAGCCCTTCATCCCTGGGGCTGAAACCCTGGGTAACTCGGCGAGGCGGCTGGTGTTTGGATTGTTCAAAAAATTCGTCCTCGCCGACCTGCTTGCCATTGTCGCGCTGAGCGCCGTCAATGCAGGTCAGATCCAATCCACGGGGTGGGCCTGGATTATGCTCTTCGCGTTCAGTTTTCAGATCTTTTTCGATTTCAGCGGTTACACCGACCTGGCCATCGGCATGGGCATCTTGATGGGTGTGACTTTGCCAGAAAATTTCAACACCCCTTACCGCAAACCCAACCTGACTCAATTCTGGAACAACTGGCACATGACCCTCACCCAGTGGTTGCGGGCTTACGTGTTCAACCCACTCACGCGCGCCTTGCGCTCTGGTCCGCGCCCCGTGCCCGCCTGGATGGTGATCTTCATCACCCAAATCATCACCATGAGTCTGATCGGCTTGTGGCACGGCATCACGCTTAACTTCCTGCTCTGGGGTCTGTGGCACGGACTGGGCATGTTCATCCAAAACCGCTTTACAGATCTAATTCGCCCACTTTCGGCTCGTGTGCAAACCCAGCCGGCGCTTAACCACTGGGTGACAGCCTTCACCACCCTGATGACTTTTGTGTACGTTTCGCTGGGCTGGGTGTGGTTCGCCTTACCCTCGACCCAACTCTCCCTGCGCATCTTCAGCCTGCTCTTTGGAGGCACCGCGTGATCACTCCCCGCTTCCTTCGGAACGTGCTGATCAAGAGTCTGATCATATTCGCCCTTTTCAACCTGTTATGGGCAACACTTAACCCGCTTGGTTTAGGCCGACTTTCGGTCTACAACATCCTCTTTAAAGGAAGAGAACGTCTACCCTTTGGTGAGGATCCCGCCCAATCTTACAACTTCAGCCTTTACAACCTGGACGCCATGTTCGCCTCCCTGCGACTGGCTGGCAGCCCCAAACCCGCGGACGAATTCCGCGTGCTGGTGGTAGGCGATTCGGCCACCTGGGGCACCCTGCTGCGCCCGGAGGAAACCCTCGCCGGACAGCTGGACGTGCTCAACCTGACCGCCCCGGATGGACGCGTGGTGCGCGCCTACAACCTGGGCTACCCCACCCTGTCGTTGGTTAAAGATTTGATCGTGCTCGACAGGGCCATGAAATATGATCCTGACCTGATCCTCTGGCCCTTAACTCTCGAGAGTTTTCCACACAGTCGGCAATTGGAATCACCCATCGTAGCCAACAACCCGGAAGTTGTGGCTGAACTGATTCAGCGCTTCGACCTCAACCTCGAACTGTCAGACACGACATCCAGTTATTGGAACCGCACATTGATCGGGCAGCGCCGCGAATTGGCCGACCTGCTCAGGTTGCAACTCTACGGCGTGCCCTGGTCCGCGACGGGCATCGACCAGGTTTACCCCGCGGAATACGAGCCCGCCGCGCGCGACCTGGAAGCCGACCGGACTTTTGGTGACTGGCAACCACCTTCGATCCCAGCGGACGGCCTGGCGCTGGACGTGCTCGCTGCCGGGATGAAAGTCGCCGCGGACGTGCCCGTGGTGCTGATCAACGAACCCATGCTGGTGAGCACCGGTGCCAACAGCGACCTGCGTTACAACTTCTACTATCCACGCTGGGTGTACGACGAATATCGGTTCGAACTCTACCATGCCTGCACGGTCAACGGTTGGACCTGCCTGGATCTGTGGGACGCCGTGCCGCAAGAACGCTTCACCAACAGCGCCATCCACATGGACGCGCGGGGCGTCAGCATGATGCTTGAAAAGATCATCGAGGCGGGGGTGGTGCGGTAATTCTTGATTGGTGATTTGTGAGTAGTGAGAAGTAATCCGTTATTCGTGATTAGGGGGATCGTCAAGCTGTGACACATTTCTAATCTCAGTTGTAATTTCACAATTCAACTTGTACACATTCACTGGCGGGGATAAAATCAATCCATGAAACATCCAATCACGATCATTGGCGCCGGCCCGGCCGGCATGACCGCCGCCCTGTTCGCCGCACGCGGCGGAGCCAGGGTACGCTTGATCGACGGCAACGAAAAGGTCGGGCGTAAACTGTTGGTTACCGGCAGCGGACGTGCCAATTTGACTAACCAGCACCTCGACGTCGCCCGTTACACCTGCGCCAACCCCGTCTGGATTGCCACGGTGATGAAACATTTTGGACATGCCGAGGTGGTCGACTTCCTCAACAGTATCGGGGTTCCAATTTTCGCCACCCCTGACGGCTGGTGTTACCCGCTCTCGGAGTCCGCGCAAAACGTGGTGGACGCTTTCGACAACGCCTTGCGGCTGGCTAAGGTGGAATTGGTGTTGAATGACAAAGTAACGTCTATACGCAAAGAGAATGATTATTTTAAACTCCCCCTGGCTTCGGGCGTCACCCTCGAAACCGAAAAACTGATTGTCGCGGCTGGCGGCAAGGCTACTCCCGCCCTCGGCTCGCGCGGGGAGCTCTTCCCTTCGTTAAAATCATTGGGGCACAGTCTATTGCCTGGCGTGCCCGCCCTTGCACCGTTGACCTGCGAAATGAAACCCTGGCAACGCCTGCGTGGTGTGCGTCTGGACGCACGTGCCAGACTTTACGATGGTGATGTGCTGCTGGCCGAAACGACCGGTAACCTGATCTTCACAGAATGGGGCTTGAACGGCCCCGCGGTGATGGACCTCAGCCACCATGTTTCCACCCGTCCCGGAGCGAGCCTCGAACTGCGGCTAAATCCATTGTTTGACCGGGAAACCGCCTTGCGCGATCTCATCGCCCTTCAACGCCATACCCCCACTCCACTGCGCGTGATACTGGGCGCGGTTCTGCCCCCCAAGATGCCGCCGCTGATTCTAGATCGCGCCGGCTTTGACCCCGACGTCACGCTCGACCAATTAAATGACGACCAGGTCGAAAAGGGGTTGCGCTTGGCTTCACACCTCATCTTCAAGGTCACGGGTGTGCGCGGGTTCGAGTTTTGCCAGGTCAGCGCCGGTGGGGTGCCCGTCAGCGAAGTGGACCCCATGAACATGCGTTCAACCAAAGTCGCGAATCTCGCCCTGGCCGGCGAAACCCTGGACGTCGTCGGTCCGTGCGGGGGCTACAACCTGCAGTTCGCCTTCAGTTCCGGCGCCTTGGCCGGCATGGGCATGCTGGATTAATCCAAACGATATTTTGTTTGAACATAGCCATTCTTGAAGGTTATGGTTTCAATATGTTGAGCGTGAAGCGGTTGGTTCGCCGCGCCAAACAAAGGCACGCCAGCACCCAACACCACCGGGATGTGGGTAAGGGTTATTTCTTTGATCAACCCTAACACGAGAAACGCCTGGATGGTCAGGCCGCCATCCACATAGGCGTGCCGTACGCCTTGTTTTTCAAGGGCGTCGAGGATCTCGTCGGGGTCACCGGACATGCGCTCAATGTTCGCGGTCAAATGAGGAGGAATATTAAAAGGCTGATGGGCTAAAACAATCACACGTTTGTCAGGGTAAGGCCAGTTTTCAAACCCCATCACTGCTTCATAGGTCCTTCGCCCCATGATGACCACATCCACCGAAGCGAAAAAATCCTTGAACCCGAAATCTTCTCCAGGGGGAGTGCCTTCAGGCGGGTTAAGCCACGCAAGATCGTCATTTTCGCCGGCGATATAACCATCCAGTGAGACCGCCACGTACACTGAGCATCGGATCATCGTTTCGTTCTCCTAAAATACAACTGGTCAGATCGCGTTTCCAATATACGTAAATGGATGTGGTTGATTACTTCAAATCCTCGAGAACAATGTCGAGGTTATAGAGCAGACTCATGGCTTCGGGCAACGAAAAACGGGTTTTTTTCAATGTATTCAGCGTGGGTGAGATCTGGTAATTCTTGGCCCCGCGCAGGTCCGCCTCGGTCAGGTTGGTATGTACAAAACGGCTATCTTTGAAGTCAGTCCCGGTGCAATCCGCGTTGGAGAGATTGGTCTCTTCGAAACTCACCTCAATTGCGGTGCAGCCGGCTAACAAAACGCGCTCCAGGTTCAATCCCATAAAGGTTGAGTAATTCAAAATGCAGTTGGTAAAATCAGCCGGCTTGAAGAGCAGCTTGCCGCCACCCCATTCGGACTGGGTCCAGTTGATACCCTTGAGCACACAATCCTCAAATCTCGACTTGGAAAATACCGTGTCTTTAACGGTGACTAGGCTGAGATCGCATTCCTTAAAGGTGCAGTCCCGAAAACGGCAACGCTGAAAATCGGTGCTGTTAAAATTGCATTTGTAAAAATTGCAGCTGTTGAAATTTTTCATCTGCATTCGAGATTCTTTAATCTCTAGCTTTTTGAAATCAACTCGGGAATATTCGTCTTCCTTGGAATTATCGAGAGACATAGCTTGCCTTTCAAGAATAAAATTGCTTCGATGTGTAAGTGCCGGGTTTAATCAGGCCGGTAAGAGGCCATGGAATCCAGGTTACCGACAAACTGAGGCAGGTCGGTGTGCTCAAGGCTTTGACGGATGGCGCTGCTCTCACCGAGGTGATACCAGTAGTGGTAAATGACGCGCTGCAGCAGGTTGCCCCAGATATACTTGGTCGGCTTGCCGTCCCGAATCACGGTTTCCATTAATTTTGTGGTTGTGAGCGTGTCAAGCCACGGGTCGGCGGCCTTGGTGACCGTCTTCCACGCGGCGCACATATCGTCCAGGTCGGGGGTGCTGGCCGGCGAGCCGTAGGCGAAGCGTTCATTGAGCCCAGGAATTGGTGTCTGGTCCTGAGCATAAGTCAAAAAGTAACGCTGTTCATGCCAGGCAAGGTGGCCAATATTCCAGCTGAGGCAGTTCATCGGCAGCAGTCGCCGGGCGGCGTCTTCAGGGCTGACGCCCTTAAACGCGCGTTTGAATTCTGACCGGGTGAAACGCAGTTGGTCGACAAGGGGATGGGTCATAGGGCTCCTGTGAAGTTATCGTTGATGAGTTCAATTTCCACGAACTCGAAGGGTTGTTATTATTTACCCTCCTTCAAAGCGAGTGCAATAATTACACCAAACCCCAGTCCCTGAAGGCAATCATTGAGAAAAATAGAGAAATCTCCAACTTGAATCAGACGGGCATTTACTCCAATATAACGAACCACAACCGTAGATGCGATGATCACCAACAAAATCCAAGGTGATGAGGGTTTGTTGGCTTTACGCAAGATCAACCAACCAATCACACCAAAAAGAACAACGGTTAACAAACTCGAAATAGTTGGAAACATGTTCACCTCCAGGTTCAGCAATTTTTCAAGCCTACCAGTAAAGTGAATCCATTAAACCCCCGTTTTCGATTATATATTTTTACAAATGGGCTGGCAAGTTCATAATGACAATACCATCAGCAACTGATCGTGGTAGACCCCGTTCACAAGGGTGGATTTCGGCTCCACGCCGTAGACCGTGAACCCCAGGCGCGTGTAAACCCGGATGGCAGGGGTGTTTCCGCAGACCACCGCCAGCTTGACCACGTTGACCCCGTGCCCGCGCGCCCAATCCAGGCAGACATGGATCATGGCTTCGGTGAGCTTCAGCCCGCGCCAGGCAGGTTGAACGTAAACCGCGTAAATGGTGGCGGTGTGCTGCACCTTGGGGGACGCCTCGCGGTAGATCCCGCAAATCCCCACCGCGGCGCCGTCATGAAAAGCAAGGATGAGAGTCCCCGAATTGCCGAGGTCCGCGAGCCGGCCTTGCCAGTAAGCCGTTGGAGAGTCGACAAATTGGGAGAGGTCGGAGGAGTACGCCTCGGGGTGATCGCGCAGCGCCTGCAGGCGCAGATCGCGAAAAGCATCCGCGTCCGTTACCACGGCATCCCGGAGGATGAGCGTCCCTTTTAAGGTGGCAAGTGTTTTTTCCATGCTGCTATTATGGCATAAATAGGGAGTGTTTGAGCATCGCCTTGCCCGCGGACGACAACCTGACTATAATGCTCTTACCATGTCCTCAAGCCAACTCTCCACCGGCGCGCCAATCGCGGATCTCTTTGACCTGTTCAGTCAGCCCGCGCGCGTTCAGATCATGATGGTGATCAGTGAACATCCAGCCTGCGTGTGCCACCTGGTAGCCGCTCTCGGCTTACGCCAGGCCAGCATCTCTCAACATTTGATCATGTTGCGCAAAGCCGGCTGGGTAACCACCCGGCGTGAAGGTCGCAACATTTATTACACTCCCACGAAACCAGAATTGATCACGTTGATCCAGCAAGCCGCTCAAATCAGCAACATCCCCTGGTCTGCGTTTGAAACCCTCTCGCGCCGACCGCTGGCTGAATGCCCCTGCCCCAAATGCCACCCGGAGTTACCTCCTGAGTACTCCTGCAAATCCCTCCCCCGAAAATTCTGAGCAACCAACCCGATTCGCATTGAATTTCGGCTATGCCTGACGTATAATATATTCAATTCCATGAATATTAAAGGAGATTCTATGATCATCAAAATTCTGGGCGGTGGCTGCCCAAATTGTAAGAAGCTGCACGAAAACACCGAGATTGCGTTAAAAGAGTTGAACCTGACCGCCACCATCGAAGAAGTCAAGGACGTCAACGACATCATTGATTATGGCGTGATGAAAACACCCGCCCTGGTAGTGGACGAAAAAGTAAAGTCCTCTGGCCGGGTATTAAGCACGGATGAAATCAAGAAGATACTGGCAAGTTAATTTTTGATCCGACTTAAATTCTAAAAAAGGAGAGCCCTGTGAGAATGCTGGCCGAGTTTTTCCCCGAATTCGTTGAAAAACTGGATGAAATGGACGCTCTGTATAAGGAAAAGCGTCACATCGACGAGAAGACCTATCAATTCATCTGTTTCGCGCTTTCGATCAAAGCCCGCTCCAAACCTTGTGTCTTAAAACATTTCAAGGGCGCGCTCGAAGCCGGCGCCACGGTGGAAGAGTTGTCTTACATCCTGGCGCTGGTAATGCGCGAAGCTGCCGGTGCGGACGATTGCTGGACGCATGACGTGATTGACGACTGGAAGGAGATTCTCAAAGGCCAGGTCGATTGCGGTTGTAAGAAATAAAATGGGCAAAAAGAGACCTGGCAGTTCAAACTGCCAGGTCTCTTCGATTAATCAACTTCCGATTTATTTTTGCTGCGATTCACAATCCACAGGCACCCAGCCAGCACAGCGAGCAGCGCCGTCAGGTATAGAAGGATCAGCCACAGGCTCGTGCCGTCCGTCCAGGCGCCGTAGAGCATGCCCGCCAGGGTGCTAAAAAGCGCGACCCATCCCACGTAGACCCAGGCTTTGGTTTTTCCAATAATGGTGGCGGTGATAAGAATGCTCTGCAGGCTGAGTTCTGGATCTGCCATGAGATAAGCCAGCAGCGGGCCGCGGTGCATGCCGAGGTTGAGGAACATCTTGGCGATGGGCACTTCCACCAAAGTGGGAAAGTACATGAACACCCCGAAAACTACACCGGCCAGGTTGCCCAATAAAGTGTTCTCACCAGCCAGGAACTCGATCCATTCGGGGCGGATCAATTGGCGGATGACCCCCACCGCAAAGACACCCACGATCAGCAGGGGGAAGATCTGTTTCATAAAGCGCCAGGATTCCCAAATCCAGTCTGTGAATTCTTCCTTTCCTAATCCACGGCCTGTCATCACCCCCAAAATGAGCATCAACAACCCTACCGCGATGGTGCGTCCAGTAAACTGGATCACCAGCCCACCCGCCTGTGGAAGCATACGCGTGGAGGCGACCAAGAGGGTGAAAACGAGTACCCCAAACGCCGCCCAGGTGAAACCATTGGCGCCTTTGTGAATACGCTCGAACCCCAGCCAGGCCAGCACCGCCATCACGAGCAGCAGCGTGATGAGGATCAACCCCTGGACGCTGACTCCTTCCTCCCCTTTGTCAGGATTGAACGGGATGAGGGTTACAAGCGTCTGCTGCAAAGAATCCGCGCCGTTGACGGGCAAAGTAACCTGAGCGAATGTGTTAGTCAAGAAATCCAGTTTCATTGTGCCTGAAATGAGCAGCGCCACCATGAGCAGCAGAAAGAGGGTGTGGGCACGGCGCATGCCGGCATGGCGTGAAAACGCGTCGTCCACTTTTGTTTCTCGAGCGATGTCTTCCTTTCGGAAGATCAACGCCATGATCAAGCCGATGCCGATCCCAAAAGCAAGGGATAGGAAAAGGCGGGCAAATGCCAGGTCAGAGCCAATTGCCACACCGGTGTAGGCCAGTGCCAGAATATTGGCTGCGGGGGCAAAGAACAGAAAAGTGATCGCTGGCCCCAAGCCGGCGCCTTTTTTATAGATCCCGGCAAATAGTGGGACGATGGTGCACGAACACACCGCCAGCAGGGATCCCGCCAGTGCCGCCGCCGGGTACGAAACGTATTTGGGCGCTTTGCGACCGAGAAACTGCATGATCGATTCGCGCGGGATCAAAGCCGACATTCCGCCCGCGATGAAAAAAGCAGGAAGCAGGCATAAGAGCACGTGCGCGGCCAGGTAAGAAGCCAGGCTGTTCGCGCCGCCGCGCAGCAAATTAAGTAAGAAATTTGTGATTTCCATCGATCGCCTCTTCGGGATTTAAGATAATACATTCAAATTTATGAATATATTATACCACCAGGCCATAAGAGCTAGAAAATCATGGAGGATCACTCCGCCCGGGCAGCGGAGGTTTCTTTTTTCCAGAATCCCCGACGGTTTAGAAACTTGCCCAGTTCCACCAGGCCGAGCATGATTGGCACTTCCCAGAACAAGCCCATGGTGGTGCCCAACGCGGCCAGGGACCCCACCCCATACATCGCCACCGCCGCGGCGATGGCGATCTCAAAATGACTCGAGGAGCCGATCAGCACCGTGATGATACCTTCTTTATAACGCAAGCCGAAAAGACGGGAGATTAAGAGGTTCAACCCAACCACGATCACAAATCCGATCAAGAGCGGAAGTGAAACCAGCCCCAGTAGGTTAAAGTTGTTGAGAAGCACATCTCCATTAAGAGAGAAAAGCACCACCAGAGTCATTAATAAGGCTCCGATGGCCACCTTCCCCACGAAAGGCCGGAACCGGTCGTGGAACCAGGTCTCTCCCTTGTACCGCAGGATAAGACGTTTACTCACCATGCCAACGATGAGCGGCGCGCCAATAAAGACGAGAGCCGAGATCAATAGGGTCCAGCGGTCGATGGCGATATCTTGGATGCCGGTCAACAGTGTGACCACTGGAACATACAAGAACATGATCGTGATCGTGTTCAAACTGGTGGTGATCACGTTTTGCTCCTGGTTGCCATCAGCCAGCTTGCCCCACACCAACACCATGGCCGTGCATGGGCTGGAACCCAGGAGGATGATGGCCACCATCAACTGTTCATGCCCCTTGAGAAAAATATTGGCCAAGACCGCGGCGACGATAGGCGCGATGATCCAGTTGGCAAACAAGGTCAGCAAGATCGGTTTGGGATTCTTACCCAATTTCTTCAATTCGGAAACCTGTAGATTTAGTAATGCCGGGTACATCATCAAAAAGAGACAAATGCCGATAGGGACGGAAATGCCGCTGACCTGCCAGGAATCAATAGCCTTCCCGATACCAGGAACGGTTTGCGAAAGCAGCAATCCAACACCCATACAAAGCGCCACCCATAATGCGAGATACTTTTCAAATTTACTCATGTTCGTCTCCTCTAAAGGCAAGATGGTTTACGTGGGGAACAATCCGGTTCCCTGGGCGCGACAGTTAGGGGATGGAGGAACGCGACCAATTGATCAGCAAGCTGTTCGGTTTGACCACGATCCACTGAAAAAAAGATCCATCGGGCATCTTCAGTATCCCGCCTGGACTGAACCAGCCCGGCGTCAGTCAAGACGTGCAGGTGATGCGAAACCAGATTGTTTGAGAGACCAGCCAGGAGCCCGAGTTCACAATTGCAGTGCTCGCCAGAAAGCAGGATCTCGAACAAGCGCAGCCGGGTCGGGTCTGCGAGCACTTTCAAAGTAGACGCCAACGCGTCCAGTTTAATCGGGGAATTAGACATACATTGATATTACTTCAACGTCCGTTGATGTAATAAGTGACAAAAATAATAAATATTGCCAAGAAAAGGGGATTAAACGCGTGGTTGCAGCCAGTGGGCCAGGCGCATCCCGCCCCAAACAGCGGCGAGCCCGAGAGTCAACTGCAGCCCAATATTCAAAACAAATTGCAGGTTGGCACCGCTTTTAAGCAAGGTGACCGATTCGTATCCAAAGGTGGAAAAAGTGGTGAAAGCCCCCAGGATGCCAACCACCAGGAAATTGCGCGTCTCAGCCGTTATGACTTTGCCATTCTCGGCCAGCACGGCAAGGAATCCGATCAACAGGCAACCCAACACATTCACTAACAGAGTTCCAAGGGGAAGGTCTGTTTTGGATTTGAAAACTTGCAAGGAAAGTACGGCGAAATAACGCAGGACCGCGCCAATAAAGCCGCCCGCACCGATGAGAAGGATGTCGCGCAAGTGATATACTCCTGGAACAAGATCAGGAGTCATCAACAACGAGGCGGTTAAGGGCGGACTCCATCGCCGCGAAAACAATTGTACACTTGTTATCGCATGAGTAAAGTGTTTTCAACCCCACCTTTTACGGATGGATGTCACCGAATTGGGTGCCTCAAGTTTGATACCACGCACAATAATTCGCCTGAGGTGTCGGCAAGTCTTGAAAGGTTATATAACAACAAACCATGCGGAAAATTATCCAATGGATCGTGATCGGGTTGGCGATTGCCTACGTGGTGGTCAGTTTCACCCAGATCGAGCAGATCGTCGAAACCTTGCGCAAGGGCAACCTGCCCTTTTTGTTGGCCGCGCTTATCTTTGAAGGTATCTGCCTGTTCAACGCCACAGCGGTGTATGGTTCGCTCTACCGGCTGGTCGGCCTGACCGAATCCCGCGGCAGGCTTTTCTTGATGACCACAGCGGCCACCTTCATCAGTATGATCGCCCCCAGCGGTGGGGTGGGCGGCATGGCCATCTTCCTGGATTCAGCCAAGCAAAATAAACTTTCTTCAGGAAGGGTGCTCGTGGTGGGTATCCTTTATTTGTTGTATGAATACGCTTCGCTGCTGTGTGTGGTAATGCTCGGGTTCGTGGTCTTATTGCGGCGCGGACATCTGACCGGCGGAGAGATCTCGGCGGCCGCCTTCATGGCAGCCATCGCCGTGGCGGACGGGATCATTCTTTATCTTGGCTACAACTCACAAGACAAACTCGGCCGCTTATTGACCTGGTTTTCACGGTTGGCAAACAGGCTGTTGATGCGTTTCTTCCATCGCGATGTGTTTAATACCGAACACGCCTACAACTTATCGGTGGAAATCTCGGAGGGCATTAAGGCTATGCGCGGCAATCCGCGAAAATTGGTTTGGCCGTTTCTCTTCGCGCTGAACAACAAAGCCATCCTGATTTGTGTGCTGGCGCTCACCTTCATGGCGCTCAACGTCCCATACTCAACCGGCACGATCATCGGCGGATTCAGCATTGGGCATCTCTTCTATTACATCTCCCCCACCCCAGGCGGTGTCGGAGTCGTGGAAGGACTCTTCCCGTTGATCCTCACCTCTCTGCGGGTTCCCTTTGGCAAGGCTGTGTTAATCACCCTAACCTACCGGGCGCTCACCTTGTGGCTGCCCCTGCTTGTAGGGTTCGTTTCCTTCAGGATTCTGCAAAAACGACACGGGGCTTAAGGATTTTTTGCACTTAAGAAACTAATTCACAGAAGTACCTTTTGTTATGGAAACTATCCTCGCCACGGATCAGACACCTCGATGCCCGCGGCTGAAAACTGTTCGCGATTGAAAGTGATCAAGACCAGATTTCTGGTCTTAACCGTTGCGGCGATCATGGCATCCAAGGATGAAAGTGGTTTTTCTGCCAACTCACACCGAGCAGTGAGGCTACCCCACTCCTTCATGATCTCAAGGTCAAGTGGGATGATCTTGCCATGAAAGCGCAATAAGAATTCCTGTTCAAACCAGTCTCGCATGGCCACTTTTCTTGAACCATCCTCCTGGCTCTCGATGCCCCGCGTGAGCTCGCCGATGGTAACAGCGCTGATGCAAAGTTCTTCTTCGGTGAGGGCTTCAAACCAACGCGAAAGCCAACTGTCTGAAGGGCTGTTGACCAGCTCGATCAACAAAGGGGTATCCAGAAGGTATCTCAAGCCAGGTCATCCTTGGCGGGCGTGAAGTTTTCCCGACCCGGCACGTCCATGCCGGCCAGGGGCGATTCACGTAAAAAGTCCGAAAGCTTGCCTTGCGCCTTGCAAAGGCTTTCAAATTCGGTGAATGCCAGAACCACCACCGTCTTTTCGCCGCGCCGGGTGACAAGTTGCGGGCCTTCCGCAAGTGCCCGGTTGACCACCTCGCTGAATCGGTTTTTAGCCTCTTGTAACTGCCAGGTTTTGTCCATTTATTATCCTTTATTATCATCTGTCTAGACTGTCTAGATTATACAACATTTGTTCATTTTATCGGTCGTGAAAAGCACTATTTGATTTTTATACCTTTGGTTTTGGGGGGTTGCGTCTTGGATGACCTATAGGGTGTTTAAATTCGAACTCAACACGTTGACCCTTTTTATGTCAATCTTAGTTTTACCAAAACAGGGTGCTATTAGAAATTCGCTGTCAGGTCGATTATGGAATTAATTGAATGGAATTTTTATTCCCGCTCACCCGAAAACTCGGGGAAGTACCACTCTTCCTCTTCCATCAGGCTCGAGGTGACCTGGTCGAGTGGGGTGAGGGGATCGTCCATGCGTACCTGCAGGCTGATGCCGGCCGTGCGCACGCCGTTGGAGGTCATCACCCGGCGCACGCGATAGCGTAAAAAGTAACGCTGTACCAATTCATTATTAAGCACATCTTTGACGGTGCGTACCGAAACGGCCGCTTTTTCAGCCAGTTCACCCATCTCGGTTTCCACCACGTTGCGCAGCTCGCCGGTCATCGGGTTCCAGTAGCACAACGAGCGCGCCGCCAGAATGACAGTGAAAGCGGAATGCCCCAGCAGGGGCAGCCAGTTGGTAAAAAGATAGTTGGTCAAGAAAAGGCCGCGCTCGGGCTGGATCAGGCGGGCGCGTTCGCTGCCATAGGCGCGTTGCAACATGACCTTGCGAGACTTGCCTTCCAGAGGGGTGTCTTCTCCGGTATCTAACTTGGCGATGGTCGGGGTCTCAAGTTCAGGTGTTTCCGCCTCAGGGCTGGATGGTTCGGCGGGCTCTACCCGGACTGGCGTTTGAACCTGCACCATCTCCGTGGAACCACCACCCTTGTAAAACCCGTTTTGCACGATCACTTTAAAAGTGACTGGTCCGTTATAGAGCCCTTCGAGGGTGCGCTGGATTTGCGCCCTCAGGCGCTCTTCCACCCAGGCTTTGCCGTAGGTATTGTAGGCGCCCACGGTAAACGTGCGATCCTGAAAACCGACCGGCCGCAGGGGTTGCACCCAGGTTTCGTAGAGCGCGCGCGACATCTCGTGCCGCAGTTCACCCAGCACCATTTCCCAGGCCTGGTGATGGTCTGGAAGATTCACGCCCAACGATTGGTTTTGGATCGGACGGTCCATTCTTTTTCTTTCCGTAACTCGCGTTGGCGATCATATGCCGCCGCGATTAACTTTCCCTCATTGTTCTATTATAGAACAATAATTCTAATTATTCAACTGCCAATTTGTGATCCTAATTTTTTCTACCCTAAAACCTCAGGGTTTTTGGTAGAAAAAACTCATTCCTCGCCAACCAATTTATCCACGAACATTTGCAGCACCTGCGTATCCAGTTCCTCGCCGAGGTTGGTGAGGCGGGCAGAACAGATGCGCGTCAAGATGCCGACGGTTTCACCGGCTGATACTTTGCGTCCCATCAGTTTTGTAAATCGATCTTGCCAGCGTTCGATCTCGGTGATCTCACCCTGCGATAAAGTGAGCCCCACCTTGCGGCGTGGGATCATCCCAGGCGGACGGCCGGGGGAACGACTTTCAGGTTCGCTGGGCACGCTGCGGGCTTCGTACAACTGAACCCAGGCGCTGCGGTTGGAGTTTGTGTTTGCGGCCATACTCACTTCACCTTCCGAGCGATCTCAACATTGATCATGGTCTCTTCACTCTGCAGCAAATGGTCCATGGAAAGGGCGCACAAGCGGATGATCTCGCGGGGCACACCCTGGCTTTTTTCATATAAAACTTCAAAGGCATCATCATTGATCAACGCTTCCACACGGCCCGCCACGCGCAACCGAAATACCACCATCTGCAGAGCGCTGGAAAGGGTGAGTGGGGGCAATGCCAGTCTCACAAAAACACGGGCGTTGACCGATTTATTTAACTCAAAAACACTAGACATTTCAGATTGCCCGAAGGCTAGCACCTGGACGACTTTTGCGTCATAATCAAAGTTGTAAAGCCGGTGCAGCACCTCAAGCGCTTCTGCTTCCATCAATTGAGCGTCATCGAGCAGGACGATGACATTGTGGTTGGCGGCGTAGGCATCGGCCATGAATTTTTCAAGACCTTCCATTTGACGCTGGAAAGAGCGTTGGGGAGGAACGCCCAGGGTCTGCGAGATTTGCCTGGCGGCATCCATTGCGGACTTGAAAGCCGCTGTGTGGATGTAGCAAATATCGATATTCTCTTCGGAGGCGTAAACATCGTAAAGCCGCCGCGCTAGGGAACTCTTGCCCATACCCATGTCACCGCTGATCAAAGCCAGTCCGCGCCGGCGCGAGATCACTCCCTGCGCCTGACGGTAGACGGCCAGGTGCTCCGGGCCAAGGTAAAGGTAGCGCGGATCGGCCGAAAGCTTAAAGGGATCTTCTTTCAACCCCAACCTTTCGAGCCTGATCAGGCGCCACTCGTTATCATTCATCGAATCGAACATAAGATGTTCCTCCTGCACTCCGATTATCGCACGAATTCAAGTCGAAATCAATAGAATTAGCACATTTATCGGTTTTGAAACAGTAATTAGCGCAATTAGTTGAACTCCTCATTATTTTATGCTAATATGGTAATTAATTCAATCAATCTGCTTAAAATCATCCAAATTGAGCGTTTTTAAGCGTAGAAGGGTCAAAAAGGAAAGAATGGCTATCACCATCACCATCGCGAATGAAAAAGGCGGCGTCGGCAAGACCACCACCGCCGTCAACCTGGCTGCCGGGCTGGCTTTGCGCCTGAGCGGCCAAACCGGACCCGCCAGCCGTGTCTTGTTGGTTGACATGGACCCCCAGGGGCACGCCCTATTGGCAACGGCATTTGACCGCGCCCAAGAAACCCTCCCCGCCTCGCTAGCCGCCCTGCTCACCGAGACCCCGCCGCCCTCCGCGCAGCGCCTCATTCAAAAAAGCGAACATCATCCCAACCTGTTTTATGTACCTTCCGATCACGCCGAGATGATCAAGGCAGCCCGCGAGTTACCCGCGCTGATGGCCAACGAGACCCGCTTACAGCGCGCCCTGGCTGCTGTGCAAAATGACTACGCCTACATTATTATTGACACCCCGCCCACCACCGGCGACTTGTTGATCAACGCTCTGGTAGCCGCAAACCTGGTGCTCATCCCCGTGGAAACCAGCTACCTCGGAGTGTCTGGACTGATCGAGCTGCAGCGCACCATCGAGCAGGTGCAGATGCACTTCCGGCCGGAACTCAAGATCCTTGGTTACCTGCCCACTCTCTGCGAGGAACAACGCGCTGAAGCCCAGGAGATTTTGGCCGAGCTGCAGAACCGCTACGCCAAATTGATCCTGCCACCGATCCACAAAGCCTCCGACCTGGCTTACGCCCACTCGAGTCACATGGATGTGTTCACCTACCGCCCGCCCCGTGGTCGCACCCCCGAGAACATCGCCTCCAGCTCACGCGCCACCCATGAATATGCCGCCCTGGTGGATCTGGTGCTGCATAAAACCCAAGGTTAACTTTTAAAGAAGGAAACCCCTTATGCCCCCACGAAAACGATTCAGCGCCTTCGATGACCTTTCGAGCACCTCCTCGGATAAACCCAAGATCCAGTCGGTGGCTGAAAAAGCGCAACCCTCCGCCCTTCCCGCCGTGGAACGCATTGAGCGCCTGACCCCCAGCCAGATGCTTCCTGATCGTTTTCAACCTCGCCGCTTGTTGCCACCTTCGCTTCGGTCTGATTTTTTCAGCGGGCGCTTGAATTGTTACCAGGCGGCCATGGAGTGGTTAGCCATGGCGCGCGCCGATCAAGGTGCCGCCGCGGAGATCGAAAAATTACTAATGATGGGTTCTTCCTTTGAGGAACATGGTCAGATCAAATCCATCACCGGCAAATGGATCAGTGGACCCACCGGCGAGTACGTCTTCGAGATCGAAACCGGTGAACGGCGCTTTTGGGCAGCCTGTCTGCAATTCGCTTCATCCGGCGCGGCGGAAGAACCCCTGCTGCGGGTGGAAGTGGTGGAAACCCCCACCCGTCAGCGCCAGGTGCTCGAAAACCGCCATGCCGAACCACCCTCAGCCGTGGAACAAGCCTGTGAGGTCGCTTCATTGATCCTGGCGGAGTTGGGTATCGCGCCCGACCCTGCCGTGGAGGACGATTTTGATTTCTTCAGGCAGGCACGCAACAGCCGCATGCCCTCCGGTCTGTGGGACAAACTTATGCCCATCATGCAGCTTACCCGACCGCGCATGGTGCAGCTTCTGAACATTTTGCAACTCTCCACACAACAATTGGACATGGCGGACCGTTACCGGCTTTCGGAGCGGGTGCTGCGCGAGATCCTCTCCGCGCCCCGCGAGCAGTGGGACCGCATGATCCGCTTGAGTATTCAGAACCAGTTGACCTCCGAAGAGGTTTCTGAGATCGCGCAAACTCCCGCGACTGGCGAACCTACAAACCGCCGCCTTCCCACGCCGATCCTGCCGGAACCCGGCCGCCAGGCCGCGCGTTCATTGCGCCGTTTCGTGCAAACGCTTTCCGAATTGGACCGCCTGAGCCGCGACGAAGCTCTGGATGAGATCGCCGACACATTGGTGGTTAAGGGCAATGCCAAGGATTCGCTCACACTCCTGGAAGAATTGACCAGGCTGATCAAGGCACGTCTGGATAGGAAGTAATATTGAGAATCGATATTTGAAATTCGAGAATCGTAAACCCCGTTGGTCATTAACCAACGGGGTTTTGTTTACTTGTGTAACCACGGTTACACTTTGTTTGGTTTGTTTGCTGCCAGATCGTTCTTAATGATTTATGACATGTTTTTAACAATTCCGCCCTACACTTTCTTTGGGAGGTAAAGCATGAAAACAAGAACATTTACGATGAAAATAGTTTTTCAATTGTTCATCGTGGTCATCATATTACCTTTGTTGCCCATGCTGATCGCGTGGCGTTGGAAATGGTGGGAAGCCTGGACCTATGCCCTGACCCTCTTTCTTGGGTTTGTGGTCAGTCGCGTTTTGGCATCCCGCAAACATCCCGGCATCCTCGAAGAGCGTGCAAGGTCAATGAGTAGGGAGGACGCCAAACCATGGGACAAGATTCTGGCGCCGACCCTTGCCTTTGGTGGAATATTTGTACCCCTGATCGCCGGACTCGAGGAACGCTTCAACTGGACCCCCGAACCTATCCCCTTGGCGGTTAAGATCGTTGCCATCCTGGTCATGGTGCTGGCCTATGCCTTTTCTGCGTGGGCTATGATCGAGAATGCTTATTTCTCGGGCATTGTTCGGCTGCAAACCGATAGAGGACACACGGTTTGTGATCGTGGTCCTTACCGGTGGATCAGACACCCGGGTTATGCCGGTGGTCTTTGGTCGTATCTGATGATGCCCCTGGTCCTGGATACCTCCTGGTCCTACATTCCTGTTGCGTTGCTAGTCGTCATTATGGTCCTCCGTACAGCCATCGAAGATCGTACCCTGCAAGCGGAACTCCCGGGGTATGCTGAGTACGCCAGGCGGGTGAAACACAAGTTGTTCCCAGGGGTCTGGTAGAAACTGTAACCGTGGTTACGATTTGAATAAACTCCCGGGATTTGAGAACAAATCCCGGGAGTTTACAATAGAATGAATGGAGTCGTTACGAATTAAGCGGTCGCACGGGGCGACCTTCGATATACCCGCGGTAACCCTGGGGCTCGAATTGGAAGCGTGGCGCGTCCTCGTCCGCCCAGGCGAAACCGTAGATTTCGGGTTTGTAATTTTTGATCGTTTCCCATAAGCTGCCGATGGCCTCCTCAAAATCCTTGTCGTCATAAGGTTGCCCCTGGAAGATCATCATCTTGCAGGGCGGCAGGTCGATGATCTCAAACCCTTTGGGCACTGGTCCAGAATAGTTCGCGGGCATCTCAACCCCCTGGACGTAGCGCGAAGTTCCGGGACGGATGAGGTTGGAAGGAAGCCACATACCGGCCGGCTCCTGGAGCGCGTGCTGGATCCCGGTCAACATATTCCACACATCACAGCCAACCTCCTCGCAGTAGGCGTAATAATCTTCGGCTTTGATCCCACGTTTCAGGATCAGTTTGCGGGCCGGTCGGTCGACAACCTGGGTAAAGATGGTGTTGGTCTTTAAGTTTTCAGCCATTATGATTTCTCCTTTTTGGAGGGCGAGATAGATTTCACGGACGTTGGCCGGCAGGAAGAGCCGGATGGCGGGTCTGTTTTTGGCGTACTCTTGTGGCGAGCAACCGAACTGTTTTGAAAACGCTCGGGTAAACCCCTCATGTGAATCAAACACAAAATCAAAAGCCACATCGACCACCTTGATCTTCTCCTCCCGCAACCGAATAGCCGCTCGAGACAGCCTCAGCGCGCGGATGTACTCAAAGGGGTTTTTGCCCGTCAGTTCTTTGAAGACCCTGGCGGCGTGCCATGGCGAATACCCCGCCGTTCTTGCCAGCGCATTCAGTGTGATCGGCGCTTGAAGATGACCGTCGATCCACGTCTGCATGCGTTGCACTGCCCGTACATTTTCCACTTTGTCCATGTTCTCTCCTCCAACACCGAGGATAGCACCCTGGGGTAAACCGGGCTTGACCAGGATTGCGAAGAATTAACCTTCTTTCATTATAAAGAAGTTCTCCGTTCTTTCGGACGTGGGCGTCTTTGAATCACTGAGTAAGCCCTCAATATCATTTGCCAAATCGTAACCGTGGTTACGAAAACTCTTTCAACAACGCCAAAATATACGTACTGTTCCACACAGGCAACCTCAAACCAAAATCGAGATTGGATTATTCGCACTTATGTGATCCAATCGTCTCGATTAGGTTTATCCTTGCAGCATCCCATTCATTCCTCTCTTTTTGGATAACATGCCTGGTTTTACCAGGTTGCTACGATGTCGTGCGCTTCTTGTTTTTATGATGGTTTTTTCCGCCACACTTCCCGATACACACAAACCGTCCTAAAAGCGCTCTTCTGCCCATTTTTCATGCCCTAGGGGCGACCCTGAATAATATGATCGTATATCGCCAGGGGCGACCCTTGTTTTTTAAGGGGTGACCCTTTATAATATCCAGGGGCGACCCTTATGTGGGGTTTCTGAAATTATTCCGATCCTGGACAACGAGGACATCAAAGTTATGAAAGTATTCGCGTTCGCAAATCAAAAAGGTGGGGTAGGTAAAACAACCACCGCGGTCACCCTGGCTGATGGACTGGCTCGCATGAAGGTGAAGACCCTGCTGGTCGATCTGGATCCACAAGGACACCTGGCGTTGTCTTATGGTCTTGAAAAATCCCCGGGGCTATACCGCCTGGTCTGCCTGGATGAGGTGCTCGAAAACGTGGTCGTCAACTTGCGTCCTAACCTGGACCTGGTGACCGGTGATAAACAGACTGAAAAAGTTAAACGCCAGATCACGCTTGCAGATTTCCGCGAGACGATTCTGACCGACCTTTTGAAAGACGCCCCCTACGACGCGGTTTTGCTAGACATGGCGCCTTCACTGGACGTGCTTCATATCAACGGGTTGATCGCCGCCGACTGGGTGGTCATTCCCACTCGTCTGGACGCGCTGGCGGTTGACGGGGTTAAGGAGATCCTCACCACAATGGCAGAGATCAGCAGATCGGGGCATCGTTACCAGGGTTACAGTATCTTGCCTACATTTTTCGACCGCACCACTCGCGAAACCCTTATTCAATTTCAAGAATTGGCCAAGACGTTCGGAGAGCACCTCTGGCCGCCGATTCCACAAGACACTCGCGTGCGGGAAACAGCGGCATACGGTAAAACGCTTTGGGATTACTCTCCCGACTCCACCGCCATGGAAGGCTACCTGGATGGCCGCCAAAAACTCGGCGGTTACCGCCAGGTGCTCGGCCGCATGCTGGAGGTGATCAATGCCTGAAAAGAAATTTGAACGCCGGCCAGCACTAGATCCAGCCGTGGCGGACCTGTTGAGCGGGATGCAGCAGCGCCAAGCTGAAAGTCAGCTTCCGCGCAAAGAACGTGAACGTCTGAGTAAAGAGCGTGCCAAGATCCAATCGCGGCGTGATCAGCGCGCTACTTATGATCTGCCGCCTGACCTGCGCGAAAGGATTCGTGAGTTAGCTGAAGATTTAAGATTGCCAGCCAGTCAATTAGTGACCCTGGCGTTGGCCAGGTTTTTACGAGAATACCAGGATGGGTCGATTGATTTGGGAAAATTTAAGCAACCCTCGCGCAGTCCGCGTTATGACTGGAACCTGGTTTTTCCCGAAGAATTGATCCGTGTTGGAAAAAAGAAATAAGGATTTTAAGTCGTAGTTAAGTAGTACTTAAGTAGTGAATAGAATCACGTGCAATTATTGCACGATTAAGAAGTGCATTGGTTGCATTCAAGAGAAAGCACATTTTTGCACTCCGGCCGCCTTAAGGCAAAAATATCATTCCGGCCCGGGTGCAATTCTTTAACTCGGGCGTGGAGGAAGTTTTTGCAGTCTGGCCGGAAGGTAATATTTGCCTGTACGCCAGGGTGAAAATATTGCCTGTTGGCCAGGGAGCAAATTATGCACTCTGGAAAAGGACGCATCATGGTCCGAGGTTTCCAGACATGGCAGAAGAATTTTCATAAAGACGAATTCCATGGTGACGCATTTAAAAATTGGGGCGAATAGCGATCACAGATCGCGCTGGTTTTTTCTTGAAGGTTTTGGGGAGTTCAAAGAGGAGTTTGATCAGACCATACTTCCGATTGTAAAGGCGGTCAACTTCATTAATTTCATCTTCTAGCATGAAACGGATCGTGGCAGGGGCCCAATCACCAATTACCGTACCATCCATTTTGCAGGGGGCCACTTTTACAGATGGGTTATTGCGCATGCGTTTAACCTTGGCCGATTCGGCCTCGGTGATGAAGCAGAGTTCGTCTTTAACTTCAACAAACCAAACCGGAGTTTTAACGCCCATCCCGGTTTTTCGAAATGTCTCAAGGTTAAGGTATTGTTGATTTTTAAAAAGATTGAGTGCATCCATTGGAACCTCCAGAGATTAATAAGGGTATTTCGATTAAAAATCTGAAAACGATTGGAAAGCGCGATTATCCATTAGGGTTGATCGCGAGACGTTCAATCTTTTGGATGAAAGCGCTTTTGGCGCTGGTGTAGCCTTCCCGATCTGATCCAAATTTCGCGGCTAGATCAAGTTTGAGTTCGGCATATTCCGCAGCAGTGGCGGGGTGGTTGCGCAAGTAATCTCTGAATGCCAGGTGGCGTTGGAAGAAAAGGGAACCTGGTTCAACCATATGTAAATGGTAACCGTGGTTATTATCCTGAATTCTGCTGAAATAACGCCTTTCCGGGAAGGTCGTTTCGTGTTCGGGAAAATATCGATACCCCTGTTGGATCAGCGGGGGAACGAAGTGAGGAGTGTCCTCCAGGCTTTTTAGACCCACCAGGATATCAATGATCGGTTTGGCCGCCAAACCGGGGACGGAGGTGCTGCCGATGTGCTGGATGGTCGACACAAAAATCCCGATGGCTGCCTGGATGCGGTTCGCTTCTTGCTCAAAGAAGATCGGCCACTCCATCTGATATGGCACGATGACGACTGGGAGTGGGCTGCCTGCAAGGTTCGGTTTAATGATTTGTTCCATGATTGAAAATCCCATAAACAAGGATTATGCGTGTAGATAAATACAATTAAAGATTGTGAACGTTCGTTCAGTGAGCGTGGAGAGCGTGGTCACTCCCGGGTGAGGATGCCGTGGAGAAAGATCTCGATCAGTTCGTGCAGGGCGGCGGTTTGCGATTCAGGATCGGCCGGCTTGCCAAGGAGCATCTCGGTCATATGAAAGGTGTAGAAAAGACCGAAAAAGGCACGCAACAAACCGTCCTCAGAGATGGCTCGGGTGGCCGAGGAGTCCCGCCGTAAACGCTCGACGAAGCGTTGCATGCCAGGCGCCACTTGTGGGTATGCGTCGCGCAAATGCTTGCCCTGGAACTCCACCACATCTATGAAGACCAGTTTGACCAGGTCGGGGCGGGCGTTCAACTGCGTTACCAGTCGCCGGGCGGCTGTGCGCGCGAGGTCTGCGATTGTTGGGCCTTGCGAGTTTTCGAGCGCTAGCAAAAGCAGGGGGTAGGGATTGTACGCTTCAAAGACCGCCCTGAAAAGATCATCCTTGTCTACGAAATGATTGTAGAGCGAGCCCAGTGCCATGCCAGAATCTTTAGCGATCTGGCGCATGGTCGTGCCGTGAAAACCCTGCTCCAGGAATAAGCGGTGAGAAGCCGACACGATCTGTTGCCGCGAGCGGGTGGGGTTAGGTCTCTGTGGTTCATCTGAACGCGCGTTCATACAATAATTGTAAATGACCCTGCCATTTTCCGCAACCTGCCTATCTCAACGAGCAAGTAAACAACAATACACAGGGTGGCTGCTATTAAAACTCATGGGAACGTTTTGAGATGAAAATGAGTATAATTAACTACCATAGTTAGTTGCGTAAAAATCGCGTAAACTGGCACTAGACTTTTGTAAAATTGTCGTTATAATAAAGTAACAAAACAGGCAACTATTTTTTGTTCTTTGGCGACGTGGATCCACATCCTTAATTTGGTCGCAAACCTCCTGAGATGGAGGAATGGGTGTGGGGAGTCAATTGCGAAACCGGCCATCTGGTCGGTTTTGTTTGTTTTAAGCTTCAGAGGGGTTACTTTATCGGTAGTCAGCGCGCTTCCATTAGATTGTGGAAAAATCATTTCATTATATGATCCGCCTTTTTTGAACCTTGTTTTGTTTAGTGAAGGAGATAAGATGAAAACGATGTTCCGCAAGTTGATGCAATATGTTTTTATCATCATAGTCATCACCGCGATGGCCGCACCCAAGCCGGTATTTGCCCAAGACGGGTTACCGACGGATGCCCCCAGCGCCACCGAAGCTCCGACCGAAGTGGCTGAGCCAACCGAGGAACCTGTGGTTACAGAGACCCCGGTGGAAGAGGTGGTCGAAGACCTCAGCGAAATCGTCGAAATTTTGGCTGAAGAGGAGATCGTGCTCGTTGATGGTTCTGGTGAACCACTTGCCCTCGCCACCACCGAAGCTGAAGAGACCCTTGCCACCAATGACCCCTGGTTTGTTGACCCCGCCGACCTCACCGGGTTGAGCGTGATCGCCTACCAGGAAAGCTGTCTTGGCTGGGTAGCGCCCGCGCCTTATACTGGCGGCACTTGTATTGAAGACTCTAAACCCATCCAGGCCGCGATCAACGCCGCCCCAGTTGGTGCAATTGTGCACCTCGAAGCGGCGACCACCTTTGAAGAAATGATCGAGATTAACAAACCCCTTACCCTGGTAGGCGGCACGAACACTGTGCTCCAGGCTCCGGATGAATTTGGTGATTCCCCAAGTTATTCAAACGGCAACCGCTATCACGGCTTGATCTACATCCACGATACCGACAACGTTACCATCACCAACCTGATCCTGGATGGCGGCGGCAATGTTGAGACCGCCTGGTCATTAGCCCAGGAATACCTGGTGGGTATCTTGATCCACAATGCTACGGCCAACATCTTCAACACTGAGATCCGCAATTTTTCCGCGGACACCTTGGGGTTGGATAACGACTACGGTGCTGGCATCCTGGTGGATGACCCCTCTGGTGAGGTGACCATCACGGACAACTACATCCATGACAACGAGAACGGCATCATCGTGCTGGATACTGACAGCGATGTGGTCACGGTCAAACGCAACACCATTACCCACAACACTCCCAGCAACGACGGGAATGCTGGTCTGTTGGTGCGCGATTCCACAGTTGAAGTGGAAGACAATAACATCACGGATAACAATGATGGCATCAACGCCGGCGACGACTCTGATGTCTACGGTAATGGCAACAATATCACCGGCAATTCAAATTACAACGCGCGCTTCACCGATACTGCCAGTAGCGGCAACCTGACCAACAACTGGTGGGGCGCGAACTACGCAGAATACACCGAGGATGTTTACCACTGGGTGGATCACACCTCGAAGTATTTCTGGGTTGGCAGCGTGAAACACCCTTCGTCTGACTGCTGGTGGATCAATTCCAGTGGTTGTTACTACCCTTGGAGTTACCGTACTCTCTATACCGAAACCACAACCACCTGGGATTACTGGTACACCATTACCTATGACTGGGATGATATCAAGAGCGATGCCAAACTCAGTGGCTTATTAAAATCCGAAGTATTGCCCACGGCATCAGCCTGGTTCAACCTGCCAGTTTTAATGGATGACAATGATGGCTGGTTTGCACGCGACAATTGCGGTCTGGCATTCAACCCTGGCCAGGAAGACAACGAGAATGATGGCTACGGCGATGAATGCGATGCAGACGACGATAACGACGGTGTTTTGGATGTCGTGGATAACTGTCAGTATATCCCCAACGCTGACCAGGCTGATCTGGATGAAGACGGTCTAGGTTCGGTTTGCGATGAAATGGAAAAATTTGACCAGGAGATCACCTTTGCTCAACCCACTCCTGCGATTTACGGCACCAGCTTTGATGTAGCCCCCACCGCGGATTCCGGTTTGCTGGTGAGTCTGGGTGTGGCCGGTGGCTGCTCGATCGCTGGAAGCACCATCACCATGACCAGCGGTACAGTGGATTGTGTGATCACCGCCTCTCAGGCCGGGGACGACACTTATAACCCCGCACCTGATGTAGTTCGCACCGTAGAAGCACTACCCGCGGAAGTTACCGTTACCGCTGACATCAATATGAAAAAAGTAGGTATGCCTGATCCAATCTTCACCTACGCGATCACAGCCGGTGCTTTGGTGGGCAGCGATACTTTCAGCGGCGCACTCGATCGTGATCCTGGTGAAGGTGAAGGTTTGTATAACATCCTCATCGGCACACTAACCCTCGGCACCAATTACAACCTGGGCTTTGTGGGATCCACATTGTGGATCTACAATACCTTCGAGGGTCAGGATTATGATCTTGACGGCATCCTTAACGAAAATGACAACTGTTACAACATCCCCAATGCTGACCAGCTTGATACAGACGGAGATGGTATTGGCGATGTGTGCGATTCCACACCATTTGGTGATTTCGCTCCCCTGCTCGTGCCCGTGACCGGGGGTGGCACCTTCTCGATCTTCAGTTGCTTCTCTAACACGATTTTGCGCTTGCCAAACAGCGATTTCGTTATGGCTTCCTCCGCCTTCTGCGACATGGCCGGTGAACTTACCGAACAACTCGAAGAAGTACTTCCCGAAGAGTTGCCTGACGGCCCCGGTTTTGTTTATGGTATGAACCTTCTAGTTCTTGATGGCCTTGATGCCCTGAAGTTCATCGAAGATCCCGGCCGATTGACTTGGTCGTTCAAAATTCCGGATGAACTTCTCGGTCAGGAACTCGTAGTTCTCTTCTGGGACCCTGAACTCTTGGAAGGCCTGGGCGATTGGGTGGAACTGCCAATGTACGCTGAAGAAGATGATGGCACACCTGTGATCACCCCGCTGCATGACGAACCCGATGAAGTCCGCCTGATCTTGGAAGGCACACGTGAAATGGAATTTGGCCGCTTTGAATTTGTGACCAACTTCCCCGGGCTGTTCGTGCTTGGCGCGAAATAGCATTAGAGCGTAAAGAAAGTCAGTCCAGCCGGATGGGATTATCCGGCTGGACTTTTTTTGATCAACAGATTACTCCAAATCCCAGTTTTTTTTGTATGCCTTCCACCTGGAGGGCGATTAAAAATCAATAATGAAACGATTTACACAAAAAATCTGTATAATTAAAATTCAACAGAATAGAATGAGGACGCGATGATCTGAAGACCATCAATTGGTCGCTTGCCAGGTAAACGCTTGGCATGGCTTCAGGGAGCGAATAGCGAAACCGGCCGAATACGCCGGTTTTTATTATTTATTGAAGAGGTGCGCGAGAGAATGTTTAATAAGCGCGATCAAAGGCCACTGTCAGAGCAAAACAAGATAAACCAAACCAAATACTGGATTCGCTGGGTGGTTTGGGTTTTACTTTTTCTGGCTTTTATGCTACCCGTGAACTCTTTGGCACAAGCGCCTGTTTCTGATGATCCTCTCCCGCAATCTGAAGTCGTTTTCAGTGGCAACAACGACGACCATGCCGGGTTCCTGCCTGGTGAAACTGTCCTCGTTGAAGTCAAAGGTCCGGGTCAATTCTTGACCTCCTGCAATGCAGTGGTTAGCGCCACTGGTTCGTGGAGCTGTGTGGTCAACCTTTGGCAACAATCTCAGGTATTGGGGCAGTTTACATACAAGGCTCGTGGTCTTTCTTCTGGCGTGGGGTTTTTGGGTACCTTCACAAACACAGGTGCCATCCAGGCGGTTCGGCTGTTCGATCACGGAGAGGAGATTTTTTTAAACGCCACCCTTTACCCTGGCGGGGTGCTTGAAGCACGCGTTAAGGTCTCCACTACCCAGCAGAATTTTTCATGGGGTTCGTCGCGCTATCAGGTGCAAGAACAGGTTTGCGGCCCAGATGCGGATTGTGAATGGTTACAGGTTTACTTCAGCGACTGCCTCTCTTCGCCAAACCCTGACCTTAAGGGACAGGTATCTGACAAGGAAATAATATTCCGAGACCTTTTTCAACCAGCAGAAAGCGGCGCGAGCTACCGTCTACTTTTCACTACTTTTTCAGATGGCAAATGTTTGCGCGACAACGGTGGGCAATGGAACACCTCCCCGTCATTCACCTACTCGTTAAATACCACCCAAACAAGCCTGACCTGTATAAAAAGCGATGACGAGACCTCCGTTTCTCAACAATGTGAGGCCACCGTTAAACGTGTCACCGGCTCCCAAGGAACCCCGGCCGGGGATGTGAATTTCATCGTGGAGGAACCTGGCGTGGGTGTTTTTCACTCAGAGTCTTGTGTGCTCACACCATCGGGGACGGATTCAGGGGTTTGTTCGGTGACTTACACTCCACTTCAACCTGGAAGCCATTCCTTGCAGGCGGAATACAGGGGAGACGAGCAAGAAAACCTCAACAGTGTGAGCGATACCCTTGTTGTGAGGTCCGACCTGCTGCTTCCGGTGCTCAGCCTCGCGGCTAACAATTTGACAAAAACTTACGGTGACGAGGATCCGCCGCTAACCTTCACATATCAACCCGCCGGGGCTGAGCTAAATATTAGCGGGGGACTGGCTCGCGAATCCGGCGAGGATGCTGGTACCTACACGATCACGCTGGGCAACTTACGAGCTGAAGGGTACCAGATCGAATTTATCCCAGCCGTTTTGACCATTTCGAAAGCCACCCCTATCATCACAGTTGAACCCTTTAGGGGCACCTACGACGGCACCTTCCATGGACTTTCTGGAATCGCCAGGGGAGTCAAAGGCGAAGACCTTGGTTCCCTCCTGGACTTGGGTTCTTCATATAAAGACGCACCAGGTGGTTTGACCAACTGGTCATTCTCAGGGAATGATAATTATTTTCCCATTCAGGGTGAGCCACAAATGGTGACGATATTGCCCCGGGAGTTGGAGATCACAGCCGATGTGCTTATCAAGACCTATGGCGACCCTGACCCAGAATTCACCTACCAAATCACAGGCGGTGACCTCGTCCCCGGCGACCTTATCAATGGACGCATCTACCGTTCACCCGTAGAAACCGTTGGGCTTTATGCCTTGGATATTTCACACCTTACGGCAGGTGAAAATTACCGTCTGGCACGCGTGAGCGCCTGGTTCCGTATCTTGCCCCGGACGATCACTGCGGTGGCAGACCCACAGCGTGTTGAAATCAACGCCGACCTCCCCCCCTTGTCATACCACCTCTCGGAGGGATTGCTCGCGCCAGGGGATGCCTTCAGCGGGATTCTTGGTCGGCAACCGATTTTTGGCAAGGGACTCTACACGATCACCCAGGGGACTCTAACCCTGACTCCCAACTACGCGCTTCGTTTTGTACCAGCCTCTCTGGAGGTCTTTGACCCAGCCGGTGGGGCGGACGAGGACGGTGACGGTGTGGTCAATATCATCGACAACTGTGGCTACTTCATTAACCCAGCTCAAGAGGATGAAGATGGCGATGGCTTTGGTGACGCTTGCGACAACGCGGATGACCGCCTCTTCACCGGTTTGATCTTGCCTGTCACCGGCGAAACCGGTTCGATCTCAGTTGACTGCGACTCTCCGGTCAGCCTGGGACTGGTAGACGGGAGCAGCGTGAACATCATTACAGATCAATGCGGCTTGACCGGCACATTCCGCATGGAGGCGATTGAAAGCCTGCCAAAACCCCCACCCACGGGATCCGCCTATCTCGGCGGTGTGAGTCTAAACCTTACCAACGGATCGAATGAAATTGACACTTTACCAAGGGCAAGTACGATTACCTATTCATTACCCATCTCGGCCGGGTTGTCTCGGAGCGATTGGGAAGTCTATTATTGGGACCCAAATCTGGATATGGGGTTGGGGGATTGGGTCAAATTGCCCTTTTTTGTCGCGATCCGCGGAGAGCCGATCGTTTTTCCACTTTACCGTGGAGGGGAGAAGGTGATCTTGTCTGGTGTTAAGCAAACCGTTTCGCCGACGCTCGTTTTTCAGACCAATTTTCCTGGTTTATTCGCAGTTGTGAGAAAGTAAATCCCTAAAAAGACCAAAATTATCTGAACATTAAAAAACTCTTAATCATTTCTCATATAAAATTTAATTAACCTATTTGAAAAAAGGTTTAGGAGTGGTAATATTATAGTTACAAAATAATTATTGTATTCTTTACAGGAAGCGTTGATCCTGATTCCGGAATTATTGGTCGCAAGCTCATCAAGCGATGAGCAGGAGTCAGAGGAGCGAATTGCGAAACCGGCCTAAGTTTAGGTCGGTTTTTTAATGTTTAACGCTTCATAGAGTAGAGGAGTCATAATGAAAAAATCCCTCGTTCGTTTCCTGCAAGTAATGTACATCTTTATCTTCTTGTTGGGTTCCGCCAACATCCAGGTTGCTTTCGCCCAAGACCTCGTACCCCCGGCGACAGACACCCCCGCGGAAACCGAATTGACCGAAGTACCTCCGACCGAGGCGCCAGATGGTGAGATCGTGCCAACGGAGGAGCCCACTATTGAGGCGACACTTCCGCCAGAGCCAGAGGCTCCTGACTTCAGTGAAACCGTGGTGGAGCTGGCGGATGCCGGGCTCACCCTGGCGGACGAGAACAACGAGCCGATCGTGCTCGCTTCTGAGTCGGCCGTTGAGGTTTTATCGGTCGCGGATCCATACTTCACCCGTGGCGGGTTGAAATTCCGCTTCCTGCCCTTGGGTGGCAACTGTGCCCCTTACGCTTTGATCGACCCTCCTGGCAGTGTTTGTACGGTTTCCGCAACAGACACACCAATCCAGGACGCGATCCTTAACGTCAAAAACAATGGCCAACCTGATGATGACACCATTTTTGTCGAACAAGGTGAATACAACGAAGCCCTCGTTTTTGATGTCGATGCCGATTTCACCGGTTTGACCTTGATGGGCGCACCGGGCTTATTAACCACCCCAGGTGCTGACCCTACCAACGCACCGATCCTGGATGGAACCGGGGTTTCCAGCACTACCGGTATAACGATCCACAATCAAGGGGTGAATATTAAAGGTTTCATTCTTCGTGATTGGGCTACCGCCATCCTTGTTGACGCGGGTTCTGGCGCGATCTCCATCAATATTGAGAACAACACGATTACTGACAATGTCATCGGCGTTTCCCAAACCGGCGGCACTGGCAAACCCCAGTTAAACGTTCATTACAACGCCTTCACTGAAAACACCACCGCCGTTCGAAACTCTACCAGTAGCAACGTCCAAACTATTTTTGCTGAGAATAATTACTGGGGCTGCCCTACAGGCCCAGTGGTTTACCACGAAGATGACGATGATGATGAGTATTACCAAGTCGACCTTGTTGCGCCGGGTTATGGCGGGGGTGATTACATTGGTGACACCGCTCCGGCTTACTGCCAATTCCTTGGCGGTAGAAGTTCGTTGTGGAATCACCAGATTAATACCAACGATTGGTCACCTTTCAAGATTGACATCAGCAGCATTCTGTTTACCTATGAAAAACCAACCCTAACGATCACCGCCTCCAGCCACTCAATGACCTATGGCGGCGTTGTCCCCACCATTACCCCCAGTTATAGCGGTTTAGTGGGTGGTGACACAGCTCCGTCTACACCACCGACTTGCTCCACAACCGTGACAAATACTTCGCCGGTGAATTCCTACCCAGGCGCGAACACCTGTACCGGCGCGGTGGACCCTGATTACAACATCGTTTACGTAGCTGGCAACATGACAGTTACTCCAGCCCCGTTGGTGATCACGGCTTCAAGCCACACCGTGTCTTACGGCGCGGCTATCCCCACCATCACCCCCGGTTACAGCGGACTGGTGGCCGGCGATAGCGCTCCAGACACATTACCGATTTGTTCCACCACCGCCACCAACACTTCTGATGTCGGCCCTTACCCCTCAACCTGTTCCGGAGCGGCTGACCCGAATTACACCATCACCTATGTTCCAGGTGTGGTCACGATCATTCCTGTTCCCCTGGTGATCACGGCCTCAAGCCATACGGTGACCTATGGAGATGCCATCCCCACTATTACAGCCAGCTACACTGGCTTAACCGGGGGCGACAGTGCCCCGGCAACCCCGCCATCTTGTTCCACAACCGCGACGAACACCTCTGATGTCGGCCCTTACCCATCAACCTGCTCAGGCGCGTCTGACCCCAACTACACCATTTCTTATGTTGCAGGTGTGGTTACGATCGTTCCCGCACCTTTGACGATTACCGCCTCCAGCCACTCGATCAATTACCTTGATCCTGTTCCACCGATCGTCCCCATCTATTCGGGATTTGTTGCTGGCGACACAGTGCCTGACACACACCCCATCTGCTACACTTCGGCCACGAATACTTCACCTGTTGGAGCATACCCCACCAATTGTGTAGACGCTGTTGCCAACAACTACATCATCACGTATGTGCCTGGAACAGTGACAATTGGCGCAGCCGTGCTGGTGATCACGGCTTCAAGCCACACGATCACCTACGGTGATCCGGTTCCCACCATCACAGCCACTTACTCAACCGGTAGCAAACCTGCCACCACCAGCGAACCAACCTGTGTGACCACGGCGATTAACTTCTCGGATGTGGGTTCCTACCCGACCACTTGTTCCGGCGCCGTTGACCCCAATTACACCATTTCTTACGTCGCGGGAAGTATCACGATCAATCCCGCGCCTCTGATGATCACCGCCTCCAGTGACAGCATGAATTACGGCGGCACGGTTCCCACAATCACCCCGAGCTATTCCGGTTTGGTGGCTGGCGATACCGGCCCCGCGACCGCACCGAGTTGTTCCACCACGGCCACAAACACTTCACCAGTGGGTTCGTACCCGTCCTCTTGCTCCGGTGCTGTAGACTCGAACTACACTATCTCTTACACTCCTGGAACAGTCCTGGTAAACCCGGTTCCGTTGATGATCACGGCTTCCAGCCATTCTATGAACTATGGCGGCTCCGTCCCCACCATCACCTCGAGTTACAGCGGACTGGTGGCTGGTGATAGCGCTCCTGACACTCTGCCGACCTGTTCTACCACCGCAACTAACACCTCACCTGTTACCACCTATCCATCTACTTGCTCCGGCGCTGCAGATGACAATTACATCATCTCATACACGCCAGGCATCGTAACCATCTTGCCGGTTGATCTTTTGATCACCGCTTCTACGCACACCATGTCTTATGGTGGTGTGGTTCCCACCATCACCCCGAGTTACACTGGCCTGGTGGCTGGCGACCTGGCTCCGGCTGGTTTACCGACCTGCTCGACCACGGTTACCAATACCTCCCCGGCGAACTTCTATGATGATGCCAATACTTGCTCCGGCGCCGTGGATGCCAACTACAACATCTCATATGCCCCCGGCGACATGACGGTGGAAACAATTCGCTTGGTCATTACCGCCTCGAGCCACACCTTCACTTATGGTGACGTGGTTCCCACAGTGACCGCCAGCTACTCCACTGGCACCAAACCCGTTACGATGACCACCGATCCTGTTTGTGTGACCACGGTCACTAGCAGCTCGGATGTCAACACGTATCCTGGAGTGAACACCTGCTCTGGCGCGGTGGACCCGAACTATGACATCAGCTATGTAGCTGGTGACATGACTATCACTCCCGCCACCCTCATGATCACGGCTTCCAGCCATACTATGGATTACGGCGGAACCGTCCCCACCATCACCCCGAGTTACAGCGGTCTGGTGGCTGGTGACACTGAACCCGAAACACCTCCGACTTGCTCCACGACTGCCACCAGCATTTCACCGGTAGGCCCTTATCCTTCCACATGTGTGGGTGCGTCGGATGAGAATTACTATATCTTCTACACCAGTGGTGTGGTCACGATCGCTCCTGTTTCCTTGGTGATCACCGCCTCAAGTGACTCTATGGTTGCTGGCGCGGTTGTCCCGGCTATCACCCCCAGCTACGCTGGTTTCGTCAATGGTGAAACCAGCCCAGCTGTGCCTCCTGTCTGTTCCACCACAGCCACCAGCGGTTCTCCGGCTGGAACCTACCCGACCTCTTGCGCTGGCGCTGTGGCTCCAAATTACACAATTTCTTATGTGCCTGGCACCATGGTTGTAACCGCTCCTGTGATTCCTCCTCCTCCGTTGCTGGTTCCAGTAACTGGCGCGGCGGGTGGGGCGCTTATCCCGGTGACCGGTGGTAACATCATCGTCTCGGGTATCGGGCACACTTGTATGACCACACTCGGTGGGCAAGTCCTCTGTTGGGGTCTCAACGCCTCAGGCCAGGTTGGCAACGCGACGTTCGTCAACCAACTTGTCCCGGTCTACGTTGAAGGGTTAGCCGGCGTGATGAATCTGGCCGCGGGAAGCGAACATACCTGCGCGCTGACCATCGACGGCTCGCTGTTCTGCTGGGGCGAAAATGGCTCTGGACAACTTGGTAACGGAACCACTGAAAACAGTTCGGTCCCCGTCCAGGTGATAGACTTGCCTGACACGGTTCTCTCTTTCACTGCCGGTGAAGAGTTCACCTGCGCACAGCTTCGCAACAATGAAGTCTGGTGTTGGGGCAAGAACAACCTCGGACAACTGAACGATGGAACCACCGAAAACCAGGACTCACCGGTGCTTTCGAAATTGACCGAAATCCTTTCGCAGATTTCCGGCGGTCGCTCACTTCTGCTCACCAGCGATTTGCTCGGCAACCTGGCCAACTGGACCAAATTTGAAGATAATGGAGTCAATGGCGTGGGTGACGCGCTATCGATCTCAGCGAACCGCTGGGGTAGCACAGGATGCGCGGTCCAGGCTGATGGCGTGATCAAGTGTTGGGGCGCTGACCTCTCCGCCGCGGAAGTGGAAGACAGTTTGCTGGCTCTCGAAGTTGGCACCGGACTGGCTTTCAACTGCGCGATCAACCAAGACGAGACGGTCTCTTGCTGGGGCGATAACGTCAACGGCCAGTTGGGCAATGGAACCTTCAATGATTCCACCACCGCGACACTTGTGAAATTCCTCGGCCAGGTGCATGACATCGGTGTTGGAGCCAACCACACCTGTGTCTTGGCCGGCGTTGGGAATTTCGCCCAGTGTTGGGGAGATAACACCTACGGTCAACTCGGCAACAACACCACCATCAAAAGCAATCTGCCAGTTATGGTTGAGCTTCCGGTTCAATAAACAAGTCCAAGCTGCACAACACCCTCCTGGATTCCAGGAGGGTGTTTTTTATGCAGGAGAGTCGATGCCAATGAATTGGAAATTGGGTTTATCATGAGTAGAAAGGTTCATAGGAGGACGAATATGTATGAACACCGTACCCAACCATTATTACCAAGGCGGCGTTTCTTCATACGGTTCCTTTATCATACGTTGGTCAGCCTGGCGATATTGGCAATCGCTTTGGTCATCGGTATTTTGGGCTATCATTATTTTGAAAAATTAATTTGGGTGGATTCTTTATTAAACGCCTCCATGATCCTGGGCGGAATGGGCCCAGTGGACGTGATCAAGACGGAAAGTGGCAAGATATTTGCATCCATATACGCGTTGTTTTCTGGCATCGTTTTCCTGGTGGTCGCGGGAGTGATCGTAGCTCCCGTGGCACACCGCATTTTGCATTTTATGCATCTTGAAGAAAACGACCTAAAAAATGGCATTAGGTAAAAAAGAGAAAAAAACTGCGCGTAGGTGAATAACAAACCTGTTTGTCTACATGAATGTCTTATTGGCTATAATTAGTAAAGTGGTGAAATGCCTGAGGAGGAAAAAATGACCAAACGAATTTGTCTCGCGATGGTGATCCTGATCTTATTGTTGACAACTGGGTGTGAACTACCGGCCGGGTTAGCCCCGCAAGCCCCCACGGCCAGCATCTCAGAGGCCGAAATTGCCACTCTCTCGGCATTGGCCACCCAGGTGAACAAGACCCCAGACGGCATCCTCCGGCTGCCAACGCCCACGGTTACTTCCGAAGCACCTGCTCCCCAAGGTGGGGAGGTGGACGCCACAAGCCAGCCGGCTTCCATCGTTATCACTGGTATCACGGAGAAAGCTGCCGGCCAGGCTCTTATCAGCTGGCAAGCAGAAGGGGATACTCCCTCCGGCTTTAAAGTGGTCTGGACGGATACTCAGGGCTTACCCACTTTTCCTAAAAACAGCTCTGTGGCGGCCAGTTCGCCAGACGCGCGTTCCGCGCAGATCAGCATCACCCCCGGAACGATCTATTACGTGCGGGTGTGTCGCTATCTATTCGGGGCCTGCGATGTGTATAGCGACCTGGGCATTTTTGCGTTTATGCCCGGCACGCCCACACCAAACCTCAGCGCCAACGCCACCGGCACAGCAGCTGCCAAGACCAAGACCCCGATCGCCGGGCTGTTGAAAACCGCCACCCCAGATTCCGGTTTGTTGATCACCCTGGTGAAAGGCGGCACGGATGGCAAGGCTTACATGTCTTGGAATGCGAAAACCCCAGACACGTATGGCTTTAAGATCGTTTACTCGAAAACCAACGCCACCCCAACCTACGGTACAGATTCTTATTTCTTCATCAGCGATCCCAAAGCCCGTTCGGCTTATGTGGATGGTCTTTCTGCGACCAAGTATTATTACCGTATCTGCCGCTTGACCAGCACCGGAACCTGCGCCGCCTACTCGCCCACTTACACCTTCACTTTTCCGACGGTGAACACACCCACGCCTGACCCGGCAGTGATCTCCATTACCGGGATTACCGACACGGTTACAGGCTCTGCCGAAGTGGCGTGGACGGCCACGGGCACCTTCCCATCCGGTTTCAAGATTCTCTACTCAAAGACCAACGCGTTACCGACCCTGTCTGACAGTTATGTTGCTGTCAGCGATGGTGCCTTAAGGGTGGGTACCATCACCGGTGACCCTTCCGCGACATATCACGTGCGTGTGTGTAAATATTACAGCGGAGTTTGTGTGGCCTACTCATCGGTGGTTGATTTCGCGTTCGCCGCCGACCCGGCGACCATTACAATTACTTCTGCTTTGGATTACAGTTCCGCGGGTGGTATCCAGGTTGGTTGGAACGCGACTGGAACATTCACGAATGGGTTCAAGATCCTTTATTCCACCACCCAGTCAACCCCAACCTTTGAAAACGCTTCGATGGTAGCTGTCGCTGACGGTGCCTTGAGAACAGGGGTTGTATCTGGCTCTGCCAATCAGAAATATTATCTGCGAGTGTGTAAATACAGCGGCACCGGATGTGGTGTTTACTCAAATGTGGTTGAGTTTTCCACTGCCACCGTAGATATCGATCTCGCCGAAGATGGTGTAGACCCCACGATTTACACATGGACCATCGCTGGCGACAACGCTGATGGCTACCAGCTCTTCTGGCTTGAAGGCTCGATGACCCCCACCTGGCCTGCCGCCGCCCAATATCTTGAAACCGACCCCACCGCACGGACGTACACGATAGGCGCTCTGGCATCAGGACACTCATACGTGGTTCGGCTTTGCCTTTGGAATATCGCAGGAAACACTTGTACGGCTTATTCCAATACTGTTGATGTCTCCATCCCATAAAACGGTTTGACAAAAATATTAAACTCCCCGAAGGAAATTTTGGGGAGTTTAATTTTAATGTAAACAATGCTGGGGGGGTTACTGCGTCGCGCCGTAGCGCGCGTTGGCGAGCGGGAAGACATTGATCACAGGTTCTTCGTAAGGGTGGGCTTCGCGCGCCGCCTGGATGGCTTCAAAAAGGTATTCTTCCCGGCAGTTGATCTCGATCTTGCTCTCGCTACCGCTGAAGAGTTTGCCAACTTCGCCCACCGCGGGGTTGGCGCCTTCTGTTGGACGGAAGGTGCCGTTCACCTGGGTAATGGCCGCGCAGTGATCGTAATTGCCGATCTCACCGGCATGGCAGGTGGCCAGGGCCTCGAGAACTTCGTCCACGCTTTCATCAGGGCAAAAAATTTCAATTTTAAAATAAGGTCCGCTCATACTCCACCTCTATCGAATAACAGAACCCAGGGCATAACCCAGCAAACCAAAAAGTATGCCGCCGAGCGCGCCTAAAAATGGACGAAGCCGGGTGTACCAGCCGGTGATCCCGCTGGTCGATCCGCGCCAGCCACCCAGGAAGGAGAACAAGATGCCGCCTGCCACCCCTAATAGCGCTTGAAGCGGCAGATTCGGCAGGAGGGGCTGCAAGAAGTAACCCGCCGCCAGGCCAAGGACGGTGCCGAATGGGCCGGAAAACATCACCGCCAGCCAGCGTTTTACCACCAGCCCTACCGCCAGCCCCACCAACAAACCTCCGCCCAGCGCGATCAGCAGACTGCCCGAACCGCCGGCAAAAAAGCCGACCAGGAAACTGGATAGCGCGATCGAGGCGGCTTCAGCCCCGGTGCGAGCGATGATGGCGCCCACGCCAAGCAAGCCCGCGCCAGCCCCCACGGCTTTCAATCCGTCTTTCAACTGTTCCGAAATCGGGGCGGCATCCAGGGCGTCTTTGACCTGCTCAGGGGACGTCTCCGTTGGGGTGACCTTTGGTGGGCGCGTATCAAACCCGCTGCGGTTGGGGTTCTCCACGGTGGTTACCGTGACTGGAGGGCGAACGGGGATATCTATTGGAGCGCCGCAAGCCATGCAGCGCGGGGTTCCGGCCGGGTTCGCCGCGCCGCAATAAATGCAGGGTAGAGAGACATTCGCCATGAAATTTCCTCGCTTTATGTGGTGCGGGATGTGTATTTCAAAATCACTGGCATAATTATATCAATTCCTTGAAAGCCACACGCATGGTGGGGGTATAATCGTGAAGTTTTCAATCTTGGCGCAACCTGGCACAACCCGCTTTCGTATATTTTTTGGTTAAGGAGCGAAAATGATCACTACACAAGGACTAACCAAAACATTTAATGTCGGCAAGAACCAACCCCTCATCACCGCTGTGGATGGTCTCACCCTGGATGTGAAAGAGGGCGAGGTGTTTGGTTTCCTGGGCCCTAATGGGGCAGGGAAGACCACCACCGTGCGCATGCTCACCAGCCTGATCGCGGCCACGGGCGGCACAGCCGTGGTGAACGGTTTTGAAGTGGGCAAACAGGATCAAGAGATCCGTCAGTCTGTGGGCATCCTCACCGAGACGCCGGGCATGTATGAACGACTGAGTGCAGAGATGAACCTCTCCGTCTACGCCAGTCTTTACGGTGTTAAGGACGTGAAAGGTACCGTAGAAAAGTACCTGCGCATGCTCGGTCTTTGGGACCGCCGCCTGGATGAAGCCGGGGGCTTTTCAAAAGGCATGCGCCAGAAACTGGCTATTGCCCGGGCGTTGTTACACGAACCTAAACTGCTCTTTTTGGATGAGCCCACCAGTGGGCTTGACCCGGAAGCCTCGCGCCTGGTGCGTGATTTTATCGACGAACTTAAATCCGAAGGCCGTACGATCTTCCTCTGCACCCACAACCTCGATGAAGCTGACCGTCTGTGCGACCGCATCGGCATCTTTAAGACCCGCATGATCGCTGTGGATACCGCTGCCAACTTGCGCAAGAGACTTTACGGCCGCCGGGTGGCGTTTCACCTGGTGCGCGCGGACGAGAAATATAAATCCCTGGTCACAGCTCTACCATTCGTTAAAGATGTGCAGCAGGTGGATGACAGCCTGCTTGTTGGTCTTGACGACCCCGATGGTCAAAACCCGGTCATCTTGCGCAAACTGGTCGAAGCCGGCGCTGATATCCGCTTTGTCGGTGAGCTGCGCCACTCGCTCGAAGACGTTTACCTGCGCATGATCCACGCCGAGGAGGAATAATCATGTTCAACTTAACGCGTGTTCGCACCATCATTCAAAAAGAATGGGCTGAGGTCTTCAAGAACCGTGTGGTCTTGTTTACCATCATCCTCATGCCGTTAATCTTCACCCTTCTGCCGCTAGGGATGTTCTTTTTCTTCGGATCAAATCCCAACATGTCGGGCGGCGATTCCGCGGATGTGCCGGCCCAATTCGCCATGACCTGCGGCAACCTGCCCACCATGGACTGCGTGCAGATCTTCATGGTCAATGAGTTTTTATTGCTTTACCTGATCATGCCCCTGATGATTCCCATTGCCATCGCGGCTTACGGCATCGTTGGCGAAAAAACCACCCACAGCCTCGAACCGCTGCTGGCCACCCCCATCACCACCGAAGAACTGCTGGTGGGCAAGGGTCTTTCCGCGGTAATCCCCGCGGTGGCGGCCACCTGGGGGTGCTTCCTGCTTTTCCTGCTGGTTTCGCCCCTTACGGGCATCAGTAAGGCGGTGCAGCAATATATCGGCGGCTCCACCTGGGTTTTGGCAATCTTCTTGATCGGTCCGTTGCTGGCGGTGATGGCGGTCAATTTCGCCATGTTTATTTCTTCGCGGACGGCGGATCCACGCGTAGCCGAACAGATCTCGGCTGTGCTGGTAGTGCCGATCATGATGGTCCTCTTCGGTCAACTGGCTGGTTTGGTGATTCTCAGCCCGAAACTGGTGCTGATCGCTTCCGCGGTGCTTTTAATTGTTGACTTCTTCTTGATCCGTCTCGCTGCCAAACTTTTCAGGCGAGAGACCATCCTCACTCGGTGGAAATAGGTGTAATTATGAAATCTAATAAACTGTTTAGCATTTTATTGCTGGTAGTCGTGGTGGCCAGTCTGATCTCTCAGCCGGTTCTGGCGCAGACTCCCGCGCCCGCGGAGTACCGCCTGAACCTGAACCGAGATTTTGGCTTCGGCGCCGGCGCGGATATTCGCGGGCTCTTCAGCCTGAGGGTGATCGAGCCGGTTGGCATCCAGTCGGTGACTTTTCTCATTGACGGCGAGGTGATGGCTACGGTAACCGAAGACCCGTATAAGTTTCAATTCAACACCAGCCAATACGATTTTGGATGGCACGACCTTACCGCGGAAGTAACCACTACCAGTGGAGAGGTGCTTACCACCCCGGCTCGCCATATGAATTTTGTCACTTCAGAAATGGAATCAGAGGCGACGCAAAAGATCATCGTTCCCTTGCTGGGGCTGGTGCTCGGGATCGTGGTGGTGATCGGCGTGGTTCAGTTCTTGGTCATGCGCAAACGCAACCCCAACGGGGTGGCTCCTGGCACACAGCGTAATTATGGTTATTTTGGTGGCACGATCTGCTCTAAATGTGGCAGGCCGACCCCGCGCCATGTCTGGGGGTTCAACATCGCCATCGGCAAATTTGACCGCTGCGAGAATTGCGGCCGCTGGAGCGTGATGCGCGCCATGCCGTACGAAATCCTGCGAGCAGCGGAAGAAGCCGAAAAAGCGGCTGCTAACGAGAAACCGCGAGTGGCCGAAAAGAGCGAAGAAGAAAAGCTCCGCGACCTGGTTGAAAAATCAAAATACCAATAACTAAAAAGAACCCGGGTTCATATGAACCCGGGTTTGTTATTTCCCTCACCTGCGCATTATTTGTTATTACTGGATTTAGTAACCGCCCTGCAGCCATTCTTCGGGATCGACCTGCATCCCGCCGACGATAACTTCAAAATGCAAATGCGGACCGGTGACGCGTCCGGTGCCGCCGACCATGCCGATGGGTTGTTCTGCTTCCACAAAATCACCAGTTTGCACATCAATTCGCGACTGATGCATATAGACGGTGTAAACCCCCCAACCATGAGAAAGGATGGTGGTGTTGCCGCGGATAGTGAGCTCGCCGGCAAAAACCACTTCCCCGGCGGCGGCTGCGAAAATTGGGGTAGATTCACCGCCGGCAAAATCGATTCCGCTGTGGAAATAATTGTAAGGGCTGTCGTTGTAAGAGCGCACCCGGCCATAAAATGAGGTGATCGCCTCAGGGTTTGGGCTTGGCGGCACGAACCCCGTCCCCCATTGTTTCTCGGCAGGGGCAGCCTGAAAGAATTGTTTCACTTGCTGCCATTCTGGCAGGGTCACGGCGGGGTCGACATAATTATCGGCAACGATGAAGGGCACGTCTTGACCGTAATCCATTTCTTTAACTTGCAGGTTCTGCTGCATCGAAAACGTCGATCCATCCATAAAAGTGGTAGTGAGCAGCATTGGCACCAAACCCGGCCGGGTAAAACGGTGCACGCCTTGAAATGCCACGGCCTTGCCGTCACCGGTGGAAAAGAAGCGCAGCGGGGCTTGAACGGGCGCATAGCTTTGCTCAGTGCCCAGCGAATCGTTGATCTCAAATTGAAGCCACCCGGTTAATTTCGCGCCAGCAGGTAAATTTACAGAGAGTTCAGTGGTCTTGCCTTCCAGCAGCGGAAAAGGGGCAACTGTCATCGCTGGCGGTGCCTCGAGTAATACCCCGCCCACCGCGCTCGCGTCGGGGAAAAAGAGTACGTCGTTGACAAGCAACCGCCAGGGAGCCTTGAGGTCATTAAACACGGTAGCCGTCCACGGACTGGTGCGGTGCTCCACTGCCAGTTCCAGGCTGGTGTTCCCGGCGGTGAGTGGAACTTCTACCTGGGCGGGCTGGTCGGTAAACATGATGTAATAAGGCGCGCCAGCGAAAAATTGATCGGGACTGGTGATGAAATTGACCCGGTCCAACAATTCCTGAGGTTGGTGGGTGGAGCGGTTGAATGCCGCCAATGATTCACCAAAGGGCAAACTCACCCGGATGGCTTCACCCACCACATCCTCAAACCCTGGAATGACCAGCCTTTGTCCAAGAGTGAGCGTATCACCATTGGGCAAATAGTTGGATTGTCGAATCCAGGCCGGGGAAGTGTGAAACGCCCTGGCGATGCTGCTGAGCGTGTCGCCGACCTGAACGGTGTAGAGCAGCCCTGGGGTTTGGGCAGACACGTCTCGCGGCGAATGGAAAAACGCGGTCATAAGGATCATGACCACGAGGAGGATCGAAGCGCGGCGCGAAAATTTCATGGGCTCAATTGTAATTGAAAAAAGACATAAAAAAGAAGAGCCTGCAAACCGCAGGCTCTTACTCCTACAAACCGGGTTAATTTCCGATGCTGAGCGACTGGACGAACTGGTCGAGGCAGTCCAACCCTGGGCTGAACTGATTATCGGGTGTGGTATTGAGCATGGTTTTCATCGTGGTGTAATACCCCTGTATATCAGCTTCGGGTGCGGAGGTGTAATCAGGCATGGCCACGCCGCCGGGGGGCAGGGTGGGGTCGTCGAAGCTGGGCTGCAGGTAGGCGGCGTTGACCGGGAAGATGATCGAGACCCAATAGGCGCCATCCGCGGTGAGGCCCTGATAGGTATAAAAAAGGTCGTGGTTGTTCACCGGCGCGGAGTATTGGCCGTACTCGGTCAAAAAGCGCACACCCTGTCCATTGGCGAAATTAACATATTTCACCTGGGCGCGGAAGACCTGGGCGGCGTTGAAACCGGGCAGGAAGGGGATTGCCGTGGCGGGGTCGGCGGTTTGATTGGAGATCAATGCTTGCAGGTTTGCCACGGTGTCATCCACGGTATCGAGCATGGCGGTGTATTCCGCCAGCGGGTAGACGTGAATTTCGGGCTCGAAGAATTTGCCAACCAGCGGGTAGCTCTGGAAGGTGATCAGGCGATTTTCCGGGTAGACGCTCCCCGGTCCACCCTGCGGATCGGGGGGCATGGCGGGTTCAAGCGCGCCGACCGCGCCGGCTGCCAGGCAGGGCGGTAGCACCATGTAGACGCCGCCGAGATTCAACTCGATGCCCGTCAGGGGTTCGACGGTCGCGGGCGCTACAGTCACCGCGGGTTCAGCCGTGACGATAACCTCAGGTGTGATCGAGATGGGCTCTGCTGTGGGTTCGGGGGTGTTCCAATTTAGGGTGAAAGGCAGGCTGCAAGCCATTAGCAACATGCTGACCGCAACCAGGACGAGGACTTTTTTCATCTTTGACCTCACTTTAGCGTTTAACGAGTCGACAAACTAATCATAGCGCAAAAACGGTTTCAGGGATTAATAAAAAAGCCGGTGAATTTCACCGGCTAATCAATACTAAATTTCAGAAGCGTTTTCCCAGGGGTAGACCTCAGTGCCTTTGGCGGCTTCGCGGATGGCCGGGTCTGGCGAGTAGAAGCCTTGCCTTTCAGGGGGCAGCAGAAGGGCGATCTCACGCATGATGTTATGACCGATCTCATCCAGTTCCGCGCGACCGGGGCGGCTGCCTTCTGACCCCACAACCGGGCCGAAGGGTTTGCCGAATTTTACAGTCACGCGCACGCGTTGCCCCAGTTTGATACGCTGGAAGAAGCCAACCAGACCATCCAAACCCACGGGCAGGATGCGGGCGTTGGTGCGCCAGGCTAAAAAGGCGGTTCCAGGGCGCGGGGGGCGCAGCACCGTTGCCCAACTGCCACCTTCGGGGAAGATGGCCATCACACCGTTTTGCTTGAGGATGTGTTCGGCGTTCACCAGGGTTTCACGGGAACCGGTTCCGCGGTAAGTGGGGATGACCCCGTAGGATTTTGAGAGCCAGCTCACCGTGCTCGGAGCGTTGGGGGTTTGCGCGCCGCCCACGAATTCAAGCGTCCACGGCGCGGTGTGGATCAACGCCAGCGGGTCGAGAAAATGAAAATGATTGGCTGCAACCAGCAGAGGCCCTCTGGTGGGGATATTCTCAAGACCTTCATAGTCGAATTTGGCGAGCACGCCAAAAGCCAGGGCGATGCCGCTCTTCAAGATGGCGCGGATGGCGCGCCGGCGGGGGTATCGGATGGGTTGTGTCATAAACTAATTATACTTTCTTGGTTAAAAAAACCGCCAGAGCAATTCTGGCGGTTTCAAAGTTTAGTCCTTGTAGACCATTGGATCTTTGTGAGTCACCTTGCGTACCCACATCAAGAGGAACAAACCGACCACTAGGAAGAGTATGATCGAACCGATGCCCCAGTATAGACCGTTGTGTTCAGCGGTGATGGCATCATATCCGTGATTGACGTACCAGTTATGTGCCCGGTATTGCAGGGTACCAAACACGAGTGGGCCAATAAAGGTGGAAGTTCGGCCGGCCACAGACAGGAAACCATAGAATTCGGCGGTCTTGTTTTGTGGGGCTAATTGACTGACCATCGAACGGCTGACGGCCTGGGCTCCTGAAAGGCTGAACCCGGCGAAAGCGCCGACGACGAAGAATAAAACCACGTTGTCGCGAATAAAGAAAAGCGTGGCCACCGAGATCATCAAGATGATCAACGAAATGATGATCGACTGCTTGCTGCTTTCGCGATCCGCGATCTTGCCAAAGAGCAATGCTCCGCCCGCCCCGGTGATCTGGATGATGATCACGAAGATGATAAGTTGTGTCTGGTTGATACCGTAAAGGGTGGCGCCGATGATGGCGGCGAAATCCATCAGCATCATGATGCCATCGTTGTAGATCAAGAAGGCGACCATGTACTTGACGAATTCTTTGTAGTTTTTAATCGAACGGAAAGTTTGTGCCAGTTTTTTGAAAGCCAGGCCAAAAGTGGTTTCACCGGCCGGTAGTTTTTCAGGTTCGTTGATCTGTTTGACCCACAAGAAGGTGGGAAGGGCAGAGAGAAGATAGAAGACGGCAGTGACGGGGAAGGCCCAAAAGGGTTCCAGACCAAGCACTTTGATCATGACGAGGACGATGCCCAGGCAGGCCACGCCGCCGATCGAACCGATCGCCCAACCCTTGCCAGAAACGTCACCTATGGTTTCAGGGGTGGCGACATCCACGAGCAGGGCGTCATAGAAGACTTGCGCGCCGCGGTAACCCATCTCGGCCAGGATGAAAAAGGCCATGCCCATGAGCACGTCGCCGCTTCGGACGAAGAAGAGCAAACCTGTGAACACGATGGAAACAGACGTAAATACGAACAGGAGTTTTTTCTTGGCGCGCGAGAAATCAGCGATCGAGCCCAAGATCGGGGAAATAATGGCGACGATAATGGCTGCCGCACCGACAGCAATACCCCACAAGCGCGTTCCTTCAGCACCGTCCGCGACCACGACTCCCTTGAAATAAGCGGAAAAAACCGCTAAAAGCACCACGGCCGCGTAAGCAGAATTACCAAAATCATAAAAATACCAAGAGCGGCGGGCGCGTTTATCTTTCTTAACGACTGGAGTGGAAGCTGGCATAATTTTCTCCGATACGAAACTGGGATATTTGGGTTTAACCCCTTAACGGTCATTCTACCATAACCATTAAATTAACACGTTGACCGCAAAAAAGATACTAACCATTGATCGGCTATTCCTAAAAACTTGTGAGTTAGATACAATACCTTACAAAGAGATGACTATTTCAGATTCAACAACCCAAACAATAGGCACAGCCTCGATCCTGGCCCTTAGCCAGGGATTGCCCCCCTTTATCGGGCACCCTGTAGCCGCACTTATCGCTTACTTTCTGGGCAACCGTGTATTAAGCCCCACTTTCAGGGCGATCATGGTGAATCAGTGGGTGGCGAATGGCGGCAGGCTCAGCGCGCGCGAGTTGCGCCAGGCGATTCGCCGGGTCTATCAGCAACAAGGAAGGTCACTCTACGACTTCTATCACAACCTTGACCGGCCTAATCAGATCACCCGTCTTGCGGATATCTCCCAAAAGTTTCGTGCGTTGATCGAAGAGTGCAAGTTAGGGCGACGAAAACGGGGCACGTTGCTCTTGATGCCGCACTTGGCCGGTTTCAACGTGAGCGGGTTTCGGCTGATTCAGCTCGGTTTCAAATTTCTCACCCTCGCGGTGCCGAACCCGAACCGCGGCTACCTTTGGCAAAATCAGCTGCGCAACGAGCGCGGCATGGAAGTGCTGCCCATGAATATGGAAGCGCTTCAACTCGCGCGCCAACGGCTTCAAGCCGGTGGTGTTGTCTTAACAGGTGTTGACCGTCCGCATCACGAATCGGCTTACGTGCCAAAGTTCTTTGGGCGCCCAGCCGCGCTGCCTGTTGCTTACGTAAAATTGGCTCTCAAAACGGATGCCGAGGTTATTTTGGTCAACTTCCACACCCAGAAAAACGGCATCAGCACCGCGGACATCTCGGATCCGCTCCTACTCGACCGCCACCCTGACCCGCATGAAGAGTTGATGGTCAACGCCGAGAAAATTCTCAAGGTCATTGAGGGATTCATCCGGGTTGACCCCACGCAATGGATGATGTTCCTGCCCGTCTGGCCGGAAGCCGAGAACGAGGTTCCCAGGATATGAGTGTTTTTTTCCGGAACCCGAGCGTCAAGAAAATCATCGTCGTGGTGATCTTGGTGGCTGCTGCTATGGTTGCGGCAGGCTGCGCGCTTTCTGATTCTTTGAGTCAGATCTGGCAATCGACACCCATTTCCACTATGGTTGCGGATGATCCCATTAAAGAATTGGCCACACCGTTTCTGGATACGCTTGAAACACTCGCGCCGACCGTCACGCAGGAACCAACCTTTACCCCCACCCCGGAGGGTTGCAAAGAAGATGGCGGCAGTGTGCAGCGTCTGCAGATCGATTCCATGGCCCTGGGCGAGCCGTTGACAGTCTCGGTTTACCTTCCTCCTTGTTACCAACGCTCCTCACGCTACCCGGTGCTCTACTTGTTGCACGGTCAAACGATGGATGACCTTTACTGGCTTGATCTGGGGGTAAAACAGATCGCCGACCAGGCAATCGTTAATGGGCAGGCTCCCTTCATGATGGTTTTTCCATTCGAAGAGCGTAACTTTGACCCACCCACCGAATCGAAGTTTTATGACGTGGTGCTTTATGACCTCATCCCCTGGGTCGATGCCAATTACGCTACTTGCACTGAACGCGCCTGCCGCGCCATTGGCGGCATCTCGCGCGGGGGCGGATGGGCCATCCGTTTGGCGGTGCGTAACTTTGACCTGTTTGGCACCTTTGGCGGTCACTCCTTCGGCTTGATGTATGGCGAAGGCAGTGTGGTGCAGAAACAGCTTGAGACGCACAGCACGGATGAATTTCCGCGTATCTACCTTGACCGCGGTGAAAAAGACATGCTCCAGGAAGATATCGATTATTTTGTCGGCATCCTCCAGGGTTCCAAAATTCCGCATGAATTCCATATTTTCCCGGGCGCTCACAACCGCGACTATTGGCTGGCTCACACAGCAGATTATATGAATTTCTACATGGCGGCCTGGCCAACCCTCGTGCCGACCCCTTAAGCCCGATCCAATCTTGTTATAATCATGGCATCCACCAAAATTATCCTAAAAAGGACAACCCATGCCCTCTTCCTTAACACCGTTTTTTAAAGCCCGCGGAGTCGCGGTGATCGGTGCTTCTTCCAATCCACGCAAGCTCAGTTACGGAATTCTGAAAAACCTGATCCAGTTCAACTACCCAGGCGAGGTTTATCCGGTCAACCCGGGCTCCGCCGACATTTTGGGAAAGCCGTGTTTTGCCGAGATCAGCGCCGTACCCGACCCCGTGGAGTTGGCTGTGATTGTGCTACCAGCCGCGGCAACCCCTGAAACCCTCGAAGCCTGTGGCCAGCGTGGGATTAAGGCCGTGGTGATCATTTCGGGCGGATTCAAGGAAGTCGGTTCTGGCGGACAGGACCTTGAAAAGGAGTGCCTTGAGATTGCGGCGCGTTATGGCATGCGCTTAATTGGCCCCAATTGTGTGGGCACAGTCAACCTTCACAATGGGTTGAACACCACCTTCATCAGCGGTCTGCCAGACGCGGGTGGCATCGGGTTCGTCTCGCAATCCGGGGCGGTGTGTGGTGGTGTTGCCGATCACGTGCAGGGCAAGAAAGTGGGTTTCTCGCATTTCATCAGCCTGGGCAACGAGGCGGATGTTACCGAGACTGACATGATCGAATATCTCGGTGAAGATGAAACAACCACCGTAATTGCCGCTTACGTGGAAGAGATCCGCGACGGTCGGCGCTTTTTGGAGGTCGCCCGCCGCGTTTCGCGAATCAAACCGATCGTTCTGCTCAAAGCCGGCCGCACCTCCGCTGGCGCACGCGCGGTTTCATCGCACACCGGCTCGCTCGCGGGAGCACATGCTTCTTATCAGGCGGCTTTCAAACAATCCGGGGTGATCGAGGTCAACACGGTTGCCGAACTTTTTGATGTGGCCATGGCGTTTGATTTTCAACCACTCCCAAGCGGCAAACGCGCTGTCATCATTACCAACGCCGGCGGCCCGGCCGCCCTGGCATCTGACGCGCTTTCAGCCAACGGACTGACCCTTGAAGATCTCGAAGAAAACACCCGGGTTACCTTGCGCCAGCATCTTAACCCCAGCGCGCAGGTTGGCAACCCGGTGGATATGCTGGGCGGAGCCGAGGGCAGCGATTACGGCCTGGCGGTCAGCACTCTGCTCAAAGACCAAAATGTGGATATTGTCTTGCCCATTCTAGTGCCTCAAGCCCTGGTGAATCCGGTGGAAGTTGCCCAGGCGATTGTAGACGCTTCAAAGGGCTCGTCAAAGCCGGTCTTAAGCTGCATTATGGGAGATGTTTCAGTAGGCGCTGCCAGGCAAACCTTGCACGCCAATCGCGTGCCTATGTACGCTCACCCCGAGTCTATGGGTAGTGTGTTAAAAGCCATGCTGACATACTCCGCGTGGAAGAAAAAACCAGCCCAGCGTGCCGAGACTCTCAAAGGGATTGACACGGTGGTTGCGGAGCGATTGCTCCGCGCCCCGGGCAGCGCGGAGGTGTTCGGAGAAGCCGAGACCCGCCCGCTGCTGGCCGCTTATGGCATCCCCGTTGTGGGGGGCGGCATAGCCAGGAACCCTGTGGAAGCGGCAAAAATCGCGGCGGAACTGGGTTTCCCCGTGGTGATGAAGATCGTCTCCCCCCAGATATTGCACAAATCCGATCTGGGTGGGATTCGTTTGAACCTGCAAGACGCTCCATCAGTCATCAATGCGTATGAACACATGTTCAGCGACATCCACGCCAAACTACCCGAAGCTCAGCTCGAAGGAGTGCTGATCGAACCGATGGCACCGCAGGGCAGGGAGGTGATCGTTGGGATGAAACGCGATAAAGGCTTTGGCCCGGTGATGATGTTCGGTCTTGGCGGCATTTACGTGGAATTATTCAAGGATGTTGCTTTCAGGGTCGCGCCGGTCAGCGCCGACGAAGCCCGCGAAATGATCCTCGAAACCCAGGCGGGCCGTCTCTTAACCGGTTTCAGGGGCTCGCCAAAAGCCGATCTGGACGCGGTGGTGGATTGCATCCAGCGGCTCGGGCAAATGGCGCTAGACTTCCCCGAGATCGAAGAAGCCGAGATTAATCCGCTGCTCGTGTTCGAAGAGGATTGTGGTTCGCTCGCATTGGATGGCAGGATTCTTAAAAAAACTAACATATTAACTAACTTTTAACTTTAAAAACGTAAGTATAAGGATATAATATTGTTGACCTTCTGCTGGTTGCCCCCCTCAACCAGCGGAGGGTCGCTTTTTTAATAATTCTCTAATATTTCGCTTTCAAACCTTTAATATTTATATTTTATAAAATGGGTGTCAACAAAACTTTATCAGGTGACCAAAAGGAGGTCTATCATGAACAAAACCATTCTTCCTTTGAAGCGCCGAGGCATGAATATGCCAACCCGGCGCGAAAGTGAAACCCCGGTGATGGCGATCCAAAATGAGATGAACCGTATGTTTGACCAGTTCTTCAGCGATCCTTTCACCCTGCTGCCACTTTCATCCATGAGAAACATCACTGATTTTTTACCGCGAATAGATGTGAGTGAAACCGATCAAGCCATGCAAGTAACCGCTGAATTACCAGGTATGCAAGAGAAAGACATCCAGATCGCATTGGAAAATGAAGCGTTGGTGATCAGCGGCGAAAAGAAAAATGACCTTGAAGAAAAAGGTAAAAATTACCATCGAATCGAACGCAATTACGGTTCTTTCCAAAGGGTGATTCCGCTGGTCAGTGAAGTTGAAGCTGAAAAAGTTGAAGCGGTATTCAAGAATGGCGTTCTAACCATCACCCTGCCAAAGACCCCCGCGGCAGCGAAGTTGTCACATAAAATCGAGATCAAATCAGGTTAACATTGATTTCCACCTGGGCAGACAGCGGGGACCGAAGGAACCCGTGCCGTCTATAGATTAAAAAATGATAAAATCCCTCCAGAAGATCGGAGGGATTAAGCATGGTGGATGAACAAGATCGTGGGTTGATGGACCTCAACCGTAACCATTGGGATGAACTCGTGCCCATTAACATGCGCTCGCAATTCTATGGGGTTGACGAATTCAAAGCAGGGGTGAACAAGTTGAATCCCCTCGAACTCGGCGAGGTTGGCAATGTTGAGGGCAAGAACCTGCTCCATTTGCAGTGTCATTTTGGTCTCGACACGCTCAGCTGGGCGCGGCTAGGCGCTCACGTCACCGGCATGGATTACTCGGAAGAGGCGATCACAGCCGCTCGGCAATTGGCTTCTGATTGCCAGTTAGATGCCCGTTTTGTCTGCTGCAACCTTTATGACCTGCCTCAGAATCTGCTTGGGCAATATGACGTCGTTTACACATCCTACGGCGTGTTGAGTTGGCTTCCTGATATTCCCCGCTGGGCGCGGATCGCGGCGTCTTATGTTCGGCAGGGCGGTTTTTTCTATATCGCTGAAATGCACCCCTTCGCCATGGTCTTCGATGACGAAGCACAATCGCTGCAATATCGCTATCCCTACTTCTTAAAAGAAGCCTTGAAATTCGAAGTAGCCGGGTCTTACGCGGACCCCACTGCTGAAACCAAGGTTAACCTGGAATACGGGTGGAACTACACCCTGGGGGAGATCGTCACTTCCTTGATCGACAACGGCCTGACGATCGAGTTCCTGCACGAATTCCCCTATACGGTCTACCAGCAGCTCCCTTTTTTGATCCCAGACGGCAAGGGTATTTGGAACTTTCCGGACGGCGCCAAGCCGATCCCTTTGATGTTTTCGCTCAAGGCTCGAAAAGTTTGATCAAAAAATAAAAGAGCAGTCCATTTTTTGAACTGCTCTTTGTTATTAATCCAACTTTACTAAAATTTCATCTTCCTCAGCGGGTTCAACCCATCCGGCTGGCGGGCTGAAATAACCAAATAACGCGTATTTGCCGGCGGCGGGCGCCATGGCGCAAGCCATCAACCGGCCTTCCTTGGAAGGGACCCAGTCTACAGTAGTGGGGAGTTTGACCCAATCCCCGGCAACTAGCTGGCGAATTTCTCCAACCCAATAGAATTGCGCCCCACGGAATGGATGACAGATTTGACCCGCTTCGGCAACCTTGGTTCCCTTGCCCATAAGTTGCAACCACGCTGGCGCGGGGTTGACTGACAGATCAACATAGAAATCATTGCCGGCTGTCCAAGTGCCGGTATCAAGGGGTATGTTGACCGGATCTGGAAGCGCGTTGACTTCACCTAGTGGCAGAGTCGCCAAGGCTAGTCCTAATACAGATAATACCAACACCGATTTAAACAATATCTTCTTCATAAATTCCTCTCTACTTATTTGGCTGTAATTGAGTATGTGGGGTTTACTGCTTCTATGCAATAAAAATAGGATTAATGATTGGTTAATTCCAGATTTTTGGCGAAGAATTGGCGATTCAATTTTTAAAAAAGGTCAAGGTTGATCAAGTAGACACAAATAATAATGGGTGGCAGTAGAAAATGCCACCCATTATTTCTTAAGGTCTAAGCTGGTTCTATGTAGGAACTTGGTTCGACGTATCCTTCTGGTGCATCAAACCACGCGAAGAGCGCGTAAATGCCAGCCGCGGGAGCGTTGGCGCACGCCATCAACTTGCCTTCCTTGTTGGGAGACCAATCCACAGTGGTGGCGAGCTTGATCCATTTACCATCTTTCAATTGGCGGATCTCTCCGACCCAATAGAACTGACCACCGCGGAAGGGATGGCAAATCTCACCCGCCTCTATGGTCTTGGTACCACCAGCCACAAGTTGCAGCCAGGCTGGAGCAGGGTTGGTAACAAGATCCACTTCAACCGGGTTCCCTTCGGTCCAATCGCCGCTCGCTAACGGGTTATTTTGAGGTAAAAAGCCTGCCGAAGCGGTCCGGGAAGGGAATACCATCAACCCCAGAAGCAGGATAATCGTAATAATGGAAAACAAGGCTAAAACACGTTTCATTTTTCTCCTCTTTCAAATTCCGGGTGATAAAAAAAACAGATGGAGTCGCACTACATCTGTCATTGAAACCGTTTAATTGAAGATGATCATCTGTGGTTCGACATACCCTTCGGGTGCATCAAACCAGGCGAACAACGCGTAGGTTCCAGCAGCTGGGGCGGTGGCGCATGCCATCAACTTACCCTCCTTGTTGGGAGACCAATCTACTGTCGTAGCCAGTTTAACCCACTTACCGTCTTTTAATTGGCGGATCTCACCGACCCAATAAAACTGTCCACCACGGAAGGGATGACAGATCTCACCTGCCTCAGAAATCTTGGTTCCGCCGGCAAGGAGTTGCAACCACTCTGGGGCTGGGTTCGTTACCAGATCCACATCAACAGGGTCACCTTCGCTCCAATCACCGCTGGCAAGTGGATATGTGGGGATAAGAATTGCCGCGGCGCTTTGGGATGGCAAGGCAGCCAGAAATAAGACGGTAATGATTAGCGCAATGGAAAGAACAGAAAACCATTTTTTCATTTTCACACCTCCTAAGGGTTGATGATTTAAGTATGGACGCTTTTAGGAGGTTTGACAATGACTTAAAGGTTAGAAAATATTAATCCTTTTTTGGGATGATCGGTTCCCAGTGATGGTCGCTTCCTCTTTTTGCTGCTGTAAGCAGCAACGTGATGTTGCCTCCTCGCATTACAGGTCGCGGACGGGAGGCGATCAGGATGCGGTCATCCAGGGCGGGGCGTCTGCCGTGTTCGGATTCGACCCGGTCAAAATGGATCGCGTCTGAAAGGGTAACCGGGGTGTAAACGCCGTTAAGCGCGGCAAGACCAGGCATCCATTCTATCCAGCCGTCGGAGCCCTCAAAGCGCAGTCCTACAGCAGCCAGAGCACCGATGACACCGCATCCGCTTCCGGCCAGCCCGGAGATTGAAATACCGGCATGCCTGCAAAGTGACAGGGCATCTTGACGGTTGAGTAAGGTAAAGCACGCTGTTTTTCCCCACACAACCACTTCCGGGTCGAACTGGTTATACGAGGCGAGGGCAAAGCCAGGGCTGGAACCTGGCGCTGCTTCGCGCCGCAGGTATTCACGACATCCAAGTTCTAGATCCCTGGCGCGGTGGGGTTCGGCGTCCAGCATGAGGCAGCACGCGCGGTTGGAGCAAGAACCTGCCAGGGTGGGGTGATTGTAGAGGGCATGGCACGATAAGCTAATCAACCCGGCAAGTCCAAGGGTTTCAAAGTGCAGCCCGAGAGCGAGTGCCAGGTCAGAAGTGGTCGCGGACCCTGGTGAATCGGTATCGTCAATGCCGAGCAGAAAATACATGTTCACCTCGAGGTCGTGGAGTGGTGGGTTGATTGTATAGCAAAACCGGGAATTGTGAACCTGGTTTTGCAGGTTTTCTTTGATCGGGCTCGCTCCTGAGGAGTGTTTTGCGAGGTGTTTACCTATACCACAACCATGCGCCTCTATAAGAAATTTTCGTTTTTTTGGTGTTGTTCGTGGTCTGTGGTAGGGGCGTATAGCCATACGACCTTACAAGAAGGATTCCTCTGCGTTGCTCTTTGCCTGCGCGCGAGAGAAATTTGGGGACTTTTCCTATCCCTATTCTTGAGGAGTAGAGACAATACTCTTATCCTAGCCGGCAGGAGAGGCAATGATAAAGAGACGTCCCCAGTTTAGGTTTCCGTCCTTGCTGATGCAGGTCTGCAGCACAAGACTGTCGCTTCTGCCATAAATCTCATTGATAACGTTCGTGCTTGATACGTGAATGTCGGGCTCGTCCAGGTTGATAAAATCGGAATATGGATTATCCGGGCTTAGTGCTTGATATCGTTTAATAGTGGTCACAGTGTATTCTTTCGAACTGCCATCATCATAAATCAGTAAAATTTTTGTACCGATATAAAGTCTTGAAAAATTTGCTCCTGACAGGTAATTGTGAGCGATTAAACCAATTGATCCAAAATAATCTGCTTGACCGAATTGAGTGACTGAATTTTTTATGCTTGAAACATAGCTGCCTGAAGATTGCTGAACCACCCTAACTGCCAAGACCTCTTCAACAAACAACCCCACCAACTTCGAGGTGTTGGTTGAACTGACGGCAGATTTGAACTCGTCGAGAGAGATATTGTTTGAAGAAGCAGTGACAGGTGAAGCAGGCAGTATACCAAATAGGATAGCCAGAGAAGCAGTAATGGAGACTAACTTGATTTTCCAGGAGAGGGTTTTCATTTCATCACCTTTGCCATAAGAAATTTGATTGGCAGTATTAGAGTTAATTGATAAACGAGTCCGGTTTCATTTATGTGCGAATGTGTAATAACAATAAATCCTATCTAATTTATCTAATTATAATAATTACAGACAAAAAAGTATAATCTTTGTATAATCTTTGTTATTCTGTTCTTACAATGAAGATTTGATCTGTGTCGAAGAATCACTTCAACAATGCCAGCAAATACCTTTGCTCCCAATTACTTTGTGGTGGTTGTGTTAAAATATCCCTCGCTCTCAATATTTCATAATCATAGGAACTTAAATGCTCAACTTCGCTCAAGATATTGCCAAGGCACTTAATATCCGCCCAACCCAGGTGGCTGCGACCATGGAACTGCTGGATGAAGGCGCCACAGTCCCCTTTATTGCCCGTTACCGCAAGGAAGCCACCGGTACCCTCGATGAGGAACAATTACGCCAGGTGCAAACTTTGCTTGAAAAAGGTCGCGCCCTCGAAGAACGGCTCAACGCGGTGATCGCCTCCATCGAGGAGCAGGGCAAGATGACCCCTGAACTGCTCGCAAAACTAAAAGCCGCCGACACCCTTACCGCGGTGGAGGACCTCTACGCGCCTTACAAACCCAAGCGTCGCACCCGCGCCTCCATTGCCCGTGAAAAAGGGTTGCAGGGTTTGGCCGACATGATTTTGACCCAGGCGCGGACTCCTGGGGACGCGCTGAAAATGGCGCAGGGCTTTTTGAACGAACAGGTCGAAACCGTGGATGACGCCCTGGCAGGCGCTCGCGACATTGCGGCTGAAACGATCAGTGATTCAGCGGAAGTAAGGGCATCCACCCGTCGCAAGGCAATGCAATTTGGTATCTTCACGAGTGAACATATCGATGACGCCAAGGACGAAAAGTCCGTTTACGCCACGTATTACGAATTCACATCGCAGGTAAGCCGCCTGCGTCCGCACCAGGTGCTAGCCGTCAACCGCGGCGAAACAGAAAAGGTTCTGCGTGTTAAGGTGACCCTCGAAGAAAAGGATTGGAAGAGCTCGATCGTGGATTACTACCGCCCGGACGTGCGTTCGCCTTTCTGCGCTGACCTTGAGGAAGCGATCAACGATTCGGCCGAAAGGCTGCTGCTGCCGGCAATCGAACGCGATGTGCGTCGCGAACTGACCGTAAGCGCCGAAACGCACGCCATCAAGGTCTTTGCCGCCAACCTTAAGGCGCTGCTTGGTCAGCCTCCAATGGCCGGCCAAACCGTTATCGGCCTGGACCCCGGGTTCCGCACCGGCACGAAACTGGCGGTGGTTGGCCCTACCGGCAAACTGTTGGATACCGGTACGATCTACCCGCACGAGCCGCAGCGCAAATGGCAGGAATCCAAGGAAAAGATCAAGGACTTGATTTCCAAACATGGGGTAACCCTAATCAGCATTGGTAACGGCACGGCCTCACGCGAGACGGAATCACTAGCAGCAGAGATCACACGTGAACTCACCAGTGTGCGTTACCTGATCACCAATGAGGCTGGGGCTTCCGTTTATTCAGCCAGCCCTCTGGCGCGTGCCGAAATGCCTGACCTGGACGTTTCGATCCGCGGAGCGGTTTCGATCGCCCGGCGAGTGCAAGATCCGCTGGCCGAACTGGTCAAGATCGACCCGCGCTCTATCGGTGTGGGCATGTACCAGCACGACGTGGACCAGAGCGCCTTAACCGCCGCCCTCACTGGCGTGGTGGAAGATGTTGTCAACAGCGTGGGTGTGGACGTGAACACGGCCTCCCCGGCGCTATTGGCTTATGTTTCAGGCATCGGCCAGAAACTGGCCGAAAAAATGGTCGCTTTTCGCGATGAAAAAGGGATATTTGAAGACCGCGAGTCGGTCAAATCTGTTCCAGGGCTGGGCCCCAAGGCGTTTGAACAGTCTGCCGGTTTCCTGCGCATCCGCGGTGGGAAAAACCCATTGGATGGCAGCGCAATCCACCCTGAAAGCTACCCGGTTGCCAACGCGGTGCTTGAAATGGCCGGCATCCGCATGGATTCAACGTTGGAAGAGCGACGCAAGGCGGTGGGAAAGCTGCAAAACCAGCCGATGCACGAACTGGCCAGCCAGATCGGCTGCGGTGTTCCTACGCTCACCGACATCCTTGAGCAGTTGGTGCGTCCGGGGCGCGACCCGCGCGAAGACACCCCCGCGCCCATTTTGCGCTCGGATGTGCTGAAGATGGAAGATCTCACCGTGGGGATGAAACTCAAAGGTACCGTCCGCAACGTGGTGGATTTCGGCACCTTTGTGGACATCGGTGTCAAACAAGATGGTTTACTGCACCGCACCCAGGTTCCGCCCGGCATGAGCCTGCAGGTGGGTGATATTATCGATGTGGCCATTCTTAAAGTAGAAACCGAGCGCGGACGCATCTCGCTGACGATGGAAAAATAAGATCTGAGAATCGAGAATCGAGAACCGAGAATCGTGGGAAACCTCATGATTCTCGGTTTTATTTATTCTGGTCCAGTCGCAACCAAAATTACCAATTCACGTATATTAATGTTGAAGACACATTCAAGTAGTACAACGATGATTGGTTTTGACCATTCTCAACTCTCAATCCTCGACCCTCAAGAAACAAAATGGAGAAAAAATGTTTGACATTGGCACCAAAATAAAACGCGCTTGGAACATGGTTTGGAAATACAAAATGTTATGGCTTATGGCCGTGCTTTTCGTCTTGTTTGGTGGGGCAGGCAGCAGTGGTGGCAGCGGAAGCGGGTACAACTTTAGCGCACCTGCCAACGGTGCCCAGGACTTCAACTTCCACCCCGAGCAGTATTCGGCCAACACCCCGGCATGGGTGTTCGAAATGGGCACTTTCTTTGAAGAAAAAGTGATGCCACTCTTCACCCCAGACCGCCTTGTAGGCACCATTCTTGTGATGGTGGCGATCTTGTTGGGCTTTTCCATCGTGATGGGGTTGCTCACCGCGTTGGTGCGCTACCCGGCTGAGACCGCCATCTTGCGCCTCGTGGACCATTATGAGGAAGATGGCAGTAAAGCCAAGTTTAAACAGGGTTGGAAATTGGGCTGGAACATCCGCGCATTTCGCGTGTGGCTGATCGACCTGATCATTGGCGCCCCGGCGCTTGTGGTGGTTGGCGGCATAGGAGCAGGTTTCGCTCTCTTCTTATTCAATTTTGCAGACAAGGGTGATATTAGCCGTGTGCCAGGCATGGTCGCGCTCTTCATCCTGGGCGGCTTCCTGATCTTCGTACTGGCAATCTTGATGGTCTTTGTGAGTGTTTTACGCGAGTATATCGTTCGCGCCATCGCCATTGACGGCGCCAGTGTGGGCGAAGGATTCAAACAAGGGTGGGCGATGATGGCTCACAATTTCAAGAACACCTTCTTGACCTGGCTGGTGATGTTGGGCATCAACATCGGGCTTGGATTCGCGTTGATGATCGCCTTCCTGTTGCTCATTCCCGTTTTCGCCGTGCTGGTGATCCCCGGGGCAGTGGTTGGGGCCATCCCTGCCGCCATCGCCTATGGCATCTCGGTGATCTTTACTTCCGGCTTCTGGCCGTGGCTCATCGCCGCCCTCATCGCTATGCCCTTCTTCTTCATGGTGGTTTTCTCCCCGGTTACCCTGATTGGTGGTTGGGTTACCCTCTTCAGCTCCAGCATCTGGACGCAAACCTACCGTGAAATGAAACGCGGCAACAACCCGCCGGCATTGCCTACAGATGTCGTTGTGCCGCCAGTAAAGTAATAACGAAAATCAGATCTTGAGAATAGAGAATCGTCCTAAGTGTCATCAGGACGATTCTTTACTTGATTTGCGGTTCTTACGACTATCGATTCTCAACTCTCGATTATCATTTCCAATGGTGATAAACTAATTCCTGTGACCACGACCGAAACCTTTGCTGAATTTACTTTACCGCAGCAATATGCCACCGACCGCCGCTCGCCAGCGCGTTGGATCTTTTCGCACGCCATTCGGCAGTGGCCGATTTTACTGATCTCTGTCGCCGGGGCGCTGCTTAACGCCGGGCTGCTAGCCATCATCCAGGTTAATGTTGGCAATGCCTTTAATGTGGTTTCAGCCCCGATTTTTGACAACCGCGCCCTGGTGAATATTACACTAATCATCCTGGCTTGCGCGCTGGGCCGGGGAGTTTTTCAGTTTACGCGCAATTTTGGATTTGAATTTGTAGCTCAGCGCATCGAACGCAACGTGCGCCGCGAACTTTACACCAGCCTGCTGGGCAAGAGTATGACCTTTCACAATCTGCAGCCGGTGGGCGACACCATGGCCCGCGCCACCAATGACGTGCGCGAAGTCAACTTCCTCTTCAGTCCTGGTTTGAACATGGTGGTTGGCTCGCTCACCTTTTTGATCTTCCCGGTGGTCGCGGCTCCGCGCTATGATCCGGAGTTGGTGCTGGTTCCGCTGATCTTTATCTTTCTTTACTTCATCGCGTTGCGTGTATACATGCGCGGACTGGCACCAGTCACCGAGGAAGTACGTGAATCCTTCGGCGCGCTTAACATCCGATTGGCCGAATCTCTGGACGGCATCGAAACTGTCAAGGGTTCTGGCCAGGAACAGGCCGAGACCGCGCTTTTCAAGAAGAATGTTAAACGTTATCGCGACGCTTCGATCGAGCAGGGGAAGCGTGAAGCGCGATTTTTACCGATGCTGCTCTTCGGTGTCGCGTTAGCTGCCGGGTTGTTGCACGCGCTGCTGCTCTTCCGCGCGGGGAGAATCGACTTGGGCGCGGTGGTGGGTTTCTTTGGCCTGCTGTTGATGCTTGAATTCCCGACCTTCGCTTCGTTGTGGGCTTATTCAAAGATCTCACTGGGGTTGGCGGGTGGCAAGCGCATCCTCGAATTGATGAACCGCGAAAACAACCTGGACCAAAATGCCACAGGTTATGCCCAGCCCATGCGCGGGGAAGTTGAATTTCGCGATGTGACCTTCCACTATGAACAGGGAGACGCCGTCCTTAGCAACGTCAGTTTCAAGGTTGAGCCGGGGCAGACCGTGGCCATTGTCGGCCAAACCGGGTCTGGCAAGACCTCGCTGGCCAGGCTGGTCAACCGCACCTACGACACGCCCGGGGGGCAGGTGGTCGTGGATGGTGTGGACGTTCGCGATTGGAACCTCGAAAACTTGCGCCGCAACATTTCGATCATCGAACAGGACATTTTTCTTTTTTCAGACAGCATTTCGGCCAACATCGCGTTCGGTAAGCCTGGCGCCAGCCAGGAAGAGATCGAAGCCGCGGCCAAGGCAGCCCAGGCGCACGAGTTCATCGAATCTTTTTCAGAGGGATACAAGACAGTCATCGGCGAGCGCGGGGTTACCCTCTCGGGTGGGCAACGGCAACGCCTGGCTTTGGGGCGCGCCTTTCTCACCGATCCGCGAATTTTGATCCTTGACGATTCCACCAGCGCGATCGATTCCGCTACAGAAGACAAGATCCAGCAGGCGATTTACGCCGCGGCGCGCGGTCGCACGACTTTCATCATCACCCACCGTTTGTCGCAGATCCGATGGGCGGATTTGATCCTGGTTATGCGTGGGGGCGTGCTCTCCGCGGCGGGGACGCACGACGAATTGATGCGCACCAGTGAGGCGTATCGAAGGATATTTAGTGAGTAAGGGCAGAGAATAGAGATAAGAGAGTAGAGAATCGTAAAACCTGTTGGTTTGACAATTCTCGATTCTCTGATTTCCCCTTTCGTGAATAAGGAAAAATGGGCTTTTTTAATAGTCTTGAAGCAGAAAAATATGATCGCAGCTACTCTGACAAAGAGTTGGTCCGCCGCAGCGTTGGTTATTTCAAACCGCAATGGCGGCGGCTGCTTCTGGCTTCGCTTTTAACCCTGGCTATCGCCGGGGCGGGGTCGCTGTTGCCCATCATGGTCTCGCGCGGCGTGGACTTGCTCAAGGGCGTTCCCGCCCTGTGGAGCATGTTGGCGGTTGGCGGCGCCGTGCTGTTGATCGGGTTATTGATGTGGTTCTTCAATTGGGGGTTACGCCGGTTAATGGCGGTGACCATCGCCAGCGTGGTGGCCCAACTTGCCATCAGCGTCTTTTCCGCGGCGGTTGACCACGACCTTTCGTTCTACGACAAATTCCCATCTGGCAAGGTTGTCTCGCGCATCACCTCTGATACCCGCGATTTCGGTGAAATGGTGACCTTGATCTCGGATGTGATCAGCCAGGTGGTTGAAGCCCTGATCCTGGTGGTGGTGCTTTTCACGGTCGAATGGCGTCTTACCCTCTATCTCTTCGGGCTCATCCCCATCGTGACCTTGTTTACCGTGGTCTATCGGGTGATCGCCCGCAAAGCCACCCGGCAGGGGATGCGCGCCATGGCCAATGTCAACTCTACGATAAAAGAAACTGTTAGCGGCATCGCTGTGGCCAAGAATTTCAGGCAGGAAGCCAGCATCTTTGATAGCTTTAATGAAGCCAACAACACGTCATACTCGGTCAACGTAAGGCGCGGGTTGGCTCTCTCGGTGGTCTTCCCGTTTCTCAACGCGCTCTCCGGGCTGGCCACTGGTTTCATGGTTTATGTCGGTGCGCAAAACGCGATCTCGGGGATTGTGACCGCGGGCGCGTGGCTGCTCTTTATTTTAAGTCTTGACCGTTTCCTTTACCCGGTTTTGAACATTACCTCCTTCTGGACCTCGATCCAGAATGGCCTCTCGGCGGCTGAACGTGTGTTCGCCTTGATCGACACGCCTACCGCGGTAGTTCAAACCGGCCACGATCTTGTGCCTCCGCTCAAGGGAGAGATCGTTTTTGAGAAGGTCAGTTTCCATTACAAGGAAGACGAACCGATCCTCACCGAATTTGACCTCAAGATCAAAGCGGGTGAGAACCTGGCCATCGTCGGACAAACTGGGGCGGGCAAGACTTCGATCGCCAAGCTGATCGCCAGATTCTATGAGTTCCAACGAGGACGCCTGCTGATCGATGGCCACGACATTCGCAGCTTTGACCTCAACCAATACCGCCGACACCTCGGCGTTGTTTCGCAGGTACCCTTCCTTTTTTCGGGGACGGTGGCAGAAAACATCCGCTACGCGCGACCTGAGATCGGGGATGGTGAGATCATCGCCACCGCCCGCAAGATCGGTGGAGGGGAATGGCTTGAAACTCTGCCGAACGGCCTGGCAAGTGAGGTGGGTGAACGCGGAGCGCGCCTTTCGATGGGTCAGCGTCAGTTGGTTTCGTTGATGCGAGTGTTGGTGCAACAACCGGCCATCTTCGTTCTGGATGAGGCCACGGCCAGCATTGATCCATTTACTGAGTGGCAGATCCAACAAGCACTCGCGTTGATCTTGCAGCAAACCACCAGCATCCTGATCGCGCACCGGCTTTCCACGGTTAAATCTGCCGACCGCATCATCGTGATGGAAGACGGTGCCATCCTTGAAGAGGGCAGTCACCAGGGTTTGCTCAGCAATGGAGGGCATTACGCCACCCTTTACAACACCTATTTCCGTCACCAAAGCCTGGAATATGTGGAACAGGCGCGCCGCCTAAAACTGGAAAGCAATGAAACCACTTAATTCTCCAAGTCAAAAAATTTGACATACGGCTGAACATCAGGTACCATTTTTTTAATCGTAGCGATACGGTCAGAAGGTAATCCGCTAAACGATTGATTGTTCATGTTCAGGAGTGACCTGCCGATGACCTCCGATGCGCTCAAGGAAGCGATTCAATTGATCAAAGCGGGCAAGAAACTTGAAGCTCGTAAGGTTCTTGAGCCTTTTATAGTTGCCAATCCGAATAATATCCAAGCTTGGGTATGGGAGATCGAGACGCGCGAGAGCGATGCTGAAAAACTAAGGGTCATGGAAACCTGCCTGGTGCACAACCCGGATTCCGAAGTGATACACAAGGCGTTCGTAGCTTTGAAGACGCGGATTGAATTGCAAGGCAAGCGAGCGGAAGGCAGCGAGCCATTCACCACTTTGGAATTATTTGGACTGGAGCCAACCCCGAGTGGGGAGAAAACCGTAAGCGAAACGAAAGCAATTAAGATGAGTCTCTGTCCACAATGTAGCAACCCTGTGAAGGTGGGTGAATTGATATGTGGGGTTTGCGGGCGTGAGATTTTGACCGATTCGGATGTTGAAACTGAGACCCCTGGGGACGAGTCAAACCGCAAGCCATGGTACCGGCTAGGTTGGGTGAAAGTAATGTTTTTTATTTTGTTGAACCCGATCTGGGCATGGATTGAATTGACCGACCAAGAGATGCGCGTAGCCAGAAAAGTTATTGCCGGTGTGCTGCTGGTGCTCTTCCTTAATTTATTAAGTTTGTTGATCTATTGGGCAATCACCACTCATCCAGCAAGCGCTGACCTCTTCAACTGGGCGCGTTACCTCGTTGGGCAAGAACCCCTCGCAACTCCTGCACAGATCCTTAGTCTGCGAGGTACGGTTGCAAGGGCTGGGGAGACACCCTTCAACGGGGTGGAGATTCAGGTCAGGGTGTATGATGAGGTAGGAAACCTTATCGGGATTAATTCTACAAGCTTGAATTCAATAGACATCCTGCCTGGCGCGCCGGCAATTTATACTCTCGACGTCCCCAAGTTGGAAGACACCCTCAACGGCTCGCTGGCGAACGCCGGTGTAATATGGTTCGATGATTTTTCAGATCCGCTAAGCGGATGGCGCAAAGCCGATGCGCCGGCTGGGAGCACTGGATACATAGCGGGGCGTTACGAGATTTTTGTCAATCTCGCCAATTATGACCTATGGGCTAACCCCGGCAAGAAATTCACCGATTCCAAGGTGGAAGTAGACGCGATTAGCCTCTCAGGCGAGGCGAGCGATCGCTTTGGTATTCAATGCCGCTACAATGACCCGGGCAATAATTATTTCGCTGTCATTTCGAGTGACGGTTTTTACGGCATCGGAAAAGTTTCAGATGGCATTCAGAGTTTTTTAAACGAAAGTGGAATGGAACCTTCCAATGAGATCAATCTCGGAGATGCGGTAAACCACATTCGTTTTGACTGCATAGGCGATCGACTATCGCTCTATGTTAATGGAGATTTCGTTGATTCGGTCGTTGATGAAGAGTTTTCGAGTGGCGATGCAGGCCTGATCGCTGGCACTTTTGAAAATATAGGTACCCACATCGCTTTCGACAACTTTATTATCGCAAATCCATAATTCCGCGACCAACTTATGATCGCGCTTTTTAATAAGTGGATTACGTTTCAGTAAATGAAGGGGATGATGATGAAAAAGTGGCCGATTAATCGTGTGTATCGCATTCCGTTGGTTTACGGGCTTTTCAGCGTGTTGTGGATCATATTTTCTGACAAATTTGCTTTTTTGGTGGCTCCTGACGCGCAGAGTGCCGAACTATACTCCACGATCAAAGGGCTTGTTTTTGTTGTGCTCTCAACATTATTGATCTATTTATTACTGCGCTACGATAAAACTCATGAGGAAAAAATCCTTGGAGAAATGGCCGCGGTGCAAAAGAGTTTCAACTTGCTCTTTGAGGGTAACGCCCAACCAATGTGGATCTATAACAAACAAACCCTCGACATCATGGCGGTCAATGAAGCAGCATGCAGAGTATATGGTTACTCTCAACCAGAATTCACCAAACTTAAAGTGGCCGATCTGAGAAGTGAAGAAGACCTGCCCCTATTCTTACAAATGCTCGACGAAAGCAAAGAGGGTCTGCGCCAAACCGGTCCGTGGCGCCACTTGAAACGGAATGGCGATCACCTGATTGTTGAGGTCATTTCACTGCCCCTGCGTTCTGCCGGCCTGGATTCCACGCTGGTTTCGATCGTGGACTTAACCGAGAAACAAAAAAACCGAGAGGAATTGGCCGCCGCGCTTCAAGAAAGGGACGATTTCGAATCCTTCGGCTACACGGTTTCTCACGACTTGAAAGCCCCTCTCCGCGCCATTGTTGGTTATTCAGAATTGATGGATAAACAATACGCCCCGAAAATGGACGATGAAGCAAAGTATTTTATAGAACAAATTCGGAAAGCCGGCACCACAATGAACGAGATGCTCGATGACCTGCTTGCCCTAACGGGCATTTCGCACCGACCTTTCATGCGTGAAAGCGTTGATCTCAGCGAGCTTGTGCTCGATCTGATGAACGCAGCCCAACGAAACGAACTGGAACGGAAAGTGACAATCGTTGTAGAGCCAGGTATGCGGATCAATGCTGACAAAGGTACATTAAAACCCGCTCTTCAGAACCTGGTTCAAAATGCCTGGAAATACACCCGTCAAAATGAGCAAGCCAGGATCGAAGTTGGCAGCACGACACACAACGGGGGCGAAAAAGTCTTCTATATTAAAGACAACGGCATAGGTTTCGACCCTTCCTACGCCAACATGGTTTTTGAACCCTTCAAACGTGCTCACATGAACAGCCCACACGAGGGCATGGGGATTGGGCTTTCGATCGTGCGGCGGGCTATCGAACGTCACGGTGGGCGTATCTGGGTGGAGGCTGAAAGTGACAAGGGAGCCACCTTTTTCTTCACACTTCCTGACAAAGCTGGCGGAGAGGAATGATACCCTGAATTCATTGGCGTAAAACTTGCACCTTAAACCTTGATCGATTTTTAATTTATTGAGGTGCGAGTGATGCCAGTTACCAAAACCTTCAGGATTGCCTTGTATGCCTTAATCGGTGTAATGACGATGTTCTTGTTGATCGGCTGCACCGTCATGCCCGACGAGGGAAGCCCTCAGCCGGACGGTACACTGGAACCTCAACTTCCGCAACCCAAAACAATCACCGATCCTGTTCAACTTGAGATCAATTCAGCCATTCAAAAAGCCGCGGCCAGCCGGCAAGACGTGCTGGCGTTTATCGTTTTCAGAGTAAGCATCGACAATGTCAAGTTTTCAAAGGATGGCGACCTCGCTTTAGTGTGGATCTCGATGGTCGACAAGCAAACCGGCTTGGTGCAAAGCGGCGAACCTGGTTTGGTGATTGCCCACAAAACCGGTGACCCAAGCCAACCCTGGCGCGTGATTTTCCAGGCAGACCCCACGTTTACTGACGAACTGATGGCCCTCCCAGAAGATATGATCTCGATGGATGATAAAGTGCGCTACCTCCCCGCCGTGCAACAGGAATCCAAGGATGGGGTTGTCTATCGGGGATACAAACTCCCGTGGACGAAGGGGCAAACTGTGAACCTTACTGGCAGTATCGGGCACGTCTTTACTTACAAATCCTGCCCATCCACCTGCCTTTACGCCTTTGATTTTGCCAACGGTACCATGTTCGCCATCAAGGCCGCCAAAGCCGGCATGGTGCGCTATGTGCAGTGGACGCACCCCAATGGCAACACCACCAGCCCGAACTACATCGTTCTCGAAGACCCTACAACGACCCCCACCACTTACCAGGTCTATTACCACCTGGCGCAAAATACCATCCCACCCGAATTGAGAGTGGTTGGCACCTGGGTGACGCAGGGTCAGTTCATTGGCAACGTGGATGACACCGGGTACTCCACCGGCAACCATTTACATTTTCACGTCCACACCACCCCTTATTCCGTTTGGGGCAACTCTGTGGACATTGTGTTTGACGAGGTGCCTTTCAATGGTGGTCGGCCACGCACCTGCAGTGAAGCCAGCGCTTACCCTGAATATGGCACCGGCTGCTCAGAAGGCAACCGATATGTTTCACAAAACGGAGATGCCGCCACCCCCACGGGTGCCATCACCAGCCCAGCCGCCTATTCCACGATCACTGCCCCGACCCTCAACGTCAGCGGCTGGATGCAGGATGACACCGCTGTTGAAAAGGGGCAATTAATGTACAACACCGGCGGCGACTGGACCCCCATCGGCCTGCCCGTGACCACTTCACCGTTCACCCGCGAGATCAACGTCTGCGACACCCGCATTCCGGATGGCAAGGTATTTCTCTCGCTCGTGGTGACCGACAAGGCCGGCAAGACCAGCACAGGCACACAAGGTTTGACCGAGCTCAACAAGGTATACACCTGCCCGCCGCTGCCGCCCGCGTGCAGCCCAGCCGAAAACCAGGTGGCGCTCTACACGGATACCGAATACCAGGGTACCTGCCAGGTCGTGGATATTGGCGAGGTTGCCAACCTGGGCAGTCTGGCAACCCCTTTTCTTGACAACTTAAAATCGATCCAGGTGGGCTCTGGCGTGAGCGCGCTGCTCTACCCGGATGCTGATTTTGCCGGAACCTTTGAATTCTTGCAGGACGGCGATAGCAACCTGGCAGATAACCTGATTGGTTCGATGAACGCCGCTTCAATGAAGGTGGTCAGTCGCATCAACCCGCCCCAGCCGCCCAACCTTATCCTTCCTGACGCCATCCATACCGGGGCGGATCTCACCCTGAATTGGGCTTTTACCGAGGGTGAACAAACCCGTAGCACTCTCTCCGGCCCAAACGATTACCTGCAAAGTGTAGACTGGCAGACTGGCGGCGCCTGGCAGGTGGGCAGGCTCGCGGAAGGCACCTATACCTGGATGGTGGAAGCCCGTAACCTTGCTGGCATCGCCAGTACCATCCAGGAGTTTGAGGTCGCGCCCCAGGCCATGCTTCCGCTTTCCCACTTGAACCCCATGCCAGAATTGATCAATTCCAGTGTGGCCATGCTTACCTGGGAGGTGGATGAAGGCGCGGACGGCATCGATCATTTTGAATTGCAATATCGCAACCCAGGCGGTGAATGGATCGACACACCGGCCATCGCGGGTAAATCCACACGGCAGACCCTCTTCTGGGGCACGCCCGGCGCGGCTTTTGAATTCCGCTTGCGCGCCGTAGACATCTTGGGGAATGCTGAAGAATATCTCAGTGTGTCTGAAACCAAAACGCAACTCGTTGAAACATGCCTGGAAGACCCCTTCGAAGGCACCCCGCCCGGGGATGATGACATCGCCACCGCCGCGGTGATCGAAGAAGGCGTCAGCCAAACCCACAACTGGTGCCAGGCTGGCGACACCGACTGGTTGAAATTTTCAGCCGTTGCCGGGGACGAACTGCAATTTTCCACCCAGGCGCTGGATAATGGTTCAGCGGCGGTCTTGACCCTGTTTGAAACAGATGGCTCCACATTCATCGGTGAAGCCCGCCCGTTCAATCATGGCGCCTCCGCCACATTGGATTGGACCGCCCCCTTCGATGGCACCTATTATCTCAAGTTAACCCCTGTGGATGGGCGCATCACCGGCACGGAAAGTCAATATGAGGTGGGGGTGGAACTCAAGAGCCAGCTCCAACCTGGAACATTAGTGTGTGGTTCCGTGGCCGTTCCGGCGCTGATCGCTGCCGGCTACGCGGTGACCAAACAGGTGAAGAAGGAACAAAAACGCAAGGAGCGCAAAACGCTGTTGGGAAGATAATCTATCAGGAAGACACCGAATTGGTATAAGACCTAGCTGGGAGTTATTCTGGCCAGGATTAATGTCTAGACAACATTTATTTCTTGACGAGTACCCCACGCTATTCTATAATTCATTGTTCCACCATTTCAAATCCACGAGCCTGGCATGCCGATCATCACACTACTGACAGATTTTGGGACCAGCGACACCTTCATCGGGGTGATGAGAGGGGTGATCTGGAGCATCGCTCCCAGCGCGCAAATCGCCGATCTGACTCACGCCATCCCGCCGCAAGATGTGCGGTCCGCGGCTTACGCCATCGCTGAAGCCGCGCCTTACTTCCCAGCCGGCACGGTGCATGTCTGCGTGGTTGATCCCGGGGTGGGCACGCCGCGCCGGCCTATGGGCGCCGCCATCGGCGAGCATCTCTTTGTGGGACCCGATAATGGTCTTTTTACACTGTTGATTCAAAAATCGGCTGATCACACCATGCCTCCCACTTTTGTTCACTTGAATAAACCTCGTTTCTGGCTTCCACAGGTTTCAAAAAGCTTTCACGGCCGCGATATTTTCGCTCCAGTTGCAGCGCACCTTTCCAGAGGCGTTGCCCTGGAAGAAATGGGGGATCCCTTTACCAACCCCGTACTTCTTTCCATGCCCGAGCCGGTGAAAACCAAACAGGGCTGGCGGGGGCAGGTAGTGGGTGTGGACCATTTTGGTAACCTGGTCACCAATCTTTCCAGTTTGCATCTTCAACATGGCGTGGGGGTTAAGATTCATGTGGCAAACAGGACCATTCCCTCATTAACAATCACTTTTGGTGGCCAACCAGCAGGCGAATTGATCGCCATGCTTGATTCCGGCGGGCACCTGGCCATTTCGGTGGTCAATGGCAGCGCCGCCCAGGTGTTGGGCGTCGGCATCGACGAGTCTGTTGAACTTACGTTCACCGGCGAGATCGGCGCATGAACGACCCAAAACCCCTGGTCATCGAAAACTTGAACTTTCGTTATCACAGCCGCGAAACCCTGGCGATCCGCGATATTTCGCTCAGCGTGGATGCCGGGCAGGTGTTATTGATCGCTGGTGCCAGCGGATGCGGCAAGACCACCCTGGCGCGCTGCATTAACGGGCTCATTCCGCGCAGCTACAAGGGTGAGTTGACCGGCAAGATCCTGCTTCACGGTAACGAGGTCACCAGTCTATCCCTGGCAAAAGTTTCTCAAATTGTGGGTACCGTGCTGCAAGATCCTGAACGCCAGATCCTGGGCACCAAAGTTGCCAACGAGGTGGCTTTCGGGCTTGAAAACCTCAATCTGCCTCGCGAAGAGATCATCGAACGCGTGCGCGAATCACTGGATCACCTCAAGATCCCACATTTGATCAACCGCGATACTTTTAACCTTTCAGGAGGTGAGAAGCAGAAAGTGGCGTTGGCTGGCGTGCTGGCCATGCATCCTTCGATTCTGCTGTTGGATGAACCCCTGGCGTCACTCGATCCGGCTTCAGCACAAGACGCGCTCACCATCATCCGCGGTTTGGCAGACGAAGGGATGACGGTTTTAATGGTCGAGCATCGCGTGGAAGATGTGTTGCGCATTTACCCCGAAAACGCAATTTTTATGATGGACGGCGAGATCAAGTATTACGGCCCGACGAGTGGATTCGATCGCAGGGTGGATTATCACGAGGTAAAGCTCCCTGCCGAAATGATCATCGAACGTGCCCGGCTCGACCCCGCGCCTGAACGATTGACCACTCTGCGAAAGGAGTCGATAGTGGGGCGGGGTGGTAAGCCCGGCGAAGCGTTGGTTAGCTTTGAGAACATTTCGTTTTGGTATGAAGAAGACAAACCGGTTCTTCACGATGTGAACCTGAGTATTAACCGGGGAGACGTGATCGCCGTGCTGGGTCCCAACGGCGCGGGCAAGACCACCCTGGTGAAGCACGCCATTGGTTTGCTCAAGCCCAAAACCGGCCGCCTGCTCGTGGAGGGCAAAGACAGTGCTCAAACCAGCGTGGCTCAGATCGCCCAAACCCTCGGTTATGTTTTTCAAAGCCCAAGTCATATGCTCTTCGCCCCTACCGTGGAAGAAGAGTTGACATTTGGCCCGTCCAACCTGAAACACCCCCTCGAAGAGATCGCCCGAGACGTGGCCAACGCCATCCAGATCGTCAACCTACCCGGCATGGAAAAATACCCGCCACTGGCGCTCTCATTTGGTCAACAAAAACGGGTCAGCATCGCTTCGGTGCTTGCCATGCGCTCCAAGATTCTGGTGATGGATGAGCCCACCGCCGGACAGGACTACAAAAACTACCTGGGTTTCATGGACGCCATCTTGCAGCTGCCCGGGTTCGACGCCATCCTCTTCATCACCCACGACATCGACATGGCGGTGATCTACGCCAACCGCGTGCTGATGGTCAATGGCGGCACAGTGGTGTGTGACGCCGTCCCCCAGGAGGCGCTGAAGGACTATGAGTTTTTACGCCTCAACCGCCTGGAGCCTACCACGCTGCTTCAAAAAAACCTCGAGTTATTGCCCAAGACGGGTCATTTTTACAGCGCCGAGGAATTGGCGCATGTGGTACATTAATCATTAAGGGTATTCGCCATCGTTTATTACGATGGGCGCAATGATAAATAATAGAGATTTTCAAAAGGAGGATCGGATGAAAAAATTAGTTGCTGTTGTGCTTTCGTTACTGGCCGTTTTGGCTTTCTTCCTGGGGGTCTGGCTAATCGGCCGGATGATCAACCCCAACCTCAACCTGGATGAGACCGCATTACTGCGTTTCGTCTTCGTGGGCATCGGTCTTCTGCTAGTGCTGGTGATCTATCTCTTGACCAGCAAGAACAAGATGTGGGAAGTGGGCACCCGCCAGGTGGTCTATATGGCCATCGGCGCCGCGCTCTTTGCCATCTTCTCTTATCTGTTCAATGGCACCGTCTTCGTGGTGCCTTCGGTAAGCCAGGTTGCGCTGCGCCCGGCCATTGCCATCCCCATGTTTTTTGGCTACGCCTTCGGCCCGGTGGTGGGCTTCTTCACCGGAGCGGTGGGCAACATGTTTGGTGATGCCCTCACCGGCTTCGGCCTCTCTCCGCAGTGGAGTGTAGGCAACGGCCTGGTGGGTCTGGTCTCGGGCATGGTTTGGCTCTTCGCGGACAAGAAAAAATCGATCACTGTGGTGTTGCTCATCAGCGCCGTACTGGCCGCTGCCGCCACCGTGTTCTACTTCCTAAACCCGGCCACCCCGAATAGCATGTTCTATGATGTGGCCAACAATATTTTTGGCGACGCACCCATCTCGATGTTCGCGGGTGTGTCAGTGCTTATCGGTTTGGCCATCGTCTTGATCGTGCGCTTCGTCTTTGGCAAGAACATTGATGTTGCCGCCGCGGTCACCTGGTCGATGCTCGGCAACATCCTCGGCATCGGGTTCGCTGCCGTCTCCGACATCTGGATCAACGGCTACTCTCCGGCTGCCGCCCTGATCGGCGAATTCCTGCCCGCCGCGGGTCCGAACCTGATCTTCGCCGCCATCCTGGTGCCCATCCTCGTGGCCGCCTACGCCGCCGTCCAGAAACAAACCGGACGGTAAGGTAAAATTTTATAAGTAGGGGCAATTCATGAATTGCCCCTACTTATCATAAAGAAAGAATTCATGCTGGTTGCCTGGCGTTACCGCAAACGTGATTCCCTGCTGCAAAGCTTCGACCCGCGGGCGTTCTTGATCTTTTTCGCCTGTTTTCTGACCTCGACGCTTTTCTTCTGGGATTTTCGCTACCTACTCTTCTTCTTCGGGCTGGCGTTTTTCACAGTGTTTTCTTCGCGCATCCCCTGGAAGGAGATGTCGCGCGCCTGGACCTTCATCATCGGTTTCATTGTCTTTTTCTCGCTTTTAACCTTCCTTACCGGCCGCGGCGGCATGGAGCTTTACGACACTGAACACACTCTGGCAAAACTCACCGCGAGTTTTAAGATCCTGGGTTGGACGCCGACACTCAACATCACCGCTGAACGCACCATGTTCGCGGCCAGCATGTTGATCAGGGTGTTCAGCATCGCCAGCATGACCATCTTGATCCCTTATTCGCTCAACCCGGCACATTATGGCATCACCTTCCGCGGGCTGGGGCTGCCAGACAAGATCGCCTACGGCATGGACCTGACCATGCGCTTCATCCCCACGTTTGGCCGGGATTTCACCCTGACGATGGACGCCCAAAAGGCGCGCGGATATGAAATTGAAAAATTGGGCGGTGGGCTTTTCGCCCAGGTGCGCAAGCTGGCACCCCTGATCGTGCCTGTCACCATCCACGCCATCGCGGGCAGCGAAGACATCATTGATGCCATGGATTTGCGTGCTTTCGGGGTCGGTCCGCGTACCTGGCTGGAAAAGCTGATCTATCGCAAACGCGACCGTGTGTTGATCGTTTTTGGGGTGGTCATGTTGCTGGTGTCGATTGCGCTTTCCATGCTGGGGTACGGCAAGTTCTGGGTACCCATGTTTTTATTGCCTTAATCCCCTCATTTACTCGGAAGAATAATTATTGAACCCATTCTTGCTAATTGGCGACAATAACAATCCCCTATATTCTGTTGATTCATGCTTAATAAACGGTGGTTGTCACGATGAAAAAGCAAGAGTAAAATTCTTTTCCGCCTTGAAAATCCCAAGTGCCCGTAAAGGGGATAACATCTTCTTCATTGGTGGTTTCTACCAGAACCTCAAACTCTCCGGGGGTGAGATCATAAGTACCGATGGGTCCCTGTTCAGGGCAACCGATAGGACCAAACATGGAATAATCCGTACATGTTTCACAAGCAGGTAAGATTTCAATGTGTGCTTCTGGACCTGAAAATACAATTCTTAAATCGTGGGGTGAATCATTTTGAATGACCACCCTGGCTATTCCATTTGGAGCCCAACCTGACTCATTTGGTCGTTCAATATTGCCCGACCCTGAGGCTCGTGCTGCATTAATCAGTAGATCAGGAAGGAGTAGATTGACGTTTTCGGCAAAGGGATGTTCTGGAAATTTAGTTAAGAAAGAAATATATAAATTAGAAGCCAATCGATATTCACTTTGTTTCGAATAATTTGCCGCGCAATCCAGGAAAATATTTGCCAGGTTGTCCACATCTTTGTTAAATATAACAGATTCACTCATTTGTTGGGTTAGAGAACAAAAAATAGTATCTGATGTAATAGAATCGATTACTTGGTTGGCCACCGAATGTTGAGGGTATTCTTCGAGAATTTCTTCTAAAAATTTAAACGCAGAATCAGGCTCTCCCAACGATAACAGAAATTTGGAACAGTTGAGCTTATATAAAAGCAGAGCTTCCTCTTCAACCAACAGACCGGCGTTTACCAGTTCGGTCTCTTTTCTGCATGCATCATTGTTCACAACTGTGATGTAATCTTCGGTCTCGCCTATACTTACTAACAATTGGGCAGCTTTATCATCAACAAATTCGATCAATGGATTTTCAGGGTGTTCCAGTGTAAAGTCATAAAGGCCCATCAATTGTGAATTTGTTGCAAAGATAAATTCATCACAATAATTTGACTCCATTTTTGAATTCGCTTTGAGTTTTCCAAAGTCGAATATGTGGACTTTTCGAATGATGTCTTTGTAATTAGGATTTGCGGTTTCGCAATCTCCCTGTAAAAACGAGGAATGAGCTTTTTCAAATAACGGCTCATCGCTGAAATATCGTACGAGCCCGTGAATAATGACACCAAGAAGTACAATCCCAATAAGAACAAAACAACCTGTTCCGCTAGCCTTTTTGGAGGAGGTGTCCATTAGAAATCCTTATCTCAAATTGGTTAATGTACTAGAATTATAGTAGCAGGTAATACAATAGGTTTATCCATTAATTAGTGAAAAACCTTATCGGGATTGTTTTTGGTAAGGCTTGATTGTCAGATATTTTCATAAATTTATTAATTTCCGACATTCAATTGAATGATGAACGACGCAATCTTGATTGCAAGAGAGTCGAGTTAAACCGTGACCCTTTTCAAACTCAGCCCTTCTCAACTCACTTTTGCCTGGGACGAATGCCCACGTTGTTTTTACCTCGATGTTGTAAGGGGGATCAAGCGTCCGCCTATGGCTTTTCCCAAGGTGTTTTCCCGCATTGACAGTTTAATGAAGTCACTGTTTACTGACCAACCTACCCAAGTTATCTCGGCTGATCTGCCACCAGGCCGGGTGGCCATGCAGGGGAAATGGGTGCAATCAGAGGAAATCAGATTTGAAGGATTAGCGGCGTCGGCTTACATCAAAGGCGCGTTCGATTCCGTGCTTTCCTTTGAGGATGGCACTTTCGCGGTAATCGACTTTAAAACATCCACCCCAAACCCGGCGCATGTGGCTTTTTATGGTCGGCAATTATCTGCTTACGCCTGGGCGCTCGAACACCCAGGGGAGCGGGCGTTGCGATTAAGCCCGATCTCCCGGCTGGGATTGCTCTACCTCGACCCCGTGGATATCGCTCACGGTGAAGACCACCACCGTATAACTTATGGCGGCGAGGTCACCTGGCAGGAGATCCCAAAGAACGAGGGGGCATTTTTGGAGTTCATGCGAGGGGTATTAACCCTACTCTCGCTGCCCGAACCGCCGCCGCCGGCAGAGGGTTGCGGCTTTTGCGCCTACCGTGCGGCCGCGCGCGAGCACGGTTTTTGATTTGGGTGTACAATTTTCAATTAGCATATGCTAATTGAAAGGATATTTATCATGGTTGCTTTTTTTCAACAATTTTCACCAGTTTTGCAGGCATTATTTGCCACACTTTTCACTTGGGGCGTGACCGCCCTGGGCTCTGCGTTTGTGTTTTTCGGTAAGACCATCACCCGAAAACTATTGGTGGCGATGCTCGGGTTCGCCGCTGGAGTGATGATCGCGGCAAGTTTCTTTTCTTTGTTGTTGCCGGCCATCGACCTTGCAGAAAGCTCTGGTGTGCCGGGTTGGTTGCCGGCGGTGGTGGGTTTCTTGGCAGGTGGCGCATTTTTATGGGGAGTGGATAAGATCCTTCCTCACTTGCACCAGGGACTGGCGATAAACCAGGCGGAGGGAATCAAAACCCATTGGCAACGTTCCGTGCTGCTGGTGTTGGCCATTACCTTGCACAACATCCCCGAAGGGCTGGCTGTGGGCGTTGCGTTTGGCGCGGTTGCGGCGGGCATTCCCTCTGCTTCGCTCACCAGCGCCATCGCCCTCGCGTTGGGGATCGGGTTGCAAAACTTCCCGGAAGGAATGGCAGTTTCGATGCCGCTCAGGGGTGAAGGTCTCTCAAAGTGGAAAGCATTTACCATGGGCCAACTTTCAGGTGTGGTGGAACCCATCGCGGGCGTCTTGGGTGCCCTCGCAGTATTGGCCATGCGGCCGATCTTGCCTTACGCGCTGAGTTTTGCCGCGGGCGCCATGATCTACGTAGTGGTTGAAGAGTTGATCCCTGAGTCACAGCGTGGAGAAAGCACCGACATCGCCACGATTGGTGTGATGATCGGTTTCGCCCTGATGACATTTTTGGATGTAGCATTGGGATAAACTACCGGTTCGGATATACTCAAAAGGATTCCAACTTCACAATATGGAATCCTTTTATTTTTCAATTGAAAGGGGTTCATAATGGTTGAAAACGGAGATTTGTTATACCAAGAATTCCACCCTGAATGTGAAACTACAATACTTTTCTTGCATGGTGGCGGGTCTGCAGGATGGATGTGGCAGCCGGTGGTGGAGCGGCTTTCGGAATTTCACTGCCTGGTGCCCGATCTGCCGGAACACGGCGAAAGTGCCCTGGTGAAGCCGTTTTCAATGGCGTTAGCCGCTCAGAAGACCGCCGAGTTGATTCGTGCCAAAGCGCGCGGTGGAAAGGCTATCGTGGTCGGGCTTTCTGAAGGGGCTCAGGTGGCGGTGCAGATGCTGGCTTCAACCCCTGACGTGATCAAAGGTGCTTTCATTTCTTCCGCTCTTTTGCTTCCTATGCCTGGCGCGAAGTTGTATTCTTCTCGGGGTTTAATTGCCGCGTTATTTCGCATTTCTGTGCCGCCATTTCGTAACAGTGATTGGTGGATTCGCATAAATATGAAATATGCGGCCGGAATCCCTGATGAGTTTTTTGCCCAATTCAAAGAGAATTTTCAAAAGATGTCAGAAAGTCAGTTTGTCAACTTGATGGTAGCTAACCAGACTTTCAGACTGCCAGAGGGAGTCTCAAAAGCGATTATTCCATCCTTGATCGTTTGTGGAAAGCATGAATACAAGGCGATGAAAGAAAGTGCCGTATTACTTTCAAAACACTTGAGCAATAATCAGGTTTATCAGATCGACCTTGGAGAAGGTTCCACATTGGCGGCAGAACACAATTGGGCGATGACGGCTCCACAGTCTTTTGCGGATGCGATCAAGAATTGGCATGAAGGAAATCCGTTGCCTGAGGTGTTGACCAAGGGCTAAGTCGAAAGTGCAAATTGCAATTCGCGGTCTGGTATAATTTTTTCCACCAAAATCAACGACGGAGCTTTGATGAAAGACGAGATCATTCAAAAATTAAGCGCGTACATCGCCGCCAGCGTGCTCAAGCAACCCAACCGTGTGTTAAAAATCGACCAACCCCTCATCTCGGGCGGGCTGATCGATTCCTTCAGCCTGGTGGACCTCTCCTTATTCGTGGAAGACTCCTTCAATGTCCATATCGATGACGCTGAGCTAAACAAAGAAACCTTCGACACTCTGGACCAACTTGCCGACTTGATCCTCGCGCGCGTTGCGTGAACGTATGTTCACTTTTAGCGACCTGCTTCTCGAATCTTATAAAAACTTTCCCGATAAAGTCTCGCTGACGGTTTTACTTGCTGGGCATGATGACGAGCCGGTAACCTACCGCGCGCTTGTGGAAGGAGCGGGGGCTTGGGCGCGCACTTTCGAACGTGAAGGGGTTCAACCGGGCGAAGTGGTGGTGTTGATCATGCAACACGGCCTGGACCTGATCTTCGCTTATTGGGGTGCCATTCTGCATGGGGCCATCCCGTCGATCATGCCCTTTCTCACCGAGAAACTTCAACCTGAGCGTTACCGCGCCGATCTGACCGCTTTGGTGGGCATCACCCGCCCGGAATGCATCGTCACCTACCGCGAGTTTGAACCCGAAGTGCGGTCGGCCTTGCCGGTTCAGTCTTCTGTGCGCAAGCTGATCGTCTCGGACGAAGTTGCGACGGCAGCCACGCCAGATCCCACTTCCTTTAAAGGGTGTTCCCGCAATCCCCAAGACATCGTTTTGTTGCAGCATTCTTCTGGCACAACCGGGCTGCAAAAGGGGGTGGCGCTTTCACACCAGGCGGTGCTCAACCAACTGGAAAGCTACGCGCTGGCGTTGGATGTCAACGATCGGGATGTGATCGTGAGCTGGCTGCCTTTGTATCATGATATGGGTCTGATCGCGGGCTTTCTGCTGCCCATCTTAAAACGAATTCCGCTCGTGCTGCTCTCCCCCTTTGAGTGGGTGCGCTCGCCAGCCCGACTGATGCTGGCAGTCAGTAAGTATCACGGCACGCTATCTTGGCTGCCCAATTTTGCCTATAACTTTTGTGCGCAGAAAATCAGAGATCGCGATCTGGAAGGTGTTGACCTATCCACCTGGCGGGCGATCTCGAATTGTTCAGAGCCGATGCGCCATGAAAGCCACCAGGCGTTTTACAACCGGTTTTCGAAGTACGGGTTGAAGGAATCCACCCTGTGTACCTGTTACGCCATGGCGGAAAACGTCTTCGCGGTTACCCAGGGCGGCATCCACGCTCCCATATTGGTAGACGAGATAGACCGTGAGGATCTGCAATCCCGGAAAATCGCCACGCCGGCGACGAGCAATAGACCGTCGGTCAAGATGGTGTCGGCCGGCAAGCCCATCCGCAATGTTGAAGTTAAAGTGGTCGACGATCACGGGCACGACCTTCCGGACCGCGCCGTTGGGGAACTAGTTTTGCGATCAGATTGTATGTTAACCGGATACTATCATCGCCCTGATGCCACCGAGAAAGCTCTCAAGGACGGCTGGTACTTCACTGGCGATTTCGGATACACCTTGAAGGGTGAGGTTTTTGTGGCTGGCCGCAAGAAAGATATGATCATCGTTGGTGGCAAAAACGTCTACCCGATGGACCTGGAAGAATTAGCCATGGAAGTGCCTGGGGTTCACCCTGGCAGGGTGGTGGCTTTTGGAATCTTTAATGAAGCCGCAGGCACAGAAGACGTAGTTATCGTCGCCGAGGTGGATACCCTTGACCAGGAGGAGCGCGACGGCATCGGAGACGCCATCCGCCAGACGGTCACTCGGGGATCGGCCGTGGCGCTCCGTCACGTGCACCTGGTGGACGCGAAATGGCTTATTAAAACCAGCAGCGGCAAAACCGCCCGGGGTGCCAATAAGGAAAAATACCTACAAGAATCAACAAACCTCTAACGGGGTTTGTTTCTTATTACCCGAAAGTTCACATTTTCTCCACAAGAAATTCACATCGTTTTGTTACATTTAACGCATCCATAAATTCATGGATGCCTTATTGTTGGATTGGAGAGAAAAATGAATAAAACCTTGAAATGGATTTTGATCGGCCTGGGCATTCTGGCGGGGTTGGCGATTATCGCGATGGTCGTCATGCGCGGCTTTGGCTTCCATCCTTATTTAGCCGATGGTCGATTTGGCGGCGGCTACTTTATGCACCGCGGCGGCATGATGTTTGGCATGGGTCTGATGATGCTGTTCCGCTTCCTCGTTCCGGCGGGTGTGCTGGCTTTGGCCGTAGTGGGCGTGATCGCCCTCGTGCGCGGCCGCAAACCCGCTCCAGGCACCCCAGTGTCTGCGCCGGTTGAAGCGGTCAAAAATTGCCCCAAATGTGGTCAGCCCGTGCAAGCAGACTGGATCCATTGCGCGCACTGCGGCAAGAAACAATAGTAATTCGGACAATATTGGTATACAATAGATTTATGGGTCATGAGGGCTTACCTTTCATGACCCAATTTACACCCAGAGTGCTAAATCATGTAGCACTCTGGGTGTGGAAGATCAAAGCACTTTGCGTTTTTATTAATGATTTTCTGGATTAGAAGTGTTATTGTTATCATAGAAGCGTTAGCGATTAGCGGTATGGCCTCGCTTCGGGAGTATCAAATGAAAAGGTTTTTGTTCTTGATCGGTGTTTGGGCTATGCTTTTATTGGTTAGTGCCTGCCAGCCGGCGTTAGAAAAAATCACTCCACCCATGGATGAGATTGCCGCGAGCGACACCGCAACACCGGGGTTATTCTCCATATCTTCATCACCCACTCAGACCCCCACACCCACACCGACTGTGCCGACACAGGAACCCACGGTAACCAATAGCGTTGAAATCACACCGGACCAGACACCCGGTGTTGTTCAATGGCTTGATTTTCACGTCGAGTTTGCCAATTACACTCAAGTATCCCTTGAATTTAATCTCCAGCAAGGAACTTATTATGGCGAGGGTGAAACGAGCGGTAGGGCAATAAACGCTTTTCGCTGTTCCTTTAAAATGCCACCTTCCACCGAGCTGGTCTGCAGGGGTGATCCGCTCTTGGCAGGGGAGAGTATGAATTTTACATTGTACGATACCGCGAACGGAACACCGATCTACCGGAATCGGTTTTCAAATGTCGGGTCCGTGCCGACACCGGTGGGCATGGTCTGTGAAGTGGAACCGCAATGGAACAACCAGGGTCATGAGCTGGGACAGGGTTGTTTTGCCATCAGCTGTTACTTGAACGGCGTTACTTATTATGGGAACAACAACACCTGTGAAGAACCGTGGCCCTTTGATTGGGATTTTTACCATCCCCTGGCGCCGCTTCCATAACGTGGTAAATAATGGTGAACCCAGAATTAATCCTCCTTTTACACCGATTTTCGGCCAAATCTCTATAATTAATACAATATAAGAATACAATTCCGGGTCGAGCGGATGAAAAAGGATATCGATGGCCTCAAATAAAATTAATGGTGTTGAAACCGAGTTCGCCCCCGCAGAGCGTCTATCGCAAGACGAAGTGCTGTTACAGCACAAGGCTTGGGTGGATCAAGAACAAGTGACATTAGTGTCAAATGCTGTCCCCAATCTCATCCTCATTCTCAACAAACAGCGTCAGATCGTTTACTCCAATGAACATTTTCGTAAACTCGGTGAAATTCCAGACGATCTGGGTTATGTAGGAATGCGCCCAGGTGAATTACTTAATTGTGTCCACGCGTTCGAAACCGAAGGCGGTTGTGGCACAACCAAGTTTTGCAGAACCTGTGGGGCGGTTCTAACCATATTAACCGCGATTAGCGGACGAGAAGACAGCGAAGTGTGCAACATTACACGCCGTCACGATCTTCCAAATATGAACCTGCGAGTATGGACCTCCCCGGTGATGCTCAATGGCGAGAAATTCACCATCTTTACCTTGATGGACATCACCCTCGAGTTGGAAAACGCGAAGCTGCTCGACCAGGTTCAAAAATTGGCAGTAAGCGACCCATTGACTGGGATATTCAACCGCCGAGTGTTTTTTGAGACTGCCTATCGCGAGCTCACCCGTTCGATCCGCTACCACAACCCATTTTCAGTGGTGATGATCGACCTGGATGACTTGAAACTTATTAATGATACCCACGGACATCAAGCCGGTGACGCTGCTTTGAAAGGCGTTGTTGACTTGATAAACCCTTGGCTACGTGACATGGATGTTTTTGCCCGTTATGGCGGGGACGAGTTTGTCATCTTGCTGCCCGAGACCGGGCTGTGTGGTGGCCAGAAGGTAGCTAATCGCATCATGGAGTTGGCCGATGGATCGGCGGTAGTTGTGGAAGACACCAAGATTCCCATTCGGTTTTCGGCTGGCGTGGCGGAATTCGATTTTGATAAGGATGAAAATATCGAATCGGTGATCAAACGTGCCGATGCCCAATTGTATGAAATTAAATCTGCGCGTAAGAAAAACTCGCAACTCAATTAAGCTTAGCGACTGATTAAATGAATTAATGAGGAGTTCAAGGTGGCATTCATCGACTGGGAGCCAAAGTATTCTGTAGGGCATAATGAAATCGATCAACAGCATCGTCAATTGATCGATATGATTAATAAATTGCACACGGCCATGAAATCCGGGCAGGGTTCCAGGGAGGCTGGGGCGATCATTGAAGAAATGGTGAATTATTCCAAATTCCATTTTGAAACGGAAGAAAATTTAATGAAAGTTTTTGGCTTTATTGGTTTGTTGACCCACAAGGCTGAACATGCCGCCTTTATTAAACAGGCAAGTGATTTCCAAACGCAATTTTCTGCTGGCAAGGTTTCATTGAGCATTGATATTCTGAACTTCCTCAAAGATTGGCTCACCAAGCACATTATGGGCACTGATCTCAAGTACGCAACCATGTTTAAATAATAGGATGAACCTTAACTGAAAACACACGAGACCCTGCCAGTTCAATCATCCACTGGCAGGGGGTTTATTTGCGAGAGACCGGATAAAAGTCTATAATCTAAAGGCGAATCAATCTATAAAAGGAGTACTGAATGGTAGATCAAAGGGTAGCGAAGCTGGCAGAGTTAATGGTCGATTATTCGCTGGGAGTGAAACCTGGTGAAACGGTAATGGTGCGGGCGCACACCGCCGGCGAACCCTTGATCCGTGAATTGAATAAAAAACTACTCTCCGTCGGCGCGCATCCATTCTTGATGCTCGAAATTCCTGGCATCGAAGGCGAGTTGATGCGGATTGGATCCGATGAGCAGATCGAATATTTGCACGAACCAACCAAGATCCTTTACGGAAAGTATGACTGCATGATCAGGGTGTTGGCAGATGACAACACCCACGCACTCTCGGGGGTTGACCCTGCCAAGGTTACCCTCTGGCAAAAAGCGCGCGGACCGTTGATGAAAACCTACATGGAACGCGCGGCGAAAGGCGAGCTGCGTTGGGTGCTGACGGCCTTCCCGACCCACGCCTTTGCCCAGGATGCCGACATGAGCCTGGAAGAATACGAAAATTTTGTCTATGGCGCCTGCATGCCAGACGCGAGTGACCCGGTGGGTTATTGGAGGCGGTTCTCAGAAAAACAAGACCGCCTGGTGAAGTGGCTGGATGGCAAAAAGAACGTCCACCTGGTGAGCAAAGACACTGATCTGCGCCTGAGCATTGAGGGACGCAAGTTCATCAACTGTGATGCGCGGGTCAACGTGCCAGATGGCGAGATCTTTACCGGCCCGGTTGAAGACAGCATGGAAGGGCATGTGTCGTTCACTTACCCGACCATTTACAACACCCGTGAAGTTAACGGTGTGCAACTGGATTTTAAAAAAGGTAAGGTGGTTAAGGCTACCGCTGAAAAAAATGAAGAATACTTGTTGAAAACCCTGGATATTGATGAAGGTAGTCGATATGTCGGGGAGTTCGCCATCGGCACCAACGAGGGCATTCAGAAGTTCACCCGCCAGATACTTTTCGATGAAAAGATTGGCGGATCCTTCCACATGGCGCTGGGCAAAGGTTACCCCGAATCCGGCAGCAAGGCCAATTCAGCCATTCATTGGGACATGATCTGCGATCTGCGCGACGGCCAGATATGGGTGGATGATGTGCTCTTCTACGAGAACGGCAAATTCGTGGTGGAGGGTTAAGCCTTTTCTTCTGATTTTTCCAACAAAAGGTGACATATATTAATCAATTTGTCATAGTTTTTTCGCGCCTGCGATAGTAACACGTATAATTGAAGAATAAAAGCTTGGATCATTCTAGGCTTTTATTGAAAAATTCATTGGAGAGCTGCCTTGACATCGAAACTTCATCGCTGGGCAATGTGTATTATTGTTGTAATTGTTGGTTTACTCCTTCCGACATCGAACGGAGTGGTAAAAGCCCAGGAAGTGGTCTTCTCCGCGCAGGTGAATAACTTTTTCACCCCTACTACCATCGCGGCAGGCGGCATCTCACAATTTACGATCACGATCACCAACCCGAACAACTTCCCCTTGACATTGTCTTCGATCCCGGCGGCGATCAGCAACGCGCTGCCCTCCGGGGTGGTGTTTGCCAGCCCGGCCAACGCCGCCACCACGTGCGTTGGGGGGACGGTCTCTACGGTGGGATCCACACTGTATCTTATTGGCGGCACGGTACCTGCCAATGGAGCGTCTTACGGCATTTGCACGGTCACGGTCAACGTCACCTCCACGATCGCAACCACCCATTACAACACGATCGCCGCGGAAGCGTTGAACGCCACCGATCCCACCGGCACAATCGCGGTGACCAACCAGACCGAATCCTCCACCAACCTGGTGGTCAGTTCGGTTGCCCCGCCTTCCTTAAGCAAAACGATCGCTCCGAACACGCTTTGGGTGGGACAGAGCGCCGTGCTAAAGATCAGTATCACGAACAATGATCTGAATTACGCGCTCACGCATACCGGTTTGACCGATACCCTGCCCGCGAACGTTGTCGTGGCCCAATCGCCCGGGATCACGTTCAACCCGGCCAATTGCGGTTCGCCGACCGTGACCGCGAACCAGGGCGGTGGAACGATCATCATCGCCAACGCTTCCATCCCAAAAACCAAGGTCTGCGACGTCAGTGTCAACATCACCTCCTCGGTCGCCGGGGTTTACATGAACACCATCCCCGCCAGGGCGATCACCACCGACCAGGGGGTAACCAACGCGAGCGCGGCTTCGGCACCGGTCAATTTCCAGTCGATCGGGATCTCCAAAGTGTTCAGCGTCGGCAACATGCAGGTTGGTGGCACAGCCACGATGACCGTCACAATCCAAAATCCCACCCAATCGCCCTATACCAATGTTTCGTTCAGCGATACGCTGCCCAGCGGGTTAAGTTTTGTATCGGCGACCGCGGCTCAATGCGGCGGTACCGTCAGCCTGGGATCCGGCAATCAAATCCTTACGCTTACCGGCGGGACGGTAGCCGCGGGAACCCCGACCACTCCCGCTTCCTGTACGGTCACCGCTACGCTGACCGGAAGCGTGGCCGGGAACTTCACCAACACCATCCCGGCCGGGGCGCTCTCCACTGGGACGCAGGGCGTTACCAACGTAATCGCCGCCACGCGGAACATTTCCGTCTACAACGCCGGGGAAGGTATCTACAATCCCAGCAAATCCTTTTCGCCCGCGACCATCCCGGTGGGTGGCGTCTCCACTTTAACGATAAATGTCCGGGCTCCTGCGGATACCAGTTTAACTGGTTTCAATCTAAACGACGCTCTCCCGGTGGGGGTTAAGGTGGCCAACCCTCCCACACCGACCAAGAATGCCAACTGCCAGGGAGGGACATTTAACCCGGCAGCAGGAGATACCCTGGTCACGTATTCAGGTGGAACCATCCCTGCCAACCAACAATGCACATTGACGGTGAAAGTTACCGCCGAGAACAAAGGTATCTTCACCAACACCATCTCGGCTGCCAACATCTCCAACTCCCAAGGCCGCAACATTACCGGCAGTTTCTCGGCGAATCTGACGGTCTCTGGTTTAAGCGTCAGCAAGGCATTTTACCCGGGGACGGTTAACGTCAACGGTATTTCCACACTCACAGTCACATTAACCAACACCAACAGCGTGTATCTGGAATCGGTCAATTTTACAGATACCTTGCCCAACAACGTAAGGCTGGCCATGGACCCCAAGGCGAGCACAACCTGCGGCGGCAGCCTGGTGGCCAATTCTGGAGCACAATCCTTTTCGTTATCCGGGGGTATCTTGCCCGCCCAGGTGGGAAGTGAACCGGGAGTTTGCACGGTCAATGTCAACGTTGTAGGAGTTACGACAGGAACCAACAACAATACTATTGCTTTAAATGCCGTTAAGGGGACGCTGCATGGTTCATCACCCGCAATCGAGGTGAGCAACCCCTCTCAGGCACAGGTGCCGATCACCGTTGCCAACCTCACTATCGGGGTGGTCAAGGAATTCGCTCTTCCAGGTCAGGTGAACCAGGGTTCTTCATCTAGGCTCACGGTAACCTTGACCAATGAGAACGCGGTGCTGTTGACTGGGATTAAATTCACAGACACACTTCCGCTTCACCCAACGACCCCCGGCGCGCAATTGCTGGTGGCGGACCCTGCGAACGCATTGGAAGGGGACTGCGGCGGTAAGATCACCATCGCTCCCGACCGAACCGCTTTCACTTTCGACGGGGGCACACTCGCAGCCAACGCGATCTGTTCCTTGTCCATCGACATTACCTCCAATGTACGGGATGGGTTGACCAACCGGATTGAAATTGGCTCGGTCACATCCACCAATGGGGCCGCCAACCCGCGCGCGGCCGTGGCGACCTTGAACAACATCCCCGGCGCGGTGGTGATCAAAAAATTCCTGACCAACCCCATGCCCACGGACGGTCAATCCATTTTACAGATCTCGATCCAGAATGTGGCCAGTTTTGACCTCACCAATGTGGGCATCTACGATGTGCTGCCTGCAGGCGTGGTTCCGGTGAATCAACCCTTGACCGTGGAAGAAAGCCAGCAATGCGGAGGTACCCTCGCTTACAACTCTGAAACCCGCGAATTGCGATTGACCGAGGGGGTTTTAGAAGCGGAATCTACCTGTTTGATCCGGGTGCCCATCACGTCTGCAAGCGCGGGAACCTATGAGAACTGCATTGTTGCCGGCGCGCTCACCAACACGGACGGCTTTACCAACGACCGGGCGTGCGACAGCCTGGTGGTTGAAGATATGGTCAACCCGCCCACGATCACCAAGCAATTTCTATCCGATCCGGTCAAGGTGGGGGAGGTTTCGCCGATCCGCTTCACGATCAGCAACCCCAACCCCACACCCCTCACCGGGGTGGGCTTTACCGATCCGCTTCCAACGGGATTGGTGGTTTCCTCTCCGCCCAATCCGAGTCAATGCGGCGGGTTGATCACTGTGACCCAGGATCCTGACACCCTGGTTGAAACCATTACCCTGGCAAACGGCAGACTGGCTGCCAACGGCTCCTGCACGATCACGGTCGGTTCGAATTCAGCGACTGGCGGGCTTTATAACAACGTTACCTCCGAGGTCACTTCCCTGGAAGGCGGCGACGGCGGAACAGCCAGCGATACACTCACGGTGATCGCGCCGCCCACGATTTTGAAATCTTTTTCACCGGATTCGATCACGCGCGGATTTACCAGCACGCTGACCTTTGTGGTCAGTAACCCGGAAGAGAACACCGTGGCGCTGACGGGAGTCGCCTTCACGGACCTATTGCCGGCCGGGCTCGTGGTTGCTGACCCGGTCAACGCCAACGCATCCGCGTCGTGCGGATCGCCGACTTTCGCTCCCTTGGTTGGGGCGACAAGCCTTGTTTTCACCGGCGGTACACTCCAGCCTGACGCATCGGGCGACCCGGTTTGCGTCGTCAGTGTGGACGTGACCGCTCCCTTTGGCGGAACTTATAATAATGAAACCCTGGCGGTAACCTCCACCAACGGCGGAACGGGAACCACCGCGAGTGACACCCTGACCGTCCAGGGGGTTGGTCTCGCACTGCTTAAAACCTCGACCGCTAAGAATTTCACAGCCGCTGAACAAACCATCACCTATGACTACCTGTTAACCAACACAGGAACCGCCACGCTTTACGCGCCGTTCACCATCACCGATGACAAGATCACAGGTGCCATCGATTGCGGCAACTTGGGCAGCGTGGTTTCTTTAGAGCCTGGCGGCACAACGACGTGTTTCGCTGAATACGACACCTCGGCGGACGATGTTTCTGCAAAATGGTTGACGAACACGGCAACCGCCACTGCCATGGACGCGGCAGAAGGCGGTGGGGAGGTGACCTCCAATTCCAGCAGCGTCACCCTGCCATTAGCGCGTCTGACCCTTGACAAGACCACCACTAGTGTGGGCTACCGGCTGGTTAATGACCGCATCGATTACACCTATACGGTCACAAACACGGGCAGTGTCAACCTTTACGGTCCGTTTGAGATCTCTGACGACCATTTTTCAAATGGCACCAAATTCGCCTGCGGCAGTGCGACTATCCTGCCTCCCAGTGGTGTGACGGTTTGCAGTAAAACAGGAACCTACCGGTACACCGTCACCTCAGACGATGTGGCCGCCGGGCTGGTGACCAACCGCGCCGTGGCGACCGGTTATGACGCCGCCACAAGCGGGATACTGGTTTCCTCAAACACGGACAGCGTCACGGTGCGCAAGGTGGTCGGCCCGGAAATCGATAAGGTTTTTTCACCCAACCCGATCGCCGTTGGCGGCACTTCGCTCTTAACCTTCACGATCACCAACCCGAACGAGTTCTCCTCGTTGTCTGGTGTCGGTTTCACCGATACTTTCCCTTCCGGCATGACCAAAGTGACCGACCCATCCGCTGCGCAATGCGGTGGCACGATCACCAGCACGGCCAGTTCGATCACGCTGGCGGGAGGGTTCATCATTCCGGCGGGCACCTGCACGGTTACAATCCTCGTTACGGCAGCGGTGCCGAATTCTTATCCTAACTTGAGTGGAACCGTTACCTCTACCAACGGTGGCAACGGGGATACCGCCGCGGATACCTTGATCGTCCTGGACGCGCCGGTGATTACCAAAACGTTCAATACCGACACGATCAACGAGTTCGGAACGAGCGTTTTAACACTCACGATCAGCAACCCGGCTGCCAACACCCGAACCCTCACAGGTGTGATTTTTTCAGACACTTTCCCGGCAGGCTTGACGGTGAAGGAACCCCTGAATTTCTCGCTCACCAACTGCGGCCAGGATGCAGTTTTTGAACCGGAGTCCGGTGATACTAGCCTGCAGTTCAGCGGTGGCAGCATCACGGTGGGGAGCACCTGCACGGTGGCGGTTGACGTTACGGCCGCCAAGGGAGTCTACATCAATCAAACCGGAGCGGTTTCCTCCACGAATGGGGGTACCGGTGTGCCTTCAAACCCGGCCACACTGACGGTTAACGAAGCCATCGACCTCAAGATCACCAAAACCGATAACCGCCTGGCGGTGGACGCGGGCGAGACTGTCAGTTACACGATCGAGGTGGAGAATCTCGGACCCAGCGCAGCAACGGGCGCGAAAGTGGTCGATACTTTCCCCAGCTCACTGGTCAATCCAACCTGGACGTGTGTGGCAGAGACGGGGGCTTCGTGCGGCGCGTCCGGCAGCGGGAATATTTCCGACATCGTTGATCTGCCGGCAAATAAAAAGGCCACTTACACCATCACGGCCGCGGTGGCGAGTTCGACTGTCACCGATGTGTTGAACAAAGCGGTTGTGCTTCCTCCCACCGGGATGATCGATACCGATGAATCGAACAACGTTTTCGACGATCTGGATGGTCTCAACAAACTGACCATCACTAAATCGGTGCTCGAAGCAGATTTCGACGAGCTGGATTCGCTTCTTCATTACACGTACGTGATCACCAATGCGGGCACATCCATGCTTTACGCGCCGTTCACGGTTACCGACGACCAGGCGGAAGTGACCTGCGAGGGTTTAAGCGAGATCCTTTCCCTGGAACCGGAAAGCTTTTTCGAGTGCGAGGCCGTCCACACCGTGACCCAGGAAGACCTTGACGCTGGATTTATCACCAATCATGTATCCGCGACCGCGAAAGATGGAGACACCGACACGGTGACTTCGAATACCGCCACCAAAACCGTGAGCGGCGTGCAGGGACCCCTGATCGGAGTGGCCAAGCGTGTGGTTCAGATCGAAAAGGTTAGCACCGGAACGCACGATGTCACCTTTGAGATCCTGGTGATGAATTATGGTAACGTGACCCTGCACGATATTCAAATTGAGGAGGATCTTCGGGAGACTTTCCCGGTTCCCACCAGCTTTACCTTAAAATCACTTTCCAGTGATGATCTGGCTGAAAACCCCGGTTTTGACGGGAAAGCAGATTTGAATTTGCTGATCGGTATAGACACCCTGGACGTGGGGGAGAGTAAGACCTTGCAACTGACCGTCACGGTGATCCCGGCTTCTTACGGTCCGTTTGAAAACAGCGTCACCGCCAGCGGATTAAGCCCAGAGGAGGTTGAGGTGACCGATTCCTCTCAAACCGGTCTCGACCCCGACCCTGACGCGGATCACGACCCGACCGATAACAACGAACCCACCGGTGTGGCCTTTGACGCGCACCTTTTCGATCCGCCTTACGGAGAAAAAACACTCAACGACAGCGGTGTGCCGGTGTTGCGCTGGACGATGGTCTGGATCAACGACACCAACATTGTGGCCATCAACGCCAGGGTACACGATCCTATCCCGGAATTCACCGAGTTTGTTCCCAGCGGACCAGACAGCGGTTACCCAAAGCCGATCAACGCTCCAGACTTTTCAACATCGGTGGGGGTATCGTGCACCTCCTCCGCGCAAACGGTTACCCGTTTGTGTTATTACGAGGGGCCAACGGTGACTTATCCGCGAGGCCAGATCATTTGGGAAGGGACACTCGGGCCTGATTTTGAATTGCGCGATCCGGCGAAAGCCCAAAACGCGATCACGATCACCTTCGATATTGAAGTGGCCGACAGTACCATCGTCCACAACGAGGCTTTCGTCGACAGCGACATCAACGGCGACGGCGACGTGGTCGATGACAACGAACGAAAATTGGCGATCGCGCCGTACCTTTGGGATGTCACCCCTTCGCGCCTGCCCAATACCGGCTTCGCGCCAGGGAGGATTTCCAGTTTACCCGCGCAGGAGACGGCGTACGCCGGGCTTGGCGATTTGTGGCTCGAGATCCCGCGGCTTGAACAATCCCTGCCGATCGTGGGTGTGCCGCTAGACAAGAACGGCTGGGATGTTTCGTGGCTTGGAACCTCCCTGGGTTGGTTGAATGGCACGGCCTACCCATCCCTTGATGGAAATTCCGTGCTAACCGGGCATGTTTACTTGCCCAACGGCAAACCCGGGCCTTTACTCGATCTCAAGAGACTAAGATGGAATGATCAATTGATTCTGCATATCGACGGGTTGGAGTACGTTTACCAGGTCAGGCAGGTGAGAAAGGTCAAACCTGAACAGTTATCCATCCTGGATCACACCGACCGCAGCTGGATCACGTTGCTGACTTGCCAGGGTTACAACGAAGTAACGAACGATTACGCGTACCGCCAGGTCGTCCGCGCGGTGTTGGTGGAAGTCAGGTAAATACAAAGGATCGCGAGGCCCAACCCTTGGGTTGGAAACCACCTCATTTTCTGAGAATAGAAAACGACCAGATGACACTTCATCTGGTCGTTTTGATTGACAGAGAGTTGTGATTAGGGTTCGATCACGTAGACCGGAAGGTTGCTATCGGTGGTGGTGTCATTGCCCAATTGGCCGTAGACATTTTCACCCCAGCACATCGCGGCGTAACCATCCCCGACCAGAACGCAACTGTGATGGCGGCCGATGCCGATTTCTTTAGCGGTGTTGATACCGGTGGTGAAGACGGCGGTGGTGGTATCCTGATTATTGCCATTGCCCAACTGTCCGAACTGATTATCTCCCCAGCAGGATACTGTTCCGTCAAAATTGAGCGCGCAACCGTGTTCGATGCCGGTTTCAACCATATACGCGGGTTGTGAAGATTCAACAAAGCGGGAAACCTGGTCATCACCCCAGCATTTCACCTGACCGTTGAAATTGATGGCGCAGCCACCCTTGTTCCAGCGATCACCGAAGAGGAAGAGTGAGCTGCCCATTTCTTTCACCAGGGAGGCTTCTTTTTCGCTCCAGGCATCCACGTTGCCAGCGGAATCGCCCAAGAGGGCTTCCTGGCCGGCAGCGATCGCGTTTTGGGTCGTTGTTAGCAGTGATTCAACGGGCTGAGTGCGATTGATGGTTGTGCCATCGTTGAGCTGGCCGAGACCGTTCTCACCCCAACACCAAACATCCAGGTTTTCTAAAAGCGCGCAGGAGAATTCTTCGCCGCCCGTGATATCGATGGCTTTGGCGGGTAGGCCGGCTACTAAAACCGGCAGGTTAGTATCATTCGTGGAGCCGTTGCCGATCTGACCGGATTCGTTTTCACCCCAACACCACACCTCGCCATTGGATTTTAAGGCACAAGTGTGCAGGCTGCCCGCAGTGAGATCGATCACCTGGTCTAAATCTTCGACAAAGACTGGTTTAAGTCGGGTTTCAAAGGTTCCGTCACCCACTTGCCCTGAGTCATTCAAACCCCAGCACAAGACCTCGCTGTTGCCGGCTGTCATACAGGTATGTCCCAGGCCGGCCACGATGATGCGCGTGCCGGTCACGGGGATGAGCAACCCGCCGGTGACAGGGATGTTTAACCCGGCTACGACCTGTTCGGGGGGATTGGAGATGCAATCATTCCCGACCAGAGTTTCATTAGCGCTACACACGATGGGTTCACAATTATTGCCAACCAATTGAGTGCCAGTCTCGCAAACGATGGGCTCGCATTCGTTGCCAACCAGCTGGGTGCCGGTTTCGCACACGATGGGCTCGCAATCGTTACCGACGAGCTGGGTGCCGGTCTCACAGACGATAGGTTCGCATTCGTTGCCAACCAGCTGGGTGCCGGTTTCGCAGACGATCGGTTCACAGCCCACACCCGCGGTGAATTTCTGTCCGGTCGGGCAGCTGGTGCAGTTCGCAGGATCCGTGCAGCCGGGGACCGTCGGTTGAGTATATTTTAAGAAAGTGAACTGAACATTCTTCGGGCTTTGTCCGGCGCCAATAGGCCAGAGGAACCATAAATCCTGATTAAGCACGATGTTTGAGTCATTCACACCGCTGGTGATGTAATTTGCTAAATTCTGCTGGTTTGCAGAGAGCGGGGTTATGCCATTGGCGTTGCCCAGGACGTTTTTCACATGACCCAGCAAATTCCAGTAGACCATTTTTTCATCCGCGTTGGACCAGGGGGCAAAACCACCCACGGTTTGTTCAGACATATTTGCGGCCAAAACCAAGTCATCGACCCGTTCTTCGGCGGAAAGGTTCAAAGGACGCTCGTCAGGGTTTTCCTGGAAATATTGGATCACATCCGGGTCAGTTGGGTTTTTCAATGTCATGCGGTAATTCGTGCCGGGGTAAATGGGGATCTGGGGTTCACCACAATCCCATTCGAAATTCGTGGCGCTGTTGTTGGCGTCTCTGACACGATAATAATCACCTGAGGCGTAAACTACCATGTTGGCTTCAATGGTGGAGGTTTCGATGGCTGGATTGACCAATAGCAAAGCGTCGTTGAGTTGCCCGCCAGTGTTCACGATCACGCTGTCGGCATAAACGCCGCTGGTGGTGCCAAAATCAGAATTAAGAGTGAGGGATCTCACATTGGCAAATCCCGGGTTGGTGACCGAAACATTGATCCCGTCCACCGTGACCGAATTGAAACCGGTGAAGGATAATTTCTTGGTGCTGTTGATAATCACATCTTCTTCATACTCTCCCGTGGCGACATAAATGGTTGTATCGACAGGTAGGGCAGAAGCAGCGGTCACAGCAGCCTGGAAGGGTGTGGGTGAAGGAAGGCAGGTCACATTGGTGGGGCAGCCCAAGCCCGAAACGGTGTATCCAACCCATTGCGTGCCGTCCCAAAAGAAGGGATCGCTGCCGGCGAGTATTTCACTGGCTTCTTCGCTGGCCAGGGCGATGGGTTCACCAGAGTCGTCCGTCAATTGCAGGTCTTCGGTGTTCAACACCGCCACAATCTCGGACAAGTCTTCGACTTGGGTCAAAGTCTCCTCTACAGGGGCTTCCGTGGGTTCTGGAGCAACCTCACCCAAGGCTTCGACGGCTTCCGCTTCAGGAGTAACAACTTCCGTTGCCGACATTTCCGTGGCGATGGTTGGTTCATCCTCCGCGAGCGCGAGCGTCGGGTTGATCGTACCTAATAGGAACAGGGTGATGATTGCTGCAAAAAGGAATTGCTTGCCCAAGTTTTTCATTACTGACCCTCCAAAACGATATAGTTAATTAAAAACCGACCCAATAAGGGCCGGTTTCGCAATTGGCTCCACTGACACCCGTTCATTTTTCAATGAACCTGCGACCAAACTAAGTGTCAGATTCTACGCCGCCGAGCATTTTATGTAATTTTGATAATTACATTAATATTACCACTAATGTACTAATTGTCAATACCCTTTTGAATTAATTGATTATACAGTAATCCAGGTTGGGTGAGGTCAATGATATTTTTAGATTTTGGTATCTAAGGGATTATCCACTATAATTTACTCGTTTTGGCAGAGACTAATTGATTTGACTGAGGACCGCCACATGAAAGATAAACGAAGACTTAGGGCGATATTATGGGACATGGACGGGGTGATCGTGGATACCTACGCCGGCCACCTGGCATCTTGGACCCAAGCGCTAGAGGAGGTTGGTCAAAGTTTTAACGAAGAGACTTTCAAGCGCACATTTGGGATGAACAATCGATTGATCCTCAAAACGATTTATGGCCGCGACCTGGAGGAAAGTTTTGTGCAACAAGTCAGTGACCGCAAGGAAGAGTTATTTCGAGCGGACATCCGTGGAAAAGTTCAAGCCCTGCCCGGCGTGCTGGAATGGTTAAAACGATTTCAAGACATGGGCCTCAAACAAGCCGTGGCCTCCTCCGCGCCGCAAGCCAATATTGACGCTTTAATGGACGAGCTGGGCATCCGAAACTACTTCCAGGCTGAGGCGGCAGGCGCCACCCTGCGCGGCAAGCCTGACCCAGCGGTTTTTTTGCTGGCAGCAAAATTATTGGAAGTCGAACCGCGAGAGTGCCTGGTGATTGAGGATTCCATCGCCGGGGTGGAGGCGGGGGTTCGCTCAGGCGGCAGGGTGCTGGCCGTGCTCACCACCAATCCAGCCGAGAAACTTTCCGCGGCGCACCTAATTGTTAAAGACCTGACTTTGCTAACCGTAGAAACACTCGCACAACTATTTGATTAATTGAAATAAAAATACCTACTGACCCTGTTGGATCAATTCTGGCAGGGTTTTTAATAAAGTGATACTTGACAAAATATATCCAATTAGTTATAATAATTATCAATAAGGAATGATTATAAAGTGAATGGCAGATCGTATTTGGAGAAGTTGCGAGCATCAGGGTTGAGGATCACTCCTCAACGCGTTGCCATATGCGATCTGTTGATAGCATCTGAAACACATCCAACAGCCACAGATATATACAGCCAATTGAAACCTCAACACCCTTCGCTTTCGCTGGCCACGGTTTACAACACCCTGGATGTGCTCGTGGGGGTGGGGATGGTTACCGCGTTGGGCAGCATTGGGGATGACCGCGTTCATTTTGATGCCAACCAATCTCCGCACATCAACCTGACCTGTGTGAAGTGTCATAAAATAGTAGACACTCATTCAGATTGCGCCGATGAGTTGGATGTGGAAATCGCCCAAAAAACGGGGTTCCAGATCAGCGGGTCAACCCTGCTCTACTTCGGCATCTGTCCGCAATGTTTGAAACTATCCGAACCCAGGCGAAAAAACCTGATCACCGAATCCAAATAACCTAAATCGGAATCAACCATATCAAAAGGAGAGAACAAATGATTTCAACCACACTTCAAAAAGCAATTAATGAACAGATCAACAAGGAACTGTATTCCTCATACCTCTATCTGGCCATGTCGGCCCATTTCGAAACGAAAAACCTGCCCGGTTTCGCCTCCTGGATGCGCGTTCAGTCCCAGGAAGAATACGAGCACGCCATGAAATTCTACGGTCATCTGGTGGACCGCGGCGGTAAGGTAGAGCTGAAAGGCATCGACACACCCAAGTCCGAGTGGAAGTCCCCACTCGAAATTGTCAAACAGGTTCAAGAGCACGAAGCCTTCGTCACCGCTTCGATCCATTCGATCTTTGACCTGGCCGTGGCTGAAAAAGATTACGCCACCCAGGGGATGTTGCAGTGGTTCGTCAACGAACAGGTGGAAGAAGAGAAGAACGCCGGCGAACTCGTGCACCTCGTCACCGCCATGGGCGGCAGCGATTCCGGCCTGGTGCTGCTCGACGTCCAGCTCGGTAAACGCAAGGCTGATTAAATACTGATCGAATGAAAACAATAGCCCCGAATTCTTTTTTGATAATTCGGGGCTATGCATTTATTATAGTGTCACTTTCTACAGTTACGATTTGAAATATTTTTGTATCATCCCAATCAATTCGTCAACACTAAGACCGAGTGACTTATAGTATTCGATGTCTCTCTTCAGTCTCTCGCGCGCCATTTCGTCCCGCTTGTCCGAAAGGTCGGCGGATTTCAGCGGCGCGACGTAGCAGCCCCTGCCAGCCATGGTGACAATGAAACCCGCGCGTTCCAGTTCCTCCCAGGCCGCCTTCACCGGGATCACGCTGATGCGAAGTTCGCGTGCTACTGTGCGGATGGGAGGCAGGCTGATGCCCTCTTTCAACTGCCCTTTAAGGATCTGCGCGGAGATCTGTTCAAAGAGCTGTTGATAGATGGGCTTGTCCGAGCTCCCGGAGATTACCAGTTCCAGTGGCACTAAAGATCCACCTTCTCAAAACGTTTAGCGGACAGGCGATACGCCAGCCAGGTCAACCCCGAAAAGAGGGCGATCCCCGCTGCCAGCACAGGCAGCTGCCGAACCAGTGCTTCAGAAGTTCTGCCATCCAGCACAAAGGTCACCTGGGGCACGAAAACGACCAGCAATTCGATCGCCGTGGCGAACAGGAATGCGGTGACCAACGAGGCTACCATCGGGATTCCTACCTTGTGCGCGGTGCGGTAAAACATGGGGAAGAATACCAGATTGAACAAGCCGTACATCACCAATCCGCAGCCAAGATATGCGATATTGGCGTCGATCAGGAAATTATTCTGCTTGAATACGCTCAGGCTGATGGCCACGAAGATGGCGGCGACGGCGATTTGCAATACTTCATGTACGACCATTGAGAGCACGCGCGCCTTGACCACGTCGCTTTTGCGCACCGGCAGCAGCACCGAAAAACCCGTGTCGTTTTGCGCCTTTGCGTTCACAATAATATTGGGGAAGGCAATGAACAGGAAGTACATCAACGCCACAAAATACACCCAGAACGGGATCAAGATCAGCGCGCCGAAGAGCGGCATAAGATAGTAAAGGGGATGAATGACGAGACGAAATTCTTTATACAACAGGTTAAACATTGGAACCTTCCTTTTTGGCATGGTAGATCATGATGTCTTCAAGCGTCGGTGCTTCGATCTCGAGGTGATCCGTTGATACCAGGTCACTAGTCTTGACCAATCCGCTGAAGCCGAAGGCGTTGGTTTTGCTGGCCACCAGGTGAGACTGCACCGCAGGAAGTTGCTGGTTGGAACCTTTTACCAGACGGTAGGCAGCCAACAGGTCGTCCTTGGTGCGGCTTTCGATGATGCGCCCGTTGGCGATGTAAGTGATGTAGTCGGCACATTTTTCCAGGTCGCTGGTGATGTGGGTGGAGAATAGGATGCTTCGTTCACCATCCTCGATGAACTCCTGGAAGAGCTCAAGCAGGTTGTCACGCGCCACTGGGTCCAGCCCGCTTGTGGGTTCGTCAAGCAGCAGCAGCCTGGCGCGGTGTGAGAGGGCCAGCACCAGCGAATACTTGATGCGCATCCCGTTGGAGAGTTCCGCTGGTCGCTTGTCTTCATCCAGTGCGAAGCGGCGCATGGTCTGCTCGTAGATCGTATCATCCCAATCGCGGTAAAAACGCTTAACCACCGCGGTGATGTTGCGGATCTTTGTCTTGGCATAATAATCCACCCCGCCGAACATGAAACCGATGTGCTGCTTGATCTCAAGTTCATGCTGGTCAAAATCCAAACCCAACATGCGCACCGTGCCACTGTTCTTGTGCACAAGTCCGAGCATTGATTTCAGTGTGGTCGTCTTGCCTGCCCCATTCGCACCAATAAAACCCATAATGTAACCGCTTTCCAGCCTGAACGAAACATCCTGCAGGTGGAATTTATCGTATTGCTTGCTGAGGTTTTCAACGTAAAGTGATTCCATGAATTGCCTTTCTCGTAGTGTTTTCTATAACAGATAAACTGTGTATATTGTATATACACAATATATCATTAACATGAAAAATGTCAAGGGGTAAAAGGAGAATCCCAAATTCCGTTTTAAGAATTTGGGATTCTGCATTTTACTTTTTGGATAATCTGCTACATCGCGCTCTCTGTACCTCTGTTGGCGGGAGTAAATCACCTCAATCCGCTTTCCTTGATCAGGCGCGGCACAATGGCTTCCCAGCCCACAGCCATCAGGTGGATGCCGCGCACGCCGGGCAGCGACTTCACTTTGTCGATCAGCTCGAGCGTGATCTGCACGGTTTCTTCCGTGGGGTCGGCGGAAGCCTCCATGCGCGCGATGATCCAATCGGGGATCTTGACGCCGGGCACCTGGCGCATGGCGTAGGCGGCTTTTACGCTGCGTATAGGCGAAATACCTGCCAGGATGGGAACACGCTGCGTGACGTCGCGTCGTTCGAGGGCTTCAAGGTAGGCTTTGAAACCTTCCAGGTCGAAAATCAGGTTGGTCTGCATGAACTGGGTGCCTGCGTTGACTTTTTTCTCTTCGCGCATCGCCTGGATGAGCGGGGAGGAAGCGTAAGGGCTGCCGGCCGAGCCGATGAAGACCTGCGGGGCGCACTTGATCTCGCGGCAGTCCAAAAACTGGGCTTCGTCACGCATACGCCTCACGATCCACACCGCCTGGATGGCGTCAATATCCCAAATATCCATGCGGCCGTTGGGGGGCGGTCCGAGCCGGGGATGGTCGCCGGTGAGAAAGAGCATGTTGCGGATGCCCAGGGCGGAGGCGCCAAGCACTTCTCCCTGCAACCCCATGCGGGTGCGGTCGCGGGCCGCGATCTGCAGCACCGGTTCCACGCCGTTTTGCAGCGCCACCAGCGAGCAGGCCAGCGAAGACATGCGCGGGGTGGAAGAGGGGTTGTCTGTAAAATTGACCGCGTCCACCAATCCCTTGAGCATCAGCACCTTTTTAACCAGGTCGTCCGTGCCCGCGGAGAGCGGCGGAGCCACTTCGGCAGTGATGGCGAACTTGCCCTCGCTCAAAACACGCTCGAGATTCGAGACCGGGGCGTGGGGCGGGGCAGGGTGGGGCAGGGCGTCTCCTTGCCACCAGGCTGGCTGGCGGATTTCTTTAAAGAAGCGCTCGAATTTTTCCTTGCGGACGTGGGGCGGCGAGGTCAGCCCGCGCCAGAGGGCGGCAAAACCGCCATGTCGACGCAGGTTCGCCCAGCCATCTTCTTGCGGGGAGGTGCCGACCTTGTCCCAATCGAGGGGGGGCAGCACTTCCATCAGGTAGTGCAAGCGGCCGTGTTTTTCAGCGCGTTCATAGATCTTGTACCACACGCACGGGCGGGTCTCGTCCACGTAGCATTTATCGGGGGACGAGCCGCCGCAGGGTCCGTTGCGCAAACCCTTCGGGCATTCCATCGGGCAGATCAGGGCGGTTTCTTGTAACAGACAGTTACCGCACATGCGGCAGCCGAACAAGGCGCCCTTCCAGACGCGCTCGCCGGCTTCAACGATCTTTTCGCCGAGGGTGCGGTTCTTAAATGGGAAATAGGCGTGCTGCCAGCGTCTGGCCGGGGTAAAGCCGGGCATGTGCTTCCTCCAGGGGTGGGATTGGTCAATTATACATTAGGATTTACTGCGCGCCCTGCGCCCCTTGGCCATCACGAAAAGGCTGATCATTAACCCCGAAAAACAGGGCAGGAAGATCAGCAAGAAGAAAAGGATAAAGTCATAAAAAGGCAGGTTGGCAAGCGCGTCATACTTGCCGCCGGGATTCTCCTGGCTGAGGTAGAGGGTGTAGATCCAGCCGGGCAGCCAGAGCAGTTCGAGCAGGGCGCTCAGGAGCACAAACCACATCTCAAACCAGGCGTTTTTGCCGGCGTGCTTCGCGCCAAGATAAAGGAACGCACCCAGCGAGCCGAGGTATAGCGGAAAAGCCAACGGCGAGAACCTTCCTTCCACGCCAAAGGTCCAGATGGCCAAAAACAGAAAAACGAGCGCGGCGAGACCGAGCGCGGTGATCCATTTTTCATGTTTACCCCGCAGGGCTTCCACCAGGTTGAGTTGGTTCCCTTTGTTCATCCGCGGCTCCTTCGTTCGGGTCTGAATAAATTATATCCGCGCTGAATCATTGGCGGGGGGATACGCTATACTTAATCCATACCCCGCACCAAGGAGAGCATCATGTCAACTCTCAATCCACCTGCTCCCAAACCCCTGCTCACCCGATCCACGTGGGTGGCGTTGATGCTACTCGGCCTGGCTGGGCAACTGGCCTGGGCGGTCGAAAACCAATACTTCAACACCTTTATGTATGACAACATCACCCCTGACCCACGGGCGGTGTCTTGGATGGTGGCGATCACGGCTGTGGTCTCCACCGTGGCGACGATCACCATGGGCACACTCAGCGATCGCACCCGCACGCGCTGGGGAAAACGCCGGCCTTATCTTTTCATTGGTTACATTATGTGGGGTTTGCTCACAGCGGCTTTCCCGCTCGCGGCAAAGTTCCAACCCATCGCGGTGGGGGTCTTCATCGCCATCCTTTTCGACAGTGTACTTTCATTCTTCGCGGCCAGCGCCTCGGATGGGGCCTTCAGCGCCTACGTCACCGACGTCACAACCGAAGCGAACCGCGGAAGGGTCACCGGCGCGCTCGAGATCATGAAGTGGCTGGCTTTTTTGGTGATCTACGGCGGCGCGGGTTTCATCATCCAGGCGGTGGGGTACTACTGGTTCTTCTATATTTTTGGCGCCATCGCCTTTATCATCGGCCTGGTTTGCCCCCCCTTGCTGCGCGAAGAGGTCGAAACCGCGAAACCAGAAGGGCGTTACTGGCGTAAGATCGCCGACACCTTCCAGCTCGCCAGCCTGCGGCAGAACAGCGATTTCTTCAAATTAATGATCGCCTTGACCCTCTTTATGGTGGGCATCAACGTATTCTTCCCCTACCTGATGATCTATCTTCAGCATTACGTGCAACTCTCAATTGTCAATTCCTCCATCGTGGTGGGGGTGTGCATATTAGTGGGGGGTATTGGCGCGGCTTACCCGATCGGCCTGCTGGTGGACCGCTGGGGAAGACGCCCGGTGGCCATCCTGGCAGTGCTGCTCGAAGCGGTGGGGTTGATCGTGTTTTCGCTTTCGCATACCTTGCCGATGTTGATCGTCGGCGGGCTCCTCTGGCTGGCACCTTTCGCGGCCTGGACGATCGCCACCACCACCTGGGCGCGCGACCTCTTTCCTGAAGAAAAGCGCGGCCAGTTTGCCGGTTATTACGTACTCTTCAACGTAGCTTTTACCATGATCCCGGGCCCTCTGCTGGGTGGCTGGCTGGCCGCGACCTACGGCATTCCCACCGTCCTGGATGGTAAGGCCGGCTTTATTCCCACACCTCTGCTTTTCCAGGTGGCGGGCGGCATGGTGCTGTTAGCCATCCTTCCGCTCTTAACCATTCGCAAAGCGAAGAACCAGTAACGAGGTAGACATGCCCGCAATTCCGGAATTTATGTTGCGTAAACTTTACGTGCCCGAAAGCCTCAAACCCATCGAGGGTGGGTTCAGTTTTGAACTGAACAACAGTCTCGCGCCGGTGACGCTAACCGGGCTGGCTATCACCCTGGATGAAAAACGACTCGACCCCGGAGAGGTCTACCTGTTCATCCCTTCTGTGGGTGAAGTTCCGGTGGGCGGCATCAATGTGGAACGACCGTTCAGCCTGGCGCTAAACATGAGTGTAGAGGTTCGTGTTTTCGCTGCGGCTCCCGAAAAGCGGGTGGTCATCCGCGTAGACACCCGCGAGGCGGGCGCGTTGCAATTTGGCATCCCCGTCATCGGTGATCCCGTAAAAACTCCCCAACCCAAAAAAGTAAATTGGCTCACACGCTGGAAGCGCCGCGCGGATTACACTCGTCAAGTGTTCGCGGCGCAGCAAGATCCGCAACATCCAATTTATCACTTTGCCCCTCCCGCAAATTGGATGAATGACCCCAATGGTTTGATCTATTGGAAGGGGAGTTACCATCTCTTTTATCAATACAACCCCGTCGAACCGGCTTGGGGCAACATTCACTGGGGACATGCCATCTCAAAGGATCTGTTCCATTGGCGCCATCTGCCCATCGCGCTGCAGCCCGATCCGCAGGGCGCGGACGCGGGCGGGTGTTTCTCGGGATGCGCCGTCGACTTCAACGGCACCCCGGCGCTGCTTTATACCGGGGTCTTCCCCGAGACCCAGTGCCTGGCTCTTTGCCAGGACAATGAGTTGGTAACCTGGCGCAAGCATCCGCAACCGGTCATCCCCGCCGCGCCGGAGGGGGTGGAAGTGAACGCGTTTCGAGATCCGTGCGTCTGGCAGGAACACGGAGAATGGCGCATGGCGCTGGGTTCCGGGCTGCAAGACGTGGGCGGAGCCGTGCTGCTCTACGCTTCCAAAAACCTGGAAGATTGGCAGTACCGCGGCATGCTCTTTCATGACGACGCGCGCACGAGGGGACCCATTTGGCCTGGTAAGGTCTGGGAATGCCCCGCTTTCTTCCCTTTGGGGGATAAATGGGTTTTGATCGTTTCTGCCCGCGCGGACGAGGGGGAACTCTACACGCTTTATTACACCGGCAGATATGAACTGGAGCGCTTCATCCCGGATGGACCAGCGCGACTGCTGGACGGTGGCGCGAGCGCTTGTTTTTACGCGCCGCAAACCTTTTTAGATCGTAAAGGTCGCCGTGTGATGATCGGCTGGATGCGTGAAGCCCGCGACGCCGCGGAGCAACACCAGGCGGGTTGGAGTGGCTGCGCCTCACTTCCTCGCATGCTGACGCTTTCTGAAGATGGTGACCTGATTTGCGCGCCCCTTGAAAGCGCCACCTCACTTCGCCGTGTTAGCGAAAGCTTGACCCCGCTGGACCCGGACTCTTATGCCGTGCATGGCGCAAACCTGGAACTGCTTGTGCGCGTGCCGCCCCAAGCAGAGCAGTGGAACGGCGTGCACCTGGTGAGCGGGCGCTTGCCGGCCGAAGACGTGTTGATCGGGTGCGACAGCGTTAACAGCGTGGTCATCGTAGACTGCCGTAACGCGGGTGGCGGGATCAGTGTTGTTCCGGTGCGGCTGCGTGCCATGCAAGACCTCAATTTACATGTATTCGTCGATGGCTCAGTCATTGAGGTTTTCATGGAAGACGCGACTTGTATTTCAGCGCGTTTCTACATGCGCAAACCACAGGATCTTCACGTGCGGTGCGTGGGCGAAGCCAGCGCTGAAGTATACAATCTTACACTCTAACCCTTATTATCGTCTGGTTCTTCGGTATCGATCATCCCCTCGTTATTCTTTATAAGAAGACGCGGGGTTTTCTTATCCCACGACCAATCTTACTCTCTCCAAAAATAATTAATTGCACGTTTCGGATATTTTGTAACCGATTTGTAACCCGGTTTGGTTATCATTTTGTTAGTCAAAACAAATACAATTGATGCAGCAGATCACTTCACAATGTGGAGGGTCTGTTTCACATTCGAACCAAGGAGATCAAAAGATGCGGTTAAAGGGAAAAGTTGCTTTGATCACGGGTGGTGCCGCCGGAATTGGAAAGGCCACCGCTCAGGTTTTTGCCCGGGAAGGCGCGAAAGTGGCTATTTGCGATGTCACTGAAGAATTAGGCAGCGCTGTGGTGAAAGAGTTAGGCGGTGATGCCATGTTCACCAAAGTGGACGTGACCAATCGCGCGGAAGTGCAACAGTGGGTGGAGAGTGTTGCAGCAAAATTTGGGCGGGTTGACATTTTGGTCAACAACGCCGGTATCACCCGAGACGCGCAATTCATCAAGATGAAGGATGGCGAGTTGGTCAAGCAGATGAGTGAAGAAGCCTTCGACCAGGTCATCTCGGTAAACCTGAAAGGTGTTTTTAATTGCGGCCAGGCCGTGGCTCCCTTTATGGTCAAACAGGGCGGAGGGGTGATCCTCAACGCCTCTTCCGTGGTGGGGCTGTATGGCAACTTTGGCCAAACCAATTACGTCACCACCAAAGCGGGGGTGATCGGCATGACCAAGGTGTGGGCGCGTGAGCTGGGCAAGAGCGGCATCCGTGTGAACGCGGTGGCTCCCGGTTTTATCATGACCGAGATGGTTGCCAAAATGCCCGAAGAAGTGCTGGCCGGGATGCGCGCCAAGACACCCCTTGGCCGCTTGGGCGAACCCGAAGACATTGCCAATACTTACTTGTGGCTCTCCACGGATGAGGCCGCATATATCAATGGCACGACCATCAGCGTGGACGGCGGCATCGTCCTGGGTACGTAGTAAATTCTGTTCAGTGGAGTTATAGATGACACGATACGCCACAATAATTTCATCCGGTTCTTACCTGCCTGAGATCGAACGGCCTAACACGGCGATGAAAGAACGCTTTGGCGAGGTAATCGATAAATTTGAAGCCTCCTCGGGTATCACCACACGCTTTTACGCGCCGGACGGCTGGGCGACTTCTGATCTGGCCGTTGAAGCCGGAAAACAAGCCCTTCAAAAAGCGGGGTTGAACGCGGACGATCTCGGTTTGATCATCCTGGGCACAGACAGCCCGGATTACATCACCCCCGCCACCTCTGTGGTGGTGCAGCACAAACTGGGCGCCAGGAATGCCGGCACCTTCGATGTTGGTTGTGCCTGCGCGTCCTTTCCGACAGGATTAAATATCGCGGCGGGTATTCTCGCCACCAGCCCGCAACTGAAATATGTGATGGTCATTGGCGCGTACATGATGCACAAACTCGCTGATTGGGAGAACGACGTCATGTCTTTCTTCTATGGTGACGGCGCCGGGGCGGTCATTTTAACCGCGGCCGACAAACCCGGTTTCGTCTCTTCCACATTCTTCGCGGATGGTTCCTATCACAAACACTGGGGCATCTACTCGGGCGGTACGTTTGAACCCACCACCGAGGAGAGTTTGAAGGCGGGACGCACGAAGGTCAAACTGGTCACACCTTTCCCCCCCGAAGTCAATCATGAAGGCTGGCCCGCGCGCATGCGCGAATTGGCTAAAAACGGCAACTTCTACCTGAGTGACGCGGACCTGGTAATCTACACCCAGGTGCGTCAGGCGAGCATCAAACTGGTGCAGGAAACCCTCGGCTTGCCGATTGAAAAAGCGCACTGGGTGATGGATCGCTTTGGGTATACCGGCTCAGCCTGTCTGCCAATGGCGTTCAACGATGCCTGGGAAAACGGCCGGGTTCATTCCGGTGACCTGGTCTGTTTTGTCGGCTCCGGCGTGGGTTACAACCAGGCTGGCTCCGCTTTCATCATGCCATAGGTGCTCATGGACCCGCGAGAATTGTACCGGCAGAAATTGATCAGCATCCCTGAAGCGGTGGGCAAACTTCGCTCACACCAAACCCTGGGCGTGGCCATGGCAGCATCTGAACCCCCGGGATTGCTGGGCGAATTGGGCAAACACCGTGACCGATTAGAGGATGTGCGGGTTTGGGTCTGTCTTCCGCTGGGTTCTTACGATTTTGTCCTTGACCCGTCCATGGACGGTCACTTTTTCATTGAGAACTGGTTTTACGGCAACGCGGACCGCGCGGTCCACGCGCAAGGGCGGGAGTCTTACATTCCTAACAATCTGCACCAGGCGGCCACGCGCAAGCTTTACGCGACCCGTAACAAGGTCAACGTTTTCTATGGCACCGCCACCCCCCCGGACGAACGCGGCTACATGTCGCTCTCACTCGGATTGGTGATCGAAAAACAATTGATCGCGGCAGCCGATCTGGTAATTTTGGAAATCAATAAAAACCTGCCCTGGACGCTCGGAGACTCACAGGTGCACATTTCCGAGGTGGATTTCGTGGTGGAGAATCACGTCCCCCTGGTGCAAAGCCCGGCCGTGCCACCTACCGAAGCCGAGGAAAAAATCGGCGGGCATATCGCCGCCTTGATCGAGAATGGTTCCACTCTGCAACTGGGCATTGGCGGCATTCCCAACGCCATTACACCCTTCCTCATGCAGCACAAAGACCTGGGGATTCACACCGAACTCTTCACCGACGGCATGGTAGACCTTTACAATGCCGGGGTGGTCAACAACAGCCGCAAGACCCTTTGGAAAGGCAAGATGGTCGGCGCCTTCGCGCTCGGCACCCAAAAACTTTACGATTTTCTGAACAACAATCTTGGTGTTGAATTTCAGCAGGGCTGCGTGACGAACGACCCGTATGTGATCGGCAAGAATTACCGCATGATCAGCATCAACACCGCCTTGCAAGTGGATGTACTCGGCCAGGTATGTTCCCAATCCATTGGAAACCGCCACTTCTCTGGAACTGGCGGGCAACTTGACACACATCGCGGCGCGCAGCTTTCTGAAGGCGGTCGAGGAATTATCGCGCTGCGCTCCACCGCCAAAAATGGTGAAATTTCCACCATCGTCCCGACGCTCACCGAAGGCGCCGAGGTAACCATCCCCAGTCAGGATGTGGATACCATCGTTACGGAATACGGTGTGGCCGACCTCAAAGGCTTGTGCCTGCGCGATCGCGCCCTGGCGCTGATCAAAATCGCCCATCCAGATTTCCGTGACAAACTCAAAGCGGAAGTCATGCGTCTCGGCATGGTTCCGAGATTTTAGTTTCGCAAAGGAGGTGAGGATGAACCCATTGATCGGCAAGTGGCAGCAACCCACCGGGCAACCCTATCCGGGATTGTGGTTCCTCTTTAAAGAAGACGGCACTTTCGAAGCCGAGTTGGCTTCGATGGGCATCACCTCGGGCGGCACTTATCGTGTTGATGGCTCCATCATCCATATGGACCAAGCCCGCCACACATTGGGAATCACCGGCAAGTTTGAAGGGCGCTTTTCAGTGGAAAATGACACGCTAAAGATGGCGTTGGGGAACCCGGGCGAAAAAGCGCCCGCGGAGCTCAACGGTGCACGGCTTTACATCAAACAGTAAGAAGGGATCGAAATTTATGACCAACCGGAAACTAGCCAGGGGAGTGGCGCTGATCGGCGCCGGGATGAGCAAATTTGGTGCCTTTAAAGGAAAGTCGTCCAGGGATCTTTTTGTGGAAGCTTTTGTGGAAATGCTTTCCACGATCGATAAGCCATTTGACCCCAAATTGATCGAAGCGCTTTATGTAGGCAACTATAGCAATGACCTTTTTGAAAGCCAGGGTCATATTGCCCCGATCATGGCTAGTTGGACAGGTCTAAACCCTGTTCCCGCGGTACGCGTGGAAGACGCGTGCGCCAGCGCAGGAGTAGCGCTGCGCGAAGGCATCCTTGCTGTGGCTTCCGGCATGTACGATGTCGTGTTAGTGGGTGGTGTGGAAAAGATGACCGACCTGCCTACTGAAAAAGTTACAGATACCCTGGCCACCGCCGCGGACGCGCAATACGAGATCCCTGCCGGGTTTACATTCCCCGGTTTCTATGCCGCCATGGCAACCAATTACATGTCTGCTTATGGTGCGACCCCAGAGACTTTCATGAAGGTGGGCATTAAGAATCACAACAATGGGTCGTTAAATGAAAAAGCCCAATTTGGCGCGAAAGTCACCACTTTAATGGAAGCGCGTAAAGCCAGCGCCGCGAAAAAGGGTTTACCTGTGCCCGAATGGAAAGATGAACTCGAATTCCTGCATGATGACCGGGCAAACCCCGTGGTTGCCTGGCCGATGCGACTTTACGATTGCTCGCCGGTTTCAGATGGCGCCGCGGTTGCCCTGCTGGTGAGTGCCGACCTGGCTAAAAAGTTTTCAGATTGCCCGATCTATGTGGTTGGTAGTGGTCAGGCGAGTGATGGCGCCCTTCACGATCGTGAAATCTTAAACTCGATCCCTTCCGCGAAACTGGCGGGGGAACAAGCCTACGCCATGGCCGGAGTCACACCCGCTGACATCAATTTCGCCGAAGTGCACGACTGCTTTACCATTGCCGAGATCATTGCCAGTGAAGACTTGGGATTTTTCGAAGCGGGTCAAGGCTGGAAAGCCGCCGAAGCCGGCGAAACGAGCCGGACTGGCAAAAAACCGATCAACCTTTCTGGCGGGCTCAAATCCAAGGGGCACCCCGTGGGCGCTTCGGGTATTGGCCAGGTGGTGGAAGTGTGGAAACAATTACGCGGACAGGCAGGCGAACGACAACTGGCTGGCACATTGAAATTTGGCCTCACGCATAACGTCGGGGGAACCGGTCAGACTTGTGTGGTCCACATTTTTGAGAGGAAAGACTGACATGGATAACCTTTTCACGCAGACAACCTTTAAGACCTATTTAAACGAACACAAATTGATGGGCAGCCGAGACAAACGTTCAGGCGCTGCGTTTCTGCCCCCACGGCCTTTGAACCCGGAAAACTATTCAACCGATATGGAGTGGCTTGAGTTTTCAGGCAAGGGCAAACTTGAAGCCTATACGATCGTCTACACCGCGCCTTCCGCGATGCTTGCCGCTGGCTATGACCGCAAGAACCCTTACTGCGTGGGCATTGTCAAAACGGACGAGGGTCCTATGATCAGTGCGTTCATCACGGGCGTGGATGTGTGCAAACCTGAATCCATCAAGGTGGGCACACGGCTCAAAGCCACTTATATGGATCGCGGCGAAGGCGACTCCAAACAATCCTTCCTGGCCTTCCAACCTATTTAACAAGGAAAAAAAGTGCCAATTATTAAGGTCAACGAGGTCAACCTCTATTACGAAATCCACGGTGATGAAACCGCGGATGTCGTGGTGCTCTCCAACGGCATTTTTATGTCAACGGCCAGTTGGGGTTACCAGGTGGCTGACCTCAAGAAACATTTCAGGGTGTTGGTTTACGACTGCCGCGGAATGTGGCAGAGCGAGCACCCCGCAGGACCGTATTCATTGGAGCAGCATGCCGATGATCTGGCGGCTTTGCTTGACGCGCTCAAGATCGAAAAAGCGCACCTGGCCGGCATCTCCTACGGCGGCGAGATCAGTATGCTCTTCGCGGTCAAATACCCAGAAAAAGTGCGAAGTTTGATCATTTCTTCCGCTGTCAGCCAGATTGACACCATGTTGATGACCATTGGCCAAACCTGGGCGGGAGCCATGCGCACCCGTGATGGCAAGACCTTGTTCGAAGTAACCCTTCCGAGCAACTTCTCGGAAGATTGGCTCAAGGTTAACGCAGCGCTGCTGCCAAAAATGGCCAAGAAATATGAAGAAATGGATTTCACCTCGGTTTCTGAATTGATGGCGGCTTTTGCCCGGCTGAATTTCACCGCCGAATTGAAAAAGATCACGGCGCCTACGTTGGTCTTGGTGGGCGAGGAAGACATGCTCAAACCACGCAAGTACGCTGAGATCATCGCGGGTGAGATCCCGGGGGCTGAATTCCTGATCATTCCACACGCAGCCCACGCCGTTTGTCTCGAGAAACCGGCCGAGTTCAATTCCGCGCTAATCGGTTTTATTTTAAAACACTGCGAGGTGGTGGTGTGAGCACCTTTGAGAACCCCAATTTTTTCCTCGGAATGCATGAAACCTTCAGCAAGGTGATCACAGAAGGCGAAGCCGCGCTCTTCGCCGGTTTGGTTGGTGATAATTCTCCGCGGGTGGTCGAGGATGCGGATTCTTCAAGAGGGGAGACCCATAGCAGTATCCACTCGCAATTGATGGTAGGGATCATAGGCGGGCTGCTTTCTACCCGTCTGCCGGGTTCGGGTTCTCAATGCGTCAATATTAATTATGAATTTCTCGCGCCGATCAAGAGCGGCGACAGGATCGAAACCACGCTGGAACTGATTCAATTCGATCCACACAAACGCCTGGCCACCTTTAAGGCAAATTGTTTTAATCAAAGTAAAAACCAGGTAATCACAGGGCAGGCTGTCATGCTTGTTGAAGCTTGACCGCAGGAGAACATCCGAGGAGGTGAACCGATCTATCAGGTATTGTTTTCAAGAACGCAAAACAACATTTTGCTCTACAATCTAAAAAGAGGAGAGAAGCAATGAAAAAACTTGTAACCGTAATCAGTGTTTTAGCAGTCCTAGCCATGCTCTTAAGCGCTTGCGCCAAGGCCACCCCCGTTCCCACCGCCGCCCCCACTGCCGCCCCCACCGCCGCCCCCACGGAAGAACCCCTGGGTGAAGTATTGAAAATCGGCATGATCACCTCCGCTTCCGGCGCGATGGCTCTTTACAGCCAGCAGCAACAGCGCGGATTCCAGATCGGTCTTGAATACGCTTCCGGTGGAAAAACCGACGCGGAAGGCCGCTTTGTGATCGCCGGCCGCCCCGTGGAAGTCATCGTCAAAGATGATGAACTCAACGCTGAAAAAGGTGTTGCCCTGGCCCGTGAATTGATCGAAAAAGACGGCGTCGAAATCCTGCAAGGACCTGTGAGCTCCGCGGTTGCGGTTGCCCTCACCACTGTCGCTCTCGAAAACAAAATGGTCTTGATGATCGACCCGGCCGCCTCTGCTTTCACCACCGGTTCCAGCTTCAACCCCTACGTTTTCCGCACCTCCCGCACCAGCTATGACGATACTCTCGTCATTGCTAAGTACCTGGTGGAGAATGTTGGCACAAAATTCGCCCACATCTACATTGACAACGCTTTCGGCCAGGGCAGCGAAGCCGCCCTCGAATTTGCCGTTGGTAAATATGGCGGCGAAGTAATCGCACCCGTCCCCGCACCCGCCGACACCACCGATTACACCGCTTACATCCAGAAAGCCATGGATTCTGGCGCTGACTGCCTCTTCCTGACCTGGTCTGGCATCGGCTATGTGACTCTCTTCCAACAGCTCACCGACATGGGCACCCTCGAAGCAATGACCGTCTCCACCGGTTTCGGTGACAACGCCTCGTTTGCTGCCGTTTATGGCAACGCCGTCGGTACGGTTGGTTTGAATGTCTACCACTACACCGTTCCTCAGACCGAAGTTAATGATTACCTCGTGGCTCGCCACCTCGAACTCTTCAACGAACCCCCTGACCTGTTCACCGCTGGTGGCATGTCGTCAGCCATCGCCCTGGCCGCCGCTCTCGAGAAGACTGCTGGTGACGCGACTGGTGATGCTTTGATCCCCGCCCTCGAAGGTCTGCAGTTCGAAGGTCCCAAGGGCACATACTCCATCCGCCCCGGCGATCATGTCTGCGAACAACCGATGAACATTCTCAAACTTGTCAATGTCAATCCTGACAGCGATGGCGACGGTGTCAATGATTTCAAATTCTTTGAGACCATGTACGTCAGCGCCTTCGACGAATTAGACATCCCCTGCACACTCGAAGGGGACTACGCAGCTCGCTGCGACATGAACCAATAATCTCAAGAAACTAAGGTTTATAAGGTAGGTAAGGGTTGAAAAACCTTTACCTACCCAATTTATTATGAAGGATAACTTGATGGAGTCTGTACAGAACCCCCTGCTGGAAGCGAGAAATTTGCGCAAGGAGTTTGGTGGATTGGTGGCCGTGGAGGATGTCAGCATCGCCATCCACGATCGCAGCCTGCACTCGATCATTGGTCCAAACGGCGCAGGCAAGACCACGCTGTTTAACATGATCTCTGGGGTTCTGCGCCCCACGCGTGGACAGGTCATATTTAAAGGTCGTGACATCACCCACCTTCCCATTCACCGCATCGCCCACGAGGGGATTGGACGCTCCTTCCAGATCACGAATATCTTCCCAAGTCTGAGTGTGCTCGAGAACATTCGTTTGGCCGCTCAGTCGATGGGAAAAGACAACCTGAGATTTTTTACCGCAACAGATTCCTTAACCCACTATCTGGCGAAAGCTGAAGAAGTGATCGACCTGGTGGGTTTGAACGGCAGGGAAGGCGCGCTGGCGCTAAACCTTTCGCACGGAGAAAAACGAAAACTGGAAATCGCCATCATGCTGGCTACCGATCCTGACCTGTTGCTTTTGGATGAACCCACCGCGGGTATGTCAAGCGAGCAGGTGCCGGCATTATTGGAAATTATTAAAAAAATTCGCGGGCTGGGAACGAAAACCATTGTGTTGGTGGAGCACCGCATGGACATGGTAATGAGTATCTCGGACCGCATAACCGTAATGCATTTAGGAAATGTCCTCGCGGAAGGCACGCCCCGTGAGATCTCTAATACCCAGGCCGTGCAAGACGCCTACCTCGGCGCGCTCTATGGCGACATCACCAAGAAAAAGGAGGCATGAGTGGAACCCATTCTCACGCTTGAATCCATCCATACCTTCATCGGGCAGTTCCACATCCTTGAGGGTGTCTCGATCTCCGTACCTCGTGACAGCATCACCGTCTTGCTTGGGCGCAACGGTGCCGGAAAAACCACCACCCTGAAATCGATCCTTGGGCTCACGCCTCCGCGGCAGGGCAGGGTCATTTTTGACGGCCAGGAAGTGCAAGGCAAACGGGCTTACGATATCGCCAACTTTGGCATCGGTTATGTGCCGGAGCATCGTGCTGTGTTTCGCAATCTTTCTGTTCTTGAAAATTTAAAAATCGCAGAAAAAAAGCGCGGTGACCTTGAGCGTAAATCCGATCTCATTTTTAGTCTTTTCCCCGATCTGAAACGCTTGATCAAATTGCCTGGCAACCATCTTTCTGGTGGTCAGCAGCAAATGCTGGCTGTTGCGCGCGCGCTCGTGGCTGACAATAAATTATTGTTGATCGATGAACCCAGTGAAGGTTTGGCACCGATCTTGATCGAACAGATGATGGCCGCGATTAAAGAATTAAGCAAGACGACCACAATCCTGTTGGTGGAACAAAACTTCATCATGGCCAGTCAATTGGGCGACACTTTCTATATTATTGATGATGGGAAAACGGTGGAAAACGGGAAAATGTCTGACCTTGTGAAAAATGAAGAATTGGTCAAAAGATATCTCGGGGTGAACATTGGCAAGTCTGGAGGTGAGTCATGATGCGGCGGAGCTTTCTAAAAAGTGTCTTGCCCGCCCTCATTGTGGCCGCGGTAATTCTTGGGCTGGGTGTGGCGGGATACCGCTTCATGGGCCAGGGAACTTTTGTACAAACCGCGCTTTCTGGGTTGACCCTGGGAGCCCTTTATTTCATGGTGGCTGCCGGGCTTACGATTATCTTTGGTTTGATGGATGTGCTCAATTTTGCACACGGCGCAATGTTCATGACAGGCGCGTATATGGGGTGGCAGTTCTATACCAACCCTACCTTCTTGTTTGGGCTCATGCCCCTGGTGCTGGCTTTTGTCACCGGTCTTACCACCTCCGCGCTGTGGCAGCCCTGGGTAATGAATTGGAATCTATCGGATGCCTGGCAAAAGCGAGTGCGCACGATCCTGGTTTTGGTTGGGCTCGCTGTGATCGTGGCTGGTTTTATTAAACTGGATGTGCTCGGTATGGCAGAGACGGCCATGGTTGCCGCCATGAACGCTGGAAATCCACTTGCCGAAGCCACTCCGCAGGAACCGCTATCCGCTTTTTGGGGTCGTTCCCTTATGTTCCTGGCTGGAGGCTTGTTACTGGCTGTGTCTTCCGCGCGGCCGGGTGATAAAACCCAGGTGGTGGCGAGCGGAAAGCGCTGGGCTCCGTGGCTTCGAGTTTTTATTCTGTTGTTGTTTACCGTCGTAGCCGTGGTTGTTCGCGAAAGTGGCCCGATAGCCGTTCTTAAGATGGATGGCAATATCCGCTTCATCCTGGCGATCCTGGTTGGGGCGGGGGTAGGGGCTGCTCTTGGCGCGATCGTCGAAGTCAGTCTGATCCGGCCACTCTACTCTCGACCTTTCTATATCATTTTGTTAACGCTAGGTCTGGGCTACGCGCTGCGTGAAACCATTCAATTACTTTGGGATCCTGTGGCTTACGCCATGGAACGCCCCCCATTGTTCGCGCAACCTGGCAAAGCAGAAAATATCGCCGCCTGGTTCAGTGGTCACCAAGTGACCATCGATATACTGGGCGTCACTTTCCCGAGTTACCGGTTATTCATCATCGCGTTGGGCGCATTGATGCTAATCTTGCTGTTCGTGTTGATGAGGTTTAGCCGCCTGGGAATGGTCATCCGTGCCGGAGTGCAAGACCGCAATATGGTTGAAGCCCTGGGCATCAACGTTAAACGCGTGTTCACCATCGTCTTTGCCATTGGGGTCGGCCTGGCCGCCCTGGGTGGCATTGGCGCCGCGCCGTTTGTTCCAGTGCAACCGAACATGGGAGATGTATATCAAATGCAGGGATTCATCACCGTGGTCATCGGCGGCATGGGTAGTTATGGCGGAGCCGCCATCGGAGCGCTGCTGTTAGGTATGGCCCGCGCGTTCGGAGATTTTCTGGCGTTGAAATTTGATCTCTCGCCAGCCATCGCGGAAGCCTCGACAGTGGTGGTGATGATCATCGTTTTGCTGGTGAGACCTTCTGGTATCTTTGGGAAGAAGGAGTAGCCATGGCAGAACCAATCAAAACACCCATCAAACCCACTCGTGCTAATCGTAAACTTTTTGGCTTCCTTTCCAAAGATGCCGGTCTGCTCATCACACTGGTGCTGTTCATCCTCTTTCCGTTCGTCTTTGCCTGGGTAACCGGGGGCTCACCGCTGGAAGGGCCTTCCAAGTTCTGGCAATCCCAGCTGATCAACTTTTTCATACTGGCCGTGTTTGCCATGAGCTATGACCTGCTCATTGGCTATTCTGGCATTCTCTCATTTGGTCATGCCGCCTTTTTTGGTGGTGGGGCTTACGCCATGGCGATCTTCTATAAGCACTTTGCGCCCTGGATGGTTGACAGCGGGTTCCGGCCAGCCATTGGCAGCCTCGATCTAACAGAACCTGTTCTTTTCCTGCTTTCGATACTACTGGTTGTTGTTGTGGTCATTTTTATCGGATTGTTGTTTACCGTGGTCTCTGTGCGGGTCAAGGGTGTTTATTTTGCCATGATCACACTCGCCATGGCGAATGCGTTAAACATGCTCTCCAAAGCCACTGATTTTGTGAAGTGGACGGGTGCGGATGAAGGATTGCACGGCGTGCCCTTCCCCGAATGGATTAACCCCAACGCCCACCGCTTATTGTTTTATTTCATCACCCTGACATTTATGGTGGTGATGTACCTGTTGATGCGTCGAATTGTTGCATCGCCCACCGGCAGGGTTATGGTGGCGATTCGTGAGAATGAAAGTCGGGTGAGCATGATCGGCTTCAACCCGGCTGTTTACCGCTCTGTGGCGTTCTTGATCTCAGGGATGGTGGCTGGCCTTGCCGGCGCGCTCAACGCGATATGGAACCTCGGCGCGACTCCCGCGATGACCTCCGCGTTGCCGACGATCAACGCTTTGATCATCACCATTTTAGGTGGCATGGGCACACTGATCGGTCCGATCCTGGGCGCTGGAATTTGGCAGTTCATCAGCCAGTTTTTCTTTGACTGGTTTGGCCCACGCTGGCCGCTGGTGTTTGGCGTGCTTTTCGTCCTGATTGTCATGTTCCTGCCGTATGGTATAGTGGGCACTTACCGCGCTCGAAAACTGGGTTGGGCGCAAGCATGGAAGTCTGGATGGAAAAAGATAATCGGGCTTTTCCGACCGAGATCTGAAGAGTAACTTTACGCTATGCCTAAAAAGTGCGGCTTAGCCGCACTTTTCTTTACCGATTCAATTGTTGGAATAATAAGGTCGTTTCAAGCGATGGATCAACATCCAGGTCTTCGCGTAAGACCACGCAACAACGTTGGTAAACCGCCTGCACTGTAGAGCGGTTGCCCCTGGCGGCGTGGCATTTCATCAACAGGCGAAAGGTTGATTCATTGCAATTGTCCACAGCCAGGATCTCGTGGCTGAGTTTGATCACGGCATCACAACGACCATCTTGCATATACCTTTCTGCCAGTCGCAAGGCGCTGGTGAGGAAAAGGTCGCGGTAGCGTTCGCGGTTGTCGTTGGCCCAATGGTCATCTAGAATTTCACCCATATATTCACCGGTGTAAATCGATAATGCCTCTTCGAGGTCTTCTTCGCGGTCTGACTGACAAAGTAGATTGAAATCATCTACGTCCAAGACCACGCGCGCTGATGGGTTCAAACCGTATAGATTGTCACGCCGCAAAATAAAAAAGGGATTCATGCCCGGTTCACGATCCGGTTCAAGGGCGCGGTTTAACGCGTTTAGAGCGACCTTGAGGTTTTGTATCGCAGCGTCTCCTTCGAGATGCGGCCAAAGTCGGTCGATGATCTGCTCCCTTGAAAACCAGCGTCCGCGCCCGTTGACCAAAAATTGAAGCAGTTGGCGGGCTTTTTCACGTTGCCAATCACGCGCGCTGATGAGCGACCCGCCGCGCCAGACCTCGAATGGTCCGAGGCAGCGGATTTCCAAACCATACCCTGGGTGATATTCCACGGCTTCCAGGTTATTTTGCTTGAGCGTAGCACCAATCCACTCTTTCTCGATCCGCTCGGTGTGGGCTTTGATCAGCATCGGGTAAAAAATTTGGTCGTTCTGAATGCCTAAAAGACTTGGCTGGATGTTTACGAAGCCCTGGTTGTGCTCACGCAAGTTTGAAGAGATGGCACCGAAGGCTGCTAATGCAGTTGACCGTGACCCATTCAGCCAGTCGTTTAAGGCTAGCATGCTGGCGGAAGCGTTTTGGCCGAACACGTCTCCGACCTCATTAAAAACATCATGCGACCGGGTGAGCCAGGATTGGGCTTCATCATAGTTGCCCACCAACGTGTAAGACGAGCCTAGTGTTGTGCCGAGCAAACCCACGAACCAAAGGTCCCCAGAGGATTCAGCGATCTCAATAGCCTGAATTGCGTAGCGTTTGGCTTCGGTGACATTACCCTGGTATCCATGGAAACGGCATAATCCCCACAGTGGTTCCACCTGCACACGCATCACGTTAAAGGGCCTGACCAACTCGATAGCTTTTTCATAGCAAAGTTTGGCTTGCTCGAGCCTGGCAGGCCTCCAGGGAACCTGGGGGTGCAGTTGGTAAGCGTGGCCGAGGCGCATCAGGCCAACCGCCTCCACGAAGGGAGAATCGAGTTGTCTACCGATCTCGATTCCCTGGCGGGCGTAAAACTCGCCTTTCTGAATGTCCCCGAGCATCAGGTAAACGAGTGAAAGCAACAGGGGCATTTCGCGGTGGAACCGTTGTGGTCTTTGGGTGGCGGGGTTTTCCGTGAGGGTGACCGACGATTCCAGCAGGGTGACGGCTTGTTGAAGGTTACCCGTGCGCAACAATGCCCTTGCTTCAAGGTAAATATCGTCAGGGTCTGATTCGTTACGCAACAGGTTCGCTTCTTTATGCAGGGCGCGAGCTTCAGCAGGCTTGCCCTGGTTTAATTTATTTTCAGCCAGCTGGTCAAGCAGCGCGGCCACCTCGATGGGATGCTCCTGGGGTTCAAGTAATACTACTGCTTCTTCGAGAAGGCTTGAAGCCTTGAGAGGTCTGATCGTATCGAGGTAGATCTGGGCTTTGCAGCGCAACGCGTGCGATCGGCCAAGCGAATCGTTGATCTTGATGAATACCTTTTCAGCCTTGTTATAGCAAACCAGCGCGTCTTCAAATTTTGAACGCAAGCGTAAAACATCCCCCATCAAGAGGTTGAGCTTGGGGTGGTGGTCGAGGTGCTGCTCGTCCAGTTGCTCAATCCATTTTGCAAGAGTGCGCAATCGGCCGAGCTCCAAAAGATTTGGACCAATGGATTCGATCAGACTTGCAGCCTCGGATTGGTCACCGGCGCAAAACCAGTGGAAAACCGCTTCTTCATGATCGTGGATGTCGGTGAAATATCGGGCGGCTCTCTTGTGAAGCGCGGCCAGGTCAAAACCGGGCATTTTTAAATGCGTTGTAAGAAAATCCTGGAAAAGACGTTGATAGCGATAATGCAGATTATCCGTGGTGGTGACGAATAAACCCCTGTCGTTCAGATTTTGCAGCAACGTGTGGCTGTTTTCGATCTCGAGGATTGCGTTACAAACACCCGCATCCATCTGGCGCAACACAGCGCAGGTGACCAGAAACAGTTGGATGTTCTCCGGTTGGCGCAGCAAGACTTCCTGGGCGAGGAAGTTAAATATATCGGTCAACGCCGAGGGCAGCCCTGCCAGGATGTTTTCCAGTTTTTTGGAGCGGCTGGTTTGCAGGCGCTGCCAAAGCATTTGCAACGCGATGATCCACCCGTCCGTGTAGGCGAAGAGCACCTGGGCTTGCTCTGCGCTTATCGCAAACTGGTAATGCTCTGAAAAGAGTGTGAGTATTTCATCCTGAGTGAAGGAAAGATCGGATTGGTCAATGATTAAAACATTACCTTTCACCCGCCAGCGGATGAAGGCTGGGGTTTCAGGGATCTGCCTGCAAGCGATGGCGAAGTGTAAATGGGGAGGGCGTTGATCGACGAGTTGTTCGAGCCAGGCGTTGATGTCGGTTACGTTGCTGACCAGGTGAAAGTCATCGAGAATGAGGATGGCATCTTCTTCGAGGTCGGTGGTAAGTTGGTTGATCAGAGCGGCGATCAGGCCTGTGTTGGCGCTGCCGCCACCTTTTTCAAAACGCTCCAACAGCGGTGCGCTGGAGGGGAGAAAAGCGGCCAACAGGTGGGCGAGAAAAAGAGTCGGATCACGATCAGGTTCGGTAATGTTGTACCAAAAAACACGCTTGTAAAGCCGGCTGAGTTCCACCAGGGTGGTGGTTTTTCCAAACCCGGTGCCGGCGTGGATGAGGGCAAGGTCGAATTTTTTAGAGGTTGTCAGCAGTTGCTGCAACCTTGGACGTAAAAAGACCGCCTTTTGAGATTGGGGCGGGATCAATTTGCTCTTGATCACCATTTCGGAGAAGGGCATAGGTTAATTTTAGTCCAAAGAGGGCAATGCTCCAAGGGATGATGCGATTGGAGGTGAAAAAATGCGCGTAGCCATATTTCGATTTATACTGGTGTTCCCCATTTTTTCAGAAACTCCCGGGCCAATTTTTGGGTCTTGGCGCTCGGGCAGGATTGTTGAGCTTTGATGAAACCCATGATCTCCTCCTGAAGCGGGGAGGTGGGGTAAAGTTTTTCCAAAGCCTCGATGACATACGCTTTGACCAGCGCCTTGCGACCAGGTTCTTGTGTTCCCTGGTCAATATCCAATAGTCGCCGGGTGATACGCTCTTGTAGGGCAGGTGCGGCGAGCGCGATCTTGGCGGCGTTCAACGAAGCGTGTGACGCGACCATAACGCTTGGGTCATCCAACAAGCCAAAGTAATCGTCAAAAAATCCCTCGAATATTCCTGGTTTTACCTGGGTGAGTGAGGCGATCACATACACCGCCACGTATTTGGAGGAGCCGTTATCACTTTTAAACAGGTGGACGAAGTGATTCCAATAGGGCAGCAAGGTCTCCGGCCAGGTCTCGGCCATGAACATCAAAGCTTGCGAGCAATTCTCTCGCCGTGCTGATTTTTGCGTTTGGGGCATCACCCCTTTTAGCAATTCTTGCAGTAAACCGGCATCCTCGATGGCGTTTTCCGCGATCTCTTGCGGGGTGAACCGTTTGTTGTCCAAGTCAATAAAATCGTTCATTTTCCTTCCTTCAAACGATTAGTTGATCTGATCTAAACTTTCCTGGCAAACCACAAGGATTCAGATTCCAACACGAACCCGACCCGCTCACCCAAGGAACGCATGGCGGTGTTCTCGCTGCTGGTTCCAAAGCGAGCCTGGCGGGCGCCATGTGCTTTGAGATACTTGAGTCCGTGGTTCATCAAAGCGGACCCCAACCCAAGGTTGCGGTGTCGGGGATGGGTACCTACCGGGTCAAGCTGGCCGCAAGAAGGATCATTCTCGTCCAGGCTGCCAACACAGAAGGCTGCAAATTCCCCAAGAGGGGAGACTGCCAGCCAGTCCATCCCGGCCGAATAGCCCGGCGCACGCATTATCGCCAGTCTGTACTCCACGGTCATCTGGTCAGACTCGAACGCCGCTTGGTGAAGCGCCACCAGGGCATTCACTTCCGCTTCGCCTCGTACGGCGCGGATCGAATAACCCTCAGGCAATCTTGGTTCGGAGATCGGTTCGGCGAGTGAACGCACGAAATGTTGTGAACGGATATCTTGTTGTTCAAAACCGAGCCTGCCCAACACAGCGACGCGCTCAAAGTTGGAAGCCAGACAGCTAGCGTCGAGTGTCGGCCGATTCGCGGGGTTAGGATTATTCCGCACAATACATTCACACCCCCATGCCAGGATCGCTTGTTCAAGTTCCTGCGTCAGAGTGCCGGGAAGGGCTTCAAAACACAGGTTGTTAAAATCATCCACGTAGGCAAAAGAAGTTAACTCCTCCCCGATGAACCAAAGACGGGCGTTTGCGCGCACATTCTCCAATTGTATGAATTCTTCAAAATCCACAATGGTGGGTCCATTTGGCAACCTCGAGATTAATGTGCGCATGGATCCAATATCAGCATTGGATTGAAACGATCGAGCCTGCATGGTCTCTCCGAAAATTGGATTTTTGTGACTTTAAAAAGCAATAACTAAATTATAGCCAAGATTAATGACACAATAAACCACCCATCGTTTGCGCCTGATAGTCATATTTGTCAGTGTGCCCTAAGACACTGGAAAAAAACATCTTGCCCATTTATTATCATGCTACGAATTAAGTTTTTTATAGGAGCATTAAATGCAGATCGTTACGGATAGCGGAACCGATGTCACTTTAAGCAAGGATAAACCGGAAGACTTAAACATCCACATCGTACCTCTGGTGGTTACACTGGCCGGAAAATCGTATAAAGAGGGAGTGGATATCCAACCCGACCACTTTTACCCAATTCTCGAGTCTGGCGATGATTTACCCGTGACCTCGCAACCCTCGGCCGGCGATTTTGCCAAACTTTACACAGAATTGGCCAAGACCGACCCTGACATTCTTTCCATCCATATCTCCTCGGGTTTGAGCGGAACCTACACTTCCGCGCTGGCTGGTGCCGCCATGGTGCCGCAAGCCAACGTGACCGTGGTGGATACCAAGACCCTTTCCGCTCCTGCCGGCTGGCAGGTGGAAGTGGCGGCGCGCTGTGCCAAGGCAGGTTGGGATAAAATCGCCATTCTCGAAGCCCTACAAAAAGTCTCTGACGCAACAGATGTGATCTACACCTTAAAGGAATTAAAATATCTCATCCACGGCGGACGCATCAGCCACATGAAGGGTCTGATCGCTTCGCTCTTGAACATTAAACCGATGATCGGTGTGGAAAAGGTTAAGGGAACCTATGTGCAGCACGGCATGGCGCGTACTTTCTCGGGCGCCGTCAAGGGCATCGGGGATTACCTAACTAAAAAAGTCAAACCTGGCAGCACACTGCGGGTGCAGGTGTTGCACTCCTTCAACCCGGAAGGCGCGCAAATGTTGGTTGACGAGGTGAGCAAGCATTTCAAATGCAATTGGAAACCCACCGGCCTGCTTTCGCTGGTGTTGGGCGCGCATGTGGGCTCGAGCATGGTGGGGGTGGTTTACGCCCCTGAAGAGGTTTTTGCCAGTTTGCCCTGATGAGTTGTCTCAATAATTAAAGAAAATGCGGGTGGCTAGTTTATTAGTCACCCGCTCATTTTTATCCAAATGGAAATTATTGAATAAACTCTTGCCAGACTTCGAACGCAGGTTTGGGTTCACCATTGTTTTCTCGAAGAGACAGACTTAAAAAGGCAGGATTTACTTCCCCTTCAAGATCGTGCGGGAAAGACCACAAAGCAAATTCCAAGGGCAAATTCTCGGTCAAGTCAAAGAAACGGCGGATGTACTCGGATTGTTCGACTTCAGAACCACCAAAGGCGAAATCCTGGCCTACCAGGATGGGCGTAGAAGGCCAGCCCATTTCGGTGAAGGCGATAGGGATGGAAAGGTGTCGAATGATTTCGGAGTAGTAATCCCCGGGCAGTTCCCCCGGATCGGAATACAGCAGGTAAGGATAGGTGGTGAAAGCAGCCAGATCCATTTGTCCAGCGAACCGATCCATTAACTCCCATTCAGGCGGCAAGATGGTGTCACCATTGAAAAACACACCACCACGCATCAATTCATATTGAAAAATCGGAAATACCGAGGTATGTGGTGAGACTTTTTTAACTTCCGCGTAAACTCTAGAGTAAAGTTCCGCGTACTGGTCAAAACCGACAGGGTCTTGTTCAAAGTAGCGGTTTACCTCAACACCCAATCCCAGGTATGCCGGTTGCCATCTTTCCGCGAGATCGCGGGCTGAGTCTACTGCGGCATTCAGTTGGGCCTCATCCTGCCAATCGATCAAAGGGATAAGATTTCCTGTTGCGTCTTCACCATAATATCCCAGCGCCAACACGGGTCTTACACCAAATTCCGTTTGAATGTTGTATGCGGTGGAGATGATAGCTGGAACCTGACCGACCGTGCTCGCCGAATCCGTCCAGGCGGTGTAAATACCCACCAGGTTGCCGGTTTCAGAAAGCCCTTCGAATAAATTTCGCCAATCTTGGCTAGATGAATCAGGGTAATTGCGCGGGATCAAGCCAGCGACACCAAGTATGGGCAGCCTTTCTTCATTTTCACCTTGTCCAGCGTTTTCCAACATGGGGGAACAGGCGGATAGAAGAAATACAAGGAGACCAACGAACAGTGCCTGGATGACTCGGTAGTGAGACTTTGCACTGATATTCGGAATTACGTTATTCATATTTGAATCGTAACACACCGATCACGAAAAAGAGCAAAGCAAATCCGCACAACACCCCGGCTTCGGGCAGCACGGCGTGCAACCCCTGACCGCGCAGGACGATATCGAGCAGCCCCTGCATCGACCAGGTGGTAGGCAAGATCTTGACCACGTTGCGGACGGTTTCGGGGAAGAGTTCGAGCGGGTACCAGCAGCCGCCCATCAAGGCCATGACCATACCGAACATGATGCTCAATCCGTTGGCCTGCCCCTCGGTCTTGACGAAGGTTCCCAGCATCGTGCCCAGGGCGGCAGCTGCCAGAGCCGAGGCCACCAGGATGACCGCGAGGGCGGCGGGCGAATGTCCCCAATTAAGGTGCATCACGAACTGGCCAAATAACACCAGTAACAGCATCTGCACCAGGGCAGTGAGCACCTGCCCGAGGATGGTGCCGCTGAGGTAGAGACCTTTACTGGTGGGGGTGGTGAGGATCCTGCGCAGCGTGCCTTTTTGACGTTCGTACGCCATCATTGCCGACAACCCGATCAGTGGGATGAACACCCAGGTGATCAACTGCCCGGCGCTCGAGTTGGCGCGCGGATCGTACTCGATCGAGTCTGTGACGGTGCCAACAGACTCTTTGATCCGGGTGGGTGAATCTTGCATCATTTCGCGGGCTGCGGCGAGGGCGTCGTCAAAATAGGCCTGACGGTCCACTGTGGTGGCGAAGGTAAAACCCTCCATGCTTTCGGCTTGAGCCACACTGGCGTTGGCGATATCTACGGCACTGCTGATGCGGCCCAACACTGCCTGGACGGCCTGTTGGGCGATCATGGCGTTGGTGCTGTTTGGCTGCAGGCGTAATTCCAGTTCAGCCTTGTTATTCAACAGACTGTCTTCATTAAACTCAAAGGGTATGATCAAAACAGAATTGATTTCTCGCGCCTCGAAATCCGCGATGGCTTCAGCCATGGGTTTTAGCTCAGGTCGTACTGAAGGGGATGCCACTAGGGTTTCGAACAAGCTGGACGAAAGGTCATTATTCGCCTGATCCACGATATAAAGTGTGATGCGGCTGTCGGCGGAAGGGCCTGTGCTGCCGCCGAGAATCAGGGTAAACACGACCGGCAGGATCAGGAAAAAGAGCCATTCCACCGGGCTGGTGAAGCGCACGAGCGTATCTTTGAAGGCGATCGCAAAAAGTTTTCTCATGGTCCGTCTCTTAATGTTTTCCAATGCCGCGGCGGCTGAAGAGGATCACCGCGGCCGTGAAGAGCACGACCGCCATCACCAATAGCGCCAGGATCGACGTGAGCACATTTTGTAATGAACCACCGAGTGAAAGGGTGGTAAAGCCGTCAAGCCCCCAACGGTTGGGGGTGATGCGGCTGATGAATTGAACCCAGTCCGGCAAAATGTCCGCGTTGGTAAAACTGCCACCGAGGATACCGAAGATGAGCATCATGGCGGTACCGATGGCAGAGACTTGACCGGGGGTTTTAAAGAGCGCGGCCATTAAGATGCCCCAACCGGTGGCGCCCAGGCTGGCGGCTAGTGTCAAGAGGAGCACACCCAGGGGGTCGCCCCAATCCAGTCTGAATAGGAGGGTGGTTCCCACGATTAGTATCAACAATTGTGCCGTTCCGGTGAGGAAGATGCCAAAGACCTTGCCTCCCAAAACTTGAGCAGAGTGGGTAGGCGAGACCAACAAGCGGGTCAGGGTGCCGCCGGCTTGCTCAACCAGCAACGACCTGCCGCCGTAACTGACGGTGTACATTAAAAACATCAAAGCCATGCCTGGCGCGAGGAAGCCGAGCACGTCAAATTTCACGTCCTCACCACTGGCGGTGACGCTGTTGAGTTTGATGGAAGAGGTTTCATCAAATTTTTCTGCCTTGGCTTCGCCCATCGCACGGCCAACCGCCAGCGCTTCAGCGGGGTCAATGATCCCGTTGGTGAGCATCTGGGTCACGGTCACGGTGCCACCGATGCGGCCCACTTCAACGTGGGTGATGAACTGTTCAAGGATATTTTTGATCACCCCGGCGCTGGTAGGCATGGTCGGGTTGGAGTAGAGTTCCAGTTCCACAACATCGGTGGAAAGAGCCTGACCCTCTACAGGGATGATCGACCGTGTGAAACCCTCCGGCACGAGGATCATGGCCGCTGCCTGGTTAGAATCCACCAGGGCGCGCGCGCCTGAAACATCACTGGCAACTTGCGGTTCCACCAGGTCAGCCAACTCTTCAGAGCGCATCATCTCTTCGATGGCATTACCCAGTGCCCCGCCGTCTTCATTAACGATCACCACCGGGATGTCTGCCAAACCGGTGTTAGTGTTACCAGAAAACCGACCGGTGGCGAGACCCAGGCCCAAAGTCAGGGCGAAAGGCGCGAGCAGCATAAAGATGAGGGCTGCCCGGTCACGGAAGGCGAGTTTAAGGTCTTTCAATGCGACGAGGAATATTTTTCGCATGGTTAACCCTTAATCGCGCAGCGCGCGGCCGGTCAGGTTCAAGAAAACGGCTTCAAGGTTGGGCTCACGGATATCCACGGAGCGGATCTTGATGCCCAGCTCGTTTGATTTGCTCACCACGGGTGCGAGCAGCTCTTCGGCGGAATGGGTGATGATGGAAACTTCGTGGTCGGTGACGTCCGCTTTGATCACACCCTTAACCTTGCGAATCTCGGTTGCCAGCGCGTTGGGATCTTGGTCTTCGCCGATGTGCAAAACAAGGGTGTCGGTTTCACCCACCGACTTTGTGAGTTCAGCCTGGGTGCCGAGGGCGATCAATTCCCCGTGGTCGATGATCCCCACCCGGTCAGAAAGCTCCTGGGCCTCTTCCATGTAATGAGTTGTATATAAAACCGTCATCCCTTGTTTGTTTAGGTCTTTGACAGAATCGAGGATGGCGCGGCGTGACTGCGGGTCGATGCCCACTGTTGGCTCATCCATGAAGAGCACCTGGGGATGGTGAAGCAGACCGACACCAATATTCACGCGGCGTTTCATGCCACCGGAGTAAGTTTTAACCCGTTGTTTGGCTTTGTCCATCAAGCCGATCTGTTCCAATACTTCGTCCACCCGTTTGGAGAGTGTCTTCCCCGACAGACCGTACATCTGTCCCCAAAAATTTAAATTCTCACGCGCTGAAAGGTCATCATATAGGGCGAGATCCTGTGGGACGATACCGATGCAATTTTTGACGGCCATCGGGTCTTTGATCACCGAATGTCCGCACACCAGGGCGTCTCCGCTGGTGGGGGTATATAGCGTGGAAAGCATGGAGATGGTGGTGGTTTTCCCGGCGCCATTGGGGCCGAGCAGGCTGAAGATCTCCCCTTCCATGATCTCAAAAGAAATGCCCTTAACCGCGTTGAAATTACCGTAATTCTTGACCAAATTCTTAACTTCCAGAATTGCCGTCATAACACGCTCCCGATGGTGGATTGGATGTTAAATTTACGTTGTGCGCCAAGAAAAGTTGTGAAAAGCGAATTATAATGAAGAAACACTCGTATCTGCTTGGAATTTTCATAATTTATCCATATTTCGCTTTCGTTGAGGTTCTCCATGCCTTACCCATACCGTTCCATTTGTATTTTTTGCGGTTCCGCTGATGGGCTGGACCAGGAGTATTTCGACGCTGCCTATCGGATGGGTGTGACCCTGGCAGTGAAAGGCATCACACTGGTCTACGGTGCGGGACGGACTGGCATGATGGGCGCGCTTGCCAAGGGTGCGTTAAGCAAGGGTGGAGAAGTGATCGGCGTCGTCCCCCAGGGACTCGAAAGCCCACAACTCATTTACAAAACAGGGCTTAGCCGCCTGGAAGTGGTGGATGACATTCAGGTGCGCAAGGCGCGGATGATAGACCTTGCTGAAGCGTTTATCGCCTTGCCGGGCGGGTTTGGCACTTTGGACGAAATATTTGAAGTGTTGACCTGGTCACAGATTGGGCTGCAGCGCAAAGCGGCTGCTTTCCTCAATACCCGGGGATATTTTGACTCGCTATTCAACTGGTTCGACCGGGCTTATGCTGACAAATTTATTTATGAAGAACACCAGCAACTCTACGTGAGCGACCCTGAACCCGAAGGTTTGCTTGAGAAACTGTCGCAATTCAAATTCCCCGATAACATCGGACGCTGGCTGATCCGCGACGATCCGCAAGATTAAACCGACCTAAGATTTGAGGAACATGATTTTGGAACTGAACACCACAGAGACGAGTTTCACCCACTACCAACAACAGCGCCGTCAGCATTGGGACGTCGTGGCGCGAAAGATGCGCACCTGGAAAGGCTGGGGCGGATATTATCACAAACGTTTGAACGAGATTTACGCGCGCATGGTTCCGGCTGGTGGTCGGGTGTTGGAAATCGGCTGCGGAGATGGGGCTCTGCTCGCCAGCCTGAAACCCGAAAAAGGTGTGGGCGTGGATTTTTCACCTGAGATGATTGCCCTGGCTCGAGAAAGACACCCTGAACTTGAGTTCATCGAGGCGAGTGGCGAGGAATTTCACCTCCGCGAAAAGTTCGACACAGTCATCTTTTCGGATATCCTCAACGAGGTTTGGGACGTGCAGGCGCTCTTTGAGCATGTGCGCGGGTTCCTTAATCCCGATGCCAGGGTGCTGATCAATTCGCACAGTCGGCTTTGGGAACTTCCCCTCACACTCTCGGTAAGCCTCGGGCTCTCCAAACCCGGGTTGGGGAAGAATTGGCTGACAGGTTCAGACGTTGAAGGATTGCTCTATCTTTCAGGGTATGAGCGTATCCGTGCCACCCACGAGATTCTGTTTCCTGTTGGCATTCCGCTGCTGGCACCTTTCTGCAACCGCTTCCTGGTGCGTTTCTGGCCGTTCAACCATTTGGGATTGACCAATTTCATGGTGGCAAGGATGCAACCTGCCCACAAACCCGCGGTCAAGCAACCAAAGGTGAGCGTGATCGTCCCGGCACGCAACGAAGCCGGCAATATCGAGAACATTCTCACGCGCACGCCCGAAATGGGCGCGGGGACGGAAATCGTTTTCGTGGAGGGCAACTCCACAGATAACACCGTTGACGCCCTCCGCGAAGGCATAGCCCGGCACCCCGAAAAACACTGTCTCAACTTGCAGCAAACCGGCAAGGGCAAAGGCGATGCTGTCCGGTTGGGATACGCGAAAGCCACCGGCGACATTCTCATGATCCTGGACGCCGATCTGACCGTGCCCCCCGAAGACCTGCCCCGGTTTTACGAAAGCCTGGTTTCGGGCAAGGGTGAATTTATCAACGGCGTACGCCTGGTCTACCCTATGGAAGACGAGGCCATGCGTTTCTTCAACCTGATCGGCAACAAATTCTTTAGCCTGGCATTCTCATGGCTGCTCGGACAGCCGGTGAAAGATACGTTGTGCGGCACCAAGGTTCTGTGGAAGAAGGATTATGAACGAATCGCCGCAAACCGCCATGTGTTTGGAGATTTTGACCCCTTCGGCGATTTTGACCTGCTCTTTGGCGCGGCGCGCCTGAACTTCAAGATTGTCGATCTTCCCATTCGTTACCGGGCGCGTACGTATGGCACCACCAACATCGAGCGCTGGAAACACGGCTTGTTGCTTTTGCGCATGGTGCTCTTTGCCGCCCAGCGCATCAAATTTATTTAACGGACCAACCGTGACGAGTTCGAAATCCAACCATCATCAACCTTTAAGAATCTCGTGGCTCGAGATTCTGGCGACATTAGGCGCGCTTTTAGTTTACGGGTTGGCGCTGGTTTTGCCCATCCCCGCCACGGTGGGGTTGTTTGTGCGTCACAACCTGGTCTTTCTGGCATTGATCGCGCTGCCTGCGCTTTATTTTGCATTCAAGGTCAAAGGTCCGCTGGGCACATTTTTGACCTTCACCCTGACCCTGCTGTTGATGGCTTTTTCATTGGACGGATTGTGGCGGAGTGGGGCGAGCGAGCCGTTTATTATCGGTGGGCTGTTGCCTTTCAGCGACGCGGCCAGTTATTACAGCGATGCCCTGCGAGTGATCGAAGGTTTCCGGTTTTCCGCTTTTTCAGCCCGTCGGCCGCTCTTCCCGGCATTGCTGACCGTGCTACTGGCGGTGACCGGCCAGAACCTGGTGATCTCGATCGCCATCCTCGGGGCGGTGATCGCGGGGATGATCTACCTGTCAGCGCGTGCCTTAAATCAGACCTACGGCAATTTACCCGCCGCGGTCTTGATCTTTACCTTGTTCCTTTTTTACCGCCGCATTGGGGGAACCACAATGACCGAGAATCTTGGGCTGCCCCTGGGTGTGGCGGCTTTTGTGGTCTTGTGGTGCGCCGCGCGCGACCGAAACCTGATCAGGGTTTTACTGGGCGTACTTTTGCTCACCCTGGCACTCAACGCCCGGGCAGGGACCTTTTTTGTGCTTCCCGCGCTGATCCTTTGGGTAGGGTTTGCATTTAAAGATGGACGGCGGTTTTCGTGGCTGGCATTCGGTTCCACGGTCCTGGTGGTGGCTGCAGGATTTTTGCTCAACATGCTGGTTTTTAAACTCATCGCCGACCCAGGCGGAATGGTCTTCTCGAATTTCTCCTACACCCTTTACGGCGTGGTGGCGGGCGGCAAGGGCTGGATGCAGATCCTCATTGACCACCCCGAACTGGCGCAATTGGATGATGTATCCCGTTCGGCGCGCACTTACGCGCTGGTCTTTGAGACCTGGAAGGCGCAACCCTTCAACATCGTCCTCGGAGCCTTGAAAAATTGGTTCGATTACCTCATGCCGCGCGGCGCCGGGGCGTTCGGGTTCATCCGCGGAGTGGCGCTGCAAGGGTGGGTCAACTACGCCGCGCGAATCGTGATGTCGCTACTGGCAGCCTGGGGGCTGGTCGTCACTTTTAAGCGACGAAAATCAGAACCCAATACCATGCTCTTGTGGGCCGCGGGGGGGATCTTCTTGTCAGTGCCATTTGTGCCCCCCAATGATTCGAACCAGATGCGCGTTTACGCCGCCACGGTCACTTTCTTGATTGCTTTTAGCGTCATTGGTCTGAAAGCCTTGATCCACTTGATCAGAAAAGAAAAGGTGGGTGGTATTGAACCTGACAGCAGGGCAAGCACCCCTGCTTTAGTTTCAGGGTTGGCGCTCGCGGCGCTCACGATTTTTGGCGGGCTGATTGTCAAGGCAGCCGCCAGCCCGCAACCGCTTAATCCTGGCGAATGTCCATCCGGGCAGACGCTAATGGTGGCGCGAATCATGCCCGGCACGCTGGTGACCGTGGGCAACGCGGAATCATTGGGTGGGCAGCTCAATGTCCCCATTGAGAGTTTTGATGCTAACACTGAGGGCTACCCCGAAATGCACGCCAGCCTGGCGCGGGCCGTGGAAGGTGGCGCGGTTCTGGCACGTCCGCTTGATCTGCTCACGATGGCGTACCCGTTGATCATCTTCCCGGCTGAAAGCGCGGCGCAACTTGAGGGACGGGTGAATATTTGCGCCACTCAGCCCGCTGACGAGGAATTATTGCGGCGTGGTTTCTGGTTGGCCACATCGGTTCAACCCCTTGAAGACGCGCGTTGAATCTCGGCAGCGCGGGGCATTCGAAATGTCAAACCAATCATAGTAAAATAGACTCACATCTCGATTTGAGGACAAATCATTGAAAAATATTTTGGTTACTGGCGGGGCGGGGTTCATCGGAACCAATTTTATTCATCGTTTGATCCGGCAGAAGGCGGGCTACCGCCTGGTCAACCTGGACGCTTTGACCTACGCCGGCAACCGTGAAAACTTGCGCAACCTTGAAGGCGGCCAGGACTACCAATTCGTACAGGGCGACATCGCAAACCAGGAATTGGTCGAATCGCTTCTCGAAAAATACGAGATCGACACGGTGGTCAATTTCGCGGCTGAAAGCCACGTGGACCGCTCCATCCTGGGTCCGATCCAGTTCCTCAATACCAACGTCGTTGGAACCGGCATTCTGCTTGAAGCGGTGCGCAAGATTTGGCGCGGCAAGGATAACACTCAACGTCGCTTCCATCACATTTCTACAGACGAGGTGTTTGGCTCGCTTGAACCTGGCGACTCACCTTTTTCTGAGAACTCCCAGTATTCACCCAATTCTCCGTACAGTGCCAGCAAAGCGGGCAGCGACCATCTCGTGCGGGCTTACCTGCACACCTACGGTTTGCCGGTAACGATCAGCAATTGCACCAACAATTACGGACCTTTCCAGTTCCCTGAAAAGTTGATCCCTTTGATGATCTTAAACTGCCTGAACGGCAAACCGTTACCCGTCTACGGAGACGGCCGACAGATTCGCGACTGGCTTTACGTGGAAGATCATTGCGAGGCCATCCAGATGATCCTGGAACGTGGAGCGGTTGGCGAGACCTACCTGATCGGTGGCGAGAACCAGCCCACCAACCTGGACATTATTCACCAAATCACCGCCATATTGGATGAACTGCGGCCCGATTCGCTTTTCAAGCCGCACGCCAACCTGGTGCAATTTGTGCAAGACCGCCCAGGGCACGACCGCCGCTACGCCATGGATATCAGCAGGACCCGACGAGATTTGGGTTGGGCTCCAACCCACGACCTGGCCTCCGGGCTGCGGGCGACCATCGAATGGTACCTGGCAAACGCCGAATGGGTGCGCTCGCTAACCGAAAAAGAAACCTTCAGCTCCTGGATGAATCACAATTATACGCAACGTGGAGGCACAAAATGAGAGGGATCATCCTGGCTGGAGGGTATGGCACCCGACTGCACCCCGCCACCTTGTCGGTGAGCAAACAACTTTTACCAGTTTATGACAAACCGATGATCTATTACCCGCTTTCCACCCTCATGCTGGCGGGAGTGCGTGAGGTATTGATCATCAGCAACCCGGAATATATCGAATCCTATCGCAATCTGCTTGGGGACGGAAAAGCCTGGGGTATGCGCTTTGAATACATCGCTCAGGAAACCCCGCGCGGCTTGGCCGACGCATTCATCCTCGGTGAGAAATTCGTGGACGGCAAACCGGCTGCCCTGATGCTCGGCGACAACATCCTCTACGGCAGCGGCCTTGTGGAAAAGTTAAGCGACGCCGCCCGGGTGGAACAGGGCGCGGTGATCTTCGCCTACCTGGTCAAAGACCCAGAACGCTTCGGCATCGTTGAGTTTGACAAACAAAACCGGGCAATTTCGCTCGAAGAAAAACCGCAACATCCAAAATCGCATTACGCCATCCCGGGCGTTTATTTCTACGACGGCAAGGTGAGCGAATTTGCCAAGGCGCTCAAACCCTCTCCGCGCGGAGAGATCGAGATCACGGACCTCAACCGCATCTACCTGGAACGCGGCGAGCTGGAAGTCAAGGTGCTGGGGCGGGGCGTGGCCTGGCTGGACGCTGGAACTCCAGAGGCGTTGCTGCAAGCGGCCAATTTCATCCAGGCGGTGCAAGACCGCCAGGGGTTCAAGATCTCGTGCCCTGAAGAAATCGCCTACCGCATGAAATTCATCGACCATGTCCAGTTCGGTGAGGTGATCCGCGCGAGCAAGAACCCTGATTACCGCAAGTACCTCGAAGAACTGCTTGAGCAGGATCTCTAATCAAAGGCACATCTGACGGGAGTGATGGTTGAACGTTTTGTGGTTTGTTGTCTTTGTGCTTCTGCTGTTCACTTTTTGTTATTCGTTCGTTAAACCGATCTCCCGCTTTACCTTCGCGGAAAGGGTGATGATTCTCTTCCTCGGCGTCGCCGCGGATGTCATTGTGGTGATGGAGGTTACCGGCTTATTGGGGGCGCTCAACCAGTCGGGCTGGATCGTAGTCGCGCAAGCCGCGCTCACCGCTGGTGGTTTGTGGATCAACCGGCATTTGAAACTTGGTTTTCCCGTTTTTAGTTTTCAAATCCTGCGATTAAATCTTAAGGCTTTTTGGGGTTTTCTCAAGACTCATCGGATCCTCAGCATTTTCGCGTTTTTTGTGGCGCTAAACACCGCCTTCCTGGCTTTTTGCATCGTTAAATTCCCGCAAAACATCGCGGATAATCTCTACAATCATCTATCTAGGATCGGCTACTGGATCCAGAATGGGTCGCTCGAACATTACGCCGGGTTTAACGTGGTCGGCATGACCTACCCATACAACAACAGCCTGTTGATTGCCCTCCCGATGGTGATTTTGCGCACGGATGTATTGGCCGGGTTTGTGCAGTTCACCGCCGGTTTGCTGGCCTGCATGGCGGTTTACAACCTCTCGCGCCGTGTTGGTTTTAACAAGACGGGCAGCCTTTGGGCGGCGCTGCTGCTCTTGACCTACCCGATCATCCTTTATGAATCGATCACCTCGCAAAATGACCTGCTTGCCGCGGCGCTGATCACTTCCGCGTTTTCTCTGCTGGCATCCTATGCATTGACCAAGGAAAAAACCCTTCTGGTTTTTTCACTGCTCGCCCTGGCGCTGGCGCTTGGAACCAACCAGTACACATTGGGTATCCTTCCAGCCTACGCCATCCTGTTCCTGGTGGTGCTGATTCGACATAAGACCATGAGTGTTCGAAATATTGCCAGCGCCGCGCTCGTTTTTGTCGGCTTCTTCATGTTGGCGGGGGCTTACTCGTACGCGCAAAACTGGATTTTGCTGGGGAACCCGTTCGGGCCGAAGGAAATTGCCAACCAGATCACAGGTCTCAACAACGGTGGCAGCATCCCTGAGAGGGTGGCGGTCAACTCAGCGCGCCTGTTTGCCCAGTTCATCAGTTGTGACGGGCTGCCGCCCGCCGCCGCCGATTTCTGCCTGAGCGCCAAACACACGATTTTGACGCCGCTGCTCACGAGCAAGGTGAGCACGGACCTCTACCTTTACACCGAGGCGCCCTTCGTTATCGTTAAACCCAACGTCTACAACGCCGAATCTGCCTGGTACGGCCCGCTCAGCTGGATCTTGATTTTGCCTTCGATCGTTTATGTCTTTGTAACAGGCGTTAAGAAGAAAGAACCATTGCGGATCGCGCTAATGCTTTCTTCGCTTTCCTTTTTTGTTTTCATCCAGTTGGGCAAGAGTGGTTGGGATCCCTACCAGGGGCGCTACTTGATCACGGCGATCGTCCTGGCACAGCCAGCAGTCGCCTGGATCTTTGAATCCAGACAAAAAACGGGGGTTGTCGTCAGCGCGCTGGCAGGTCTGGCGGGGCTGCTCATCATGCTCTACGCCACTTTTAATAACGCTTCGCTTCCCCTGGTCGGCCAGGCTCGATTGAGTTTGGTGGAGCAATGGGGTCAAAAACATTCGGAATTGGTCCAAAAGGTCGCCTATAAGTTAAAACCACTGCTTATGGCCGACCGCGATGCCTGGATGTTAAGCCGCGAAGAACTCATGACCAACAGTGATCGATCTTACCTGCCCGCGCTAGACATGGTGAACATCCATGTTCCTGATAACGCCACCCTGGGAATCGTGCACGATTTTCGGCTTACCCCTGATTTTATCTTCAGAGGCCGGCAGGTGCGCCGCGTGTTGGAACGCGTACCCGACCCGGCACTCGCGATCACTGATTATTTATTGATCTCGGCTGATCACGCTGTTTCAGACCTCAAGGATTATGAATTGATCGAAACCCTGGAAGGGTGGTCGATGTTCGTTAAAAAATGAATCTGCAAAAGTGGCCAAGAAATCGTTTTTATTGTTAAAAAGGCAATCCGCAAAGAGACGTTATAATTAAGGAAGATTTCCCAGGGCCGGAATTTTTCGCGTCCATTGGTCCGCAAGACTCACTCTCGTATTTCCAGGAATGATGGGCATGAAAGATCATAAAAAAACGATTGTACTCACCGGTTTCATGATCATTGTTCTGGCGATTTTCGGTGTGGTCATGGCCGAAGAGTTGAAATTGAGCGATTTTCCGCAACACATCGCCTGGGCGAAGGAATACGGTGAAGTGGGATATCTTTACCGCATCCCTCACACGCTGTTCTCTAAACTTGTCGTCATCATCCGCGCGCTGTTGCCCGCGAACATCCTGATTCGAGTGAGCGTGCTTGCCAAGCAGGTTTTTGATCTCAAATCCTATGAGATTTCGGCTTGGATCCTTATGCTCTTATCCTACGGCGCAACTGCCTGGATCCTTGTAAAAAGGATCGCGTCGGAATGGAGGAAGGATAAGATTAACGTCCCCCAATGGGCTGCTCCCCTGGCTGTTCTTGCGTTGCTAATGGTTGGGCCGATCTTCCTGTTTACCTTCCCTGACCGCATGTATCTTGGCTATATCAGTCCCAACCCATACCATAACCCCACCTACGTACTTTTCAGGCCTTTTGTGTTATTGATCCTTTTCAATGCGATCGATAACCTGCGCGCGAAATGGGATTGGAAGCAGTCCGCGCTCATGGCATTTTGGATCCTGTGCGCCACTTTAGCCAAGCCGAATTTCACCCTTACGATTGTCCCAGCCATTGGATTGATGGTGGTCTATTTCTTCCTTAAAAAGCTCAAACCGGTTAACTGGTTTTATGTCATTGGGCCGGTTGGCCTGACCGCTTTGATCGTGCTCCTTTCGCAGTTCATCATCAATTATGCCGGGGAGCGTGGTGACCAGCTCATTTTTGCGCCTTTCACCGTCATCCTTAAATATGTGCCGAATGTGCCGCTGGCGATTCTTTTCCTTCTATTATCCATCCTGTTTCCGCTTGTAGTCTCCATACTCTTTTGGAAAACCACGTCGACTCGGTTATCCTTCCAGCTGGTTTTTGTTAACTTTCTGGTTTCGTTGGTTTATGGTTATTTTATCGCCGAGCGGATCAATCTTTCGAGCAACAATTTTGGTTGGGGTATGATGATCGCGGTCTTCCTGTGGTTTGGTGAGACCCTGATTGTCTTCGGTCAACAATTGTTTAATCGCCAAAACGGCGTGGCTCTGAAATCCTGGAAGATCCTCGTGCCCGGGGGAGCGCTGCTTTTGCACCTGGTATGCGGCGTGATCTATTACATCAGCACCCTGACCATCCCGACTGTCCTGGTTCCATGATATGAAAAAAATCTTTTCACGGGTTCTGACTATTTTTCAACGGGTGCCCATGCCACTCAACTTGTTGGCGCTCTGTGTATTGGCTTACGGATTGTTGATCCCCTGGCAGGGGTTTTACCTGGATGATTGGTATATCGTTCTATACCAAAAATATTTTGGGGCGGGGGATTTTTCACAATTTTTCGCGCAAGACCGTCCCCTTTTTGGCTATGTCTACCAGGTCTTTGTGCCGCTCTTCCGTGATTCACGCCTGGCCTGGCAAGGCTTTGCTCTGTTCGCCCACGCTCTGGCCGCTTCCATGTTTTGGGGACTTTTGATCAAGCTCTTCCCAGCCCGCCGGAAATTGGCAGCCGTGGCCGCCATGCTCTTTGCGGTCTACCCCGGCTTTCAATTTCATTGGTTCTCGGTGATGTATAGCCAGGTTTTCATGATGCTTTCAGTTTTCTTCTTGTCCTACATCCTGATGATCGAGTCGCTCAAGCCGGGCAGGGGCAGAGTCTGGTTCATGCTGGCTGCGCTCGTATGCCAGGTGGTGAGTATCGTTCCTCAGGAGACTTTCATCGGGCTGGAAGTGATCCGGCCGGTGGTGCTTGGGATGTTCATATGGCAGCAACACAGCATGCGTTCCGCTCGCTTGCGTAAAACCCTCCTTGCCTGGATGCCCTACCTGGCCGTATTGCTCGGTTTTGTGGCTTACCGCCTCGGCACCGCGGACCAGTTCAGCTACAAGGTAAGCCTGTTCTCCGAGCTGACAAGCACGCCTGTGCCAACCCTATTGCGGTTGGCGAGCGAGGCATTTTGGGCCAGCGTGGATTCGGTGCTGACCGCATGGGTTGCCCTGGTAAACCTGCTCAAACGTGACCTGCTGACCACGGTCTCAATGGCCATGCTCGCCGTGATGGCGGTGGCGGCGGTTTGCGCTTTTCTGGCGCTGCGCTCCAGACCCGAGGACGAACGCTCCCAACAGCGTAACGGGTGGCTGATCGGCTTTAGCCTGCTGGCCATCCTCGGCGCCATGGCGCCGTTCATCGCCGGTTCCTTCAAAGTGACGCTGGATTTTCCGAACAACCGCTACCTGATCGCGCTGGCCCCGCCGGCCTGTCTTTTGCTTGCCACCCTGGTGGATGGACTCTTTCAAACCCGCAATCAGAAGTTGGTCTTGTTCACGGTCTTGATCGGCCTGGCGGTGGGGTCGCAATTCATCACCGCGCGCTCCTACATGCTCACCTGGCAAGCCCAGCAGGATTTCTTCTGGCAACTCACCTGGCGCGCGCCAGGGTTGCAACCCAATACCCTGCTGGTCTCGGACGACATTCCATTTTCACGATATTATTCAGGACCATCGTTGACCGCGCCGCTTAATTTGACCTTCGCGCCGGAGTCCAATTCTCATGAGATACCATATCTGCTGCTGCTCGTCTCCCAACAGGAGGATGATCTGCCCGAATTGGTGGCCGGCACCCCCATAGAATACTCCTTCCGCTCATTCGCGTTTAACGGCAACACCTCGGATATGGTGGTCTTCAAGAAGCCGGCTGATGGATGTCTGCGAGTTTACTCGCCGGAAGATTCCACCCGGGAATTTCTTTATTCGCCGCGCAGTCATTTTTGGCTGTCGGCCATCCCGCTCTCCAACCTGGAGCGCATCATCTCGAACCCCGAAACACCCGCCACTCCGGCCCCTGAATATTTTGGCACTGAGAACCGCGACCAGTGGTGTTATTTCTTTGAGAAAGCAGATCTTGCCCGTCAGCAACAAAATTGGACCGAGACCGTGAGTATATATGAAGAAGCAGCGTCCGCTGGCTTCAAACCTTTGATGGATGCCGAATGGTTGCCTCTGGTGGACGCCTACCTTAAACTCGGCGAGGTTGAGAAAGCAGTTGAGATCACCCACATGGTGGAGAACAAAGACCAAACCAACACGGCCGGCTTCTGCAGTCTGTGGCAGGCGGCTCTGACCGATCAAAGTGTTACCCCATTCGCCCAAGAATCCATATCCTGGTTAAATTGCAGGGAATAAAAATGAATCCAAAAAAACCAACACTTTCCATCGTCATCCCGGTCTATTATTCAGAGAACTCCCTCAAGCCGTTGACCGCCCGTCTGCTCGAGGTGCTGCCAACGATCGCCAGCGATTACGAAATCATCATGGTCAACGACGGCAGCAAAGATGGGTCGTGGAAGGTGATCGAGGAATTGGAGAAAACGCATCCGCAAGTCAAAGGCATTTGCATGATGCGTAATTACGGCCAACACAACGCGTTACTTTGTGGCATCCGTGCCGCGAAGCACGAGCTGACCGTGACCCTCGATGATGACCTGCAGCATGACCCCGCCTTGATCCCGGTACTGATTGAGAAATTAACCGAAGGATATGAGGTGGTCTATGGCTCTCCCCTGGAAGAGCGGCACGGCATTTTCCGCGACATGGCCTCAGTGATCACCAAGGCGACTCTGAGCACGGTGATGAACGCAAAATCCGCCCGGCACGTCAGCGCTTTCAGGGTCTTTTACACCTACCTGCGCGACGCCTTCGCGAATTATCAGGGGCCGGCAGTTTCGCTGGATGTGCTCCTCACCTGGGGCACCTCGGATTTTGGTTTTGTCGAAGTTCCGCACCGCAAGCGCGAGATCGGCGTCTCGCATTACAATTTTCGCAAATTGGTGATGCACGCCCTCAACTTGTTGACCGGCTTTAGCACCATTCCGCTGCGCCTGGCCACCGGCATCGGCTTCCTTTTCCTGTTTTTTGGTTTGATCATTTTTACCTATGTGCTCATCCGATTCCTGGTTCAGGGCGGGGTAGTGCCGGGCTTTACCTTCCTCACCTCGGTGATCGTTATCTTTTCTGGCGTGCAGCTTTTTACCCTGGGGATTATGGGTGAATACCTGGCCCGCATGCACTTCAGGTTGATGGACAAACCCACTTATATTGTTAAAAAGAAGTGATCTTATTTTTGATTCAGTAGAGGAAAACATATGGAATCAGGTTACCGGTTTTGGACGTCTCCGTTGGACAAAATGCGTTTTGGGATCGACACTGGCAAGGTTTATTTAAGTGAAGTGACGCATGTTCAACAAGCCCTGGCGGAAGCCAAAGAAAAGCAGATCCAACTGCTTGTAGCCCGCTGCAAAGTCAATGACCTAGGCGTTGTTCAAGAGATGGAACGCAACGGCTTTTTCATCACCGACACGCTGGTGTATTACACGCACACTTTCCGCAATTTTCAACCCCACACACTCACCAGTGATTACGCCATCCGCCTGTTCAGACCGGATGAACCCGCCGCGGTTAAAGAGATTGCCAAACGCACCTTTGCTGGTTACTTTGGCCACTACCACGCCGACGCCAGGCTAGACAAGCAAAAATGCGACGAAGTCTACGCGGATTGGTCCTACCGCTCCTGCGCCGAAAAGACCGACCGCGACGATGTCTTTGTGGTTGACGAGCATGGCAAGATGATCGGGTTCGCCACCATGCGTCTGAACAGCGATGTGGAAGGGGAGGGGGTACTTTTTGGGGTTGTTCCCGAAGCCCAAGGCAAAGGGATTTACCGCCAATTGATCTTGAACGCCATGAACTGGTGTTATGAACGTAAATGTGAGCGTATCATCGTCTCGACCCAGATCAACAATATCGCGGTCCAAAAAGTGTGGACGCGCGCGGGCTTCGAGATCGCGTACGCCTATTACACCTTCCACAAGTGGATGGATTGATCTCGTCAGGAAAAACTGAGGTTGCAAGTGGAGTCTAAAAACAAAGAAATCGCAGTTTTGCTGGAGTGGGACAGTCAATTTTTTGGTAAACGCATCGGCAGGGTGGAGGGGCATTCCCTCTCAGCGGCGGATGTGATTGAGGTGGAGCATTGGGCTAAGGCTAACAACGTGGATTGCGTCTACTTTCTGGCGGATGGTAGTGACCGCCAGCATTGGGCAGCGGTGGAGGGACGGGGCTTCCAACTGGTGGACCTGCGGGTAACCTACCAGCTCGATCTGACCCGGTATGAGGAGAAGTGCCCCGCGGTCGCGCAAATCCGCGTGGCTCGCCGGGAAGACATCGCCCAGGTCAAAAAAATGGCGGCGGAATTTCACCAGGCATCGCGTTTCTTTGTAGACGTGCGTTTTCCACGTGAGAAAAGCCGCGAAATGTACGAGGTTTGGATCGAACGGGATTTCACGGAAGAAAACCGTACCCTCTGGGTGTTTGAGGAGGGCGGGGTGGTTCTAGGGTATACCAGCGCCAGCGTTCACCCTTCCACGGGTATGGCGGAGATCGGGCTGGTGGGGGTCAGCGCCGAGGCTCGGGGGCGGGGCATTGGTGTGTCTCTGCAGCATCACGCCTTTCAGGCACTCAAACAGATTGGCATCCACAACCTCCACGTCGTGACCCAGGGACGTAACGTGAATGCCAGCAACTTATATTTAAAATGCGGTTATACTTTGCGTTCGATCGACTTGTGGTTTCACAAGTGGTTCTAATCTCATAAAACCCAGGTGCCCATGGAAAACACGACCATTCCTTTCAACAAACCCGCTTATCTGCCCATCGAGTCTGAGTATATTAACGAGGCGCTGCAAAGCGGCCACCTTTCAGGCGACGGAGCTTTCACCAAAAGAAGTCACGCGCTGCTTGAAAAGTATTTCGGTGTGCAAAAAGCACTCCTGACCACCAGTTGCACCCACGCCTTGGAATTATCGGCAATTTTGACCAACATCCAGCCTGGGGACGAGGTGATCGTTCCATCGTTCACCTTTGTATCCACGGTGAACGCGTTCGTGCTGCGCGGGGCCAAACCGGTGTTCGCCGATATCCGGCCTGACACGCTCAACCTGGACGAAACAAAATTGGAGTCGTTGATCACTTCCAAGACCAAGGCCGTGCTGCCGGTACATTACGCCGGGGTGGGTTGTGAAATGGATGCCATCCTTGAGATTGCGCGTAGGCATAACCTCTGGGTGATCGAAGACAACGCCCACGGATTGGGCGGCAAGTATAAAGGAAAGAACCTGGGTACCTTTGGTGCGATGGCCACGCAGAGTTTTCACGAGACCAAGAACATCTCCTGTGGGGAAGGGGGGGCCTTGCTGATCAATGACTCCTCTTTCAATGAACGCGCTGAGATCATTCGTGAAAAGGGCACCAATCGCAGCCGTTTCTTCAGGGGACAGGTGGATAAATACACATGGGTGGACCTGGGGTCCAGTTATCTGCCTTCGGAGATCCTGGCGGCGGTGTTGACCGCCCAACTTGAAAACGTGGAGCTCATCCAGAAGCGGCGTGGTGAAATTTGGTGGCGCTACAACGAAGAATTGAACGCCTGGGCGGAAGAGAACGGCGCCAGGCGGCCGCTGGTGCCAGCGCACTGCGTGCAGCCCTTCCACATGTTCTACATGCTGATGCCGTCCCTGGAAAAACGCACGCGCTTCATCAGCACGCTCAAAGAAAAAGGCATCATCAGTGTTTTCCATTACCTGCCACTCAACACCTCCGACATGGGGCTCAAATTTGGCGCGAAGGTGGGCGATTGCCCGGTGACTGAAGACATCAGTGACAGGCTGGTGCGCTTGCCGTTGTACTTCAACATGAGCGAGGACGATCAAACCCGTGTGACCAACGAAATTCTCAAGATTCGACTGTAAGAAAGAAGAAGCCCTTATCGGGCTTTTTCATTGTTATATTACTTCTGATTAGTTTAAATAATCAGAAGTAATATTAGTATTGTTATCAGGCTGTTAATGGTTTGACGCCACACCTGAAGGGGTCTAAAATAGGACTTATCACATGCACTAAAAATTTTAATAACCATAGGAGCCCCCATGGACGAGACGGAAGCCAGCAAGGCGCAAGCGCCTCTAAACCGCACCACCAAAAGAACGGTGGTAGTCTTTTTCATCTTTATGCTCTTGCACCAAACCGATAAACTTTTAATCGGCCCCATGCAGACCCCGATCATGGATACCTTCGGCATGACCTATTCTCAATGGGGTCTGATCAACACCGGCGCCCTGGTGGTCGGCGCGGTGCTATACCCGTTGTGGGGCTACTTGAACGACCGCTTCAACCGCGGAAAGCTGCTAGCACTGGCCTCGTTGATCTGGGGCTCCACAACCTGGCTGACCGCCCTCGCGCCGAACTTCAAATTCTTCCTGGTGACGCGCTCTTCCACCGGCATCGACGATTCCAGCTACCCGGGCATGTACAGCCTGATCTCCGATCTCTTCCAACCCAAGTCACGCGGCAAGGTTTATGGTGTGCTGCAGTTGACACAACCGATCGGTTACCTGCTGGGCATGGTGTTGGCCCTATTGTTGGCAGGCGCCATCGGCTGGCGTTCGATCTTTTACATCACCGGCACACTCGGTGTGATCCTCTCGGTGGTGATTTTCTTCACCATCCGCGATGTGCCGCGCGGCAGCGGCGAAGAAGAATTGCAGGGCGTCGAAACGGCCAAGTTTAAATTTAATTGGAAAACGCTCAGCATGATCTTCAAAAAGAAAAGCTTGCTGATGGTCTACCTGCAAGGTTTCTTCGGCGTCTTCCCCTGGAACGTGATCACTTATTACATTTTCGGCTACCTGGGCAAGGAACGCGGCTACGACGACGGCACGACCCTGATGATCATGGCTCCCGCCGTGCTGCTCATGGCCCTCGGTTACCCGGCCGGCGGATGGCTCGGCGACCGTCTCTTCAAACGCACCAAGCGCGGACGGTTGATCGCCAGTGTGATCGGCGTCTTTTTGGGCGCGGTCTTTTTGTGGCTGGCGATGCACACCGCCAACGAACAGGTCACGCTTTTCGCGGTGCTGCTCTTCCTGACCGCCTTCTTCATGCCCTTTGCCTCACCCAATATCATCTCCACCATGTATGACGTCACCGTGCCTGAAGTGCGGTCTTCGGCCAACGCCATCGAGAATTTCCTCGAATCCTTCGGCGCCGCCAGCGCGCCCTTGTTGGCCGGGATCATTGCCGACGCGACTTCGGTCGGGAGTTCGATCATCTATATCTGCATTACCGCTTGGGCGCTGTGTGTCATCTTCCTGACCCTGGCGATCGCCTTCATCCCCAAGGACATCGCCGAAATGCATAAGGAACTGGAAAGACGCGCCCTGGAAGCCGGCAAACCAGCCTAACGATTCGGCCCTGCGACACCTGATCGTAAATTTTGGGAGGACGTCATTCAAGACGCCCTCCCCTTTTGTCCACTATAATCAAAGTATCCAACAAATCAAATGGAGTTCCGAATGCCCCTCAAAAACCCGATGTTCAGCGCTTACGTCGATGAGATGAGCAGCGCCCTGCTCTACCAGACCATGGCCGATGTGGAAAAAGATTCACGGATTGCGGAAGTGTATACACGCATTGCAACCACCGAACGTGAACACGCCGCGCATTGGAAGACCAAGGCCGCTGACGCCGGTCTCACCCTCCCCGAATTTAAACCCGATTGGCGCACGCGCACCCTGGTGCGGCTCGGCAAGCGCTTTGGCACCAGCATGATCCTGCCCGCGCTGCAAGGCATGGAGCAGACCGGCGCGGCAGGGTACGCCAAGGTACCGGGTGCCGCCAAGATGCAGTCGCAGGAGAAGTCGCACGCACGCCTGTTGACCCAGATCACCAGCGTGGTGCAAGGCGGCCTGGCCGGCGGCGTGCTGATGCAACTGGAAGGCCGCCACCGCTCGACCGGAGGCAACGCCCTGCGCGCGGCCGTTTTGGGCGCCAACGACGGCCTGGTCTCGAACCTCAGCCTGGTGATGGGCGTGGCGGGCGCCACCCTGGCAGGCCAGGGGGTTTTGATCGCCGGTGTCGCCGGTTTGTTGGCGGGCGCCATCAGCATGGCCCTCGGTGAGTGGCTCTCCGTCCAGTCTTCGCGTGAACTTTACGAACACCAGATTGCCACCGAAGCGGAAGAGATTCAGACCTCACCGGAAGAAGAAGCAGAAGAATTGGCCTTGATCTACGAATCCCGCGGTTTCGATAAAGAAACCGCCCGCTCGCTCGCCGCCAAGGTGCTTGAAAACCCCGATACCGCGCTAGATACCCTCGCACGTGAAGAATTGGGCGTCAACCCCGAAGACCTGGGCGGCTCAGCCTGGGAAGCTGCCATCACTTCCTTCATTCTCTTCGCATTAGGCGCGATCATCCCCGTGGCACCCTTCATGTTCATGTCGGGCATGCCGGCAGTCTATTTGAGCATTGGCCTGAGCACGGTGGGGCTCTTCGTCCTCGGCGCGGTGATCACCCTATTCACCGGGCGCACCGTGCTTTACTCAGGCATGCGCATGGTCATTTTTGGTCTCGTGGCCGCCGCGGTCACCTTCGGCATCGGCCGCTTGATCGGGGTCAGTATTTCAGGTTAACTATTCGTGTCACAATGCAGGAAACCAAAACCACCCGTTAAACGGGTGGTTTTGGTTTGAAGTATAAAATCGTTCAAGGTGGGGTCGATTTTAGAACCTACTGCTCTTACAGCTGCTCCACCAGGTAATTCTGGATGCCCATTTGCTTGATCTGGTCCAGCTGCGCTTCAAGCCAGTCGATATGGGCTTCTTCATCTCTTAATACATCCTCGATGATCTCGCGCGTGCCGTTGTCGAGCAGATCTGTGCACAGTTTGATTGCCGCGTTGTAGCCCTTGATCGCCCCCTCTTCCGCGGCGTGGTCATTTTTGAACTGGGTCAACACGTCCGCGCCGATGCTCATCTTCTTCAACTCGCTGACAATGGGCGTCCCCTCCAAAAAGAGGATGCGGTCGATGTGGGTTTCGGCGTGTTTCATCTCTTCGATCGCCCGTTTTTCGATCTTGTCTGAAAGCGTTTTATACCCCCAGTTGGCGCACATCTGGGCGTGCACCATATATTGGCTGACCGCGGTCAGTTCGTCTGAAAGCACGTCATTCAACATCGCGATGACTTTCTCGTTACCTTTCATTTGAATACCTCCTTAGGTTGATGATTTCATTATAGCGAATCGAAGTGTGGAGTTCAATCATGGTGAAGTCGTTTTCAGGTAAAATGAAATCATGAATATCGTGGATGGTCAGCCCCCCGCGAACGAGATCCAGCCCCTGCTGCCAGGCGAACTGGCGTTACTCGTTGGCGAACGCGCCAACCAGGCCGCGGCGGCGTCACGTTTCGCGGATTACCGCTCAAGGCGCGCGGACCAGACCCTGCGCCGCCAGGACGCCGACCTGCAGCTCTTCCGTGAGTTTTTGGCGATGTACAACGTCCTCACTGGGAATCTGGCACATGAACCCGCTGCCTGGCGCCCGGTCACCTGGGGACTTGTAGAAGCCTTCGTAAAATGGCAGATCCAGCAAGGCTACGCCATCCAAACCATCAATGTGCGCCTTTCTTCGATCAAATCCTACGCGCGCCTGGCAATGCAGGCCGGCGCCCTCCTCCCCCAGGAGTACGCGCTCATCCGAGCCGTGCAGGGTTACAGCCACCGCGAGCAAAATCGCATCGACTCCCGTCGGGACGTGACCCGTATCGGGCTTAAAAAAGCCGAGCCGGTAAAACTGACTCCCGAGCAAGCCGCCCTACTCAAGCAGCAACCCGACACCCCCCAGGGACGGCGCGACGCGTTCTTGATGTGCCTGCTACTCGACCACGGCTTGCGCGTGGGTGAGGTCGCCGCGCTGGCGGTGAGTGATTTCAACCTCGCCGCCGGGGAACTGCGCTTCTTCCGTCCCAAGGTGAACAAGGAACAGATCCACCACCTCACCCGTCCCACTCTTGCCGCGCTCCAGGCTTATCACCAGCACGGTGACATGCCGCTCCAGGGTCTGGCCTTGCGGCGCAGCCTGCGCAACGAGGAATTGGGCGCCAACGGAATGAGCGACCGCGCGATTACCGCCCGGGTGTGTTTTTTGGGTGAAAAGATCGGCGTTGTGGGCCTTTCTGCACACGATTGCCGTCACTTTTGGGCAACTTCCGCCGCCCGCCACGGAACAGACCCCTTTGTGCTGCAAGAAGCCGGCGGATGGTCATCGCTGGCCATGCCGCGCCGCTACGTGGAAGACAACGAGATCGCCAACGAGGGTGTTAAACTGGAATAAGAGGAAGCCATGAAAAACCTGCTGTCGGTTTTCAAGAACATGAGTGTGCTCGACTGGGTGCTGGCCGCGGCCTTCACCGCCCTGGTGGCGCTCGTGGTCAATTCGTTCTTTCCGCCCCAGGGCTGGCTGATCGGGGTGGCTGTCAGCCTGGTGCTGCTCTTCCTCGCCAAACGCCGCCGCGACAACCTCGCCCAGCGCAAGTAAAGGGGCAGCCATGGATCACAAAACCCGCAGATTAAATCGCTTTTTGGCCATCGGGGGGGATGTGCTGGTCTGGTTCCCGATCGCGGCAGCGCTGGTTTTCGCGGTGATCAACCTGATCTCCTCCGGGAAGTTCATGATCGATTATCTCTTCCCCGCCGAGTTGGGCCTGGGGGTGTTGATCGGCGGCGCCGCCCTGGTGTGGGCCGCCATCCGATCGCGTTCACGCGTGAAGTGGATCTGCTGGTCTTTGGGTGTAGGGGTCGCGCTGCTCTTGGGCAGCCAGGCGGTCGCCATGGCCACCGGCCTGGCCTCAGGCGCGATCGAACCTGTCGGCTGGCAGTTCGCGCTTACCATCGGCATGCTGCTGGGTTACGACCTGTGTGTCATCCTGCTTGGTGTGGGTGGGATACTGCTGATCATCGACCTGTCAAAAGCGGTAAAAAAGTAAATCTCAATCCTGGTGCTTGATTCCCTTGTAACGCTCGAACGCCTCATGCCAGCCAGCGTCTGGTCCGGGTAAATATTCATTAAGCTCGAACGAACGCGCCACCACCTGCCTGGCTTCATCCAATCCACTCAGTTCCCCGGCGGCGATGAATTGAGCACATAGATTGCCGATGGCCGCGGCTTCCACCGGCCCGGCGAAGACCGGCCTACCCACCGCCGAAGCGGTCATCTGGTTTAGCACCTGGCTGCGGCTCCCTCCCCCGATCACATGCAATGATTCAAACTGGAATCCGGTAAGACGTTCGAGTTGGAGCAGCGTGGGGTGGTAGGTCAACGCCAGACTCTCTTGCACGCAGCGGGTCACCTCCCCTACCGTTTCGGGAATGGGTTGCCCGGTACGCTTGCACTGCGCCTGGATCTTGCCGACCATGTCCCCTGGCTCGAAGAAGATCGGGTCGTCCGGGTCGATGATCGAGCGGAAGGCTTGTGCTTCAGCAGCTTCCACGTCCATGGAAGCGAAATCGCACGGGGTTCCCCTTTTTGCATATTGGCATCGAACTTCTTGTAAGAGCCACAAGCCCATGATGTTTTTCAAGAATCGATTGCGTCCTTCCAGGCCGCCCTCGTTGGCAAAATTAAGCCTGAAAGCGGCATCCGTGGTAATCATTTTCGCAGTTTCGGTGCCCATCAATGACCACGTTCCACTGCTGAGATAGGCGAACGGTGCCTTCCGTGCGGGGACGGCCGCCACCGCAGACGCTGTGTCGTGATGCCCAACCGCGCAGACGTTAAAGCGCCGACCCTCTGAGTCTCGCCCTTCCCCAAGAATCGTACCGGGTTGCACGATGTTCTGCAGCAAGCGGCGCGGGATCGAGAAAGCCCGCAGGATGTCTGCGTCCCAATCGTGCGTGGCGCGGTTATAAAGTTGTGATACGGAAGACACGGTGAACTCAGACGCTTTTTGGCCACAGAGAAAATAATTAAGGTAATCCGGTAAAAAGAGGAGGCTTTCGGTCTGGTCAAACAATCTGCCGCCGTCCGCTTCGGACTGAGCGGCGAGTTGCACCAGGGTGTTAAAGCGGGCGCGCTGGCAGCCGGTGCGGGTATACAGGTCGCGGGCCGGCATGAGTGTCTCCATGCGCGCCAGTACCCCTTCGGTGCGCGGGTCGCGGTAAGAATAAATGGGCGCGAGCAATTCTCCACGCGCGTCGATCAACCCGTAATCGTTGCAGAAGGAATCCACCCCGAAACTCGAAAACCCGTCTGTGGCGGCTTTTGCCAGGCCGAGGTTCATGTTTTCACGGATTTGCTCGAGGTTCCAGTACAGGTGCCCGTCCACGGAAAGCGCGGTATTGGCGAAGCGGTGAACCTCACTGACGCGCAGCCGGTTATCCACCAGTTCGCCCAGCAGGAATTTTCCCCCGCTCGCCCCAAGATCCATGGCTAACACGCGCATCGCACCACCTAGATGAAATTCTTGAAGATGTTGCAGATGGCGTCGGTTTCCATGCGTTCGAGGCAACTGAACGCCGACATCAGACAGTCGCCCGAAACCACCACACCGTGCATGGGCATGATGCAACCGAGTCCGATCTTTTCTGCCAGTTCGCGCCTTTCGTCGAAATATTTGTAAACGTTTTCGGCGAGCTGCCGTGTGTATGCCGCGGCCGGGTCGATGACGCCAAAATACTCACCACGTTTGATCGTGGCTTCCGTGACCGTTTTAATCGGTTTGCTCTGTGAAGCGTAGACCATGCAGAACTGCGGGTGGGCGTGGATGGTGCTCTTAATGTAATTAAATTTGGAAAGGAGCAAAATGTGCATTTCGGTTTCACGCGAGAGTTTGCCCTCGCCTTCCAAAACCTTGCCGTCATAATCGATCAGCAGGAATTCTTCCTCATCCAGGTCGCACATGCCAAACTCGCTCATCATCGACGGCGAGATGAGGATGCGGTTGTCATCCACGCGCACGGCGAAGTTGCCTCCCGCGGCGTTGGTCAATTTACGGTCCCACATCGCCTTGGCGATCTTCTTCATTTGTTTGCGTGTATCGTAATATTGCAGTTCCTTCATCTTTTGCTCCTTTTTACCGCGCGGGCGCGGAGATTTTTTCAACCACGGCCACTGGTTTCAAGGCCATGGCTCGTTGCGCGTTAAAACCCGCGGTAATCTCGGTTTCTGCGGCCGCGGCGGAAACAGCGGCAGCGTTTTTCAACATTTCCTCGGTGGTGATGCCCTGGGCGACCCCGGCGATGATCGCCGCCAGGAAGGCGTCTCCGCAGCCGCCGGCGTTGACCGTTTTCACCGGGATGGGCAACACCCGGTAATACTGATCTTCGATCTTGAGGATCGACCCCCGCTCTCCCCAGGTCATGGCGATCATGGGGATGTTATATGGATCGAGCGCCCGCATCGCCGAAACGATATCGGCCTCGGATTCGAGCGGTTTACCGTTGAGATAACACAGCTCCTCAATATTGGGCTTGATTAAGGTCGGGCTGGATGACAACCCCTCCTGCAGATACGGTCCGCTGGCGTCTAAAAACACGAGAGCGCCTGCGGCTTTGGCCAGGCGGGTCAGCTTGGCGTAAATGGTCTTGTCTTCCACATTGCTGGCGTCGCCGGTGAGCACCAGCAGGTCGCCCTGGCCCAATTTTTGGCGCACCTGGTCTTGCAGCGCGTCTGTGATGCTAATCGGTAGCATCGGTCCGCGTTCAGTGAGCATGGTGCAAATCTGGCCGCGGCTTTCAACGATCTCATAATTGGTGCGTGACTCCATGCCGGGGAGGTCGTAATGCAGCATGTCGGTGGTAACCCCCCACTCGGCCAGCATGCGCGTGATCTTGCGGCCGTTCTCACCCAGGGTGACCCCCAGGGCGGTGCTCTCCACACCTAGTAGTTTGAGGTTGATCGAGACGTGGGTGCCCTTGCCGCCGATCGTGTCGAGGGTGCGTTCGAGGCGGTGCGTCCGCGAAGGCTGAAACGTCTCGAGAAACAAGACCTTGTCCACAGCGGGGTTGAGGGTGACGGTAAAGATCATGAAAGATCCTTTTTCAATGAAGGGTGGCCTGTCTGACCCGAACGCCGGCTTTTTCCAACGCGGCGAAGTGAGCGGGGTTGGTTTGCGCGTCTGTGATCAACACATCCACGCTCGAAAATTCAGACAGGAACACCGGCCCCACCCTTTCAAACTTGGTATGGTCGGCGAGCATGAAGACTTGTTGCGAGCGCTCCAGCATCAAGCGCTTGGTGTCAGTCTCGAGCAGACTGGAATCGGTGAACTGGTCGGGGAAGCGCATGCCCGCGCAAGAGACGAAAGCCTTACCGGGGAAAAACTCGGCAGCGTTCTTTTGCGCCAACCCGCCGAATGTGGCCAGGTTGCTTCCGTGGAAGACCCCACCCAGGCAGATCATCTCCAGGTTGGGGCGGTTTAACGGAATCGAGCCCAGCAGTAGTTTGATCGAATTGGTGATCACGGTCAGGTGCAGGTCAGTCGGCACATATTGGAGCATGTACAAACACGTGGAACTGTTGTCAACAAAGATGCTGTCGCCATCCTGGATGGCAGCAACCGCAACCTCGCAGATGGCGTTCTTTTCTTTAAATTGGCGGATTTCGCGCACTTCCACGGGGAACTCTGGCAAGGTCGAGGGCTCAAAAACCGCCCCTCCGTGGGTGCGTTTCACCAGACCGCTGTCTTCCATCTCGCGCAAATCGCGGCGGATGGTCTCGCGTGACGCGTTAAAACGGGTGGCCAATTCGTTGACCTCCACCCTGCCCTCGGCCTCGATGATCTTTAAGATTTCTGATTTGCGTTCAATGTTGTACATGTGGCGTTTCCTGCGATCAAAAATATGACCGATTATGACCGTATCATAACATATTTCCACTTTTAATTCAAAAATGGTACAATAACCACAAATACAAAACAAACGGTGATTGAAACTATTCTAAATATGAGGTGAGCCCATGAAATTATCCGCGTTTACCGTGCTTTACAAAGACCGTCCGCTTGCCGATGTGCTGGATCTTTTCAAGGCCAAGGGCATCCTCAACGCTGAGGTGGGTTCCGGCGGCTTTATTGGCAAAGAGCATTGCGATCCGGCCCGGCTTGTCGCGGATGCCGGCGCCCGGCAGCGCTTCAAAGACCACTTTGAGAGCCGCGAAATGGGAATCTCGAGTTTAAGCTGTCACGGCAACCCGGTGCATCCGCAAAAGAACCTGGCCGAGGAATACATCCGGGATCTCAAAGATTCGATCGACCTGGCCGCCTTCCTGGGTGTGGGACGAATTGTCACCTTTTCGGGCTGCCCCGGCGACAGTGACCAATCCCTTTACCCAAACTGGCCGGTCTCGCCTTTCCCTGAAGACTTTCAGACCATCGTCGCCTGGCAATGGGAAAAGAAGCTGATCCCATTCTGGAAGGAAATGGGCAAGTACGCCGCTGATAAAGGTGTCAAAGTCGCCATGGAAATGCACGGCGGATATTCCGTCCATTCACCAGCCACAGCCATCCGCATGCGTGAAGAAACCGGCTGCGACGCGCTCGGCGCCAACCTCGACCCGAGCCATATGTGGTGGCAGGGCATCGACCCGGCACAGGCCGCGCGTTACCTGGCCAAAGCTGGCTGCCTCTTCTATATGCACGCCAAAGACGCCGCCATCGACCCGAATTACGTCTCTTACTATGGGGTCACGGATATGCAGAGTTTCGGTACCGCCTTCGGGCGCGCCTGGCAGTTCCGCACCGTGGGTTTTGGTCACGACCTCAAGACCTGGGCGGATCTTTTCAGCACGCTGCGTTCAGTGGGTTACGATGAATTCGTTTCCATTGAGCACGAGGATTCTTTCATGTCCGTGGAGGAGGGTCTGGATAAAGCGGTGGTAAACCTCAAACAGGTGATGCTCTTCCAGCCGGCATCCAAGCCCAAGGCGTTCGACCTGGACGAAAAATTTAAGTAAAACCAATGATGCTTAAGAGTCGTGTTAATAACCAGGATGAAATGATAGGACACTACTATTCTTGTGTCTCATAAGAAGATCTGGATTAACGGCAAGGTGTCTTTTTAAAATCCACTCCATAACTTGCCCCATTATCATAGTAACTCATGGTCTTACCGCAATTTACGCATATTACTTCCGAATCCCATTGAGACGGAGCGTTATGGCTCATCAACCGATGTTGACCGATAGCTGATAATTTGTAATAGCAGTATTCGCAAACAGCAATTTGGGTCCCGCGCATTCGCTTTGTCAATGAAAATGGTTTGTTACATGAAGCACAGGCGTGGGATGTAACATTCTCACCGCACTTTTTGCACACTCCATTGACGACTTCATGCTCTTGGTCACGCCATTGTCTGCACCGGTTACAGATGCACCCGTCCCAATCGTGGCTTTCACTCCTGACCAATCCACATTTGCGACATTTGCAGCCGTCCCAATCATGATCTATGTTCCTTGTGTATCCACAAATTTTACACTTGCATCCATCCCAAGTATGTCCCTCGTCACGGCGGGCAACACACCAGGTACATCGGCAACCATCCCAGTGGTGCCCTAAGATTTTACACAACAGATTCATAAATTCCTCACTGGTTAGAGTCGGTTTGATTTCTCTCAAACGTATGGCTTCAGACAGAGTCCTTCATATTCATAAATAGGCCAATCGCTGCGCTGAAGGCAAACAATCCCAAAAATACAAGGCCAAAAACCCCACCTGATAGACCGTTAATTTCAATGTATCGGTAGATTCGGTAGCTGATCCATACACCAGCCATTAATGCCATCACGCCGCCGAATAGGATCTTGTAACGGTCTCGTTTAATCACGAGTAAAATTATTGCGATTCCAATCCCAATCGCGGTGACAATTAAAATCGTCATCAGTTGGCTGGTGGTTCCAATGATCATCCGGTTTCTCCCTCATTAAATCGCGCACGAAACTACTGTTGCTTTTAAGTAAAAAAGCATCCTGTAATTCCACGAAGCAATTGCCACGGAATTTCTTGCTTGACTACAATAACCTGCTGAAAACTCATTATAGCAAAAAATAAATTATCGAAATTTTTTTAATCAAATTCAGGGCACAATGATAAGGACTGTGGTGCATAACCTACTGCTTAGTTTTATCCATTACAATGCAATTCACTTTCACGATCAATTTATTCCAATAAAGGTAGAGTTGCTTTGTGGGAAGCCATGATCCAAACCCAGGATTGGCTTTTTAACCTCAAAAATCGTATAATAAGACTAAATTACTCTAATTTTGGGGTGTGCCATGACTGAGAAAAAAAACGCACTGCCTTTACCGGCAGAAGATCTGATCGCCGACTATCGTTTGGCCTATCGTTCACGACAGACCGCCGTGATCGGGCGCCGTGAAGTGCTCACCGGCAAGGCCAAGTTTGGCATTTTCGGCGACGGCAAGGAACTGCCGCAGCTCGCCATTGCCCGCGCCTTCCAAAAAGGAGACTGGCGCTCGGGTTATTACCGCGACCAGACCTGGATGTTCGCGCTTAATCTGCTGACCCTCGAACAGTTCTTCGCTTCACTTTACGCCCACCCCGACCGGACGGCCGAGCCGCACACCGGCGGGCGCAACATGAACGCGCATTTTTCAACCCGGTTGATCGATGACCAGGGCCGCTGGCTTAGCCAGGTGGACCGATACAATTCCGCGGCGGACATGGCACCTACGGCATCGCAAATGCCACACGCGGTTGGGCTGGCTTACGCCTCCGTGCTTTACCGCGCTTTGCCTGATCTGAAGGCTTTCCCGCAATTTTCCAACAACGGCAACGAAGTCACCTGGGCGACCATCGGCAACGCCTCCACTTCGGAGGGTCTCTTTTGGGAGGCGGTCAACGCCATTGGCGTGCTACACGCCCCTGCGGTAATTTCTGTCTACGATGACGGGTACGGTATTTCCGTGCCAAACCAGTTCCAGATGGTTAAGGAAAATATCTACGCCATCTTGAAGGGTTTCGAGCGCGAGGACTGCCCAGCCGAAGATTGCGACCGTGGTTACGATCTCTATTCGGTCCACGCCTGGGACTACCCCGCCCTGCTGAAGGTATACGCCGCGGCCGGGGTGACCGCGCGCAAGCACCACGTCCCCGCGCTGGTACATGTCACCGAAGCCACCCAGCCGCTGGGTCATTCCACCTCCGGGTCGCACGAACGCTACAAGACACCCGAACGACTGGCCTGGGAAACTGAACACGACGGGATAAAACGCTTGCGCGCCTGGCTTGTGGAAAAAGGAGTGGCCACGGCGGATCAGTTTGAAGCCTGGGAGGCTGAAGACTTGCAAACCGTCGAATCTGCGCGCAAGGCGGCCTACGCGGCATTTCAAAAGCCGATCCGCGAAATTCAAAACAAAGCTATGGCGTTGGTCACTGACCTGACCGCGACCTTGCCTCAGCCCGAACCCGTGGAGCGTTTGCGCGACGAACTATCCGCCGTCAGCGATCCAATGCGCCGTGATGTGGCAAGTGTTGTAGATCAAATATTAGTGGCTACGCGCAACACACCCTCCGTGGAACGCCAGCAGCTCTCCGAGTTCGCCGCGACCCTCGAAAAAACCGGGCAGGATTATTACAACTCCTTCACTTACTCGAACTCCGAAGAATCCCCCATCAATGTGAAGGTCGTGCCGGCCACTTACAGCCCCACCTCCCCCACAGTGATGGGTTTTGAGGTGGTCAACGCCGCCTTCGACGCCGCCCTGGCGCGCGAACCACGCCTGGTGGCTTTTGGCGAAGATGTGGGCAAACTGGGTGATGTCAACCAGGGTTTCAAGGGCATGCAAGACAAATACGACGTCTTGCGAGTCAGCGATACAGGCATCCGCGAAGCCACCATTCTTGGGCAGGCCATCGGCATGGCTTTGCGCGGGTTGCGCCCGATATGTGAGATCCAGTACCTTGATTACCTGCTTTACGCGTTGCAGATCATGTCAGACGACCTGGCCACCACCCACTGGCGCACAGCCGGCGGGCAGAAAGCGCCGGTCATCGTCCGCACCCGCGGCCACCGCCTGGAAGGCATCTGGCATTCAGGTTCGCCCATGGCGGGTGTGCTCAACCTCGTCCACGGCATGCACGTGCTGGTGCCACGCAACATGACCCAGGCTGCCGGATTTTACAACACCCTGTTGCAATCGGACGACCCCGCTGTGGTTGTGGAAGTACTCAACGGATATCGCCTGAAAGAGCGACTACCGGATAACATCGGGGAGTTCACTCTACCCCTCGGTATCGTTGAGAACTTGCGTCCCGGCTCTGATGTAACCCTGGTGACATACGGGGCCTGCGTGCGCCCTGCCCTCGAAGCCGCCGAGCGCCTCTCTGAAGTGGGCATCGAGACCGAAGTCATCGACGTGCAGTCCCTGCTGCCGTTTGACCGTGAAGCGCGCGTCGTGGAATCGTTGAAAAAGACTTCACGCGTGGTTTTCATGGATGAAGACATGCCCGGCGGCACAACGGCCTACATGTTACAACAAGTTCTTGAAAAACAAGACGGTTACCGCTGGTTGGATTCCGCGCCGCGCACCCTGCCAGGCGCCGCTCACCGTCCCGCCTACGGTTCGGATGGCGACTATTATTCGAAACCCAACGCGGACTCTGTGTTCAAGGTCATCTATGACCTGATGCGCGAGGTCAAACCCACGCAATTTCCAGGAATTTTTTAAAGGGAGGGATTTATGGCAACCAAACTGATCGCGCCCCGCATGGGCGAAGGGGTTGAAGAGCTGGTGGTGGATAAGTGGCTCAAGAATGAGGGCGACCCGGTCAAGGAACTGGAACCGATCGTCGAACTTGAGACCGACAAGGTGGTCACCGAGATTCCCAGCCCGGCCAGCGGCGTGGTGTTGAAGATCCTGGTGCAGATGGGCTCGCCGGTCAAGGTGGGTGGCGTGCTGGCCTGGATCGGCGAACCCGGTGAGAGCATCGACCTGAACGCTGCTGCGCAAACGGCCTCACCCAAGCCACCTACTCCGTTACCCACACCACCTGCAGCGGTCCCTGAAGTGGAAACCAAAGATGATTTCCATTCGCCCCTGGTGCGCAAGATAGCCTCAGAGAACCAAATCGACCTCAATCAGGTACGCGGCAGCGGTCAGCACGGACGCGTCACCAAGCAAGACGTGCTGGACTTTATCGCCGCCAAGGGTTCCGGCAAAATTGCGCCAGTTCCTTCACCCGAGCCTCGAACCCAACCTGCCCCTGCCCCAACCCCCATCACACCGGGTGGAAGCCTGGTACCGATCTCGAACCTGCGCCGGCAGATCGCCGAACGCATGGTGCAATCGATACATACCTCACCGCATGTGCTCACCGTCCTGGAAGCCGACCTGGGGAATGTGCTCGCCCACCGCGCGCTCAACAAGCCCCTTTTTGAACAGGACGGCGTCAACCTGACCCTGACAGCTTACTTCCTCGCCGCCATCACCGCCGCGTTAAAAACCAACCCGATGGTCAACGCTTCGTGGGGGGAAGACGGCATCCACCTGCACCCCGACATCAACATTGGCATGGCCGTCTCGCTCGGCGCGGACGGGCTGATCGTGCCGGTGATCAAGAATGCCGATTCGCTCTCCTTATTGGGCATCGCCCGCCAGGTAAATGATCTCGCCAGCCGGGCACGCAGCAAGAAATTGCTACCCGAAGAAGTGCGCGGCGGCACCTTCTCGCTCACTAACCACGGTATGGGCGGATCTCTCTTCGCCACCCCCATCATCACCCAACCCCAGGTGGGCATCCTGGGCACCGGGATGATGCAGAAGCGCGCCGTCGTTGTAACGGACGAGCGCGGTAACGACTCGATCGCCGTTCGGCCAATGATCTACCTCTCCTTTGTTTTTGACCACCGTATTTTAGATGGTGAAGCGGCGGACCATTTTGCCGGAAAAGTTAAGAAAACCCTCGAAGACTGGAGCCTTTAACGGCCTAACACAAGTCCGCTTGACAATTTTTCGAATGTAATTATAATGTAATTACAAACGAGGTTAGTTATGACCACAAGCGTTCGTTCCAAGTTGATCAAGATTGGCAATTCACGAGGGGTACGTATTCCGCACACGATCATCGCCCAGGTTTCTCTGACTGACGAAGTTTTATTGCAGGTTGAGGGAGAAACCCTGGTCATTCACGCGGTGCGTGAACCGCGCCGTGGCTGGGGTGCTCAATTCGCGGCGATGGCCCAAAACGATGATGACCACTTGCTTGACACAGAAGTTATTACCCAATGGGATAACGAAGAATGGACCTGGTAGTCAAGCGCTTTGATGTCTTTCTGGTAAACCTGGACCCCACTGTGGGCAGTGAGATCCGCAAGACGCGCCCAGCATTGATCCTCTCGCCAGACGAAATGAATGATCACATTCATACCGTGATTGTCGCGCCCATGACCACCAAAGGCAACGAATATCCCACGCGGGTGCCTTGTGTGTTTGAAGGTAAGTCCGGCCAAATCGTAATGGATCAAATTCGCACATTGGATAAAACCCGGCTCGTGAAAAAATTGGGCAGAATCACAACAAAAACCCAAAACCAGGTGCTCAAGGTTTTAGCAGAATTATTCTCCAAATAATCCTTCATCATTTTGCCGCACTGGGATGGTTTATAATTAGCCAGAATAAATTCTGGATTCCACCGGCTAACTATGAACCTCACCGAACTGCGCAAAGACTTTCCCATCCTCAACCCCCAAAGCGGAGAAAAACCGGTCATCTACTTCGACACGGCCTGTCAAAGTCTGCGGCCCCGGCCGGTGATCGAAGCCGTGAACCAATACTATGTTAAAAACCCGGCCTGCAGCGGACGCAGCATGCACCAGCTCGCCGCCGCCGTCACCCGCCAGGTGGACGAGGCCCGCGTGCAGGTGGCGCGCTTCCTTGGCGCCGCGCGCAAAGAAGAGATCATTTTCACTCGCAACACCACCGAGGGAATCAACCTGGCCGCCAACGCGCTTGATTTTCAACCCGGCGACGTGGTGCTGATAACCGGCAAAGAACACAACAGCAACCTGATCCCCTGGCAAGCGCTCGCCAAACGGCGCTGCGTGATCCTCAAAATCCTGCCCCCCCGCGCGGACGGCACCTTCGACCTCGCTGCCTACGAGCAGGCGCTACAAACGCCGATCAAACTGGTTGCTTTTGGCTACACTTCCAACCTGGACGGGGTCACCCTGCCCGGTGAACAGATTGTTAAACTGGCGCACAAGCACGGCTCGCTGGTGCTTTTTGACGCCGCCCAAACCCTTCCGCAGCGCAAGCTCAACGTCAAATCCCTGGACGTGGATCTGCTGGCGTTTTCGGGCCACAAAGTCCTCGGCCCTTCTGGCACCGGCGTGCTATATGGTAAGTACAAATTGCTCGAAAAAATGTCGCCCTTCCTGGTGGGCGGTGACACGGTATCCACCTCAACTTACGAAACCTGTGAATTCCTGCCGGTGCCCGAAAAATTTGAAGCCGGCTTGCAAGATTACGCCGGCATCATCGGCCTGGGCGAAGCCGTAAAGTACTTGCAAGCCGTCGGCGCGGACGCCATCCAGAAACACGAGTTGCTGCTCAATACCATCCTCACCGAAGGCACGCGCGAGATAGAAGGTCTGCGTTTGATCGGCCCTGCTGACCCCAGCTTGCGCGCCGGCATATTCACTTTTTATCTCGATGGCATCGACTCGCACCGCGTGGCCTTGATGCTGGACCAGATGGCAGGGATTTGCGTACGCTCCGGCCAACATTGCGTGCACTCCTGGTTCAACGCGGTCGGCTTAAAAGGTTCGGTGCGCGCTTCAGCTTATTTCTACAACACCCAGCAGGAAGCCGAAATCCTTGTAGAAAACCTCAAAAAGATCAGAAAGGTGCTTTAAGCCCATGTTTTGTATCATTGCCGCCGTGGTTCTTTCCATATTGGGAATTTTCAGCGCGTCCAACCGCCAGCTGGCCAAAGAAGCGCTCGATTGTGTGTTCCACCGCATCACTTTCCGCCCCTGCACCACCGGGTTCGACGAAAAGATGAAGGCCAAGATCCTCGGCGTGGTAATCAACCGGTCCGAACGCACCGCGCGCTGGTTGAACAAGCATTTTGAACTGCTTTCCTGGATATTCTTCGTGATCCTGCTCACTTCCAGCGTCTTTATGGTGCGCAGTCTGTACCTTTTCTACACCACCGGCTCATGCAACGGTGCCAACGACACCGGTTTCTGCATCTTTGACCCGACCGGCGAGAACAACCAGACCTCCAGCACCGCGGAAGGTGCCTGCCCCGTCCCTGCCAACTTGAACAACGGCGGCGGCCTGACCCTTGAGGGTGTCGATCTCAGCCTGTGGCCGGTCTTGAACAGTGGCGCGGAAGACCAGTTCGTCTTCGTTGGATGCTACAATTGCGAATACACGCGCAAGGCTTACCCGTTGATCAAAAAACTGGTGCAGGAATTCGAACCTGAATTCTTCTTCGGCGAGTACCCCACCAAAATTAAAACGAATTACCTTTCTCGCATCGGTTACTGCGTTTACCAGGCCGATCCCGAGAAATATTGGCCGATGAACGACGTATTCTTCGCCCAGGAGACAGCGCTTTTGGAAGACCCCGCCGCGACCAGCCAGGTGTTGAGCGATCTCGGTTTGGATGCGCCAACGATCGAAGCCTGCGCCGCCGCGCCCGAAACCGAGGAGGCCGTGCAGAAACTGTTCACCGAGATCCGCGAGACCAATTTCTATGGCACCCCGACAGTCTTTATCAACGGTGAGCCGCTGGTAGGCCCTAAACCCTTCCGGGTCTACGCCATTGAGTTGGCTGGTTTGTTCTACTGGCTAAAATAGGGGCATGATGATCCGCAATATCATTTGGGACCTGGACGGCACACTCTTCGACACTTATCCCGCCATGGGCAAGGCGTTCCAACTCGCCGCTGCGGACCTAGGGGTTGACGATGTGCCTTTGGATCTCATCCTCTCCACAGCCAGGTTCTCACTCGACCACTGTGTTGAATCGCTCTGCCAAGATTACGGCTTTGATCCGGATGACCTCGGAAACCGGTTCACCCTGCATTATTCCAAGGTCGACCCATTAGACCAGCCGCCTTTCGCTGGGGTCAGGGAAATTTGCGAATTGATTCTCAGCCGTGGCGGACTAAATGTGATCGTCACTCACCGGCGAGCCGCCGGAACTGAAAAATTGTTGACCGCCCATCTTATGACCTCCCTTTTCGCCGACCGTGTTACAGCGGATGATGGTTTCGCCAATAAGCCGGACCCGCAATCCTTTTTGGCCATGCTCGAAAAACATCATCTGGATAAAGCAGAAACTTTGGCAGTTGGCGACCGCGGTATAGACGTCCTCGCCGGCCAGGCCGCCGGGTTGGCGGCTTGTTATTTTGGTGACGCTCCCCAAGGAGTGAAACCCGAACTATGTGTCTCTGACTTTTCTGAATTAATTACCTGGCTGCGCTTGAACTGAGCTTGTCCCAGGTCATTAACGGATAAAAAAAAGAAGTGCCAAGAATCGGCACTTCTTTTTGGATCCGGTTTGATTAAGACCAGCCCTGGCCTTTTGAGAACTCAGTAATCACGGGAATGTCGATCTTGGTGCCGCCGTTGGCTTTTACGGCATAGATGATGTTGATGATCCACAACAGCGGGGTGATGCACTGCACCACGGGGATGAAGGACAGAATGATGATCAACACGGCTTCCACCACGCCCAGGATCAAAGCCGGGACGTTATGATATTTCACGAATTCCCGGTTCTTCTTTTCTTCCATGAACAGGGTGATGATCGGAAACAATGGGGTAAATAAGAAACTTAACACTACCCATAGTCGGTCTTCGCTGGTCACTTCAGGTGCGGGTGCGGGTGTTACTTGATTAGGTGTGGACATTCTTCTCCTCCATAACAATCATTAATCCGATATTAATTGAGTATAGCGTAAAAACACTCCGCGCGTTCCACCGAGTTTTTCTCTTTTTCATTTTGAAAATGATTCAATTGAATCTATAATGAATGTGTCAAGAGATTCGTTTTGTTGTGTTTCTTAAAGGCGAGGTTTGATGAAACCAGTTATCGATCCTGGACCAAATTTAGAAATACTAAACCAATCCTTGTTCTACTCCATGTCGCGGGGTGCGGTTTATCAAGACGCGTCCGGCAAAATTATCGCCGCAAATCAAAATGCCCTGAAAATTCTTGGGTTGACAGAAGACCAGGTCAGAGGTCGCACATCCTTCGACCCTCGCTGGAAAGCCATTCATGAAGACGGCTCGCCCTTCCCTGGCAAAGAACACCCGGCTATGGTGGTTTTACGAACCGGCAAACCCTTGTTAGGGACAGTCATGGGTGTTTTCAACCCGCTGACAGAAGCGATCAATTGGATCAAGATCGACTCCTTCCCCCAGTTCCTCCTGGGCACTAAAAAACCCAGCCACGCCATTACTACTTTTGAAGAAATCACCGCTGTGGTAGAAATGAGGAAAACCACCCTCGCGACTGAAAATCGTTACCGCGCCCTGTTGCAAGGCATGCAGGAACCCTCTTATGTGGCCGAAGTGATCCGTAATGCAGCAGGCAAACCGGTTGACCTCCGTTTTTTGGATGTAAATCTCTCTTTTTTGACGCAGGCAAAGCGCTCGCGAGAACACATGATAGGAAGCACTTACACAGAAATCTTCAACACCAATCCCGCGTTGGAACGCTGGCTAGTGCATTTTGACCAGGTTGAAAAAACCGGCAAACCGGATCATTTTATCGAACAAGGCGGTGTGTTCCATCGAACCTACGAGGTGGCCGCGTTTCGTCCTGAGAGTGGTAGTTTTGCGGTGACGATGGCCGATATCACTGACCGTTTGTTGGCTGAAAAAAAAGTAGGTCAGTTGCAACGTTTACTTAAAACCCATAGCGAGATCAATGAAGCCATTGTCAGAACCAGGGATGAATCCAACCTCTTTCAAACCATCTGCAGGATTGCGATCGAAACAGGCGGTTTTGATCTGGCTTGGATCGGTAATTACGACGAATCGAATCGTTTGATGACGCCAGTGGGATCGGCAGCGAATAAAGACCTGCCTGCAACGGTTATAACGAGCATCGTCGCACCAGGTCCCATCGGGGAAGGCTTGATGCTGCGAGCAAGTCGGGAAAAAAAGGCCGCGTATTGCGTCCACGGCTCGGCGGATCCAAGGCATGACCAGTGGCAGAAGGCTGCGTTGGAAGCCGGGTTTGTGTCGCTGGCAGCCACCCCGATTATGAAAGATGATTCCTTTGCCGGCGCGATGAGCTTTTATAGCTTTGAAACCGACTTCTTCCAATCCGATGAGGAATTGAAATTACTGAGCGATATTGGAGAGAATATTTCGTTCGCGTTGTACAACCTGCGTGTTGAGAAAGAAAAGCAGCAAGCTACGGAAAAAGTGATCGCCAACGAACATGCCTTAAAACTATTCGTCGAGTACGCTCCTGCTGCGATTGCCATGTTTGACCGTAAAATGTGCTATGTTGCGGTCAGCCGGCGATTTCGCACCGATTACCGCGTGGGCGAGTCTGACCTGGTTGGACGTTCACACTACCAGGTTTTCCCCGAGATCTCTGAAGAGGTGAAACAAATCCACCAACGCTGCCTGGCGGGCGCCGTGGAACGTTGCGAGGATGATCCCTTCCCCCGCGAGGATGGCACCCTGGATTGGGTGCGCTGGGAGATCCACCCCTGGAGGGATGAAAAGGGGGATATCGCCGGGATCATACTCTTCTCGGAGGTGATCACAGATCAAAAACAGGTCAAGCAACAACTCGAAGTCGCCCTCGACAATTATCGCTTGATCTCTGAAAACTCTACCGACTGGGTTTATTGGCTCAACCCTGACCGCGTTTACCAATACAACTCTCCCTCCTGTGAAAAAATGACCGGTTACACGGAGGCTGAATTCAACGACCAACCTAACCTTCTATTTAAAATTGTCCACCCTGACGACCTCCCCTTGCTGCAGGACCATTACGAATTAGACAGAGCCACAAATTGTTCCAATTTAGAATTTCGCATTATCACGAAGGATGGAAACATCCAATGGCTCGAACACTCATGCTCTCCGCTCACCTCAGAGGAAGGTAAGTTTTTGGGCAGGTTGGGTACAAATCGCAACATTGGCACACGCAAACGGGCCGAAGAGGAGACCCAAAAACAACTTCAACGGCTTTCAGCCTTACGCAGCATAGACACCGCTATCGCTTCAAGTATGGATTTGAATATCACTTTAAATGTAGTACTAGAACAGGTTATTTCGCAATTGCATGTCGATGCCTGTCTCGTACTTCTTCTCAACAATTCATTGAATGAACTTCAATTCGCCGCTGGCCGCGGATTTCAGTCACCAAAAATCTCTCAAATTCAAATAAAAATGGGTGAACCCTACGCCGGTGAAGCCGCGCTTCAACGGAAAACCATCAGCATACTTGATTTGACTTTGCACCCAGGGCACGCCATTAAAGCCGCTGCGATTACCGAAGACCAATTCGTGTCATTTATCGCGATCCCCTTGGAGGCGAAAGGCAGAGTCAACGGTGTGCTTGAAGTATTTAACCGTACCAAACTTAAACCTGACGCGGAATGGTGGGAATTCCTTCAAACCCTCGCCGGCCAATCAGGCATTGCCATCGAAGGCGTGCAGATGTTTGAGCGCATTCAACGGTCTAACAGTGAGTTAATTATGGCTTATGATGCCACGATCGAAGGGTGGTCAAGAGCCATGGATCTGCGTGACAAGGAAACCGAAGGGCACACCCAACGGGTAACAGACATCACTATGGACCTCGCCCGGGCGGCGGGTATCCTGCCAGACCAGATAGCTCAAATCCGGCGCGGGGCGCTGCTTCACGATATTGGCAAACTTGGCGTTCCTGACCAAATCTTGTTTAAGCCGGGAAAACTCACCGACGAGGAATGGGTAATTATGCGCAAGCATCCCAACTTCGCGTATGAAATGCTCGCGCCGATCGATTATCTCCGTCCGGCGATCGACATTCCTTATTGCCATCACGAAAAATGGGACGGAAGCGGCTACCCGCGTGGGCTGAAGGGTGAACAGATACCACTCGAGGCGCGTTTATTTGCCGTTGTGGATGTTTGGGACGCCTTGCGCTCTGACCGGCCTTACCGCACCAGCTGGCCAGAGCAAAAAGTGATAGACCACATAAAGGCAGGATCAGGGTCACATTTCGATCCCAAAGCCGTAGATTTATTCCTTAAGTTAATGAAAAAACCTTAATCGGTCTTTCCTTAGCGATTAAAAGTATGATAATTTGTGATGTTGCCTAAACGGTTCACCCATACGATACAAATCCAACTCGCATCCACCGCGAGGAGGTTAGAACAATGACAATCGGCGCCCTTGTTCTTTTTATTACCTTGTTTTTACTGGTTACCAACTTCATAATTGTCTACGCTTACCAACACCGCAACCTCAAGGGTGGCAAAGAGTTGATCTTCATTCTGATCACAGAGATACTCTACACGCTTCCGTATGTTTTTCAATTGATCAGCACCAAAGAAAGCCAGGCGATTTTTTGGTATAACCTGTCGATCTTTGGCGCCAACCTGATGGGACCGGCATGGCTATTGTTCGCTCTGGCTTGGAGTGAATTGGATTCTCGTTTTCCTGTTACTCGCCTGCGCCTGTTGCGCCTGGCTTTGTTAATCCCTACCATCGTCGTTTGCCTCGCTGCCTGGACGAATCCTCTCCACGGCCTATATGGAACCCTGATCGGCTTTACCCCAATTGGTTCCTTATCCTTCTTAGAATGGAATTTCCACACTTTTTATTGGATCGGGTTTGTTGCTGCTTACACGATCGCCGGCGTGGGTATTTTCCTGATCATTCGCAATGCCCTCCGCAGGCTGCGCTTATTCCTTTACCAATCCTTATTGTTGATCCTGGGGGCGCTCATTCCGGTGATCAGCAATTTTGTTTTCATATCGGGTGGCCTTCGGCTAAATGGTTTGGACCCGACCCCATTCATGTTTTTGGTAACCGCGATCTTGTGGAGCATCGCCATCTTTTTCTTCCGTTTCTTAACCGTCGTGCCCATAGCCCATCGCAGCGTTTTCAAGAACGCTTCTATTGGCATGGTCATCCTCGATTATCAAAAACAGGTTTTGGATATTAACGATACCGCGCTTGAGATCCTAAACCTTTCGATGGGCAAAGCCATTAATAGTGAATTGCCCCTTGAGATCACACAGATGTTGGATTTCGAACCCAATGAAGAAATTGAGACCCTCCAAAATGTGAGATTGCCAAAAGACACAGGTGCCGCTGTAATTGAGATTCGTGTTAAACCACTTTACGATGCCAGTAAAAAACTTTTGTTGGGCTACCTCTTACAACTTTCCGATATAACCAAACGCTTGTTTTGGGAACAATCTCTGCAAGAAAGTCAGGAACGTCTCACCCTGGCGCAAAAAATCGCGGGTTTCGGTACCTGGGAGTTAGACCTGGCAACCGGGGTCATTTGGGGCTCTGCGAATGCCTTTCAGATCCACGGCATCGACCAGGAATCTCCTTACATCCCTTTGGAGGCTGTGCAACAAGCTACTGTTGAAGAAGACCGGATTAAATATGCTGGGGCTTTGCAAGCCCTGGCTGCCGGAACTAGCGAATTTGATGTGGAATACAGCATCATCCGCCCCAATGATCAACAAATTCGCATCGTCCATACCATTGCCAACCGGGTTGTAGAGAGTAACGGGAAAGCGGTAAAAATACTTGGCGTGATCCAAGACATCACGGAAAAAAAGCAGATTGAAGAGGCGTTAAAAACGAGTGAAGCAAAATACCGCTTGATCACCGAAAATTCTGGCGACGTGATATGGGTGCTGGATCTCGAAACGAAGAAATTCTCCTACGTCAGCCCCTCTGTTTTCCAATTGCGCGGCTTCACCCCTGAAGAAGTTATGGCTCAATCCATGAGTGAGGCGCTCACCCCTGAATCAGCGGTATTCGTTCAACAAAAACTTGCTGAGAACCTCTCCTACTTCCTGGAAGGAAAGCCGGTTATCAGTATTGACCAGGTCGCGCAACCTCACAAGGACGGCCACATCGTGTGGACGGAAACATCCACGCATTACGTGCGCGATGAAGAAACCGGCAAACTTTCCATCCACGGTGTCTCGCGTGACATCACACAAAGGCGCAAGACCGAGGCAGAATTACAGGAAAAAACCGAGGAATTGGAAAGCTTTTTTACCTTGACCCCTGACCTTTTAACCATTGCCAACACGGATGGGTACTTCCTGCGCACCAACCCTTCATGGTCCAGGTTATTGGGATATTCAGACGAGGAATTGACGAACACAAAATTCTTGGATTTCATCCACCCCGATGATTTGAAGCCCACCCTAGACCGTATGGCTGAATTGGCCGCTCAGCAGAAGGTGTTCAATTTCACAAACCGCTACCGTTGCAAAGATGGTAGTTACAAATATATCGAGTGGCATTCCCAACCCTCCGGCAAATTGATCTACGCCGCCGCCCGGGATGTAACCGAACGCAAACAATTGGAAGACCAATTGACCTATCAAAGCACGCACGATGTGCTCACCGGTTTATATAACCGCCAGTATTACGAAACCGAGATCACGCGTTTACAGAAAAGCCGTCAATACCCTGTAAGCATTCTGGTCATGGATGTAAATGGTTTGAAAAAAGTGAATGACTCGATGGGGCATGACGCCGGAGACCGTTTGTTGCAATGCGCTGCCCAAGCCTTAATGAACGCGTTTCGACCTGAAGATCTCGTGGCGCGCATCGGTGGGGACGAATTTGTGGTGGTGTTACCCCGCACCCGGCTCGATGCCGCGCAAATCGCAGCTAATCGCATACAAGAAAACATCGCCAAGAGTAACCATGAATGCGCCGAACATTTCAACATCAGTATAGCCATCGGTACTGCATGCGGAGAGCCTGGGGTGAACTTAGGCGACGTGTTTAAAGAAGCCGACCAGGCCATGTACCAGGAAAAAATTAGACTCAATATCACTCGCTAAACCAAGACCAGGGAGTTTTCTCTGTGATCTCTTTTAATCTCATTCTGTCTCGGTAACTTTGCGGATGGTTCGTGGTTGCTCGGTATCGTACCCCTTGACGCGTGTAAGGTGACACGCGAATAGTTGCCCCGCGACGATGGCCGGGATGGGACTGAGCCATTCGGGAATGCCTAGAGGTAGTGGTAAAGCCACTTCGGCAAGTCGCAAGGCGGCTGGATTGTCTGAGATCACCACCAATTCCGCCTTTAATTCTCCCTTAAGTTTTTGCATCATCTCAAACATGGAATCAAATACCGCGCCGCTGGGTGCTACTGCCAGCACCGGGAAACCCCCTTCAACGATAGCGATGGGACCGTGCATGAAATCAGCAGAAGAATACGGCTCGGCACCGATATAGGTCAATTCTTTCAATTTGATCGCCCACTCAAACGCGGTAGCGTAATTATAGCCGCGTCCCAGCACCACGGTCTGATTCATGTAGCGGTAACGCTGCGCGGATTGGGCGATGTGTTCATCTAAACTCAGAACTTGATCCACCCAGCCTGCCACACGCTCCAAATCCATCCAGGCGGAATCATCGGCTTTAAGCGCCGCGGAAAGCATCGCCAGAAGCATCAATTCGGCGGTGTAGGTCTTTGTAGCGGCCACGGCGCGCTCGGCGCCGGCATGAAGGTCAAGCACCAGGTCCGCGGTGTGAGCCAGCGGGGATTCGGGCACGTTGGTCAAAGCCAGGGTCAGGCATCCCTGCCGTCGGCCTTCGGCTAGCACACTGATAATGTCAGGTGACTTGCCAGATTGTGAGATGGCGATCACCAGCGCATCGGTTAAGTTTGGGGGAGTTTTATAGAATGTAAAAAGCGAAGGAGTGGCGAGCGCCAGTGGCAACCCATTCACCCCGCCAAGCAAGTAATTGGCGTAACGCCCGGCGTTATCGGAGGTGCCGCGCGCGGCCAGAAATACATAGCGTGGATCTCGCTCTCGAATCGCCGCGGCGGCTTTTTCGATAGCCTCACGTTGGCTGGCCAAGAGTTCGCGCAGTCTTTGGGGTTGTTCCAGAATTTCTGAATGTAAGGTCATACTTCTTTTCCTTGGTAGCATTCATTATGACACAATCGAGACTTCACTGGCAATCGCTTGCCAGATTCATCTCGATGTTATCCGTTTCCAAATCTTGAGAATTTTGTGTTTTAGTCGTGGGCCATGATATCGATGGCGATGGCAACCGCCAGGATGAGCCCGTCTTCCTGATCGGCGTCGACCTCCACGCCGTAGATATCGGTCAATCTGAACCATTTCTTCGAAACTTCGGCCACCCGGCGCAACCCGTGTTTGATCACGTATTCGTGGTCCAGCAGATTGCCTTGCACTGTCAGGTCAGGTCCATTGCGAATTTTGACCACCCAGCGATCGCGAAAGGGCGCGATGAGCGCTTTTTTCACCAGGGCGATACGTTTGCCGTCTGGGTCTTCGATCTCCATGGTGTCTTTGATGCGCAGCATGCGCTCCTGAATGCGGCAAAAAGGCTGCCCCTCGACATCCGCCAACTCCAGGGTCTTGCGAAGACGCAGGGCTTTGCCATCCACTTTGAAGGCTTTTTGACCGTCGTCGTCTTCGATCCAAAAATCGTCCCCAATCGAGAGGATGCGTTGGTGGATCTTATAGCGTCTGCTTTTTGCCATGCTCTCTCCCGCGTTACCTGTGATGAGTGTGGATTAACTGGAAGAGATTATAGCCCAAAGCGCAACCATCGCTAGTCCTCCAGGCGGGCAATGTGTGGGTTATCCAGACGAGGCTGGCTTGGCAACAAGGTCTTTGATGGATCGGTCATAAGACAGGCGCACCAGTTCCTTTAATACCTCACCATCCACATCCGCTAGCCGCTTAATGTAGAGGCAACTTTTACTTAGGGAGTGTTTTCCGAGCCGGGCAAGCAGGTCATTCGCGCCGGGCGCGCCGTGCAGACTGAGGTAAAGCGTCAGCGCCTGTTTCCGCGGAGAGAAAGCGATCAAAGGCCAAATGCTGGTCTGCCCATTGGCGGCGGTTAGCGTGTAACTTCCGTAACCCACGATGGCTTCCCCCCACATCCGCGGCTCGGACTGAGCGATTTCACTCATCATTCGGTGAAGCGTCCAGCTATCCTGGCGTTTGACCTCGTCTGGGTTCAAATTAAGGAAATCTTCCACGGAGGCCTCCGTGGGTTTGGTTTTAGGTTCTGCCATGCTACCCCTAAGGACGATTAATAAGGTTCGATGTGTTTCGGGTCCATCCAACCGATCTCCCAAAGGTGGCCGTCCGGGTCCTGAAAGCTGCGCGAGTACATGAAATCGAACACCTGTGGGTCGTTGTACTTGCCGGCACCGGCTTTCATGGCGGCGTCCACGAGTGGGTCAACCTCCTCCTTGCGATCCACGAAAAAGGCGTTGATCACTTCAGTGGTGGTTTTAGTGTCCGCGATGGTTTTGGTGGTCCAGGTCTGAAAGAACTTTTCCACCAGCAGCATGACGAAGATGTTGGGTCCCAACATGATGCAGGCAGCATCCTCATTGGTGAACTGGTTATTGATCTTAAAACCCATTTGGGTAAAGAATTTTTTGCTGCGCTCGAGGTCTTTTACAGGCAAGTTAACAAAAGTTGTGGTGATCATACTGCCTCCTTTTTACATACCATATCCAACGCAATCACTATTTTGAATTATTGTTATTATAGTTTTTTTTACCTTATTTGTCCAATTTTTAGATCTAGCCTTTCTTTTTGGTGTTAAAAACAAAATCCGGGTTGAAAGAATCAACCCGGTAAATGAAAGGGTTATGGTGCAATGATTACCCGATCGCGCTGTTAACCACCATCGCTACCAGCAGCCAGAGGACACCCGCGGCTCCTGAAATGATCATGGAGACCAGGTACTTGACAATTGCGTTCATTTTTGAACGGAAAACGCCGGTATTAAATGAAAAAGCGAGAAAACCTAGAAACGCGCCCAAGGCTCCCCCAATAAAAACAAGCACAATCGGCAGCGCGCTCCACACGAACTCATACCATTTCAAACGCGGTTGGACTTCGATATCTTTGCCATTCACCGACAGTACGGGGCTATCAAAACCCAACATTCTCGGTTTCCAGAACGCGGGAATAGCAACGCCGTCATTTCGGGTAATTAACATGTCCCTGCGGTTGGTACCTTTTGGCGCTTTCTCGCCATTGATATACAATTGCGCGCCTGACCAATAACTTAGAGAGGCTTCGATTCTTTGGCCTTCAAAACCTTCGATCTGCATCGGGATTCTCATGTTAATCTCTCCTCCTTCAAACAAAAATGACCTTGAAAATAGTATAGCCCTTCTTGTCGTTTAAGCCTTATTTTTTTGTGAATTTCTATCGAGCCAATCGCTGTACCCGCCAGGATAGCTGGCCAAACGGGCTTCCTCCAAGTAAAGGATGCGATCCACCACCTGGTCAAGGAAGTAGCGGTCGTGAGAGATGATCAACGCCGTGCCCTCAAAGTCAGAAAGCGCGTCTTCCAGCACTTCTGCCGAGGCGATGTCGAGATTGTTGGTCGGTTCATCCAACAGGAGGAAATTGGCTTTTGAAAGCACCACCAGCGCGAGTTGCAGCCGGCTGCGTTCGCCGCCGGAGAGTTCCTTCACTTTTTGTGTGGTCTGCTTATAACCAAAGAGATACTTACCCAAAAGGGCTACCGCGGCGCTCTCACCCATGTTCCCTGCCAAACGAACGGTGTCGAGGACGCTCTGCTCGGGGTCCAGCGTCTCGTGCTCCTGGGCGTAATACCCGGTTTGGATACTCGGTCCGAGAATGACATCCCCCTTGTCAGGTTGCAGCATACTCAACGCCAGTCGCAACAACACGGATTTGCCCGTACCATTGGGGCCGATGACCCCCACCCTCTCTCCATGCCGGAGCACAAAACTGACCCCATCCAACACAACGCGTTTGTCAAAAGCTTTGGTCACCTGTTTGTATTCGAGCACTTTTTGCGAACCGCGCCAGCCTGAGAGTTTAAGCTCCATGCGTCGGCGGTCGATCAAAGGCTTGTCCACCCGTTCCATCTTATCCAAACGATTTTGAATGGCCCTGGCGCGCTTGGCAAATTTTTCACTGTCATAGGTTTTTGCCCATAGCGCGTAGCGCTTGATCGCGGTTTCGATTCGAGCGATCTGACGCTGCTGCACGTGGAAGAGCTCGCTCTGACGCGCGAGGCGTTGTTGCTTGTCTAGAATGTAAGAAGAATAATCGCCTTCAAAGGTGGTCAAACTTCCTTCTTCCAACTCGGCGATGTGCGTTACCACTGCGTCCAACAGGTAGCGGTCGTGCGAGATGATTACCACCGCTCCCGGGTAGGTTTGAATGAATCGTTCCAGGTAGGTTTTTCCGGCCAGATCGAGGTGGTTGTCAGGTTCATCCAACAAGAGCACATCGGGCATGTTGAGAAGCAGGCGTGCCAGGCCGATCAATTTTTTCTGTCCGCCGCTCAACGTACCCACCGGTTTGCCTTCTTCCCCTTCGATCAGACCGAGGCCACGCAGCAAGGCTCTGACCCGGTCAGGGTACTGGTCGCCGCCCAGTCCGTGGTATTCCTCAATCAATTTTTGTTGTTCTTCCAAAGCACGCGATAGCCGCTTTTCGTTGCCATAGACCAGGGGGTCGCCGAGGCTGGCTTCCACCGCGTCCAAAAGATGTTTGACTTCCGCCACGCGCGGGTTGCCTTGCAGCGCGGCTTCCAACCCGGTTAGGTTGGGATCAAGGTCTGGGTCTTGAGGTAAGTACCCAACGGTCACACCGCGCGCCCGCACCACACCGCCGCCCTTCTCAGGGGTAAATTCGCCGGTAATGAGTTTGAAAAGAGAGGACTTACCCACCCCGTTGGGGCCGATCAGTCCGATCTTTTGGTCATGCTGGATCTCAAAATTGAGGTTTTGGAAGATCGTCCGAGCGCCAAGGATGAGATGAATGTTGTTGAGGCTAATCGAGATCATAAGCGTAATTGTACTGTACGCAGCGATTCGTAAACGAAAACCCCCGGGATTATTGAGATCCCGAGGGTTTATTGATGGAAAATTGTTATTTGATGCTTAAGCCTAGACCGGGTAAACCGCGCTTTCCTTTCCCTTCAAACTCTTTACGATCATTTTGACCAGGGTCACGATCAATTCCACCACGGTCACCACCAGCGCAATGCCAAAAGCCATTCTGAAGGCTTCCATGCCGATCAACTGGATGTTGTTGCCGATGCCGCCGGAGAGATTCTCAATGTTTACCAAGAAACCAGTAGAGCCGTGCGCCGTGAGCCAGTTGGAATGCCCCTGGTAAAGGAAGGCCAGCACAACGATGGCAAACACATCCGCGGCCAGTTGCACCGCCCGGCTGGCGACATTCCAACGCCCCTGCCAAAGCAAATAGATGTTCAAGCCGATGCCCAATAGCAGTGAAGCGTAGATCCAGGGCAGGTACTGCCGGATGACAGGGTTGGCGTAGAACGTGCCGCCCGGGAAGCTGAAGAACCCGATTTGGTTGGGCAGAGCCGCAAGGATGGCGAGCAGCACGCTGCCCCCCGCGATGCCAAAGATCACTTCTCCGCGTTTGATCTCGGTCTCATTGACGATCTCGGGTAACTGGCGCGGATCCCAGTCGTCGTCCAGGTCAGGTTGCACGCCGTAATGCTGCAAGATCATGAAAACAATGACGATCGAGCCGATGGTAGAGGGAACGCTGGCCAAGATACCGCCCAACGCTTCCCAGGGTTTAAGCAACTCCCCATCCGCCCAAAGACCAATGCCAAACGCCAGCAGTTGCGCGCCGATCACCGCAGCGAGGGCGATGCCTGCCACCATGCGAAAGAGTGGATACAGCGCGGGTCCGATCACGTAATTGCCCTTCGAAGAATAAGACTCCGCCATCTTCCGTGGCGACCCAGTTTCCTTGAGTAACGCCACCTCAGCCTCTTCGGTTGGTTTGCCCGCTGTGCGTTCATCCAGGGTGTCTTCAAGATGCGAGCGAATCTCAGCCAGAATGTCTGCCCGGCCGTTGCGGGGCAAGTTCTTGCCCACCTGATGTAAATAACGTTCGATCAATTCCATTTTTTCCTCCGTTAGCTTGAGGGCGAATCGCCCAATAATTTCTCGATGACCTGGTTCAATACGCGCCATTCCGTCGAGAGACCTGATAGTATCTCCCGCCCTTCAGCGCTGATCTGGTAATAGCGGCGTGGCCGGGCACCTTCTAGGATCCACGAGCTTTGCAAAAGCCCCTGGATCTCGAGCCGGCGCAACATTGGGTAAAGAGTGCCCTGGTCAATATGGATGCCGCATTGTTCCAGGTCGTTGATCAATGCGTATCCATATTTGTTCTCACCCAACATGCTGAGCACCGCCAGCGGCAAGGCTCCACGCCTTAGTTCCTGGTTCAAGTTCTCGATCTGTTCCTGGATGGTTTGTGTTTTCATAGCCATAGTATACTATGTATTACACAGTATTACAAGATATATAATATTAGAGTTTATTAATATTACTATATTAATTGTATTGTTAAATAAATAACAGGCGGCAAAAAAACCACCTGTTATTTCAAAGACTCAAGAGACTGTTCGGTTATTCGGGCACGCAGCCGAGCTCGTGGATCGTCACTCTGTCATTGACGCGCAATGAAAGATAGCGCGAATCTGCCGAGAACTTGACCTCAAACACATCCTCGCCGGCCAGGAGCAAAGTCACGTTATTGTTTTCTGCAGTGCTGAGCCAGGTGTTACCCTTGTCATCGAGGGTTACCTGCCAGCGGCCATCCGCGGAATTTGTTTCCAGGGTGGCAACCAGGCTGAAGTCTTCATTTTGGCGAAGATCGGTTTGCGGTGTCAGTGTTAACGCTCCCGGGTTAAAATCAAACGACCGCTTGCAATCGGTTCCACAACTGCTGACCACCTGCAGCCTGTTCGCGCCCTGCCACACGAGGATGCCTTTCAAGCTGGCAAAGTCATCGGTTTTTGCGGCGTCCATGTCAGCAAAAACGAATACCTCTGCCCCAGTCGCCGGGTCTATGATCTTGATGGTATAACGCTTAACTTCCTGGTCTAACAACACATAAGCAATCCGATTACCGTCAGGCGACCAGGTTAGATCGCCAAACACCGTCTCGTCTTCTCCAGCATATACATCCGCTTTTTGAGCCGGATCGTAGATCACCAGTTCGCCGATATACCAGCCGTAATGGCGGTTCACGGGCGCCACCAACGCCAAAACATCTGAAGCCGGCGACCAGGCCATTAACTCTCCCTGTTGCTCGTCAGTCTGGATGACAGCCAGTTCGTCCACTACACAGGTGAGGCTCGCCACCCGGCGCTGCCCGGTCAACGCTTCTGGGAGCGAAACAAGGTCCGCGGGTAAGTTGGCGAGTGGCTCAACAGCCGACGTTTCAGCGCAGGCACTGACCAAAAATAGAATGGCAGTTAATGTAAATAACAATCCTTTTAAGCTCGATCGAACTCTCATTTTCGCGCAAACCTCTCAATTTACTTAATCATAAACCAAAATGACCGGCGCGGAAATGTTTGCGGCCGGTCATTCTTTTTATGATCTCTATTTTGTGACTAGTGAACGACGTTCCCACCACCGCCACCACCGGCGCCCTGCCCCTGGCCGTTGCCATTTCCATTCGAATCAAGGTTGGTGGCCAGCACAGCCTCGTAGGCATCAACTGACAAATACTGGGGCACGTAGGTCACCCCGGTGCGACTTTCAAGGTTGCCAGCGAAAGAATTGAGGTGGTTGAACGATGCCAACCGCAGACTTTCAAATACTTGTTGTATGTCAACCTGGTCAGTGAGCAAGATGCGTTTTTCGAGATCGAGAATATCAATTTCTTCGATGGCGCCACCCACTTTGAAAGCTGCTTCAAGCGACGCACTGCCCTGTTGGATCAACTGGTTGTAAAGAGACTGCAAATCGGAGTTTACGAAGACACCTGCATCAGCCGAGGCTGGGTCAGTCAACTCGTATCGCGTGATCAATTCGAGTACAGCATCCATGTGTACCTGTTCGCTGCGGGCGATGTTTGTGAAAACCGGCAGCCCCCAAACACTTCCAAGATAATTGTAGACATCCCGGGCCAGTTTTTCTTCTTCGCGCATAAATAGCAGCGCATCAATCTCGGCCTGGTCAAGCTCGCCCATGGGCATTAACTCGAGTGGGGTTAACGTGGCTTCGCTATCGGCCACCTCCGCGGAATCAGTCACCCCGGTGGTTTCAATAGACTGGGTTACCACGACCTGGGGCAGATCCACATGTTCCACTTCCACATCAGCGCTTTCACTGTTGGCCAGGGTGCGGTTCACCGCTCCAAAAATTAGCAAGCCGATCACTGCTGTCAAAATTCCATAACCGATTATTTTCTTTATGTTTTTCATTTTCTCCTCTACTTTAGTTTGCTTGAACCGCAATCGTATCAATGACCAGTTCCCGTTTGCGTAAAATGATCTTGCGGGTTACTTTGGTGACCCACCCCCAATGGATGACAAAGTGCAAGATGGCGGCGATGATAAACGCCACACTCGACCAGGTGTGCAGATTATCCCAGACAGCGCGACTGAAAAGGAACATCGGATCAGCGATAGCCCCTCCCTTGCTGTCAGGGGTCAACAGGAAGTAGATCCCCGACGCGGCGCTCACAACAAAACCAAAAGCCAAGACGCCATCCACCAGCACATTCATCCAGCTGGCCCGATTGCCAGTCGATTTTCGTTCGATCATCCCGCGGACGATTCGCCGGGTGGTGGAAACAACCCATTTCCAATGAAGCACAAGGTGGACAAGCGCCGCCGCAATCATCGCGAGACCGATCCAGGTGTGCATCCATTCCCAACCTGCACGCTCAAAAATGATCTGGATGCCGTAATACGGATTGCGACCGCCTTTGTACCCGCCGTCGGGAAAAATTAAGAAATAGACTCCCGACAGTATGGCGACCAGGGCGGTTAAAAAGAGCCCCGCGTCCAGGATCCAATTATTGCGGGTTTTCGTGCTGACGCTGCTTGGATTTTGCATAGAAGTTCTCCTCGATTGATATGTCACAAGGATAAATTCAGCGCGTGAAGAATTGATGAAGAGGTTGTGAAAAATTTATGAATGATTTCAACGCACCATCGGCGGCTTCCGAACCCTGGTGGTAAAATGAACTTTATAAAATAATCTCCCCAAGGATCCCGCATGCCCGATTCCCCATATCTTCCCCTGGTCGAAGTCACCCGCGGACCCATCGTGGAGTGCGTGCATTTCGGCGCCTACACGGTCTGCGACATTACTGGACGTGTGCTGCATTCTGGCGGAGACCCCAATCTGGTCACATTTTTACGCAGCGCCACCAAACCCTTCCAGGCACTGCCCCTGGTGGAAGGCGGTGGCATGCAGCGCTTTAACCTGAACGAAAAGGAATTGGCCGTCATGTGCGCCTCGCACCACGGTACGGATGAACATGTCGAGGTGGTCAGCAGCCTTCAAGCCAAACTGGGAATCGGCCCGCAGGATTTGCTTTGCGGCACGCACGCCCCTGAAGACCCCGCCACCGCGCAGCGGATGGTGGTAAAAAACGAACCCTCCAGCCCGTTACGGCATAATTGTTCGGGCAAACACTCGGGCATGCTGGCCCAATGCTTGTTGCGCGGGCTGCCCACAGCGGATTACATCAATGCGGCGCACCCGGTGCAACAAGCCATCGTGCAGGTGGTGGCCGAAATGACGGATGTGCCCGCAGCAGACATCCTGCTCGGCACGGACGGTTGTTCCGCGCCGGTGTTCGCCCTGCCGATCAAGAACGCCGCGCTGGCCTTTGCCCGCCTGGCTGACCCCACCGGGCTGCCTGAAACGCGACAATCGGCGTTACGTTTGGTTTTTCACGCCATGACGACCCACCCCGAAATGGTGGCTGGCCCTGAGGGCTTTGACACACGTTTGATGCAGGTTGGCCGTGGAAAAATCCTCACCAAGGTCGGCGCGGAGGGATTCCAGGCTGTTGCGCTCTTACCCGGCGCGTGCGGACCCGAAAGCCCGGCGCTGGGCATCGCCTTGAAGATCAGCGACGGCGACCGCCTCTACCGCGCCCGCACCACCGCGATCGTATCTTTGTTAAGTCAACTCGGTGCCGTGACTGAGACCCAGGTTCGCGAACTGGCTGAATTCAGCGACCGCCCACAATTCAACTGGCGGCGCATGCAGGTTGGCGAGATTCGCTCCATCCTGCAACTTTAAATCAATTTTCAAATCCCATTGAGTTTTACCCTTTTAATTTGCAAGGGGTTTCTTTTTAAACGAGAAGAGTTATAATTAATACTAATATTGTCTTATTTGGTTGATATGGAGGTTTTAATGGTTAAAAAAATACGCTTTCTCATCCTCATCATGGGCATCATGGCGTTCAGTATTTCCGCCTGCAATTTCCCCGGGGTTGGATCGGAACCGGGTATTACCGTCACCCCGGAAGCGGAACCTATGGAAACAGCAGCCCCCACGGAAGCCCCCGCTGAACCTGGCGCCTGCCTTGTGGGTTCCTGGAACATGACCGATTTCAGACCATTCGTGAATTCCCTTCAAGACACCATGAACGCCGCTTCAGGCGGTCAAAACTTCACCATCGAGAATTACCAATCGACCGGCGTGGCCAACATGACCTTTAACGCGGATAACACAGCCGAATTCAGCGCGGAAGAGTACGTGCAGTCCTACACGCTGGTCACCAACATTAGTGGTCAAAGCATGTCCTTTGAGAACCAGTTGACAATGAATGGATTGGGTACCGCCAACTACCTTGTGGAGGGTGACACGATTACCTTCAGCAACCAGGATAATTCAGGCTGGACGATCTTGATGGAAACCCTCGGAACAGTGACCGAATTGGACCAAAGTTTGTTCGGAGAGCCTGAATCCATCCAACTGTATCAATATTCCTGTCCCGACGCCAACACGCTGGCGCTCAAAGTGATCGCAATAGATAACATGGACCCAGACCCCTTTATCATGACCCGCGTTCCATAACAATCAATCTGCTATTCCTAAAATCAACAAATCTCCCCGAAACTAAACATGGTTTCGGGGAGTATCTTACAGGGGCTCGTAATTTGATCGATTAATACACTTTTTGAAGCCTGATCACCACCCGCCCTGGGGCCACCCTTGCTAAATCATCTTCTTCGGGTTGGCCGTCAAGGTTAATGCGCACTTTGAAGTATTTGGCCATGGCCGGGTGAGCGTGCAGGAGAACACCCAATTGTGTTACGACATCATTGTCGGTTTCAAAGACTGTTCCGGTGACGTGGATGCTTTTACCGCCGGTTTGAAGTGTTGCCCTTGCGCCGTCGCGCACGTTGCGCCACCAGGTGCGCTCCCGGCTGCTGACCACGGTAAAGATATCACCTTCACGGGTCACATTAATCGGTGTGGAGATCTCGCGTCCAGTCTTCCGGCCTCTAACGGTGATCACCGCCATACCCTCGCCGGTCAATCTTCCCAATGGCGAACGGACCATCCAGGTCATGATACGATTACCGATATTCTCAGTCATCCATCCTCCATCGAAATGTATGTACTTACAGGATGATTATATCAGCCAGACAGATCGGTACTCTTACGCGACCAGGAGTTGAAAAACACTCCCGATTCAACTATACTCATGGTGGAGGTGATCGATGAAACCAATCCTGCTCCTTGACGAAAGCCTTCAGGTGGAAATCTTTTTCGAGTCAGATGACTGCGGCTACGAAGACAACATCTGTTTGAAGATCATGGAATCGTGCCCTGAGGATGAAAGGCTCTTCATCCACGATGAGAGTCACCTCTATCTCACCCCCGAACAAGCCCAGGAGCTGGTGGCTGCCCTTGAACAAGCCATCAAACTTAGCAGTTTTATGAAAACTTGAACTCGTGATTCACCCAATTAAAAGACAGCCCTCGCGGGCTGTCTTTTTTTGATGGATCCAATCCAATGAATAAGAGGGGGTTGTAAAATATTATTATAGTGATATAATATTCTTATGAAAGAATATAATCTATCCAACGCCGAACTGGCTCTGCTCAGCTTGATCGCTGAACAACCCCGCCACGGATACGAGGTGGAACAAGTCATCGAAGAACGCGGCATGCGCGCCTGGACGGATGTGGCGTTTTCTTCGATCTACTTCATTCTCAACAAACTTGTCAAGGAAGGGCTGGCCGCCTCCACCCTGTTGCCCGCCGCTGGCCGCGGTCCGGTCAAAAAGGTCTTCCACGCCACACCCGCGGGGTACGCCGCTTTGCACGAGGGTGTGCGGCAGGCGCTCTCTGCCGAAGACCGCGGCGGTCAGCGCTTCTTACTCGGGCTCTCCTGCCTGCCCCTGCTGACTCCGGAGGAAATCCACCAGGCTTTCATTCACAGGCAGGTCTTTTTGGCAGCCAAGATCGAGGAACTCAGCCACCACCCAACCATGACCCAGCCTGCCACCCCCGCTCACGTGCGGGCCATGTTCGATTACTCACTCGCCCAACTTTATGCGGAACTGGATTGGTCACGCCAATTCCTGGCCGCTTATCACCCTGGAGAAAATTAAAATGGAAACTCTCGATCTAAAAAAGATGCATAAAAACTTGTACGCTCCTTCCGCCAAAGCCCCCGCTATCCTCGAAGTGCCCGCGCTTCAATTCATCATGGTGGACGGTCACGGTGACCCCAATGTGGCGCCTGAATACGTCGCGGCAGTGCAAACGCTGTACGGGTTGGCCTACACTTTGAAATTTCATATCAAGAAAACGCTGGGGATCGATTACGGTGTCATGGCGCTCGAAGGCTTGTGGTGGACGCCAGACATGACCACATTTAGCACCGCGCGCAAGAGTGACTGGAATTGGACGATGATGATCATGCAACCCGACCTGGTCACGCCGGCCTTGTTTGAAGAAGCCAAGAAGCAAGCCGTTGCGAAGGGCAAGGCACCCCTGGCTGAGAAAGCCCGCCTCGAAACTTTCCACGAAGGCACTTGTGTGCAGATCCTCTATTTTGGTCCCTACGCCGATGAGGGCCCGACCATCGCCAGTCTGCATCAATTCGCGACTAACCAGGGCTACACGCTCACTGGCAAGCACCACGAAATCTATATGAATGACCCCCGCAAGGTGGTGCCTGAAAAAATAAAGACCATCATCCGCCAACCAATAAAAAAAGGAGTGTAGGTGATGGGCGTAGGCCCAAATTAACTTCCCTCAATCCCTTGCCATATTAAGATTGATATTATGCACTGATCCTTAATCGCTGATTAGTACCTGAAAAGTCTTTTTTAGTTCTCGTTTTTCCATGTACATTCTTGAATCAGCCAGAGCCAAGAGTTCGTCCACGTTTCCGCTATGATTATCGTCCAAAGTAACGACTCCATGGCTGCCGCTGATGCGGTATTTTCGACCAGGTTTATCATTTAGATTTTTCATTTTAGCTTTGATCCGGGTCCATATCAACTCGGCGATGTGGGTGTCAGCGTGATTCAACACAATGGCAAATTCGTCGCCACCGAGTCTCACAATATAATCTCCATCCCGGATCACTTCTTGAAGAATTTCCACATAGGAACCAATCAATTCATCCCCCGATTTATGTCCCAGCGTGTCATTCACTTGTTTTAAGCCATTAATATCCGTGTAACAGATCGCTAATTGGTTTTTTCGACGATTGCCAACTCCAATGTAGTTTCTTAATTTTTCAAAACCGGCTTTTCGATTAAAGACATTTGTTAAAGGGTCTCTCTCGGAAAAATATTTAAAAGATTGAGCCATTACCTGACGGTATGTGATCAAAAGGGCGCTCGCCAGAGACAAAATTGCCAAAGCCAGGTAAAAGAGCAAGAAAAACAGGAAATTCGTTTGAAAAAAATCAAAAAGTTTGGGTTGGAACAGCGCGCGTTTCGTACCATCGCTGGAGGCTACCGAAACGATCAACCACTTTCCTTCACCAAGATGCACTTGAGAAGTAAAAAAACCATGTGGGCGGGAAGAAAGTTCTTCAGCAATCAATGGCGAGGCTGTCGTGAACAGCCCCTCAACAGAAAAGAAACTTGTTTCACCATTCAATATACGCAACCATTCATCCGGATATCGGTGGTCAAATCGACTCTGTTGCCGATCTTCAAACATGAACCCCCATTCCTCTTCTGGATTTTTACTCGTCAGATAGAAACCATCCTGGTTCACCAGGTAAAGAGAATCATCCTCGGTTTCTGCTATCTTCTTGACGTCCTGCAGCATGTATTTTGCCAGGTAATTTATAATGATCATCCCATCGAGTTGACCATCATCACCATAAATGGGCGTGGATAAACGAATCATAGGTTTGTACGGCTGCTCGATCGCTCCATTTTCAATATTGAGGTCCAACGGTGAAATATAGATATGACCGTCAGGGATTTTCATGGTTTCAATAAAATAATAACGGTCCTTTTTGTTTTGCAGGTTTTCCTGTGTTTCGATTTTCGCGCCCAGATCGTTATAATTTATTCTTATAATCTCGTCGCCATTGATATCTAAATACCTGATCTGGTCAAAAAGTTGAAAATCCTCGGCGACCAAAAACCAGTCTTGGGCAACCTCTTCATATTCACCCTTCTCCAAAAGTCCGTGGTCACGATCTTTAAGGTAAACCAATAAATCGATAGCCTGGTTAAGGTCATTGCCCGTTTTCTCGGCCACAGCCTGCACTAATTGCTTTTTTTCTTCAATCAGCAAAGCAATTTTTTCTTTGACAAGAATCCTATCGGATAGAAAAAAAACGAGAAAAGAGCCAAAACCCAAAACAATAAAAAACAAGGAGAAATTCTTCAGAAACTTGAAAGGGTCAAATTTCCTGTCACTGTTTGAATTCATACCGAATCTCCTCGTCTATTCATACTAATAATTGATTACATTATACGGTCATCATAAAATTGATCCTGTAAAAAATACGTTATTTAATCGCTTGAAGATTATCTTGCCTTTTGCGCCAATATAAAAATAGCCGGTGAATTTTCCGCCGGCTACCTTTTTTATCAATAAAGCGAGATCATTCCCTTCGGATCAAATCTTCCAAAATATCTGTGGTCAGTGATTTTGGCCGCTCAATAGGCTTGCCCATCGCGCGCGACCAGGTCACGTGCGTGGCGATACCCAAGATACGGCTAAAGCCAAACAACACCGTGTAAAAATCGGTTTCGGTCAGGCCAAAATGGTGCTGCAGGGTGCCATTGATAGCGTCCACATTCGGCCACGGATTTTTAACCTTCTCATTCTGTTTGAGGATGCCAGGAAGGATCTGGTAGACCTTTTCGACCAGTTGGAAAAGCGGGTCTTCGGACAGGTGTTTAAACGCAAAGTCGCGCTGCGCTGTGAAACGCGGATCGGTAACCCGTAAAACTGCATGCCCGTAACCCGGGATCAGTCGTCCGCTGGCAAGAAAATCCGTCAGATAATTGCGCAACTCTTCATCGGTCGGTAAACGCTTGAAGTGCGCCTGAACGTCTTGCAACCAGCGCAGACACTCCTGGTTGGCCAACCCGTGCAGCGGGCCCGCCAGGCCGTTCATCCCCGACGCGCACGACAGGTAAATATCCGAGAGCGCCGAACCCACTAGATGGCTGGCGTGCGTGCTGACGTTGGCTCCCTCGTGGTCTGAGTGCAGCACCACAAAAAGCCGCATCAAGTCCATGTAAACCGGGTCGGTCTTGCCGATCATCCAGGCAAAATTAGCGCTCCAATCCAGTTTGGGGTTGGGCTGCACAAAAATGCCACCGCGGTATTTGAGGTTATAAATGTTGGCAATAATGGTTGGCAGCTTGGCGATCAGATTGAAACTGTCTTCGAGGTAATAACCCCAATAATCTTCCTTGTCGATGCCGTAGTAGAATCGCCTCGCAAAAACCGATTCGCTCTGCAACGCCAGGATAGCCTGTGAAAAGAGGGTCATCGGGTGGGTATAAGCCGGCATGGGCTGGAGCGATTTAAAGACATGCTCCGGCACATTACTGCGCACCTTCCACTCGACCTCCACCTGGTCGGCTTCTTGTTTGGAGGGCATCTCGCCGGTCATCAGCAGGTAGAAAAGCCCACCCGCCAGTGGGAATTCGCCACCCTCCGCCTTGGGCAACCCGTCAAGCACTTCCTCGACGGTATAGCCACGCAGACGCAGACCCTCCGTGGGGTTGACGTGAGAAACGTCGGTGACCGAGATCGGCACACCGCGGATTCCGCCATATAGTTGCTCGACGGTGACTTCGGCCACAGTATAACTGCCATGATCGCGCACCAAGCGTTTCATGCGCTCGCGTTCTTCGGTTAACTTGGATTTGATGCGATGCTCGATATTCATGGTCACTTCCTATAAGGGTTTGCGGATGCGGGCTGGATAAAACCCAATTGACGTGAAATTTCATTCGCGGCGCGGGTCACTTCCTGACCGTAGCGCGCGATAACCTCGCGGTTGAAGCGCTGGGTTGGCCCCGAAATGGTTAACGCGCCGGTCACCAGCCGGTCCGGTCCAAAAATGGGCGCAGCCACACCCGAGGCGTCTTCGATCCATTCGCCGTGGCTGAAAGCGAACCCCGATTTGCGGATTTTCTCGAGTTCCACGCTCAGGGTGACGGGGTCAGTGATAGTGTGCCGGGTGAAGGGCTGCAGGTTGGCAGCGCTGAGAATTTGCTCCTGCCGAAACGCGGGTAAAAAGGCCAGCATGACCTTGCCGGCCGACCCCGCGTAAAGCGGAAGGCGCAGCCCGAGCCTCGCCACGATACGCACATTCTGGGGAGATTCGAGCCGTTCCACGCAGACGCGGTCCGCACCATCCAACACGTAGAGGCTGATGGTCTCACGTGACATTTGCTGCAGATCGGTCATCACGGGCATCGCCACAGCACGGATATCCAGCGTGGCAAGGTAAACTCCGCTCCAATTAAGCAAACGGATGCCCATGCTGTAGGTCTTGGATTCAGCATGTTGACGCAAGATGCCCCGCTCCTTCATCTCTTGCAGCAAACGGCCTGTGGTGCTCGTGGAAAGACCGGTCAGTCGGGCCACCTCGCGCACTCCCAGATCCGTGCGCTCCTGTGAGAAACAATCCAGGATCGCGCAGACGTGGGCAAGTACCCCTTTTTCTTTCAATTCAGATTCACTCATTGATTGTCCCGATATTTGAGACGGCGTCCCATTATTTATTGTATAATAGTGTACATAAAAATAGCACGCTTGTCAACCAACAAATTGAACGCCGGAGCGAAACCATGACCGACCCTGTCCGCCAAACCATCCAGTTCGAGAACGGAAAGATCATCACCCCTGACCACCCCACCCTGCCTTTCATTGAGGGGGACGGTGTCGGTGCGGAAGTGATGCGTTCCGCACGGCTGGTGGCGGATGCCGCGGTGCAAAAAGCTTACGGCCCTGCACGCGGGCTAAACTGGCTGGAAGTGTTCGCCGGTGAAAAAGCCCAAGCCAGATCAGGCAACTCACTGCCAACTGAAACCCTGGATGCTTTCCGCGAATTCCGGGTTGGTCTCAAAGGCCCGCTTAACACCCCGATCGGTGAAGGCGCGCGTTCGCTCAACGTGGCCTTGCGCAAGGAACTGGACCTCTACGTTAACTTGCGGCCGGTCAAGTATTACCCGCCCGCCCCGTCACCCCTGGTGCACCCAGAGCGTGTGGACGTGGTGCTCTTCCGCGAAAACACCGAAGACGTTTACGCCGGGATCGAATTTGAAACTGGTTCGCCCGAGGCGCTGGCATTGTTGAAACATCTTAAAAGCAAACATCCCGCCCAATACGCCCGGATGCGCTTCCCCGCCACGCCGGCGCTGGGGATCAAGCCCATCTCCCCGGAGGGTTCGCGCCGCATCGTGCGCGCCGCGCTGGAATGGGCTTTGCGAAACCAACGCCAGAGTCTGACCTTGTTGCATAAAGGCAACATCATGAAATTTACCGAGGGTGGATTCATGAAATGGGGCTACGACCTCGCCGAAACCGAATTCGCAGACCGGGTTTACAGCCTGCGCGCTCACAAGCGCCAGTTTACTGGCAAAGACGCGACCACCGCAACAAAAGCGCTTCAAAAAGCGCGCGAAGATGGCAAGTTGATCGTCCAAGACAGCATCGTGGACGCCGCCTTCGAGACCGCCATCGCCCGCCCGGAAGAAATGGACGTGCTGGTGACCACCAATCTGAACGGCGATTACCTCTCCGACGCGCTGGCCGCGCTGGTGGGCGGGTTGGGCATCGCCCCCGGCGCCAACATTAACATGGAATCCGGCGACGCCGTTTTTGAAGCTGTGCACGGCACCGCCCCGGATATTGCCGGGCGCGACCGCGCCAACCCCAGTTCATTGATCCTCTCCACCATGCTCATGCTGCGTTACCTCGGCTGGACGGAAGCTGCTGACTTGATCGAAGGCGCGCTTTCCAAAACACTGGCCGCTGGCTTCGTCACCCCCGATTTTTACGCCCGCATGCAAGGGGCCACGCTTTGCTCCACCTCCGATTTCACCCGCGCCTTGATTAAAAGGATCTAGCCGATGACACTTAATCAATATTCCTTCAAGACCACCACACTGACGCTGGAGGAGAAATCTTTTACCTATCTGCCCCTGGATCAGTTTGCGGGCATTTCGGCTCTGCCTTATTGCATCAGGATCATGCTTGAAAGCGCGGCCCGGAATTGCGATGAACTCAGCCTCCCTCGTGAAAAAGTGGAAAAACTAGCCGCCTGGACGAAAATCCCCGGCGACCACGGCGCGATCGCCTTCACCCCGGCGCGTGTGTTATTACAAGACCTCACCGGCGTTCCGCTGGTAGTGGACCTGGCCGCCCTTCGTTCTGAGGCTGCCCACCAGGGAAAAGACCCCGCCGCGATCAACCCACTCCTGCCTGTAGACCTGGTCATCGACCATTCCATCCAGGTTGATTTCGCTAGCTCAGCGTTGGCTTTTGATCAAAACACAGAACTCGAATACGCCCGCAACCGTGAGCGTTATGAATTTCTCAAGTGGGCACAAGTCTCGATCCGGAATTTTAGGGTCATCCCACCGGCGTCGGGCATCGTGCACCAGGTCAACCTGGAATACCTGGCCGGAGTGGTTTGCACGCGACAGAAAGACGGCCTGGATTGGATTTATCCTGATAGTGTCTTCGGCACCGACTCGCACACCACCATGGTCAACGGCCTGGGGGTGCTGGGTTGGGGCGTTGGCGGCATTGAGGCCGCGGCCGCCATGCTCGGTCAGCCCGTTGAGAGTATCATCCCCGACGTGATTGGCGTGAACGTGACCGGCGCGCTGCGCGAAGGCGTCTCACCCACGGATGTGGTGCTCACCCTCACCCACCGGCTGCGCGAATTGGGCGTTGTCAACAAGATGGTCGAATTTTTTGGCGCCGGTCTGGACGAACTCTCAGTTCCAGATCGCGCCATGCTGGCCAACATGGCCCCCGAGTATGGGGCTACCGCGGCTTACTTCCCCGTGGATAACGCCGTGTTGGGCTACCTGCGCCTCACCGGCCGCCCGGAGGAACACGTCCGCCTGGTGGAAGCCTATTACAGAGCCCAGGGACTCTTTCGGTCAGAGGATTCAATCGTCCCTGGCTACACGCAAATAATAACACTCGACCTTTCTGCAGTGGAACCCTCCCTGGCCGGCCCAAAACGGCCCCAAGACCTTGTTTCACTAGATCGCGTCAGCCAGGAATTCTCGCAAGCACTCTCCAAACTGGTTGAAAAACGTGGTTACGGCCTTGTGGAAAATAACAAATCCACAAAAGTGAGCGTGAGCCTTGGAAGTCGCGACGTTGAAATATCCCACGGATCGGTCGTTCTGGCCGCCATCACCTCCTGCACCAACACTTCCAACCCGTTCGCATTGATCAGCGCCGGGTTACTCGCCAAAAAAGCCGTTACCCTCGGCTTGCGCTCCGCGCCCTGGGTGAAAACCAGCCTGGCGCCCGGCTCTCGCGCGGTGATGGATTATCTTGAAAAAGCTGGGTTGGTGGAACCGCTTGAGACGCTGGGTTTTCACCTGGTGGGTTACGGCTGCACCACCTGCATCGGCAACTCCGGTCCGCTTGACCCGGCGGTGAGCGCGGCCATCCTGGAGAACCACCTGGTCGCCGCTTCTGTCATCACGGGCAATCGAAATTTCGAGGGCCGGGTGCACCCGCTGGTGCAGGCCAACTACCTGGCTTCCCCCGCCCTGGTGGTGGCTTACGCCATCCTTGGCAGCATGATTGCTGACCTGAGGCGCGAACCCCTGGGTTTCAGTAAGAGTGGCACCCCCATCCTGTTAAGAGATGTCTGGCCTTCCAACCGTGAAGTGCTTGACCTGCTCAACTTGGTGGTCACCCCTGAGGTCTATCGTGATGCCTACGCGAAATTAAGTGAAGGGGACGCCGCCTGGCGCGCCATCAAAGCCCAACCCAGCCTGCTCTACCCCTGGAACCCGACCTCCACGTATATCGTCGAGCCGCCTTTCTGCGCCGATGCTGAAAAGCGCGACTCCCTGCGTGAAGCGCGCGTGCTGGCCATCTTTGGCGATTCGATCACCACCGATCACATCTCCCCGGCCGGTGCCATCCCACCAGCCAGTCCGGCGGGCGAATACCTGCGCACCCTCGGCATCGAACTCGCAGATTTCAACTCTTACGGCGCGCGGCGCGGTAATCACGAGGGGATGATGCGCGGCACCTTCGCCAACATCCGCATCAAGAACACGATGCTTCCCGGCGTGGAAGGCCCGTTCACCCGGCACTTCCCCGGCGGTGAGCAAACCACCCTCTTCGAGTCATCACAGCGTTATCGCGCGGAGGGAGTAAACCTGGTGGTGTTGGCGGGCAAGGAATACGGCAGCGGCTCAAGCCGTGATTGGGCTGCCAAGGGACCGTTACTGCTTGGAATCCGGGCGGTGATCGCCGAATCCTTCGAGCGCATCCACCGCTCCAACCTGGCGGGCATGGGCATTTTACCGCTGCAGTTCCTACCCAAAGACAACCCGCGCGCACTCGGCCTGGACGGTTCGGAGGTGCTCACCTTTTCCGAGTTGGATACCCTTGTCCCCGGAGGAAGGATCCAGGTGGCGGCGGTGAAACCAGACGGCAGCAACATCCGTTTCTGGGTGAACGTGCAGTTGAATTCCGACGCCGAGGTCCGGCTTTGGCGCGGAGGCGGGATTTTAAGATCGTTCCTGGCAGCTTAAAACGCACACCCGAGATCTTGCGATCTCGGGTGTTTTTTGAAATGTTGGGGGTTTAATTTCTGGGATCCACACCCGGGTTGGCGGCTTCCCAGGTTTCGAACGCGGTTTCCATTTGCGAGAAGGTCGCCCATTGAACCTGTCCGCTGGCCACAAGGGGATCGATCACCTCGGTGAGAAATCTCTCTATGACCGCGAAAGGCTCTGCCGGGTTGCCATGAAATTCATTAGGATGCAGGGTGAAGTGGAAGACGTTGACCCGGTCAACCTTCGCGGCTGCAAGAGAATCCATCAGACTCTTTTCGAGGAAGGCGAAGTAAGCATCGTCGCCACCCGCGGTGGGTGATTGCTTGATCGCCATGATGTCTTCGCGGTCAAACAAACCTTCGGGCAAGTAGACCACGGCTCCATTCGGATTGTGGGTCGAGATTTTGGCAAAATCACTTCCGTCGGTTCCACCTGATGGCCGCCAGGGTTCGATGCCTTGCATGGAAAGATCTGTGGTTTGCGTCTGGGGATTTTTCCAGTCGCTATTGACAGACAAACCAGCGCAAGCCGCCGCCTGGAAGATCTGCGGGTAGAGGTTTCCACCGCTCCAATAATTCACCTCACTCACCCCGCTGGCAGCCTTGACCAGGTTGATCTCCTGCTTCATCGTTTCGCACCAACGCGTCACCGGAAGGCTGGAGGATTGCTTGCCAAGATGCGCGTCTTCGTGAAAGTGCAGCGCGATCTCAAACCCTAGCGAGGCCAGATCTTTGAGGATCGTTTCGCCGCTTAAGATCATTTGTTCGGTGAAGGGCGACTGCACCTGGATGGTCATCAGGCCATTGTGCGCCGCCACCATATCGGTTACTGTTGAAATCAATTCAACGTGATGAGCAAAGAAAACCGGATCGTTGTAATCACTTTCCCCTTTGCCGCTGCCAGCGTACCCCTGGGCGGTTTGCCCGAACGGCTCCACATGCATACCGATGCCAAAAAGCAGCACCGGTTGGGATGTGGATTCGGATTCAGACAGGGTGCCTGACTCCTTCACGGGCTGCGTGTCTGATCGCACGACTTCGGTTGGAACTTTCTCTGTGGATGGGAAAACCAAGTTTTGCACATCATCCAAACCGGGGAAGGAGCAAGCGGTAAGTGTGAAGATCATAACGATTAAGCTGAAGAAAAATTTTTTCATGAGTGGCTCCTTTTAATGAATCCAGCATAACTCACGATTGTTAATCAATGATTACCCGGTTGTAAAAATTTTGTAATGATTGACAGGAGAGCGCTTTTCTTGGCTAACTTCTGTTGAATGTAGTTTTTAGTTGTTTTTGGTTTAAGCACCCATTACTCGGTTGCAATTCATTCGCATTGTAGATATAATCTTGATAATTATGATAAATATTGTCCTACTAGGAGACTCCCATGAAACTAACCCTCGGCGCGCCCGCGCCTGACTTCACCCTCCCATCCCAGCTCAGGAAAAAGATCACCCTGAGTGACCTGCGCGGAAAGAATGTGGTGCTGGCTTTCTACCCCCTGGCGTGGACCCCCGTCTGCACCCTTCAAATTCCACTTTACGAAGCCGAGATGGACCAGTTCGTCAACCTCGACACCCAAATCCTCTCGATCAGCGTCGATTCCACCGACTGCCTGCGCGCTTGGGCCGAGAGTCTGGGTGGCATTCACTACCCCATGTTGAGCGACTTCTGGCCGCACGGCGAGGTCGCCCAAAAGTACGGCGTCTTGCGTGAAGAAGGCAAGTCGGAACGCGCGCTCTTCATCATCGATAAACAGGGAGTGATCCGCTATATCGACATCCACGACATTCACGACCAACCTTCCAACGAGGTACTGCGCCGCGCCATCCGCGAGATCGATGCCGAAGTGCGAGACCGCCCCTCGTTGCCCCTACCAATAGCCGTTGACCTTCCTCGTGGAGGTATCGTGATGTATTGCACGACCTGGTGCCCCGATTGTCGTGATGCTCGCAAGTGGCTGGCTTTAAACAACCTGCCCTACACCGAGGTGGATATCACCTCCACCCCCGGCGCGGCCGAACAGGTTGAAAAATGGGCCGGCGGTAACCGGGTAACCCCCACCTTTGACATTGACGGGACGATCGTGCTTGATTTTAATGAACCCCGCTTACGAGACCTCCTCAAGGTTTAACCTCCTTTTGCAGATACTAAAAAAAATAGTCCCTCAGTCGAGGGACTATTTTTATCAAGACTACTTTCAGTTCTTGCGGAGATGGTGCCGAATTTCAACGTACACGAGGAAAAGTGATAGCGCCAACAAGATGGCTAAAGCCGGTACCGCCCAAATGAGCATGCTTCGTCTGAATTGCTGCACGATGTTGGCTGGCTGAGGGGTGACCTCTGGTTGGATGCTAGTGGTCGCTGCCTTGCCGCTGGCGATCCCTTGATCGAACCAACTGGAAAGAGCACCTTGCGCGGTGGTCATCACGAAGTTATCCTCTCCCGTTCTGGCGCTGGATAACGCGTTCACCGCATTCACCAACCCTGCCGGGTTATTGCCGAGGACGGCAAGGAGCGCGCGGTTGGCGGGAGGTGCAAACCCGCGGATGGCGAGGTAACCCAGGTCGGCTCCTGCCGCGGGTTGGGTAACGATTTCAAGTGCGCTCTGGGCACTGAGTTCGCCATCAGCATCAAAGACTAACGACGGGAACATACCCGTTTCAGCCAGTGAGGTGAAAGCCAACGGGGTGCCCACCAGGATCAGATTCGCAGTTTCGGCCACCGCAGGGTCAATCGTGGCAGTGGAAACTGCCTGAAGTTCGATCAATGTAACCTGGGGCAGCGCCGCCCCCAGGAGTTGGGCGATCATGCCCGCGGCATGGATGTTACTGAAATCACCCGGCGCGACCTGTAGCCAGACGTTATTCATCCCGCTGCCAGTAAGAAATACACCGGGGAAATCTGCGAAAGTCTTGGAGACGATCGAACTACCCACGGCACTTTCCAGCGGCAGGTGGAGCAGCGAGCTGGAAGAGACGCGCAGCCAGGCTTCCGTTTCGGTTGCCGGCGAGCACAGGTCGCGGGTATTCAGGTCCGCAGCCAGCTCTATCGTGTTGCGTCCACTTTGCATCAAGTTGGCCGGTAAAATCAAGCGGAAAAGGCTTTGATTGGAGGTGGTATCGTTGAGTCGCAAACTGGCCGCCGGGTAACCATTCACCTTAACCTGCAAACCAGAGCGTAAATAGTCCAGTTGTTGTGAATGGCTAAGGATTAAATCAAAGTAGGCGTCAGCCCGAACCTGGCTGCCCGTGGGCACGTAGAATTCAAAAGATTGCACCAAGTGCGAAGGCCAGGTGAATACCAATTCACTCACACTGAGATCAGCGAGAGTGACGTCTTCAAGATTGGGTGGGATCACCGGCGCGTTGACCGCGTTGACCAGCATTGTGTTCTCGTTAGCTGTGGTTAATACCTGCCCAGCGGAGACGGCTTGGGCGGCTTTAACAATGCCGGCATCATCTCCGCTGATGAGCAAGCCGTAGCCACCAGCCGTGGTGAACAAATGCACGATCCCTTCACCCTCCGCCGCGGCGAAATCCGCGTCAAGCCCCCAATCGGCGGAAAGCGTTTTTACAGTCTCCGCGCTGGCCACCAGGAGGAGGTTTCTGGTCTCGGTTTCAGATACCTGGTATTCCTCGAGAGCAAAGATCTGCACGGCATCGCTCGCATTAAAAAGCTGCGCCATCCCTGCCGCAAGGATCATGGAAGCGCGCAATTCACCCGGTTCCGGCTCACCCGCTACTACCAGGTCAAGCGGCACAGGCTGGATCGCGTTTTCCACCAGGAAGGGCGCAGGGAAGTCATTAAGGGTGAGCAGTTCAGCGTTTTCCGTGTGGCTGAAAACCAGGGTCGAGGTGGGCAGCACTGTGGCGCTCGAAAGCAGGTTCATCAGGCACGAGATCGACCCGTCCCAGCGAATGCGCAGAGAATTACTGCCGCCGCGTGTTCCCCGGGTGAGCAACCCGGTGTCAAATGTGAGATCCAATGTCTGCTCGCCATTTTGTGAAAGTGTGGTCAACCCAACCTGGGTGCCGTTCAAGAACACACTCAAATCACCGGCCACCTGGCCCGAAATGGAAGTGGTGTCTTCACTGGCAACCAGGGCAGAGAAAAATGCTGAAAAATCAAGTTTGATCTGGCCAGTGCCCGTCGGCGCCCACTCGGATGGCAAGTTAAAGAACAATTCAACCTCCGAGATCGGGCTCACCAGGGTCCGCGGAAGGTCCATACCCAAATCCGCGAAAGTCAAAGTGGTCAACCCTGGATCTTTGATCTCATCTTGCGCCATCACCGGTTTTAAACCCACCGCATTGATTGCCAATATGACCAGGATAGCCGTGCTTAATATTTTAAAAATCCATGTCCGTTTCATGTCAGCCTCCTCGGTCATTTGCCAACAAACAACTTGTTGCCACTCGAGCGGGCAGAGTGAATCGCGCTGGCGGCCCTTTCGGCCATCGTATCGCTGGTGTCATCGGTTCTGCGATTGACCAAGCCCGCCACTGGCATTAAGGAAATCGCCTCTCCCGATTCCAGATGCACGGGTTCCTCCAACTTCTGAAGAAGTCGCTCGAAAGTCTTGGTGGCAGGTATTTCGGGTGTGGAAGGAAGCAGAACAGCAAATTCAAGCTTTTCCCAACGCCCCACGAGATCGTTGCCGCGTAACTGGTCGTGTAATTTCTCCACGACCTCTTGCATCACCTTGTTCGTCGCTCGTTCCGGCAATCCATCGATCAAGTCTTCCAACCCTTGCAGATAAAGCAAACCAAAAGCAAGCGGCTGTTCCCCTTTTTTCACCAACTCCTGCACAAGTGAGCGCAGTGTGTATTTGCGTGTGAATGCCAGTGATTGACGGTCAGTGATCGAGCGTTCGCGCAGAGATTCGAGCGGTGCTCTGAGCGCGTCTCGCAGGATGAGAAAGATCAGTCCTACCACAAGGCCGATGCCGGCAGCGATGAGCGTGTAAAGCATTGGCCGTGGACGGATGGGAACCTGGGGTTCGAGCGCCAGGTCAAGGAAGGAGATGTCAAATACCTGGTAGATACTTTTAATATAACTAATGCCGTTTTGACCGATATTGTTGGTCAACAGGGTCACCGTTTGGGGGTCTTGCCCTTCCACCGATAATACCAGGATGTTGGTGTCAGTCTGGACTTCGGTCCGCACCACCACGTCGCGCAGATTGGTTGCTTCGAGCTGCAAGCGGTCTACCGTGTCTTGAAAGACGCGGTTGCTCCCCAAAATATCGGCGTAGGTGGTGGAGATCGTGCGTTTGTCGAGTGTATCGAGGCTGCTGACCACATCTCGGCTGCTGGTGATGTTGTCATTCGGGTAGACCAGGAACTTGGCCTCAGCCCGGAAGACAGGTGTCGCGGTGATCGAAAAGATCAGTGCGCCCACCGCGAACGCCGCGATGAAAATGATCAAGATCCTCCATCCTCTCTGGAACCGTTTAAAACTAGTGCGTGTCGTTGACATACTACCTCCTCATCTACTGTCCATCATTATTCAAGCGGGGCGATCACAAAAAGCCGTCCCCATGAAGGTTCATTTCCTTGGGCGATGCAAGTTTGCAGCGTGGTGCGGGCGCTGCCGCCGTAAACCATATAAAAAAGATCCGTGGAAGAAAGTGTCTCGCCTGAAGCCAGGTCTACAAAATTACTGGTGGGGCTGTTGGGGTTGAGCGCCTGGTATTCCTGCATCTCCGCAACCATGTATTCTTCGGTGCGGCCATCGCCGTAAATCAAAACCACAACCTGGCCAGGAACCAGGTCGAAATAATAGATGCCCGCCAGGTAATTATGCGCAAGCAAGCCTGTGTTACCGGTCACTTGCGTCACCATGGCGAAATAGGTGGCCGTGTTTGGCAGCGTGGAAACATAAGCAGGGTCGGATGCCGGTTGTTGCACCACCCGGAGTGCGAGCAAGTCTTCAACGTAGACTCCAACAATCTGCCAGGCGTTGCCATTGGTCAGGCTGGCTACCAGTGTGTCAAAAAAAGGTGGTGGCAAAGGTGTGGGTGTGGGCAGGGGTGTGGAGGTGGCAGCCAGGGTGGCCGTGGCCTCTGGCGTGAAAGTCGCATTTGGGGTTGCGCTGGTTTCTGTAGCGGGGTTCGTTTCATCGCCGGGCTGGGTGGAGGTCACCGGCTGCATGTTCACCCCGGTTCGTTCGCCATTCCCGGTATTGTTCAAACAACCCGCCAGGATTAGGCTGACCCCAGCCAGGAGGGTGAGTAAGAACACATAATTTCGCCGGTAAACTTTCAAAAGTCGTAGATCCAAAGAATTGGGTGTCCTGTCTCAAGAAATAACAGGCTCCTGCATTGATTATAGGCGAGATTCAGCCAATCTAAATTATGAATGACGCAGTGTGAGTTCGAAGATCATCTTGCGACTACTCCTTAAAAAAATAAGGACGGAAAGACCGTCCTTATTACTTATCATCTTGTACTGCTCCTTACGCGGTGCGGTTGACCAGTTGACCTGTGCCATCCAGCGTGGTGCCACTGATCATCTTGACCAGAGCCTGACCCATAACCTCCTGCTGGTCTTGCAAGTTTTTTAGCACAGCAAGCGAAATATCCGCCTGCACCTGCTGGCTTGCCTGGCGTGTGGCCAGGGCTGCCAATTCACTCACCATGGAAGTTGAAGAAACATTCATATGATTAATATCGGCAGATTATTCAAAAAATGAAATGGAATTGTGCTATAACTGCTTCAAGGTGTTATAAAATGTCGATCAATGCGCCGCATAAACGGAGAAACCTTGCCTCTAAAACCCTTCTGGCAACAGAAAACCCTTACCCAATTAAATCAGCAGGAATGGGAATCTTTGTGTGACGGTTGTGCCCGCTGCTGTATCATCAAATTTGAAGATGAAGACACCGGCCGCATTTACCACACCAACGTGGTGTGTGAACTACTCGAGATCCATCATTGCCGCTGCACGCGCTACAGCGAGCGTTCCGTGCTCGTGCCCACCTGCCTTACCCTCACCCCCGACCTGGCCGCCTCTCTGGCGTGGATGCCCGACACCTGCGCCTACCGTCTGCTCGCCGAAGGCAAGGATTTACCCCTCTGGCACCCACTCGTTTCAGGCGACTCCAATTCTGTGCACGCCGCCGGCATCTCGGTGAGAGGCAAGGTGGTCTCGGCAAAAAGTGTGCATCCCGACGATCTTCCTGATTACGTCGTGGATGACGATTGATTACTTAACCCTCTACCGAAAAATACGCGAATCGATGCCCCCATCTTGCCGGGCGGTAACCACCTGCGTTCCCTTCACCAACTGGCTTTGAAACTGTTTATCCCCTGGCAATGCCGTCCAGCCGCTCAAAACGAGTGGAAACGCGCCCCCCGCCCCAATCCACTCTCCCTTATAAAGCCGCGTGATGTGCACATGTGTTCCGGTGGCCTGGCCCCCTTCACAAGAAGGATGTCCGATCGGTTCACCCTCCAACACTCGTGCCCCTTGCGGCACCCGGTCTTGCTCAGCCAGATGCATATAAAATATTTGCCAACCAGTGTAATCATTCACCCGGTCGGTTAACGCAATTACGACAATACTGTCTGAAGAACGGGTTACGACCCCGGCAGCGGAAGCTCGCACCCAGGAGGTCGAAACCGCGCATCGCCGTTCGCCGGTGACCGGCGCGAAATCCAACGCCCCGGTAGGCGTTCCTGAATTCCAATTGACATGCAACCCTCCAGTGAGCGCCCACTCCTCCCCCGTGGCGAAGGGTAACTCGAGCAAAGGCGCGCGGGTATCCGCGGAAAACATGGGTTCCACCGCCGCCGCCCTGGCCCATGGATTACCGAAGAGGCTTTCGTGAGTCTGTAAGATGGATGTGCTGCCACTAAGTTTTTCTTCCCAATCCCCTTGGGGATACAACTGGGTAAAAAGGTATTGCAGCGCCACCGTCCCGGCGTTGTTTTGGGGCGGAACTCGCACCGCCCCACCGTTTTGAAAAACAAAATGGGTGAACTGTCCTTCACGCCAGCCGTAGTACCCCATATTCAGCCATTTGGCGGTCAAAGAAACTTCCAGGTAAAAACCAGGGTAATCCGAGTAAAAATACCCAAGCGGTGATGTTAGGTTAATCTCTGCCGGGGTCGTGGTCAACCATTTGGATCTGTATTCGATCACAGCCAACAGTAAGCGCGGGTTGATCGAAGTGTTGCGGGCCACCAGGCTGACGATCTCCGCGCCGGTGAGGACGCGCTCTCCAACACGCTGATGAAAGGTGGCCAGGTAACCACCCTTTTCAAGGATGAACGCCTGGACATCAAAACTCGCCACGGAAAGGGAGTAGACAATCTCGCTGTCGGGCAGCAATTTTGGCTCTGCGTAGGTCAGCCCCAACTGATGTGGGATGAGCACCACCTGGCCAGGCGCGAGCAGGTCTTGCGTTGAAACGGGCGGAAAAACCTTGATCTGAGCGGGCGGAACGGAGAAGTGATACGCCACCACTTCGAGTCGGTCGCCTGATTGAGCCGGATATTGAATCTCAGCGTTCTCCACGCGCAATGGTTGGCGAATAAGCTCCAGATAGCCGCCCGACCTTACCGTTGCGCCCAGGGTGGATGTTTGTAATGGGCTCGCGGAGGTGTCATCTCGTGGAGTGGGAAACGGGATATCGTCGGAATAATTCGGAAAAAGTGCGACAGAAAAATTACAAGCCAAAACAACCATCGCCAATAAGATCAATACCAAACTGCGGACATTTTTCAATAAACCATCCAATTCCTGGCGGGTCGCCCGCCCCTCTTCATTATACAAAATACCCGTTTCGATTGCCTTAAGTCCTCCAGACAACCCGCGCCAAAATGGGAAATGGGAATATAATTGACCCAGACCATCCCTCCCTGCGGGGAGTTAATCTTAAGGAGACTTTCATGATTGTAACCACCAAAGAACTGTTTAAAGCTGCGTACGGCAAGTACGCCATCGGCGCCTACAACATCAACAACCTGGAACAAACGATGGGGCTCTTTCGCGGCTGCGTAGACAGCCAGGCCCCCTTCATCATCCAGATCAGTAAAGGCGCTCGCAGCTACACCCACAAACTGATGCTCGAAGGGCTCATCCGCAGTGCCGACCAGGTCTTCCCAGACGCCATCTTCGCCGTCCATCTCGACCATGGTGACGAAGAGACCTGCTACGATTGCATCAATAGCGGTTTCTACTCATCGGTAATGATCGACGCTTCCGCCGAACCTTTTGAAAAGAACGTGGAAATCACCAAACGGGTGGTTGACGCCGCCCACAAAAAGGGTATCGTGGTTGAAGCCGAGCTAGGTCAACTGGGTGGCGTGGAAGAACACGTCGCCGTGGATGAAGCCAACGCCAAACTCACCGATCCCGACCAAGCCGCTGAGTTTGTCAAACTTACCGGCTGCGATTCACTGGCTTGCGCGATTGGCACCAGTCATGGAGCCTTTAAATTCAGTGGTTCCCAAGGCCTGCATTTCGAGGTCCTTGAACAGATCCAGAAACAACTACCCGGCTTTCCACTCGTGATGCACGGGTCCAGCTCGGTGCCCCAGGATGAAGTCGCACGCATCAACGCTGCCGGCGGCAAACTTGCTGGTGCCAAGGGCGTGGACGCCACCCAATTCAAACACGCGGCGGAACTGGGCGTGACCAAGATCAACATTGACACCGACGGCCGCCTGGTCTGGACGCGAGTACACCGCGAACATTTCAACGAACACCCCGAAAATTTTGACCTGCGCCCCGTCGGCAAGATCTTCATGAACGAATACGCGAAATTCATCATGGAGAAGAATGTTTTCCTCGGCAGCAACAACCAGATCGGGTCAGTTCGCAAACTCGTTACCAAATAACCGTTTCGACAGGATATTCAACTCCCCGGGTTTCACCGGGGAGTTTTGGTCTCAAAACCGAATCTTAAAATTTCTTATTGCTAGTTGACTTTTGATTTTCATCGATGTACTATATTCAACTATAAGGTTCACATATGATACTAACTTTTGCCGCAGTCATTTATTACGTCCTTCTCATGCTTGGAATCATGTGGTTCATTTCAAGCAAACTTAAGGTTAGGCCGGCAGAAGTAAAGAAATAAAAGATTAAAAGTTTACCCAAAGCCACCTGACCAAAACAGGTGGCTTTTTTCTTATGTGAACATGAACGTCTACTAGGAGGTGTCGGCATCATTTTTTGGACTCATCGAATTGAAAAAAGTTGTCAAACTCGAAGTAATTCTAATAAGGAGAATGAAATGAAAAAAATGAAGTTTTTTGCCCTGTTTACGGTGCTCGCGGTGCTGCTCGCCGCATGCGCCCAGGCGGCCCCAACCGCTGCCCCCGCCGCCACTGAAGCACCCGCTGCCACCGAAGCCGCCGCTTCTGGTGAACCTGAGGTGTGTGCCAGTGACGCCTTTGGCTGCGCCAAGTTCGCTCCTGGCGAAGTCATCAAGATCGGCATGGGTTCACCCTTGACCGGTGGTTACTCCTCCTTCGGTATCGACATCTCTCAAGGTGGCTCACTCGCCACAAAAGATGCTGGAACCTGGAACGGTGTGACCTTCGCCCTCGCGTCTGAAGACGATCAGGGTGCCGCTGAAGGTGGCGCTGCTGTGGCCAATAAGTTCGTGGCCGATCCCGCCGTTGTGGCCGTTGCCGGACACATCTTCTCAGGTGCCACCGCCGCCGCGATGCCCATCTATGAGAACGCCGGCATCCCCATGCTCTCCCCCTCCGCTTCGAATCCTCCGCTGACCGCCCAGGGTTCCACGGTATTCAACCGCATCGTCTTCACCGATGAACAGGCCAGCTCCGCGGTTGCTCTTTACCTTTTCGAAACCCTCAATGTCAAGAAACTAGCCACCATGCACGACGGTCAGGATTATGGCAAGGGTTTGGCTGAACTCGTAGCCGCCAAGTTCACTGAACTCGGTGGTGAAGTAGTTGCCCAAGAAGCTGTTACCCCCAAAGAAACCGATTTTACTGCCGTTCTTTCGGTGATCGGTTCCAAGGCTCCCGAGGGTCTCTTCTTCGGTGGGTACACCGCTGAAGGCGCGATCATCGCCAACCAGATGAAACAAACTGGCCTCGAAAACGCGGTCTTCTTTGGTTGTGACGGCACTTTCGGTCAGGATTTCCTTGACAAGACGGGTGCCAATGGTGAAGGCGCATATGCTTACACCCTCAATCCCCCCGACAGTGCTGAGAAATTAGCCTTTGATGCCGCTTACGAAACCGCCTTCGGTCAGAAAACTGGTGTGCTCTCTCCCTACACCTGGAATGGTTACGATTCAGTGGCTGGTTTGATCGACCGCATCGAAGCCGTTGCCGTGGTCGCCGATGATGGCACCATTTATGTTCCGCGCGGCGCCCTGGTGGCTGCTGTTCGTGGAATCACCGAATTCAAAGGTATCGCTGGAACTTACAGTTGCTCTGAAATCGGTGAATGTAATGTTGCCGGCCCGCTCTTCATGGTCATCCAAGACGGAGCCTGGGTTCCAGTTCAATAATCATCGTTCTCTCCTCGGTCGGGGAGGGTTTCCTCCCCGACCGTATCTTGCCTTAAAGAAAGAATACAAACCTCATGGCAACTGATGCGGCTCCTCTTAAAATCAACCGCCGGGGATCAAAACTTCTTAAATACCTTCGACCTCTCCTGGGGGTCGCGGTTTTAATATTGATCCTCTCCAGGTTATATGAAATTTTGATCGTCCAGCACGAATTTGGTCCAGATATCTGGACTCGTTTGTTAATATCCGGCCTCATAATTGGCGGAGTTTATTCCTTGATCGCCATTGGTTACACACTCGTCTACGGCGTCTTGTTCATGATCAACTTTGCCCACGGCGAAGTGATGATGCTGGGCTCCTACGCAGGTTTCTTTGTGTTTGAATGGTTGAACTCCGTGCAATTACCGGCAGAGACGCCTATTAATTTGCTCAACGCTCAACCTGTGCTGGCGGTCGTCCTGGCATTTTTGGTTGGGATGGGGGTTTCTGCTGCCATGGGCTTTTTCCTGGAGAAGATCGCCTACCGGCCGTTGCGCAAAGCTCCCCGGCTCGTGCCTCTGATCAGCGCCATCGGCGCGTCGATCTTTTTGCAGAACGCTGCCCAGTTGCTCTTCAGCCCGCAGCAGCGCGCTTACATCAACCCTGACCTCCTGGCCCGCGGCACCGGCTGGAAGATCGTGATCAACAACAGCAGCGTCATCCTAACCTACACGGGTGTGTTCACTTTTGTGCTATCCATCGTGCTTTTGATTGTGCTCTACACCATTGTTCAGCGAACAAAACTCGGACGGGCGATGCGCGCGGTCGCTCAAGACAAGAAAACCGCTGCTTTAATGGGCATCGATGTGGATAAGACCATCAGCACCACATTCTTGATCAGCGGTGCCCTGGCCGGCGCGGCGGGTGTGATGTGGGGCATCCACAATGGTTTGATCGATTATTTCGTCGGCTTCATCCCCGGCATCAAGGCGTTCACCGCGGCCGTCCTCGGCGGCATCGGCAATTTGCCGGGTGCCATGCTTGGCGGGCTCTTCCTCGGGTTGATCGAATCCATGGGTCCCGCTGCCCTGGGGATCAATTACCAGTTGAAAGACGTGCTCGCCTTTATCATTTTGATCCTCGTCCTCACCTTTAAACCCTCCGGTTTGCTCGGCGAGAAACTTTCGGAGGAAAAAGTATGAAACCCAACGCCCTCAAACAAAGTCTTCAAACCGGTGCTGTTTTTGGCATCACCCACACTTTCATGGTGCTGATCGGGTTTAACTCGATGATCGGACTGTTGATCGCCAACCTGCTCAAGGTGAAACAAACCGAAACAATCCCTCAGCCTATCTTCCTGTTGGTCTACTGTGCCCTGCTTGGGTTGTGGGCGGGTGCCACAGCTGCCAAAAAAGCAGATCACTTCTCTGGAAGATTAATTCGCGGTGCCTTCGCCGGGTTTGCATTCGGGCTGGTCGCCAGTTTGGTCAACATTGTCCTGGCAGTTTTGTTCACCAAACAAGTTGATCCGCGTCTTTACATCCCCGCGCTCTCGCTGCCCTTCATGGACGCGGTCTTGTTCAAGCTGCCCCCAGTGGTTGGGGTGCTGGCTAACTTCGGGGTCCTCCTGGGGTCTGCCGCTTTCGGCGGCACGCTCTCCGGCTTGTTAAACACATCCACTGTAAAGAACCTGGCTTCCAAGGTCAAACAAATTGTTGTGACCGGGCTTGAAAAGCTAAAATACCTGACCACCAAATTCAATTTCATCTGGAAAGTTTTGCTATTGGCAATCCTGGCGGCAGCGATCGTGCTCTTGCCGATGAAATGGGGTTCCTACTGGAACTACGTTATTGGAACCGTTGGCATTTACGTGATCCTCGGTTTGGGTCTCAACTTGATCGTCGGCCTCTCGGGTCAGTTGGTGTTGGGTTACATCGCCTTCTTCGCCATCGGCGCTTACAGTGTGGCGCTCACCAATTCCGCCAAACCGCACGACTTGATGTGGGGATTTTGGCCTGGATTGGTGATCGGTGTAATTTTAGCCGCTCTCGCCGGGATCTTGCTGGGGCTGCCTTTGATGCGCCTTCGTGGAGATTACCTGGCCATCGTAACGCTCGGATTCGGCGAGATCATCCGCATTTTGCTCAAGAGCGACTTGATGACCAATTTCACCGGCGGTCCGCGTGGCATTCAGAACATCCAGTTGCCTACCATCTTAGGCCGTGAATTCGACCACATTAACTTCACGCACATGATCTTCCTCTTTGTGTTGTTTTCGATCTTCATCTATACCCGGCTGGCGCGTTCACGCACCGGCCGCGCATGGATGTCGATTCGCGAAGATGAAACGGTTGCCAAAGCCACCGGCGTGAATACTACCCAATACAAGTTGCTGGCGCTGGCACTCGGCGCGGCTCTAGCCGGGTTGGCCGGCGGCATCTACGCCGCGCGCAACCAATTCACCGGTCCTGATGAACATTCCCTGATGGCATCGATCAATGTATTGAGTTTGATCATCGTAGGCGGCATGGGCAACGTCCCTGGCACGATCTTGGGCGCCTTCGCGCTTAAAGGATTGCCTGAGATCTTGCGTGATTTCGCTAATTACCGCTTGCTCGCCTTTGGCGCGTTGCTGGTCTTTATGATGCTCGCCCGGCCTGAGGGGTTGATCCCCACTCGTGGCGCAACCCTGGAGGTCAAGCCAAAGGATCTCGTAGATGCTGAAAACCAGGAGGTGAAGAATGACCGCTGAGATCATCGTCACCCAAAAAGTTACCAAGGTTTTCGGTGGTTTAACGGCTGTCAACCAGGTCAATCTCTCCGTGGCTGAAGGATCGATCTACTCGATCATCGGCCCGAATGGTGCAGGAAAGACCACCCTTTTCAACTGCATTTCAGGTTTTTATAACCCTGAAAAAGGACAGGTTCTTTACTACGGAGAGCCGATCAATGGCAAACCCACCAATGAAGTTGCCGCCATCGGCATTTCACGTACCTACCAGAACATCCGTCTGTTTTATAATTTGACCGCCATCGAGAATGTGAGCATCGGCCTGCATCACCGCTTGAAAGGCGGATGGGTTGATTCGATCCTTCACACTCCACGCTATCGTAAGGAAGCCCGGTTCTCAGTGGAAGAAGGCTTGAAATGGCTGGGTTTCGTCGGTCTTAAACACATCGCCAATGATTACGCCCGCAACCTGCCCTACGGCGCGCAACGCAAGTTAGAGATCGCCCGCGCGCTGGCGAGCAACCCCAGGCTCCTGCTTCTGGACGAACCCACAGCAGGGATGAACCCTCAAGAAACCCTTGAGATGACCTCGTTGATCAAACGCATGCGCGATGAATTCAACATCTCGATCATCCTTATCGAGCATGACATGCACGTGGTCATGGGCATCTCCGATCGCATTGCCGTGCTTGATTTCGGCGAAAAGATCGCTGAAGGTCAACCCTCTGAGATTCAATCCAACGAGAAGGTGATCGAAGCCTATCTCGGACCAGGCGGCGCTGCCTTGGCTAAAAAGTACCAAAGGAATAAAACCAAATGATTTTAAACGTTGAAAATATCAATGTGCACTACGGTGCGATTCACGCCTTGAAAGATGCCAGCCTGAACCTGGCCGAAGGTGAGATTGTGGCGCTTATCGGGGCCAACGGTGCCGGCAAATCCACGAGCTTGAACACCATCTCGGGGTTGCTACGCCCAACCACCGGAACAGTCACTTACCTGGGCGAGGATCTCACCCGTGTTTCGGCGCAAGAGATTGTCACCCGGGGCATCGTGCAGGTGCCTGAAGGGCGCAAGATCTTCGCCAAGATGAGTGTGTGGGAAAACTTAGAAATGGGCGCCTACATCGTCAACGACCGCAAATTGATCGAAGAACGGATGGAGATGGTCTATCAGCGCTTTCCGCGGCTCAAGGAACGCCACAACCAGCCTGGCGGAACCCTATCGGGCGGTGAACAACAGATGCTCGCTATCGCCCGCGGTTTGATGGCCGGGCCCAAAGTTCTTTTATTGGATGAACCCTCGATGGGTCTTGCTCCGATCTTGGTGGAGCAGATCTTCGACATCATCCGCGAGATCAACGACACCGGCACAAGCATTTTGCTCGTGGAACAGAACGCGCTGATGGCCCTGGCTATCGCCGACCGTGGCTACGTGCTGGATACTGGCAAGGTTGTGCTGCAAGGCCCAGCCAACGACCTGTTGCACAACCCGGTGGTAATCAACGCCTACCTGGGTGGCGAAACTACCGATTAAGTTTATTGCCTACCAAACTCACTTACACATTAAACAAATAACTCCCCGAAAAGTCGGGGAGTTATTCTTTCCTTAAAGGTTTTTACAATCAGATCGTCAATTTCAATTTTTCTAATTGCCCGATTACCAGTTTTGAAGTTTGACAGATCTGCTCAGCAAACGCCTGACGTTTTGCCTCAGATTCCCCACTCGAAGCCACGAATTCGGTCAAGTACTGGTGAAACTTGGTGTGTGAAGCTTCGACATCGAGAAATGCCTGTTGGTCACCAAATTCCTGTTTTCCGATGCCGTAATACCAGCGACCAAGTGAACAGGTTGTATGGCTGGGCACTTCCTTGGGATCGATGTAACCCTGCCCATTTTGGACGGCTTCCACACGATCAGCCCACTTGGCATGCGCGTGAATAAAAGTGTCAATTTCATCGAGCAACTCAGCTTTGCTGGTCTCGTTGATCTTGAAGGCTTTGACGATCTCTTGAAGGTTTTGGGCCATATCAGCCAGTGATTGGGCTGAAGCAGTCACTTCCTCCACCTGGGCGCTCATTTCTTCAGCGCTGGCGCTCACTTCTTCGATCGCGGCGCTGTTCTCTTCGCTGACGCTGGCGATGCTTTCAATCGCCTGGGTCACCTCGGTGGAATTTGCGGCCATTTCCTCTGTGGAGGCCGTGTTTTCTTCAACGACCGCTGAAACGGAATCCACGGCGGCAACGAGTTCTTCTGAAGCCAGTCTCATCTGATTGGACGCTTCTGACGCTTCAAGAGCTTGTTTGCTAACCGCTTCGGCGGCAGATAAGATTTCGTTTAATGCCAAGCCAGCTTCGTTGGCGTTGGCCAGTCCGATTTCCATCTCTTGGGTTCCATCATTCATTGCACTAACAGCCTCAGAGACGGTTGCTAAAATGCCGGTGATCAGGTTTCCGATCTCCTTGGTGGCCAGCGAAGAGCGTTCGGCTAATTTTCTAACCTCATCCGCGACAACCGCAAAGCCCTTGCCGTGTTCACCGGCGCGGGCCGCTTCGATGGCCGCGTTGAGCGCCAGCAGGTTGGTCTGTGAGGCGATATCTTCAATCGTCTCCA
>CAZUXF010000001.1:0-478275 GCA_964624535.1 uncultured Anaerolinea sp. | reverse complement strand
CACATATTGTGTCAATTTCTTTTCGCCGCCTGAAGTAACGTCTTCAACGATTACGGCGTAGGCTTCGTTTTCGCGAAGGGCGCCCACCGAGGACCATTGCAGAGCGATGGAATCATTGATGTTGGTATAGACTGTCCCATCCGCGGGCAGTAGGAGACTGGGCTGCGTGTAGGGTGGCGGTAGGGTCGCAGTGGGGGTTGGGCCCTGAGTAGGAAGGCGTTGACACAACGGAAGAGTCAGGTTTTGGCCTTCAAACACGGTATCGGAGGTCAAATTGTTGAAGTTCTTGATCGTTTCCATGCTGATGTCGTAGAGGTCTGAAATTCCTGCAAGGGTATCCCCTGACAAAACTTTGTACGAAACGGTACCGCAGGCTTGTTCCGTTGCCCGGGCTGCGCTGAGGGTCGCGGTGGGCATTGGCGAAGGCGTGGGAGTGGGATACGGAATTTTGATTTTCTGACCTTCGTAAAGGGAAGAACATTCCGCATCGAGATTGTTGAGTTGAACGATGCTGCCGATTCCGACGCTATAAGCAAGCGCGATCGAACTGCAAGTTTCGCCCGCCTTGACCGTGTATTCGATCGGGGGCATATTGGTGGGAGTGGGCGCGGCCGTGGCTTCTTGTGTTGGTTGAGGAGTATTTGTGCTTGTGGGAGTTAAGGTGGTCGTTGGTGTTTCAGTCGGCGTGGTGATATTCCCTGTGGATTGCAGGATAACAAAGACTAACGCCGCGCCAAGACCCAACACGAGGACGATCAACCCAATTGCCGCGGGCAGACTTAATTTTAGCTCCGGGAGCTTGGGTGCTTGCACAGGGCTGACCGGATTTGTCTTGGTCGTTGTCGAAAAATTACGACCACACACCAGGCAGCGGGTTGCGTTTTCACTTAGGCGCGTCCCGCAGGTTGGGCAAACTTTATTTTGTGAAGTTGTATTTTCAGGACTCATATTCTCTAATCTTTCACGAGGTTTGGAAGCGAGAATTATAACATCTCCACCAAACCCTGGTTTCCTTTACTTGATGCGGATGTGTGTTATTCTTTTTGAGTATGAACGAAACCAGTCTGTATTTTCATATTCCATTTTGCAACCGCAGGTGCGGCTACTGTGATTTTAACACATTTGCGGGGCTCAATTCCCTGCTGCCAGAATACGTAAAGGCGATTTGTCAAGAGATTCAACTGGTTGCGGAAGCCAGCCCTCAGCTGATAAAAGTAGGTACCCTGTTCTTCGGAGGGGGAACACCTTCCTTGATGACCACCCATCAGATAGAAAACATTCTAGATGTGTGCGCGAAATATTATCAAATTTCTCCATACTCGGAAATCACGCTCGAAGCCAACCCAGGAACGGTAAAGGCACAAACCTTGCGTGAAATCCATGACCTTGGGGTGAATCGTTTGAGCTTCGGCATGCAATCCGCGCATCCTGATGATTTACGAATCCTGGACAGGCAGCATTACCATCCCGACGTCATCCAGGCGGTGCAATGGAGCCGTCAGGCTGGGTTCGACCACATCAATCTTGACCTGATCTTTGGAATCCCTGGACAAACACTTCAACGATGGGAAGGTACTTTGGAGTTGGCTCTGCGTGAAGGCGTGGATCATTTTTCGCTATATTCGCTCTCCGTGGAGGAGGGCACACCTTTGAAACAATGGATCGACCGCGGATTGTTGACCGCCCCGGACGAAGACCTGTCCGCCTCAATGTATGAAACTGCCATGAAGGTCCTTGATCAACATGGTTTCAAACAATACGAAATTTCCAATTGGGCGCGTGAAATTGAGGGAAAAAAGGATGGGCGCTGCCGACACAATCTTCAATATTGGCGTGGGTTGCATTACCTGGGATTTGGCGCGGGAGCACACGGTTTTTCGAACATGGTTCGCACAGAAAATCAGGGCGCCATTCGGGAATATATCGCAGCCATGCAAACCGGAATCTTGAATGATTTCCCCGCAAGCCCGGCATGTACAAACGCTTCGCATATCAGCGTTTGGGACCAAATGCAAGAGTACTTGATGGTGGGGTTCCGCTTGACCGAAGAAGGGATATCAAAAACGACTTTTCAAAAGAAGTTTGGCAAGTCGCTGGAGGGTTTATTTGAAAGGCAACTCGGTAGATTAATAAAACAAGGGCTGATTGAAATGCACCCATTGGATGAGGATCGCTACCGATTAACCACCAGGGGAAAATTGTTTGGGAACCGTGTTTTTTCTCAATTCGTTGGCAACCGGCCGCCAAAGGGCTGAAAGTGGTTCAAGGTCAGTAGACTAAAACCTGCGTACCGTATCCATTCGTAGATAGTTGAGAAATTTCTGCTTGCGGCGTCGACCAACGGAAGAGCCAACGCGCTTCTTCGGTTTTCATGTTGATGCATCCATGGCTCATGGGCGATCCGAAATTTTGATGCCAGTGTGTGCCGTGGAAGGCGACCCCGTTCTTCATTTCAAAGAATGAGGTCCAAGACACACCGGGGAGGACGTAGGCATCATTCACGTAATTCGCGTACGGTTCTTCCCCGCCCATGTGTTTAGACATCATCTTCGTCTCGATAGCGAAAGTGCCAGTTGGCGTTTTCCACGTGACGCCATCGGCGGGGGTGTAATTTTGTCCCGACGAGATCTTGGTCTTAAGGACTACTTTGCCATCTTCAAAAGCGGTCAACTCCTGGGTTTCGAGAGAGACCTCAATCTTTTTTTTATCGGGGGCGACCCCAAAAGAGATTGGTGCCATATCTTCAGCTGGAACCAGACGGGCGTGTTTGACAGGGATGAAATAATCTTTAGTGAGGGAATAATCGAGCATTTCGTCCCGAATGCGATACCAGGCCTCTCCATCGGGGCCTTCTTCAATACCCACACAATAATGGACGGTATCGTAATAGAGGCGGTAACTTTCCGTCCATACTGATGGTTGCGATTGAAACCAGCTTTGGGTGTAAGGGACTGTGATCTCGATCGGAATCAATCCAGCGGAAAAATTTGCAGGCACCTGGTTGAGTTTTACTTTGACTGGTTGAATATGTTTGCAATGGACGTAACCTCCCCAAATGCGGTACCAATGGGGATTCAACCTGGGCATTTTGTCTGACTCCAACTCGTAATAAACGTTCAGGATCTCATCGCGAAAAATCTGGTATTTGATCAGGCTGTCTTCGTCCGGGGAAAGGTGAACACTTACATGATTCGTGGCTACGCGGATCAAGTTCTCATGGTCTTCCAATTCACCAAAATCAAAGGAAGGACGCAGAGCCAGCCCTCCCAGGGTGATGCCTGAGAGTTTTAGAAAATCACGGCGTGAAAAATGTCGACTGAACATGTCTGAATTATACCAAGCGATTTTATTATTTGGGATTCAAAACCGTTTTAAGGTTTACCCTCTGCAAAAAGTTACGGTAAGCCTGTATCTCTTCTATCGATCGGTGTAGGTCCTGGCGCAACCTGGTTGCTTGTGAAGGTGTCTCAAGGCCACCTACCTTAATCTCCACAACATCGCTGCTTAAACGTTCCAGATGGATATCTCCCCTGGACACAAGCCAAAGAAGGGTTTTATAAACAATTTCGTTGATTGAAGCGCTATGTGCCGCCAGCGACTCCAATGAGAATTGGGTTTCTCCAGCAGCCAAACCTTGTTTCACACTCCGCGAAATGGACTTGAGCAATAAATCAGGAGCATTCTCATCAGGCAGGTTGCCAAAGCAGTGGATGGTGGATGGATTGACGCGCTCAAGAATACCCAAGAGAACACCAGGTGAGGGGGGCAGGTGCCAGAGTACCAGGTTTGGATTGGTCACGCACTCCAATCGGGAGTTTCCATTTACCTGTCTCGCGGACTCACCTTCGGCGAAGACGAAAGGAGCCAGCTCTCGTACCAGATCGGATAGCATCACGCTGGTTTGGGCATTGGCGCGATGATCGACCCAATTTAGAACCGCTTTCCGAGACTGGGTTTCAATGTGGATCTCGCTGATTGCGGGTTTGAAATCCACCCATTCCAATTGAATCTGCGGTTCCCCGCGATAAGAAGAGGTGCGAGCCGTGTAGGCTAGGTCGAAAATACCTTCGGGTATGGGCATACCAGCACCTTGCCACCAAATCAACCGGGCAGTATGACCCTGGTCGTTTTCGACATCGATGCGCAAGTGATCAAGGGTTTTCCCGAAGGGTTTCGCGTCTACGAGGTGCAGGTTGAAAGCCGCGAAGGTAAGCGCAGGGTTACCCGCTCCGAAAGGAGCCATTTTTTCGACGCCGGTTAGAAAATCGAAGTCAATTTGTTGGGGTGAAAGGTTCGCGTCAATATCGAGAAAGCGCTCCACAGGCATTTTTTCGAGCGATTCAAGCACGGTTTGGTCCAATCCGCGTTGAAATGCAGAAAAATTCTCTGGATTTAATGACAACCCTGCCGCCATAGGGTGCCCACCACAGGATATCAGGTTACTGGTTTGATGGCGAATCGCCGTAATGATGTCTATACCTTCGATAGAGCGGGCTGAACCGCGCATTGGTTCAACAAAGGGGGCTTTAAGAAGGATGACAGGTCGGTTAAACAACTCAACAAGGCGTGAGGCGGTAATACCTACCACACCCGCGTGCCACTCGGGATGGGTAAGCAAAAGTACGGGGTGATCCAATAAATGAGGTTCACGCTCGATCTGCGCCAGCGCGCCTTCAAAAACCTGATCACACAAGAGTTTTCGACGAGCATTCAATCCTTCAAGTTGGTTAATAGTGACCGCGATTACCGCCGGGTCTTCTGAAAGCAGGAATTCCACCAGGGGGTTGGTGTCTGCCAGACGGCCAACGGCATTTAGGCGCGGCGCAACCGAAAATGAGACCGATTCTTCGTTAAATTGCTGGGGTTCAACTTCCGCGGCGGCGAGCAATGCCCTCAAACTTGGCCGGGGAGAGTTGTGGATCTCGCGAAATCCGGCTTGGGCCAGGTAACGAGCTTCACCGTGCAACGAGGCGATGTCGGCAATGATTCCGATCGCCACCAGGTCAATCAGAGTCTGTGAAAAATCGGCTTGATTCGCCTTGTTTAGGAGGGCTTCGGCGAACTTAAATGCTGTGCCAACCCCGGGTAATGGATGCAGTGGATGCGCGTTAGGTAAAAACTGGGGGTTGATCAAGGCAAAAGCCCCCGGGAGCGTTTCTGGGAGCGTGTGATGGTCTGTGACGATCACATCCACGCCTTTGGACTGCGCGTAGGCAATAGGTTCAACTTCCGAGATGCCGGTGTCACAGGTAATCAGCAGGTGAATTCCTTGTGATATAAACTTTTTGAGTACATCTAGATTGATACCGTGAGATTCTGAGCCTCTAATGGGAACATGGTAAATAACCTTGGCGCCACAACGCCGCAAAGCGGAAACCAGGACTGCGGTGGAAGTCTGACCATCCACATCAAAATCACCCCAAACGCCGATTTGCTCACCCTTCTGAATCGCCAGGAGGGTTCGGCCGATCGCTTTTTCCATGTCAACTAACTCATAGGGGGAGGTGGGGGAGTAGAACTGGTCATCCAAAAAAGCCCGCGCTGCATTAGTCGTGCGTAACCCACGCCGGTAAAGCGTTTGCAACACCAACTCGGGCAACGCCATCCCGCTGCAAAAATCGTCGGGCAATAAGACTTGGGAGGGGGATTTCCAGGTTTTTTGGATTTTTGGCAATGCTGACATCGAAACTCTACAAGGTTTCAAAATCAAAATCAAAAGTTGAATCCGAAAACTCTGATTCACTGGTTGGATTGGCGATGCCAGCTGTGACACCCCTGTCGCAAAGAGAGCGGTAGCGGCAAAACTGGCACTTTCGCTCTTGGTGGGTCAGCGAGAAATCGTTTTCTTGCAGACTAGAAATCTCGAAGATAACGGATTCTAGAAACTCACTATCTATTTTCCGTTGCTGTGGAGTGCTATAAAATCGAATCGGGGAATCAGGAAAAGCAGGATACCAGTAAACCATTTCAATTTCAACATTGTTTGAAAAACCAGCCACGAGCGGATAAACGCGTGATTGCATTTTCTCGAGAAGGGTTTGGCGTTTGGGCTGATGTTGAGAAGTTTTCCAGTCGTAAATGGTGATCTTGCCTGTCGGTTCTTTGATCAGAAGGTCGAACTTAGCCGCCAGCCTGAACCCCGCGAAAGGGACTGACAGCAATTTCTCTGCAGTAAAATCCCCGGGTTTGGTATGAAAACCAAGCCTTATGAAATTTTGCCACCACAGGTCGAGTTCAGGGTTGTCGACCGATCGGGTCAATATTTCAGCTGGCACTCCAGCCAAGGTTTGCTGGCACATAAGATGGAAACGTGTGCCTAATTGGATCAATTCTTCTTGTTCACGGACGGGCTCGCTCTCGATAGCTGGCCATTCCAGGTTGGCGACATGGCGCAGGTAGAAACGCCGCTTGCAGTCAATAAAATCCTGCAATTTTTGTTGAGTAAAGGTGAATGTCTTAGGCAGCAGCATTATTTCCCTCCTGTAAAGCGTGAAGGGCTTCGAGCGGGATGGCCATACGGGCATCCTTTCTACGGCCGGTATTCCAGGTGATGATCAGACTTTCGCGGGCGCGAGTGATGCCCACAAATAAAAGGCGCAGCCGTTCTGCACAATAGTCGAGTCGGGCATCACGGGTGGCGACTCCGGGTGCTAAAAACATACCTGCTATGTCTTTATCGCGAAGAGCTCTCAATTTGGCCAACACTTCCGCCTCAATGTTCAACCGGTCGCGAATGAACCATTTTTCCCCGATGTATTGATCGTATTCCTGCGCAGAAGGGAAATCATAATTGTTGACCGACAAGAGATGGACACGGTCCCATTCCAAACCTTTCGCTTTATGAAAGGTGGTTACCAATACCTTGCCTTTATGGGCTTCAGGGTTGAAACCGGTGTCGTCATCACTGAACCCCGCGAATTTGCGTTGATTGGAGGTAATCTCGGCTAATTCGAGTGCAAATTGAGGCAATTGGTATTCTGGGTGGTTGGAGGCGCTGAATTCTAGCAACAAAGCGAGTTTATGGGTCAACGCCAAGTCTTGGGGGGCTGCGAAAAGATCAGCACCTATGATAAGCAGCAGTTGGTCAATGGGTAATGCTGTGGCTTTTTGCCAGCGGCGAATCGAATTAAAAAATTGTTCAACCTTGCTTTCCACATCAGGTGGAATTTCTGGCAAATCCAGAGTTTCGTGCCAACCTATCTGGTCCGTCGGGTAACATAAGTCTTCAAGTAAACGGGTTTTTTTGATACGTACCTGGATTTCGGTAACCAGGTCGGAATACTTCTCTAACTCAGACGATTCCTGCAAGCAACATTCAAATAGTTCGGCGAGTTTATTCCCTTTAGATGGGTCGGCCAGGTATTGAAGCACTTTCTCCAGTAAACGCGTCACGCGTCGTGTGGATTGTGTACTTTTCAACATTTCAACGACCGGGATTTCGGCCATGTTGAGGGCATCCACAATTTTTTCGGCGTGAAAAGCAGTGGGACAAAGCACAGCCACGGTTTTGTGCGTGTTTTCAGGGAGCCAGGCTCGCAGGGAATCCGCAACTTTTTTAATTTCATTTTCAGAATCCAGCGCAGTTTTCATGATGTAAACGGCACGCGTATTATCAGGTGGATTAGGTTGAGGGTCACCCTTTGGAGCAGGGACGATCAGAGGAGTGGCTAGTGAGTCCCGCAAGGCTTCGCAGGGGTGAGATTCGCGCGTCCAGGTGTTTAGAGCGTTGGCCAGTCGGATGATGCTTCGATTGGATCGGCCAGAGTTCGCCAGGTCACGGGCATTTACTCGAGAGTCTCGCAAGAAATCTTGCAGGAATTTGGGACTCGCCGTGGTAAAGGTTTCGTAGATGGCCTGGTTGGTGTCTCCGACACGCACCCAATTGCCTTCAGCTCCGACAAGTCGGCGTAAGATTTTCTCTTGCAATTGTGATGAATCTTGGGCTTCGTCCTCGAGTATGTACGGCCAGCGGTGCTGCAAGCGCGTACAAAAATCCTGATCGGTATCAAGAACTCTGTCAGCCAATCGTACCAGGTCTGAAAAATCCACAGCTCCCCGATAACGCAGCCCACGCTGGTATTCAACATAGGCTTCCACCGCCATCTCCATGAGGGGATCGTTGACTTTAAATCGTGCCATACTCTCCCGAATCTCTTGTGGCTCTAATTGAAGGTCCTTGGATTGACTGATGAAATTTGCGATCAATGATTTTAAGGTGTTGTTCATGTCCTTGCGGACCTTGGAATTCGACGTCCAATCAATGGATGGATCAAGCAGCGATAAAGGCAGATCGGGATGTTCGCGCACATAAACCGACGTGATCTGTTCGAGCATGCGATCACTCTCAGATTCGTCTATGATCGAGAATTGCTCAGAAAGACCTGCCAGGTCAGGCCGCTCACGCACGATGTCGTGCGCCAGGCCATGCAAAGTGCGCACCCGATAACCCACTCCGGCAAGCAGACCTGCTTCTTCAACAAAACCCGCTATGCGGGTAGAAAAATTATCCACGGCAGAATTGACCAGGGTGACCACCAATATCTCCTGGTCGTCCGCGATTCTGCCTTCCAGGATCAATTTGGCGGCAAGAAACGATAAGGTGGCAGTCTTGCCGCTGCCCGGGACGGCGGCCACACCCATCATGCCTGAGTTATATTTCAGGATTTCAGCCTGCATTGGCCTGGGTTTAAACACTTTTCGTCCCCGCTTCAACCCGTAATTTACGAAGAATGGTTTGAATCGCTATGACGAGTGCGCCCCGTTCTTCATTTCCTTGTTCGTTGATGCCCAGCGCGCACATGTAAATATGGTCGCTGCATCGCCGAATCAAACCGGATGAAACCCGAGTTAGGGTCAATTGATTGGCGGTGTGATCCAACGCGTCCGTCCATAACTGCTCGGGTTTCCAATTGCGGTTGAGCACGTGGGGGTGCGTAAGAGGTTGATCCAGACGCGCCCACCAACCTTGTGAGCCAATATCCACCCAAAACTGGAATCGGGAAGAGCGGTTGCTCATCAAATAAGAAAAAGCCGGTGAGATCAACACCGAGTCGTTGCGATCTAGTTGGGTCCAATCGCCGAGATATTGAGCAGATAGGATGCCTCGCTCGACGAGCATCACGTATTCTTTACCAAGTGGGGTAAGAGAGGCGCGGGATTTGTTTTGCATGGCCAGTCGAAATTTTCGAGCGGATTCCACCAGCCGGTTTACAGCACCAGCAGCCTCGAAGTCTTGATGAAATTCAAAACCCGCCTGAGAAAGCACATCACCAAACAATCTGCCCAGGAAGATATCCAAGTCCAAATCGTCATTCAGGGGGTTGGTTTCGAGCCATTGACGAAGCTTTTCAAAACGCTCTCCAACGAGGAAGGTGATCCGCTGCCGCATTTCAGGTTGTATGGGTTCATCAAAGGAACGCAGGCTTCCTGTTGTGGCATTGAACAATACCTGAGTGAGCAAATCCGCCCGGATGTAATCGCACCCAGAAAGGGTCTGCATAAAGCAAGAACGTACTTCATCTTTAGAGGGTCTTAATCCCCAACCCGGACATGCTATCTTTGTTAAAGTGAGCATGGCTTTAATGGCCGGTTCATCTCGCAATCCGCGTGATGGTCGGAAGGACGTAATGGGAAGTTTCAATTTTTCAAATCGATTCGCAAATGAAAACCGAAGGGAATCACTCAAAAAAGGGGTCAAGATGGCGATCTCGTTTGGGGCAACCGATTTTGTGTGAATCAGGTCATCCACTTCTGAACAGACCCAATCCATGACTTGTGGATAAAAACGGAAAGAATGGATGGAAAAAGCATCGTTGATCGAGCGATCCACAGGATCGATAACTTTATGTTCCACCAGGCTGTTTGTAAGGGTTGTCTCGAGCAGGTTCAAGGCTGGTGTTTTCGTAAAGGATTCAGTGAAGAACATCCGTGTTGAACATCCAGTCGCCAGGCGTGCGGCGGAAACAGGGTCGGCGCCCATAAATGAACGATACCCGCCGTTCTCGTCTTGGATAATCAGGGCAGAATCAAAATCGGGTAACCAGGATACAAGAATATCATGCGCCACGGCGTAATCTTCTTCAGCATTATCATAGATCAGGTGGCGATACGTGCGAGTCAGGTACTGCCGGCAAAGCAGAGAAGGCCAGAGATGTTGAGCAAAAACCGACAACTGCAACGAGAAATCGAGAAGGTTTTCCCTCAAGCATAGATCTCGAAACGCGAGAGCGCATTCTTGGGCTTGTTGATAAATAATCGCCTGGGAAGATTTGCCTGCCCAGGCTTGCACAAGTCGGTTGGCAATCTCATTAGGGGGGAACCCCACTACCGCGGATTTATTCAGGTTATCCAAAATTTGACTGTAAAGTCGGTTTGGGTCGATGGTGACGCTCTCAAAATACCCTTTTTTCAGCAAAGGCTCCATCAATGAGGACAGATAATACTGCGCGGTTTCGAGGGTCAAGAATTGAGGTGGCTGGGTGGGGATCTGAAACCCCACTTCTTTGGCGATGATAGGCCAAAAAAGGGTGACCATACGCTGTGCGAGACCACCTATAGTCATGAGCGCGGGTTCGCCACTGGAAGGGAAGGAAGGGGTTTTAATCAAATCCTGATAATTACGAGCCAGGCTGCGTTGCGGGAGGAGCACCAGGATGGATTCACCAGGTATGCCTTGATCGACCAATGCGCGCAACCGATGAATCGCGGTCATAGTTTTTCCAGACCCGGCTTGTCCGCTGATGTAAATCTTCGCGTCTGTTGGGGCTTGGATGATGTCTTGCTGGATCGCGTTTAGAGTCAACAGATTCAATCTAATTTCTCATGATGTGGAATATGCGCGGCTGGCGATGCAATGCAAGACTGCCCTGGTTAAGAGCGCATCCGCCGCTGAACGGTGAGCGTTAGGAAGTGAGATCTTAAAAAACGAACCAGCTTCTTCGAGTTTGAAATATTTCACCGATCTTCGCACGGGGTCCCAAATAGCCCGATAGTCTGAATAGATGGGCAATACATCCACCATATTGAAATTCTCGCGCCAGGGCAGGCGGTAACGGTTATGGGATTGCTGCATCATGCGCAAGTCAAAGGGCGCGTTGTAGGCAGCGATGATCCTGCCAAATAAAAAATTTCGAATCCTAGGCCAAAGCACTGGCCAACTTGGCGCGCTGGCAACCATTTCATTGGTGATACCGTGGATTTTTTGGGCCGCGAGGGGGATCGCGCTGGAAGGTTTCACCAGCGAGGAGAGTAAAACGCTGCCATCGTGGTCGAGAATGGAAATTTCGACCACTTCATCTGTTTTTTCAAGCCCCGTTGTCTCGGTATCGACATACACCGGTTTCTGGTCCAGCCAGCGGTTGGCGTTGCGGATCGCGTTGTCAGTAGAGAGGTTTGGTTGGGTTAACATTGATGCGCAACTTATTGAACCCACATTAAGAGTTCCACCAGGTCGACTGAAAAATTAGGATTGTCACGCGCAGAAACGTAAGCACCGATGTGTCCTTTTGCGGGTAGGCCAGGATCAGTAAACTCGCGCACCAGCGCACCATTGATGTACAGCCGAATACTTTCACCTGTTAACTTCATACCGATACGATTTGTTTGGTTGTTTCCAGTGAGGATGTGTGTATCGGGTGTCCAAGATACCAAGTTCGACGCACCACCCGAATTCCATCGATCAAAAACGAAGTTGCCATTACAGGTGACTCCAAAATAATACCCCTGTCCGGATGAGTAATCCGGGGCTCGGCTGACGATGCCGTAGGTGTCTAACCCGCTACAGGTGGTAACTTTGAAGGTGCCTTCCAGGTAAAAATCGGTCGGTTGCGGTGAAGTCAGACGCCAACGTTTGCCACCCAATACGGCTTTGCTGGTGAAGTTCAACGCACCTGCCGACATAGAAACTCGGATGGCTTCATCCTCATAAGGGCTGCCTGTCAACCCGAAGGGGTTGCCGCCGCTGGAAGTGTTAAATTGGAAATCTGGACCACCAAGCGATAGTTTCGGATCCTCGGGGGATGTGGTGGAGGTTGGCGTGACCGTCAAAGTGACAGTGGGCGATGGTGTTTCACTTGGCACACCTACTGTGGGGAGGTTAACTTGTTGGGTGGCTTCAACCGCGACCGTTGATTCCACCGCGCTGATGGTGCCAGCGACCCGCGTGGCGATCACGGACGCTGAATCCGTGGTTTGGGTTAATGGCAGGTTACATGAACTCAACAAAAGTATGAAAAGAATGAAGATTAAGATGGTTTTTCGCATTTTGCCTCTCAATTTATCTATTTATTATAGTCTTAAGACCGTCCACGTGCCAAAAAGGTACTCCCAGGCTAATCTCCATCGACAGGCTTGGGCACATCGATTCATGTATAATCTATTCGATAAGCATGAAAACCAATGTGATCCAACTTGAAGCACATGATGATGTTGTCTCCATCAGGGATAAGATGGCCTGGCAATCCTGCCAGCGTATGATCCTGGTTTGGCCAAAACGTGGAAAACTATTGCGTGACGCGATCGACCTCTCGTTAATTAAACGTTCAGCCGTAGCTTTGGGTTCCGATTTGGCTTTAGTGACACATCATCCTGTCATCCAGGAGAACGCCATCGTCGTGGGTGTTCCAGTTTTCTCTTCGATTCCCGCCGCAGAAAAAGGCGACTGGAAACAGTCCAACCCAATCAGCCTGGAAAAAAAGTTTCCAAAAGGTTCGGCCGAACTAACCAGGTCACGAGAGGCGGTTGGAAGAAAAATAACAGATAATGTCGCAGGACTTGGAACCAGGATCATTTCTCTTATTTTGGGGGTAACAAGCCTGATTGCTCTGGCAATTTTTATATTCCCATCCGCGACAATCACCCTTTACCCTGAACTCACAACTCAAAGCCTGGACATTTCCATCCAAGCCTCGCCAGATTTTTCAGGTGTGACCCCATCAGGAAATATTCAGGTTACCCGCAATAATGTCGACGTCAGCGGTGAACTTTCACGACCAGGTAGTGGGTTCACTGAAATCCCAATTGATAAAGCATCTGGAAAGGTATTATTCACCAACCTTACAGACCATCTCGTTACAGTGAGTTCCGGGTCGATCCTTTATTACATTTCAATTGAAAATGAGATGTTGGAGTTTGTCTTATTAGAGGATGTGACCCTCTTGGGGAATAGCCAGATTATGGTTGAAGGGGTTGTGGAGGCACTTCGCCCGGGTCTAGAAGGCAATCTTCGTTCAGGCTCAGTAATCGCAATACTTGGACCGACCGCTACACACGTCTCGACATCCATTGAGGAAGATTTTCGCGGTGGAGAGAGCCTGAAAACAACCACACCCACGGATGCTGATTACCTGGTTCTTAAAACTCAATTATTAAAAAATCTGGAAAAACAGGCGTACGATTTGTTTCAATCGAAGCTCAATGATGATGAGTCTTTAATCGACCCAACCCTAGAAATAGAAGAAATCTTGTTGGAAGAAAAAGTCAACCCACCTGGCGAGCCCGCAGATACAGCTAACTTGAGGATGACGGTTCGTTTTAAGATCGATGCGTTTTCTCAAGAAGACTTAGGCGCGATTGCCAAACTGGTACTGGATAGTAACCTGCCTACTGGAATGACAGCCTCTGAGGGTAGGATCCATATCGAAACAGTGGAGGATTATTCGCTTTCCGCTGATGGATTTACCCAGTGGACGATCAGGGCGAGCCGCTTGATCATGCCTTCTTGGCCTGGTGATCAAATTGCAGAAAAAATCGCCGGACGTAGAAAAGTGGAAATAGAACCCTTGATTTCGGGCGTGATTCCCCAAATGAAACCGGCGGAGATCAGCGGAATCGCCCGATGGTGGCCGTGGATGCCCTTCCTGTCCTCTCGTTTTCGATTTGAGATAGGGAGTGACGCGTGACAGGCAGGATCATGGCGGTTGACCCCGGGGAAAAAAGGATTGGGCTCGCCATTAGTGACCCAACCTGCACGATAGCCCGGACGTTGGCTATTGTCAACCATGTTTCCTTAAATAGTGATTGCGAAGAGATTGCTCGACTGGCGCGGGAAAACGAGGTAATACAGATCATTGTGGGTGCGCCTTTTGAGGAAAGTGGCGAAATCCGACCGCAAGTTCGGCACGCACAAATAATTTCAGACACGCTTCACTTACTTACAAATTTACCCGTGATTTTGTGGGATGAACATGGCAGTACCCAGCAAGCTCAAAAGGCAAGAATTTCGATGGGAACGAATAGAAAAAAACGCGGTGGTCATCTTGACGATCTGGCTGCGGTGATCATTTTACAAACTTATCTCGATTGGCGGAGTGAGCATGCCCCGGACACAAAGCACTAATGACTCCATTTCAATCCTTCCACTTTTTCTGATCAGTTTGTTGCTCGTGATCGGAGTATTCATCGTTTGGATGGGCGTTCCTTTACTTGCCGAAGAAAAATTTGGACCCGCAGCAGAGAACCTGACACCCATTCAAAAATGGAATTACAGCCTTAAGATAATCACTCAAACAAATGACTTGTTGGAATCACCAGCCTTGGTGGAAACGGTCGAAAACTTTGCCATTCAATCAGGGGCAAGTGTTTCGCAGGTCGCCATGGATCTTGAGTCGAGGGGATTGATCCGCAACTGGAAAGCATTAAGAAATTTCATCATCTATAAAGGATACGATACCCAGGTCAAAGCCGGAGATTTTTCTCTTTCGAACACGCTAACTGCCGTCCAAATTGCTGAGGCAATTCTATCAACGTATTCAGCCGAGGTCCCGTTTTATATTTATCCAGGGTGGCGGGCGGAGGAGATCGCCGCCGCCTTGCCCATTTCAGGAATTGAAGTGGATCCGGAATCCTTCCTCGCGGTGGTGCGAAACTCGAATCGCTTGCCGCTTCCAGATGGTTTACAGGGATTAACCACTCTCGAGGGGTTCCTGTTTCCAGGCAATTACACAATTCCACGTGTCATCAGCCCTGAAGAGTTGGTACTTATTTTTGTCGGACGGTTTACCCAGGTCGTTACCTCAGACCTTCAAAACAATCTCCAAATGCATGGGCTTAACATTCAGCAAGCAATCACCCTGGCTTCGATCATTCAGCGCGAGACTTTTGACGATAACGAACGCAGTCTGATGGCATCTGTTTTTTATAACCGACTGGCAGCCGGCATCAAACTGGAAACGGACCCCACGGTGCAATACTCGCTGGGGTACAGTGAAAGTTGGGGAGGGTGGTGGAAAACACCCCTGGCAATAAGTGATCTTAGTACGCCCTCCGAATTCAACACCTATGTCATTCCAGGTTTGCCACCAACGCCCATTGCGAACCCTGATCTGCCTTCCATTTTGGCGGTGGCATCACCCGCCCAGAGTGAATACTATTACTTCCGTGCTAATTGCGACCAGTCTGGTTCGCATGTGTTTTCAAGAACCTTCGAAGAACACCTGTCATACACCTGTAATTAAAAACGAGGAGATCCAAAGGATCTCCTCGCAATATGTGGGGTAGGTTATTTGGCGTTGTAGCCAGGGCCCGATTTGTAAAACTCATTATTAACCTCGATTGCCGGGGTTAAGTCGACCACTTCACCCGCTGCCAAGACACGTGTAGCGGGAAGGTGTACTGCTTCACCATCGCGATTCTTGGTGTCGAAAGCATCTGGGAAGCCAGCGGTGCCCTTGGGCATGGAGAGACGTTCGCCGCCCTTGGCGGTAAACGCGGATGGCACCTCATCTTCGGGGAAAATCGCGCTAAAAGGGCACTCTGATTCGCAAGCGCCGCAATCGATGCAGGTTTCAGCATCAATGTAATACCAAGGGTACTGATCCCCGGGTTTTCCTGGAGTGATGCATTCCACCGGGCAAACCGTCGCGCAACCACCTTCTCTTTGACATAAACTAGTAATCACTCTTGCCATCGTAGCCTCCGTTGTGTAATTTGAACTTTTTATTCTCAGGCAAAACGGGTATCCGCTTCATGCCAGTTAACCAATGACCACCAATTTGCTAGGTAATCACCCCGCCTGTTCTGGTATTTCAAGTAATACGCGTGCTCCCAAACATCAACGACCAAAATTGGATGCAATCCTTCTTGTAGGGGTGAATCCTGGTTGGCTGTAGAGTGGATAACCAGGTTGTTGTCTGGGTTCTTGCTGAGCCAGCAATAGCCACTGCCAAAACGAGCCAGAGATGTTTTTTCAAAATCGGCTTTGAACTGCTCAAAGCTGCCGAATGTTTTTAAAAGGGCTGTGGCTAGAGATCCAACCGGTTGACCACTCTGACCAGGCGCCATTCCTGCCCAATAGATATTATGATTATAAACGCCACCACCCATGTTACGCACCGCCAAGCGGATGTCATCCGGGAGCACTTCTAGGTTACCCAACAGTTTTTCGAGAGTCCATTCAAAGAATTGCGGATGTTTCTCAATTGTGGCGTTCAAGTTCTTAAGGTAAGTGGCGTGGTGTTTATTAAAATGGATGTCAACCGTTTGGGCATCAATGATTGGCTCGAGGGCATCCAACGCGTACTTCAGTGGCGTTAATTCAAAAGCCATATCATCCTCCATTTCCTGATAAGGGCTGGCTTTCGCCAAGCCAATCCATTCAATCAAGTACAATAAGATTCTAGCCAAGCCCCCCGGCTTTGTCAAGTGAACACGAGAAACACGATAAAAAAAACCAGAATTGGAATCATTCAAAATTATGAAATCGACCACACCGAAATCCAAACTGCCAATTCTTATCCTGGGAATTTTGGCAGTCTCAACCGCGTCATTGTTCATCCGATTTGCCCAATCTGAAGCGCCATCCCTGGTTATCGCGGCTGGCCGGATGGCGATTGCGGTTTTGATGCTCGCACCATTCACCTTCAAACGAGCGATTCCCGAAATTCGCTCTTTGCCGAAAAAAACTCTTTGGCTGCTTCTGTTGGCGGGAGTTTTTCTTGGGTTGCATTTCGCGGCTTGGATTAGCTCACTGGAGTTCACCAGCGTGGCCAGCTCGGTGGTTTTGGTAACGACTGCTCCGTTGTGGGTGGCTCTACTTTCGCCTTTTTTTCTTAACGAAAAGATCACTACCTGGGTGCTGGCTGGTTTGGTAATTTCGTTAACTGGAAGTGTCATTGTCGGATTGAATGGTGCATGTACCTTAACATCATCAAACTTTGATTGTTCTTCCGTAGGGGAGTTCTTCCAAGGACGCGGGTCTTTGGGTAACCTGCTGGCCTTGGCAGGAGCCTTCCTTTCCGCAGGCTACTTGATGGTTGGCCGGCGCGTCCGCAGTGGATTAACTTTATTAACCTATACATTTGTAGTATACGGAATCGCAGCATTGGTACTATTATTGCTGGTCGTTATTCGCGGGTACTCTTTCACCGGTTTTCCGGCGGAGGTTTACCTATGGATTCTCTTACTCGCGGCGGTACCCCAGATCTTGGGTCACTCCATTTTTAATTACTTGTTGAAATACCTTTCGGCTTCGTACGTTTCAATCGCATTATTGGGCGAACCAGTTGGTACAGTAATCCTTGCCTACTTCTTCTTGCGCGAGTCTCCCACCGGGTTGGAAGTATTCGGTGGAGTACTCATCCTGGCAGGGATCGCGGTAGCGACCCGCACACAAAAAAAAGATATTGTTCTTCCAGACTAATAATATCGAGCCATCAGGCTCGATATTAACTACCGATCGTAAAGTTGATTAAGGTCCCGCAAACGTATAACCAGGTCTTGGGTTATGCTGCCAGGCGACAGCCTCCAGCCCCAATTTCCAGCGGGTTTACCGGGATAATTCATCCGCGCCGTGGAATCCAAAATTAATAAATCTTGCATGGGTGCGAGCGCGTAATCGGCGACCGACCCCCACGCGAGCCGGATTAAATCCCAAGCGATATCTTCACCCGATCGCCCCAAATACTTGCGACAATGATCTTTTTCCTTCTCGGTAGCTGTTTTATACCAGCCAAAGGTGGTGTCGTTATCATGCGTGCCAGTATAGGCGACACAATTGTGTGAATAATTATGGGGCAAAAATGGATCTTTTTCATCCGAAGCGAACGCGAATTGGAGGACTTTCATGCCGGGTAAACCTAAAGAATCCCTCAATTCAATCACATCCGGGGTGATCTCACCTAGATCTTCAGCAAGGATGGAGATAGTAGGCACCGCCGTCCGAATGGCTTTAAAGACCGCTTGACCGGGACCTTTAACCCAACGCCCTTTTTCCGCGGTGGGCATTCCAAATGGGATTTGCCAATAACTCGCGAAGCCCCTAAAATGATCGATCCGGAGTATATCAACAAACTCAAGGACAGCCTTGACTCGTTTAATCCACCAATCGAATCCTGATCGTTTGTGGAACTCCCAGCGATAAATCGGATTGCCCCACAATTGACCAGTTGGTGAAAAGTAATCTGGTGGAACTCCGGCTACACAAGTGGGTTTTCCAAAGCGGTTGAAATAGAATAGTTCTGGGTGTGCCCAGGCATCCGCGCTGTCGTACGCCACAAAAATGGGAATATCACCAATGATTTGGACGCCTTTCGTGTGGGCGTAAGTTTTCAGGTTTGACCACTGGCGGAAAAAAATGAATTGACGGAACTTTTGCCTATCCACTGAAATAATGTTTTTTGACTCAAATGTGTCAAGGCTGACTTCTTCATGTGCTCTTAAACCGGCAGGCCATTGGTCCCATGAAACTCCACCCTGACACTCCTTGATCCCCATAAAAAGCGCAAAATCTGTGAGCCAATGCTTTTCTTTTTCACAAAAATCTTGATATTCTTGTTGAAGGGCAGGTTTTTTACTTTTACGGAAGTGATTGAAAGCCCTGTCCAGGAGCGTATTTTTCCAAGTGATCGCTGCGCCATAATCAACATGATTCTGCGGAAAAACAGGGCGGTCTGATAGATCGCCTGAACGCAACAATCCCTGTTCAAGTAAGAGAGTGGGGCTAATCATGTAAGGATTGCCTGCAAACGCGGAAAAACATTGATAAGGTGAATCACCAAAACCGGTAGGCCCGAGCGGAAGAATTTGCCATAACTTGCAGTTGGAAAGCCGGAGAAAATCGACCCAACGGTAGGCTTCTGGTCCCATGTCGCCGATGCCATCCGGGCCAGGCAGACTCGTGGGGTGTAGAATGATGCCTGAAGCACGCTTACGAATCATTTGGGTTGTCCTTTGCGCTTATGGCCTGCCAACCGATCATAGATTTCGGCGTAAGCAGAAGCAGAACGATTCCACGAGAAGTCAACATTCATAGCCCGATTTTGAATCGCGCGCCATTCCTCAGGTGTTGAAAACTTAATAAGTGCCTTGGTTAGAGTGTTCTTCAAGCTTTTCGCGTCCAAGCCTAAATACAAGTAACCAGTTCGGTTCTTTGAAGAATTGTCAATTGTGTCTTTCAAACCGCCAGTCGCACGGGCTACCGGAATGCAGCCATAACGCATGGCGATCATCTGCACCAACCCACAGGGCTCGTAACGCGAGGGGATCAGGATAATGTCGCCAGCCGCATAGAGCCGGTGAGAAAACGCCGCATCAAAGGTAATGCTGGCCCTCACCTTTAAGGGGAACTCTTCTTGGAGGTCTCGACACGTTTGTTCGAGAGTCGGGTTTCCCGACCCCAGCAAGACGACCTGGAATTTTGCTTTAGCCATTAGACGCAAAGCTTCGACCGCGATTTCGATGCCTTTTTGTTGATCCAAGCGGCCGATGAAAATAACCATGGGTATTTTGTCATCTTCTGGAAGATCTAGTTCTATTTGCATGGCAGTTTTATTATGCGATTTATTGGAAAGAGTAGCAATTGAAAACGTTTGGGAGATGAAGTGATCGGAGGAAGGGTCCCAAACATTGGTGTTCAATCCATTCACGATACCGCTGAGCTTGTTTTTGTTTTGGAGAAAAAATTCGTGTAAATTGGAGCTGTATTCCGGGGTAATGATCTCATCCGCGTAACCCTTGGAAACTGCGATCACTTCGTCCGCTGCGGAGCAGCCCATGGGCAGCGGGATCTTACGAGCCCATTCAGGTAAAGATAAATCTCGAGAGCTCTTGACCTTGTATCTTTTCAACGCGTTTTCCGAGCCGGAGCCCATGTAAGGCAAGTTGTGGATCGTCAGCACACTCTTGCAAGGAGCAAGATGAGAATCTTTCTTCCGCAGGCTTATTAATTCATGAACTGCCACCGCGGAATGCCAGTCCTGGGCGTGCAAGATGTCCACTCGCCAATTTAGTAATCCAGGAAGCTTCAAAGAGGCTAAGGAAAAAAATACAAATTTATCAGCGTCTTTGTCGGCGTTACCGCTATAAACAGGGTCTTCCAAACGGATCGGGTCACCCGAAACCAGGTAAGTGGGGATGGGCGCATCTACGATCTCATGAATTGTCGCCTGCACCTCACCATTTGTGGTTGCGATTGGAATAACCCCGACGTTTTTCAAGGTCAAGCCTTGTTTATGAATAAGCCCATAAAATGGGATCACCAGACGGATATCAAAGTTCATTTCCGGAGAGAGAAGCCGATAATGCTGTTGTAGCGCGAGGGGGAGTGAACCCGCAACATCCCCCAAACCGCCCACTTTAACGTATGGGTCGGCTTCCGCTGAAACAAATAATACGTGTAAGGATTCCAAAATGTTACTCCGCGGAGTACCCTATTTCACCATTTCGATGTAATCATCCGAAGTGGTTTCATGCAAGTCGCCACCAAGAAACTTGATCAGCTCGGTTACCAACGCGGATTTTTGTTCGGCATCCTGGCGGCTCCAAGTCCGGCTCTTGACTTCAAGAAAATCGCCGAGGCTAGGTTTAATGATCTTGTCGATGTTGATGAAAAATTCGAACCCTTTATATTTGACCAGGAATCTTACTCTATCTTTTTCGATTTCTTTCTCAAGGTGCGGTTTGAAGTATTCTCGATAAAAGCGTGGGCTCTGGGTGGCGCTAGCCAGGTAACGACTGCGCGATAATAATACTTCCTGCGGGAAGCGATCTTCAACGGTTTGGCCGATCAGGGTCAACCGTGACCTGACCTGGTCGATCTTGTGTTCCTTGTCCAGGAATTCATCCTCGCGATACCGCAAGATACCTTGTTCGACATCTTTGAAGAAAAAGTAGAGGTCAAATTCGTGATAATGTCGTTCGCGAATGATTTCGATTTCCGGACGCTGAAGGGCTGTGAGGATGGTGTCAGGATCTTTGACACGCACCTTGATCTGAATCTCGAAGCTTTCCTCCTCAGCGGCGCCCCCGATGGCAATAAGTTTTGATAGAACGGATGATTCACGTTTGATCAGGAAGTTGTCGATCTTTCGAGCGTATTCCTGGCTGTTGCGCAGAATTTCGACCTCGTCGATATGAAGCAGTTGGTGCGATTGCATCAACCACTTCCCATTGACCATCACATCGGTTACATCAGAAGCCTTGGTGGCGTAGACGAGTTGGGCATAGGCACCCTGTGGATTGTGTTTGAATTGTGGGCTGTTGTGCAACGGTGAAAGGTCAACCAGGATCAGGTCAGCTCGTTTGCCGGTTGTGAGTGAGCCTGTGAGGTGCCCCATGTGCAATGCCTGCGCGCCCAAGCGGGTGCCCATGAGCAATGCCTGACGAGCGGGCAGCGTGGTAGGGTCTCCGCTGGTTCCCTTTTGTAAAAACGAGGTTAATCGGATTTCTTCAAACATGTCGAGGTCGTTGTTTGAAGCGGCGCCATCTGTGCCAATGCCCACATTCAACCCGAGTTCGAGCATGCGGCGAACCGGTGCGATACCTGATGCCAATTTGAGGTTTGAAGAAGGATTGTGCGCAACCCCTGCCCCCAGATGTTGCAATGTGCGAATTTCGCCGTCGTCCACGTGGACGCAGTGCGCGGCTAAGACTTTAGCTTCAAACAATCCTTGTTTTTTCACATAAGGGATTACCGGCATACCTTGGTCCTTGCGCATGTTATCAACCTCAAACGCGGTTTCAGATAAGTGGGTATGCAGGGGGATATCGAACTCGCAAGCCAATGCGGTCGTGGCTTTCAGGATTTCGGGTGGGCAAGTGTATGGGGCGTGTGGCGCCACAGAAGGGACGATGAGGTCGTTGTCCTTCCAACGTTTAATAAAGTCGCGCGCCATTTCAAGACTCTGTTCAAAAAATTGGGCATCTGGAGTGGGGTATTTCATCACCGTTTGTGAACACAAAGCCCGCATGCCGATCTCGGCCGTAGTTTTGGCGATGTCTTCTTCAAAATAATACATGTCGGCGAAGGTGGTCACTCCCGACCGAATCATTTCGGCGCAGGCTAATTGTGTTCCCAAGCGCACAAAATCGGGTGAAACATATTCGCGTTCGACAGGCATCATGTAACCCATCAACCAAACATCAAGGCGGAGGTCATCGGCCAGCCCTCGCAACAGGTTCATGGGCACGTGGGTATGAGCGTTGACGAGGCCTGGCATTAACACTTTGCCTCCGCAATCCAAAACTTTATCCGCGGAATAGTTAGCGAGGATGTCTTTTTCTGGACCTACTGCAAGAATGTCCGTGCCTTTGACAACCAGAGCACCTGGGTCATATTGATTGAGTTCCGTGTCCATAGTCAGGACGATCGCGTTTTTAAGGATCAAGTCACCTTTGTTCATTGGTCTCCTTGGCATTAATGGATATTTGAATTTGGTGGAAGATGGTTCCTAAGGCAAAATTGAGCGCCCACTCTTCTTTCAGACCTGGCGCTCCTTGAAATTCACGGCTATACACATGGTTGCCACGCGAATTGATGTGCGTGACCTGTACCTTTGCCACAGGTGTCGTATCAAAAAATTGGCAAATATAATGATCGATTATCGTCCCAGTACCCGGGGTGAGGTTTGCAGCGAAAAATGAATTTCCTGGTGTAACCAACAAAGCTGTTTCGATAAATGCTTTTTCAGATTGAGGCGAAAAACCTTCAACCTGTAAAGACGGTGAGTGCGCAAGTTGTTCGGAAAGGTGGCGAATCGTTGAGGTAAGTGTCTCTCCATCGCAACCAAAAATATCTTCCCCAAGGCGATTTTTGATTTCGCTCTCAATTTTCAGGATCATTTCATTGGCAACAGCCTCGGAATCCGCCTTGGCAGTTATGCGTATATCCACAATACCGGGATGCGCTAATAAACCCACAGAAGGATTGGATAGAACTTCCAGGTCAGCGATCATTTCATCCACCCTGGATTCGGGCACACCAACCGTGTGTAAAACCCTGGCTTTGATGATGCCTTTCAGGTTGTAATGTTGCTTCAACCAGGGGAGTATCGCTGAAAACAAGAGGGTTTCCATTTCACGAGGAACACCGGGCAGGCAAATGAGTGTTTTTTCGCCTTGATTAAGAATAAATGCCGGTGCTGTTCCTACCGGATTTTTGATAACAATCGCCCCCGATGGAATGTAAGCTTGTTTGCGATTGTTTTCTGAGATGGGAATGGACCGTTTTAGAAAGCGTTGTTGAATTTCTGTCCATAATTCGGGATGGAAATCATTTTGAAGTCCAAACGCTGCCGCGGCTGCGTCGCGAGTCGGGTCATCTACTGTCGGACCCAGTCCACCTGTGGTGATGATAATGTCCGCCCGCTGACTAGATTCCTTGATCAGGGACGTGATTCTGTCCAGATTGTCGCCAACGGTTGTGCTTCTGAAAAGATCGACCCCAATATCTCTTAATTGGCGCGCAATAAACCTGGTATTGGTGTCAACAATCTCACCCAGAAGGAGTTCGGTTCCAATGGCGATCAATTCCGCTGCAGGCATTCCATCTCACTTTTTGTACAATTCTATCAGGATTTGGGTTTCAAGGTTGCGTGTAATGAAGTTAAGGTAGAATTTCTATAAGGTAAATGAGGTTGACGTGCCAAAAAATAAAAATCTTACTCATAATCAACGCATTGGACGATGGGGCGAATCCATTGCTGTGGACTTTCTTTTGCAGCGAGGTTTTAAACTTGTCGCCCAAAACGTCCGCACCGCAGCAGGGGAGATCGATGTAATAGTTGAAAAAGATGGCAAAGTTGTTTTTGTTGAGGTTAAAACACGTTCTAACACGCAAACTGTATACCCGGAAGAGGCGGTGACCGATGAAAAACTGGAGCACATGCAGGATTCGGCAGAAATCTATTTATCTGAACACCCCGAATACAGTGAAGATTGGCGTATCCATGTGATCGCGATCATTGGCCATCCAGGGACTGCTCATCCCCAAATCGAGTGGTATGAAGACATCAATGATTGATTCAAGAGGGAAAGTCTTGATCGTGATAGGACCCACCGCCGTGGGGAAGACCGAGCTTTCCATCCGGTTAGCCGAACGGTTTAATGGGGAGATCATTTCAGCGGATTCCCGACTGTTATATCGCGGTATGGATATTGGCACGGCTAAACCCAACCCGACAGAAATGGCCAGGGTTCCGCACCATCTTATAGATCTCGCCGATCCAGATGAGGTTTGGTCGCTTGCATTGTATCAAAAAGCGGTGCTCGAAAAGATCGAGGAGGTGCTCTCACGCCAACATCTGCCGATCATTGTTGGTGGAACTGGGCAATATGTGCGTTCATTGGTAGAAGGTTGGATCTTACCGACACAGCAACCTCACGCAGTATTGCGACAGGTGCTTGAAAATTGGGCTGGAGAAATTGGGCCGGAAAAACTTCATCAAAAATTGGGTTTGATCGACCCTTCGGCCGCCTCGAAAATAGATGCCAATAACCTGCGTCGCACAGTGCGCGCGTTGGAGGTAATTTTTTGTACAGGCCGATTGTTTTCTCAACAAAAAGATCGAGCGCCACATGATCTGGATTTCAAGGTGATCGGGCTGGCCCGAACGCGGGAAGACCTTTACGCCAGGGTGGACGAACGTATCGAGATTATGTTTAATCAGGGATTCGTTGACGAAGTAAAAGCCTTACTAGATAGGGGATACTCCGAACAACTTTCTACTTTATCTGCCATCGGTTATCGAGAAGTCATCCAGGTCTTGAATGGCAATCTTTTGTTGGAAGAAGCCAAAGTTGTCATGAGGCGCAAAACCCGCCAATTCGTCAGGCGACAAGCGAATTGGTTTAAACCCGATGATTCTTCGATCGATTGGTTTTCGATGATCCCTGACCCGTTGGAGGATATCTGTGCTAAAGTCAGTAAGTGGAAGGAACCCTCATCATGAACAAGCCTTGGACCAAAGTGTATGATCCGGGAGTGCCCACTAGTTTGGTTTACCCTGAAATTTGCATTCAGGAATTCCTGGTAAGGCAAGCAGAGGTAAACCCTGACAGGGTGGCTTTGATTTATGAACAACAATCCTTGACCTATGGCGATTTATGCGCAAAGTCGCTGGCATTCTCGAAAAACCTGACGCACCTAGGACTCAAGCCTGGTAAACGGGTGGCGATCTGTTTACCAAATATCCCCGAATTTGTAATCGCATTCTACGGAAGTTTGATGGCGGGAGGGATAGTGGCTGCTTTGAATCCTTCTTACCCGGTGCCGGAACTGGTTTTTCAAGTAAGGATAGCCAAACCTGACCTGTATATCGGTTCTGCAACCCGCAAGGCGGATTACCTTGAAATCTGCTCCGAGCATGAGATAAAAAAATTGGTATTGACCGATGACACCTTACCGGAAACCACATCTATTGTTCAAATAATTAGCTTCGAGAATATGGTTCAACTATCGGCAGACAAAGTGGAAGTACCAATACTGTCAGGCAATGCGCCTGCCGTGCTTCAATTCAGTGGTGGCACAACAGGTGTGCCCAAGGCAGCCCTCGCGTTGCACCGCAATGTGGTTGCGAATGTGATTCAATTTAAGACCTGGCTCTCGACTCTCAAAGACGGGCAAGAGGTGTTTCTTACCGCCATTCCACTTTACCATGTGTACGGCATGGTGATCGGATTAAACGTGGGCATCGCGTTAGGCGCCACGATCGTGCTCATTTCAAACCCGCGCGACCTGGAAGGAATGCTTAAATCCGTGCAACAAAATTCGGCAACATTTTTCCCTGGCGTCCCTTCTATCTACAATGCCATTAACCATCACCCAAGCGCGCTGAATGGTGAGATCAATTTACGCTCGATTAAAGCCTGTATCTCCGGGTCGGCACCGTTATTGGAAGAGGTTAGACAAAAATTTGAAAGTTTGACTGGTGGAAAATTGGTGGAAGGGTATGGGCTTTCAGAAGCGCCCACCGCGACCCATTGCAACCCGATTCAAGGTGAAAACCGCGCGGGGTCGATCGGCTTACCGTTGCCTGATGTGGAATGTCGCATTGTTGATCTGGAAGACGCTAAGAGGAACGTGGGCGTGGGCGAACAGGGGGAGTTGTGGATTCGCAGCCCACAAGTGATGAAAGAGTATTTCGAAATGCCAGAAGAATCCGCGGTAATGCTGCAAGATGGCTGGTTGCGTACGGGTGATGTAGCCAAAATGGACGGGGACGGGTATTTTTACATTGTTGGTAGGATCAAAGAGTTGATCAAAGTCAATGGTTTACAGGTTTGGCCGACGGAGGTGGAGCAGGTGTTATCCGCGTTTCCAGGAGTGATTGAGGTAGCGGCAGCAGGTGTGCCTGATTCCGAAAGCGGGGAAGCTGTCAGGGCCTGGTTGGTGGTCGCGGATGCTGCCATTTTTGATCTTCAATCGCTAAGGGATTACTGCCGCAAGAACCTGGTGTCCTATAAAATTCCTAAGGATTTTATTCTTGTGAAGTCCCTTCCCAAGTCACCAGTTGGAAAAACGCTCCGCAGGGTATTGGTGGCAATGGAATCTGAGGATAAAAAAGAATCGGGAGCCTGAAAGCTCCCGATATTCATTTCTATTTTTTGGCGTAGGCCGGTGTCGCGTTCTTGTGAGGCACCGGTGGGGGAAAGATCTTTTCAAACTCATCGCGTGAAAGGGTTTCAACTTCGAGTAATTTTTGAGCCACCAGATCCAACTCAGCGCGATACTTGACGAGAATCTCGTGGGTCTTCTTGTAGGCATCGTTGACCAGGGAGCGAACTTCCTTGTCAATTTTTTCGGCGACTGCTTCTGAATAATCCCGTTGTTCAGAGATCTCACGACCCAAAAAGATCATTTCTTCCTTTTGGCCGTAAACCATTGGTCCTAACTCAGCGCTCATGCCAAGCCGTGTGACCATGGTCTTGGCAAGTTGGGTAACTCGTTCGATGTCATTCGATGCCCCTGAGGTAATGTCATCAAAAACGATCTCCTCGGCAGCCCGGCCACCCAAAAGCCCGATCATGTCCGCGAGCATTTTTTTGCGGGGCATGAGGGTGCGATCATCGATGGGCAAGGCCAGGGTGTAACCGGCGGCCATACCGCGCGCGATAATAGAGACTTTTTGCACGGGATCAGCTTCTGGCAGGGCGTTCATTACCACCGCGTGTCCGGCTTCATGGTACGCGACGATGCGTTTCTCTTCTTCGCTGATCAAACGGCTCTTTCTTTCAGGGCCAGCGATAACACGCTCAATGGATTCTTCAAACTCGCTCTGCCCAATGCTTTTCTTGTTGCGTCTGGCTGCCAGAATAGCGGCTTCGTTGACCAGGTTTTCAAGATCGGCGCCAACGAACCCAGGCGTGGATTTGGCAACCACCGAAAGGGTGACCTCAGGATCAATGGGTTTGCCTTTGATGTGGACGTTGAGTATTTCTTCACGTCCGCGCACATCGGGGCGATCGAGTACAACACGGCGGTCAAACCGGCCGGGGCGTAGGAGCGCCGGGTCGAGGATGTCAGGGCGGTTTGTGGCCGCCACAATGATGATATTCGTGTCCGTGTCAAAACCGTCCATTTCGACGAGCATTTGATTCAAGGTTTGTTCACGTTCGTCGTGGCTTCCTCCGAGACCGGCGCCACGTTGGCGGCCGACCGCGTCGATTTCATCCACAAAGACGATGCATGGCGAATTGCGTTTTGCCTGGTCGAATAGATCTCTCACCCGGCTGGCACCAACGCCAACAAACATTTCAACGAATTCTGAACCGGAGATCGAGAAGAATGGAACCCCAGCCTCCCCGGAAACAGCCTTGGCTAAAAGGGTTTTACCAGTTCCTGGAGGACCAACGAGCAGAACACCTTTGGGGATGCGGGCTCCGAGCGCCAGGAATTTTTGGGGTTCACGAAGGAATTCAACCACTTCGCGTAATTCTTCTTTGGATTCATCAATTCCAGCCACGTCCGCGAAGGTCACGGTGGGGTGGTCGCCAGTAAACATTCTAGCCCTGGATTTTCCAAAGGACATGGCTGCGTTGTTATTCCCTTGCGCTTGTCGAAAAATGAAGAAAAACGCACCACCCAACAAAAGGAAGGGAAGGATATAAAACAAAGCGTTGAGTATCCCAGCAAAGGCGCTGGGGGGCTTGACTTCAATTTTTATCCCGGTTGTGGCAGATAAGTCTTCAGGGGTCACACCGAGGGCGAGCAGTTGATCAACGAGCGTTGCTTCGATCTCTTTGGTCGCAGTTTTCTCTGTCAGTCCATCTCTGTAAAAAACGGTTAGTTTGTTCTCTTCTTCAACAACTCGTAAAATGTTGCCTTGTTTGATCTCATCCGCCAATTGGTTAATGGTGAGTACGGTGTCTGTGGAATTCGCTTTGTTAAAGCTGATAACCACCAGAACGATGATGGCGATGAACAAGAAGAAGTAGATAAAATATGATTGATTTCTTGGTTTCACTTAATCCTCCGAACAGAAGTGATCCATATTATCGGATCACAATTGAAAAGATTATACCAATCTAAACAGGGGGTTGCCAGACCAAAACAATGGTTTGCGTAAAGATTAACAAACTTCTAATACCGGTCGAATAACTCTCAATTAGTCTTTATCGCCTCAAAAAACTGGCGCATATGTTCTTGATCGTGAATTGCGATGAAACCAATCAATTCTAGAAGATTAGTTGGACCAAAGATCGAGTGCCGGGCTGGACGCCGCCATGCGCGTTCATCCAGGCCAATCAAGTAGTTTAATAACATTGTCCTGCTCTGGATGAAATCTTCTAATACCGCCTGGGTTCGATTGTGGTTGTAATTACGTTCCAGTAACCTCGCATCACTATCCACGCCTTGAATGGTTGGATTGTCTTCACTGAGGATTTTTTGTATGCGGGGGATGTTGATCTCCAAGTCGACGTCCAAAAGATGACTGACGGATTCCAACACACTCATTCTGTTGGTAGTTTTATTTTTTAGCCAGCCGTCTTCTGCCAGATTTCGAGTAAGCTGTTGCAACGCGGCCGGCGTGGATTTTAAAACGGCAAGAATTGCTGGAATGCTTTGGGGAGCCAGATCTACTGCACTGCTTTCGAGCGAATCGATCCAGGGCAGTATATCTTTAAAGGAACCAACGGTTACACGGTGTTGTACATCGTCTGGTACTTGGGAAGTCTGCCCATCCAGCCAATAAGCGGGGAACCCCAGACTCGCGACCGGGAGAATGTCATCCCTGAGACTATTGCCGATCATGCCAACCGGTTGGCACGGCCATCCTAGCACGCCCAGAATCTCGGCATAATAGGCCAGGTTGGGTTTTGCAAAATGCATGTATTCATACGAAGTGACATAGCGAAACGGATTTTCTGGCTGCTCATATCCACCCCAAGACAACCGCGTTCGCATGGCATTCATCGGGAAGAGCGGATTTGTGGCAACCACCAGTGTATGTTCCCTGGAGGAGGCGTAACTCACCATCTCACTCGCGTCGGGTCGCAAAGCAGCGCTGTGTTTAAGGGAGTTGAAATCTTGCTCATAAAACGCTTCGATCTCTGCACTCACATTTTTCTTTTCGATTCCCAGGTGGGGATAGAAATTCTCGTCAAATACTTCTTCAAGAGTTTTAGACGGTAAATCTTTTAATAGCATCTGATCGGTGGCATTCAGAAGCTGGGGAACCATTTTTTGGGGTGGGGTATGTTTTGATAGCCGTGCTGAAAGAAGTTTTAAGTACGCCGGCATAAAACTTTCTTGCGGGTTGGTGATCAGTGTATCATCTAAGTCGATGAGGAGGGTGACAGGTGTCATTCAGCTGGGACGTCGGGGATGAAGAGTTCTTGGTGACAGAGTTCGCAGCCGATTTCGGGGGTTTTCACTTCCGATTTAGATTTGGAACAATAGGCGGTCACCGATACCCGTCTCTTCGAGATCATTCTGGCTTTTTTTACGTCGGCATAAAGGGTCATGTTTTCGCAGGCGTTAGACCGTGATATCCCTGGGACGGGGCATGTTTTGCATAAGTCGGGCGTCCACCCATTTGGCGGGCGTTTGTTTGTGAGCAGGCGGCATTCTTCAGTACTTTTACCCCGAAAGTAATCACCGTAGAAGTAAGGACATTCGATGCCAGCAGGAGTGCGCATAGCTTTCCTTTTATCAAACTGTCCCTTAGCAGGGACAGTGAGGATAGTGGCTTTTAGACTCGGGTTACGTAGTCGCCGGTTCTCGTGTCCACGCGGATGGTGTCGTTTGTGGAAACGAAGTAAGGAGTGGCAACTTCGAGCCCGGTTTCGGTGGTTACTCTTTTTGTAACACCCGTGGCGGTATCGCCTCTGACGGCTTGTTCAGCGTAGGTAACTTTCAAATCCACTGTGGTGGGGAGTTCGATGTCGATAGGCTCGTTATTGTAGAAAGTGAGTTTGACTTCCATTTCAGGTTTCAAATAACCTGTGTAATCACCGATCACTGAAGCGGGGATAGCGGGTTGTTCGAAGGTTTCGAGATCCATGAAGAAGTAGAGTTCGCCATCCGTGTAGAGATATTGGACGTTGTGAAAGTCTAGGCGAACATCCTGAATGCGCTCACCGGAGGTGAAAGTTTTTTCAAGGGTGTTACCCTTGCGCAAATCACGCGCCTTGATGCGGATGGTGGCGTTTCCGCGACCTGGTTTGCTGAAAGAATACTCAAGTACTTTGTAGAGGTATCCGTCGACTTCAAAAACCACCCCTTTACGAAGATCATTAACATCGATCATGAATATTAACCTTTCGATTCTGTAGTTTAACAGTCGAATTATAGTGCAGCAGGTTGGTGCTGGCAAGGTGTAAACCCGCGGATAAACTTGCCGGATGAAAAGATTTAATCGATTTTTGGAGGTTTTCGCTTGCCAAGAAGCAGTGGGCCCACGATATCTATTAGCAAACCAAAAAAAGTTTCTAACAGCGGGGATACTGCCAGATAAAACGGAAAGTAAACCACCTTACGAGGATGTTGGGTCAAACGCCAAACGGCTTTCGCCACTCGATCGACCGGAACGGCCATTCTCTCAGCAGGAACGTTGCCGCCATTGGTGTGTTTACGGGCAGCGTCAAAGAATTCAGTTTGAATGGGCCCAAGGCGCATCACTGAGGAAGTCACGCCGGTTCCACGGAGTTCCCGATACAGCGTGGTATTAAAGGAATCCAGGAAGGCTTTGGAAGCCGCATAGAGCGCTATTCCTTGCTCGGGGAGTTTACCAGAAATCGACCCGATGTGGATGATGTGCCCTCGTTTTTTACTGAGCATGGCTGGTAATAGCAGGCGCGTAAGGTGAGAAACGGCCTCGATGTTTACCGCGATCAGGTCTCTTCCGGTCTTCCAATCCATAGTCTCATAAAAACCATACCAGCCAAAACCGGCGTTGTTGATCAGTATATCTGGAATGGTGTGTTCCGCTTCCAGGGTTTGAATCAACTTAATTCTGGCGATTTCATCCGAAAGATCGGCTGGAAAAAACGCCGCCTTACCACCTTGAATCCTGATCCGATCTACGATATTTTCCAGATTGTCGCCACGGCGGGCCGTGAGCAATACATGAAATCCTTTGGTTGCCAGGAATTCGGCGGTTTTCGCCCCGATACCGCTGGACGCACCGGTGATTAGTACCACACGTGATTCTTTTGCTGACTGCAATGGTTTCATTAAATTGAATTTTACTTGACTTCAGATTCTTTCGTAACCAGGCGTTGCCTCCACCACTTTACAGTATCTAGGATCGTATCGCGCATGGATCTGGGTTGATAACCAAGCATGGAACGCGCCTTGTTATTGCTGATTTCCGAGTTGGTTTGAAGGGTTTCGATGCTGTATGTGGTGAACCTTGGTTTGGATTTGGTGATGCGATAATAGAACTGTGTGAACTTCGCAAAGAAAGATGCAAATTTGACCGGGATGTTAATAAAAGATGATCGAAATGAAACCAGTTCTTTTACAAGGTGCCAGAGGTCTTCAACACGGATCATTTCTCCGGAAAGGATGTAGATCTGCCCTACTTTTCCTTTTTCGCGGGCCAGGATCATTCCCTCAACCACATCGCGAACATCCACGAAATCATAGACCCCATCAATCAAGAAGTTAACCGGGTGATGCATCCAGCTCTGAATGAGCACCCCAATTTCAGAACCTTTATAGTCGAAGGGACCGATCACGCCGGTTGGGCAAACCACCACGGCCGGGAAGCCATTCTCCGCGGCAGCAAGGACGGCAAGGGTGGCTTCGGCTTTGGATTGATCGTAGGCGGCGATCGCTGAATTCGGGTCGATTGTCGCGGTTTCATCAATAATCACACCTTTGGGAACCCGTTTGAAGGCGTGGATGGAGCTGGTGTGGATGAATTTTCCCACTCCGGCTGTTTGAGCGGCAGCAAGAATATTAAAAGTACCGTTGACGTTAACATCATGTACCAAGTCATCTTTTCCCGGCATGATCGAAATAATTCCTGCAAGGTGAAATACGGTTGTGATTCCGATAAACGCGGGTTTTAAGGTGGATTTATCCAGGACGTTTCCATAAGCGATTTCTACCGGCACACCTTCTAGTGGGCTGAGGTCTTCTTTTGGCAAGACTAATACCCTTACCTTCTCACCTCGCTTTACCAATTCTCTGACCAATACGTTGCCGATGTGTCCTGTCGCCCCGGTTACAAGTATCATCTATTGCTCCTTTTTCATTCCGACTATTAAATGGTTCATCGCTTCTCGAGTGACCTTCGCCCAGTCTGCCCCACCTGAATCGAACATACTGGACAGTAACAATCCCAGGGATAGGGCAACAATGATTTGGCCACCCGCTTTCGTGTCAATCGCATTGATCGATCCTTCACGGATACCTCTTTCCAATAGTTTTTCGAAAAAGACCTGGTAACGAAAAAATGGGGCGATGGTTTTCTCCCACAAAATTGGGTCGCGATAGGATTGCAACCAAAATTCCATCACCATGGGCAGTCGACCTTCTGCATCCGCAAAAACCCGGCTGATCGGTTCCGTTGCTCGCGACAACCCCTGTGGTACAGTTTCGGCGTGCTGAAAGTCGACGCTTAATTCCTGATCCACTTTTACGAGCCAGCTTTCGAGCAAATGAATAAAGAGGTCATGTTTGCTAATAAAGTGATGGTAAAACGCGCCTTTACTCACGCCTGCCTCAGAGCATATTTGCGTCAAGCCTGTCGCGTCATATCCTTGTTTCGTGAATAACTGCAGAGAGGCTTGCATGATCCTTCCGCGAGTTTCAAGACTTCGTTTTTGCATCGCGCTCCTTGAAAAAACCGACCAATCAGTCTGATTCTAAGAGATTCGAGTCAGAATCACCTGTTACTGAAGGCACATTAGAGTCACATCTTTATAAAAAAAGCTGGACAGATATCTGTCCAGCTTGGGAAGGTAAAAGATGGGGTTAGCCTAAATTCGGCTCGATCAACCCCAGGTCGCCGTCACGGCGTTTGTAGAGGACATTGATCGAATTGGAATTAACATTGTAGAAGATGAAGAAATCTTCATGCGCCACCAGCGCCATCTGTTCGATGGCTTCGTTTTCATCCATAGGGATGAGGGTGAAGGATTTGCGCCGAACAATGGCCGTGCGAATTTCTTCCGGAGTATCGAGAACTGGTGGATTGACCTCAGAGGCCGGCGTACCGTCGCCACGTCCACGGCTGCGCTTGCCCTTAAACCGTTCGATTTGTCGCTGCATTTTGTCCGCTGCGGCATCAATTGCTGTGAGCATGTCGGCGTTGCGCTCTTCAGTACGTAAAACAAAGCCTTTACCAGTAAGGGTGATCTGGGCTACCTCGCGATCGGCACGATTCCGGGTCGTTTTGGCATAAGATAATTCAAATTTCATCAATTCAGTGGTGGGTAATAATCTTTCCAAACGCGGAACCTTTTTTTCGATGTACTCTTTGATGCGGTCAGTTAATTCCATATTCTTGACTGTTATTTCTAATTTCTGTTCCATAGTTTCCTCCTCGGTAAGATGTGTGACGAATTGGAAGCTTAAACCTCAACCCTTGGATGGCGTAAGATCGCCCTCCCAACTGATATTCCATAAACGGAATCTGCCCCGGACATCATCACGGCTTTCGCGCAATTCAACATGGTGGCTCCGGTGGTGATCACGTCATCTACGATCAAGACTCTCCTTTTCATTAGTGTAGCAGGGTTTCCATAAAAAGCATCATTTAAATTTATAAATCTTTCATTAATGTTCAGCAAGATCTGTTCCTGTGTTTCTTTGATTCTTCTGATTGAACGGTTAGAATGCGGGACACTCAACAGCCAGGAAAGGTTTTGGGAGATACAAGCCGCCTGGTTGTAACCCCTTTGCTTTTTATGGCCGGTACTCAACGGAACTGGCACGACTAAATCGATTTCCCAGCCTTCTCGTTTCACCATTTCGGCGAGGCGTAACGCGAAAAACTGCCCTAAATCGAGGGCACGGCGATATTTCAAGGCATGAACACCCTCTCTTAACGCCCCTTGGTGCACCCCCCAGGAGCGTAGGGCTGTGTAAGGTGGTTTTTTCGTTCTGCAATCAGGGCAAATATCATTTTTGGAATTTTTGGGATAACCGCAAATCCGGCAAATGTTCCTTCCAATCAATTGAATTGAATCCACGCATTGGGTGCAAAAAACAACCCCGGTGCGGTCACAATTACAGCATCGGGGTGGATAAAGCCAGTCTAAAGCGTTCCAGATGGTTCGGGAAAGGGAGAACCAGGGGCTCTTGGAATTGGGATAACCCGTCATGGCGATGACAGCCTCCCTTAAAATCGAATTATAAGCCGCCTAAAATTCCAGATTGCATCACAGTTAAAATTGCCGGGACGAAGAGAACGATCAAGAGTGAAGGAAAGATCAACAACGCCATAGGGATCAACATCTTGATAGGAGCCTTGTGGGCTTCTTCTTCTGCCATTTGGCGACGTTTGATGCGCATTTGGTCGGCCTGGATGCGTAAGACCTTGGCCATGCTGACACCCAATTGCTCACTCTGGATAACAGCCGCCACGAAACTGGTCATCTCAGTGATTCCGATGTTGTCAGACATAGAACGGAGCGCTTCGCGACGAAGTTTGCCCAGTTGAATCTCTTGAATCACACGCATAAACGATTGGGAGAGTTGAGTTTCCCATTTCTCAGCGACTTTGGCGAGCGCGGCATCGAAACCCAAGCCGGCTTCCACGCAGATGGTTAAGAGGTCAAGTGCGTCTGGCATGGCCTTGCGAATCCCCTTCTGTCGTTTGGTGATCTTGCTCGCGAGTTGGTATTGCGGTAAAAAGAAACCAACCAGGGTAAATACAACAGTAAATAAGAAGACTTGCCCCACCGGAATCGATTTGGCCACCAATGTGAGAAAAAGAAGCATGGCGCCACCCAAGAGCACACCTGTAATAAACTGAGAGGCCAGGTACATGGTCGGGTCCATCCGAGTGGTGCTCCCAGCAAGTTCGAGTTTTCGAGAAATCGAATTCAACCAATTTTGCGGGGTGAACTTCATGGTTAATTCGCCCAATTTTCTTGCCAAAGGATAGACAACACGCTCGGTAAAGGGTTGCGACATCTCAAGTTTTTCAAGGTCAACTTGTTCGCCAGTTTGACTGAATTCCTCAAGACGCTCTTGCAATAATCGGTCGTTAACCGTTTGCGGGTTTCGTAAACCAATCACAACCAAAGTAATGGCAATGGCAATGACGAGTCCGGCTAGAACGAGAATAGGGACCATTTAGCGCTCCTCTTTCAGACTTCGATATTGCCCAGTTTTTTGATCACAAAATAACCAGAGACGATCATCGCGCCAGCAACTCCTAATGCGAGGTATCCACATGGTACAGGACCGGAATTTGATTCTTTTGAAACCAGCAGCATGATGTATTCACGGTTGATGAGATAGAGTACAAACACTACGCCTACTGGAAGAACCGAAAGAAGTGTGGCGGTAATATCCATTTGTGAGGTCAGAACCCTGATTTCGCCTTTCAATCGAACCCTTTCGCGAATAGTGTGCGAGATCGTATCAAGGATTTCTGCCAGGTTGCCACCTACTTCGCGTTGAACATTCATGGCGGTGATGACCAGGTCGAGATCATCGCTCGGGATGCGGCGTAATAAGTTATCGAGGGCTTTTTCGGTGTTCACACCCAATTGAATCTCTTGAACCACCCGGCGAAATTCATCGCTGATGGGTGAAGGGAGCTCCTTGCTGACCGCTTCCATGGCTTGCATTACTGAATAACCTGCCCGAAGACCGTTAACCATTAGCCCAAGCATGTCACCCAGTTGGTCGTTGAACTTGATCAACCGTTTCTTTTTTTGGCTGGAAACGTAGATCCGGGGAAGGAAGAAACCGACCACAGCGCCGACAAGACCGATAATAATGCTTTGCGTGCCAATAAACCATCCAAAAACGGCTATAGCAATCGTACTAATCGCGGTGAGAGCTACAAATTCACCAGGTTTTAGTTTTAGGTCCGCCTGCGCCAGATTCTTACTCAGCGTATCGCCATAACTCGATTTTTCAACACGTTTGGTCAACCAATCGGTTACCGGGGTCGCGGCTTCCTTTTTTGTAGTTACCAATTGGATTTCTGGTTCAACATACTCGCCCAGACGCTCTTCTTCTTGAGAACGCCTGCTTGTGACGGAAACCACGATTCCGACGATGGTAAGCACCACAATGAGGGAACCGCCAATCCAAAGGATCAACACCGGATTCATAAATTCACCTTTGCTTTAAATTTACCTTCGAACACCAATTCCAAACACGCTGGGCGGAAGGTGGATGCCGGATGACTCGATCTTTTCCATGAATTTGGGTCTGAGACCCGTCGGGCGCATACGACCAATGACCTTATTGTTTTCATAACCGAGTTGTTCATAGACGAAGACATCCGTCATGGTAATTATGTCACCTTCCATGCCGGTTACTTCGGTAATATTCACCACTTTACGGGTGCCGTCGCGCATGCGCTCCTGATGAACCACCAGGTCAATGGCCGAACTCACTTGCTCACGTATCGCGCGCATCGGGATATCCATGCCGGCCATCATGGTCATGGTTTCGAGACGAGAAAGAGTGTCTCTCGGACTATTAGAGTGCAAAGTGGTCATGGATCCGTCATGACCCGTATTCATGGCCTGTAGCATATCCAGGGCGGCTTCATCACGAATTTCACCCACGATGATGCGGTCAGGCCGCATACGCAAGGCGTTAACCACCAAGTCTCGGATAGTGATCTCGCCTTTTCCCTCAATGTTGGGTGGGCGGGATTCAAGGGTGATCACGTGGTCCTGGCGTAGCTGAAGTTCCGCGGCGTTTTCGATGGTAACGATACGCTCGTCTGATGGGATGAAACCTGACAAAACATTGAGCAGGGTGGTCTTGCCCGATCCAGTACCGCCTGAGATGACTACGTTAATTCGGGATTTTACCGCGGCGTCCAGGAATTGAAGGGCTTCAGGAGTGATTGATCCAAATTGAATCAGTTGATCGACACTGAAGGGGGTTTTTGAGAATTTACGAATGGTCAGAACCGGGCCGATCAAAGAGACCGGTGGAATGATGGCGTTGACGCGCGAACCGTCTGGTAGACGGGCGTCAACGTAAGGACTTGATTCGTCGATTCGTCGTCCAAGAGGGGCTACGATGCGTTCGATGATACGCATAACGTGTTCGTTGCTTTCAAAGGTTAATGGTACACGCTGAATCTTGCCACGTCTTTCAACATAGATGTTCTTGGCGCCATTTACCATAATCTCAGTAATGGTGTCGTCTTCGAGCAAAGGCTGCAAAGGGCCAAGCCCCAGAATTTCCGCGACAATTTGATCGAAGAGCCTGGTTTTTTCGGTACGTGAAAGGACAAAATTTTCTTCAACAAGAATCTGGTCGAAAAGGACTTGAATAGTCTTGCGAACCTCAGCGATTTCGGTGACATCAACTGTGGGGTCGAGTTCCGCGAGCAATTTGTTTTGAACTCGGGTTTTAAGATCCTGATAGGTGTCTTGCGAACCTTGGCCAACAGGGGTCATTGGCCGGCGGGCTTGCATCGGCAGGGATGGAGCGTTACCCTCTGGGCTTTGGGGGTTTGCGAGTTGGCCATCTCCCGATTGAATTCTTTTTAATATGGACATCTATAGCAACTCCTCTAATCGATCAAATCGAGGTGCTTTCCATTTCTTTTTGTATTCTGGCTTTAATGGTATCAATCAAAGTGGTGACCGCTTTTGCAGCTGGAGCGATTTTATTGTCCACCATAAAAGGGACGCCACGGTTCATGGCGCTGGTGATGATTCTTTCTTCAAATGGAACGGCTACGACCACTGGTTGTTTGAGGCTTTCACCGACCCTTTCGGGGGATATCGCGACGCGTTTATCATACCGGTTCATCACGAACAAGATCTTCTCTCGGGAGATTCCCGAAGCATCAGCGAGGTTTAAGAATTGGTTGGCGGTCTTTATGGATGGAATATCTTGAGTAGTGACTAAAACAATATAGTCCGCGACATCCAGGCAAGTCTGAACGACTTCTGTCAAATATGAAGTCGTGTCAATCACAATATAGTTATACAACTGGCGCATGAATGCCAATATTTTTGCTACTGGTTCGCCCTTGTGACTGTCTGATAGTTCGGGGTCTTTTGGCGAGGGCATAATGTGAACATTCGTGAGTTTGTTCTCAACAACCACATCATCGATGATCTCAGGGTCAAGTTCATTGGCACGATCGACGAGGTCTATAAGCGAATTTTTACCATGTTCGTTAAAGAAAACCGCCACATTGCCATAGAGTAAGTTGGCGTCAATAATAACTACTTTATTGTCTTGCGCTTTCAAGCCTACTGCAAGGTTTGTTGCCAGGGAGGTACAGCCACTTCCGCCTTTAGGGCTGTAAACGCAGATGACCTTTCCCATGGATATCATAGGCATACGCAACATCATCCCAGGGGTCAAGGGACCAGTCATACCCGTGGGAGTATAGACATTGGCGGCCTTGGCTTTTTCGTCGTGGGCGAGGTTGCCAGCACGGCGAATAGCCGCGGTAAGTTCATCAATCATGGGCGGCTTGGTAAGGAAATCTCTCGCCCCGGCCAACATGGCTTTGCGCATGTAATTGGCGTCGTTTTGAACTGAGAGTACAACGATCTGGATGAAAGGAACCTTTTTTCGAATTGCCTCAGTCGCTGAAATGCCATCCATGTCTGGCATATTGATATCCATGACGATGACATCCGGTTTCAGTTTTACTGCAGATTCAATGGCTTCAATCCCGGTCTTGCCGGTTCCAACAACTTCGATATTCGTATCGAATTGAAGCATACGCAAGATCATCTCGCGTGATTCATCGATGTCGTCAACTACAACAACTTTTATTTTTTCCTGCGTCGCCATTGATTACTCCGGGTACCCTCGATGGTAGCCTTGATTAGGGCTGAATCAAAATGTAATCATTAAATCCCGGGTAGATCAAGGAATCGACCCTTGGTTCAATGCCGTAAGGTAATTTTGCCGGAGATGGAATGTTCTTCTGATCCATCACGTATTGCAAAGTGACCGGGTCGGTAGAAATGGAATCGGAATCGCCAGCGGCGCGAAGGGCTAGTGAAAGTTTGGAACCTGAAAGCAGCAGATAATTGAGAATCAAGGTATCTTGCGGGGAAACGACCAGTGTTACCGAACCGGGGTATTGCACTGCAGTTGGTAAAGTGGGGTCTGCGGGAGCTACGACCGGTGTGGGAAGGGTGGAAGCAGCTTCATCGACACTCAATGGGAACATACCCACCTGTAAAATCATGGCATCCTGGATAATGGTTTGGCATACCAGGCGAGGTCGTTGGGTTTCAGAAGGATTTACAAACACCAGTTGACTTGTACTTGAATCAAGTTCATAACGGCCATAGAGAGAAAGTTGCCCTTCCGTGCTTGGTGTGATGGAAATCGAATTTGTAATTCCTGAGTCGGTAAGCCCTGGAGCCATTGTATTCGCGGAATTATTAGGTAAGCGAGTTTGAAAATCAGTATCCAGGTCAGAAAGCAGCATGCAGCCGATGACCATAACATGGTCGCCTTTTTGGGGGGCAAACGCCACGCTGGTTTCGGGGCTGGCTGGAATCGAAAAAGCCGTCATACCTGATGGTATATCAAAGGAAACCGTAGAACCACCATCTTCATGAATCACCATATTCGTTGTCAGGGGAACGGATGGCTCAATATTGTATTTTGCCTTGGTTCCAACTGCTTCTTCAATGCTGCCAAAGAAGGTTCCCTGGGGAATTTCGTTTTGAGGATATTTGATCGTTGTCACCAAGTCGCCGGTGATTAAGGTGCCGCGTGGAATATATTGCGAAGCGATAACGATATCGACCAACGCATAATTAGGTGTGGGCTCTGCCGCTATCTGATCGCTGGGTGTGTTAGCGCCATTGTTTTGTGTAAGTAAGAGGTATGCAAGAACTGCCCCCACAGCGACGATCAAGATGATGATGATGAAAATCCTACCGCCTCTTTTTTTACCTGCAGTCATTATTGCCTCCTACTTATGAACACATTTAGTTTATATTTAATTATACGGCAGATTAGAGTGCATTAACTTTTTTTTTACTCGAAATTCCCCACTTTGGTGCTTACAATTAAGAAAGGCTCTGAAAACAGAGCCTTTCTCTTTTTGTTTGTCAGGCTAATGAATTAGACTTGAGATAAGGAGTCATTGATTCTGCTGAACACGTTTCCGATCTGGGGTCCCAGCAACCGCAGGACAACGATCACGACGACAGCAATTAAAACGAGAATCAATGCGTATTCAATTAAACCTTGACCTTTTTCTTTCGGGGCGAATAACATGTTATTTCTCCTTTCGTAATAATTATTGATGTGCTTCCATTATACTGTGACAAGATCGATTTTCAAGAGAATTACATTACAACCACCTTACAATTGACCTTCACTCCTATTAAGACATGGAAAGAGAGTCATTGATCCGGCTAAAAATGTTACCCAGTTGGGGACCCAACAGGCGCAAGACGACGATGACAACAACGGCTATCAAAACGAGAATCAATGCGTATTCAATTAAACCTTGCCCTTTTTCACCGGGTGCGTAAAGCATAATAACTCCTCCTTTCTCTTGACTATGTACTCATTATATGGATATGAGATCGGAATAGTCTTTTCAATCGCTTAACAACTATATTGATGAAGTGCAAGAATATTGCCAAATTTTTCTTATAAAAGATTAACAAGAAATGTGAATCTTGCCTGAATGAACATCGTAATTAAATTGTATGTGATTGTAAAAAATACTATAATGATTAAGAAATGCCTATTAAGGAAAAACGGAGGAAACGAATGAGCGATTTGTTTGATCGGGTAACTTCACAACAGGATCCTTTAAAGAAATTATTGGCAAAAATACCTGGATTCAAGGGGTATATCGAACGAGTTGATCGCAGAAATGCCGACAAACTTTTGCGCGAAACGATCTCCGATAAATACCAGGTCCAGTGGCAGCGGATTTCCAGTATTCAGCGCGATTTGGTTAACGCTGGTCAAATCGATTTGCTGGATGACATCGAAATCGCCGCCACGAGGCTACGCCAATTCATCGACCGGATCAAAACAGCTGCGTACGGCTATTCGAGCTTTTTTGAATCCACCAAGGTTAATGAAGCCGAACTAGAAAAAGTATATCAATACGATCTTGCCCTTGTTACGATGGGTGACGAGATCTCCAATGCGGTCGACAATCTTGAAGCATCGATCGGTACTGATGGTCTTCCAGCCGCGATTCGCAACTTGAACCAAAAAGCTCAAGATTGTGTTGACGCCTTCAATAAACGCGCCGAACTGATGAAGCTCGGTCAATAGATTCGATTTTATTAACGAGGGAGAGCCCCAATGGCAAGAATTTTTGATGTTGTCGAATATGCAAATGAAATGAACGATGAACTTGTTCATCGTTTCCCCGAAACAGGGATCGCTGACCTTCGCATCGGTTCACAGGTGATCGTTCGCGAATCGCAAAGAGTGGTGTTTTTCAGGGATGGGCAGGCTTTGGATTCTTTTGGCCCCGGCCGGCACACCATCGTCACTGCCAATATTCCACTCTTAACCGATTTTATCGGCAAGGCATTCAACGACCGCACCCCGTTCACCGCTGAGATCTTCTATATATCCACCAAGGAATTCCCCGATCGCAAATGGGGTACTGCACAACCGATCATGGTAAAAAATAGCGGTGTTGGTCTGGGAGTCGCCCTGTTGCAAGGGTACGGCACTTACAGTTTTAATATCTCCGATCCGCAACAATTTGTGACCCAGATCGTAGGTGCGAAAGCCTCTTATCAATTATCCGAGATAGAAGGGCGTTTCCGCACCATTTTGCTTTCCAAATTGCAGGATTTGCTTTCTGAAACAGGCGCGAAGAAGAACGTCTTCGAGATCCTCGCCTTGACCGAGGAATTGGGTGCTGGCATTCGGGCTAAAAGTCAAGACGATTTCTCCGCGTTGGGTATTACCCTTAAATCCTTCTACATTGGCAGCCTTAAACCCTCCGAGAAATCCGCGGAAGAGTTGCGGGCAATGGGTATGCTCGACATGGCCACCTATGCTCAACTGCAAGCCTCAGACGCCATGCGTGAAGCGGCCAACAATCCGGGCGGCGGCGCCGGCCTCACCGCTGGCATCGGCGCGGGTCTTGGAATTGGGAATGTCTTATCTCAATCTCTAGCCGGCATTGGACAGAACCAACCCGCGCAAGGCGTGGCGGGAGTCGCGGCTGCGGCAAGTATTCCTTCAGTAATGACCACAGCCGAAGCAGCCAATGTTTTGAAGGTTGCCGAAGCAGATGTGATTGCTGCCATCACCTCGGGTGGATTAAAAGCAAAGAAAATTGGCGAATCTTACCGCATCAGCAAAGAAGCTCTTGAAAATTTCCTCAAGGAATAACCCATAAATTGGTCAACGCAACAGCCCAGGTGAAAATCTGGGCTGTTGTTGCGTGAAAACGTGTCAAGTGTATAATTCATACGTTTGTATCTCAACGCTCAAGGCGGTTGGATGAAACTTCACGAATATCAATCGAAAGTTTTGTTCACAATGTACAACATCCCGATCCCAAACGGACGGGTTGCCGAAACAGCCAAGGAAGTAAAACATATTTGTGGGGAATTAGGCGGGAAGATTGTCATTAAAGCCCAGGTGTTGGTAGGTGGGCGTGGAAAAGCGGGGGGTGTCAGGATCGCAAAAAACGCGGACGAAGCTGAAGAATTTGCCCACGAGATCCTGGCGATGAAGATCAAAAATTTACCAGTACACAAAGTTCTGGCTGAAGAAGCGGTATCTATTTCCAAAGAGATTTATCTTTCCATTTCAAACGACCGCATTTCTCAAAAACCCATACTCATGGCCTCGAGCGCTGGCGGTGTTGACATTGAGGAAGTATCCATTTCCAACCCTGAAAAAATTACCAGGCGTGTCATTGATCCTCTGCTTGGATTGCGCGACTACCAGCTGCGAGATGTTGCCATCAACATCGATCTGGATCGTGCCCATTGGCAGACATTCGGCGAGATCGTTGATGGGCTTTGGCGTTTGTACGTGGAAAGTGACGCCACGCTGGTGGAGATCAATCCATTGGTGATCACTTCGGACGAGCGCATGATCGCCCTGGACGCAAAAATCGTGGTTGATGACAACGCCCTGTTCAGACACCCCAACCTGGTGGAGTTGCGAGACGCCGAAGCGGAAAATGGCCCGGAACAAGCCGGTAGAAAATTTGGGGTATCGTTCATCCAAATGGACGGGAATATCGGTTGTCTGGTGAACGGTGCTGGATTGGCCATGGCTACCATGGATATCATTAGCACGCTTGGCGGGAAGGCGGCCAATTTCCTAGACATTGGGGGAGGCGCCACCGCGGCGAAAGTTGCTGCTTCGCTTCGTTTGATCCTTGCAGATAATAAAGTGAAAACGATTCTAATCAACGTGTTTGGTGGAATCACCCGATGTGATGAAGTCGCAAAGGGGGTGATGAAAGCCTGCAACGAAATCAACATCAATATCCCGATCGTGGTGCGTCTTGTGGGGACAAATGATGAAGAAGGATTAAGGATCCTGAGTGGGGGAACGTTGATTCCGGCACGCAGTTTGCAAGAAGCCGCGCGTCTTGCCATTCAAAAAGCGGCGGAGGCTTCATTATGAGCATTTTAGCAAACAAAGAAACCCGGCTATTAGTGCAAGGCATAACGGGTAATGAAGGACTTTTTCATACTGAGCAAATGCTCTTTTATAAGACAAATATCGTGGCGGGGGTGACACCCGGAAAAGGTGGCGATTGGGTGCTTAATGGCAAAGTACCGGTCTTTGATTCAGTTCAAACCGCCGTGGAAGTGACTGGCGCGAACGCTTCAGTGATCTTTGTGCCGGCAAAATTTGTGGGCGACGCGATCTTTGAATCCGTGGACGCGGGGATTCCATTGGTCGTGTGCATTACCGAAGGCACTCCTATTCAAGACATGATGCGTGTCAAGCAATACATTTCCTCCAGACCGACTCGATTGATAGGCCCCAATTGCCCAGGCTTGTTGACCCCAGGTGAAACCAAGGTTGGGATTATTCCTGGAAATATCACTTTTCCAGGAAATATTGGTGTTGTCTCGCGATCCGGCACATTAACTTATGAGGTTTTATACGCCCTTAAGGAAAATGGAATGGGCGTTTCAACTTGCGTCGGCATCGGCGGCGACCCTGTCAAGGGTATGAATTTTGTGGATACGCTGGAATTATTTGAAGACGATGCCAAGACAGACGCAATTGTGATGATTGGTGAAATTGGCGGGAATGACGAAGAATTGGCAGCCGATTATATTTCACGAACCATGACCAAGCCGGTAGTGGCATTTATCGCAGGTCAATCTGCTCCCCCAGGAAAACGCATGGGGCATGCCGGAGCGATTATTGAAGGGAACACCGGAACCGCCGAAAGCAAGATCAACGCGTTGCAGTCTGTAGGCGTAAAAATAGCCCGGTTCCCTGAGGATATACCGGGCTTGTTGTCATAATTGCAAGGGAGTGAGAAGAGTCACCTCACCCCCGATGCCTATTTCTTGTGGGTGTCGATGTAAGTGACAGCGTCCGCAACAGTTTTGATCGTGCGGGCGTCTTCGTCATTAATATTAATGTCAAACTTCTCGCAAAAACCGTCGATCAGGAAAAACTGATCCATTGAATCGGCTTTAAGATCCTCAACAAAGCGGGTGTCTTCCTTGACTTCTTTGGCATCCACTTTCAGGACTTCAACGATGACTTCTTTGACTTTTTCAAGCGTATCGCTCATTTCAACAGCCTCCTGGCGGTTTTATTGGTTAACTTGATATTGCTAAATTGTAACGATCCTGAATATTCTGTCAAGGATAACGTGGTTATTTCGTGAAATGAAAAATCCTTACAGTCAATAAAGTAACACCAATAATAAGATTTCGTTATGATTATCAATTGGAATAAACCAAAATCAGCAATTTTTCAAAAATAATATTGTCAAGTTTGGTATACTCACTTTGACCACGAGGGAGCAATGGAAGAACCTATTCAAAACACACAAAATCGTAAAGACGAGCATATCCAAATCAATTTGCATGAGGATGTACGCTCAACGTCGACCAACGGTTTCGACAGCTATCATTATCTCAATAATGCCTTACCCGAGCTGGATTTGAACAAGATCGACACCCAGGCACGATTCCTTGGAAGACAATTATCCGCGCCGTTGTTTATCTCCTCCATGACGGGTGGGACACCCGAAGGGTTCGAGATCAACGTGAATCTGGCGAAGGCAGCCGAGCACGCTGGAATCGCCATGGGGTTGGGCTCGCAACGAGCCGGGTTAGAATCACCCGAGGTGGCTCAGACTTTTTCGCTACGCAAATGGGCTCCGAACTTGTTTATTATGGCCAATATAGGTGCGATCCAGCTTAATAACGGCTATGGGCTGGAAGAATGCAAGCGCGCGGTCGGGATGGCGGAAGCCAACGCTTTGATCCTGCATTTGAACCCTTTGCAAGAGGCGCTCCAACCCGAAGGACAAACCAATTTTGCAGGCTTGGCCAGAAAAATTGAAAATATCTGCAAAAATTTAGATGTGCCTGTCGTGGTTAAGGAAGTGGGTTGGGGAATTTCAGCGAAGACAGCCCGCGCGCTCTCCAATCTAGGTGTGGCTTGTGTAGATGTCGCGGGCGCGGGCGGCACATCCTGGTCGCAGGTTGAAAAATTCCGCAATACCTCAGACGCGCGCGTGCGCATTAGCTCACATTTCCAGGATTGGGGCATCCCAACCGCTGAGGCGGTGCACGCCATTCATGTCGACCAACCTTCTCTTACACTGATCGCTTCAGGAGGGTTGCGCAAAGGGCTTGACTTAGCCAAAAGCATTTCGCTCGGCGCCAACCTGGGAGGTATCGCGGGTGGATTTCTGAAGGCTGCTACTGTATCCTGCGAGGCGGTTAAGTCCGTAATAGACGAGATCTTATTGGAATTGCGCATCACCATGTTTGCGGTAGGGGCTGCCAACATGGAGGATTTGAGAAACACTCCAATACTACACAGGGGTTAATAATTTGATAAAAGAGCAATCCTTGATCCCTGAAATGGCAGCGGCTATCGACCTTGAATTGCGTGATTGCGTTGCTGACTCTCTCAGCGGATATCCCGATGAATTCATCACGATGTTTGCTTACCAGTTGGGGTGGATTGGTGGGTTGCCTTCACAAAAAAGTCAGGGCAAACGGATCAGGCCTTTGTTGGTCCTTCTGGCATGCCATGCGGTGGGTGGTGATTGGCAAAAAGCGCTGCCTGCTGCGGCCTCCGTGGAACTACTGCACAATTTTTCCTTGATCCATGATGACATCCAGGATCGCAGCGATACCCGGCGCGGACAGCCGACCGTTTGGGCAAAGTGGGGCGAAGCGTTGGCCATCAATGCAGGCGATGCCATGTTGACGGTTTCCCACTTATGTCTAATGCGATTGAAAAATAATTTCGATTCTTCAACGATGATCAAGGCTGTTCAAATTTTACAGGAAGCCTGCTTGAACCTCACCCGGGGTCAATTTCTGGATATTTCATTTGAAGATGAACCAAATCTGCCTCTGGATCTTTACTGGCAGATGATCGAAGGAAAAACGAGTTCGCTACTATCCGCCTGTTTAGCATTGGGCTCTTTGGTGGGTGGGGGGGATGACATGTTACAGAAAACCATGACCAGGTTTGGAACGCAAGTTGGTCTGGCTTTTCAGGTTCAGGATGATTACCTCGGCATTTGGGGGAATGCTTCAGAAACGGGTAAATCTGCGACCAGCGACCTGGAAGCAAGGAAGAAAACTTACCCAGTGTTGCTTGGGCTTGAACGCCAGGGGAATTTTCTTCGTGAATGGCAGACTCTAAATAAAATTGACGTTGAGAAAGCCACTCATTTAGCCGCTCAGTTAAAAAGCGAAGAAGTCGATACAGAAACGATTGAGAAATTCCATGAACTCTACAACCTCGCATTTAAGACATTGTCAAATGCCAACCTGGAAACTGGCCGCTCCAGGTTGCTTAAAGAGGCGATAGAAAACCTTTTCGGCCGCATAAATTAAATTCGTTAATCCCTAAAAGCTGGAAGCAAACATTTATACCGTTTTGCTTTTGTACGTTGAGCCATCTCTTGAGCAATCTCTGCCAAGGTACAGTTGGTTTTTGTGTCGATTAAGTTAGGAACTAATTCGGAAAATGGAAGGGCGAGGTGTTCGAGGTTGAATAATCCTATGTCAAGCACCTCACCGTTGAAGATCACAATGTCCAAGTCGATGGTTCGCGGCGCATATTTGTCTGCGAGTCTTACACGCCCTAGTTTTGATTCAATGTGGCGCAAGCAATTCGCTTTTAGACTCTCGGCATCCGAATCAGTTAACAATTTGACAGCGGTGTTGAGAAAATCTCCAGCCTGACTGCCAACTGGTTTGGTCTGCCAAGTGTGAGAAACATCCAGAATCTTGAAATTACGATTGAGGTATTCTAAAGCCAGTTGGATGTTTTTTTCGGGATCTATATTTGAACCAAGTAGCAGAAAAACTTCGTTCATTGGTTAGGTTTTTGTCCTTTCGATTTCCACACCTACTGAACGAGAAAAACGGACAGCTCCTGGTTTTTCAACCTTGACAATGACGCTGATAGCGCGATCTTCAGCCAAACAGATTTTTGCCACATCTTCAGCCAGGGCTTCAACGGTGTAGCGTTTGATCGTTTCTACGTGAGAGAGAATCTTTTTGGCTACGGTGCGATAATTAACACTTTCATCCACGTTGTCTGATTTACCTGCCGCGGTAATGTCGGTGCTGATGACCACGTTCACCAAGATATCCTGGGGCTGCTCGCGCTCGCGTTCTGAAATTCCGATCACCCCGCGAACGAGCAAATCTGTGATGAAAATCTTATCCATTTTTCTCCATAAGTTAGACTAAATGTCTGCCGCCATCCAGATGAATGATCTCACCGGTGATATAGGCCGGGGAAGTTAATAGATAGGTGGTAAGGTTCCCTAATTCTTCAAGCGTTGACCAGCGTTGCATAGGGACGTTTTTGATCAGCGTAGGTGAAACTTCTTCGCCTTCAGGTGGCAAGATTGCGCCGAGTGCGAGACCATTCACCATGATGTTGGGTGCGAGTGAAAGTGCCAATGATTTGGTCATGGCTGCCAGAGCTGCCTTGCTGATTGTGTACGGAAAATGGTCTTTGCCGGGGCGTAGCGCCCGCCAATCAAGGATGTTGATGATGCGGCCTGGAAGGGGGGCGTTGGGCTGGGTGGAGAACGCCTTGCTAAGTAAGAAGGGAGCGGTGAGGTTTACTTGCAAATGTTCGTTCCAGTCCTCGAGGGTGGTATGTGCAAGATCAATTGGTTTGAAGATGGCAGCGTTGTTTATCAAAGCAGAAATTGAGGCGAGTTTGAACGCGGATTCAAACAACCCGTTGACTTCAGCTGGGTTCGTGAGATCTGCTTCCAGGATCCAGGCTTTTCGGCCCAAGGAATTAATATGGTCAGCGACCTCGTTGGCTTGCATAGGCGAGTGGGCGTGATGGAGGATGACATCCGCACCGCACTTGGCCGCGGCCAGCGCCATAACCTGGCCTAAACGCCGCGCCGCGCCGGTGATCAGAATTGTTTGTCCGGCAAGTGATTGATTTTCCATCATAAATTAATAGTATGGGTGAACGCATTGGATGTCAATAGCGAAAGGTCAAGGGCTTGACAAACTGAATTACCATGCTATATTATACATACCCACCCCATATGGGGGGGGGTAGAAAGTAGGCAAATGAAAAGTGACGCCAGTCTACAAAGACTAAAAACGATCGAAGGACACGTCAAAGGCATCACCCGCATGGTGGAAAATGGCGAGTACTGCATTGATGTGATCCGACAGATCCAGGCGGTTCAGGCAGCCTTGAACAAAGTCAGTACGAACATTCTCAATGACCACCTGAACTCCTGTGTCATTACCGCCATCCAGGGTGATGACCCCAGAGAACGCGAACGCGTGCTTAAGGAAATCGCCGAAATTTATGAACAATCTGCAAAGGTATAAAGGAGAAATCATGACAACCGTAAAATATAACGTCCCCGGGATTAATTGTAACCATTGTGTGCACACGATTAAGTCCGAATTGAGTGAGTTGGAAGGTGTGCAATCTGTAAATGCGGATGCCTCCTCCAAGGAAGTCATTGTTGAGTTTGACACCCCGGCAACACCTGAGGCTATTGAAACGCTCTTGACTGAGATTAACTACCCGGTCAAGAAATAATCCTTATCAAGGAAAAAATGTCAGAAACCAAGCAAATCATTCTTCCAATCACGGGCATGACCTGCGCTAATTGTGTTGCTTCGGTTGAGCGGGCAATTAAAAAAGTAGACGGTGTTCAAAGCGCTACCGTCAATCTTTCCTCAGAGAGGGCAACGGTAGAATACAACCCTGCTGAATCCAATATTGATGACCTAGTCCTGAGAGTTCAAAAAGCGGGTTATGGCATCGCGGAAGGCGAAGCCGACCTGTCCGTCAAAGGATTAAGTGATGACAACGACGCGCGACGACTGGAAAAGAAATTAACCCAGTTAGTCGGTGTGCGCGAAGCGCGGGCCTTGTTCGTCAATGAAAAGGTGAAAGTTCGCTATATCCCAACTTTAACCAGCCAATCTGAAATCCGAAAATCCATCCAGACTGCGGGTTTTGAAGTCATCGATTCCAATGGTGAGCAGGGTGATGCTGAAGGGTTGGCCCGTGAAAAAGAGATCACCCAACAAAAAAGACATTTGGTGGTTGGTTTAGTCTTCACCATCCCACTGTTTGTGCTTGCCATGGCTGGAGACCTGGGCTTTTTACCCATGGAAATATCACATTCAGGCTGGATCAAGTGGGTCATGCTAATCCTCGCAATGCCAGTCCAGGTTTATGTTGGCAAGCAATACTATGTCGGTGCATTTAAATCCTTACGAAATGGCTCGGCGAACATGGATGTGCTGGTCGCGCTTGGATCATCCGCGGCGTTTCTCTATTCTTTGCCGGTTACGTTTGGCTGGATCAGCGGTCACGTTTACTTTGAGACCGCGGCGGTGATCATCGTTCTGATCAAGTTAGGCAAACTTCTTGAGGCTCGCGCGAAAGGTAAAACCAGCGAAGCGATCAAGAAGCTGATGGGATTGAAACCGAAAAATGCACGCGTCATCCGGCTCGGCCAAGAATTGGATGTGCCCGTGGATGACGTGGAGATCGGGGATATCGTGGTAGTTCGTCCCGGTGAAAAAATCCCTATAGACGGAATAGTCATTGACGGCCGTTCGTCTGTCGATGAATCGATGTTAACTGGCGAAAGTATGCCGGTTGAGAAAACGCCCGGGCAAGTCGTATTTGGCGCAACCTTAAATAAATTAGGGGCGATCAAATTTGAAGCCACAAAAATTGGCAAGGATACCGCTCTAGCCCAGATCATCTGTCTGGTGGAAGAAGCGCAGGGTTCCAAGGCGCCGATTCAAAAACTGGTTGATCGAATTTCAGCTTACTTTGTGCCGGTAGTAATCGGAATCGCTTTACTCACCTTCATTGCCTGGCTGGTGTTTGGTCCGCCATTAGCGGATAACGCCGATGTGAGCGAATTTACCCGGGCGTTGATCGTCATGGTTGCTGTTTTGGTGATCGCCTGCCCATGCGCAATGGGTCTGGCAACACCCACAGCGGTGATGGTAGGCACAGGCAAGGGTGCAGAAATGGGCATCCTGTTCAAATCTAGTGAAGCCCTTGAATGCGCAGGCAGCGTTAAGATGGTCGTTCTGGATAAAACTGGAACAATCACACGCGGCCAACCGGTAGTAACCGATGTGATCGTCTGGGATCAAAAACTGTCTTCTACCGAGATCCTTTTTTATGCAGCTTCAGTCGAAAAAACCTCCGAGCACCCATTGGGGGAGGCGATCGTTGCCGAGGCTGGAAACCAAGGCATAAAACTGACTGAGGCGACTGGTTTCCTGGCTACAGCGGGCCATGGTGTGACCGCGGAGGTTGCTGGCCACCCGGTAACCGTGGGAAGCCCCAAAATGTTGAATGAATCGAACCTTTCAAAAAAAGGATTTGACAACCAGGTCTCCGTCCTTCAAAGCAAAGGAAAAACGGTCGTTTTAGTTTCGATCGACAAAGAGGTCAAAGGCGCAATCGCCATCGCGGATACAGTCAAAGAAGGTTCGCTCGAGGCGATTCAGCAATTCCACGCCATGGGGATTCAAGTGGCCATGCTGACCGGTGACAATGCCCAAACGGCAAAAGCCATCGCCGACCAGGTGGGAATCGACCAAGTTATGGCTGAAGTGCTGCCCGGTGAGAAATCCGCGGTCATTAAGAAGTTCCAATCGCAAGGTTTGATCACCGCCATGGTGGGTGACGGCATCAATGACGCGCCCGCTTTGGCTCAAGCGGACGTTGGCATCGCGATCGGCACCGGCGCGGATGTGGCCATGGCCTCGGCCCCCGTGGTTCTCATGAGCGGGGATATCCGTGGCGCGGCCAGAGCAATTCACCTCTCCAAAGCAACGATGGCTACCATCAAGCAGAACCTTTTCTGGGCTTTCATCTATAACATCTTGCTGATCCCCGCCGCGGCACTGGGCTACCTGGTGCCCGTCCTAGCTGCCGGCGCGATGGCTTTCAGTAGTGTTTTCGTGGTGACAAACAGCCTGCGCTTGCGCGGGAAGAAAATCTAATTCAAAGAGACATACCCATAATGAATACTAATCAACCAAAAAATTAATTAATCTTGTGATCGGGCTCATGCTTGCTACCCTGGTATTGACCGCGTGCACGACCGCCAACACCACTACTGGAAATTATGCTCAAATCCCGGTTGGTAAAGCTTACGCGGAGGGTTCTGAGATCTACTTCAGCCATACCGAAGCTTCAGATGCTGGCATAGCGGAAAAACTTACAAACATGATGCAATCCCCGGTTTTGTTTGTCCCAGAGCTCGGCCAAATTCCAACCGAATTCCTGGCCAATGTTTATGTCTTTGAAAACGGCGTAAGCGGGGATGGGCCACTTGGTTTCCAGGTTGATGTCTTTAATGCTCCTCCGTCTTCTGAAGAGTACACTCCGCTCAGACAAATCCTGATTGTCAATTGGGTTTCGACCGAAAATGCGGTGGTTTTAAAGTCTGAAGCAGAGGTTCTCGCAGCCCAAGAAGATGGAAAACTTACGATATCGGAATCTGGTGTGGTCGTTAACATGCCATTCATGGTCTGGGACGGTGGCAAACGATAAGCGTGTTGAATTCCGAGTGAATTCAAGCGGCTGCCCACGTGGGCAGCCGCTTTTGTCAATAAGGATGAGCGCGGGGTGGTAAAATTACGCATATTAATGGAGGAATGGATGAACAAGGAACTTCAAAATAGAGCGATCAACACCCTTCGTTTCCTTTCAGCAGACGGCGTCCAGCAAGCCAATTCGGGGCACCCTGGCTTGCCGATGGGCACCGCTGCCATCGCTTACACGATCTGGACAAAACATTTGAAGTTCGATTCTAAGGCGCCACAATGGCCTGATCGGGATCGATTCATTCTCTCAGGCGGTCATGGCTCGATGTTGCTCTACAGTCTGCTCCACCTGACCGGTTTTGGTGTTAGCCTGGACGACCTAAAACACTTTAGACAATGGGGCTCATGTACGCCTGGTCACCCCGAATACGGGTATACCCCGGGTGTGGAAACCACCACTGGCCCCTTGGGTCAGGGTTTTGCAAACGGGGTGGGTATGGCGATTGCGGAAGCGCATCTGGCTGCCGAGTTTAACCGTCCAGACCACCACGTGGTTGACCATTACGTCTACGGAATTGTTACCGATGGCGACTTGATGGAAGGTATTTCGAGTGAAGCGGCATCGCTAGCGGGCCATCTAAAACTCGGCAAGATCATTTACTGTTACGACGATAACCGCATCTCCATTGATGGTTCCACCGATCTATCCTTCACCGAAGAACGTGCCACACGCTTTGAAGCCTACGGCTGGCACATTATGCACGTTTTAGACGGAAACAATGTGGAAGATATTGATTGCGCCATCCATGTTGCCAAAAGGGATCCACGGCCTTCATTAATTGTTTGCCGAACTCATATTGGTTATGGTTTACCTACCAGGCAAGACACCGCCAAGGCTCACGGAGAACCACCCGGGGATGACGAATTAAACGGCGCCAAACGCAACCTCGACTGGCCTGAGGAACCTCGTTTCCTGGTTCCAGCCGACATTCAAAAATTTTTTTCGGATGTCGCGAAAGAGGGTCTCGCGCGCCATAAAGAGTGGCAAAGAATTTTTGACAAATACGAAAAAGCGTATCAACTGGAGGCCGCGGAGTTTTCCAGGCGCATGTCTTCAATACTCCCCCAAGATTGGCAGAAGATGCTGCCGGTTTACCCGCCTGACGCGAAAGGAATGGCAACGCGTGTCGCTTCAGGCCAAACGCTCAACGCCCTCGCGAACGTATTACCCGAGATCATGGGTGGCTCGGCTGACCTGACACCATCCAATAACACCTGGATCAAAGAATCCAGCGCGTTTCAATCGGAAAATCCTATCGGTCGTTACTTGCATTTTGGCGTACGCGAACACGGTATGGGCGCGGTTGTCAATGGCATGGCATATCATAAAGGGTTGATACCGTTTGGGGCGACCTTTCTGGTCTTCACTGATTACATGCGCGCCGCGATCAGGCTATCCGCTTTTTCGCATTTGCCATCCATATGGGTGATGACGCACGATAGCATCGGACTCGGTGAAGACGGCCCAACACACCAACCGGTGGAGCATCTGGCCGCTTTGCGCGCGATTCCAAACCTGACGGTTATCCGGCCGGCTGATGCCAATGAAACTGTGGAAGCGTGGCAGTGCGCAATTCTCAATACCAAGGGACCTACACTGATTGCGTTATCCAGACAGGCGCTGCCCACACTTGATCGAACATTGGTTGCCAATGCCGAGGAGGTCAGGAAGGGTGCTTACGTGCTTGCCGACCTTGGTGTTGGTGAGCCCGAGATCATCCTAATGGCAACAGGCTCCGAGGTTAACCTGGTTTACGAAGCGGGTAAACAATTAGCCGAGGAAGGTCACTCGGTCAGGGTTGTGTCGTTTCCAAGTTGGGAACTCTTTGAAAAAACGGATAAAAAATATCAAGAAAGCGTGTTCCCTGCTCACATCAAACACCGTATCTCGGTGGAAGCTGGTGTGGCTCAAGGTTGGGAAAAGTGGACCGGGACAGATGGAAAAAATATTTCCATGATTGGTTACGGAGCATCCGCGCCATATCTGACCTTGATGGAAAAATTTGGATTTACAGTTGAAAATGTGGTGAAAACAGCCCGAACTTTAATTTCTGGAGATTAATTCAAATGCGTATCGCAATAGCTTGTGACCATGCAGGTTTCCTTCTAAAAGATGATGTGATTGGTGTCCTTCAGGATTTGGGTGTTGAGGTCGTTGACCTGGGCACTTATAACCAGGAACCCGTGGATTACCCTGATTTTGCAGAAAAGGCGGGCAGGGCAATCCAACAAGGCCAGGCTGACCGGGCTGTATTGATCTGTGGCTCCGGGGTTGGAGCCTGTATAGCCGCAAACAAGATGAAAGGTATTTACGCCTGTCTTTGCCACGATGTTTATTCAGCCCGACAAGGCGTAGAGCATGACAACATGAATATCTTGTGCCTCGGCGGACGCATCATCGGCGTTGAGACCGCAAAAGAACTGGTAAATGCCTTTGTTGGCGCGAATTTCTCTACCGAAGAACGCCATCACCGAAGATTTAATAAGATCGTTCAACTCGAAGCGAACGGCAAGAATCATTAATTGGGAATGGCGGAATCTTGAAATCATTCGAAAAACTCCACAGTCTTGGGCAATCCATTTGGTACGATAATATTCAACGATCGTTGTTAGAAAACGGGCAACTCAAGGGGATGATCGAACGCGGCGAGATTAAGGGCGTCACCTCCAACCCGAGCATCTTCCAAAACGCGATCGCCAAAACCACGGATTACAATTTCGCATTGCAACCCATGGCTTGGGCGGGCTTGTCTGCTGAAGAGATCTTTTGGGAGTTGGCGGTCAAAGACATCCAGGACGCGGCTGACCTTTTTCTGCCTTTATATAAAGCCAGTCAAAAAATGGATGGTTTTGTAAGCCTGGAAGTGAGCCCGTTGTACGCCAAAGAAACCCAAAAAACGGTGGAACAAGCCCGGCAATTATGGAAAAAAGTTAATCGTCCAAACTTGATGGTCAAAATACCGGCAACCGTCGAGGGGTTGCCCGCCATTCGGGCTGCCATCGCGGATGGCATCAACGTAAACGTAACTTTGATATTTTCAATTCTCCGATACAAAGAGGTGATCGAAGCCTATTTGAGTGGCCTGGAAGATCGGTTGCGGGCAGGCGGATCCATTGACGGCATCGCCTCGGTCGCATCTTTTTTTGTTTCGAGAGTTGACTCAAAAGTAGATGGAGCGCTCAACGCCCTCGTTGCATCCGGGAAGATTGCCGCTGCGAACTCCTCAGAATTGTTGGGCAAGGCAGCCATTGCCAATGCCAGACTCGCGTACCAGGAATTCAAATCAGCCTTTGCGGCGGAGCGGTTTGTTCGTTTAAAACAAAATGGCGCGCAGGTGCAACGGCCGCTTTGGGCTTCAACGAGCACCAAGAATCCCAATTACCGCGATGTGATCTACATTGAAGAATTAATCGGTCCTCAAACTGTGAACACCATGCCTCCTGCGACCTTGATTGCCTTTCTGGATCACGGCAACGCTGAAATATTGATTGAAAAAGATATCGCAGGCGCTCGGGCATCCCTGACCACTCTTGAAAAATTGGGCATTCAAATGGATGAGGTGACTCGCGAACTTGAAGACGAAGGTGTAAAAGCCTTCGCGGACGCGTTCACCGCGCTCATCGACAGCGTCGAAGAAAGAAGGCTTATCCAGGTTAATGCTCTAGGTGGACTTGCAAGTGCCGTCAAAGATAGAGTTGGACAACTGGAAAAGGACCAATTTGTAGAGAGACTACACGCCCATGACCCCTCGTTGTGGACGGATGACGAAAAGGGACAACAAGAGATCCTTATCCGCATGGATTGGACGCAGGCTCCCTGGCAGTCTGAAGAATTGCTGCCGCAATTGCAGACCCTGTTACCTGAATGCCGTGCTGCCGGGTTCACCCATGCCTTGCTTTTGGGCATGGGGGGATCTTCGCTGGCGCCTGAGGTATTACGATTGATCAACGGTCAAACTGAGCATCTCGGATCGTTGGGATTGGACTTGGGTGTTCTGGATTCCACGAACCCTGATGAGGTCTCTCTGGCAAGGCAAAAATACACCATCGCATCCACGCTTTATATTGTGGCCAGCAAATCCGGGACGACGGGTGAGATAAACGCCTTCTTCCAGTATTTCTGGCAAGAGGTCAAGGCTGTATTTGGCGAGTCAACGGGTTCACGATTTATCGCCATCACCGACCCGGCCACCAAACTGGACCAACTTGCCCGCGCGCGTGGATTCTGGAAGGTTTTTAATGCCAACCCGCAAGTCGGCGGACGAAATTCAGCCCTTACTGCGTTCGGTCTTGTCCCTGCTGCCCTGGTTGGTGTGGACATTGCCGATTTTCTGAAGAAAATCCAAACCACCGCAAAAACCTGTCTGGCAGGTGGCAAACTCACTGCCAACCCTGGTGTCGTTTTAGGCGCGGTACTAGCGGAAGCTACCCAGGCTGGTCGTGACAAGTTAACCGTCGTGACCGACCCGGATTGGTCTTCGTTTGGTAACTGGTTGGAGCAATTAGTGGCCGAAAGCAGTGGAAAGAACGGCAAAGGCATAGTCCCTGTGGCGAACGAACCTCGGGTTAGCCAGGATAGATATGGACCAGACCGGTTGTTTGTCTACTTACGCAAGAATGGAAGCGTGGATGAACATTGTTCCCAACTAATTGAAAGGAACCATCCCGTGTTAGTTATTGATGTAAGTTCAACTGCCGACCTGGGACGCCAATTTTACATTTGGGAAATCGCCACCGCCACGGCTTGCTCGATCCTGGGCGTGAATTCGTTTGACCAACCTGATGTGCAAGACGCCAAAACGCGCACTCTAGATGGGATCGCTGCCTTCAAACAAACCGGGAAGCTGGAAACTGGCAATACCATTTTGAACTTGCCAGATGCCGAAGCCTTCACAAACCAAAACCTGGATATTAAGGGGATCGGTTCGATGGACGCTCTGATAGATAAATACCTTTCAACCGTTCTGCATAAAACAGATTATGTGGCGATCAACGCTTTTTTACCCCGAACGCTTGCCATGGAAAGCCTGATGCAACAATTGCGCAAGGCCATTCTTGAAAAGTTTGGAAACGCGGTGACCCTGGGCTTTGGTCCGCGGTTCCTGCATTCCACGGGGCAATTGCATAAAGGCGGGCCTAATTCTGGCGTGTTCATCGAATTCACTGCCGACCCCAAACATGAGTTGACCATCCCGGAAGAGGGCATCAGTTTTGGCACCTTCTCCATGGCGCAAGCCTTGGGTGATTACCAAGCCCTTGAAGCAAAAGCCAGACGGTTGCTTCGCATTCATCTTCATAAACCCATGGGGTAATTCATTCACCAGGAGACCCGCATGCGAGACCGTATTGATGATTTTGAAGAATATCGCGAGAAAATGAACGCAAGGATCCTTGACCTGGACCATCTTGGGATCAAGCGGTTCTTCAACCTGGATTCGAAAGCTTATGAAAATGGGGCTTTGGATTCGAAAACCAAGGAGTTGTTGGGTTTGGTGGCTTCGATGGTGCTGCGTTGCAATGATTGCATCGATTACCATATCATCACTTGCGTAGATACAGGTTGGACAGATGAAGAGTTATTCGACGCGTTCAACGTAGGCCTGGTAGTGGGTGGCAGCATCGTCATTCCACATTTGCGCCACGCGGTCGAGAGCCTTGATCTTTACCGAAAGAAGGGTCAAGATTAATACAAAACTGGAAAGGTGATAAGCCTTTCCAGTTTTATTTTTAGGAACAAATTATTTAAACCATTTACGAATCTGACGTAACAGAGTGGAAAAGAAAACCAAGCCGACTAATAATTGAAATGGATGGGAGAGGCTCCAAAGAAGCCCTTGGGCGATTTTGCGGATCAAGGAAATCCCAAGAGCCGAACGAAAGGGCGGATGGATCTGGATAGTCCAATCCAAATCAATTAATCGTTCCATGTAACGATTGGTAACGCAACCCTCCAGGCTGAATATGTAAACTTGATCAACAACCTGACTGGCGAGGAGTAAGTCTCGCTTGAGATCGATCCAGCGCATCGTCTTCAAACTCGGCAACCCCTCGATCTCCACCCCGCCGCCGGTGCTGCCGACACCCACCGCCTTGGCTTGGCGCGCGTAGCTCCATAAAATGGAATCAGCATATGAGGGGAAAAAGCTTGAATAAAGCATCAAGACTTCACGGTCTGATTCGATAACCGGTAGACCAAGGGTTTTTGAGAAAACGTTCGACTTCGCAAGTCGTTCATCTACCACGGTGGGGAACTGGTAAGTTTCGACCGCGTATCCGTTAGCCTGGATTGCCTGAATAAGGGCTTGAAGTTCAGGGTGTTGACGTTCGCGGGCTAAGGAAAAAAATCGTTTGGCGAGGATATTAAACTGACCCTTCGAATTTAAACTGAGAGCCGCCACCATTGGAAGAGGTGGTTCAATGTCGAGTCCAACTGCGGCAAATTTTAATTTATGGGCTTCCTGCCAGGCTAAAAAATCACCAAAACGTAAGGTGGTTTCACGCACCGTATCCAGACTGGTCCAATACCCCTGGTCTTTGGGCAGCAAGATCCAGGCGGTGATCGGGATGCCGGCGTGGTTTAATTTTTTAATGACCGCAGCGCGCTCAGGGGAGAGATCCAATAATCCCAGGCTAAGATTGGCATCTAGATTTTTTAGATCAGAAATGACTTTGCCATCCTCGAAAAATGTGAAAATCTCGGGGGATGGCAATTCACAAAAAAAAGTTAGCGTAGGTCGCATATTAATTCCTGGAAAATTCGATCATCACGATCGAAGCGGGTTCCAAAACAGATTTATGGAGGGAATCGGCCTTCGTTGGTTTCTTACCTGAAATTAACTTCACCTTGTGAGGGTGAGAAAAAGTATTGGCGTCCAAAGGATGGGCAGCCTTCAATTCAAGCAAACTGCTAACGTTCGCATCGAGCGAAAATTCCACGGCCATTCGTTTTTCAGGATGGCGGTTGATCAAGAGGAGGGTCAAATGTTCCCGGGATTCGTCGCAGGTAAGTAGATGATCCAGCCAGGGAACATCTTGATGTGCCGCGATATTAGGCCCGATAGCTTGGCTGTCATAAACTGGTGAAATGCAAGTTGTGGTAACCACCCGAGGTTGCATCTGGTTAAAAAGGATGAAGGGATAAAAAATGGTGGTGGCGATTGCGGTCCTCGCGTTGGTTTTAATCAAAGGCAAGACATTCACCATTTGCGCCAGGTTGGTCATGCCCATGGTTTGATTGAGTCTAAAAAAAGTGGCCAGGGCTGAAGCAACATACAACGCATCGCGCATAGTGTAAGTGACCTGGTGCATGCTGCTCTCGGCTGGCAAGGGGGGGAGCCAAACATTCCATTCATCCAGGGCTTGAAGAACTTTCTTGTTTGGTGAGAAATGGGCAATCTGTTTTTCTACGCGCCGGGTGTAGATATCGATGTCGAGGGGAGCGGCACAAATGGACTTAAAAAGTTCGAAGGGTTCCGGCAACTCACCCCAACCTTCCTTCTCGGGCTGGTAGATATGCCAGGAGAGATAATCGACCTGGTCACCGGCCTTCGAAAGTACTTCCTGATTCCACCGAGCGGCAGGGTCATTAGGATCCTCCGTCAAGGGATGGTTGCCAACAGCGACTAGGGTAATGGAAGGATCGACCGCTTTCATCGCCTTGCTGAAGCGCAGTAATCGCCTCGTGTATTCCTCCGCCGACGTGGTTCCGATCTGCCACGGTCCCCAAACTTCGTTGCCGATACCCCAATATTTGACCTTGTAGGGTTCAGGGTGTCCGTTCGCGGCGCGGCGCTTGCCTTGCTCACTGGATGTGGGATTATTGCAATAAGCGACCCACCTTGCCGCTTCTTCGGCTGAGCCTGACCCATCGTTGACCACCAGCAGAGGTTCGGTGCCGATCAATTCACAGTAAGCCAGGAATTCATCCGTGCCCACGAGGTTTGATTCTTCTGCCTGCCAGGCGGCGTCGTGGCGGTGAGGACGCCTACTCTTGGGTCCGATGCCGTCCTCCCAATGGTAACCACTGGCAAAATTTCCGCCCGGGTAGCGGATGAGTGGTGGATTGAGCTGTTGAACCAGGTCAAGCACATCTTCCCTTAGAGAAGAACCATCAGATGTCCAAATGCCATCGTAGATGCAACGTTCGAGATGCTCGATGAATTGCCCCAACAAGAAAGGGGATGCAGGCTCACTGATGTTGGTTAAATTTACCTTGATGCTCGCTTCAAGGGGGGAGGTGAAGTGGCTCATCAGGGTTCGTTTGAGGCCCCTTGTTTTCTTTGAAGCGGCGTTCGGGGTTAATGAAAAAGCGATCTCACCGACTTCCTTGGTATGAGCTTTCACAACCACATCGTTGGTTAACGGTTGGTTTTGTACCCGGATTGTTATTTCGACTCCCACTGGTGTGAGCATAGGGGATTCTGGGGTGATGGAATCGCAAGTTTTCGATTCGGTCTTACTGGAAGAGAACGAAACAGCAACTGAAGGGACGGATTGACCATCCACAATTATTTCAAATCGCTGGATCGTGGCCGGCGCGAAGGTGTTGTTAAGAATGAAGGCAAAGCCAGTTCCCTCTTTTTTCAAGCTACCTGGTTTAACCAGTTTTTTTAAAACGAATTCAGGGATTGCCATGGCTTATTCTCCTGTAGTTTTTAACTTTGTTGGTTTTGAGCCACCACGTATTCGAAGAAGTGGTATGGCTGCGAGTAAAGTCGCGATTCCACCAGCTTGAAAAATGAGTGAGGTAGGTATAAATCCAGCCTTCCCGTCAATGACAGTAGGGATGCCAAACGTGGTGATCAACCAACTTCCCAACAGCGGGCCGGGAACCATGGTGAGCGCAACCGAAAAGAGAATCACGTACCCTCCGAATTGGCCACGTTTATCTTCTGGGAAAAGGTCCTTACTCCACGCGCCTGTAGCAATCGTCCAGGCGCTGATGGGGGCCAGCCAGAGAATTCCTGTGAGGATCAATCCTGGCAAGCCACGCGCGAGCGAAAAGGCGATTAACCCGATTGCTTCAGCCACCACAGCCATCAAAGCCACACGCTTTCGCCCCCAACGATCCGCGAGCAACCCTAACGGGTAGGCGGTGGCGATGCCGCCAAAAAGGATCGCGCAGAAGATGATCAAGGATGCCTGCAAAGTGGGGATTTCGAGATAGGTGTTGATGTAAATCATCAAATATGGGAAGAAGATCTGTTGCGCCACTCCCCACAAAGTGATCGAAATTAGAAGGAGCAAAAGGTCCTTTTGTTTTTTGAGGGTGGTCCATTTAAATGTGTCCAGGATTTGCCCGAGATATGAACCGGTGGGTTTTTCTTTTGGCAAAACGGGTTCCTTGAGAAGGATGCTGGCGATGAGTCCTAAAACAAACACCATCCCACCGACGATGTAGAAAAAGGTGTAATAACCGAATGCGTCAATAACGATGCCCGCTCCCCCGTAAACGATCAATAACGCGACCCAGGTAAGGATTTCCAGTACTCCCATCACTTTTCCACGGTTTTCCACAGTGGTGATGTCGGCGACATAAGCGTGGAAAACGGAATCGTTTGCGCTGGAACCAAAAAAGGTCATGATGCAATCAAACAGGATTGCCATAAAAATAGCCAAACCGATGGGATGAATGAACGATGCGGTCGGGAATAGCGCCGTGGTGATTCCCCAACCGAGGTAACCGATCAACAGAAAGGGTTTTCGCCCCCAGCGCCATCGAATGCGGTCACTTAACGCACCCATGAAAATGGATGCAAGGGTGGCTGTGATGGCGCTTGCCGCTACCATCCAAGACACCGGGCGGGGGTCAGGAGAAATGGTGTTGTAAATGAAAGTGTTGAAAAATTGGTTTTCCACCCCCCAGGCAAGCGAGCCTAGAAACCCTAAAATGATGATCGCAATCCAGGTGCGTCTATTGAGCATGAAACCCTCCAGCGTTTATGGTTAGTATGGTGAAGCAGAAATCGCCAGGGCGATGGCGCCCAAGGCGCCGGAACGGTCGCCGAGGGCAGGAGGAACGATGAAGCTATCATTCATTTTTTTGATGAAGTCATGATCGATGTAACCATTCAAAGACTCTTGCGAGAACAATCGAACCTTTTTAATTAAACCGTTTTTTTTCATCACCCCGCCGCCAAGGATAAAGCGTTTCGGTGACAATGTTAGCGCCAGGTTATGGATGGCTTGACTAAGGTACCTTGCCTCAAGGTCCCATGCGGGATGATCATCTTGCATGTTGTATGTGGAAATTCCCCAGCGCAAGGTCATCGCAGGACCGCAAGCCAAACCTTCAAGGCAATCGCCGTGAAATGGGCAGTTGCCAGCGTATGGGTCTTTAGACCAATCATGGTTGATACGCATGTGCCCGACCTCGGGGTGGATAAGACCGTGTACCGGATGATCGTTGGTGATGATCCCCCCGCCGATGCCCGTGCCAATGGTGATGTAGATAAAATCGCTAAGCCCCTGACCTGCTCCCCAGAGTCCTTCACCCAGGGCCGCGCCGTTAACGTCTGTGTCGAAACCAAAGGGCAAATCAATCTCTGTTCTTAAAATTTCTAGCAATGGGGTGTTTTGCCATCGGACTTTTGGGGTTGATGTAATTGTTCCAAACCCAGGATCTTGAGGATCCAAGTTAATCGGACCAAAACAGGAAACCCCCATCCCATCCAATTGGATGTGATGTTCGGATTGGTGTTGTTTAAAAAAGGAGATAACCGCAGGCAAGGTTTCTTGCGGGGTCGAGGTGGAGATGGTGGCTTCAGCGAGGATGTGTTGCGGGTCGCTGGCAATGATGCAATTAAATTTCGTTCCTCCTGCTTCAATACCGCCATACCATTTCATAGTCTTTTTCCTAGAGTAGAATGGTTTAATGATAGCATAGCCTTCTCCTGGTGAGATGCTAATATAAATGAAAATCAAACCCTTATCGTTTATTTGATGACAAAAAATCATACCAAAATTGGAAACTAGGTGTTAAACTAATGGATCTCGTCTGTCATCATCCTATTTCCAAACTCTAGTGAGGACCCCAATGGATTTATTCGAAAAATGTAGAAATTTTAATACTGCCAAGGAAGCGAAAGCAACTGGCATTTACCCCTATTTCATCCCGCTCAACGAAAACGAGGGGACGGAAGTGGTGTTCCAGGGCAAGCGTTTGATCATGTGCGGATCGAACAATTACCTGGGGCTCACCACGCACCCCAAGGTGCGCGAAGCAGCCATTCTGGCGGTGCAACGTTTTGGAACCAGTTGCACGGGTTCGCGATTTCTTAATGGAACCTTGGTGATGCACGAACAATTGGAACACGAACTTGCCGCTTGGGTGGGCAAGGAAGCCGCGTTGGTGTTCTCAACCGGGATGCAGACCAACCTGGGCACAGTCAGCGCCCTGGTCGGCAGGGATGATGTTGTCATCCTCGATAAAGACGACCATGCAAGCATTGTCGACGGCGCACGCCTGGGATATGGCAAGATCGAACGTTACCGACACAACGACATGGACCACCTTGAAAGGGTCTTAAAATCGATCCCCGACTCTGCTGGAAAACTTATCGTGGTGGATGGCATGTTCAGCATGGAAGGCGACCTCGCACCGTTACCGGAGATCGCCCCCCTGGCCAAAAAATATGGCGCCCGGTTGATGGTTGATGACGCTCATGGCATGGGTGTTTTGGGTGGCGGACGCGGAACTTGTGTGCATCTGGGTGTCACCGACCAGGTGGACCTCATCATGTCGACCTTCAGCAAATCGTTCGCTTCGTTAGGTGGTTTCATTGCCGGCGACCACGATTCTATCCACTATATTCAACATTTTGCGCGCGCCTTGATCTTCAGCGCAAGCATCCCTCCGGCGAACACCGCCGCCGCTTTGGCAGCCCTGCAAGTAATGCGAGAAGAACCAGAACGTGGCACCCGCGTGATGGAAGTTGCGGAAAAAATGCGTAAAGGGTTCCGTTCGCTGGGGTTTGATATTGGCAATTCGGTTACCCCTGTTGTACCCATCATCATCGGCGATGATCAGAAAACCTTCATGATGTGGAAGATGCTGTTTGACAATGGCGTTTTCGTCAACCCCGTCATCTCACCAGCCGTGAACGCCGGGCACCAATTGTTGCGCACCAGTTACATGGCCACGCATACCGATGACCAGATGGACAAAGTCTTGGCCACATTCGAAAAAGTTGGCAAGGAAATTGGTTTGATCTAGAACCAATATCAACGAGAATCATAACCGCCCGAAATCTTGTTGATTTCGGGCGGTAGGTTTAACGAGTGAATTAATATTCGAAATTATCGGGAGAGGTAGAGAATACCGATCGTGTTCGGCCCACAATGACTGGAAATCGTCGAACCGGCTTCGGTGATGCATAACTCTTGAACGTTGAGTATTGTTTCTAATTCAGATTTTAAAAGAGCAGCGTCTTCAGGGCAGGCGGCGTGAGTGATGAAGACCCGTTCTGGATCGATTTCGTGTTTGTGTTTCTCGCAATTAGTAAGCAACGCGTTAAGCGCTTTGCGCCGGCTGCCGCTGACCTTCTCGCGAACACCAAGGGTGCCATCCCGGCGGGCTTCAATCACCGGTCGAAGTTTTAGGAGGCTGCCTATGATATGCTCCAGAGAAGAACAACGCCCGCCCATGTAAAGATAGTCCAGGGTATCGATCACAAAGGCGCAATTCGTTTTGGGGATCAAATCACGCACAGCCTGCGAGATTGCTTGCAGAGAATGACCAACCCGCGCCATCCGCGCGGCACGCAAGGTCAACAACCCAATGCCAGTCGAAAGGGTTAAGGAGTCAATCAGCGTGCCTTGAGTATTTGGTAAGGCTTCAAGCGCCAGGTGCGCGCTTTGATAGGTGGCAGATAATTTGGAACTGATCCCGATGTAAATAAATTCAGGATACTTTGAGAATACCTTGGAGAAAGCCGCCACGGAGGGTGCCGATGTTTTGGGCAGCTCACCAGATTGTATTACCGCTTTAAAAAGTTTCGCAGCATTGAGATCAATCCCATCCTGGTAGTTTTTTCCATTAACCAAGACTGAAAGTGGAATGACTTCGATATCAAATTGGGCGATTAATTCGGGGCTCAGGTCGCAACAGCTATCTGTGATGATTTTTACCATGGGCTTCCTTGAAGGGGATGATTAAAACCACTTTCTCCATTTGAAGTACAACAGCATACCCACCCCGATAGCCAGCATACCGGCACAGGCTATGTAAAAACCGAGCTGATGTTGCGCCAGGGGAATCGTGTTGAAATTCATCCCGTAAACACCGGCTACGAAGGAAAGTGGTAGAAAGATCGTGGATACGATGGTTAAGGCTTTCATCACCTCGTTAAGCCGTAAACTGGTTGAATTGAGATAAATATCCATGGCACCAGAAACGATGTCACGAATCGTGTCCGTAAGATCCTGGATGCGTACAAGGTGGTCATAAATGTCCCTGAAGTAATAGCGGCTTTGTGTATCGACTTGTTCAAATTCATCACGTGTCAGGCGGTTGATCATCTCGCGTTGCGGAGAAATAACCCTACGGAGGCTCATAATGCTATGTTTGAGGGTCAAGAGACGCTCGAGGGTGTCAGGTGTCGGTTTTTCGAGCACGCTGTCTTCGAGCCATTCAATCTCGGTTTCCATTTGGTCAATCAGTGGCATGTATTCGTCCACGAGGATGTCGAGGATGGCGTGACACAAGAAGTCCGGTCCAAAGTTGGAGAGGCGAAAATCCCTTTCCACGCGCTCCCAGGTCTTTTCGACCGGGGACATTATCGATTCCGTGGTGCAAGTGACAAGATAATTGCTGCCCAAAAAGAGATTGAGTTCGAGGGTTTCAAGTTGATGAAAATCTGTGGTGGGTTTAATGGCGTGGGCGATGATAAACAGGTGAGTGATAAAATCATCCACTTTCGAGACCTGGTAACCCGCGCTAAGACTATCTTCAATCGCCAAAGGATGGAATTTGAAGGTGTCGCGAAGAATGGATAAGATTTCCGCTTCAGTGGCGTTTTCCAGACTGATCCACAAAAACCCAGTTTTAGAGTCTGTCCGGGATATTATCTCAGCGTTGGTGGAAAGGAATTTAACGGGTTTTCCAGTTTCAAAATAAGCTGAACGAATCATAAGTAAATTTTATCCGAAAACGAATTATTAGGGTGACAAAAAAATCGGCTTTCAACTAATTGAAAGCCGATTTCTGGGAGCTCAACGTTTTTAAAACAATCCCCATTCTGTGCCCAATCCTTCTTCCATCATCGAGAAATCCCAGGCTTCCATACCGAAATCGATGCCCACGGGGCGTTCCAACACTTGTTCCGCTTTTTGACGCGTAGATTCGAGCATGGCCGGTCCGTATGGACAGAAGGGAGTGGTGAGGATCATTTTAACGATCGCGCCTTCTTCGTCTATTTTCACGTTGCGCACGAGCCCTAATTGGATAATATTTAGAGCCAGTTCAGGGTCGGTCACTTCACAAAGTCCCTTCCGGAGTTGATCGCTCAACTCGGGGTGCGTTTGTTCTGACTCCCAGACTGGGCGATTGGTACCCGGGGTGCCTTTTTCCATTATGCCACCTCCTTGGCTGCGATCCGTGTCTTGACCAGGTATGTGCAATGGGTGTCACCATCCAACACGCATTGGATCTTTTCCGTGGGGATGGAAAGCATGGTCGAGATCAAGGTTTGGTCCATGACGCACACTTCAGGATGTGACTGCCCGACATGATAAAAAGGGCAGGCGGTTTCAGTGATTTGATAATCTTCACCAATTTTCTGCCATTCGATCATGAATCCTTCATCACCTAGCGTTTTACGTAAAAAATCCAGTTTTTGTTCAATTGGCAGGTTTTTGATTTTGTCTACCTGATCAAGGGCAACCGATTGTGCCATACGGACGAAAAGATTGTTGATCTCTGTTGGCGTAAGGGAGCTTTTCAGTTCTTCAAGCAAACGATTGGTCAGGTTTAAATAGCGGGTTGGGAATTTTTCGAGGCCTGAATCAGTTAGCGAATACACCAGTCTTGGTCGGCCTACTCCATGCCGTTCTTCGCTAGCCTGAATCAGTCCTTCGGCTTGAAGATTGGTCAGGTGATGACGCACCGAGATGGTGTTGATGTCAACAGCTAATGCAAGATCATTGATGGTTGCCGTTGGGTGAGACAATAAAGTCTGCAAAATGCGGTCGCGGGTGCTTTTCATTCGAAATCCAGTCTCCTCTAAACAATTAACAAATTTAATATACCATAGGGCTATAATAATTGTCAATAAATAGATACTTATTATAAAAATTAATCGAGGATTATTTGAATAAAGTAGATAAAAATGCAAAATATTGACCAAAAAAGGTGAGTATGGTATAATCTCTTTGCTGTAAACATAAACTAGATAATTATAATAATAATTATAATAATAATTTAAACCCGGAAAAATTACGGAGCAGAACATGTCAGAACTGGATATCAAGGATTTACACGTTAGCATCGACGGAAAACAGATCCTGAAGGGTGTGAACCTCAAAGTAAAGCAGGGCGAAGTTCATGCCATTATGGGTCCCAACGGAACCGGTAAATCCACCCTGGCTTACACCTTGATGGGGCACCCATCCTATATGGTGGATTCAGGCAAAGTTACTTTTAAGGGTAAGGACTTGTTGGAACAAGCCACGGATGAACGTGCGAGATTGGGGCTTTTCCTGGCTTTTCAATACCCAGTTTCGATTCCTGGAGTAACAGTGGCGAATTTCTTGCGGACCGCGTTAAACGCACGCCGCAAGGCTGCGAACCCGGAAGACAAGGGCATCCCTGTGCCTGAGTTTCGCAAACTGTTGATCGAGAAAATGAACACTCTCAAAATGGACACATCTTTCGCGGGTCGATATCTCAACGAAGGTTTTTCAGGTGGTGAGAAAAAACGCGCGGAAGTGCTGCAGATGGCCGTGCTACAACCAGAGATCGCCATCCTCGACGAAACCGATTCAGGGCTGGACATTGACGCGCTGCGCATCGTTTCAGAGGGTGTAAATTTGTTGCGTGAACAAAATATTGGCGTTCTGCTCATCACACATTATCAACGCATGCTGAATTACGTCAAACCAGATGTTGTGCATATCATGATGGGCGGGATGATCGTGGAATCTGGCGGCGCAGACCTGGCTTTGCACCTGGAAGAACATGGTTACGACTGGGTGCGTGAAAAATATGAGAATGGCATCGCCGCTGTTTAACGAGCGGTTTTAGATTGGGAGCCTATTATGGGTAACGATCGCAAGCCCGAATTTTTGGAAAATTTGGAAGATTATCAGTACGGATTTAGTGATCCTGATACTTCCGTTTATAAATCTGAGCGCGGTTTGAATGAAAACGTGGTCCGCAAGATCTCAGCATTGAAAAAAGAACCCGAGTGGATGTTGCAATTCAGGTTGAAAGCCCTGACCCATTATCAACAGCGTCCAATGCCAACCTGGGGTCCAGACATCTCGGGTTTGGATCTGGACAACATCATCTATTACGTCCGACCCTCGGAAGCATCGAGTGGTTCCTGGGAGGATGTGCCGGATACGATTAAGAAAACTTTTGACCGCCTGGGGATCCCAGAAGCCGAGCGCAAGTTCCTGGCTGGCGTGGGCGCGCAATACGAATCAGAAATGGTCTATCACAGCATTCAGGAACAATTGGCAAAGCAAGGCGTCATATTCTTGAGCATCGAAGACGGTTTGCGCCAATACCCTGAGCTGTTCAAGCAATATTTTGGCACCGTGATCCCGATTGAAGACAATAAATTTGCCGCGCTCAATTCCGCGGTTTGGTCGGGCGGCTCTTTCGTCTATGTTCCCAAGGGTGTCAAAGTGGAACTGCCCTTACAGGCGTATTTCCGGTTGAACATGGCCAATATCGGCCAATTTGAACGCTCGCTGATCATTGCCGATGAAGGCGCCCAGGTGCATTACGTGGAAGGCTGCACCGCGCCTTCATACACCACGGATTCCTTCCATAGCGGCGTGATCGAGATCATTGTCAAAAAAGATGCCCGGGTGCGTTACACCACCATTCAGAATTGGTCTACCAACGTCTATAACCTGGTTACCCAGCGTTCCAAAGTGGAAGAAAACGGCACCATGGAGTGGGTTGATTGCAACCTGGGTTCCAAGTTAACGATGAAATACCCATCTTGTTACCTGGTTGGCAGGGGCGCCCGCGGCGAGATACTCTCTGTCGCATTCGCCAGCAAAGGCCAGCACCAGGACGCCGGTGGTAAGGTCATCCATTTTGCGCCAGACACCAGTTCAAAGATCACTTCCAAATCGATCAGCAAGAACGGTGGGCGGTCATCTTATCGAGGACTGCTGAAGGTCTACAAGGGCGCAACCAACGCAAAATCAAACGTAGCTTGCGACGCTCTCATTCTTGACCCTGAATCCCGTTCGGATACTTACCCGACGATCGAGATCGATGAAGAAAATGTGAACATTGGTCATGAAGCCACGGTCTCCAAGGTCGGCGAAGAACAGCTGTTTTACTTAATGAGCCGTGGTTTAAGCCAGGAAGAAGCTACCACCATGGTGGTTTCAGGGTTCATTGAGCCTTTGGTCAAAGAACTGCCCATGGAATATGCCGTGGAAATGAACCGCCTGATCCAATTACAAATGGAAGGATCAGTGGGTTAATCCGCTGCTAAAGGAAACTTAATAATGATCGATACTCCCGTCAAATTTTCAAAATCCCGGACGCAAGCAGCTGAGTCTGAACCTCTTAAGTTAACTCCTGATTTCAGCGGTGTGAGTGATGCGTTGATCGAATACAGGCAGGAAGCCTGGAAGCAATTTCAAACACTGCCGTTACCTAACGATAAAGATGAAGCCTGGAAGAGAACCAGCCTGCGAACCTTAAACTTGGGCTCACTCGTTGCTGCTGACCCAACTGATAACAAGAAGGGTATTCCTGAAGCGCTGACCAAACCATTAGCGGACGACTTACACGGTGGTCAGATTATTTTTTCAGACGCTGGTGTCATCGTCCAATTGGACGAAGAATACAAACGGCAAGGCGTAATATTCTCCGACCTTGCCCACGCTCAAAGCGAAAACCCAGAAATCCTTAAAAAGCTTATAAAAGTAAATCCATTAAGCAGCACTGATAAATTTGCGATGCTAGCAACTGCCTTCGCAACCAATGGTGTTTTGCTCTATGTTCCAAAAAATGTGCGCATTGAAAAACCACTTCACAGCCTGTTTTGGACGAACGCCTCGAGTACCTTGCATGCCGTCCAAGTATTTGTCTATCTGGAAGAACAAGCCTCTGCAACCTATGTGCTGGAAAGTTCCTCACCACAAGAAAATAATATCAGCGGTGTACACGCAGGTGTCATCGAAGTGTACGCAGGACCAGGCTCGAAATTGAATTTTGTTGAGTTGCAGTCATTTGGGCCGCAGGTCTGGAATTTCACTCGCGAAACGGTCAATGTTGACCGGGATGCCGAAGTGGATTGGATCTTTGGCGCGCTCGGAAGCCACCTTACCAAGAATTATTCCGATTTGAATTTGGTTGGACAGGGCGCTGTTGGCAAAATGTCGGGTTTCTACTTTACCAATGGAGATCAGCACCTCGACCACGATACCCAACAGAACCATCTGGCTCCCAATACCACCAGCGACCTGCTTTTTAAAGGTGCCTTGTTGGGAGAAAGCCGTTCAGTTTGGCAGGGAATGATCTACGTAGCCGAAAACGCCAGCAGAACGGACGGTTACCAGGCGAACCGCAACCTGGTGTTGAGCGAAAAAGCCAGGGCAGATTCGATCCCCGGGCTGGAGATTCTAACCGATGACGTACGGTGCACACATGGCGCCACTGTTGGTCGGATCGACGCGGACCAGGTCTTTTACCTTGAAAGCAGGGGCATTCCCCGGCGCGATGCAGAAAAATTGATCGTGGAGGGATTCTTTGACCCGATCATGCAACGCATCCCCTTCGAAGGCGTGCGTAATCGTTTTCAGCAAGCGATTGAAATTAAAATGAGTGATTATTAAACCTGGTTTGGGTTTATGTGTATGATTGAGTGTGTAGAAAACAATTCAGAACAAAAAAGTGGAGAGTAACCTATGGCGTCAATTCCTTTCATGAGTCCCCCCGATCACGAATTTGTATACGATGTTGGTGAAACGGTTGAAGTATTTTGTGATCACGAGAAGAACTCTGAAAGGATCAGGGGATGGCTGCGCGGCATCGTCGTCCAGGTGGATCCCAAAATGGTTGCGGTGCAATTCCGCACCAATGTTTATTTAACTGATGGCTGGATGGTTCCGGATCATATTCTCTGGTTTCCTCAGACGTCCCCCCACATCCGTGTACCAACCAAGAAAACCCAGAGACCTGATCTGGCAAAAGTCGATTAGACGGACGAATTAAATGGCCTCATACAATGTAGAAGCAATCCGTAAAGATTTTCCGATCCTGGGGATCGAGGTCAGACCAGGCGTACCCCTGGTCTATTTTGATTCTACCGCCACAGCCCAAAAACCTCTGTCTGTCATCGAGGCCATGGACACGTATTACCGCACCACCAACGGAAATATTCACCGGGGCGTGCATTACCTGGCTGAAAAAGCCACCGCGGATTACGAATCCGCGCGAGCCAGGATTGCGAAATTTGTGCAGGCTGGCAAACCAAAGGAAATTATTTTTACCCGCAACACGACCGAATCGATCAACCTTGTTGCTAATACCTGGGGTCGGGCATTTTTAAACAAAGATGATTTGATCATCCTGACCGAGATGGAACATCACTCCAACCTGGTTCCCTGGCAGATGCTGGCCGAGGAAAAAGGGCTGCGCCTGGAATTCATCCCCGTGTTGGAATCTGGCGAGCTTGATCTTGGAGTTTATCAAGAATTATTAAACCAGGATCCAAAATTAGTTGCTTTTACGCACATGTCCAATGTGCTGGGCACGATCAACCCGGCCAAAGAAATGGTGGGGATGGCGAAAGCCGCTGGAGCGGTCACGTTGGTTGACGGCGCTCAATCCGTACCACATTTCTCTGTTTCGGTTCAAGACCTGGACGTGGACTTTTTGGCGTTTTCCGCGCATAAAATGGTTGGCCCGACTGGTATCGGCGCGCTCTACGGTAAGGAAGATCTGTTGAACCAGATGCCGCCTTTCATGGGCGGTGGGGACATGATCCGCAAGGTGCATCTACGAAGTTTTACCGCCAACGAGTTGCCCTGGAAATTTGAAGCGGGTACACCCTCCATTTCAGAGGCGATTGGTTTTGGCGCAGCAGTCGATTATCTTTCCGCGCTTGGAATGGACAACGTCGCGGCGCACGAACAAAACCTTATGAGAACCGCCATGCAGAAACTAAAAACCCTGCCCGGGCTCGAAATTATGGGTGAGGGCGCAACCGAACGCGGAGGGGTGATCTCCTTCACGCTGCCAGGGATTCATCCGCACGATGTGGCACAACTGCTGGACAAAGACGGCATCGCCGTCCGCGCCGGGCACCACTGCGCCATGCCGCTGCATGAAAAATATGGCATTCCTGCCTCCACACGAGCCAGCTTATACTTGTATAATACCGATAAGGAAGTGGATCAGCTGGTCGACTCCCTCAAAAAAGTGATCAAACTCTTTTCCTGACAGGACATTATCGTGGACGACCTTTATCGTGAAGTCATCATCGAACATTATAAAAACCCGGGTTACCGCGGCAACCTGGATCCCAACGATATCACCTTTGAGGATGAGAACCCGTTGTGCGGTGACCACATCAAGATCGACCTGCGGGTAGGGGAAGACGGGCGTGTCTCGGAAGCCGCGTTTGACGGCCACGGATGTGCTATTTCGCAAGCCTCCGCGGACCTGCTGCTGGAATCGATCATCGGCAAAGATTTGGAAACGGTCAAGAAGGTGACCAAGACCGACCTGATGGACCTTTTAGGGATCGAACTTGGTCCCGTCCGTTTAAAATGCGCGCTGCTGCCGCTTAAGATCTTAAAAGCGGGGGTGTACGGGTTGGGTGAAGCCACGGATGACCTGGTAGAGGAGGGGTAATCATGACTGAAGAAATGATCTACGACACGAAGTATTTCAAGGTCGCTAAAATCGCGGATATCCCCGAAGGGGAACGCTTGTTTTTCGAGATCGAGGGGAAACCAATCGTCTTGTTCGCGTTAAATGGTGAATACCTGGCTATTGCGGATGTGTGTTCCCACGATGAAGGCCCGGTCGGTGAAGGTGAGTTGGAAGGCGAAGTGATCATCTGCCCCAGGCATGGTGCCCGGTTTGACCTGCGCACGGGCAAGGTGCTTTCATTCCCCGCGGTCACGGATATTCCGGTTTACCCGGTCAGGGTGAAGGATGATTTTCTGGAAGTGGGATTGATTAAATAAAAAAAGACCTCGCGAAAGCGAGGTCTTTTCTAAGGTAGAGTCTGGCTAGGAACAGGAAAACGCGCCGATGATGCGCAAAATGTCAAAGCCTTCAGCAAATTTGCGCTCGGCGAGGGCGCCGTGGCGGATCAAGGTGGCGCGCGTCACATCGGCGTCAAAGTAGTATTTGGAGTCATAGGTGTGGTATTCAGACAGGGCGGCGATCTTCTTTTCCACATCCGCTTCGGTCACTTCCACCAAAAAGCTGGGGAAGAACCCGTAGCTGCTGCGGATGACGTCAAAGCCAAGCACGGTCGTGCCCCGAAAGGCACGCAGGGCTTCCTGGGTGATGGTGGCATGGTCCTGATGGATGTCTGACTTGGTGTGCACAAAGACAATCTCAGGTTTGAAATCCTTGTTCAGGTCGATCAGGTATTCCAGGATCTCCTGGCGGGCTTGCGGAAAGCGGCGCGTCTCGAATTGTCCAACGATGACGTTTTCACGGGGAACACCCAAAACTGCCATGCTCTGGTAATGTTCTTGAACCACGTTAGATAATAACGGGTTTTTCTGATTGTCGGACAAGGTTACGCAGCGCACGTCCGTTTGGCTGGCGATGTGCGCGATCAACGCGCCGCAACCGATCTCGATGTCATCCGGGTGCGCCCCGATGAAACAAACCTTTTTCCCAAAAAATGTCATATCGTGATTCATAAGCCCCTACTTGGTTGCCAGAATTCCACCGACTACCTTGGTCATCACCAGCTTGCCGTCCTGGTCGAGGCGGCGTTTGGCGGTTTCGCTGATCTGGGTCATCACTTTTTCAAAATCATCCTTGGTGGAGAAGAAGCTGCTCCAAAGGCGGCGGTCTTCAGACATGGACGCCCGGGTGTATTCCACATAGGGTTCCACAGTTTCAAACGTCAGCGGATTTTCGAAGAGGTGAAGTTCCACCTTGGAGTAGATGGATTTAATCGTGGAAAAGAATTCGGTCGAGAAGCGTGAGCTGCCCGGCATGAGAGGGATCGTTTTGCCCGTGGCTTCGCGAATGATGTCGTAAAAGAGTTGTTTGTTTTGGGGCATCGGACCTGTGGCGAACAACCTGCCGCCATCCCTCGTCACCCGGTGCATTTCACCGATGGTGAAGGGCACATCTTCTGCATAATAGATGGCGAAACAGCACGAAACGAAATTAAAGGTGTCGTTCTCAAACGGGAATTTCTGGTTGAAATCGAGAGGGACGAACTTCATCCCCGCGTTTCGTTTTTCGTTTTCAACCCGCGCCTGCGCAAGTAATTCTTCAGAAACGTCCCCGCCAGTGATGTTGGCCTGGCCTTTGAGGCGATCGTAATAGGAAAAACATTGTTTGCCTGATCCGCAACCGACGTCCAGGACGACGTCGCTGGGTTGGAGTTTGATCAAGTCTAACATCCAGCTGTCGATATCGCGCGAACCGAATTTTGAGTGAATGTCGATGCGTACTGCCAGATCTTTGGTGGTTTCTTGGAAATCGATTTTCATACTTCCTCAGGTCAATGGATTTTCTTAAGTATAAACGCAGTTCTATCCCAAATAAAAGCAATATTCTAGCAAATTCGGGGCAGCATTTCACCGGCCATCACGTCCAGAACACGGGTGGCTCCGATACGGGTGTTCATTAACACCCGGCCGGCAGGCGAGGCGTTGACCACCCCGACGCGGCAAGCTTGCAGGCCATATTTGTGGCTTTGCATGGCTTTCAACGCGGCGTCCGCTTCGTCGGGGGGGACAATGACGATCACTTTACCCTCGTTGGCCACATAGAGCGGATCAAAACCAAGCATTTCGCAGGCGGTATTCACGGCGTGGAGCACCGGGATGGCGGTTTCGTCAATTAGAATATTCACCTTACTCTGTACTGCGATCTCGTTCAAGGTAGTAGCAAGACCGCCCCGGGTGGGGTCGCGCAGAACGTGCACGTGCGGAGCGACTTGAAGAACATCCTGAATCAACCCATTTAATGGGGCCACGTCAGAAAGGATATTTGTTTCAAATGCCAGGTCACCACGCGCGGCGAGTACTGCCAGTCCATGATCCCCGAGTGTGCCCGAGAGCAATACCACGTCACCGGGTTTGGCTTCCGCGCCGCCGATATTCCGACTGTCAGGAACCCGGCCGATGCCCGTGGTGGAGATGAACAATCCGTCCGCTTTGCCGCGCTCAACCACCTTGGTGTCACCGGCAACTATGTTGACACCTGCTTCGCGAGCGGCGTCGGCCATGGATTGGACGATCTCGCGCAGTAAGTTGGTCGAGAAACCCTCTTCGAGGATGAAACTGGCCGTCAAGGCGTAAGGAACCGCGCCAGACATGGCTACATCGTTGACTGTGCCACAAATTGCAAGTTTACCTATATCTCCACCGGGGAAGGTGAGCGGCGAGACGATGTGGGCGTCCGTGCTGATTGCCAATCGTCCGCCATGAAGATTCTCCAATTCGGCAAAATCATTACCGGCATCCAGTGCGGGGTTTGCGAAGAAGGGCGCGAAACATTGTTGGATCAATTCCTGGGTCATACGCCCGCCAGAACCGTGACCCATTACGATGGTGTCGTAGTGTTTCAAGGGAAGCGCGCAAACCGCACCTTGTAAGTTGACGATCTTGGATGGAGCGCTCATGAGTTTTCCTGGTTGAAACGCGCGTAGCTGTAATATGCCGAGCAGGCACCTTCAGACGAAACCATGGTCGCGCCCAATGGGTTTTCAGGGGAACAGAGTGTGCCGAACGCCGGGCATTGGGGCGGTTTGCGCATGCCCTGCAGGATCTGCCCGGAAATACAGATCTCTGATTCCTTTGTCTTAATATTCTCCACGGAGAATCGTCGGGTGGCATCATACTGGGCGAATTCAGGCTTAAGCCGCCAACCACTCATCGGGATATTGCCAATTCCACGCCAGTTTTGATCACATTCCTCGTAAACCTTCGAGATCAACGCCTGGGCGGGGAGGTTACCCTTTTCGGTTACTACCCGGCCGTACCCATTTTGTACCTCGAATTTCCCGGCTTCCAACTGTTCAACGGTCATGAGAATACCTTTGAGCAGGTCGAGCGGTTCAAAACCGGTGACCACGATGGGGATACGGTATTTTTGGGCGATGGAGAAGTATTCATGATAGCCCATCACCGAGCAAACATGCCCGGCTGCCAAAAAGCCTTGCACGCGGTTATCTGGCGATCCTAAGATGGCGTGCATGGCTGGTGGAACCCTGACCTGCGAAACCAGAACGGAAAAATTCTTGAGACCCAGGTTTTGGGCTTGTAAGACGCTCATCAGGTTGGCTGGGGCTGTGGTTTCAAACCCGATGGCGAAGAAAACGACTTCCTTGTCCGCGTTGTTTTGTGCGATCTTCACCGCGTCCAAAGGTGAGTAGACGATCTTGACCTGGCCACCGGCGGCGCGAATGGAGAAAAGGTCCTTGTTCGAACCTGGCACGCGCAGCATGTCGCCGAATGAGCAGAAGATCACGTTGGGCTGGCTGGCGATCGCCAGGGCTTTGTCCACCAATTCCAAAGAGGTGACACACACCGGGCACCCAGGCCCGTGCACCAACTCGATCAGTTTTGGCAGAAGCTGGTCGATGCCGTGCTGCATGATGGAATGGGTTTGTCCGCCGCAGATCTCCATGATCACCCAGGGATGCCGGGTGACCTTGTGGATCTTTTCAAGGACGATCTTAACCAGGTCGGCGTCGCGGAATTCATCCAGGTATTTCATGTCGATCTAACCTTGATCCGTTTCGTTAGCAAGCAATTCAGCCTCGATGTCACCCAATTCACGCAGGGCATCCAACGTCTCTTGGGCTTCTCGTTCACTCAGGGTGTTCAAAGCAAAACCAGCGTGCACGATCACATACTCGCCAAGCTCGGCATCAGGCACGGCTTCCAGACACACTTCACGAATCACTCCTCCAAAATCCACCTTACCCATTTTCGCGGCAGGGGTGGGTGTGATTTCAATAATTTTTCCAGGGACGGCTAAACACATAGTTACCTCTACTCTTTGAAATTGGCGGACGCGACCATAAGTTGCCCCAGGGCGATTCCGCCATCATTGGTTGGAACTTGATGATGCCGAAGAACATAAAACCCGTTGTTTTCAAGCAGTGGCTGGGTTTTGCAGACCAGGGTACTATTTTGCCACACTCCACCCGAGAGGGCAACCAGGTTAACGCCCGTATCTGAACGAATTTTTTGACTGACTTGCAAGCACATCTGAGCGATGGCGTTGTGAAAACGCGCGGAAATTCGTTGGACTGGAACTTTGTTACGATAATCCGCGACAACAGTTTCAATCAAAGGGCGGAGAAGGATGCTCTCATCAGAAAGTGGCATTTCATAACTGCTTTTTTCGTCCAGCGCACAAATGTTTTCCAATTCGATGGCTGCTTGACCTTCGTAATTCACTGCCTGGCGGACGCCGACAAGGGAGGCGACAGCGTCGAACAATCGCCCCATGCTTGAGTTAAGTGGGGTATTGATTTGTTTTTTGATCTGCGATTCAAGCAGTGTAAGTTGGTCTTCTGAATAAGGTTTATATGGTGGAAGGTCATCCGCCCAGGGCACTCGGGCTGCGTGGAGGTAGGCCAGGGCAATTTTTGAAGGATTGCGTATAGCAGAATCTCCACCTGGTAATAGCATATCTTCCAGATGATAGAATCGCTCAAAAGATTGGCAGGAACCCAAGAGGATCTCACCGCCCCAGATATTACCATCGCTGCCATAACCTGTGCCATCAAAGATCAACCCAATGGCGGGTTCGGACGCGGGGCGGTGATGCTCGGCCAGACAGGCGGCCAGATGAGCGTGGTGGTGCTGCACCTGGAGGATGGGCAAACTCTCGTTCTGCGCGCGTTGGATGGCATATTGTGTGGCGAGATAATCCGGGTGCAAATCAGCGGTGAGAAATCGAGGTTGGACGCGAAAGAGGCGTTGATAATGGTCCACACCGGCTTCAAAGGATTTCAAAGTCTCATAGTTTTCAAGATCGCCAATGTGATGGCTAAGAAACGCGTAATGAGAACGGGAAAGACAAAATGTGTTTTTTAATTCCGCACCGCAAGCCAGGATCTCAGGTAATTCCCGATCCATAACCAAGCCGTTGGGCGCGAACCCACGTGAACGGCGAATTAAAGTGGGTTTGTCGCCAATCAAGCGCGTTAAAGAATCATCAACGCGCATATGAATCTCACGGTTGTGCAAGAGGAAACCATCCGCGATACCGCCAAGGCGCTTTTGGGCATCCGCGTCTTCGTAAGCGATGGGTTCATCACTAAGGTTACCGCTGGTCATCACAAGCGTCACCGGATAATCCTCTTCCGGTCCCAAAAGAAGCAAATGGAGGGGTGTGTAGGGCAGCATGAAACCGAGATGATTTTGCGCAGGAGCAACGGCTTCAGGCAAGGATTCAGAAGGATTCTTTTGGAGCAATACGATAGGATGCTGTGGGCTGCTCAATTCGCGCGCTTCAGCATCAGATATGTGGCAATATCGTTTGATGTCTTCAAGATTAAAACTCATCATCGCGAAGGGTCGGTCAGAGCGTTTTTTGCGTTTCCTGAGTTCTTCCACAGCGCTGGCGTTCGAGGCGTCACAAGCCAGGTGGAACCCACCAATGCCCTTAATGGCGATGATCTTGCCATCCTGAAGAAAACGCCTGGCAGTGCTGATTGCGCCTTCAAACTTACCAACAATCTGCCCGTTGACCACAAAGGTCACACGCGGACCACAATCCGGGCAAGCGATTGGTTGGGCATGAAAACGGCGGTCAAACGGATCGTCGTATTCCGCGCGGCAGGTCGGGCACATCTCAAAACACGCCATGGTGGTGAGATGCCGGTCATATGGAATATCTTGAATGATGCTAAAACGTGGGCCACAATGGGTGCAATTGATAAATGGATAACGGTAACGCCGGTTGGCTGGATCAAATAGTTCACGTTGACAGGCTGGGCAAACGCTCATGTCTGGTGAGATGGGCACGAATTGACCCTCCTCCATGTGGCTGGCCAGGATGGTGAACGTGTCAACTTTCCGAAATGGAATGGATGTCGAATACAGGTTGTCAATTCTTGCGAGAGGGGGTTGTTTTACGCGCAAATCGACCAAAAAGGCTTCAAGAGCGGGTAGGTTGCCAAAAACCTCGATTTCAACCCCGCTGGAGGTGTTCCAGACACTTCCAGTCAGGCTGTTTGTTGTTGCGAGTGTGAAAACGAAAGGCCTAAAGCCAACACCCTGGACAACCCCGGTTACGCTTACCCTTAAACCGGCCCGAGAATCGGTCATTTTTCGTTCTTAAATTGCTCGATCTTGGAAGTTAACCATTCGATCCAGGCTTGCATGCCTTCGCCGGTGCGGCAAGATACGGGGAACGTGATCAAGCCGGGATTGAGCATTTCAACGCCCTTACGGAAGTAATCCATCTTGAACTCAACATAGGGTTGGAGATCTGTTTTGTTGATAATCAAAATTTCGAGGCCGCGGTAGATATTCGGGTATTTGTAAGGTTTGTCATCACCTTCGGGGACGCTGGCAACCAGGAGGTTGAAATGGGTGCCGAGATCCCAGGCGGCGGGGCAAATCAGGTTACCGACGTTCTCCACGATCAGCAAGTCGAGCGTTTCGAGGGGAAGTTGGCTTATGCCGTCGCTCATCATGCCGGCATCCAGGTGGCAGTCGCCACCAGTGTTGATCTGGACGGCGGGCATGCCGGCAGAGATGATCTTGTCAGCATCGATGGTCACTGGGGCGGTGTCGCCTTCGATTACGCCCACCTGAAAATTCTCTTTGATTCGGCGAATGGTCTCTAATATAAAACTGGTTTTCCCCGCGCCGGGTGACGCCATCAAGTTTATCGCGAGTACCTTGTGATCAGTGAGCCGCTGACGGTTTTGGGCAGCCATGCGGTCATTCGCGCTAAATATTTTCTCAACCACCGGAACCCGGATCGCGCTCATATTAAGTTCTCCGCTTCTTTTTCAATTTCGATGCTGTCGAGGTAAAATTCCTCGCCATTGACAATCGAGGTGTGAAAGCCGCCGCAATTAGGGCAAGGGGTCATGGCTTCTTCGATCTGGTAATCAGTGTCGCAATCCACACAGTGGAGTGAGGCTGGTCTCCGGTCAAAATGCAATTTAGAGCCGTAACAAATCGTGTTTTCCGTGATGAAATCCCAATAAAACTGAATCGAATCATCCACAATGCTGGAGAGGCGCCCGATGACCAGGTGAAGATCAGTCACCTTTGAAGCACCGGCTTGTTCCGCATGAGACAAGGCCAGGTTTAACAGGCTTTCTGTGACCGCTAATTCATGCATATCGGCGAAATTATAACCTTAATCAGATAAGATTGGGGGGATTAGGTGATGAACTCACTCATGCAACTTCAGGTTCAGACCGGTTCTCTTCGATGATGATGTTCATGAACTGGAGGCGAGTGGTTAGCCAACTTCGGGCCGCAACGTTGGCGATGCGCCGGAAGATGTGATATCCAATGTCGTGGTCTTCTTCACAAAGGTTGAAAAGTTGCTTGCCATGAATGCGAATCAATTTGCAGTGGGTGACAGCCGTGGTTGTTCCTGTGCGTTGCCGCACCACCGGGGTCATCGAAGACCAGCCAAGGATATCCAGAGGGCCGAGGCGGGCGGTTTCGAGGTGGCCGCGGGTGGGAATGAACACTTCCACTTTGATCTCGCCGTCCATCAAAACATATAAATAATCCAATTGCGCGCCTTCGAGGATGGGCGTGTCACCAGGATCCAATTCGATCACATCTGTGATTTCGCTGATCTTCTTGAGTTGATCAACGTTAAAATCCAGGAAAAGTGGAATGATTTTTAATGCTTCGATGTTGGCTGGATCATTGAACATAATTAACCTGTCTGAACAAATTCCTCATGTTAAGATAACATCCCTTGTCCTCGTAGAATAGTGTTTTACGTCATGACACGCTTTGCAGCCTGTCATGAGTTTAGATGAGTTCTACCGATAGAATCAGGATCGTTTTTTGCGGTACGCCAGAAGATAAAGAATCCCCACAAATAAGCCCCCACCAAGGATATTTCCCAATGTAACCGGGATTAGGTTGCTAAACAAGAAACGCGACCAAGTCAAACTGGAAAGATCAACGGCTAGCGTGTTAATGAAGGTCGGGTCAAAACCTTTTAATAATATGCCAAGAGGAATGATATACATGTTGGCTACACTGTGTTCGAAACCCGCGGCGATGAAAAAGGTAATTGGGAAAATGATCGCCAAAATCTTATCGGTGGTTGTCTTCCCGCTATAAGTCAGCCATACCGCCAGGCAGACCATGATGTTGCATAAAATACCCAGCACAAGCGCCTGGATGAACCCGTAATGCACTTTCGCGTTCGCAACTGAGAGCATCAATTCCCCCAGCTTTCCACTCGAAACAAGGTATTCCTTGCTGAGGAGGACGAATAGCGCCACGAAAATCGAGCCCAAAAAATTACCCAGGTAAACGATCAACCAATTCTTTAGCAGGCTGGCTAAGGCGATCTTGCGCTTTGCCCAGGCCATGACCATCAACGCGTTTCCGGTGAAGAGTTCCGCGCCACCGACCACCACCAGAATCAAGCCCATGGAGAATACCAGCCCTTGTAGCAATTTCATCATCCCATAGGGCCAAACACCGGGCATGCCTACAGAGATGACCGAAGCGAACAATGCTCCAAAGGCAATATACATTCCTGCAAGGATCGCGAGATAAAATGTATTAATCCAGCGATTCGTTGCTTTATTCTCAGCCACGGTGATGGCTTTTTCCACCATTTCTGATGGTGAAAGAGATTCAAGTTTCAATTGGTTTTCGGTCACAAAACGCCCCTTGGATCCGAAATTAAGCTTTGTTCATCCAATTAATAATTATATCAGCAGCCTGAATGACAAGCGAAGCAGTTGAGGGTGATAGGGATTGAGAAAAACCGAATTCATACCCTCTTACAGAGACCAGGATGGTTTCAGGCGACCAATGGTGAATGCTCTCGGCAATTGAAAGCAGAGAAGCGGCCGTCAAATGGTGAGTGAATGGAGATTTTTGAAAATGGGCGGTTACCACCTCAAAATGAACGTCTTCGGGTACCGCGCCGGTGTGAGCGTCGATGAAGCAGGCTCGGTCGTACTTATTTAGATCATAGGCGATCTCAGGAGTCAATTGCATTTCAAAGATGTATTCCACGTCTCTGTTCACGTCATGAACAACGATATCCAGTTCATCAGAATCCGGTAGACCATTCCTGAGCATAACTTCCCGCAGGATGTGCCAGGCCACCCCATCATCTTGTCGATCCGCGTTTCCGTAGCCAAAAATCAGTGTAGTCAAACTTGCCTTTCTTAGAAAAACGCGATGCCCAGGAAACCCCGCGGCATCGCGTTTAAAATCATTGAAGCATGTCCCGGTTAATCCCTTGAAATTGTTTTAATCAGCTGGTCGGCTGAATCACGAATTTCAAGCGTGAGGGGCATCTGCCCGACCGCATGTGTGGAGCAAGACAGGCAGGGGTCGTGGGCGCGGATGGCGGCTTCGACCCTGTTCAACATGCCTTCAGTCACTTCAGGGCCTTTGATATAGGTCTTGGCAACGCTGTCCACGGATTCGCTCATCGCCCAGTTATTATGACCTGTAGAAACGATGAGGTTGACCCTTTCGATCTGCTGGTTCTGATTCATCCAATAATGATGGATAAGGGTTCCGCGAGGTGCTTCGATGACGCCCACTCCAAACGGTTTGGGGTCGCGGCAGGTATTGAGGATATCTTTGCTCAAGATGTCGGGATCGTCGAGTAAAACCTTGGCATTTTCGATTGCGTAAAGAGTTTCGATCAAACGGGCAGTGTGATAATGCAGGGTGTTCTCCACGGGCAGGCCGTTATTCAACTTCTTGAACTTTTTGAGCTCGGCGTCCGCGAGCGGGGTGGAGATGCGGTCTGAGTTATTACAGCGGCCGAGCGGGCCTACACGATAGACACCACCAGGGTAGCCCAGTTTCTTGTAGTAAGGGAATTTCAAGTAGGACCAGTTTTCCACATGCTCGGCGATGTAATCGAGGTAATTGCGGGGATCAAATTTTTCAAGTTCTTTGCCGACTGAGTCCACGAGGCGGATGTCGCCATCGTACAATTCAAGAGTATTACCCGCTTTAACAAGGCCAAAGTAACCCGATTTCAGAACTGCGAATTTGTTGATGTCTTCCATGTTCGCCGCAGCCCAGCCGTCCATAATACCAATGGCTGCCTGTGTGGTGGCGATCGCCTCGTCATACCCGGCGAGGATGACATCGCGCTCGGAAGCGGTGAGGGCTTTGTTCACACCGCCAGGGATGGCAAAATTGGGATGGATACGCCGTCCGCCGAGAATGCGGATGATCTCTTGACCCCATTTGCGCAAGTTGACTGCTTTGACCGTTAGGTCTGGGTTGGCTTGCAATAGCCCAACCACATTGCGGATGGCGGGATCGGCGTCAAAACCGAGAAGCAAATCAGGGCCAGCCAATTCGAAGAAGTGCATGCCATGGCTTTGCACCACCTGGCCCATGTGCATCAACTCACGCAGCATCGCCGCGGGGCGGGGAGGAGGCGCGCCAAGCACCTCATCAGCGGCTTTGGCTGAGGCCAAATGATGGCTGACCGGGCAAATACCGCAGATACGCGGTGTGATGAGGGGCATTTCAAAGACCATGCGGCCTTCGCAGAATTTCTCAAATCCACGGAACTCATTGACATGCAGGTAGGCGTGTTCCACTTTGCCGGCATCAGTCATGCGGATGGTGACCTTGGCATGACCTTCAATACGGGTTACGGGTTCGATCGTTATTTTTTGGGCTACCATGTTTCTCTCCTACCTAGTTCCAGGCCAGGGTGTCGCCCTTAAGTTCGGGCATGCGGCCTTGGCCGAGTTCGCTCAAGGCGGTGAAAATCGCGTCCGCGCTGGGCGGGCAGCCGGGGACGAACACGTCTACGTGGACGACATCCTGCAAGGCGCGTACCTTTGTGGGAACGGCTAATTCGGGATCATCGGGAATCCTGCCTGAGTTATCAGTACTTTCGGTTTCGACGTAAGCCCGGCGCAGAGATTCTTCAATTGTGAAGAAATTGCGCATGGCGGGCACGCCGCCAAAGACGGCGCAGTCACCCAAAGCGACAAGGATCTTGCTCCGAGCACGCATGCGAAGTGCGACTTCCTCGTTGGCCGAGTTGTTCACACCGCCCTCGAGGATTCCGACATCCACACCGGATTCATCCGGGTGTTTGAGGTCTGTGATGGGGGTAGCGCGCAAATCCACCAGGTCAATAACAGTAACAAGGCGTTCGTCCATATCCAGTAAAGACATATGACAACCGGCGCAGCCAGCGAGCCAATCTGACGAGACTTTAGGTTTGGCCATGATCTCTCCTTCTTAGTTTACTTCGAAATCTCGACCATCGAAGCGCGTTGATGCACTTCTTTGGACCAATCTTCATTCAATTTAAGACCCATTTTGTCGGCAAGGGCGGTTACAGTCTGAAGCGTCGTCCAGGTTTCTGCAACCGGTTTAATCGCTTGCTTGGCTTGCTGGATCTTGCCTTCAAGGTTGATGTAATGGCCTTCCTGTTCGAGCCAATTGGTAGAGGGCAGAACCACGTCGGCGACACCAGTTAATGCGGATGCGTAGGTGGCTAAAACGACCTTGAACGGAACTTTTTCAAATTCCTTGATCGATTTCTGGGAAGCATCATCGTCGCCAAGTGCGAAAAAGGCGGCTTTTTGACCGTTGACCTTTAAAGTTTTATCAAGATGGAGTTGGGAAGCTGCGAGACTGTTGGCTTCGCCCTTGACACTGATCAACTTGGCGTTGACCACATCCGCTAATTCTTTTAACCCCGCAAGGTCAGCGCCGTTCTGGTAAACAAGAACGGGTTGTTCAGCGGAAGTTAAAACGAAGGCGGCATCCAGATAATCATCTGTCTTAAGGCCGGTTGCGGCAGCCAGTGCGTCGAGATCGGTGGCTTTAATGGCGGTTTTGCCCTTGGCTAACCCTAGTTTAACTACCGCCGCGATGATGGCTTTGAAGGTGTCAGGGTTGCCGCCCTTGGCGGTTTTAAGAACCTTGTTGGCATGCTTGTTTAAGCCGTTATCCTGCCGGTCAATCACTAAAAGATTGGTGCCAGCGGCTAGTTTGCGTTTGATGAAAAAGCCAGCGACCTGATGGTCTTTAACCAAGTCAGTGTCTACCACCATCACAGCACCAGCGTTTTGGAGTTCGGTAAGATTTCCTTCAAAGGATTTCGAGATGGAATCTGCGAAAGTTGCTGCAGCTGCGGTGAAGGCACCTTCTTCAGTGGTGGTGACCAAGTCGCCACCGAGTTTATCGGCGAAGAGTTGCTTGAAACCGTAAATGGCTTCAACTGGTTGGCGAGTGGAGACCACAGCGGCCACACCGTCTGCGCCTTTGCCGGAAAGCGGTTTGAGTTGAGTGGCTATGGCAGTAAGGGCTTCATCCCAAGTGGCGGCTTTTAAGGCGCCATTTTTACGGATGAGGGGAGTGGCGATTCGTTCGCAATTGACCTTCATGGGTTCAAAGCGGCCGACTTCGCATAGCACACCTTCGTTCACCGCGCCGTCCCAATCACCTTCGATACGCACCAAGGCGTTATCGCGAGTAAGGACGTTCACGGAGCAACCGACGGAGCAACCAACACAAACCGTGGTGGTCACATCTACCTGGGTTTCGCGTCCGCGGTAAGCGCTCCAGCGATCGATCAAAGCACCGGTGGGGCAGACCTGCACGCAAGCGCCGCAGGAAACGCAAGTGCTTTCACCCAGGGGTACGCCGGTGTCGGCAACCAGGATGCTGTTGGCACCGCGTTCTTCAAAGCCGAGAGTGTAATTGCCAGCTAATTCACCACAGGCTCTGACGCAGCGGCGGCAGAGGATGCAGCGGTTGTTTTCCATAATGATATACGGATGGGAGGCATCCATCGGGTAGGGTTGATAATTGGGCGAAAGCGGCCAGTGGGTCATTCCTTCGCCGTATGCAGCGTTCTGCAATTCGCAGTCCCCACCGCTGACCTGGCAGTAGGGGCAGAAATGGTTGCGCTCGCTGAAGATCAGTGTCAAGACGAACTTGCGCGCGTCTAGCACCTTCTTGGTGTCTGTTTTGATGACCATGTTGTTACTGATCGGCAAGGTGCAGGAAGGTTGAAGCGTGCGGGCACCTTCAACTTCGACCAGGCACAATCGGCAACCACCGTAAGGGGTGAGGTGTGGGTGATCGCACAAGGTGGGGATGTCAATGCCATTGGCTTGCGCAGCGCGTAAAACCGTGGTCCCATCAGGAACTTCGAGTTGTTTGCCGTTGATCGTAATCGTCGCCATTATTATTTCTCTCCTGTCAAAAATACAAGATCTTTAAACTTTTTTTCCACTCATCGGGCAAACACCCGTTGGGCAGACTTTAAGACGAATGTGAGCTTCCACTTCTGCGCGATAATGGTTGAGAATATCGCGTATGGGAGCACCGGCGGTTTGTCCGAGCCCGCAATTGGAAAGCTGGTAGAGGTTGTCACTCAGGTTCATCAGGTCGGTCAGTTCATTCATTGAGCCCGTGCCCTCAGAAATGTTGGTGAGAATCTCAAACGCGCGCTGGTTGCCGATGCGGCAGGGGTTGCATTTTCCGCAGGATTCCTTGCGGAAGAAGTTGAGCAGCACTCTGGCCAGATCAACCACGCAGGTATCTTCATCGCAGATCAACAAAGCACCTGAGCCGAGAGCGACCCCAGCCTTGCTGAATGAATCAAAGTCCATAGGAGTATCTTGCAGACTAGCCGGAACAATTGAGCCGGAAGAACCACCAGTTTGGGCAAGTTTGAAGGTTTTGCCATTCTTCATACCCTTGGCGTAAATGGCGATGACCTCGCGCAAGGTGATGCCCATGGGCACTTCAATCAAGCCAGTGACGTTGACGTTACCAAGAATGGTGTAGACCTTGGTTCCGGGGCTGGCTTTTGGGCCAAAACCACGATACCACTCGGCGCCGTTGCGCAAGATGGGAGCTACGTTTGCCAGGGTTTCAACATTATTCACCAGTGTCGGTTTACCCCACAGGCCATGAGTGGTCGGGTAGGGTGGTCGCGCGCGCGGTTCACCACGTTTTCCTTCGATCGATTCGATCAAGGCTGTTTCTTCGCCGCAGATGTAGGCGCCGGCGCCGGCATGGACGTGTAAATCCAGGCTAAAGTTGGTGCCGAAGATATTTTTACCGAGGAAGCCCATTTCCGTGGCTTGTTCGATGGCTTTTTTGACACGTTCCTGGGCGAGAACGTATTCACCACGGATGTAGAGGTAACCTTCGTCAGCGCCGACCGCATAGGCTGCGATAGCCAGGGCTTCGACGATGGAATGCGGGTCGCCTTCGAGGATCAGACGATCCTTAAATGTGCCAGGCTCACTCTCATCCGCGTTGCAGATGACGTATTTCTTGTCATTTTTGGTCTTGTAAACGAAACGCCATTTGGTGCCGGTGGGGAAGCCCGCACCGCCGCGCCCCCGTAACCCTGATTTTTCGAGGGTATCGAAAATCTGGTCGGGGGTCATCTCGGTCAACGCCTTGGCGAGCGCCTGGTAACCGTCATGAATAATGTAATCATCGATCGAATCTGGGTCAATAATGCCCGCCCGTTCGAGGACGATGCGTTGTTCCGCAGGCAGGGTGCCCTTACGGGCTGCCAGCCATGCGATGCGACCAGAAAGTTCGCGCACCGGGGCTTGCAAGGTGGCGGCGACCCGGCCTTTATACAAGTGTTCTTCCACCAGAAAGTGAACGTCGTCCTTGCCAACCGGTCCATAGATGGTGGCTTCAGGATAAACGATCACGAGCGGAGAAGCGTCATGGCGGCCGACATCGCCGACCATGGTGAGTGAAACTTCATTTTCGAGCCCGAAGGTCGAAATTTCGCTTTGTAATGCCTGGTAGACATCATTCGCGCCGTTGGCGATACTCTGGGGGTCACTGGAGACCAGAACCATGGATCGGATTGCTTTCATGCAGGCCTCCTTTTTATGCGTACTTCGCTAGAATGGATGGAACCTGGACAGGATCCACATTTCCGATGACATCATCATCGATCATCATCACCGGTCCGACGCCGCACACACCCAGACAGCTGGTGGTCACGAGCGTCCACTTGCCATCCGGGGTGGTTTGGTTTTCTTCAATGTTGAGCGCGGATTTCACAGCTTGCCAGACTTCACGACCACCGGCCACATGGCAGGGCGCGCTCTCGCAAAACTGGATAACGTGCTTGCCGCGCGGCTTTGTGGAAAGCATGCGGTAAAAACTAGCCACAGAGAAAAGCTGGCTTTTTGGAACCTTCAACAAACGACTCAATTCGTCAAGAGCTTCACCCGGAAGATAACCAATTTCCCGGTTAACGTCGTTCAAAATCGGTATTAGTTCATCTTGCGACGCGCCATAACGATTGACAGCCTTTTGTACCGCTTCCAGTACAACTTTGCCGTCTTTAGGTTCAATTGTCATGCTTTTCCTCCTCGGCTTTGGTGTGCTATTACGAAGAAGGGAAATAACACTCCCCTTCTTCGCGATTAGTTGATCACAATTGCGTTGAAGTTACAGACCTGCATACAAATTCCGCAGCGGACGCAGACATCGGGGTCAATGACGTGCGTTTGTCGCCGTTCGCCAGCGATGGCGTTGACCGGGCAGTTGCGCGCGCAAACGGTACAACCCGTGCAGGTGCCGTCAATGATCTCATATTGGATCAGGGCTTTACAGACCTTTGCCGGGCAGCGTTTTTCTTTGATGTGGGCTTCGTATTCAGACCTGAAGTGCTTGAGAGTGCTGACCACCGGGTTTGGCGCGCCCTGGCCGAGACCGCAAAGGCTGGTCTCGATAATTTCTTTACAGAGCATATCCAACGTATCGAGGTCGCTTTCTTTACCACGGCCTTCGCAGATCCCTTCGAGGATCTCAAGAATACGGCGTGTGCCAACCCGACAGGGGGTGCATTTTCCACAAGACTCATCCTGGACAAAATCCATGAAAAAACGGGCGATATCCACCATACAGGTTTCTTCGTCCATCACTACGAGGCCGCCGGAGCCCATGATCGAGCCGGCCTTGGCCAGTTCCTGGTAATCCACTGGAAGGTCAAGATATTCAGCGGGTAAACAGCCGCCCATTGGGCCGCCAGTCTGAATGGCTTTAAAACCCTTGTCGTCCTTGATCCCGCCACCCACATCATAGATGATCTCGCGCAGGGTCAAGCCGAAGGGAACTTCGATCAGGCCAGTGTGTTTGACGTCCCCGGCGAGGGCGAAGGTCTTGGTGCCTTTGGATTTTTCAGTACCGTAAGAAGCGTACCATTCCGGGCCGTTGAGGATAATCTGGGGAACGTTGGCATACGTTTCAACATTATTAATGTTTGAGGGTTTACCGAACAGACCTTTCACAGCAGGGAACGGCGGTCGGGGGCGGGGTTCACCACGGCTGCCTTCGATGGAAGCCATTAAGGCGGTTTCTTCACCGCACACAAAGGCGCCGGCACCCATACGGACTTCAAGGTCAAAGTCGAATCCAGAGCCGAGTATATTTTTGCCCAACAATCCCATGGCGTGGGCTTGGTCAATGGCGATGTTCAAGGTTTTTACCGCGATGGGGTATTCTGCGCGGCAATAGATGTAACCCTGGTTGGAGCCCACCGCGTAAGCGCCGATGATCATGCCTTCGATCACCGCGTGCGGGTCGCCTTCCAATACACGCCGGTTCATAAACGCACCGGGGTCGCCTTCATCCGCGTTGCAGATCATATATTTGGGGGTATCGACAGATGCCCGGGCGAACTGCCACTTCTTGCCAGCTGGGAATCCGGCACCGCCGCGCCCAGCGAGGCCAGAGCGGAGAACAAGGTCAATGACCTCTTCGGGAGTTTTTTCGGTTAAAACTTTGCCAAGGGCTTCATAACCGTTTTCAGCCAGGTAATCCTCGATATTTTCGGGGTCAATCTGGCCACAATTCTTGAGCACGATGCGCACTTCTTTGGAAGTTGGAGCGCCAAGCTCTTCGTCAATAAAAGTTTTTTCTTTTTCAACAAATTTGGTGGCGACACGTCCTTTGAGGAAGTGCTCTTCCACCAGGTAGGGGATGTCATCGGGTGTTAAACCGACATAATGGACACCATCGGGATAGACCATCATCTCAGGGCCGGTCGAGCAACTTCCGATTCTTGAGGTTTCAAGAACCTGGATCTCGTCGATCAACCCTTGGGCAACAATCTCATCCTGAAACGCATCCATCACTTCGTGGGCACCCTTGCTCAAGCATTCGGGGTCCACACAAACTAAAACATGAGAACGAAAATACGCCATTGTTACACCTTGTCAAATTGGAATGCAAGAAACGGAGACAACAATTAGAGGTTTACGACGTGATCCGTAACAACCTTGCCGCTGCCGACATGCTCTTTTAAGATAGTTTTTGCCACATCTGGGGTTACCTTGCCGTACGTTACTTTGGCTGCTTCACCAACCACGACCTGAACGATGGGTTCTTTTTCACACAAACCGATACAGCCGGTCTGGGTCACAATAATGCCATTTAAAGAATCTTTTTCGATCGTGTCGAGGATCGATTTCATCGTGTCACGAGCGCCAGCGGCGATGCCGCATGTGCCCATACCCACAATGACCTGGATCGTCCCAGAGGAAGCTTTTAAATCACGTTTCTTTAAGGCTTCTTCACGAGCACGTTTTAAGTCTTCGAGGCTTTTGATGGTTGACATTTTTCTCTCCTGCAGACTAAGATTCGTGTCCTGCCCGGGCTTCTTTGAATCCACCTTCGAGCATTTCACGTAAAAAATTTAATATGGTAGGTTCAGACAACGGCATGCCATCCAATTCGGCTTTGATCGGTGCATCATCAAAGGTGAATGCTGCCTCATTGAACTGATATTTCACCAGCCAATGGACCTGGGGATTGGCGACGATCAAGTGCAAAAGGGTAGTCGTCAAATCGCCCAAAGGCATGCGGTCAATGTGACTGTGTTGAAATTGCGTCACCAGACTCGTGCCGCTGCCCACTTCCGAAGTCATTTCGAGAAAGCCGTTGCAAGCTTCCGCGGCCTCTTTTAGCAAGGGTATGCCGAGCCCCACTTTTCGGGTGGTACGCGTGGTCACGAAAGGATCGATCACCCCGGCTAGCATATCGGGGGTCATGCCGCAGCCGTCGTCTTGAATACTCAGTTTTAAAAGATCTTTATGTACATCTTCAATCACTTCAATGGTGATGTTCTTGGAGCCTGCCGAAATGCTGTTCTCGGCGATATCCAGAATGTGAAGTGATATTTCTCTCAAGGATTATTCAGCCGTTTCCTGGATCGGTTTGAGGAGCTGAGGCATTTTGTTAGGTTTGACGCGCCCAACAACATCTTCATCGATCACGATCACTGGCGCTTGCGAGCAGGCACCCACGCAGCGGCAGACTTCGACAGTGATATTGCCATCTGGTGTGGTCTGTCCAGGTTCTACTCCTAACACTTGTTTTGTTTTTTCGATCAAAGCTGCGGTGCCTCCAACATAACAGGCGGTGCCCATGCAGAATTTAACGGTATGGGTCCCGCGCGGGTTGGTGGTGAAGAACGAATAGAAGGAGACGACACCATGCACCCTTGAAACGGGCACCTGAAGTTTCTCCGCGACGTAGACTTGCATTTCCTCGGTAATAAAACCAATAGTAGCTTGAATTTCATTCAACACTACCATCGTGGCTCCGGGTTTTTCTTTGTTAAGCTGGATAATTTGGTCGATTTGTCCTTTCCGTACAGGATCAGTCAACGGGTCATTCTTGCGTGCGGTGGTAGTTGCGCTAGTTGCAGCCATTCAAAGACTCCAATTTCTTTAATGATCAGGCAGACAGGTTTTTTTACCCAAACTGCCAAGATAAGTGTAGCCAGCAGCTCGAATCAGAACAATGACCGAATGTCACGGAATCATCTGTTTTCCATCCAAATTCAACCAATTATACCCGGCATTAATCAATTCGAGAAAGTTAAAATTATAATTTATTGCCGAATTATACCAAAAAAATGATAATACTTGCCGATAAGGACAAGAAAAAAATAAGTAAATAAATTTGGATGGTCGAAAGTTAAGAAAATTGGATTTTTCTTTGTTCCTGATTTTTTATCGCCAGGCGCAATTCGGCGATTGTAGGTTCAATGACGTGGAATAACATCTTGTTAGAAATCTCGTCCAGGCGGTGAGCATCGCCACTCTGGATCAAGGGATAGCCTTGTAATTGGGGGTATTTTACAAAAGCATCTGGCGGGAAGACGTGCCGGGAGATTTCGAGCGCTTCGATCGGAATATCAGAGGGAACCAACCCAAGATTTTCCAACAAACCAAAGGCTTTGCGGTCCACATGCGCGGGGATGAATAAACCGTCCAAGTCTGAAACGATTTTCCAGGCTTCGTTGAGGGTGAGTGAAGTGCTGGCTAATAATAGTTGGTCTTCGTGGCGGATGAAATCACCAGTTTCGTCCACTACAAATTGTTCACCAAAATGGTCAGGTTGATTTTGAATAGCGGGTAGGGTACGATCCACGATCTTCTGGAGCTGTAAAACCTGTTGGAGCGTGTCAAAAAGGCAAAGTGTGTGCACTTCCTCTCGTGTTTGCAGTTCCATCCCAGGAAGGACGGTGAGACCAGTGCCTTGGGCAGCTTTTTGAACACTCTGGATGTTTGATGTAGCGTTGTGATCTGTAATCGCGATGAGTTGAAGCCCGAGGTCGAGCGCGCATTCCACAATGAGTGGGGGAATCATCTCCACCTCTGCGCACGGTGAAAGAACCGTGTGTAGATGAAGGTCAGCGCGATATGGTTTTAACAACCCGTTCACGAGATTTTATAGTCTCATGCCTTGCATCGTAAACCCAGATCCCATAATTTTCCAACAATATGGAAGGAAGGTTTGTCTGTTCCGAGTAACACAACGTCTTCTTCGTTTGCTTTAGTGATGGTTGCGTCATCTGGTGTTGCACCTTCAGTAATAATTACTGCTGAAAGTTCCAACAGGGTGGCAACCGCGACAATATTGGAGTGTGCCTGCAAGGTGACCCATAACGAATTATGGGGGGCACCCGCCATAACGCAGCTTAACAAGTCAGAGGAATATCCACATGTGGGCGTGATGCTCGAAAAATCTTTTGTCTCAGTAAATACTTTTAATTCCAATTCTGCGATAATTTCTTGAACGTTCATGCTGGATTCTCCTTTTGCGTGGACCCTTCTCCGACAGTTTCTTCATTTTGAAGCAGGATTTTCAATCGCAAATTTGTGCCTTTGCCAAAAACGGATTCCAACCGCATGGAATCCACGCAACGCTGAATGTTGACCAAGCCCATACCTGCCCCGAATCCCAACTCTCTGACATTTTCGGTTGCGGTGGAATAACCAGGCCGCATGGCAAGGGTGACGTCTTCAATGCCCGGCCCGTCATCAGAAATGTTGATCGAAATCTGGTGAGGTTCAATCTCTACACGGATGACACCACCATTGGTGGTGTGGATGATCAAATTCATTTCCGCTTCGTAGACCGCGATCCCGGCTCGACGCGCGATCTGGGGTGTGGCACCGAGTCGTAAAAGCGCACGTTTGATGGCAGATGAAGCGGAACCTCCTCGGATAAAATCACCCACTTTAATGTTGTAACGCAAGATCAGGCTGGAGCGATCGGAGTTAATGTCTTCGAAAAGGTGACTTGCCCTGTATCGCCTGACTTCTTCTTCGTGATAATCTTTCTGCAGCGCTTTGAGAATACCGCTGGTGATGTTGCCTTTGGTGATAATGCCGGCTAGTTTTCCATTTTCATCCAGCACTGGAAGGCGGCCGAAATGGGAACTGACGAAGAGTTTCAATGCCTCGATCACCGGATCGCTGCCGTGAACGGTGAGAAGTTTGCTGCTCATGTAATGAGAAACGGGGGAGGCAAGGTCATTTTTTTGCAAACAACGAATCAGGTCTTCGATGCTGACGATACCAATTAATTCTTCACTTTGAACCACAGGCGCCCCGGAAATGCGGTTGTGCCTGAACAATTCAAGCGTGTCGTTCATGGTAGTTTCAGGAGAAACGGTCATGGGGTTGCGGGTCATGACCGCATCCACTTTTAATTCATAGGCTAGCTCTTCAACGCGGGTTATATTCTCTGCATCTTGGTCCGTAATGATTTTTCCATGCATTCGAGAGATGTCGCCCATTTTCCTCCTAATTATTCGTCACAAGAACAGGGTTCGTCTCCAACAGGTCTTTCAAGACTTTGCAGCCCGGCGCGGTGCAGCCGGCCGCATAACTCGAACATTCCAAAGGGGGAAGAGATTAGGGCGAGTTCCTCTTGCGAGGCAAGTTCTATCGTTTCTTTGGGAGGGGTTTTTCCCCGGACGATAATTACTGCAGCTACGTCTGACATCATTGAGGTGCGAATCACTTGAGGATTGCAGAGCCCGGTTAGCAGTACCGCCTCAGGTTGTATGGAAGCGAGAACATCGCTCATCAAGTCCGCTCCGCATCCACCCTTGATCTCACGATCGAGATTTGCGGATGGATTGTAGAGGTGACCATCGATTAATTTGATCAATTCTTTTACATTCATGATTACCGACCTGACTTAAATGAGATACTAATGAAACCTTGGTTATCATACTTGAAACCCGGTCAATTAGGCAAGTGGAAAGGGTCATGAAAAGAATCTACATTTGGCATGAGAGCTACCGGAGAGTATGCTAAAATCATCAAATCCAATCAACAGAAGGTTTTATTATGAAAACACAGATCCAGGCAGTGAAAGGCACTCGCGAATTTTATCCCCCACAAATGGAAATACGCAGGTGGCTCTACGCAAAAATCGAGGCTGTTTCTCAAAGTTACGGGTACCAGGAATGGGACGGCCCATTCCTTGAAAAGATTGACCTTTATGCCGCCAAATCCGGTGAAGAATTGGTCAAGGAGCAAAGTTTTGTTTTTCCAGATCGCGGGGGTGACTTGATCGCTTTGCGGCCTGAATTAACCCCGAGCCTGGCTCGGATGGTGGCTGCCAGGCAAAACGAACTGGTATACCCGTTGCGTTTATGGTCCTTCGGCCCATTTTGGCGTTATGAGAGACCCCAAAAAGGACGCACACGCGAATTTTTCCAGTGGAATATCGATATGATCGGTGTTTCTTCCCCTGAAGCGGACGCTGAACTCTTGGCGATTGGGGCATCTTTTCTTAAAACTGTTGGATTGCTCCCAAATCAAGTTAAGATCCTGGTCAATCATCGCCAATTAATGGACGCGGAGTTGATGGCTTTAGGCGTCAGCGCGGAACTAAAAAAGCAAATCTTCAAATTGATCGACCGGCGGGATAAAATGTCTGCCGAAAGTTGGGCAACCACTGCTTTGGAAGCGGGGTTAAATGATACGCAACTTTCCGGTCTGGTAGCGATCCTTGAGGATAAAAACCTTTGGAAGAAATCACCAGATCTGGTCAGAATATTTAGCGCTCTTTCGTCCATGGGTTTGGCAGAGTTTGTGGAATTCGATCCCAGAATCATCCGCGGTCTGGATTACTACACCGGCGTGGTCTTTGAAGCCTGGGACCTGGGTGGAGATGGCCGCGCGGTCTTGGGTGGCTGTCATTATGAAAACTTAATCGGTGATGTCGGGGGCAACCCCCTGGGAGGGGTCGGTTTTGCCATGGGAGACGTGATGGTTACCCTCCTGTTGGAAAAATATGGCTGCCTGCCCGCCTTGAACGCATTTGAAAAAGCTGTGCTTGTCACCGTTTTTGACGACTCTTGTTCAGTGGCGTCACTTAAACTTGCCGCAGCGTTGCGAGAAAATGGGGTCAAGACAATTCTCTACCCTGAAAACGCCAAGCTGCCTAAACAATTTAAATTTGCCGACCGAATGAACATCAAATATGTAATGGTGATCGGCCCTGACGAGATGGCCAACGGAAAAGTAACAGTCAAGGATTTAAACAGCGGCACCCAGGAAGTATTATTTCATAAGGACGCCATCCAGAAAATCAAGCACTTGCTTGCGTAGCCCCTGAGGCTGTGATAAAATCCATTCGCTCGTGGTGGCTGTAGCTCAATGGCGGAGCATCGCACTGTGGATGCGAGGGTTGTGGGTTCGACCCCCATCAGCCACCCAAATCAAGACCAGGTTTCGAAAAGAAGCCTGGTCTTTTAATTTATTAATAACACCTCGCTGCGGCTGCACCCCATGTGCAACCCATTTGCTCACACATTCCTTGGTTGGTGTAAATTGAACAATTATACGAGGGTGGTGGTGCGGTTGGCGAAGGGGTAATTGTTGGGCAGTAGGGCACATGCACCACACCCATGCCGCACGGATCAGGGTATTGACTGGTTAAGAAACATCCCTTGGGATTGTCACTAAACATATACCCAATCGGGCAGACTTGTTGCAATTTGGGCGGAACGGCGCAACATTCGTTCTGCGGGTCGTAGGTTTGCCCTGCGGCGCAGACAGGTGTCTCGCACGGCTCTCCACCTGGTAGTAAACAATCATCATAGGGCACACAGAAAGTGGTATTGTTTTGTTCCACTTTATAAAACCCGGTAGGGCAGGAGCCAATATACAGCGGCAGACAGACCCCTTGTTGATCAATATAACCTGGCCCGCAAGGCGGATCGGGCAACCATTGTCCATCCGGTTCGCAAAAGGTGGAGGCATCATTGTAATGGTAGCCTTGTGGACAATTAACTGCTTGAATTTGATAAGTAAATTTATGACAGTAATCGATGTTAATAATCGCTCCCTGGGCGAGATTACCGCCAGTACACAAGTAATGTTGCGGATTCGTACCCGTGGTTGTGCAAGTCAAAGGCAGACCGTTTCCAAGGATATCTTTCAAATGGTTACCCAGGCAATTTCCTTGAGAAATCGTCAGCCCAACCACTGCGCCGGCGGGTTTGCGCTCGCAGAACGCGCCGAAAGATGGCGCTTCACACGGATAAGGTGTTTTTGTGGGACCGCTGACGGGTTGTTGACCTTCAAATTGAACCACTTCGCAAGGCCTGCCAACAGTACCTCCCCCATCCATGCTGCCGCCTTCGCCGATTAAAACGCACCTGAATCCCAACTCGGCATTATGTTCCTCGGGTTTGGCTGAGAACCGGACGATGGCGTTTACCTCCTCCAGGCTTGAAGGGTAACTACCACCGCGGTAGACTTTTTCGAGACCTTCAACAGGCCCTTGGGGGTTCTCGAGAGGTGATTGAGCATAAAAATCTGTGTCATACCAATCCGCGACCCATTCGAAAACGTTCCCCGAAAGGTCCATGGCTTCGTAATCACTGGTGCCGTTATTATATTTTCGCACTTCTTCAGGCTCGGAAGGGTCGAGACAGTCGTTGTAATTAAGCAGTGAGCAATCCGGCTCGCCCGTTCCCCATGGATAGGGAGAATCTGCCAGGCCACGGGCGGTTTTCTCCCATTCGGCTTCAGTTGGCAGCCGCGCGTCTATGAAAGTGCAATACTCCTGCGCCTGGAACCAGGTCACACCCACAACGGGATAATTGACCCGTGAAGATAATCCAAACCAGTAATCCGTGTCGGGTTCTCGCGAAGGAGGTGTGCACTCCCCGGAATCAACGCATTGAGCGTATTGTCCGTTGGTTACCTCCGCCTGGTGGATCCAGAAACCTGCTAATTTGACTGGGTGCGCGGGCGCGTGGTCGCTCTCGTTGGCTTCGTCCTGTCCCATCACGAACTCACCTTCGGGGACATACACAAAATCACTATGATCCACCCAGCGAAGAATGGAACCGGTGACAGGCAATAGGGTGTCGGTTAAAGGGGGGGGAGTCACAGTTTCAAGAGGTATCTCAGTGCTGACCGTGATGGGCGGTGGTGGAGTTGTAACCAACACAACAGGTTCGGTGGCAGGGACATTCGGTACAATCTTAAACGGGAGTTCGCAAGAAACACTGGAAAACGAAATCAAGATTAGAACGGCAACCAACTTGAAACTGACCAATCTGGCTTTCATAAGTCCCTCCCTGAATTAAAAAAATACTTCAAGGCATATTCCTTAAATAAGGAGGGCTGCCTTGAAGCTGTAATTATGCCTTTAGTTGTGAACTGTTTTTAATTATAGTGATTAAGTATCTTAAATGATAGAGGTTAATCTTGGAAAGGTAGGTCAGTGGTCGGTGAAATAGAGGAAGGTGTTAGCCAATATAAGAATCCTTTTCCAAAACGTTTCGTTTTGGTGGGCTTGTCAAACCCCACCAACAAGAGGTTAAAGGCGATTAAGGCAGCACCAAGCCATTGCATTAAAGTTAGACGGTCGCCTAACCAGAGCACCGCAAGAATCACGGTGATCAACAACTCACCCAAGCCGATCAAGGCGGTCTGTAATCCGCCCAAGTGTTTGATGCCGGTGAACAAGGTTAAGCGCGAAACAAACGTGATGAAAGCCATGGCTATTAATGGCCACCAAGAGACCGGGGTGGCAGGCAAAGAAGGCGCAAAAATCAGGAAGGCAATTACGACGGTGCCGGCCATTCCTAGAAGGGTGTAAAAGGTTACGGTGGGCGCGGGGATGTCAAACAAAACTCTTTGGTTAATGATCAAATGAAGAGCGTAGAGAAAAGCGGCGATAAGCATAAAAATCGCACCAGTCAAGTCGATCTGGTCAAAAGAGCTCGCAATGAGCAAATAGACTGCAGGAACCGAAAGTATCAACCGGGCGAGGGTCACTTTGCTGATCGATTGACGATCTAAAAGCAGCCAAAAGGCAACGCAGAGAGGATAAAAAGAGTAGAGGAGTTGTCCGACGCTGGCGTTAAGACGTAAAAGTGCTGAGTAATAGAAGATGGAGCCGAGACCATTAATAATTCCAGCCAGCACGCATCCCGCCAACCCGAGTGGGAAAATATAAAAGTAACCGCGCTTGAAGAGCAAAAAAAACGTGAAAAGAAGCAACGCGGCGATCGAAGTCCGCACAGCGACCACGGCCAAGGGGCTGAAACCTAAAGCGAAGGCTTGTTTGCCAAAAATCGGCGCGAGCCCTAAAAACAACGCTGAAGTTAATGCGGCTGAAATACCCTTGGCTTTACCATTCATCGAATTCACAACCTTAACCTAATAATGATTTGACCTCATCCAAGAGATCGTCACTTAAAAAGGACCCTTTTTGCATCAAGGATTGGATGTGACCTTTGAGGCGTTGCTTCTCAGCCGAGGTGAGTTCTTTGGCTGTGATCACAATGATCGGAATATCGCGCGTCTCTTTTTCAGCTTTTAAGACATCAAGCACCGAAAACCCGTCCATTTCGGGCATCATTAGATCAAGGATGACCAGGTTGGGTCGTTGTTTTTTGATCATCTCGACCGCGGATCTGCCATCTTCGGCTTCAAATAAATCGTAATTACCCTGCGATTGGAGGATGCGGCGGATCAATCGACGGACGTTGGGTTCGTCATCCACGATCGCGATGCGCGGGAATCGTTCGATGGCGATCTCACTCAACGCGGCCAGCAAACCTTCTTCACGATTCGCATCCAGGTTGCCAGTCTCAATATCAATGGCGTGTTCCATGCCTTCCCCAAGGATATTGCGTTCGATCGGCATGGTATGACCTGTGCAATTCACCACCACGACTTCATCGGGTTTGACTTGCCCGGCTCTGACCAGCTTAATTAGTCCAGCGATGGCGACCGCAGCAGCGGGTTCCACCGATATGCCTTCCATTTTTGCCAATAAGTGCATGGCGCGGTAAGCTTCTTTATCCGTAACGCTTTCAAAAGCCGCGCTGGTTGTGCGTTTGATCTTTTCTCGTAAAAGCGTATAAGTTCTGCCAGGGTCGCCGGTGGCAAGAGTGGCGATTAATGTGTTGGGTGAGCGGACGGGAATGGCGACATCCAGGTTTTGCCGCCAGGCATGGATCATCGGGGCGCAGCCTTCCACCTGGACAATCCCCATTTTTGGCACACGTTCAGTCAATTTCATCAGTTTTAATTCTGAGAAACCTTTGATTACTCCCAAGGGTCCCAGGCCACCTGAAACCGATTGAAAATACCAATCAGGTACGCGCCAAGGGATATGCTTGTTGCTTTCATGCTGCGGTCGTGGATCTATTGCAGTGAGTTGTTCCGCGACCTCAAACGCGATGGTCTTCATCGCCTCAACACAAGGAATACTACGTGAGCCAAGATCAAGGTAAATATTATGGTTGCTGGCGAAATCCGCGGCGATCTGCTTGGCTTGATCATAAGAACCAGTAATCTTGATCAATTGGGTGCCATACAAGGCGACTTCACGCATTTTGGAAGCGGGAACCAGGCTGGTGACAAACGCCCAAAGCTTGATGCCCGCACGGGCTGCGTAGGCGGAGTAAGAGATGGCGACATTACCGGTTGAAGCACAGACCATCTCTCCAATACCAGCTTCTTTCAATGCCGAGATCGAAAGAATGCCTTGACGGTCTTTGAATGAGGATGTTGGGCCTTGGCGTTCATCCTTGATGTAAAGATAAGGCAATCCCAACATCAGCCCAAGATTGGAGGCGTGAATGAGGGGTGTGCCACCTTCACCCAATGAAAGCTCGGAGTTGATTTGCCGGATGGGGAGCAATTCCTGGTAACGCCAGATATCAAAAGGTCGGTTCTTGATGTTGGAAAGTAGTATTCCGGCTATTTTCGCATAGTCATAGCGGGCTTCACTCCACAAACTGCCACATTGCGGGCAAGCGGGCATCCCGGCCATGAATGGATGGACGTTTCCACAATCGAGACACTCAATAATGAAATGGGCTGGCATGATTACCCTTTGTTGATCTGAGGACGGGCTTTGATCCGCTCTAAAGCCTCTTCCATATTTTTCAGAATGTCACTTTCTTTAAGTAGACCCTGGGTGAAAAGGGCCTTGCTCGACTCTGTAAGTTGTTGTTGTTGTTCTATCGTAAGATCCGTGCCGGTGAGGATGATCACTGGAATTCTACTTAATCGCGGTTCAGTTTTGAATTTATCGAGTAGGTCAAAGCCATTCATATCTGGCATAAACAAGTCCAGAATGATCAGGTCAGGCGTGAGGGTCTTTAACATTTCCATAGCCGCAGCGCCGCCTTCTGCCAATGTCGGGTGGAAGCTTCCTTCTGCTTCAACCATCTTCTTCACAAACTGCAGATCGACGGGATCATCGTCAATGACCAGTACTTCAAGGGTTTTACCGTCTTTGTTTATTCGGCGAATAGCGTTAATTAAGTCGTCTTGTAAGAAAGGTTTTACCAGGTAGTCGGAAGCACCAAGGTTGAATCCTTTTTCTTCCTCTTCAAGAATCGAGCAGACCAGGATGGGGATGTCTCGTGTTTTTACATCTTGCTTGAGATCGTGTAATATTTGCCAGCCATCCACCTGGGGCATCATGATATCGAGTGTGATGGCGAAAGGTTTCAACTCGCGAGCTCTTTCGAGCGCTTTTGCTGGATTGGTCAGGGCGACCACTTCAAAGCCATAATTCTTTAAGTAGCGTTCATAGAGGGCAATAACCTGGGGGTCATCATCGATCGACAAGATCACATTTTCTCCATGAGTCAGTTGTTCTAAATCAACACTTGGTTGGTCAGAAACTGGAAGCGCGAAGAAGAATACACTGCCTTTGCCTGGCGTGCTGCTCAAGAGGCCGATCTTGCCGCCATGCAACTCTATGAGCGAACGACTAATAGACAGACCAAGACCCGTGCCACCGGTTTTACGCGTCGGGGAATCATCCACTTGCGAGAAACGTTGGAATAGCTTGGCTTGATCGTCAGGTGCGATGCCCACACCAGAGTCGGCGACCGTTACCCTCAATTCTGATTGCCGCTGCTCATTTTTAATGACTGTGGCTTCAACAACCACTTGTCCGCGTTCGGTGAACTTGATCGCGTTTGAAACCAGGTTGAGGACGACCTGACCGATTTTCAATTCATCCGCCCGTACCAGGGGTAAGTTCGCGGGAACTTTCTGGACAAGTTGGACGGGTTTACCCTTGACCAAACCAGTGGCGGTAGAAACGGCATTATTGATCACATCTGAGATCGCGATATCTTCCAATTGCAATTCCATCTTGCCGGCTTCGATTTTGGAAAGGTCAAGAATTTCATTGATCATAGTTAACAGGTTCATACCCGAGTTGTAGATTGCGTTGATGTCTTGTTCCTGCACCTCGTTGATCGGGCCATCGATACCTTTGAGGATGACGCGTGAAAAACCGATCACAGAGTTGAGCGGAGTTCTAAGTTCATGGCTCATATTCGCCAGGAATTGACTCTTGACCCGGTCCAACTCGCGCATATCTTGCACAGCTTGTTGTGAAATGGTGAAGGCTCGGGCGTTCTCGATGGCAACCGAAATCTGGTCGGAGAGAATTTGCAGCACTTCCAACTCATTTTCGGGGAAGGCATTCGTGTCAGTGGATTGAAGATCCAAGGCGCCAATGACTTCACCGCCGATCATCAGGGGGATACCCAATTCAGAACGGGTTTCAACTAAGAGAGGGTTCGGATAATAGATTGGGCTGTTGCTAGTGTCATTAACAATGACGGGTTTCGCGGTGGCAGTACATGTACCGATGACAGATTTAGAACCGATTGCTAGTTTGTGTTTTTTATGTTTCAGCACCAAACCTGCTTCACCAGTGGATTCTTCCACAACTGCGTAGGTTTTTGATTCATCCAGCAGGAAGATCGAGCAGTGATAGAACCCAAACCTGTCTTTCAACAAGTTTACAATTCTGCTCAAGAGTACATCCAACGCCAGGGTGCTGGTGGTATCACGGGCAATCTCAGCCGCGGTCTGCAACTCGAGGGCGCGGCGTTGCGCTTCAGATAACAAGCGCTGTCTTTCGATCGCGACGGCGATACTGTTGCCAACGATTTTCAGGGTTTGAACATCACGAGGATCAAATTCGCTTTGGGCTATCGAGCCCGCAATTAATATACCCACAGGGTTGTTGGCAGTTTGTAACGGAACAACGGCCGCAGACAATAAACCCATATTCTTGAAAATGGAATGGGCTGCCGGATTGGTTTTTAGTTCATCGATGTTGCGAATGACGAAAGTGTCGTTGGCCGGAAATGCAGCAAATTTAAACGCTTCCCTTTCAAAATTATGTCCGACAGGTAACTGCGTACCTTGTGGTGTATAAGAACCTGCCAACCGATAAGTCGCCCGTTGAGACGGGCTCGTTGAATTCACTGTGAAAAGCCAAAGAGAATCCGCGTTTCGGGGCAGCACATTTTCACCGACTAAGTTGACCAGGTCGTCCAGGTTGGTTGATTTGGCGATGCCGCTGGAAATTTTGTAAAGCAATTCAGTTTCTGAAAGAGCAGCTTGTGTGCTTTCAAAAAGTTTAAGGTTTTGGAGGGCAGTCGCCATTTGGTCGACAAGGGGTGGATAGGTGCGTTTTTCTTCTGGTGAAAAAGGATGGTTGTACTGCGATTGCAGTAGTAGTACGCCGATCTGAACGTTCGCGCTCCATAAGGGTAAAACCGCCAGAGATCGAATGTTTTCTTTAATAAAAATGTCGATTAGTGACTGGTCCAAAAAACTGCTCGATATTTCATCCATAAAGACAGGACCTTGAGCCATGAACAATGTTTGATAGAGTGAAACGAGGTACTCGGTTCCAAGCGAGGGGGGCGGTGTGCCCAAACCCGAGAAGTAATTAGCGGTAACGGTCAACCTCGATAACGTCCCTTCCAGGTTGTAATCAAAGAAAACAAGAACACCGCGGTTTACTTCTTGCTTGCTGACACCGGAAATGAGAGCTTTTATCATTTCTTGTGCGCTATCAGCGAGGGCTAATTGGTGAGAGGCCGCATAGAGCGTTTCAGTTTCAGAAAGAGAAGTCCGTAGTCGGTTCAATAAGTTTTCGCGAATCAAGGTGTTGGTGAAGGCATCTGAGGCGATCCTCAGAATGTCCACTTGTTCCTCTTGCCAATCCGCTTCTGCATTGTGGTTTTCAAGCGTGATCACGCCGAGAGTGTTATTCGATATGTTTGCCGCGAGGAAAAGCAATGAATGTACATTCAATTCGGACAGTATCGTGCGCTCGTTTTCGGTGGCAGTATCAAGGGTGATTGCCAACCAGCCCGCTGTTCGCAATTTTTCGGACCAAGATCGGAGTAGGTCTACAGAATACTTATCTGTGATCAGGTCTAAATTGCTAAGTCCAGTATTGTTGGATATAAATTGCGAATTGGTTTTCCAGGAAAGCATCCCTTCCTGGTTTGGAAGAATTTCAGAGAAGTAAACCCTCTCACACAAGGTGGCCCGTGAGAGACATTCAAGGAAGAACATCATTTCGCTGGAGCCTTTTTCAGTTAACGCGGCCACCGCGTCGGTGACGTTGGCCTGTAATCGCTGCCTGACTTCAATGGTTTCAAGAGCGTCTTTGATCTCACCAAAAAGGTTAGCGTTTTCTAGCGAAGTCGCTGCTTGTGACGCAATGCTCGAGATCAATTCCATGTCAACTTGATCAAAGGCTTCTTCATTTTGATAATCAAAAATGGAGAGCACGCCTAACGAGCGATTGCCTGCCAATAATGGAACCGCCATCAATGAGAGTGGCATGTTGACCGAATGATCGATCTGCTTTTCAATAAGTGTTGAAGCAACGTCTTTGGGTAGGAAGAGTGGCATTTTGGATTTCAGGATGTTTTCCTGGTAACCTTCTTTTAACTCCCTCGGTGCCATGGAGGTGTTAACCCCATTGACTATACATATCGGAAATGAAAATTGATCTGTTTTATCATCGAAAATTGAGATCAATAAATCATCTACACCCATAATCTCTTGGGTCATATCGGAGACAATCTCAAAAATCTGTTCGCGACTGACCAGTTTGCTTAGCTGCTGTCCGACTTGGTTGAGGTTGGCAAGATCTTTATTCCGCCTGAGGGTTTCACGTTCCGCTTTAACTCTTTCGGAAAGTTCGTGTTGAATGGTGGAATACAGCTGGGCATTCTCGAGCGCGAGGCTTAATTGCTGGGTCACTTCAGATAACAGCAAACGGTCCTCTTCGGTCCATTTTCGATCAGGTGAATCCGAGATGATTTCAACAAGCCCCGATTTTTGATCTCGCAAAGAGAATGGAATAGCTAAAACCGCAGGGATATCTTTTGAAGCCGAGGTTGAAACCAGAACATTTTGCTTAAGGCTTGTACGTGCCGCTTCGCTCCAAATCTCTTGCGCTTCGGCGAGATGTCCTTCTGATAATACCAAGCCGGTCATCTCTGAAATACCGGTAGGACTAACAATCGAGTGGTCAATTGTAGTATCTAAAGTTGACAAGGAAAGCGGCGCAGTAAGCGCTTCTTTGAAATAATCAGGCGTTGAATTAGCAGGTGCATCCACATCCCGTAATTTTAAATCCGCCGTTTGCAGTTTGCCAGTTTTTTTACGGCTTTTGGTATGCAATCCAGTTAGGGGACTGGTGATCGCGGTTTTGTGCACCAGGTCGGAAGGGTTTCGATCCAATTGAAGGGTTTCCACTTCCTGGTTGTCTGTCCCTTTCGGTATTATTTGCTCTTCATGGTCAAGTAGATTTGTATTTTCTAAGTCTAGTCGCTGCGTGTAACCGCGCAGGCCAGAGATTTCGTTGCCAGAACCTTTCTTTTGAAAGATCGTGACTCGAAGGTTACATAATTCTTGATTTTTCGCTTGGGCGTGCAACTCAATCTCAATCGGAAAACTTCCTAAACTCAAAGAATCACGCAACCGTTTTTGACTTTCCTGGTTAAGCATGAAACTTAAGAATGGATTCCCGATGATCTCATCTGGCAAATAACCAAGAGCATCATGTATGCTGGCGTCGCATTTTAAATAGCAACCATTAGCATCTGTTTCCCAACTGAAACTTAACACAGCTGGCAGCGCAGCCGACCCAGTTTCAGGGCTTTCGTGATTCGTGAGATCAGAAAAGAAATCTTCAAGGTGGCGATTCAAATCATTCTTTGACATACTTCATGATCTCCTGAGCTAAGTAACGATACTGTATGGCCGCCCGGCTTTTTGACGCGTGATTGGTGATAGGTAAACCAGCGATCGGGCTTTCACGGAGTTTGGTATCCACTTCGATAATCGAATCGAGAATTCCTTTTGAAAACGTGGTTCTTAAGTGGGCTGCCAGCGTGCGATGAATACGGTTCCGTTTATCAAAAAGTGTGATCAACAATCGGTAACGCAATTTTGGGTTCCCAATTGCCCGTACCTGGCGGATAAGACTCATCATGTTGCGAAGGGCAAATACCGAGAAATACTCTGCCTGGGTGGGGATGACTAACAGGTCGGCAGCCATCAATGCGTTAAGGGTAATTGAACCAAGAAATGGCGGGCAGTCTATCACCACAAGATCATACTTTGTATCTAATTCGGTCAATGTATTCTTGAGAAAACTCTCATATCCAGGTCTGGCTGGAAGAATGCGTTCTGCGTGCCCGATCTCTTTGTTGGATGGCAATAAAAACAAATTGGAAATCCCGGTATCAAGGATGGCATCCTGAAGCTTGGTTTTTTCCATAAAAAGGTTGATTAAGGATGTGTAATTTCTGCCAGGGTCGCAACCTAAGGATAACGATAGGTTTGACTGAGGGTCGAGGTCTATGAGCAAAACTTTGTAACCCAATTCAACCAGCGCTCCACCTAATGAAAGAGTAGTGGTTGTTTTGGCTACGCCGCCTTTTTCATTGGCCAACGCGATAATCCTGGTCATTCGCTCCTTAAGATGGATCTAGATTTTCTGTGGCAGGCTTGCTGCTCAACGCCTGGGTGTTGACACCCATATTATTTGTTTCGGAATGGTCAAGGTCTTTCAAATTCAGCACGATTTGAGCCTTATTGGCGCCAAGACTGGCACTCAATTCTTCCAATGCGATCTTCAACATGTTTTGAGAGTCATTGGTGGAGCGTAATTTGCTTGTGATTTCAAGGACTCTTCGCTCACGATTGGCCCGTTTGATCGTGTTTTCAAACAAACGTGTGTTTTCCAACGTTAAGGCTACCTGATCAGCTACCGATTTTACGGTGTTCAAATCAGACTCGCTCCATTCAAAGTCAGGTTTATCAGAAACCTGCAAGTGGAACGCGCCAATGGATTCACCGCGAAGCAGGATGGGCACGGCCATAACAGACCTTGCGCTTTTTCCGCCTTCAGGTTTAAGCATCCGCAAAACTGGTCTTGCGGTTTGAAGAACGGTCTTAATCTCCGGAAACTCTTCAGTAATGGGTTCGAGGCCGTCGACCGTATATTTGTAACTTTGGGTTTTTACTTCGGAGGATTCACGTGTCCATTCTTGCCAGAGGTATTGGCGATGGACTCTTTCGGATTCTTCAAGCGCTTTAGCTGTATCAGCATAGAGTTGCTGATTGTTGATCGCGATAGCTACTTGGTCAGCCAGGGTTGAGAAAAGATTAACATCCTCTTCCGTAAAAGCGTCCGACTGCTTGGATTGAACATCCAACGCGCCGATAATGCGACCCTCTACAGCCAGTGGCAACGCCATTTCAGATTTGGTGTCAGGAAGGTCGGGATTGTTGAAATAAACGGCGTCTTGACCCACATCCGTGGCGATGCGGGGTTCACCCCGGCTGGTGACATGGCCGACGATTCCGACCTGGCCAACAGCGAGTTTATGTTGCCTGGCGAGCATGCGCTGGCCGCCCTCTGAGTTCGCGGCTCGCAAAACCGCGTATTCATTTTTCTCATCGACCAGGAAAATACCAACATGGTAGAAAGCGAATCGCCTACTGATTAATGTTGTAATTGTATTGAGTAGCGTTGGCAGGTCACGGGTAGATACAATGCCACGAGCGACATCAGCGACGGTTTGAAGTTGGCGTGACCGGTATTGCAGCTCATCGTTTTGTTTTGCGAGCTGACTGGTACGTTCCTTGACCCTGTTTTCAAGAGTTCCGATGAATTCTTTTAATTGGGTTGTCATTGAATTGAAAGCGCCACCCAAAATACCAATTTCATCTGTGGATCCAATGCTAACTTGTAAATTGAAATCGCCGGCAGAAATTTTCTGCGCCGTTTCGGTCATTTGGAAGATCGGACCGGTAAAAAGATTAGCGACGACGGTAAGCAGCAATGCTACAATACTCGCGATAATTGCGGCGATTACGATAGTCTGCTGGTTTTGAGCTTTTAAGGAATTTAAAATTGGAGATTGATCTTGAAGGTAAATCACTCGCCAAGGCTGATTCTTCATGGTTGTCACGATGCCATATTGGGGTATGACGTTACCGGCATAATTCGTATTGGTTGTGAAAAAACCCTCATTAATGTTTTGCTCCACGATATTGGCAAAATCAGGTTGCAACGCGAGGATGGTGGTTGGATTAAGATATTCCGGCAAACGAAAGTCCCTTTGTAAATTTTCAAATTGGGTGGGGGTTAACTCCAATACGGTGCGATATACAGCATTGACAACATAACCGTCAGCCAGTCTCAATCCGTTTTCGTCAAGTAACACGGGGTAAGACCGGGTTCCTGCCAGACCATTATTAAGCGAGACGAGATATTGCAAAACATGGGCATCGTAACGAATACGAACGAACCCCGCGATGGAGGTACCCTCTCTATAAATGGGTTGCAAAAAATAAATATAGGAATCGCTGATGTCAGCTACGAAATCGACTGGGGAGATATAGCTTGTGCCGGCTGAGCGAGCCTCAAGGAAGAACACTTTTGAACCTTCATGAAGTCCGACCAGCGCGGGCTCGGTATCATATAAGTTTCGTCCGTACCGATCTAGAAGCGCATAAGATGGTGCGTATGTTTTCTTGCTAGTTTTTAAAGTGATGAATGTTGAATTGATCTGTGATTCCTGTACGCTTCCGATGCGTTCACCAGGGGGAAGATCGAGGTATTCAAGCATAAAGGGCTGCAACGACGCATCTTTAATTGTGTCCAGGTTGGTCACAAAGAAATTATCCAGAGAAGTCGCGGTTTGGGCTCCTGCGACTCTTAAGAGCTGGTTGGATTGTTGCTGGATTGAATTCTGAAGAAATTGATTGAAAATGATTGCGATAATTGTCAGAGGAATGATGACCAATGCCAACGCACCAACGACCAATTTCACACGCAACGTGACGAAAATGTGGCTGACAAAATACAAATACGCCGTTATCAAGGCGAGGATTACGGTAAAAATGAGCGTAATTACCAGCACAACTGGCAAGTTCAACTGAGGAAAGGGCGCCAAAGCAGTTAGTACGATCGCACCAATTCCACCCAATAATCCAGGAAGAAGAATCAAGTCGTTCGTTTGACTGGCAGGAAGCAACGTAGACAAGAGAAAACTGATAAAAGCCATGCTCAAGGCAAATGGGAATCCTCCCAATACAGGGAAGATTGCGGCAGTCAAGGCGAAAGATGTCTGCAATAGAATGGTATAGAACAACATTTGGGAAAAACGAATCGGGCGCTTAGGATCGCTATAAAAACTAAAACTAAAAATTGTATCCAGGGTAAATAGCCCTGCCAACAAAAAGAATTGATACTCGCGATATTTGATAGAAAAAGCGATGAAAACGATCACCAAGATGAACGTGAGTAGCGTAAAACCGCGGGTGAGTAGAGTCGGATCTACCGGTGTTGATTTCGACACGACCGAGTTTTCTTTCTTTTCAACCCTTTTTAAAAAGGTCATCGAACCTCCCACAATGTCATACGGGTTTAAGCTTCATCCGTAGTTTTGAGTTGGATACTGACTTCGTCAACATTCAGGGTTCGGCCGAGTTCGGCAACCGCTGTCTGCATAATGCGGTCGATATCCGGCGCGGTTCTGATCCTAGAAGAAATCTCGCTGACGGCATGTTCACGTTCAGCACGTTCTTGCACGTCTTCGAGCAAACGGGCATTTTCGAGAGCTACCGCGAGCCGGTTAGTGGTTTTTTCAATGAGCCCAACGAAATCGGCAGGGATCTTATGGCGCTCCACCTTAATTGAAATCGCACCAAAAACCTGGTTTCTCAGGCTTATAGGTACTATTAAAGTCGATTGATTCTCTGTTTCACTAGTAAGAATGGGAGTCCGCTTGCCCAATTGCTCCATTTTTGGTAATTGCGTTGCTTTATCAGGAGTGATCCCTTGATCAGAAAATTTGTAACTTAATAGCTTTCTTGAACTTTTAATGCGTCCGCGCCAATTTTGGCGGGTGAGGTTGTGGAAATCTGCTTCGATGCCTTTAAGTTGCGCTTGGGTTGCGTCGAGTTGGCTGACACGATCAAGCATCAGCGAAAGATGGTCAGCCAAAGATTGGAAAACTTCGATCTCGTCCACATCAAAGGAATCTATTTTAAAGCTCTGCAGGTCGATTACGCCGATCATCTTTAACCCGATCCGAAGCGGGATAATCAATTCTGATTGGGTTTCGGCGCTAACCTGGTCATGGGTGCAGGCAGCATCGAGAAGAAGGTTGTTTAGAACCCTTACTTCGCCGTGCAAGATCGCAGCGCTCAGGTTGGATGGTTCCTGGACCAAGACTTCAACTGGTTGAGCTGTTTTATCCTCGAGTTGTGATGTGGCTAACTGCTGCAATACCTGATCTGATTCAGTGAATCTAAAGATTCGAACAAGATCGATTTCAAGATGTTTGTGAACCAAATCAACCAACTTTTTACTTGCGAGGTTCCATGAATTGAGTTGCGATATTTCACGATTTATGTTCCTGGCGACCAGAGCGCGAGCCCTGCGTTTTTCGACCATGGAGAGTAGTTGAGTGTTGCGGACGTTTAATGACGATTCGTTTTCATGGCTCGCCTGCAGCGATTCCATCAGGCCATGGAGTATCGTTTTTGCATTCACCAAAAATCGATTAAGAGGGGAAACAATCACATAGATCATGAAAAGTAGGATAGTAATAATTGAAAGCCAATTTAAAAGCGAATTATTCTCGATGACAAAAACACCTTGGTGAAGAATACCAGATTGGATCAGTACACCGATCAAGGATAGTGCCAGGGCTGATGTAATTAATCCAACCAACCACCAATAACCGTCAATCAAGATTCCCAAAAGGAGGACGGTCAAGAAAAAGAAAAGGATGCCGTTGCCATTGAGTCCGTTGGTGGCTACGCTGTAACACCCCGCCGAAAATGCCAGCGATACGAGGACCGTTGATCGAATTGTCGTTGGCCAACGTGACATGAATGAGGTCATGAATAGAGCGCCAAATAGAACCAATAAAACGATCGTTCCAAAAACGTTTTCGTCGCGCGTCGCCTGGTAGAGACCAATAAAGAATAGAGTAGTTCCCAAGATCAAAGCCCCACTTAGGTAGTTTTGAACGAGGTCAGAACGATCAACCTTATCTTTTTCGATGACCAGGTGGGGGTTTTTCGCTTCAGATTTGGTTAGTAACAAAGGCTCGCTCATCATTCCTCCGCTCCGCTGTCGGAAATCACTTCTTCAGGAGGCAGCAAGGAGATTGAAACCTCGCTGACCGTGGGCAGCGAACCGAACTCGCTCACAGCAGTTTTTAGAATCTCTTCAACGGTCAACGCTCTCGAGAAAGTGTTGGTCATTTCATTAATTTTTTGTTCCTGTAAGGCGTCGGCTTGAGTCGTTTCTATTAACCGAGCGTTTTCTAGCGCCAGGGCAGTCTGATCCGCAATCGCTTTCACCAGGTTTAATTGATCGTCGGTGAGATCATTTCCTTCAATTTCAAGTTCAAAGACGCCGATCATTTCATCCCTGAGGAGTAAGGGGATTTGTTTTACAGCAACATCACCCTTTTTTCCACGACGGGCGGGGTTCTCATAATTCGCCACCCGGGTGCGGTTTTCTTCAATCGAGTCCCACCAGGCGTCTTGGATATAAGCGCGGTTCAATGCCCGAATCTCATCGAGGGCTTTTTTATTTTTTCTGTAGGCAGTGGAATTATCGAGGGCGATGGCCAGGCTGTCTGCAACCGCTTGTAAAAGCAGTAGATCATTCTCATCAAAAGCGTTTTCCCGATTAGATTGTATGCTCAGAGCACCTAAAGTCTCATTGCCACTGATAATGGGCAGCGCGATCTCGGTGCGGGTTTCAGGAAGCAGCGGATTTTCAAACCGGACAGTCTCTTGGTTAACATCCAACGAAACTCTGGACTGTCGAGTTTGTAATGCCCACCCGACCATGGAATAACCGCCGACCATCAACCGGTGACCGTCTGCCATCATTTGTTTTCCTGCCGCACCAGTTCCATATTTCAAATCGGCGTATTCTCGAGCGTCATCGATGAGAAATACTCCGACATAGTAGAGTCCAAATCGATCCAGGGTCAGGTCGGCTACCTGGCGGATCAAGGTTTGGGCGTCCATGATGGTGGATGCCGCCCGCGTGATCTGTGAAGTGGTACGCAGTTGATAGAGCCTTTTTTGAAGATCAGCTTGTTGACTGCCAAGTTCAGACTCAAGGGTTTGTATTTTTTGGGTGGAGGATGTTAAGCGGATGTGTTCGTCAAGAAAAATGGATCGCAAAGAATCTATCGACAAGTTGCCGGCCACGCCAACTAACAATGTTAAAAGAACATCGATCAACAAATTATATGGAGAAAAATTGACTTGAGAGGCTTCCACCGCGTCTGTGTAACGTAAAACTACCCACACCAACAGGGTCACAATGGTAATCGCCAAACCAACCCTGGTAGGTTTTTTATAAAGAAAAGTAGTGCTTAAGAAAGAAAAACCGAGCAGTAAAAAGAGCGACAAACCGCCCCATCCGTTTCGGAAAAAGACGACATTGGAAAAAATGTAAATAGTAACCAGTGCTGCGACTGAACGCACCCAATAAGACATTTTTCTATAAAGAAAAAGAAAAGTAGAGGCGATGGCAAGCAAGACGCATCCGATGAAGAATGCCCAATCACCGGATTCGACAGATGGGGCGATTGCGTAAATACTCAGAACGATCCCAAATAGTGCGCCAACCAGGAGCATGGCGTGAAGCAAACGCTCCTGCCAAATTTTTAAGACATCACCAGTTTTTAAGTAAATTGAATCTGAATTCGGCAGCAAAGATCTGAAGTAATTCATGAGACAACCTCCTCGTTTGAATTTGTTTCAGATGAAGGGGAGGTCAAAGTTAAAGTAACTTTGTGCAAATTTAAAGCTTTACTGAGCTCAACCACCGAAGTGTTCATGATCGCAGTTCGGTCGATAGAACTTCTGAGTTTATCCGTGATCTCGAATAATTTCCGTTGTTGGTCCACCTGATCCCTCACCTGGTTTAATAATGAAATATTGGTAAGGACAGCGCCGATATTATCAGCAAGTACGGTGAGCACTTCAAGATCGAGGTCGTCAAACTGGTTGGGTTGCGAATTTTCCACATTGAGGATACCAACCAAGTTGTCGCCAAATATAACAGGAGCAGTCAAGATGGAACGGCTATCTGGCACAAGCCCGGTGTGCTCTGAATCTTCAGAAGTGTCGTGCAGAATCATCGGTTTTCGTTTTTGTGCGGATAAGCCGGCTAGACCGAATCCCGCTTTTAATCTCAAGGTGGTTGTATCGTGAGCGGTCAAACCAGAATATGCCTTAACGCGTAAATTCCCCTTGGATTCAGCGGATAGAAAAGCGATCTTGCTGTCTGGATGCAATTCCTGCAAGATATGCACCGCTTTACCGATCGATTCATCGGGGTTCGAGCCTTGGATGACGGATGAGATGTGATGGGCAGAGCGTAACCGGTTTAAAGACTTCCCGGATTTGGTCATCTCTTGGGCTTTCGAGAACCATAACCCAACTTGGATGCATAATGTCTGGATACTTGAACGATCTTGATTCGAAATTTGTTTGCCTTGGGGGGAAATTGCATGGAGAATACCCAAGATACGATTCTCAACCATTACCGGAAAGGCACTTTCATCATCGGAGAATTGTGGTTTGCCTGATTCGGCCGTGTTGACTGCTATCGAAGGCGCTGATACTTCAAGTTGCGGTTTTTTGATTGTAATTTTTTTTGAGGAGGAAGCCAACAAGGTGAGCGCAACGGACGATTCCTCACGCCAATAGAAAGCTATGGTTTTTAGCGAGTAAAGAGCTTTGGCATGATCCACCAAGCGTTTAGCCATCGTTTCGAGGTGAGGCGCCGCACTTCCAATCTCGCTTAAGATCTCGAAAATCGCCAGGGATGAGTCCACCTGGTTGGAAGAAATGGTGGGATGAAGTGGATCTTGAAGAACTTGGATGCCAGTATTCTTTTTCGCCAAGGTGACTCCTTAGTTGTATTCCCAGACGGGTTTGCCAGACAAGATTCGTTTTATCTGGTCTGGAAACCGGTCAGGATCAAGGGGTTTGCCAATAAATCCATCAAAACCAGCCATTTTTGCCATGTTCATTTGGTCCAACCCGGTGACCGCGGTGACGGCGATAATCGGGACGTTTTCAAATTGGTTTGAAGCCCTAACCTTACGGAAGGCGGCGTAGCCGTCTTCGTAGGGCAGGCGGATGTCCATCAGGATCAGGTCTAAGGATTCGAGGGTTTGGGCAAATTCAACGACCTCAAACCCGGTGGTTTTCCATTCGCACCGCACACCCAGGTTGGAAAGCATGCGAGCGATGAGCATAAAGTTGCCCACATTGTCTTCCACCACGAGGATGGTTTTCTGGTCGAGGGAATCCGAATTGCTGGGTGGTGATTCGGGTTGAATGGTCATCGTACTCCAGGTTAAGGTTTATTACCGAGAAAATAGGCGATTTGATCCAGGAAGTTTTCAATATCAATGGGTTTTTCAATGTAACCGTCGCATCCGGCGCGCAAGGTTTTTTCACGATCTCCGCGCATGGCGTTGGCAGTAATGGCGATGATGGGGATATTCTTGACGCTAGGAACGGTCTTTAATTTACTGGTCAACGTGTAGCCATCCACCCCCGGCATGTTGATATCCATCAAGATCAAATCTGGCATGTGTTGGCGCAGGCGCTGGATGGCTTCAAAAGCATCCACAGCCTCAACCACTTTATAAGAAGCTGAGGTTAAAAGTCTGCGAACGAGCACCCGATTATCGGGATTGTCTTCGATGTGAAGGATTGTTTTCTCACCCGGCATGACTCAAATCCTCAATATTAAGATTGTAGCATACAAGAACATCATCGGCCAATCTGAGGATAACATGAAAAAAGGGACCATCCCTCGAAAAAGAATGATCCACGGTTAACAAAACTGTTGGTAATGACAATTATATTTTTGAAGAGCGGGTGATGGGATTCGAACCCACGAAATACCACCTTGGGAAGGTGGTGCCTTACCACTTGGCGACACCCGCGAGCAACTTGCCTAACGAAAGGAATTATACCAAAAATCCTTCTTTCACTCACTCCCAATATTTTGACTAATAATTCTTTGGATAACGAATGAAGAGGTTGCATTTTCATCAGGTATCAAACTATAAGAACGACTTTTTTAGGAATTCGGGCAGGGATCACCCCAATATTGCCTAAAATAATATGCTGAAGAAAAAGGACTGTCTCAAAGAGAGACAGTCCTTTAAACGACTCCTGTTATTCAATTTCAACCGCTCTGCCGATATCAACAGGATATGCGAATCATTCCGGCAGGAACGACCCCAATGGATTATGCCTTTGGAGGTGTACCTTCAGCGTTGGAGACTACCGCATCAATTTGAACCAAAGCTCTTTGGGGTAAAGCTGAAACGCCAACGATCCTTCGAGCCGGAATGCCGGTTGGGAAGAATTTTGTGTAAATTGTGTCAAAGGCATCGAGGTCCGCAATATTTTTGAGGAAGATATTCACCTTTACCACATCGTCCAATGCGTGATCAATACTTTCTACGATCGCTTTGATATTCTTTAAACACTGTTCAGCCTGCTCTTTGACACCACCCGCGATCAATTCGCCCGTTTTGGGGTCCAACGGAAGTTGCGCTGAAAGATGGTTGTAATGAGAAAAAGCGACCGTCTGGGTAGAGAGCGAATTTTTTGGTGCTTTTTCGGTGTTATTGGCTTCGATGATGAGACCATGGCGGTCTTCCACAGCCTGCGGTGGGGTTCCATCGCCGTGTGAAACCACGGCTTCAATTTGCACCAAAGCGTCCATCGGCAAAGCTAAAGCCGCAATGGTTGTCCTCGCCGGGAGATATGCGGCTGCCCTGGCGATCGCCGAGTCTGGGAAATACGTTTTATAAACTTCGTTAACCGCTTCGATGTCCGCGAGGTTTTTAAGGAAGATATTTATTTTTACAATATCATCCATCGGAACATCAATGCTTTCTAAAATAGCCTTAATGTTTTTCAAGCACTGTCCGGTTTGTTCTTTGACACCGCCAGCAATTAATCTACCTGATTTAGGATCGATCGGTAATTGCGCTGAAATGTTGTTGTAATGTGAAAAGGATACTGTTTGTGTGGATAAAGGGTTGATTGGCGCATTTGGTGTGTTATTGGTTAGCTTGATGAGATCGCCGGCTTGCGGTGCGTTTGGAATGGTACCTTCGCCGTTTGAAATGAGAACTTCAATTTGTACCAAGGCACCCTGAGGCAAAGCATCCACAGCGACTAACGTTCGTGTAGGGACGTAGCTTGAAAAGTAGGTTTGATAGACTTCATCAATAATGTCAAGATGTTTGATATTTTTAACAAAAATCGTGACTCTAACAACATCGCTCATAATATGACCGGTGCTTTCGACAATTGTCTTGATATTTTTGAAGCACTGGTCGGCTTGCTCTTTCACGCCACCTGTGACCAATTTGTCTGTTTTAGGGTCGATGGGTAATTGAGCTGAAAGATTATTGTAATGCGAGAAAGCCACAGTTTGTGAATAGGGACCGGTATTCTTTGGTGCATTATCCGTATTTCTTGCCAATACTGCGTTATAAGCACTCATTTTTGTTTTTACCTTTATAGTTGGATTTTTTTATGGATTAACCGAAAGCTGGTTGGAACTCGGGGTGGGCTTGATCCGGGGTTAGAGGAAAGAAAGGCCACCTAGCGTATAAACTGGAAGATTTTAGTCTACTCAAATGGGATTGTCAACGTGACAGATGTCCTAAAGGAATTTCCCACCACGACTGGTTCTTGGTGATAATTTCACTTTACCCTACCAAAGCCAAGCTCCACGCGAGGGTGCACAATTAGTTTCTTAAATTTATTGATTCAATAATCATTGCATGTTTTACTAAGTCATCCTGAAAAATGTTCTCTATTCTCCCTATGGTATAATTTTTTTTGACTTTCGTAAAAGAGATAGAGGAGCAAACATTGGCAGCCAATCCATTGAGTTGGTTGATGGGTTTTTTTTCACTTGATATTGGAATAGACCTGGGAACCGCAAACACATTGGTAAACGTCCGTGGGAAGGGCATCGTGATCAACGAACCTTCCTGGGTCGTGATCAATAAACGAACCCACGAAACGATCGCGGTAGGGGCTTCGGCCAAAGAAATGGTCGGTCGCACCCCTCAGAATTATGTCGCCATTCGGCCTTTGCGCGACGGTGTCATTTCTGAGTTTGAGATCACCAAATCGATGCTTGAGTATTTTATCGGCAAGGTTCACCAACAGACAGTGGTACCCATGCCACGTCCGCGCGTTTGCGTGGGAATCCCCTCCGGGGCAACAGAAGTTGAAAAACGCGCCGTCTACGACGCGGCCATGGCTGCTGGCGCGCGTGAGGCTTACCTGATTGAAGAACCCCGCGCCGCCGCCTTGGGAGCTGGCCTTCCGATCAACGAAGTTAAAGGTACCATGGTGGTGGATATCGGTGGTGGAACAACCGAAGTTGCCGTCCTTTCGATGGGCGGTGTTGTGGTTTCGCGTTCGTTACGCGTGGCCGGCGATGAACTGGACGAGGACATCCTCCAATATATTCGAAAAAAATACAATTTGTTGATTGGCGAACGCATGGCTGAACAAGTCAAGATTGCCATCGGTTCAGCATACCCCCTGCAGACGGAGTTAACTCACGTGGTACGCGGACGCAACCTGATCACAGGCCTACCCGGCTCAATGGAAATTTCTTCTGTTGAGATTCGAGAAGCGCTCTCTGGTTCAGTCCAGGCCATCGTCGACACCATCCGTGATGCATTGGATGAAGTGCCACCCGAGATCGTTTCAGACCTTCTCGATTCGGGTATCTGCCTGGCGGGTGGTGGGTCGCAACTTCTGGGAATCGTCCCCCGGTTAAAAGAAGACCTCAACCTTAGAGTGTGGGTCGCTGATGATCCAATGACCTGTGTCGCGCGAGGCGCGGGGCTGGTCTTGGAAAACCTTGGCGATTACGATAAATTCCTGGTCAGCCTTGATCGAGCCAAACCGCGCGGATAAGCTCATATCCGCGATTTTTTGAATGAAAAGAATTTCTAGCCGCACCTTACAATCGATAACCATCGCGCTGATCATCATCGGCGTTTTAGCCTTGGCTTTGAGCGGTTTGTTAAACCAAATGGTGGGTAAAGCCATTGACCCTCTTGTTGGTGTTCAAGCCTGGTTCGCCAGCCGATCACAGGCTTTGGTTGAGTTCTTTACGGTTCCAAGAGATGTAGCCAGCTTGCGTGAAGAAAACGCTTCACTAAGAAACCAGGTCTCTCAACTGCAATCTGAATTGTTGGATGCCCGGCAACAACTTACTGAAACCGACATTCTTTACGCGCTGCTCGATTATGCTCGCGAAAAACCCGAAAACAAATACGTAGCCGCTTCCGTGATCGGGCGCGACCCAAGCCCATTCTTGAACTACATCATCATTAACCACGGTTCTGACGATGGCATCCAACGCGGCATGCCCGTTGTCACTCAACAAGGATTGGTCGGCAAAGTCACCGCGGTGACCGCGTCTGCTGCGAGGGTGCAGTTGATCACAGATCCCGGTTCGATCATCAATGTACGACTGGAAGAAGCCCGCACAGAGGCACAGGTGATGGGTTCGGTATCAGGTGATGTGACACTCGAAATGGTCAACCCGAGTATTACCCTGGTGCAAGGAGACTTAATCCTCACTTCGGGATTGGGCGGCATCTATCCGGCAGATATTTTGATCGGACAAGTGGTTTCAACCCAGGTGGAATCCAACGCGCTTTTCCAGGGTGCGAATGTCCAACCGGTGGTCGATTTTCTCAATCTTCGGGCAGTTTTGATCATCACCAACTTTAGACCAGTTGATTATGGTCCACTGGTTCCCTGACAGGCATAAATGGGCTCCCTTTTAGCCTTCCCCATCATTTTCATTTTAATTATGCTGCAAACCACCCTGGTGAACCAGATGACGCTTCTGAGTGGATGCGCTGACTTGGTATTGTTATGGCTGGCGGCTTGGTCGCTGCAAAAACAGGTTAAAACAGCCTGGCTCTGGACCCTGGTAGCCTCGGTCAGCATGGCTTTTGTTTCCGCGACACCCTGGTACGTCATGATCATCGGATACGCAGTAGTCACTTATTTAGCCCGAATTATTAACAAACGGATTTGGCAATCACCACTTTTGGTCATGTTCGTTGTCACAATTGTCGGAAGCCTGGTGATTCAAGCACTAACTTATCTATCGATATCGATCGAGGGTGTCTTGATCCCTTGGAGAACAGGTTTGGTTGAGGTTATCATTCCATCCATGTTATTGAACCTTCTATTTGCTTTACCGATTTACGCCCTGGTTAAAGACCTGGCGGCTTGGGTTTATCATACCGAGGTTGAAGAATGAGTCAAAATTTGAGGACAACCACTGGGCTTGAAAAATGGCGTTTCAATGCCATTTACATTTTGCTAGGGGTGATCTTGTTGGTCTACATTATCCGCTTGTTTAGTTTGCAGATCGTTAATGGAAATGAATACCTTGCGCAGGCGGAAGAGAATCGATTGAGCAGTGTCAGCGTCCCCACCCAAAGAGGGAATATTTACGACCGCAACGGAATCGTTTTGGCGCAAAACGTGGCTTCATATGATGTTGCAATAACACCAGCATACTTGCCGGCAGACACCGGAACCACTGAAAATATTTATCGTGAATTATCCGCAATGATCGATGTGCCGGTGACTAACGGTGTGCTCAATGACACGACCGTTAAACTTTTCACGCCCTGCCAAACCGAATTCGGGCTTAAAGAAATCGTGTTGATCGGGGATACAAACGCGCCTTATTCTCCGGTCAAGGTCAAATGCAACGTGGATGACAAGGTCGCCATGATCATCCGCGAAAAAGCTGCTGATTGGCCAGGAGTGACGATTGAAATATCACAAGTCCGGCAATATCCAACTGGAAATATCACTTCGGAAGTCATCGGCTTTTTAGGACCAATCACCGCTGAAGATGAAGATTATTATGTGACCAATGGTTTTGTTGCAGGTCGCGATAAGGTCGGTTTTGCCGGAATCGAAATCCAACTCGACGACCTGCTCATCGGAAAGAACGGAACCCGACTTGTTGAAGTGGACAATGCCGGAAAAGAAACCCGGGATGTTGAAGCGCCGGTAGAACCTGTGCCGGGAGAAAGCGTTCGTTTAACGATTGACACCCGGCTCCAATCCGCAGCAAGAGCAATTCTCATTAACGAATTAAATGGGTGGAATACTTATTTGGGCAGAATCCTTTCGCTCAACGGGGTGATCATCGCCATGAACCCTAAAACGGGCGAAGTGTTATCGATGGTTTCATACCCCAATTACGAAAACAATCGTCTTGAAAGACTAATCCCTGAATATTATTACCTGCAATTGGCGCAAGATCCGCTTAAACCGATGTTGAATTACGCCATTGCGGCTGAACAACCTCCCGGATCTGTGTACAAGATCGCAGCGTCTATAGGAGCTTTAAACGAAGGAGTGGTCACCCCTGAACAGGAACTTGAATGCCCCGGCACAATTTCAGTCATCCAGAAGTTTTCGCCGAACGACCCCGGCACTCCCAGGCTGTATTACAGTTATGACCGCGCTGGTCACGGGATTTGCGATTTCTTGAAGGGATTCAGACTGTCCGATGATGTGTATTTCTACAAGATCGGGGGCGGATTTAATGAGGAAGTCCCCGGTGTGGGTCTAGGCGCGGAGCGTCTTGCTGAATATTCCCGTGCGCTTGGGTACGGTCGCCCGACCGGTATCGAGCTCCCCGGCGAAGTTTCCGGTTTGGTGCCTGATCCGACCTGGAAGCGCATCTATCGCGCGGAAAACTGGTCCACGGGCGACACCTACATCACCACCATTGGCCAGGGTTACGTGCTTGCCACACCCATGCAAGTGGTTACGTCCTTCGCCATCCTCGCCAACGATGGTAAATTCATGCAACCCACGATCATCAAAGAGATCCTGGACGCCCAGGGAAACATAATCAAACCGTTTGAACCGGAGTTGGTTTGGGATATCACGAAGGACCCTTTGATCAACGTGTTGGACGCCAACAACAAACCCACCGGTGAGAAGATTGTGGTCGAACCCTGGGTGGTTGATAAAGTAAAAGAGGGCATGCGTCAGGTGGTCGTGGATGGAACCATCACCAAGGTGATCAACGAAATCGGACTGGACATCCCTTCCGCGGGTAAGACCGGCACAGCGGAGTATTGTGATGATATCGCCTCTGAAAAAGATTTATGTAAACCAGAAAACTGGCCGACCCATTCCTGGTATGTCGGTTACGCGCCTTATGACGACCCGGAGATCGTGGTTGTGGCGTTTGTTTATAACGGTGGGGAAGGCGCGAGTGTGGCTGGACCCATGGTCATTAAAACCCTGAAAGCCTATTTTGACCTCAAGAGTATTGATTCAGCAGCTGGCAACCCGATCGTTGAGATTTTACCGTAGATGGAATACCCCATGGATAACGACACTTTGATCCACATTAAGGGGATTCGCGAAGGTTTGTTGATTACAGCCCTGAAAGGTTCGTGGGAAGATCGCAAAAAGGCAATCCTTGCCAGGGTTCAAGAAAAAGCCAATTTTTTCGATGGCGCGCGCGTTTGTTTGGAAATAGGTGATACCCTGTTACGAGTCAAAGAACTGACACAATTACGTGACAAGCTTTTGGACGCGGGTGTTGTTCTTTGGGCGATTCTATCCACTTCAGAAGCCACCCTCAACAATTCTCGCGCTCTCGGTTTCGAAACCGCTTTACCAGAAAAAAAACAAAAGCAGGAAAAACAAGAAACGCCTGAAGACGTGGCAGAAAAAGCAGTATTGATTAGTAAAACATTGAGGGCGGGTTACCGCGTGGAAGCCCGTGAAAACGTGATCGTTTTCGGTGACGTCAACCCAGGGGCGGAGATCGTCTCGGCTGGCAGCATCATCGTTTGGGGAAAACTAAAGGGATCGGCGATTGCCGGTGTGGAGGGTGATTCGAAAGCTGTGATTTGTGCTTTAGAATTAAAGCCCACCCAAATCCGCATCGCGGAAAGTAATTTTCCGCCAGTCACACGGAAAGGAAAAACGAACCCTGAAATGGCTTTTCTGAAGGAAAATGTTTGCAAAATCGAAATCTGGAACAATGAAAAGGGAAAATAGAACATGGCTGCGAGCGTCGTTACGATCACCTCTGGAAAGGGTGGGGTGGGTAAAACCACCACCACCGCGAACCTGGCTGTTGCCCTGGCTGAACAAGGGCAAAAAGTTGTCTGCATCGATGGAGATATTGGCTTAAGAAATTTGGATGTGGTATTGGGTTTGGAAAACAGGATTGTCTATGACCTGGTGGATGTCGTGGAAAACCGGTGCAGGATTCGACAAGCGATGATCCGAGACAAGCGGCTCGAGGAACTTTACTTGATCCCCGCTGCGCAGACGCGTGACAAATCTGCGGTGTCGCCGAGTGACATGATCCGCGTGTGTGACGAGTTGCGCGGCGAAGTTGACTGGATCATCATCGATTCGCCTGCTGGCATCGAACGCGGATTTCGAAACACCATTGCCCCGGCCGACATCATCTTGGTGGTGACCAACCCCGAGGTCTCCGCGGTGAGAGACGCAGACCGCATCATCGGTCTGGTGGAAGCGGAAGAAAAAGGACCGGCCAAGTTGATCATCAACCGGGTCAACCCGTCTTTGACCAGGCGTGGAGATATGCTCACACCGGCCGACGTGGTTGAACTGCTCGCGATCGAATTGATCGGCGTCATCCCTGATGATGAGAACGTGGTCATCAGCACCAACCGTGGACAACCTGTGGCTTTTGATGGCAAGAGCAAAGCCGGTCAGGCTTTTAAGAATATCGCCAAACGCTTGCAAGGCGAAACCGTACCGTTCATGCAGATCGACGAAAAAGGCGATTTCTTGACCAAATTCGCGGGCCTCTTCAAGCAGGGGGGAGATTAACATGGCAGCCTGGGGCAGACCGAACCGGCAGAGCGCGAGCGAAGCCAAAGAACGGCTTAAACTGGTTTTAATTCATGATCGCACAGACCTTTCTCAAGAAGAACTGGCGATCATGAAAAACGAACTTCTCGCGGTCATCTCCCGGCATGTGGAGATCGACCCGGACGCGGTGCGCATCACCATGCGCCAGGAGGGCCGGGAGCAGAAATTGACCGCGGATATTCCGTTGAAGGCGACTTCAAGGCGGCCGATCGGATAGTTATGTTTAGACGCGAACTGTGGCGAAATTTCGATTTCTGGCTGTTTGGCGCGGTCATCTTTTTGATCATCTTTGGTCTGATGATGATCCGCTCCACGATTGCCGGGAACATCGAACTGGCAGGGTACGTGAACCGCCAGGCCACTTTCGGCGGCATTGGTCTCGCGGTGATGCTCATCGCAGCGTTAATCGATTTTCACTATTGGCGCAGTTTTTCCAAATTGTTGTATATATTCACGGTGCTTTTCCTGGGCTTGATCCTCGTGGCAGGGACGACCAGCTTTGGTTCGCAGCGCTGGCTCGAGGTGGGGTTGGTCAACATCCAGCCGGCCGAGATCGCCAAGATCGTGCTGATCCTCGTTTTGGCAGATTATTTTGCCAAGCAATATAACAAGGAAAAGAACTTAAAATGGATGCTTGCCAGTCTGGCCATCGTGGGTGGGATCGTGATTCAGATCATCCTTCAGCCGAACTTGAGCACTTCCATTCTCTTGTTGGTCATTTGGTTCTCGATGTTGTGGATCAGCGGGCTGCACCCAAAATACATCCTCTATCTGGCCGTCGGCGGCATCGTCCTTGGCGCGGCGGCATTTCCGTTTCTGGAACCTTACCAGCAGCAACGCATCACGACCTTCCTCTTCCCGGACCCGAACGCGCGCTACGGCAATACCTATAACATCGAGCAAGCGTTGATCACGATTGGAAGTGGCGGTTTGCTCGGGCAGGGGTACGGTCACGCCACCCAGGTGCAACTGCGCTTTTTGAAGGTGAGAACCACGGACTATATTTTTTCGGCCATCGCGGGCGAGTTCGGGTTCGTGGGCACCGTGCTGGTGATCGCGCTGCTGGCTTTTGTGATCGTGCGTTGCCTGCGGGCAGCCCGAACCTCAAAGGATATTTACGGCGCCTTGATCGCCTATGGTTTTTCGACCTTGATATTCTTTCAAACCATTGTTAATATTGGAGTCAACTTGAGGTTGATCCCGGTCACGGGGCAGACCCTGCCGTTCATCAGTTACGGCGGCAGTTCGCTCTTATCCTTAATGCTTGGCATCGGCTTGATCGAAAGCGTTCTCATGCACCAGAAAAAATAAACGAAAGAGACAACCATGACAGAATTCACCCAACCCGCGCGCGTCCGATTCGCGCCATCCCCCACCGGTCACATGCACCTCGGCAGCGCCCGTACGGCGTTATATGATTATTTGATCGCGCGCCAGTCCGGCGGCACATTCATTTTGCGCATCGAAGACACGGATACCAAGCGTTACGTCCCTGAAGCCGAAGAGGAATTGATCAAGGGTCTAAAATGGTTGGGCATCGAATTTGACGAAGGTCCCGGCATCGGCGGACCCTACGGCCCGTACCGCCAATCGGAGCGCAAGGATATCTACCAGGAATACGCGCAGAAGCTGGTCGAATCCGGGAACGCCTTTTATTGTTTCTGCTCGCCGGAGCACCTCTCCCAGGTTCGTGAAGAGCAGATCAAGAACAAGATTCCCAGCCATTATGACGGCACCTGCCGTGACATTCCCCTGGAAGATGCCCGTAAACGCGTGGCGGCGGGGGAACGCCATACCATTCGTTTTAAGACGCCCAGGGAAGGCAGCACCACCGTGCGCGACCGCTTGCGCGGCGACATCACCGTGGAAAACAAGCTGCTGGATGACAGCATCCTGGTCAAATCGGACGGCTGGGCGTTGTATCACCTGGCAGCGATGATCGACGACCACCTGATGAAGATCACCCATGTAATCCGCTCGTCGGAGTGGCTGCCGAGTTTTCCGCTGCACGCCATGATCATCCGCGCTTTCGGGTGGGAGGGACCTGAGTTTATCCACCTTTCGGTCTTCCTCAAACCCAGCGGCAAGGGTAAGATGAGCAAACGCGATGGCGCCGAAGCGGCCAAAGACGGCTACTCGGTTTTTGTGAAAGATCTGGAAGAGCTTGGCTACACCCCGGAAGGCGTGGTCAACTGGATCTCGCTGATGGGCTGGAGCTACGACGATCACACCGAATTTTTTACCCTGCAAGATTTGGTCGAGAAGTTCAACATCAAGCATTTGAACCCATCCCCGGCGGCGATCAACTTCACCAAGCTGGATTATTTCAACGGGCTGCACATCCGTGCCCTGAGCGATGAAGAATTGGCCGCGCGGGTAAAACCCTTCCTCGAGAAGGAAGGGTACAAGGTGGAGTTGAAGAAACTGGTGAAGATCGCCCCGATCATCAAGGAGCGCCTGCCAACCCTGGACGAAGTGGTGCCCATGGCCGGTTTCTTTTTCAAGGACACGATCGAGTACGACCCCGCGGATCTGATCGCCAAGGGTCTTGAAAAAGCCCAATGCTATGACCTGTTGGTGAAGATGTTGTCCACACTCGTATCCCTGCCGGGGATCGAAAAGGAGCGCACCGAAGAGCCCTTGCGCCAGTTGGTGGAAACCAGCGGGTTTGGGGCGGGGCAGGTTTTTGGCATCCTTCGCGTAGCCGTAACGGGACAACGGGTCAGCCCTCCGCTTTTTGAAAGCATGGAGATCATCGGTAGCGAAACGGTGCTGAACCGGGTTCGCCAAGCCATCAAACTGCTGGAGTAGCCATTTTTGTTACCAAAAAGCTCCGGTGAGCCGGAGCTTTTTTTTTATTCATGATCGATTTATTGGCTATAATTATGCGAACTTAAGAAGGTGAGACATGCGAAAAACATCATTCCTCATGCTAGAAGGCAAGATCGTTTTGTGGTTGCGCGACCGGGTGTGTGAAGACGCGGACGACCTGCTCTCCAGCGACCAGTTTCACAAGCTGCTCAACCGCTGCCTGATGGATCTGCAAGCCAAGAACTCAAAAATGCTCGGCGTTTTTGGGCACAGCGAGATCACCGACAAGGACCAGGAAAAGTTACTCGCCATTTTGCATTTCCTCACCCGGCTGCCCGCGGAACACGTGGTCAAGCTGGTGGAAGAGTCTGAATCCTTTTTCAAGGACAAGAGCCTGCTCAACAGCCTGGTGGAGTACCTCTACAATTACTGGCGGCACTTCCAGCGCCTGATCATCAGTCAGACCGACGCGGACGACGTGGACCTGCGCCCGAACACCACCTTCAACCGCACCATCGAGCATCTCACCACGCTGGTGCGCAACACCTACCGCGATATCCAGGTGAACATCACCGGCAAGTACCCGCGCATCTACCGCCAGGTGAGCGCCGGCGCGGAAGTGGCGGCCATCACCAAGGTCAAACAACTGGACCTGCCGGCGGTGTATCAGCGCAGCGTGGGGGACGTGGGTGTGATCCGCCAGGTGCTCCTCTACCCGCCGATGATCTTTAACTCGAGCACCAACAAACGCACCGGCGTGTACGAAGCGGTCAAGGTTAACCCGATGACCATGGTCAACATCGAACCCAACAAGTGGTTGTGTTATCCCGCCATGGTGGGACCGCTGCTGGTGCTTGTGTATTTCACCATCGAAGAATTCGAGCTCAATTTCGCGCTGTGCAACCTCTTTGAACTTGCTTCCGGCGCGGACCTGCACCGCAAACCGGACGCAATGATCTTCTTCGGCGCCAACGGAAAAGATTTACCCTTGGAGTTGAAGACAAAATCATTTTTCTATGACGACACCGAAAACGACCTGCTCATCGGGGTCGTGCCGGAGGAAGATTGCTTTGGTTACTTTGGGTATCTGAAGAAACTGGCGCTGACGCTGCACAACATCAAGATGATGAAGCTGGGAAGGCTGCCCTTCCACGGCGCGCTCTTCCAGTTGAAACTGGCCAATACAGCGCCCAAGACCATCCTGGTGATGGGCGATACCGGCGCGGGCAAGTCTGAGACGCTGGAGGCGTTCCGCTCGATCGCGTCAAAAGAGATCGAAGACATTTCCATCGTCGCGGACGACATGGGCTCGCTGGCGGTGAACCCGAAAGGCGAAGTGGTGGGGTACGGCACGGAGATCGGCGCGTTCGTGCGCCTGGACGACCTGCAGCCCGGTTATGCCTTCGGCCAGATGGATAGGGCGGTGATCATGAACGCCAACCAGGTCAACGCCCGGGTGGTGATCCCGGTGACGACCTATGAGACCATCATGACCGGCCACAAGATCGATTACATGCTCTACGCCAACAATTATGAGACGGTGAGAGGCGAAACCGGCGCCATTCGAAAAATAAGCAAGGTGGAAGACGCGTTGGAGATCTTCAGGGCGGGCAGGGTGATGAGCAAGGGCACCACCACCACGACGGGCATCGTGCAGACCTATTTTGCCAACGTCTTCGGTCCGCACCAGTACCAGGAACTGCACGAGGTGCTGGCAAAGGAATACTTCGGAAAATTGTACGCCAACGGCGTGTACGTAGGTGAAATGCTCACCCAGTTGGGTGTGGACGGCTGCGAGCGCAACGGCCCGCAAGACGCGGCCAGGGAGCTGCTGAAATTGATCAAAGGCAAGTAGGAAAAAACATCCGTTGGGTGGGTTCGTTTTTTGAACCCACCGGTTTTTAAATCAGACCAATGAGGTTTATCCAGGATTCTTAACAATAACTCTACACTCACATATAGGAAAAAGACCACATTTTATTAATTGATTGGTGCGTTCAACCTTAAAAGGGGGCACATTAGCCGTGAAAATCCAAACCACCTTCAGGTTACTTTTCATAATACTGTCGATTTTGCGGTGTAGGTTGACTTAATAGCATCATTATTATGGTGGGTTCAGAGATCGAACCCACTCTACTTACTACTTACTTTTGTAACAAAAACCCTGTAATCTTCCAATCTTTCCGCCCGCCCAGTTGGTGTCAAAATCACATTCCCTTCAAAGTTACAGATTAATTGGTGGGATCAGCGCCGGTGTTTATTCCATCCGATGGAGTTTGGAGTCTAAAAATACGATCGTACTTTTGACCTCAAATATTAGAAACTCAGGCAGAATTCCACTAGATTTACTAAACAGATTTCTTGTGCCCAACCATATTTCTACTAATGATAGGTACGTAATAATGAAATTAAACCGCTAATTACTTCAATACTCGCTTCAAGGCAAAGGGCGATCAATAGAATTCCGATAATTACTGCAGAAAAGCCAGTTTGACTTTGTAAGCCAGGGCGAGGTATTTCTTTGAATCTCACAATGTTTATTGCTCCAGCCATTACGAAAAGCAATGAAAATATAGTCGTCACATTTCGAGGGATATTATCATTCGTGTTTGGACCATAATCAATTTGATTCGAAAAGAATACTTTACTGATAAGCATCGGAACCAATGAAAAGCAAATCATACCAACGGTCAATAATAGAATTTTTGTTTTTTGTGTCATATCCACCTGGTTATTCGAATTAACCTCTTGAACTCGTTCCATGGGATCGGACGCTGATCCTACCTCATTTTACATATTCGCAACAAAAACCATGAAATCTGCCAATTTCTCCACCCTCCCAGTTCATGTCAAAATCGCATTCAAATACTCGTATCGGGACAATTGCAGGGGTCATCCCTAGTTCTCGTTATCGTTATTGTATTTGGAGTTTTGACACCCGCACGTCCTTTTATCCTAATTACTGAATCCCTATGATAACTTCCAATTGTCTTTCTAGACAGCGTCTATTTGCTAATCGTTGATGTTTATTGGCGGTAATTGATAATAACCAAAGTCTTCCCATGGTTGATAAATAATTGGTTTTAAACCATCAAATTTTGATAAATAACCAGAATAATGATCAAACATTTTTTTATACGTGAGATCTGATAGATATTCTATCGATTCAACTTGCGTAAAGGGTGAAATATATATTTTAGTTTTTTGAAGTCGATATGTAGTAAAGCTAGCCCAAATATTTAGCTTTGAGTAAAGAAAGGACACACTAATATTGGTTCCCCATACCTCAAAAAAAACATTATCTGGTTTACCATAACAATCAACTAAATCATACAAATAAATATAGTATCGATTTAAGTTAATACTTTGCACTATCTCATCATTAAAGTCTATGAAGATGTATCCTTTTTGATTCTCCTTCGTATGAAATGCAATAGAATCTGTGTAATCGGTGGTTTTTCGATTAATTAGTTGAACAGTCTCCTGGTCAATCATCTCGTTGACTTTAATTTTTTGAAATACTTCTTCTTTATTGCTTTGGCCAGGAATAATGCCATTCCAACCAGGATAGGAACAATTGTCATTTTGGTTAGTTATAAACTCTAAATTCTTGCTTGTACAACCGGTCAAGGAGATGATGACCACTGAAAAGACAAATAGAATTACTTTCAAATTTGGTTTATTCATTGTTTCCCCGAGCGTTCGAAAAATTCATAAGCGCGTAGTTCGTAGGGTGGGTTCGAACGCTGAACCCACCTTCTCAAACATCTCATGCGAAACAAAAACCCTGAAGTTTGCCAGTCTCATCACCCGCCCAGTTCATGTCAAAATCGCATTCCAATAGCAAATATTTATTCATCAAAGTATAAGTACACATCTCAAAAATTAAAATATTAATAAAATTGTGAAGAAAGGTTAAGGATTTAATATAATATCTTTAAAGGCGAACACTTCGACTTCTGCATTGTTGTTGCTCATCAGACCACTTACATATATCCGCAAAGTGTAATTCCGGTTTAGATCAGGAAGATCAGGAAATGCGCTAATCATAACAGTACAGCATAATCCTTCTTTTGGATCGAACACAAAATCACCTGACGGTAATCTAGTTACTGGTTTTTCAACATATTCTACCCAACCTTCATTTGTTTTCTCGAATATTCGAATATTGTAATTGTTTGGAAATCTGATGGAATTACCTGATTCATTCCATATTTCCGCCGAAATTGGGTCAGATGTTTTAAAGGAATTATCGAAATCGAAAGATAAAAGCGTAATTTGCTTGTTAACAAAATCGGAGTTCAAAAGGATTGGATCACCTATCATTGTTGAAGAACAAGCCGATAGAGATAGCAAAAAAAGCACCATACAAAATAAATATTTGGTCAATGGATACTCCATGTCTTATCTGAGAAGGATGGGTACGAACAATGAACCCACCTTCTCAAACAGCTCATTCGAAACAAAAACCCTGAAGTCTACCAATCCTTAATACTCTCAGGCGGTAGACGGCTATGACATAATAATTGGAACAAATCGGAAATTACCTGGTATCCAACCGCAACCTTTAAAACGAATGTTAATATTGTATATCAAAGCGCAAAGTAGAAAATATGGGAGTTCGGTTTTAAATGCATCATTTAAAATATTTTCGTAGGGTGCGTTACCCTTGGTTTATAGGGTAACGCACCAAATCTTAATGACTGTTTCGGTGCGTTGCCAACGCACCCTACGGCTTTTATTCGGGGTGAGCGCGTAGGGTGGGTTCGAACGCTGAACCCACCTTCTCGAACTCCTTATTCGAAACAATATCCTTCGAGTCTCCCGATATCTCCGCCTTCCCAATTAGGCGCATAGACTCCCATTTTAACAAATCGTCCAAAACTGGACCATGGCCAATCGCCTGGTCGAGATACATAATCGTGTTTCACCGGGTTGTAATGGATGTAATCCAAGTGATTTTCGAGATCATCCTCGCTGTCGATACAATGCTCCCAAAAACGCCGTTGCCAAATGGCCGCTTCGCCATGTTTTTGTCTGGAGACATTTCGTTCCTCGCCATCATCGATCATCTTTTGATAATTATGTGTAAACGCGCGTTTGATCTCTTTCCATCGGGTCGAAAAATCCGCATCTCCTTCGGGTAGTGTCCAAACGCAATGAAGGTGGTCAGGCAGCAGACAAATGGCGATGGTTTCAAAGGGGTGTCGAATTTGGGCTGCCATAAATGATTGTCGCAATAACTTCCGAGATGCGGGTTGTGTTAATATTGGCAACCTGTGGTAAGTTACCACCGTGAAAAAATAGATTCCACCCTTTACATAATACCGTCGATATTGCGGCATAGGTTAATTTTATATCATTATGGATTTGGTCGGTTGAAATACCGAAAGGGTTTTGGAAAAACGTTGCAAAATTCCGGTGGTTCAAAAACTGAAATGGATTTGGATTAATGTTAAAAAAATCTGGTGGGTTCAAAACCCGAACCCACCCTACGGTTGTTATTAGGGGCGAGAGGATTTGCAAGCGTAGTGAGTCCAAACTCTTGTTTTTCAAGAAATTGGTAAACAAAAAGACAGGCGCCCGTGCCTGTCTTTGACTTACTGTAGTCGGGGCGAGAGGATTTGAACCTCCGACCTCTTGCACCCCATGCAAGCGCGCTAGCCGGGCTGCGCCACGCCCCGAACAACGATGCGAATTATAGTCGCCTTCCGCTCATTTGACAATGATTTTTTAGAGGTTGGTTTATTTTTTAAGTTTGTTAAATAAAGCGGTCAGAAAACATGTCGATGAAGGCGGCAATGAGTTTTCTGACCAACGTTTCAAGTATATTTTAGGATCCGCGAAAAGGGTAGTGACGTTTGACTTAATTTTTCACCAAAATGCCCGGTTTTTTGCCGTAGGCGTAAAAGGTCGGCACCCACAATACCCGGCTGCCGGTTTGCCTCGATCGTTTATCTAGTTGCTCGAAGCTGGTCAAATCGTTCTCCGAAAGGGTGCCGGCCAGGTCGGCGCGCAGCGTCCGCCACTCGGAATCCAGCCAGTCCGGGATGAGAGCGGCGTGTTCCTGGAAACCCGAGACGCCGAATTCGACCAAGCCAACCCCGGCTTCTGAAAACCATTGGGGCAGCGAACGCCCCGCGCGCGGGTTGGCGCCCTGCGCTGCCAGGGAAGCGGTCTGCAATTTTCCCAATTCGATCAGCGCTTCCGGGGCATCGACGCGGGCGGCGTGATCCGGTTCAGCCAGCGCGGCCACAACACCACCGGGTTTTAAGACGCGAATGATCTCTCGAAGCGCCTTCACCGGTTGCGGCAGCCACAAAAAGAGAAAATGGGCGGCTACCAGGTCAAACGTGTTGTCGGCAAAAGGCAATGCCATCGCATCCGCGCCAGCAAAACGGATCTCGGGGAAGGTAACGGAGGCAAAGGCTAATCGGTCAGGCAGGATGTCGATGCCGGTGACGGGAATCGCAGTTAATTCCTGCAATTCCGCGGTGATAACACCCGTCCCGCAGCCGACTTCAAGCACGCGGGACGATTGGTGAAGCCCAAATTGTGGATAGAGAAATTGGCGAATCTGGCGCGTCCAGCTTGATTGAACGAGGAAACGGTCGTGCCAATCTTGAACCGAACGCGGATCAGGCATACTTGGCGAGTTTGGCCTGCGCCCAGATCTTCTGCCATGAATCGGTGAGGAAGTTGCCCAGCACGCGCTGGCCGCCCTGTTCGGTGAGCACGTCACCGTCGGGTTCGAGGTAGAGCCAGCTGACGCCCGCGCCATCCGTGCGCTGTTCGCCTTCCTGCAATTCCAGCGCCACCGGATTCAGCGCGGAATAGGGCACCGGCACGTCCCAGACCAGCGAAAAACCGAGTTCCACGGCCTTTTGGGTGATTTGGGGCAGCAGTTTCCACAAGTCTTCTGACGCGGCGCTCAACGAGAGGGATTTAACCCCAAGCTTATTTAACTTTATGAGATGTTCTTCAAATTTGGCTTGATTCTTTTCAGAAAGCGTCAGGTGCACGGTGAGGAAGATGTCTTCGTTGATGGTGTCCTTGACGGCTTCCCAGCATTGTTCGCTGATCGGGTTCAACACGATGGTCATGTGGTCGAGACCGGCTTGCAGTAAACTGTGCAGGTAGTCTTTCTCGGTAAGGCGCGAGCCGTCGGTGATCAAGCCGCAGACCTGACCGAGTTCCTCGGTAAATTGGATCAATTCCGGCACGTCAGGTCGCAGGGTGGGTTCGCCGCCGGTGAAGACCACGTGGGGGATGCCGGCGTCCCAGGAGTTTTTGAGCACCTGTTTCCATTCTTCGGTATCCAGAAGCCGTTTGACCCGGTCCACGGGGGCGTAGACCTCACTTGAACCTTCGGAAACCTGGTAAGTGAGCGCGCAATCCAGGCGCAGCGGAGCCTGCACCTGCTGGCCGTGCACATCCACGCGTTCAATACCCAAAAAGGTCTCGGGGTCCAGGTCAGGGGTGGACACCAGGGTTTCGAGGCGTTCCTTGAAATCCTGAAAATCCTGCCCGGCGATATCGGGGGTGACCTTGTAGCGTTTCACGGCTTCAGTGACCACGGTCTCGACCGGGGTTTGTTTGATCAGGTGGTAGGCGAATTCCGCGGCGGTTTCGTTGAGATGCATGATCGTGCTGGCGTTGAGGATCAGCATGCCGGCGCCTTTTTCGTCGATGCGCAGGTGCAGACGGTAGGAGGGACCCGTGTCCAACTTGAGGATGGATTGATAATTCCCCGCGGGCAGCGGTTTGGGAGTGTAAAGGATGTTGTTGATAAAAGTGTTGATCCTGGCTTTCATTTTTCCCTCCGAAAAGTCTATGATTCGATAGCCTGCGCGGAAAGCGGGCAACCGCCGCCGCATTCACCCAGCAAGGTGCAGCCGGTGCATTTTTGTGGGATTTTTCGCCGCTCCCGCAAGGAAAGGGCGAGGTCGTGATTCCAGATGCTGTCCCAGGCGTCGGTGCGAATGTTCCCCAGCGACTGGTAATAGGATTGGCAGGGGAGAACCGCGCCGTCCGGTTCAACGCACATATTGTAGAGCGCGGCGGTGCAGCCTTTGACGCCCAGGTCGAGCGCAACGGGGTCGAAATTGCAGTACTGGGTGGGGGTGTACCAGATCAGCCGCTGGTTGTATTTGTCTGTGATCGTTTTGGCAGTATTAAGCAGCGGTTCCAATTCGGTTTCAGACAGCCCCGTGCCCACGGTGGCGCCGTGCCCGGAGTAGATCAGGGCGTTCAGGCCGATGGTTTTCAACCCCAACTGACCCAAAAACTCGAGCGTGCCGGGGATGGAATCCTTGTTCAGCGTCAGCATGGTGGTGTTGGTCATCACGTAAAGTTTGGTGGCGAGCACACTTTTGAGACCGGTGAGCGTCTCCTGCCAGGCACCCGGGAGACAGACCATGCGGTCGTGTATTTCCGGAAGGTGGGATTCAAAGGTGATCTGCACATGATCCAGTCCGGCGTCCAGCAGGGCTTGCAGATAGGCTTTATCGCCAAGCCGGCGTCCGTTGGTATTGATGCCGGTGATCTGTCCGTTCTGTTCGGCGTGCCGCACCAATTCGGGCAGGTCGTCGCGCAGGGTGGGCTCGCCGCCCGTAAAGACGATGTGCGGGATGCCGATCTTCCAGAGATGGTCGAGAATTTCAAACCAGGACTGGGTATCCAGCTCCGGGTAGTTGCGCGAGCGGGCGTTGTAGCAATGCGCGCAGGCGTTGTTGCAGCGGTAGGTGACGGCCAGGTCCATGCGGTAGGGCGCGGAAGGGGTCGAGGAGAACGGCGCCGTGGTTTCAAGATCCAGCTCGCAGATCGGGCAGTGCTCGTTGGCGATCAAAGCGTTCAGTTGCGCCTGGATGCCCGCGTAATCCCCGGCAATGGCGCCTTTCGGAGCGTTAAACGCTTGGTGAATCGTTTTGGTGGCGTTCTCGACCGGCACTTCGTTCAAGGCCAGGTACATCATCGCCGTCGCGGAAGGGTTGAGTTGGTATACCCGGTTGGCGTTGATGATCAAAAGGCCTGAACCGTCCTTGTCCACTCTCAGATGCAGCCTGGATTTTTCAACCTCGTTCTCCCGAAGGAAATGGTAGACACCAGCAGCGGGCAGAGCCACTGCTGGTGTTGAAGAGGTCGAAAAGCGTTTGAAAAGGTTCATGCGGGCGAGAACCCTATCGTCCGCCGCCGGCACAGGCGCAGGCACAACCGGCGCACGCGCAGGCACAGGCGCAGGAACGGCCACCGCCGCTGGATCCGCCGCCACCTGAACGATACGTGGAAGGCGGGGGAGGCGGGTTGGTGACGTTGGTCACGCCACCGGTAAACCCTGACAGACCGCCCATCACCTTGGAAGAGAAATTGGAGACGCTGCCAACCACGGAAGCCGCGAACGCGGAACCGGGCATGGTGGGCATGGAGAAGGATTTACCGCCAGCCCCGGAGAGCGGCGGGGGTGCGATGCCGCCACCCGTGAAGGTGGTCGCGGCGGGACGAGCGAAGGTGGGGTCGTAGCGCCACCACCAGTTCGGGGCGGGGATGACCATCGGGCCGCTGAAGGCGCCCTGGGTACGGTCTTCATATTTCTTATCGAGCATGGTCCAATCCATGACTTCTTCATAGACCTGGGCCTTGACTTCGGGGGTGTTGGCAGTTTCCACCTGCGTCCACGCGCGGCGCATGATGTCTTCGTAGAAGGCGAGGGTTTCCTTGCGGCTGAAGCCCTTCATTTTTTCGCCAACGCTCTTGATCAGGTTGACCATCATGGCTTGCAGCAACTTGCGCCGGGGAGCGGCCTGTTTTTCCGCAAACGCGGTCAGGAAGTCCGTTTCGTAGCCGTAGAGGTCGGCAGGCAGGGGAACCGCGCTCTTCACATCCAGGGGATCCTTGGTGACCACCTCGGCGGCGCCCTTTTTTAGCAGCCCAAAAAGCACCATTGTGAAGATCTTGTCCATGGGTTGTTCCATCAAAACGGCGGCTTCAATGGCGGTAAGACCGCGTTTGACGCCGTGCCCTTCCATAAGGATCTTGGGCGGCAGGTATTTCATCTTGCGGTTCTTCGCGCCAATGGTGGCGGAGTAAACGATGAGGGCAAAGAACCCGGCAAAACCGAGACAAAAGATCAAGGGGCAGAGGGAATCCAGGTTAAAGGAAGTCGAGTTGCCACCCGAAGAGGAGGGCGGCACGTAGGCTTCCTGCACCACGGCGCCTTCCGCCAGGTAGCGCGCCGGGAAGCTGGCGCCGAATTTGTATTCAGAATAAGTATTTGCGCCAGTGGAGACCCAGGTGTAAAAGATGCGGTCTTCAGCAGTAATCGCTGATTCCGGAACTTCGGTCGAAGGCCAGCCTTCTGGAACATAATAACGCGCTTCGCCATCCTGGATGCCTGTGGGGAGCAGGATGGTGAACTGGTAATTGGTGTCACCGTAGCAATACTGGCGGTCGTACCAGTTGGGCATGAACACCAGGCTGGCGTAAGGTTCCGATTCTTCCTGGGTGCCGGGGTAGATGACGGTTTTCACATTGGTGATATACGCCCGCACCGTGCCTTTTCCGCCGGCGGGGATCTCGTTGCCTTGCAGATAGAGCGAGATACCGGGCGAAACGATGTCTGAATTGGTGATGCGCGTGATGGGCACACCGTCGACTTCCGCGGCGATGTTGCGCAGTTCGTAATCGTAATTCGGCAGACCGATGTCCACGATATCGATGGCGTGGGCGCCGTTGTCGTTCAGGAAGGTCATGGTGTAATCAATATTGATTGACCCATCCTGGTTGATCGAAACCACCACGGATTGTTCAGGAACTTGGAAGCGATAATCCTGGGCGAAGACCGGTGTGGTGCTGCCGGCCAACAAGATCAGGATCAGGAATAAGCACGTGTACCTTAGAAATCTCATGAATACCCTCCCAGGTTCGAGTTGTTCTTTACCACTTGGGTTCTTCAGTAAGTTGATAGATGGTATGGCAGTAAGGGCAGGTCACCATTGGCGCGCCTTGCACCATGTTGATGTCTTTAGCGCTCAAAACGCCGCCGCACGATGTGCATTTCATCGAATCCATCTTGGTGCTGCCTGGAAGATCAACATTTAAGGTGACGTTCGTGGTGGGATCCACCGGTTTACGCCGGGCGGCGAAGAAGATGATCACCAATCCAGCGCCGATCATCACCAGTCCGATGGGCAGCCATCCGATTTGTCCGTTGTAAGGGTCGGTAGCGCCGATGGCCATTAAAGCACCAAAAAGGATCAACAAACCCGCGCCAATAAATGCAACGATTTTCATGTGACCTCCAGGAAAACGCGATTATCAGAAATTATTTGAAACGAATATTTGGATTATACAATTCTTTGAACCTTGCTTTCAATTATAAAGCCGATTGATTGTTCACTGCTATAATTCCAAAAGAGGAAGGCAAAAATGAGTGATCAGAATGAAATTGAGGAGATTCAAAAACTCCAGCAGCAGATCAATTTATTAAATTATCAATATCATGTCCTTGATCGGTCATTGATCAGCGATTATGAATACGACATGATGTATAAAAGGTTGCGGGAACTGCAAGCCAGGCACCCCGAAACCGTCCGCGCGGATTCACCGACGCTACGCGCCGGGCAACCCGCGCTCGAAAAATTCAGCAAGGTAAGCCATCCCGCGCCCATCCTCTCTCTGGCAAACGCTTTTGACAAAACCGACTTGGAAGCGTGGTATGAACGCATCAAAAAACTGGACGGCCGGGTAGCGTCCTCGGGGTTTGTGCTGGAACCGAAGATCGACGGCTTGACCGTGGTGTTGCGCTACGAAAAGGGTGTGCTGGTGCAGGGCGCCACGCGAGGTGATGGCGAGGTGGGGGAAGATATCACCGCCAATGTGCGCACGATCAATTCGATCCCGCTGCGCATCCCTGTCGAGGAGGGCAAGATCGAAGCACCAGACTTATTTGTGGTTAGGGGCGAAGTCTTCATTATGCGCCAAGATTTTGTGAAACTCAATCAATCCCTCGAGGAAGCCGGAGAGAAAACCTACCAGAATCCACGCAACACGGCGGCGGGTTCACTCAGGCAGCTCGATCCGGCGCTCACGCGCACCCGGCCGTTAACCATCCTGACCTACGCCATTGTTCAAAGCTCCTCACCGCTGCCGGCGACTCAATGGGATTTGCTTAACACATTAAAGGCTTACGGTTTCCCGGTGAGTGCTTATTCCGAAAAAGTGGAAGACTTCGCCGGGGTACTTCGGCAGGTGGAGGGATGGACGTCCCGCCGGGACGAAATTCCTTTTGAAGTGGACGGCGTGGTGATCAAGTTGGATGACCTGCGCGCCGCGGAAGAACTCGGCTTCGTGGGCAAGGATCCACGCGGGGCGATCGCGCTCAAATATCCAGCCCGGGAGGTATCGACGATCTTAAAAGACATCGGCGTCAAGGTGGGGCGCACGGGGGTGATCACCCCCTACGCAGTCTTTGAACCTGTCGAGGTGGGGGGTGTCACGGTCCGGCAGGCTACGCTGCATAATTTCGATTTCATCGCGGAGAAAGACATCCGCATTGGTGACCGGGTGATGATCAAACGCGCCGGAGATGTAATCCCGTACGTGATTGGCCCAATCGCTGAAGCACGAACTGGAAATGAAAAACCGTATGAATTGCCCAAAACCTGCCCGTCCTGTGGACAGGAAGTGGAGCATCTCGCCGGGGACGTAGCCTGGTATTGCGTCAATCTTTCCTGCCCGGCACAGTTGGTGCGCAACCTGGAGCATTTTGTCTCACGCGGTGCAATGGACATTGTTGGCCTGGGCAGCAAGATTGTCGAGCAATTGGCGGAATCCGGGCAGGTGAAGGATGTGGCAGACTTGTTTACACTCACCCGTGAAGATCTGCTTCGATTGGATGGCTTCGCGGATAAAAAAACCGATAACCTGGTGGAAGGCATCCAGGCGGCCAGGCATCAAAGCCTGACAAGGTTAATCATCGGTCTGGGCATCCGCGGGGTGGGCGAAGTGGCGGCCGCCGATCTGGCGGATCGATTTAATGACCTGGACGCGCTTCGAAATGCTTCTGAAGAAGCGTTGATGGCGATGGAGGGGTTCGGCCCCAACACCGCAGCGGCTATCGTGGATTGGTTCAGCCGCCCGGGGAATCAACGCATCCTTGAAAAGTTGAAAAATATCGGCGTCTGGCCTACGGCCGACACAAGCGGCCAGGCTTCCAAAACGACATTCCTGGAAGGGAAAGTATTCGTGATTACCGGAACATTGCCCACGCTTTCAAGGGAAGCGGCCAAAGAATGGATCGAAATGAACGGTGGCAAGGTGACCGACAGCGTGAGCAAAAAAACAGATTATTTGGTGGTCGGCGAATCCGCCGGCTCAAAATTGGAAAAAGCGATCAGTTTGGGCGTTCCGCGCCTGGATGAGGCGGGGCTGCGAAACTTAATAAAGGATTTGGAAAACTCAAATGGTTGAAAAGAGGGTCACTCTTAAACCTGGTAGAGAGAAATCAGTTTTGTTAAGGCACCCCTGGATCTTTGGCTCAGCGATCGAAAAGGTGGAAGGCGAACCATTAAACGGCGAAGTGGTGACTGTTCGTGACCATTTTCAGAAGGAAATTTGCCTGGCAGCGTATAGCCATCAATCTCAGATCAAATGCAGGGTGTGGACGTGGGATCCAACCGAAAAGGTGGACGGCGACTTTCTACGAAAAAGGATTTCCGCTTCCGTTGAAAGACGCAAAACACTATCGGGCACAGAAAAAACCAACGCGCTTCGGCTGGTTTTTGGCGAAGCGGACGGCTTGCCCGGGTTGGTGGTGGATCAATACGACCAGGTGCTGGTCATGCAGATCCTCTCTGCCGGTTCTGAATACTTTCGTGATGTGATCATCAACATCCTGGTCGAGCTGCTCAAGCCAACCGCGATCTATGAGCGATCTGACGTGGAAGTTCGCCTGCTGGAAGGCTTGGGTGAAAGAAGTGGCATTGTTTACGGTGAAGTTACATCGAATGAAATTGTGATTACTGAAAACGGCATCCGATACAATGTGGATGTTTTGGCGGGACAAAAGACTGGCTTTTATATCGACCAGCGCCGCAACCGGCAAAAAGTGTTTGAGCTCGCGGCTGGGCAGGAAGTGCTGAATTGTTTTTGTTACACAGGCGGGTTCACGCTCAACGCGCTGGCGGGTGGGGCGAAAAAAGTCACCTCCGTGGATTCCTCCGCGGAAGCCCTAATGCAGTTACGAAAAAATATTGATCTTAACAGTCTGGACGAAAACAATAGTGAGGTCATTGAAGGCGATGTGTTTAAATTGCTGCGCTTGTTCCGCGACCAGGCACGCTCATTTGACATGATCGTGCTTGACCCGCCAAAGTTCGCGCCGACCATCTCGCAAGCCGAAAAGGCCACCCGGGCCTACAAGGATATCAACCTGTTGGCAATCAAATTGTTGCGGCCAGGCGGTACTTTGGTTACATTTTCCTGTTCGGGTGGCATCTCGCGCGAATTGTTTCAGAAGATCATCGCCGGCGCGGCCCAAGACGCGGGCGTGGAGATTCGCATCATTGATACCCTGTCGCAATCCGCGGATCACCCGATTTTATTGAGTTTTCCTGAAAGTTTTTATCTTAAGGGCTTGATCTGTAAAAAATAACCCTGGCGCAAGCCAGGGTAGGTGGAGATGGCGGGAATTGAACCCGCGTCCGAACGAATTGACCCTCGAACATCTACAAGCGTAGTTCATTTTGGTTTTCGCGAGTAAGGATGAAACGAACAAAAATCCAGACCCGCCAGTCACTCAGACCCGAAAGTCCTCTTTTGCGCAACCCATGACTTGTTACGCAGCACTTGAACTTTGTGGCGCCCGCTCTGCTACCGGTTCAAGAGCGGAGCAGGCAGACGTGACGCTTCTTAGGGCGTCAGATGAGCTTGCGACTCACCGCTTAGGCGGCGAGTGGCATAGCTGCATAGCTAGTGCGATTGGCACTTGATTGGTGTACTGAGTTTACGAGGTCGGTACCTCTCGGCTTGCAGTTCGGAACCAGCTTCGCCCGTCGAAGCCTGTCATCCCCGGTAACTTAATTATACCTGTTTTATGGTCTCGCCACGCATAACGGAGTAAAATGGAGAAATCTCACACTGATCACCGGAGGCGCCATGCTCACCTTCTTTAAGGGCAATGAGAAAACCGGAATTGAAGAAATTGATACCCCAATCGAAGGCAGTTGGATAAACGCGATCGACCCTACGGATGCTGAAATCGAGGTGATCAAGAATCTCGGCATTCCGCTGGACTTCATCACCAGTTCGCTGGATATGGATGAAAGACCCCGTACAGAAAAAGAGGATGACGGCACCACCTTGATTTTGATCAAGATCCCTTTTTATGAAGGGGAAAACTTGGATGTGCCTTATTCAACCATCCCTTTGGGCATTATCAGCACCGACACGCACGTCATTACCGTCTGTCGGCGTAGCAACTCGATTCTGGAAGAACTAAATCGTTCAAAACATAAGGGGTTTTCGACCGCTAAAAGAGTGCGTTTTACCTTGAGAATCCTCCTTTTTTCGGCATTAAAATTCCTGACCTACCTGCGTCAGATCAACTATCAGGTGGACCTGGTGGAAGATAAACTGCAAGCCTCGATGCGCAACAAGGAAGTGCTGGAGTTGCTTAAATATCAAAAAAGTCTGGTGTACTTTGAAACCGCACTCAAATCCAACGAGTTGATGTTGGAGCGATTGCAAAAAACGGCCATTTTCCACCGATTTGCCGAGGACGAGGATTTGTTGGAAGACGTGTTGACTGAGAATCAGCAAGCCATTGAAATGGTTGCCATTGCCGAGAACATCTTGAGTTCGACGATGGACGCTTTCGCTTCGATCATCTCGAATAATCTTAATGTGGTGATGAAATTCTTGGCCTCCGTGACCATCGTTTTGAGCATCCCCACGATTATCACCAGTTACTTTGGCATGAACGTGCTCATTCCTTACGCGGATACCCCCTGGGCCTATCTTGGGATCATCGCCTTGTTCGTGATCGTGTGCATTGTGGTGGTATTGATCTTCATCCGCAAGAATTGGTTTTAAACAAAAAAACCGCTTTCAAATAGTTGAAAGTGGTGTGTGTGGGCCGAACAGGACTCGAACCTGCGACCTTCTCTGTGTAAGAGAGACGCTCTAACCAACTGAGCTATCAGCCCGGGCGAATTATACACCAAGGTAAGCAACTTGGACATGGAAAGGCACTTATGCGATTTTGTAGATTTTTAACGAAAGATAATCAAGAATTGAATGGCTGGATTCAGGGTGATCTGATCGGTTTGTTGGAAGGTGACCTATTCGGAGAATTCCGTCGCCAGGAAGCGTTAACCCCATTAAAAAATGTCAGGCTTCTGGCGCCTGTTAAACCGGGGAAAATTATTTGCGTCGGACGTAATTACGCAGAACATGCCACGGAACAGGGCGTGGAGGTGCCAGAGGCACCCCTAATTTTTCTTAAGGCTCCATCGGCAATTATCTCCACGAACGATGACATTATTATCCCGGTTCAGAGCCACCAGGTTGAGCACGAAGCCGAATTGGTGGTGGTTATCGGCAAGCAGGGACGCTGGATTTCAGCTGAAAAAACGAAGGAATACATTTTTGGTTACACCATAGGCAATGACGTCACCGCCCGCGATTTGCAACATAAAGACGCGCAGTGGACCCGCGCGAAAGGATTTGATACTTTCTGCCCTTTAGGCCCTTGGATCGAGACAGACCTGGATCCTTCAGATACATTGATTACATGCCGGGTCAATTCTGAGTTGCGCCAAATGGCCTCAACTCGCGAAATGGTATTTACAATTCCACAAATAGTGGCTTATGTATCGAGTATTATGACCCTGGAATCGGGCGATTTAATTTTTACAGGAACACCTGCTGGAATCGGTCCACTAAACCCAGGGGACGAGGTTGAGATAGAGATTGAAGGTATTGGGATATTAAGGAATTTCGTGATCCAGGGTTAAACAAAAAATGTCGGGGGGGGGAATAAATACAATTGGAACCATTCAATTTATTAAGTAATAAAATGGTAATCTCTCTTTCCATGATAATTTTTGTTCCAACCTCATTTACATTTAGAATCCAGTATAAATAGAATTATGCAAGCGTAAAAACGGATAAAGTTTATCCGAAATGGTATATTGACTTTTGTAAATAGCCAGTTATAATTATTTTTAAATACAAGTAATTTATTGGTAAATGCAATCATGAAGGTCAATTTAATGGTAAATCTTAAAAGTTTTAAACTTCCATGGTATTCAAAATTTTCATATATATTGGGGATAGCCTTGGTCTTGGCATCCTTGGTGATAAATATCCTTCCTCCTCAAGTGGTTTCAGCGCATTCTAACCGTGTTACAGGAATCTCAGTTTGCATGGCAAACGGGTTCCGGACGATTACATGGACGATCTCAAATGACTTTAGCTCTTCCGCTGTGATCGAATCTATTGATCGAACCGTCAGCGGCATCACAGTGGGTACAGTAGTCCCAAAATATGATTCAGTTTCAGGAACCGAGACGATCTCTGGTGCCATCACTGGAAACGTAACCCTGACGATCCGCTCACGGTGGACTGGGGATGGCTACGTTCGGACTGAATCAGGCTCAGTTTTTTTGAGTGGCGTTTGCCCAACTCAAACTGCAACAAGTACCCAAACAGTGACAGCGACGGTTTCCCCGACTGCCACTCAGACTTCCACCGCCACGAATACAATGACAGCCACCACAACTGCCACCGCAACACTCACAAGGACTCCGACTATAACAATTACTCCCACAATAACGTCCACACCCACGCTGACAGCTACTTCAACCTCCACGGTGACCGCAACACAAACTAATACTCCCACTCAAACGGCAACATCCACTTATACAAACACACCTACACAGACTTCAACCGCGACGGTGACTTCAACAACAACCAATACCCCCACAGCTAGCGCGACAAATACTGTCACCGCTACGCAAACACACACAAACACTTCCACCTTAACTCTTACCCCCACAACAACTTCTACTGCAACGCAGACTCTGACACCAACTGTCACGAACACGGGAACCGTAACAATTACTTACACTCCAACTCTAACGTTAACTCCCACGATCACGTTAACTGCTACAGCCACACCCACGGTAACATTTACTACGACATCCACCTCAACGAATACCGCTACAGCCACATCCACCCAAACGTCAACTGTGACTGCAACCGTTACTCAAACACCGACATCGACTAATACAGCTACTCAGACACTAACCTTTACCCCAACGGCAAGTTCCACGAGCACTTTTACACCGACTGCAACAAACACCGCCACAGTTACTGCTACAGCCACGATCACTCAGACGTCAACCAATACGGCGACTGTGACGCCTACAACCACTGGAACAATATTTACCGCGACAACAACATTCACACCGACGGCAACCATTCCGGCGACCAACACCCCAACGGCGACAAACACGGTTCCCCCAACATTAACTTTTACACCTTCTGCGACGGCCACCAATCCACCACCACCAATCGTGGCGTCAACGACCACACTTGTTCCCACCCTCCCGATCCCGGTAACAGGGGGTGACCCTGAGATATTGATTCCGGTCACCGGCATTGAACTTCCGTTGAACGCGTTCAATAAGACTTCCAAGTTCATGCTTAATTTCGGCTTCGGTTTTATCGGTTTGGGGTTGGTCTTGCAAGGGATCAGTAAGAAAAAATAATTATTCGAAACAAATTACTCTCGGGTGCACTTCAATAGAAGGTGCCCGAGAATCGTTTATACTCATCTCATGCCTAATTCAATCTCAGAAAACCGAAATCGAATGATAGTTGGGATAGGCGTGATTCTTTTAATGGTTGGTTTCATAGGCAGTCTCTATGCTTTGTTCCTTTCGGATCCAGCCAATATCAGGGGGGATTATCGATTCGTCCAAAAAATCGAAGCATCCAATTTTAAACCATTGGTAATTCAAGCAATTAACCCAATTGAATCAAATTCCGACAATATTTTTACCAGGTATGGATTGGATCGGAATTCTTATTTCATCCACCCCACATCGGATCAATCTCTGGAAATCCCTGCTGTCCCTGACCGGATCGAAATCCCCGCCATTCGGCTTGTAGCCCCAATCGTCGTTGCGGAGTTTAATTTCACCGATTTGGAGGGAGAGACCTTTGGCCAATGGATTGCGCCTTCTGAGTTTGCGGCGGCGTGGCATCCTGACTCGGCATTATTGGGTGGTTTAGGGAACGTCGTGGTCAATGGCCATCACAATGCGTTCGGTAAGGTATTTGGCAACCTGGTTGATTTAGAAAGTGGTGACTTGATTAACATTTATTCAAAAGGGAAAAAATACACATTTGTAGTAGCAAACAAATTGATTGTTGCAGAAATAGGACAATCAACCGAAACCCGTTTAGAAAACGCGACCTGGCTAGAAAAGACCGAGGATGAACGTCTTACATTGGTCACATGTTGGCCAAAAAATTCAAACACGCACCGTTTGATCATCGTAGCGCGTCCATATTAGGCTGGTAAAGACAATTTCAAGTCGGGGTTGCATGATATAATTAATTATTATCTTAAAAAGAATCCATTTAAGGAGCACATATGTCCGGGCATTCCAAGTGGGCAACGATTAAACGAAAAAAAGGTGCAGCAGACGCGAAACGCGGTCAGGTTTTTACCCGACTCACACGTGAAATTGTCATGGCTGCCAGGGAAGGCGGCGCGGACCCCGATTCTAATTTTCGCTTGAGGCTGGCGGTTGACAAAGCCAGGGCTCAAAGTATGCCCAAGGACAACATTGACCGCGCCATCCGCAGGGCGGCTGGTGAGGGCAAGGAAGGCGAAGTTTACGAAGAAGTGATGTATGAAGGGTACGCCCCGAACGGCATCGCGGTTATTGTGGAATGTGTTACCGAGAATCGAAATCGTACGGTCGCGGAAGTGCGCCATCTTTTAACCCGTTCGGGTGGGAACATGGGCGAATTGGGTTCCGTGGCCTGGCAATTTAAACGTGCGGCTACCTTTACGTTTGATGCAAAAAAATACAACTTTGACAAAATATTTGAATTGGCCGTAGAAGGGGGCGCCGATGATGTTACCTCGGATGACGAAGAGTTAAACGTGGTAGCTCCGGTCGAATCCTTCAAAACTCTAAGTGACCGTTTTCGTGCCGCAAATATGCTGCCGGATGAAGCCGGGCTGAGCATGTTGCCAAATACTGAAATGGAACTCGGAGTAGAAGACACGCTCCAGGTTCTACGAACGATCGAAGGATTGGAAGAATTGGATGATGTTCAGAACGTCTACTCCAATTTGAAGATTTCGGAAGAAGCCATGGCGGCGCTCGAATCCGAGTAAGAGCCATGCTGGCGCTTGGAATCGATCCGGGTACGGAAACCACGGGATACGCTCTCGTTGAGGAAAATGAGCAGGGTGCGCTACGATCAATCGACTTTGGGGTGATTAAAACATCCAGGCTGTTAACTGACGAAAAAAGACTTCAGATTATCTATAATGAATTGACACGCATAATCTCTCTCCACCGACCGGTAACCGGCGCGGTGGAGAAGTTGTTTTTTCAAAAAAATGTAACCAACGCGATAACAGTTGGCCAGGCACGAGGGGTCATTTTATTGGCTATGACAAATGCCGGCATCGAAATTGGCGAATATTCTCCACAGCAAGTCAAGCAATCTGTAACTGGTTATGGCGCGGCTGATAAGCGGCAGGTACAAATCATGGTTCAAACCATGTTGTCTTTGCCGGAAATCCCGAAACCGGACGATGCGGCGGATGCGCTGGCGGTGGCGATTTGCCACATCCATTCGATCGGGTATAAAAACCGGTTGGAGTCAGCTCAATGATCATCTCAAGCGCGGCTAACCCAATGGTTAAAACAATCCGAAAGTTGAAAGACCGCAAATTTCGGAATGAGAGTGGGTTGTTCTTCGTTGAAGGGGCTCGGATCGTCATAGAAGCATTGGAATTACCCGGATCAATTGACAAGTTGATTGTTTCGCGTGAACTTTTGCGCAGCGAGAGCGCTGTTAAAGTGATTAAAAAGGCTGAAAAATCAGGGATCGAAATTCTGGAAGTGACAGCCGCAGTTTTCGAATCTTTTTCGGTAAAAGATGGTCCTCAAGGGTTAGCGGCTGTTGGGCACCAAAATTGGCAGGAATTGAAGGAAATACAAGGTAACTTATCCGGGCTATGGCTCGCGCTATACCAGATCGCTGACCCGGGGAACCTTGGGACCCTATTGAGAAGCCTGGATGGTATGGGAGGTAATGGGATTATCCTTCTCGACAATTGTACAGATCCTTACGATCCTTCCTCCATGCGGGCGAGCATGGGGGCGATGCTCACAAAACAACTCGTTCGTGCTTCATCTCAAGAATTTATTGCCTGGCTTGCTCATAAACCGTTTCCAGTAGTTGGCACTTCTGATGCCGCTAAGGACGGATACCGTTCAATTGATTATGCTAAGGACATGATCTTATTGATGGGAAGTGAGCGTGAAGGTCTGCCAACGAATCTGATGAACGTTTGTGACAAAGTGGTTTCGATCCCGATGGTGGGAAAGGGTGATTCCCTCAATCTTTCGGTAGCCGCATCAATTGTTTTGTATGAGTATCTTCACCAACACACCATTAACGAAAAGGATAATTATGATCGCATCGATTGAAGGGAGTGTTAGCCGCGTTTTAGAGGACAGTGTGATCATTGTCGTCGGAGGTATTGGCTTGCGGGTATTCGTTCCTTTTAATTTGTGCAAATCCACGGAACCTCACAAATCTCTAGCGTTACATACACACCTGGTGGTGCGTGAAGATGCGTTGGTCCTTTACGGTTTTGAAACCGAAGAAGAAAAAGACATGTTCAATTTATTATTAGGTGCCAATGGGGTAGGACCACGCACAGCCCTGGCAATACTTTCAACGCTCACAATTGAACAAATCGCGAACGCTGTCATCCAGGAACAGGCTGATTTTTTCAGTAGAGTACCCGGAGTGGGCAAAAAAACTGCTCAAGGTATCATTTTACAATTGCAAGGTAAAGTGGAGAAAGGCAAAACCTTCCCGTCCAGCCCGATAAAAGAAATAGACGCAGATGTTATCGCCGCGTTAACGGGGTTGGGATACAGCGTGGTTGAATCTCAAGCCGCATTACAAATGATCCCCAAAGACGCACCGGAAGATCTTGAAACCCGTATTCGCCTGGCTTTACAATATTTTTCATAAAGCAAGTCAAGTTGTAAAACGTCCAAATTTTGCGATTTCCACAAGTAATGAAGTAAAATTGTTTTTTAGTTAATTATTCAAAAGCAATTACGCTCCGGAGGATTAATGGCAGAGTCTCTACAACAATATACCGAGGGATTAAACAGTAGGATAAATTCTTTCGAGACCCAATTCCAGGTCCGAAATATCGGAACCGTTTACGAAGCTGGCGATGGTATTGCCCAGGCGCGTGGGTTGACGGATGTGCGCTCACAAGAATTGGTGCAATTTGAAAACGGTATGATGGGCATTGCCTTTAACCTCGAAAAAGACCGCGTTGGTATTATTGTCCTCGGTGATTATTCCTCCATTTATGACGGTATGAAAGTCCAGACAACCGGTCGAATTGCTTCTGTTCCTGTTGGAGAAAAACTGATTGGGCGTGTGGTGAATGCGCTCGGTGAGCCCATCGACGGCAAAGGTGAGATTAAAACTTCACGTTTTCAACCCCTTGAAAAAATTGCTCCAGGTGTAATTGAACGTAAAGACGTTGATACGCCTGTTCAAACCGGCATTAAATCGATTGATGCGATGATCCCAGTTGGGCGAGGACAGCGCGAGTTGATCATTGGAGACCGCCAGACAGGAAAGACCGCCATTGCCATTGACACTATCATCAATCAAAAAGGCAAAGACCTGATCTGTATTTATGTGGCCATCGGACAAAAGAAAGCCGCTATCGCCCGGACTGTTGCCATTCTCGAACAACACGGCGCCATGGATCATACCATCGTGGTTTCGGCTTCCGCAGATGAATCTGCTGCCATGCTCTACATCGCACCCTACGCGGGTTGCGCGATTGGTGAAGATTTCATGCAACGAGGTTTCGATGCCTTGGTGGTCTATGATGACCTCTCCAAACACGCATGGGCTTATCGGCAAATCTCATTACTCCTGCGCCGTCCCCCGGGCCGTGAAGCCTACCCTGGTGACGTCTTTTACCTGCATTCCCGTTTGCTGGAAAGAGCCGCCGCCATGGCAAATGAATATGCCATTGTGGATGCCAAAACTGACAAGAAAATGGCCGATCGAAACCTCCTGAAACCAGAGGACATTTTTACCGGTCCTATGTCGATGCACGATGCCCAGGAAAAATTAAAGACTCTTGAAAATAAGGAAAACTTAAAGATTCTAAAAGTGGAAGGTAGCGGAGGATCGTTAACCGCGCTGCCGATCATCGAAACCTTGTTGGGCGATGTCTCTGCCTATATTCCCACCAACGTGATCTCGATCACTGATGGTCAAATCTACCTTGAGGGCAACTTGTTCAATGCTGGTATTCGACCGGCCGTCAATGTTGGAATTTCAGTCAGCCGCGTGGGCGGATCCGCGCAAACGAAAGCCATGAAACAAGTGGCTGGCCGTCTGCGCCTTGATATGGCAAACTTCCGTGAATTGGCCGCCTTTGCTCAATTTGGCTCTGATCTGGATAAAGCCACTCAAGGGCAACTAAACCGCGGTTTACGTTTGCAAGAAATCCTCAAACAACGTCAATATGAACCCGTGCCTCTCGAAAAACAGGTGCTTATCCTGTATGCTGGCACAAATGGTTTTGCAGATTCTGTTCCACTCGATAGAATGAACGCCTGGCAGACGGACCTGCTGAGATTCTTTGAAACCTCTTATGCCGAGGTCGAACGCTCTATCGCTACCGAAAAACGGATCACTCCCGAGAATGAAGCAAAAGTGAAAGAAGCCATGGAATTGTTCTCGGCTTCATGGAAATAACAAGGAATCGGGATTAATCGATCATGCCATCAATCCGAGAAATGCGATTAAGGATCAAAAGCGTAAAGTCTTTGGCGCAAGTCACCCGCGCCCTTGAGACCGTCAGCGCGAGTAAGGTGAGGAAGGCTGTCGCGGCCAATCAGGCATCCAAAGCCTATTCCGAAAAAGCCTGGAAAGTCTTATTGCACCTGGCAAGGCAGCCAGGCCACAACAATCTTCACCCTCTGTTAAGTGAACGTTCAACGGTGAAGCGCATATTGGTGGTAATGATCTCTGGGGATCGCGGTTTGGCTGGATCATATAATGTAAATGTGCTTCGAAACACACTGATGTATTTTGACCAGTTTTCCCAACCCGTTGACTATATTTGTGTCGGAAAAAAAGGACGCGACTTGATGTTGCGCCGCAGAGCCAACGTCATCGCAGAATTTTCTGACCTCAAGAACCCGGCAACTTTTATGGAAATCTCACCCATTAATCACATGGTGGTTGAGGATTTTCTCAATGGTGTTCATGATCAATTTTTCCTTTCGTATACAGAATTCCACACCATGACCCGCCAGGAGACTATCATTCGAAAGATACTTCCACTGGAAGTTGAATACTCTGGTCAAGGCCCGAACGCCACCCACCATGCAGTGAACTCGGTTTTTAGTTATGAACCCGACCAAAAAGAGCTTTTGGACGAGATCATTCCGCGATTTACAGCGATGCAAATCTATCAAGCTGTGCTTTCATCTCAGGCATCTGAGCACGCAGCACGGATGATCGCCATGTCGAATGCTACAGAAAACGCCAATGAACTCACTGGCGTGTTGCAACTGGATTACAACAAAGCCCGGCAGCAGAGCATCACCAATGATATGCTGGACATTGTTGGCGGAGCAGCTGCCCAAAGCCAGTCTGGAAAATAACAACCCTTGGTATTATTTCTTTGGAGGTAATGAATATGACAACAGCAGCAGGACGTATCACCCAAATTCAAGGTAGTGTCGTGGATGTTGAGTTTACTGCCGGGGATACTCCTTTTATTTACGAAGCCTTAAAAGTTCAAGGTAACGAGGGATCCGAAATTGTTCTAGAAGTGCAAAAATTGATGGAAGGCAGCGTCGCCCGATGCGTGGCCATGGACACGACCGATGGTCTCAAACGAGGAACTTTGGCTGTCCGAACTGGAGATCCCATTTCTGTCCCTGTAGGCCCGGGAACGTTAGGCCGCATCCTGAATGTTTTAGGCGAACCAGTTGACAACAAAGGTCCGGTTCAATCAAATCTCTTCTATCCCATCCACCGCGCTGCGCCGACTTTCGCGGAACAATCCACCCGGGTTGAAGTCTTTGAGACCGGGTTGAAAGTCATTGACCTGATTGCTCCCTTCACAAAAGGGGGGAAGACCGGCATTTTTGGTGGAGCAGGCGTGGGTAAAACCGTTATTATTCAGGAGCTCATTCGCTCCATCGCCACGGTACACAAAGGGAAATCGGTCTTTGCAGGCGTGGGCGAGCGCACGCGAGAAGGTACTCAACTTTATCGTGAAATGCTTGAATCCGGGGTCATGAAAGACACCGTAATGGTCTTTGGACAAATGAATGAAACCTCAGGGGTGCGATTGCGTGTTGCGCTGACCGCCTTGGCCATGTCAGAATACTTTCGTGACCAGGGTATGGATGTGCTTTTGTTTATTGATAACATTTTCAGATTCACCATGTCGGGGTCTGAAGTATCGGCTTTGCTTGGCCGTATGCCTTCAGCGGTGGGTTACCAACCTACATTGGCATCCGAGATGGGCGAGCTGCAAGAACGCATTACTTCCACACGGCGTGGATCGATCACCTCGATGCAAGCCGTTTACGTCCCCGCGGATGACTACTCTGACCCAGCTCCTGTCGGCACTTTCACCCACCTGGACGCGACGATTGCTCTTGAACGCTCCATCGCTGAAAAAGCGATTTACCCGGCCGTGGATCCCTTGGTTTCCACTTCGCGCATTCTCGATCCGAAAATTGTTGGTGAGGAACATTACAATACCGCTCGAGAGGTGCAGCGAATTCTACAACGATACAAGGACCTCCAAGACATTATCGCCATTCTGGGCGTTGACGAATTAAGCGAAGATGACAAGGTTACCGTTTCACGGGCGAGGAAGATCGAACGCTTCTTCTCGCAACCCATGTACGTTGCCGAACAATTTACCAGCATACCGGGCACCTATGTCAAGTTGAAAGACACCGTCAGAAGCTTCAGGGCGATCCTTGATGGTGAGTGCGACGCGCTTCCAGAACAGGCTTTTAACATGGTCGGCACTGTTGAAGATGCCATCAAAAAAGCCAGGAAAATGGCCGAATGAGGCAACCATGACACTGAAATGTGAGATCGTTTCACAAGATCGAACGGTTTTTGAAGGCGACGTGGATATGGTTGTGCTTCCGGGCGCGGCTGGAGAGATGGGCATTCTTCCGCACCATTCCCCCGTCTTAACCGTGCTAAATTATGGCATCATTACCGTCAAACTCGCAGGTAAGGTGGAACATTTTACTGTTGCTGGTGGCGTGGCTGAAGTTCAACCTGACCAGGTTACCATTTTGGCCGATGCGGCTGAAAATGTAGAAGAAATTGATGTCCAACGCGCTTCCGTGGCGAGGCAAAGAGCTGAAGAACGATTAAAGGAATTTCAATCGGAAGACAAAGATCGCTATTTGGTGATGCTTTCAGCATTAAAGAAGTCCAATTTAAGGCTTCAGGCGGCCAAAAAATATCGATCTGATTCGAAAAACATAGAACTTCATTAAGGAAATGATTTAAAATGCCAGGTTTAACCCGAGATTTAGGAATTGACCTTGGGACAACCAATACAATTTTTGCAGAAGGCAACCAGATTCTGTTGCAAGAACCCACAATTGTAGCGATTGTTACCGATGAAGATAAAATGGTCGAATGGGGGCAGGCGGCCAAGAACATGGAAGGCCGTGTGCCAGACTCGATCGAGGTCATCAGGCCTCTGAGGCATGGTGTCATCGCGGAATACGAAGTTACCGAAACTTTGTTGGCTTATCTGACAAAAAAAGTATGTGGCCCGATGCGCCTTTTCAGACCGCGGATGATGATCACCGTCCCTTATGGGGTCACCAGCGTGGAAGGACGCGCGGTGCATGAAGCCGGAATCGGTGCTGGCAGCCGGGAAGTATACCTGGTTCCGCAGCCATTGGCAGCCGCGTTGGGTGTTGACCTTCCGATTGGCACTCCTTCGGGTAACATGGTGATAAGCCTCGGGGGAGGTGTCAATCAGGTGGCGATCATCAGTTTGAACGGCATCGTTTCTGGCGAAACAGCGCGAACGGGCGGCATGGAATTAGACGAAGCCATCGTGAATTATGTGCGCAAGCGTTTTGGTGTGGTGATTGGGCTTCCTACCGCTGAACAAATCAAAATCACCATCGGGGCTTCAATGCCCCAAGATCAACAATTATCCATTGAAGTGCAAGGGCAAGACCAGGTAACCAGCCTTCCGAGGCCAGTGGTGCTGACCACGGACGACATCGTTGAAGCCGTGCAAGAACCTCTTACCGACTTGGTCAAAGTAATCAAAAAAGTGTTAGAGAAAACTCCTCCCGAACTGGTTTCAGATATTATCGATCGAGGCGCCGCGATTTGTGGTGGTGGTTCGTTGTTAAGGGGCATTGATAAATTCCTGACCCGCTCCATCGGCATCCCGGTTTACATGGTTGACAATCCCTTAACTTGCACTGTAGAGGGGGCGGTTAAGGCGCTAGAGATGAAGGATCTGCTCAAGCGAAGTCTGGCTTCCAGCTAAACACAACGACCTGCGATTCGCAGGTCGTTGTTCTACATTTATTTCTAGATTTTTCTTTTATTTGAATCAATCCCTGCGCGAAGAACGGCCCATCAATAAAAAGGCGTAGTACAGCACCGTAGTCACGGCCTGCGCGGCGCCGGCCACATAGGTGAGCGCGGCGGCATCCAGGACCTTGTGCACACCTTCAATTTCTCCGGAATAGATCACCCCCGAACCGGCCAACCAGGCTTTGGCGCGGTTGCTGGCATCGATCTCTACGGGTAGGGTGATCAAGGCGAAGACCGCGGTCAGGGTGAAGAGCAACAATCCACCCCAGGCGATCATCGTGCCGGTCTGTGTGGACATGAACAACCCGACCATAAAAATGATGGGGCCCAACCAGCTGCCAACCTGTACGCCGGGGACGAGGAGAGAGCGGACCTTCAAAGGTCCATAGTTTTCAAGGTCTTGCACAGCATGACCGCTTTCGTGAGCGGCAACACCCGCGGCAGCCACACTTGGGCTACGGTAGACGCCACTGCTGAGCCTGAGTGTCTTGGAAGATGGATCGTAGTGGTCACTCAACGTGCCCCGGGTTTCCTCAATTTGCACGGACTGTAATCCATTTTGATCCAGCATGCGCCGGGCGACTTCCGCGCCGGTGAGACCGGTGGTGGTGCCCACCTTGGAGAACCTGGCAAATGCGGATTTGACCTTCATTTGCGCCCAAAGACCTAGCAACAGGGCAGGCAAGCTGAAGAGTAGATAGAGACCGTAACCGCCAAAATACATTCTTGCTCCTTTTTTTGAAGACACTAATAAATTATTCTAGCATCCGATATTGAGGAAAAAGTTAACAAATTATCATATTTTTATATGTAAAAACTCCCTGGCAAAGGGAGTCTGCAGTGTCCTCGGTGGGACTCGAACCCACACCAACGGCTTCGGAGGCCGTTACGCTATCCATTGCGCCACGAGGACGAACCGCTTCATTTTACCAGACAACGAGCGGTTCGTGCGTGCTTCAATTGATCTTTTCAACCACGATGGTGAAATTGGCGGCCAGGGCAGCCAGGGCGCCGATCGCCGCCCACACAGGCAACAAAATCAAACCAACGACCCCCACGGTCATGGGGATCTCAATGTAAGTGGCGCCTTTCTCATCCTTGATGATGATACGGCGCACATTACCTTCGTGGATGATTTCCTTGATCTTGGCGAGCAAGGCTTCGCCGTTGACGTGGAATTCTTCATAGCGATTGTTTTCCGATTCCATTTTTACCTCGGTCTTCGTGAGAAATGATTACTCAATATACGCAAGAAGCCGGTTTTAGTGGCATAACCTCTCAACGAGAGGTCCACGCTTCCGGAAAATGGAATGCACCTTCAGCGTCTGTAGTCATCATGGCGGTGGCTCTGACAGCCCCCACATTCAATGGACCATAGATGTGGGGAAAAAGTTCCTCACCACCCGTGAGGTTCTCGAAAACTATGCGACTTTCCAACTTGTCAGGGTCAATTTCAAGCAGGAACAACTCGCTGGCATTTGCGTAATAGCGCAAGGTCACGCCGATGACCTGATCTTTTTTCGAACAATGGATAAAGCCTTCCTGGGCAAATTGATCTGGTAGATATTTTCCTTCCAAAAGCGCCTTGTCCCAGGCATTCGAACTGGTGATGTGGTAGATCATGTTAATCCCGGATGAAGTGGGGCATGTTCTCGGGTAATTCCATTGATATCTCAACCAGTCCCGCCACCGTGCCATCTGCATACCATGGGCATTGGTAAATGAGCTTCTTCTTGCCATCCTTTTCGATGGTATAGACATTGGATTTGTCTTGCTGCATCATCTCGATTATTTGTCGACGAGCGCTCTCAGGGTGGCATTCCATCAATGATTGTCCGATCAAGGTTTTTCCGCCATCGTCCTTGAAGACATCGGCGGATTTTTCATTCATTTCGAGAATGATACCCTGGGTATCGCAGACGGTGATGGCGAATGGCATTTGCTCAGTCCAGTTTGGTTTTTGCATGAGAGCCTCCTTGTTTTATGATTGGTAAAGAATGGATTTGATTTGTTGGAGCAAAGGTTGCGTGTTCTCGTGAGAGAAAATTTCCCGCCGAATTTCTGGCGTTGATAAGGAGCCTTCCAGGTAGCGTTTGAGGTGCTTTCGAAAGAGAAGCACGCCGATTTTTTCGCCATAATGGGCTGCCATGGCGTTGAGATGAATCTCGATAACGCGCAGGATCTCAGGTTTGGGTTGTCCAGCGCGCTGTGAGCCGGAGAAAACCCATGGATTGCCGATGGAAGCCCGACCGATCATCACCGCATCGCAGCCGGTCTGGATGATCATCCGCTCTGCATCCACAAGGCTCTTAACATCGCCATTGCCGATCACCGGAATTTTGACGGCGTTTTTGACCTCCGCAATGGCGTCCCAACGCGCGTCACCGGAATATTCCATTTTGCGTGTGCGAGCGTGGACGGCGATTAGACTGGCACCGCTCTCTTCAAGGATGTGGGCGATTTCGAGGTAATTGAGCGATTCTTCATCCCACCCCAGGCGAATCTTGGCGGTGATCGGCAGATGAATCGTTTTTACCAACGATTCCATGATCAGAGCGATCTTGGCAGGGTGTTTGAGCAGCCCTGAACCCGCTCCACGATTGGAAACATTGCGAGCCGAGCAACCCATGTTGATGTCAATGTAATCCGGGCCACGTTCGCTCAGGGCAATGGCTGCCTTCAAAAGACGATCAGGTTTGTCATCGAAAATTTGATAAGCAAAAGGCCTTTCTTGGTCCGAGAACTTCAATTGGCTTTCAAGGTGTGGGTGACTGTGAACCACATCAATACCGTTAATGAACTCGGAGATCGAGATCGAGGAACCAAAACTCCGCGCCAGTTGCCTGAAGGGTGCGTCAGTGATACCGTCCATGGGAGCTAAAATGACCCGGCCGTGAATGGGAAGGGAACCGATGTGGAAGTCTGGAGGTGCGGTATGATTAAGTGTCATCAAGATTCGGTAAATCCGAAGAGAATATGATAAAAAATAGAGATTTTCGCGTAGCCATACTTCTTAGTTTAATTATTATATCGAGTTGTTCGAGAAGCGTAGTCATTCCTGAAGTGACAGATCCGTATATTGCTACGCTAATCACGACCGACCTGCCCAACCAGGCAATGAGTACACCGGATCAGCTAATTTTGGCACCTGCCACACCAGCACCAGAAATACCACGGAGGACAGAATACACTTTCCTTGCTGAGGTTGATTATAACAAGCATACCCTACAGGTAACGGAATCGATCCTGTTTCAAAACCAAACCGGCGCGCCTCTAACGGTTTTGAAACTGGTTGTGCCTCCAAATAGGGAACCCGGTGTTTTCGAGTTGAAAAAAATTACCATTTCTGACGTCAAAGAGCTTAAGAATCAAACTCTGGTTGGTGTGGAATGGATGCTGGAATTGGTCGAACCGTTAACAATAGGCGAGGTTGTCACGATCCAGGTAGAATACTTTTTGAAACTCCCCAAGAATGGCGTCGTTCTAGGCTATTCCGCCCATCAAATGAACATCTCAGATTGGTATCCCTTCGTTCCGCCATACGATTCACAAATCGGGTGGGTCGTCCACCCGCCGGCGGAGGTTGGGGAATACCTGGTTTACGAAATGGCGGATTTCCATCTCACGCTGGCCGGCACTGAAGGATTACAGGTAGCCGCCAGCACGCTGGTGGTGCCCAATATTGGCAATGTAAAACTGGCTGCGCAGAACGTCCGCAACCTGACTTTCTCGGTAAGCGACCAATACGAGCTGTATACGGCGCGAACCGAGCAGACCACAATCAACACTTATGTCTTTACGGGTGACGAGGTGAGCGGGCAAGCCGCGCTTGATAACACGCGCCTGGCTGTGGTGTATTTTTCAGAACTTTTTGGTTCGCCATATGCGCACGAGTCGATGACCCTGGTGGAAGCCGACTTTGACGACGGCATGGAGTATGACGGTTTGTACTACCTCAGCCGGGATTATTTCGCGCGCTACGATGGCGGCATGACCAATTATCTTTCCCTGCTGGCGGTGCATGAGACAGCCCACCAGTGGTGGTACGCCCAGGTGGCGAATGACCAGGCGCTCGAACCTTGGCTGGACGAAGCCCTGGCCACTTACAGCGAATACCTTTATATCGAGCGTTACTACCCGGAACTAAGCAATTGGTGGTGGGAATACCGTGTGGACACCTACAAGCCGTCTGGCAGGGCTAATCTGACCATCTACGATCAGGACGAACTTCGCCCCTATATCAATTCTGTCTATTTACAAGGCGCCTCTTTTTTGCATGAATTGCGTTCGTTGCAAGGAGATGTAACCTTTTTTTTGGGGTTGAGGGCTTATGCAAAAAACTTCAATTCTCAAATTGCTGATGAGGACGGTTTTTTAGACTTCATGATTCCTGTTCCCACCGAAGAAACAAAGGTACTGATGCAGAAATATTTTGGAGAATAATATATTGAGAATAGAGAGTCGAGAATCGTTTTCGTGAGCGGTGTGCGAAGGTGTTAAAAAAGAATCACCGATTCCAAATCCCTTAAGACCAATCACTACTCTCTTTTCTCTTTTCTCTATTCTCTGCTCTCATCTTTCCCAACACTTGACAATGAACAAATGTTCTATATAATTAAGTTATGGAGCGCGCCCTCAGAACCAATCTGGCCCTGCCTTTGCCCAACGAGCTGCTGGTGGTTTTTGGCCTGCATGCCGGCTCGGGCATGATGCTTGATTTGACCGCCCGGTTGGCGCTGCATGGGCCGCTGTATGTGCTCGACTGCGGCAACCGCAGCAACATGTACCGTGTGGCCCGCACGTTGCGTCCGCTGACCACGGATCCGGCGGCGATGCTCAAGAACATCCGCCTCTCACGGGCGTTTACCTGTTACCAGGTGTTGTCGCTGCTTCAAAAGCTGCGCCCTGAAGCGGGGGTGCCGGTCATGATCCTTGATCTCTTGGCCACTTTTGTGGATGAAAGTGTCCAGGTGGACGAGAGCCTTCTCCTTTTTGATAAAACTATGCGCTGCATCGAAGACGCCAGCCAGGTGACCCCCGTGGTGGTCAGCGCCAAGCCGCTGCTCTTGATCTCGAGCCCGCGGATGGCGCTGCTGGCGCATCTGAAGCGGCGGGCCACCCGCATTTGGGAGGAACCAGGTTTATTGCCCGTGGAGCCGCGTCAGATCCAGGCATCCTTGTTTGACGGGGACTGGCGGTAGCCATGGGACGAACCATCCTTTCCGCGACACAGACCTGGGTCGAAGAAGAAAAAGCCTTGTCGCGCTTTGTACGCGCCCTGCGGCGCAGCGACCAGGAGCTGGTGGAGGAGCTGATCGCCCTTTCGCACACCCATATCGCCGAGGCTTCTTACGCCAGCAATCTTTACCCGATGGATATCTACCTGGTGTCAATGCTGCTGGAACTGTATAAAAAAGTGAAGCAACTTGAGCTCAAACTGGAACAGAACGGGGTGTTGCCGGTGGAAGACGGGCCGGCGGTGCGTGGCATCACTTCGCTACTGGAATTGGTTACACACCGCCCCCTGGAAGCCGGTGCGACGGACGCTGACCTGCCCGAGCCCCTGGACGAACTCACGCCGACGGAGTATGTTGACCTGCAGGAGGGGGCGTGAAATGGAATCTCCGTTTCGCGCTTGGCTGCTGGATCTGTATGAAGACGCCGCGGATGGTGTGCGGCTTTGGTTTATCACGGAAGATGGGCAGCGGGTCTGTTTGCGCCAGCCCATGCCGATCACTTTTTACGCCGCGGGTGAACCCGGGCAGCTGCGCGCGCTTTGGATGATGCTGCGCCGGCAGCCGGGCGTGCTCTCCTTGAGCCGCGAGACCCGCCGGGATGTCTTCCTCAGCGAGCCGGTCGTGGCGCTGCAGGCCGTCATTGACAACCCCATCCGCCAGACGCGCTTGTTTCGCGATGTGCAAAAGCAGTTCCCCCATCTGACCTATTACGACTCGGATATCGCCGTCACCACCCGCCACTCGGCGAAATTTGGTACCTTCCCCATGGCATTGTGCGAAGTGGAAGCCGGCGTGGACGCGGTCATCCGCTCGCTCAAGGTGCTCAATTCACGGTGGGATCTGGCGCCCCTGCACCCTGTCTTTCACTCCATCCTGATCGAACCGGATTGCGACCCCGCGCGCGGAACGCCGAAGATGCTGCGCGTTCACTATCAGCAACGGCAAAAATCCCTGTTTTTAGACCGTCCCGCGGACCTGGTGGCGCACCTGAACGATATCCTCGCGAAGGTCGACCCTGATTTCATCCTCACCCAGTGGGGCGACAACTGGGTCATCCCGACCTTGCTGAAATTGTCTGAGCAGGCGGGGACAAAGCTACTCCTCAATCGCGATGAACAACGTGAAGTTCACTGGCAGAAAGAGTTGACCTACTTCTCCTATGGACAGATTATCTACCGGGCCGAGGAAGCCCACCTGTTCGGGCGCTGCCACATTGACCAGCGCAACGCCATGATGTGGCGCGATTACGGCCTGGATGGTGTGCTGGAATCGGCGCGCGTCACCGCCCAATCCATCGAACGCGCGGCCAGGGTTTCACCTGGTTCGGGGATCTCCGCCATGCAGATGCTGACCGCGCTTGAAAACCAGATCCTCGTGCCATGGCACAAGCAACAGGTCGAAGAGTTCAAGACCGGCGTGGACTTGATCCAGCGGGACAGGGGCGGGCTGATCTACCAGCCCATCCTCGGGTTGCACACCAATGTGGGGCAGATCGATTTCGTCTCGATGTACCCGGCCATCATTATCAAGGGCAACATCTCGCCTGAAGTGCCGCTGCCGGACGGCATCATCCCGGCCAGCGACGAGCTTGGCGTGGTGCCGCTCACGCTCAAACCTCTTTACGAAAAACGGGTGGCTTTGAAATTGAACCTGGCCCAATATGCCGATGACAACCCACTGTCGAAACGCGACAAGGCGCGGGCGTCGGCGCTCAAATGGCTGCTGGTGGTGTGCTTTGGCTTCTTGGGATACAAGAACGCGCGCTTCGGGAGAATTGAGGCCCACGAAGCCGTGACCAACGGCGGCCGCGAGGTGCTGTTGCGCGCCAAGGAAACCGCCGAAGCGATGGGCTTTGAGGTGCTGCACCTTTTTGTGGACGCCCTGTGGCTCAAGAAGCCCGGCGCCGTCCTGAAAAAGGATTTCCAGCCGGTGCTGGATGAGATATCACGTCAGACCGGGTTAGGGGTATCGCTGGACGGTGTCTACCGCTGGGTGGCTTTTTTGCCTTCCAGGGCTGACAGCCGCATTCCGGTGGCAAACCGTTATTTCGGCGTTTTCCAGGATGGCTCGCTGAAAGTGCGCGGCATCGAAGCCCGGCGCCGTGACACCCCGCCGTGGGTGGCCGAGACCCAATCCAGGATGCTGGCCGCGCTCGCGGAGGCTTACAGCGCCAGCATGCTGGAAGAAAAGGTAATGAAGGCTTTCGAGGTGTTTCGGGGCGCGCTCACGGCGTTGCGCGAAGGCAAGGTGCCGCCAGAGAAACTGGTGGTCACTTCACGCATCTCCCACGAATTGGAGGCTTACAAGTCGCCCACCGCGGCGGCCAGGGCCGCGCTGATGCAGCTGCAACAGACCGGAAAGCGCGCGCGCCCCGGGCAGAAGATGCGCTTTGTATACACCCGCGGGGAGCAGGGCGTTCACCCCTGGGAGACGACGGAGCCGCTTGACCCGAAACTACTGGACACCGAAAAATACGTGGAATTGCTCGCGCGGGCAGCTTCCAGCGTGTTGTATCCCTTTGGGATTGAACTGGAAGAATTGAAACTGTGGGCGCACTCCGCTACAATTGAGCTACCTCTACATTTTGGAAGGCAGGTGCAGCATGTGCGGCCGATTCGCGATCATGTACGACCCGGAAGAATTGAAGGACATGTTGGGTTTGGGGGAAGTGCCGGCTGAATTGGCGCCGAATCAGAATATCTCACCAGGTCAGGGAATCGCCGTTGTCACCGATGGTCAAACCCGCGCGGTGGAAATCTTCAAGTGGGGATTGGTTCCAGGCTGGGCGAAGGATCCGTCCATAGGTATTAAAATGATCAACGCGCGCGCTGAAACCCTGGCGGAAAAACCCTCTTTTCGTAACGCCCTTGCCCGGCGGCGCTGCCTCATCCCCGCCAGCGGGTTCTACGAGTGGCGCCAGGAGGGTTCCCGCAAGCAACCCTATTTATTCCGACTGACTGATGAAAAAATGTTTACTTTTGCCGGTTTGTGGGAGCATTGGCAAGACGCGCACGGAAACGAATTGAATTCGTGCACCATCATCACCACCGCGCCCAACCCTGTGTTGGCGGAGTATCATGACCGCATGCCAGTGATTTTAGGGACTGAGAACCGTTGGCAATGGTTGGAAGATCGTCCGCAGCCGGAGTTATTGAGCATGTTGACGCCCTTTGCAGCCGAGCGCATGGCTGAGCCGGTAAAAATGGACCCCTATGAATTACGCAGAATCGCGGGCTAGGGCTTTCAATTCATCAGTATAATTGAACAAATCGACGTGGAGAAAATTATGTTGGACAAAATGCTAATTTCTGTGATCGGCCCGGGTGTGATGGGCAAAGCAATCATTTCCAGTTTGATCAGCAAAGGTAAGGTGGACCCGCAGCAGATCACCGTGGCGGGGCCGAATGCTGACCGATTGGAAGCCCTCAGCGCTGAATTCAAGATAAAAAGCAGCATTGAGAACGCGAAGGCGGTTGAATTCGCGGACATTGTCATTTTGGCGGTGAAACCTCAGCGCTTTGAACAGGCCGCACGTTCGATTTGTGAGGCGCTGCCGCAAAATGCATTGGTGATTTCTGTGATCGCCGGAGTTTCACTCGCGACCTTAAGTGAAAAACTTGGCGTGCGCCAGATCGTGCGCACCATGCCCAATACCGCTTCTCAGATCGGGATGGGAATCACCGTTTGGGTCAAAACGGAAGAAGTGCAGGAAAAAAGCAAAAGCGTTACCGCCGAGATATTGCAGACTCTGGGCGAAGAAGTCTTCGTTGAAGACGAAGGCTATCTGGATATGGCCACGGCGCTATCCGGCACGGGGCCTGCCTATGTTTTCCTTTTTATGGAAGCCATGATCGATGCCGGTGTGCATATGGGTTTTCCACGGCGCATCGCTGAAAAACTGGTGGTTCAGACCATCCGTGGCTCGACGGAGTTCTACCGTCAAAACCAGGAGCACCCTGCCAGGTTACGCAACGAAGTTACTTCTCCGGGTGGCACCTCCGCGGAAGCATTGTACTATCTTGAAAAAGCAGGTTTCCGCACGGCTATCTCGCGCGCCATCTGGGCAGCGTATGAACGTTCCATTGAATTGGGCAAGGGGAAACCCAATCAAGTTGTGGATACCGAAACCAAGATGCAGGCAAACTAAAAACATCGAAACGAGGGTATGAATGCAAAGAGAATCGATCATTGAAGCCATCAAAAAGAACCCGAATGTTGATGTATTAATCGTTGGCGCGGGGATTAATGGGGCCGGCGTGTTTCGCGATCTGGCTTTGAATGGGGTCAACACCTTGATCATCGACCGCGGCGATTTCTGTTCCGGAACATCCGCGACATCCTCACACATGGCGCACGGCGGCATTCGCTATCTTGAGAATGGCGAATTTCGCCTGGTAGAAGAGGCCGTGGCGGAACGCAATCGAATGATCATGAACGCACCGCATCTGGTACAACCTCTCCCGACGGTGATCCCCATCTTTAAAATTTGGTCCGGTCTGCTCAACGCCCCGTTGAAATTTATTAATTTGTTAGACCGGCCGTCAGAACGCGGCGCGCTGGTGATCAAGATCGGCTTGATCTTCTACGACTCTTTCACGCGAAAACAAAAAACGGTTCCCCGGCATAAATTCTTTGGCCGTGACGAAGCTTTACGCCGGTTCCCTCATCTCAATGAAAAAATCAAGTATGCCGCGCTCTATTTTGACGGACAGTTGCTTTCTCCTGAAAGAATGACTGTCGAAATCATACTGGATGCCGAGGAAGAAGGCGAGCATGCCAAAGCGCTGAATTACGTTTCCTTTGAAAAGATGGAACAGGTCGGTGTGACGCTATTAGATCAAGAAACTGGCGAAAAACTGATCGTGAAACCTAAAATAGTGGTCAACGCTGCGGGTCCGTGGATCGATTTGGTAAATCAAAAAGCGGGATTCACCAGGCAATACATCGGCGGCACCAAGGGATCACACCTGGTAATCAAGAACGATCTATTGCGTGAAGCCGTTGGAGAATCCGAGTTTTTCTTCGAAAACAAAGACGGCCGCATTGTGTTGTTGTTGCCGTTTTATGACAAGGTGATTGTCGGAACATCCGATTTACCTATCGAAGATCCGGATGACGCGGTGTGTACGCCGGAAGAGGAACAATATTTCATCGATTTGGTCAGTCGGGTGTTTCCAACGATCAGGATAACAAAGGATCAAATCGTCTATCGTTTCTCAGGTGTCCGTCCATTGGAATATTCAAAAGCTAAAACGACCGGGCAGATTACCCGCGATCACACGATCAAAACGGATGAAGTTGCTGGAATCCCGGTGTTATCGCTCGTCGGCGGAAAATGGACCAGCTTCAGGGCATTTTCAGAACAAGTTGCTGACCGAGCTATCGCGTTCCTCGGAAAATTGCGCCAGGCAGGTACCGAATCCTTACCCATTCGGGGCGGGAAGGACTTTCCGCTGGAAAAAATATCAAAGGCAGCTTACATTACAAAAATCGTCAAAGAAACCCAATTGAGCGAAGCGTATGTGGAGCAACTAACCCTCCGCTATGGAACAACATCGGAGACTATCGCGTCGTTCATCCTGAAAACCAATGGAAAAATGCTAAAGTCGATTGAAAACTGGAATTCCGGTGAGATACGTTACATCGTGCGCTCCGAAAAACCTGTTCGACTGGAGGATATTTTTATTCGCCGCTCCACGATAGCGTGGCTGGGGAACGTCACCGAAGCGTTGATAGACGAAGTCGGCGAGATCATGGCCGATGAATTGAATTGGTCTGCAATTCGAAGGAAAAACGAGACCGAAACAGCCAGGAAGCTTTTCCTCTCTTGAGCAAAAGAAATAAAACAAAACTCCGGCAAATCTGCCGGAGTTTTACGATTCTAGGTGGAAACCTGGTCGTTGAGATGCATATTTCGCCAAAGTGGATCACGTAAAATGATCAGGATAAGTACAGCGACCACCAGGAACCCCGGCCAGCCGATGCCGAAGGAATAGGCCGTATCTTTGGGCGTGTAAACCACCGACATGAAAAAGGCAAAAGATTGGTTGACCAGCGCGTGAAGGAAGGCAGCGATCCAGATTCCTTTGGCTTTGAGCACCGCGTAGCCCAATAAAAAGGCGAGGCTGATACAGAAGAGGACCATCAGTAACGAACCCAGAATGGGGTGGCCTGGGTAGTTGTAGCCCATCCAGATCACCGGCCAATGCCAGATACCCCAAATGACGCCGAGAAGTAAGATCGCCTTGACTTTGCCAAGGGGCATCAGGGCTGGCTGCAAATATCCCCGCCAGCCGTATTCTTCGCCAAAGGTGACGATCAAGCCCAGGAAGGGTCCGAGAAGCAGGGTTTGAGCTGCGAGAACGGTCATCAAAACAGGAGCCGACATTCCTCCAGACGGGATTTGTTGCATCAACACATTGAAATCAACGGGATTACCGAGCTTAAATAACCAATTCAAAAGGGTCTGCATTCCTGCAAGCGCGATGATCCCGATTCCGAACCACACCCAATACTTGGGCATGCCGCCCGCCATCCCTGCGCCCGCGAAGGCGTCTTTCTTGCCTACGATCCGCAATACAACGATGAGAATCAGTCCGAGGACGCTGGGGATCATCGTCACTGTGCTAAGAATGGAAATTTCAAAGGGGTCAAGAAATGCGTAAACCACCGCGCCGGCAAACAGGAGGGTAAAACCTATGAAAAACCAGACAAACCAGCGTGATGTGGTCCGATTTGTTTTGAAGTAGATCGGGCTTTGTTTGAAGACAAACAGGCCGAGGATCATGGCTGAAAAGGCAGGCAACAGCATTTGAAATTGCAAGACGAGAACGGCCGCCGGGTGGATCAACCCGCCTTTCAGGAACAAAACCCCATCTACGAGCCAGGTTAATAAAAATGTTATACCGAGAAAGAGCAACACTTGCCGCCAGGGCACTTTGGCGTTTAGTTCAGAAGAGACAGTTTTGGATTCAACGATAACTGGAAGTGTACTATTGTCCATACGGGTATCCTTGGTGATTAATGATTGATCTTGCAAAAATCGTGTAATGATGCAAAATTCTAATCCCATGTTTGCAAAGTGGAAAGGATAAACCTGACGAAAATCCTCAAGTTTTTCAATTTCATGACGTTAATGCAGGTATAAGGAAATTGAGTGAGTTGAGGAGATTGATTATCGACAAGAAAACTACCCACACTTCCTAAGGTAACACTGGTGCCGGAACCCCGGAGCTGAACCCCGACACCTGAAAGACCTCAGCTCAAAAAAATGGGGAAGGATCCCCAAATGATATTCAAACATGGAGGTTTGAAATGGCTGATAATGATGTAACTAGAATTGCTGGCAACATTGGTGCTATGAATGCTCTGTATTCATTGACCAACATCAACAAACAGTTGTCCGTTCACCAGACCCGTCTTGCGACTGGTAAACGCATCAACAGCGCTGCCGACGATCCCGCTGGTCTGGCAATCTCGACCAAAATGATGGCCCGCAGTGAAGGTTTGAAAGTCGCCCTGCAGAACATTGGCGATGCCAAGAACCTTTTGGCCGTTGCTGAATCTGGTCTCGGCCGCTTGAATGACATCCTCATTCAAATGCGCAACAAGGCTGAAGCCGCCGCCTCAGAAACCATGGGCTCTGCCGAGCGCGCGATCGTCAAAGATCAATTGGCTGCCTATTCACAACAGATCGATGACATTATCGATCAGACCAAATGGAACAGCGTTGGTTTGCTCGACGGCGTGAAATCCAGCTGGACCTTCCAGACTGGCGCCGATGTAGCCGACACCTCTCAACTTTCTGGTCTCGTTCCCTTGTACGCTGAGGATTTGGACCTGATGGTTGCCGCCGGCGCTTCCGATGTGACCGGGTTTGTCGCTACCGCAGGATCAGGCATCACCCTTGCTGATGATACCGCCGGAGCAGTCTTCGCTAACACCGGTTGGGAAGGCATGACCGAACTCGAGACTGGCGCTTACAAAGTGCGTGTCACTGGTTTGGATGATGGACTCGGCGCTGTTGAAGGTTTCTCAGTTCAATTGTGGAAAGACGGCGCTGTCGTGCAAGTCGATTCCGATGGCATAGATGGTGGTGATCTGGCAAGCGCTTTCACAAACACAACTGCCACGACTGGCACAGTAAGCGTTGATTTCGGTAATGGTTTGACCGTTGATGTTGATGTGGACGCAATCACGGTTGGTGCCCAGTTCGTTCAGGATGTCAACTTTGTCAAAGGTGGCTCTGCTTCAGTGAACGTTGGTGCTGGAACTCGTGAAGATTACGCCCTTTACATGAGCAAGGTTGACACCGCCATTGGTACCGTCAACGGACAGCTCTCCACGATCGGCGCCCTGACCGGGTCCTTGACCTTCAAGGAAGACCAGATCTCGGCTGCACAGATCAACATTGAAGCTTCTTACAACCGGATCATGAACGCCAACATGGCTGAAGAACAGGTGAACGCGAGCAAGTTGCTCATCCTGCAACAGACTTCTACCGCCATGTTAGCCCAGGCGAACGCTGCTCCTCAATTCCTACTCTCCTTATTTCGATAACGCGTACGCTTGACCATTGGAGCTGCCTCAGATCATCGAGGCAGCTCCTTTTTATAGTAGTTAGAAAGTGGTTATGTAAACCCCTAAAGTTAATCGAAAATGTGTCGTTAATGAGCATAGGTACAATAGATTTTCTCTATTGATATTCCTCAAACCACCGGACTTGAAGCAGATTACCGGAACCAAAGCTTCAAAGAGGAACTCAAATGGCAACGACAACCGCAATCAACAATCTGGATTCCGTTTACACCAGCCTGATCAATTACCAGATCCAGGTGGAAAGCCAGCCGTTGAATCGTTTGACCAACCAGAAAACCCAATTGGAAACCCAGCGGGCGGTTTACGCTGACCTCAAAGCCAAATTGGAACAATTACGCACCGCAACCAAGGCTTTACTCAGTAGTGATACGTTTTACGCCCTTCAATCCGGCCGGCAGATATCGATTACCGGGGTCGCCACAGGCAGCACTGTCCTGACTGGCAGCGTGGCTTCCACGGCGGCGCCTGCGTCTTATTCGATCACAGACATTGTCCTGGCGAAAAACGACCGCGTGCGCTCGGATGAGCAGGAATACGCGGATCAGGCTCTCGGTCAGGCCGGAACCTTTTACATCGGGGGCGCGGCCGACCGATCAGCCACGAAACGTTTTGAAAACGTCACCGCGTTCAATACAGCGGCGGTTGAGTTGGGTCAAACCAGTTTAGCCACAGGTAATTACTTCGTTGAGACTAAAAAAGTGGGAGAAACCTGGCAGTTTCGCCTGGTGGATTCCAATGGCGCGGCTGTTCAGGTTAAAAATGGTGAAGTTTACTCTTCCGATTGGCAAGATATCCCAGCCGCCCCAGGAACCTACGATACTGGCCGCGGTTTGAGCATTGACTTTGGAGATGATACATCCAAATATATACCATCAACGCGAACCTCGGGCGCTTCCTCTCTAGCATTGAACGCGGAGCTTGGAACCGTCTCGATGTTCCAGGCTGTGACCTCTGCAGCGGTTGAAGCGGAAATAGAGAACGGGCGCCAGGAATTAGGAACGGGCAATTATTATGTTGAAACCCGCCTGAGTTCTACCAATGTTTGGCAGTTTCGTTTGGTAAATGATGAAGGCTCGGCCGTATCGATTAAAAATGGTTCAACATATTCGGCTGATTGGCAATCCATTCCCACCGGTGGGGGAGCATATTCAACCGGGCGAGGATTGAGTGTCAGTTTTGGCGCGGATGCGGCCACTTATTCAGCAACGAGCAAGGCCACAGGCGCGTTTGCCATAGGTTATGAGGCTAAGGGTGCCGCGATTGAAGTTACCAGCGATATGTCTTTGATCGATATCTCTTCCAAAATTAACCTTGGTACTTACGCGGCTGGAAATGAACTCACAGCCACAGTGGTCAATCGTCAATTGGTGATCAATTCGACCTATACTGGCCTGAATCATCGCCTGGAGGCCAGTGGAGCGGTTCTTGAGGAAATTGGTGTTCTCACCGGATCTGCCTTTAAAAATGTGATGCAGAGCGCCAGTGATGCCTCTTTCTCGGTCAATGGTTTGGAAGTTACTCGGTCTCAGAATTCGGCGCTGACAGATGTAATCAATGGCGTAACATTAAACCTGGCTGCTGATGCTGAAGGCAAATCAGCCACAGTGAACATCGCCACTGACAACACTGCGGCGAAGAACTCGATCACGAGCTTTCTTTCGAACTTTAATGCGCTTCAAACTTACCTTTCCGCAAAATCTGCGACCACGAAACAGGCGGACGGGAAATACGTCCGCGGGTCGCTGGCAGGCGACCTGACACTTACCAGCTTGCGCAGTGATTTATTTAGCAAATTCAGCAGTTACGACGCTACCGGCGGGCTTTACAAATCCCTTCGCGAAATCGGCATTGATGTGAATTCGAGCATGAGTGCCGTGATCTCAGACAGCGGCAAATTAGACGAAGCCTTGAAGAATCACTACAGTGAAGTTACCTCATTGGTAGATCGTGTGATGACCGCCATGGACACTCAATTGACCAGGGTCACCGGCACATCCACGGCTTACGTCAGCCAACTGATCACATCCAACGATAAAATGACAAAGAGTACCAACGATCAGATCACCTTAATGAATGCCCGATTGGATCAAAGAAAGATTACTTTGACCAATCAGTACGCAGAAGTACAGGCGCAGATGACGCTGCTTTCTTATACGCAGCAGACCAACACCTCGTGGATCAACGGTCTCTACAGCACCATTTATGGGTAATAAAACCAGAAGGACCTGGTTTGTCGCAATAAGTCAGATTCAAGATCTCAGGCATGATGCCGGAGGGAAAAATGACAATCAATCAAGTAAGTAAAGTAGGACAGATCGATTTTGGCGCTGGCCCAGTTCAGGTGGAAGCACCAACCCCAGCCGAGGCACCTGCACAAGTAGAATCTGCGCAGAAAGAAAAACCGGCCGCCCAAAAAACGGAGCAGGGTGGCTCGGCCCCGGTACTGAACGGTGATGTTCGTCTGAAATTCATTGTGGATTCCAAGACGAATGACGTTACTGTTTTAGTACTGGACAAAGCCAGCCGGCAGGTGATCCGCACCATCCCATCGGATGAGTTGCAGAATCTTACCCGCGGCGACCTTGTTACGATCTTTGCCTAGACCAAAATTACGAAAATTTTCAGATTCACTAAAGTTGTCTGCGGTTGAACCGATATTAATAACAGGTAGACAGTTTGGTGTGAATCAGGAGAGTATTATGTTCCAACAGACATTTAGAAGTCAGGAATATCGTCAGAATGATGTGCTTGGTGCCAGCCCGTTGCGCTTGGTAGTGATGGCTTATGATCTGGCTATCCAGTCTTGCGAACGAAAGGATTTTACTAAAGCCGTTCGAGCGATCAGCGTGCTTAGAGATGCCCTGAATTTTGAATATCAAGATGCTGCTCTCGGTTTGTTCCGACTCTACCAATGGTGCCTGGATTGCATTCGGCAAGGTGACTACACCAGCGCGATCTCAACGCTCTCTGAATTACGTGAAGCTTGGGCACAAACAGAAAAAAAAATGACGCCGGCTAGGCCAGCGATGACCCAACCAGCACGAGTGGCGTTGGAGACACCGGCTTAAGATTTTTATCTTCCACAATCGAAGACGCGTATTGAGCAAAGGCACCGCTTTTGCTCTATATGCGTTTTGAATTTTAAATACTTTCACGCTTTTTTTATTTTAAGTTCACCCCACCTTTACAGTCACTCCGAGACCTGCATGATACGATGGCTCCATAGAAAAATTAGCCGCAAAAGGTTAAGGAGTCTTTATGAGTTTCTGGAGCAATATGCGAGTAAGTGCCAGCGCCCTGTCAGCCCAAAGGTTGAGATTGGACTTGATCTCGAATAATATTGCCAATGCCCAGACCACCAAAACCGAAGAAGGCGGACCCTATAAACGCCAGGACGTGGTCTTCACCGCTGCCGGTTCACAGACCGGATTACCTGATTTTATTGCTGGCAGGTTGGGGAAGTCCATGCCATTTGGGCAAAATGAAAGTGGCGTTCAGGTGGCCAAAATCTTCGCCGATGAAAGTGAAGGCGCCAGGGTTTATGAGCCCAACAATCCGGACGCGGACGACGAAGGCTATGTGACCTATCCAAACGTGGATCTGGTGACTGAAATGACAAACATGCTCTCAGCCACGCGATCTTATGAAGCGAACCTGGCGATGATCGACGCAACGAAGAATATGGCACTTAAGGCACTCAATATTGGCCGTTAGGCTAGCGAGGTAAAGTATGCAGATCCCTTCCATTTCAACTTCCTCTTTCAATACCAGTGGGGTTCAGGGTGTTTCGCAAGGTTTTAAAACCACCCAGGGCACAAATTCAGTCGGCAAGACTTTTGACCAGGTGCTTGACTCACTGAATGAATCCCAATTGAACGCCGATAGCCTGGTGACCCAACTTGCGAGCGGGCAAGATGTGGATATCGCCGATGTGACCATTGCAACAACTGAAAATGACGTCAATTTTCGCGTAGCCATGGCAATTCGCGATAAATTGGTTGATGCATACCGCGAAGTCATGAGAATGAACGTTTAGACATAAGGATCGAATTCGATTATGGCCATTCAACAACAATTCCTCGCGTTTTGGAAAAACCAAAAAACCAGCCAAAAAGTTACGATGGTTACGATCGTAATTTCCGCCTTAATTTTGATCCCGATCTTGATTACATGGGCAACGAAGCCCACTTACGCGGTCGCGTTCAGCGGTTTGAGCGAATCTGATGCGGGGGCGGTAGTTGAGGAGCTTAACGCGCAGGGTATTCCTTATAAACTTGAAGGATCTTCGACGATTTTGGTTCCAACGGACCAGGTTTATGATGTGCGTCTAAAAATGGCGACGGCTGGTTTGCCTCAAACAGGTTCCGCGGTGGGTTACGAATTATTCAGTGGAAGCACGCTTGGGATGACTGAATTCACCCAAAAAGTCAATTATCAGCGCGCCGTTGAGGGCGAACTTGAAAGAACCATTGGAAGCCTGATGGCGATCGAAGCTGTAAGAGTGCATATCGTTGTTCCTGAAAAAACCTTATTGTCTTCGGTGCAACAAGAACCTACCGCCTCGATCATGGTCAAGACGAAATCTGGCGCGACATTAGATGCCAGCCAGGTTAGGGCCATCACTCATTTGGTCGCCAGCAGCATCGAGGGATTGAAATCTGAAAATGTTGTCGTCGTGGATTCTGATGGAACCATGCTCGCATCGGGATCATCAAGTGGTGCCGAAGGCGCTGCAGCCGCTGTAAGTGACAGCAGGCGAGCCGCGGAATTAGCTGCCGCAAAAGACATTATCTATAAAGCCCAGCAGATGCTGGACTCCGTTCTCGGTCCTGACAAGGCCATCGTTCAGGCGAATGTGACCCTGGATTGGACTCAGCGCGAAATCACTTCAAATTCATTTGATCCCACTCCAGCCGCTGTGAGATCAGAACAGATCTCATCCGAGTCTTATACCACCAATGGTGCCACGGCGGGTGGAGTTCCGGGTGCCACAAGCAATCTCCCAACCCCTGTGCCGACCACCGCCGGCGGAACTGGCACGACTAGCTATCAGAAAACAGACACTACAAAGAATTACGAGTTGACTTCCACACAATCACATGAGGTGGTTGAACCCGGACAAATAAAGCAAATCTCCGTTTCAGTTTTAGTTGATTCTGTTGCTGACCCCAACCAGATCACGATCTTGCGAAACGCCGTTTCAGCCGCTGTAGGAATTGACGAAACCCGTGGAGATTCTCTTGCGGTGGAATCGATTGTGTTTGATCGTTCCTATTACACCACGCAAGCTGAAGAGATGGATCAGGCTTCAAAAACGAGCAGTTACTTCGATTACGCAAAAATTGGCGGAGCGGTGCTATTGTTTATCGTGCTTCTCCTTTACATCCAGCGCTTGCTGAAAAACTTAAAACTAGCTTCGAGCGATGCCTGGGTACCGGTGATGAAGCCGGTTTCCGAATCGGCTTTGAGGGCGCCCATGGCTAACCCCATGATCTCGCCTTCGGTGGCGATACCACAAATCACGCCTCTTCCTCCCGTAGAAATGCCCAAAAAGAAGGTCTCTCCAGAGGATGAGCAAATGCAAAAAGTGATGACGCGCATGAGTGAGGATAATCCGGCCAGCGTCGCGGAAATTATCCAGCTATGGTTGGCAGAGGATGAGAAATAATTATGAGTAACTACATGACCGCCTCAGGTATAGAAAAAGCATCCACGTTACTGCTCAGTTTGGGTGTCGATAACTCCTCTAAAGTACTTCAATACCTCGGGGAGGCAGAGATCGAACGTGTATTAATGGCTCTTTCAAAAGCATCCTCCATTCCTCAAGAAATTCGAAGCCAGGCACTGCAAGAAGCGTATGAATTAGCCCAATCAGGCACCGGTTTGCAGGGTGGTGGTGTGGAATATAGCCGGCAATTGTTAGCGCGAGCTGTTGGTCCACGTAGGGGAGCCGAGATTCTTGAAAGAATTTCTGCTCACCAAACCCTGTCTTCCTTTGAAATGTTGCGAAGCGCCGACCCCGCCCAAGTGGCAACCCTTCTACAAGATGAGTTACCCCAAACTATTGCGTTGGTTCTTTCTTACCTCGAAGCCAAAGTGGCAGCAGATATCCTCACTTCCATGACTAAAGACTTGCAGATCGAAGTGGTTTTACGATTGGCTGGAATGGACCGGGTTTCTCCACAGGTTGTGCAAGTGGTCGAGAAAGACTTAAAGAACAAATTATCCGGTGTGATGAATGAAGCTGATTTCCGTGCTACCGGTGGAGTTTCCTTCCTCGTTAAGATGCTCAACCAGGTCGACCGTGGTGTGCAAAAGACAATTTTTGAAGCCCTGGATACCACCAACCCAAAACTGGTTGAAGAGATTCATTCTAATATGTTTACGTTTGATGACCTCACAAAACTGGATGAAAAGACGATGGGGCGTGTATTGCGCGATGTCAGTAAAGCTGATCTCGCCTTGGCTTTGAAAGCTGCCAGTGACAAATTGAAAGACTTGATCTTCCGCTGTCTTTCTGAACGCGCCCGCGAAAACTTACAGGAAGAAATTGAAATTTTAGGCCCCCAATTAGCCAAAAATGTTTACGCCTCTCAGCGGCGTTTAGTGGATGCGGTTCGTGCCTTGGAAGAATCGGGCGAGATCGTACTGGCGGGTGGCGGAGATGATTATGAAATCATCCAATAACCTTATCCACGTTTCCGACAACCATCATGAATTGATTGCTTGGGCTCCAGCGGAATTTGAGAATCTTGGAGCCAATGGCGAAGAATTGATCCGTATTAACGCCGCAACGCTTTTTGGTTTGAAAACGACTGATGGCAAAGCGGTGCAGCAAACTGGCGGAAAAAGACTCTATAAAGCCGAACAGTTGGGGGTGGTTCCACAAGCATGGACCCCTCAAGACATGGGAGCGAATCATGTCGCAACAAAGATGGATATTCCCAGACCCTGGGAACCTTTTGTTGAAAAAGAGAATCCTCAAATCAAAGTTCGCACGATCATCGAACAAGCAGAAATCCAAGCTTCAGAAATTTTACAACAAGCAGAGCTTAATGCTGAGCAGGTTCGGAAGGAAGCACACGACAGTGGGGTCGAAGAAGCCAGGAGTGAAATGCGAGAGAGCCTCCAAGCTGCGAGTTCTGTCATCCAGGTGGCCAGGGATTGGCGATCAGATATGATGAACCAATCAGAGCCGATGGTCATGGATTTGATCAAAAAAATGGCTCAAAAAATGTTCGGCAACGGTGTGGCGCTGGATGGTGAAACGCTTCAGCGGCATTTTGCTGATGTTCTTGAAAGCGCCCGAGCTTTGGGAGATTTGCGGATTTATATGCACCCGCTGGACGCGCAAGCACTAGGTCACGACTGGCGTGAATACCAGGCATCTGCAATGGGTACCAAGGTTGAGATTATTTCAAATGAATCCATTCGTCGTGGTGGTTGTTACATTCAAGGCGAGTGGGGCACCGCGGACGCCCTGGTAGAAACCCAATTGACAGCGATTCTCGACCAGTTTTCTGAAGTAGAACAACCCGAAAGAAGGGAAGAAGAGTAATGCAGATCGGCCTACCAGACATCTCTCGTTATTCCGACGCGTTGGCGCAGGTTAGCGCCACACGAAATTCCGGCAAGGTCGTCCAAGTCTTAGGCTTAACGATTGAAGCTATCGGGTTGGACTGCCAAATTGGGGAAGTGTGCTTAATCACCACCAATGTGGGCGTCACGATCATGTCTGAGGTTATTGGTTTTAAAGAAGAAAGAATCTTGCTCATGCCGCTTGGTGACATGCAGGGGATTCAACCAGGAAGCACTGTTTTTCCGATTTATAAAACTTTTCGGGCTCCTGTTGGAACGGTCCTATTGGGCCGCGTCCTGGATGGCTTGGGGCGCCCTATGGACAATGGCCCTGCGTTGGACACGGTCAAAAAGGTATCCACTTATAACACCCCCCCGCACCCACTGGATCGGGCGCCGATCGTCAATCCTCTGGTTACTGGCGTGCGCGTGATAGATGGCTTGCTCACTTGTGGTAAAGGCCAACGTATGGGTATTTTTGCAGGATCTGGTGTTGGAAAAAGCACCTTGTTGGGCGCGCTGGCGCGAAGTTCACGGTCAGATGTTAGTGTGATTGCCCTGGTCGGTGAACGGGGCCGTGAGGTACGCGAGTTTCTTGAGCGCGATTTAGGCCCTGAAGGTCTGGCGCGGTCGGTGGTGGTGGTTTCGACTTCGGATCAACCAGCACTGGTACGGTTAAAAGCCGCGTCCATCGCGATGACGATCGCTGAACATTTTCGAGATATGGGTATGGATGTGACATTTTTGATGGATTCGGTGACACGTTTTGCCATGGCTCAGCGCGAGATCGGTTTGGCCATTGGTGAACCTCCCGCCTCAAAAGGGTACACGCCGTCTGTTTTCGCCCTCCTTCCACGGCTTTTAGAGCGTGCTGGAGCGGGAAAAACTGGCACAATCACCGGCTTTTTCACCGTTTTGGTGGAAGGCGACGACTTTAATGAACCGATTTGCGACGCAGCCCGCGGTATCCTCGATGGTCATATTATTCTTTCACGAGAGTTAGCCGCCCGGAATCATTACCCTGCCATCGACGTATTGAATAGTGTCAGCAGGGTTATGCCTGCTGTGACATCAAGAGAACACCAACAATCCGCCGCAAAGGCTCGAAAACATCTCGCCACCTATGAAAAGGCCAGAGATTTGATCAACATTGGAGCTTATGTGGGCGGATCCGACCCGGATATTGATTCCGCATTAAAAGTGATGCCGACATTAACAGGATTCTTACAGCAAAATATGCGAGATGTGACTACATTTGAAGAAACCTTGGAAGTGTTATCTGGTATGCATCAGGAAGAGGTCTGAAATGGCTCCAAAATTTTCACTACAAACAGTTCTCGATGTTAGACACTCCCGTGCTGAAGCATTGGAAGTTGAATTCAGCAAGTTACTTGCCAGGGAACAGGTCATTTTCCATGAGATCGAGAATCTCGAGAACACCAAAGACTCGCTTATGTCGAAATTGCATGACCAGATGACCGGTGAGATGGATCTGTTTGTGGTTGCCCATCTAAGGGCAAATATTAATCAACATGTAACTGCCATCGAAAATTGTCACTTAGCGCTCGCGAATCTTCAAATTGAAATCGAAAGTAAAAGGCGACAACTGATCTCTGCCCGTCAGGCAGAAGAAACACTGGATATTCTCAAGAAAAAAGAGATCAAACGCTTTAAAGACCTTGAAGTGATCCACGAACACAAAGAACAAGACGATATTTATATAGCTCGAAATTATCAGAAGCGGCAAGAAGTGGAGATCCGCAATGATTGACACTTCTTTTACCAACAACTTGCAAATGATGATGCTAGATCTGATCATGAAGATCTTGGCGAAGAATACGTCTGGTTTGGGGAACTCTGGAACAGAATCAATTTCAAATTCCGCGAGTTCTTTAGGAGCGTATTCAGGCAGTTTTGCAGAAATCATTAATCGAACCGCAGAAAAATATGGACTTGATCCAGAATTAGTATCCTCGGTGATCAAAGCTGAATCTAACTTTAACCCCGACGCCGTGTCTTCTTGTGGCGCCCAAGGATTGATGCAATTAATGCCTGGCACAGCCGCCAGTTTGGGCGTGACCGACAGCTTCGACCCCGTTCAAAATATTGAAGGTGGCACAAAATACCTCAGCAAGATGTTAAACCGGTATGGAGGCGATGTAGAACTCGCTTTAGCGGCTTATAACGCCGGCCCTGGCGCGGTAGACAAATATGATGGCATACCTCCATACCAGGAAACACAGGCTTACGTTCAAAGGGTGATCGGTTACTACAACGATCAGAAATGAGTGTAACCAGATGAGCAGTTCATTATTTACTGATGATGCCATGAGGGCCGCGACCCTGGCACTCAAAGGATTGACCAGCCGGCAGCAGGTGATCAGCCACAACCTGGCTAATGTTGACACACCAGGTTTCAGTGCCAAACAAGTGGATTTTGAAACTACATTGAAAAGAAGTTTAAACCAAGGCGGTAAGATCAGTATGTCCAAAACGAGCAGTGGACACATCGATTCCACGAGTTCATTGTCTAACTTTAATGCCACATCAAATAAAGCCGGTGGCACTTATCGCGAAGACGGCAATAACGTGGATGTGGACACCGAATTACTGGATATGTCTGAAACGAACATCAAGTACCAAGCGATCAGTCAGGAGATCAGTAAAAAGCTGCTCCTGTTGAAATCTATTGCCCAAGGAGGCTAAAAAGATGCACGATGCTGTAAATGTAGTCAACCTGTCACCCCCTGTCGTCACGGCACACTCGAAGCCGGCCGCTTCAGCGGCACCCCCAGCAGACGAATTCTCGTTTGATGCGGTATTAAAACAAGCTTCTGTTCGGATTCGGGACCAGAAAGAAGAATCACCCGAAAAAACCCGAGAACAAGATCCGAATGTCCAAGCCGCGGTTCAGGCAGCAAATGGAAAACCGCAAGCCTTGAATGCTGTCAAGAAACCTGAAGCAGGCAAAAAAGGAGATGTTGAAAAAGAAAAGTCAGAAAAGACCGCTCAAGAGCCGAAAGAGACCGTGGTAATCCAACCTGAGGTGCTTTTAGCCCAGGCTGCTGTTGTTGCACTCCCTGTCTCAGAACCTGTAGCCACGCCAGATGAAACGACGTTACAAGGGGAATCTGATGCTGCCAAAATGGTGATCGATGTGACGGCCAAGACATTCGAATCTGAAACCACTCAGGCCGTAGCAACGAACTCAGTTCCTGCTTCTGCCGCTAAAGGTGCGAAAGATGAAATTGCGTTTTCGACCCCAGCTATGCCAGCAGCCGAGGAAATGTCCAAAGATCTAAATCCTGCTCAAATTAATGTGGATACATCGGAGAAACAAGACCCGCGAACAGCGGGGATGAGCGAATTCCATCGCAGCGAGGTTGCCAGCGAGAAACTTGAAGCTAAAGCCTTGGAGCAAGGAAGACGGGTTGACCCAACACCTCAACCTGTTTCCAGCATGGAAAACGCACCTTTGGATAAGGAAATTGACAAATCCAAAATAATGGTGGAATCAAAGGTCGAAAACCCCCCACCAGAAACCCCACCAGTCGCGGAAGGCGTACCAATCAACGCCTCCAACACGACATCACAGGTTCATGAGCCGGCCCGCTTGGCGGAAGCTCCCCGAAACGAAGTGATATCACAAGTCAGCACCCAACTCGGTCAGATGGTGAAAGCCAATCAGACCTCGTTTCGCATGCAGCTTTACCCTGAAGAGCTAGGTCACATCGACCTACGCATCGTCACAACCAAGACAGGCCTTGCTGTTTCAATGGTAGCTGATAATGTTACGACACAAGTCGCCCTTAAATCAGAAATGAGCCATTTGAAGCAAACCATTGAGCAGGCGGGTATTCAGATCAGCAACATGCACATTGGGCATCAACAGACCTCGAACGGGCAACAGACGTTTGATGGTCAAAACAATGAGCACAAACCTGTTTATCACTCGAACTTGCCCGTTGGTGTCTCGAATGTGGTGAACACCAAGATCGTCTCACTACAAGAATCCACAATTGATTTCCGGGCTTAGAGAAGAGGTTTCTATGACAACCACTCCAATCACAGCAGTAACCAGTAATACAAATTACGCTGCTCAAGGTACAAAAGGTGCCAATCAGGCGACTTATGAAAATGAAGATTTCATGACCCTGCTTCTTGCACAACTCAAGAACCAGGACCCCATGAAGCCGATGGATAGCGAAAGTATGATGGGGCAGCTTGCACAACTGAACTCGCTCAATGCGCTTCAAACCATTCAAAAGAGTCTCGAAACGATGAACAAGTCATATACCATGACCTACGCGGCTAGCTTAATCGGTAAAACGATCACCTCCATTCCTGACAAGAATGATCCTACCAGGGTCATCCAGGGGGTGGTGCGATCCATGACAACACTGGATGGTGTGACCACCGTTCAGGTCGAGGATGAGGAAATCAACTTAGACTCGATCGTGGAAGTCACGGGAGGTTAATAAATGACCGATGATATGAAGATCCAATCTTCGAATCCGATTCAACCATCAACCCCGGTTGGTGGAGTAAGTCCATCCTCGCCTAGAGTAACCAACGATACCGGCGTCAGTTTTGCTGAAACGTTGAGCCAGGCGCAAAACTTGCGTTTTTCGAACCATGCTCAAAAAAGATTAGAGGCCAGGAATATCAACCTGACCGATGACGGCATCAATCGGCTTTCCAACGCGATTGACAAGGCTGAAAAGCGTGGTGGAAAAGAATCCCTGGTAATGGTCGACGACCTGGCGTTTATCGTAAATGTACGTGACCGAATGGTTGTTACTGCCCTGGATTCAAAAAATCGAGGGGAAGGTGTTTTCACCCAAATTGATAGTGTGGTGTTTGCTGATCCTTCCGATAATAACCTAAATAGTAGCATCAATATCGAAAAATAAATTCAATCATGTTGCAGGCTGGCCCTCTTGGAGGAAACCTGCACATCAACCAACAGGAGAGTAAAAATGATCCGCTCAATGTTCACTGCAATCAGTGCTTTAAATTTGAACCAAACTTTTTTGGATGTCATCTCAGACAACCTCGCCAATTCAAATACCACCGGTTTTAAAGCCAGTCGGGTTATCTTTCAAGATCAGTTCGCCCAGATTATGAGTTCTGGTGCGGCACCAATCGGCGAAGTGGGTGGTATTAACCCCACTGAAGTTGGGTTGGGTGTCAAATTAGGATACGTATCTCCTACCTTTACCCAAGGTATGATGCAATCCACTGGCCGGAGCACGGACCTGGCAGTTCAAGGGAATGGGTTCTTCATTTATACGAATGGGCAGGAAACCCGCTATTCACGTGAAGGTTCACTCGAGATTGATGCGGCTGGCTATCTGGTAAACAATTCCACGGGTATGCGCATCACTGGATGGATGATTCCCCCTGGTGCTGCAGGCCCCGTGGATACAAATCAGCCCACCACCACAATGCAAATCTCGTTAGACGCGACCATCGCTCGCGCTACCGCCAACGCATCTTTAGGCGGAAATCTGGATTCAGGCCTTTCGCTTGCAGTGGATGCAGTTGCGGATGATCCGCTAACCCTTTTGGTGGACGAAACTGTTGCAGCCGTGCCTGGAGCACAAAAGGAAACTACTATCGCGGTTTATGATTCATTAGGCGCTTCACACACTCCCACAGTGCGATTTACTCGCACCTCCGACCCCTTGGAGTGGAACTGGCAGGTGACAGACCCTGCTTTGGCGACTGGCAGTGGAACAATCACGTTCCATTCTGATGGCCGCTTTGATGCCATGACTACGGCTGTTGCCGTAGTCGTTCCGGGCTCCGCCGGTGCTGACCCCATAGATTTGAACCTGGACCTTTCAAAATTGACCATGTTATCTGCAGAAACCACCATCTCTCCTCGCAACCAGGATGGTCTCGCGGCTGGTTCCGTTTCTGATCTTTATGGAGCGCCGAACACGGGTGAAATGTATCTCGTTTATTCGAATGGTCTTAAACAATTGGTTGGTCAACTCGCTTTAGCTCACTTTACCAATCCTTCTGGTTTGCTCAGAGCTGGTGGAAACCAATACAAGATCGGTTTGAACTCCGGCGAACCTCAAATTGGAACTGCCAACACTGGTGGCCGCGGCGCAATTTCGTCAGGATATCTTGAAGCTTCAAACGTCGACATGGCTCAGGAATTTACCAATATGATCCTCGCTCAACGCAGTTTCCAGGCTTCTACGAGAGTCATCACTACTTCTGATCAAATCCTTCAGGAATTGGTAAATCTTAAACAATAAATGATCATCATATTGGCCTGCCGAAAGGCAGGCCAATAAAAATGATGCCCATGAATATAACTACTCCCATTCAACCCAACACGAACCTGGTCCCGGATCGATACGACCAGTTTCTTAAAGTTAATCAAAGGGTTACTGGGGAAGTGCTAAATATATCAAACGAGCAGGTTGTCGTGGCAATCAATGGGGTGCAAATCGTCGCGAAGATGACCACCCCTGAACAACTCGCAATGTTGATGGAACGCCGCTACGCTTATTTTATTGTCAAAGATATCACTGAAAAAGTTGTAACACTGCAATTGACAAATCTTGAGCAGGGGACGGGCGCGAGCAAACAATTTACCCCTGCCAGCCTTGGAAAGTCGATCCTTGAGCAAATGGGATTGCCAGCGGATAAAGGCAACATGGCGATTGTTCAATCGATGGTCAACCGAGGAATAAAAGTAACCCCGGAGATGATCCAGGAATTTAACCAGGTTTTAGCAACAAAAGGGGAGTGGGGAAGCAAAGAAGCGCAACTTGCCGCATCGATCAAAGCAGCAGGATTGCCTCTTACCGCTGGAAGCCTCTCCTTGGCCGAATCTGCAGTAAAGGATCTTAAACAAAACCTGTTAAACCTTTATCGCGCATTGACTGGCGCGTTGAACAACCCTGGCATATCCTCGAATACTTCGCAAAATATCCGCGCGTTGCTCACCACCCTTAAAGAGGTAGTTGTTCAAAGCGGGGATTTACCCGCAAACCTCGAGCTAAATGTAAAAAACGCTGTAGTCACGCTTGGAACATCACTTGAGAAAGAAATTGCCCGGATGATCCAACCTGAAAAGGGTTTTTCTGTTAATGCAAGCGAGTCAAACGTTCTGCTTACATTGGCAAATTTACGCGGGCAAATCAATAATTCGACGGTTAGAGCCGCCATTGACCAATTCCTGGACGGCGTAAAGTGGGCTCATTTCCAGAATGTTGAACCCGAGTTCAATGTTCCAAAGGGTCAGTGGACCCAACTCGACTTACCCATAGCTTTTAATCAACAAATGCTTCGCAATTTAAATGAAGAGACCCTTGGGAATCTTAAAATAAGGGTAGCTAGAGAGGGCGGTGAAGGGGAAAGTGGGTCCATTAACCCAAATTACACACGTTTGGTCATTCAAGTGGATCTTAATGAGAATGAATTTATAAAGGTTGATCTTTCGATCGTTTCGAAACAGGTTGGCGCAGAGATATTTGGATCGAATAATGATATTTGCCTTTCCGCTTCCGACGAATTATCCGAATTTCAACGGGGTTTGTCTAATCTGGGTTATACTTTGAAAACTAGCAAGGTAGAAATAGGATTACCAAACCTTGAAATGGACATCCAGGAACCGAGAGCAGCGTTGCAACCAATGTCCTCCATTGATTTGGGAGTTTAAGTATGACCTCCTTGCATCTCTACAAATATGAGGAGGAAAAACCTCAAAAAGCAGTAGCCCTGGGATACGATCCGATCAAGGATGAAGCCCCAAGAGTATTGGCTTCCGGAAAAGGTAAACTTGCCGAACAAATCATCCAGGTTGCCGCGCAAAACGGAATTCCGATCCGCGACGACCCGGTTCTAACCGCTGCACTCATGGAAATCGACATAAATCAAACCATACCTACAGAATTGTATCGAGTTGTGGCCGAAGTCTTGTCATATATCTATCGAATTCAACAAAAACAAGTCAAGAGAGTCTAAAATGGATAACCCAAATCAAAGTCGCGAACGTCGCCAAAATTACCGCATTATTTATCCTGAAAAAATGAATCCCAAGTTGGTGATTAAAAATGTCGAATATGAAGTACTTGACCTCAGTGAAGACGGAATCCGGTTTAAGATCAAGGAACAAGTAAAATTACCCGGGGATCTGTTTCACGCCTCAGTGGTTTTACACAATGAACAAAACATCGAAATTATTGGAAGAATAATCAGGATTACAGGCACAGAAGCTGCCATGTTTATGGTTATTAAAAAAATTCCTTACCAGCTCATTCTGGCTGAACAGGCATTTCTTCGCTTGGCGGGTTCTGAAGAGTAGTCTCTGACAACAATTCACTCGCTAGCATCTCTCTAAGGTTTTTAAACGCATCAGGTTCAGGCCCCTCCGAAAGGAGGAGTTTGATTTTATCTTGAGATTGGATCGCATCAAATACTTCACCGCGCAAAATGGGGATATCGCGAGGTGCTGATATACCAATTTTAACTTTGTCGCCTTCCACGCCAAGAATGGTAACGCGGATACCGTCACCAATGATGATGCTTTCATCGGAATGGCGAGACAAAACCAGCATAGCTTCCTTTAGGGTAGAACGTCAAACAGATTAAGCGCTGAAATTGCGCGAGAACTGACATCAAGAACCGTCTGGTAGGTAGTCTGTTGAAGGTTAAACATGGAAATCGCTTCGGCCATGTTGGCATCTTCTTTGATCGACAGCAGCCCTTTCAGTTCATTTTGGGTGGCGGTGAGGTGCTCAATACCAGTTTTAATCTGGCGAAGGATGGCAGCGTTGTTCGTGCGATGTTGATTCATTGTTGTTAATCCTGCATTGATATCCGCAAGGGCTGTATTGATTTCGGTCATATTATTAGTTTCCAAACCGTGTTTCGCGAGGATCAAAGAGTCGAAAAAGGGATTAAAGGCTCCCACTCCATCTGAATTCATGCCGATCGTCACGCCTGGCGCCAAGTCTCGTTTCATTGAGCCGGCGTCGCCGGAATAATCGACACTTAGACCATCGGATGCCAATTCAAAGGGCTTGGTGTTCACCTGGTTGCCCGCAAAAAGGTAATTGCCATTGTATGAGGTGTTGGCGACAGAAATAGCCTGAATGAGCATTTGGCCTATCTGAACAGCATAATCATTGGCGCGCTCGCTTGCAGAAACCGTTTCGGTGGCAGCCTTGAGCATGACGGTATTTGCCTGGCCGATCAGGTCATTCATCGAATTGAAAGCCATTTCATTCGTTTCCATCCAGGCTTTAGTATTCTGGCTGGTAGTGATGTAGCCGTTGCTGGCGATTATGCTTGAGCGCAGCACCAATGCTGAAGAAACGAGGCTTGGATCATCAGAAGCGGTCTGAAAATTCTTCATGCTGGAAGCTCGTTCTCCAAGTTGGTCAAGCTTCGCTTTGGCTTCATTCATATAGCGAATGGCATTGTTATAACTCATGCTATCAGGAACTCTCACGGTTTACCTTCTTTATCTGCCGGCGCCCATGCGGTTGATGACCGTGTCTAGCATTTCATCAATCGTGCTGACCATCCTGGCCGCAGCTTCGTATGCACGCTGCGATTTGACAATATTGGCGGCTTCTTCGTTAAGATTGACCCCAGACACAGATTCTCGTTGAGCAAGAAGTGCCTGAGAAACGAGTTGGCGATCATAAGCGTTGGTTTCGGCGCGTTTGACCAGCAACCCCAACCTTGAGATCATGTCATTGTAATATTGGTTAAAGGTAGTTGTGTTGGTGTTCATCGTGCCTGTGGATCTCAATTCAAATATTTGCCGCGCAATTTCATTGTTACCAACTTCGTCAGCCGCGGAGGAAACACCAATTTTTTCCACTGCATCTAAAACAGAGTTGACCCGAAAGTCGCCGGCATCATTTCCAAGAAAGAAATCGATATTTGTGGAATTATCCAATCCGTAGCCATCTTGATGCAAGGTATTAACCGCTGTTTTTAAGGCCATAGAAAGAGTATTTAAACCCTCGCGTTGTTCGTTGAAAACAGTATCGCGGGCTTCCATGACACCTTTAAGCTCGCCAGATGCGGGAGTGAAGGCTCTACCATCAGACCAGACAATTTTTGAAAGATTCTCGTTCGTGGGATCCATTTCAGTATGAAGGGGATAAGCTTCGTGTCCACCGACCAAAATGTGACCCGTTATGGAAACAGTAACTTCTCCATTGTCTTGTTTAAAAGAGGTCGCGCCGGCTAATTCAGCAAGACGATCCAAAGCAACGTCTCGCGCGTCTAAAAGGTCACTCGGAGAATCTCCGACCGAGTAAATTCGGGATATTTCCCGATTTAATGTGCCAATTTTCTCAGCAAGTTGGTTGATCTCTTGAACACGCTGGTTGATGGTCAGGTCCTGCTCCGACCGAATGGCTTCAATCTGAACGTATCTTGTATTAATGGAGCTTGCGAGCTCCTTGGCGCTGTCAAGTAACTCGCGTCTGACGCTGATATCAGTGGGATTGTTGGCAAGACTTTGCCATTCATTAAAAAAGGCGTCGATTTTGGGTAATAACCCATCGGTAGTTGTTTCCGCAAGGGTAAATTCTAATTGAGAGACAATATCACGTTGCGTGGCCCATCTGGAAGATTCCTGGTTTTCAGCCCGATAACGTAGGTCATAAAAATCAACCGCATAACGTTGTATGGAATCCACCAATACACCAGATCCCATCTGACCAACGCCAGTGCCGTAATACGAATTGGAAAGTGAAACAGCAGGGCCTGCTGCTAAAACAGCCTCCTGCCGGTGGTATCCAGGAGTGTTTACGTTCGCAACGTTGTGCTGATACACCGACGTTGCCTGTGAATGACTGAGCAAGGCGGTGAGCGCAACATTGATGCTTGATAAAATGTTGGTCATGGCAATCCTCTAAGCCTTCATACCCAAGTCTCCTCGGGAGACATTTTCTATTGATGGTTTCACACCGCGGGGTAGATAGCCATCAGAAGGTTGAGTGAGGTTCAATAGGAATGATTGCGCTGAGATCAACCAATCGAGGGCTGTACGAGCCAACGCTTGGTTGCCAAGGTTTAGATCACGGGACTGTTGCACCAACATGGATATCCCTTCGTTGATCCTTTCGAGACGTTCAGTTTCATTGGAATCCAAGCCTTCGTACAATTCATTAGTGGAGATATTGTTGAGCTTGATGCCGAGCTCATTGGCAATGTTGGTCGTAAACATACGCCGTTTTTCTTCTAACAACGCAAACTGGTCGAGGATACCTTCTTTTTCCTCAACAGTTGACATGATCGCGTCTGGGTTTTTTTGTGTAAGGTAAACCCGTTCTTGTTTGGTGATAACGATAAGGGATTGTAGAGTCCGAAATTCCTGAACTAAGACATTCTCCAATGAATTAAGGAACTCTTGTATTTGGTTTTTGTGTTCCATTTGCCCATCCTAATCATCACAGGTTGATTATTGGAGGCCGAGTTTTGAAAGCAAGTTTTCAGCGAGTTTTTCGTGGGGAATTTGGTACTCTCCCTTATCGATTTTCGCCTTGATCGCATCAACCCGGGCTTGATCCACTTCAGGGGTTTCATCAACAGCCTTGCGGGCTTTTGATAGTAAACGCGCCTGGTCTGAAAGTTCTGCCTTGTCTTTCCTTACGGCAGAAGAGGTGTGTTCCGCAGCGCCAGACTGAGGTTTTTCGATCTGGTGAGGACCATCCGCTTTATTGAACTGTGTACTACTAATGTTATTATTTTCGATTTTCATGACCATACCTCCGATTCAAAGGGCAAATGTTACATCAACCTGTACTCTTATCATCGGCCAATTTTACGGAAACTTTACACTTTTCGTAAATGAATTGCGCCATCAATCATCTCGGCAGTAGTTTGGAAGGCGCGGGAGGCCATTTGGAACGACCGTTGGATCACGATGATGTGAGTCATTTCGTCGGCTAGATTCACATTTGAGCTTTCAACGGAACCTGGCACAAGCGTTCCAAAATTAGATGCACCTGGCGTGCCAGTTTGAGCCTTTCCAGAATTAACACTTTCTTTAAAGAGGTTGCTGCCCATGTTGTGGAGTGCTCCAGGATTGGTGAAGCGAGAAAGTTGAATAGAACCAACCTGGGACCACACATCGTCTACTTTGGCGGCGATATTTCCATAATTATCGATCACAACCTCGGTCGCGTCAGTAGGAATGGCGCCTTGGATGATGATCGGATTACCGTTTGCGGTAAGCAGGCGTTTGTTCTCATCCAATACAAATTGTCCATCCCGGGTGTAAGCGGTCGTGGCATCAGGAAGGCGGACACTAAAAAAACCATCCCCGTTAACGGCTACGTCGGTCAAGATTCCTGTATTTTTTAAGTTTCCCTGGGTGGTCATAAGTTGCGTTCCGCTAGCCTTGACGCCAGAGCGATTTGCTTCGTTTAGCAATTCTTGAAAGTTCATGCGGCTGGACTTATATCCGTTAGTATTCATATTCGCCAGCGAATTGCTTGAATTTCCCAGGTCTTCAACCCGCGCGTTCATATCGCGACTTGAAATATTTAGTACCTGGAACAGGGAAGGAGACATTTTTACCTCTGCTTTCTCTAACCGGTCTTGCCAAGAGTTGCGATCGACTTACCAAGCAATTCATCCTGATTTTGAACAATTTTCTGGGCTGCCTGGTAGGAACGCGAGATTTCGATCATCTGGGTCATGAGTTGTGCAGCGTCCACATTGGATTGTTCAAGTGCGCTTTGAAGGATTGATCCGCCGCCAGTAGTGGCAGGCGCTGTTGTGGAAGCATACGTGTTCGAGCCATCCCTTGTAAGGGTGGTGAGATCTTTGAAAAAAGCCAATCCGATGGTTCCGCCCGCGACATCGTTGATGGAAATTGAGCCATTGGGCGCGACGCTCACCGTGCCTTCAGCCAGTTTAATCGTTTGACCTGTGGAGGATAACACTGGGTTTCCATCGATGGTGGTTAGCAAGCCGTTCGCATCACGGGTGAAGCGCCCGTCGCGCGTATATCTTTCTCCAGCCGCGGTTTTAACCCTGAAGAAGCCGCCACCATCGATGGCAAAGTCGAGTGGACTATCTGTGTTTTTGAGTGTCCCTTGACTAAAGTCAACGGTTTCGGAAGAAGCCATTACACCCAATCCTAATTCACCAAGGTAAGTGGGGGAGGTCATTGAATTAAGCCCTGGCTGCGTATAGGCATTGGTATTGTCAAATTCGGTCAACGAAGTCAATATCTGTTTAAAACCTGGCGTGTCGAGATTGGCTATGTCGTGAGCCACGGCTTGTTGGCGGTAAACACCGGTGATCATGGCAGATGCTGCCGCATAGAGTCCTTTAATCATTTTTTAGCCTCCACATTACTTGCGGTCGCTTTTCCTATATTCAAGACCAGTCGAACCTCATCGCGTGTCATTCCAAGCTGCCGGGCGATGTCCACATCGGGCATATTGCCCTGCGCCATGGCTTTGACAATCATGTTTCTTTCGCCAATTCCCAGGCTGGGAATATTTCTGTCGGCGGGTGCAGTATTCTGGGCTGCGGTGAGCAAGGTTCTAAAATCACTTTGAGCCATCATGCCCACGGGTTCTGCATTGGCAGAGGGCTTTTGAGAACTTGTGACCGCGGTGCGCAATTCCTCAACCACCGGTGTAAGTTTCTTGGCTTGGTTTTCTCTGCCCATCATCAAGGCGGTTTCTCTTGCTAAAGAAACCACGTTGAGGGTGTCGCTCAATAAGCCAGGAATGTTATTGCTCATTTTTACTCCTTACGATAATAACGCTTGAAGATTCATAATGGCCTGTGAGTGAATCTGACAGGCACGCGATTCGGAAACTTCAAGCACTTTACCAATTTCTTTTAGCGTCAATTCTTCAAAGTAATAAAGTGATAAGACCAATTGGTCCCTTTCGGGCAGACGTTTGAGGCAATTCACAAGTCGTGTCTTAAGATCATTTTCAGTTGCGATTTCAGCGGGATCAGCCTGGTTATCATCAGCCAAGGTATCGTAGAGAGTGTTTTCGTTTTCCTCGTCCATGTTTACCAGGGCGTCGAGTGAAACAATGATTTTATGGGAATCCATCAAGCCTTGATGAACTTTATCAAGATCCAAACCCATGAATTCAGAAATTTCTTTCTCGTTAGGCGGTACGTTAGTTTGTGAGGTAATGGTTTGAATGGCTTTTTGAATACTCTTCGAGCGGTGTCTGGCGGTACGAGAAAGCCAATCCATGGAACGAAGGTAATCGAGTACCTTGCCGCGAATCCTGACAGTTGCATAGGTGGAGAATTGCGTGCCGTATTCCGGGTTGTATCGGTCAACGGCGTCAATCAATCCGAGTAATCCCTGATGGACGAGGTCTTCATAATCCATGCCGATCTCGGCTGTTACGCCAAGGCGGCCAAGGACATAATGGATCAAGGAAACATGCCTTAGCACCATGTCTTCACGTAACGCAGGTGCGCGTGAAGCAAGAAATTGATTGAGAATATCAAGATCTTGTGATTGTTTGGTGTTTGGCTCAGCTGTCATGATTAGACCCTGGTTTCCATTGAATTACCCGTATATTTCGATTCAACTTCTTCGGCTTCCTTTAACATTTGTCTCGCGGACTCGACAACACCCTTGGCAGTCATCCATGATAAAAACCAGACCATCAACCCCAGACCAAGAACGGTTACGCCACCACGGATCATGGCGACCCAATATGGATTGCCGTTGATAAAAGTTACTATCATAACGATAATTCCAACCAGGACCACAGTCAATTTAGATAGCGTAAAAACCGTCTCAACCAGCAAAGGAAGCCTGATGGATTGACCATTCATGTTATTTGTGGCTGGAGCAGATTTGGCGGCCATAATTCACATTAATCGTTTCTAAATTCGCCCGTAAACAGGGCGTTAACCAATTGGTCAGGGTTACCGGGACGCAAATTTCCAAAAATCGAGATCCCTGAAGTAGTAAAGAAGAGGGGTAATTTACTTAACCAGAGCAAGTCGAATGCGGCGCCGAAGGTACCGGTTTCATCCGTTTTTGTTAAAATTGCACCCTTTAATCCGAATTGGCCAAGAGTTTTTTCCACCTGGAGAAGATCATCTTCTTTCGTGGTTGCTGAAACAACCAGATATGTTGATCCAGTGGGGGTCGTTGTCAATAACGATCCCAATTCTATTAGACTGTCTTCAATACGTGGGTTGACACTAGTGGTATCCACCAGGATCAAATCAGCATCCGATTGTGATGCGATCAGTTCTGTTAATTCCTGTGGAGTGTATGCCAAAAAAAGTGGAATTCCAAGAGTTTCGGTGTAGGTCCTGGCTTCTGCGATAGCGGAAGTCCTGACTGTGTCCGCTTCAATCCATACCACTTTTTTACCCAAAGTGATTGTGTAGAATGAGGCGAGCTTGGCACAAGTAGATGTTTTTCCGCTGCCACTCATGCCTGTTAGCACCATCACCCTGCTCGGAACAAACGCTAAAGACTTACGTACCGGGGTGAGGCAAACCTCTAGTTGGTGTTTGATGAAGCGTTCCAACCTTGGGCGATCATCAAGGGCTGCGGGGCTGAGAGAATCAAAATTTGTGCTGATGATTTTATCAACAAGTTTTTTATTTAAACCTTGCAAGGCTAGCTGTTCAGCCACAAGCGACAGGTTCTTGTGCAATTGCGGATTTTTAGGAGACTCAGTTTGTATTTCAACTGGTTTGGACTTCGTTAAAAGTTTCTGCATTTTTCCGGAAATGAGACTGAGTGTTTCATCCTCTGCAGGGGTTCTTACAAAATCTTCTTCTAAGAAATGAGGAGGAGTTTTCTCTGAAAGTGTCTCTTTCTCTAGTTTTGACGAAATCACTTCCTTTGAACTACCAGCCGAAGAGATCGTTTCTGCTGGCAGTTTTTGACCAGTCAAGATCAACTTAAGGTTTTCGATCTCGCGTTTCAACTCTTCTGAAGAAGGTTGATTGGTATGATTTTCGACGTTTGTTTCGATGCGAGAATGCGATTCAGATTTGAGTTCAGCGTCAATTTTTTTATCCGCTTTACTCGCGATTACCTCAACTCCGGGTTTCTTCCAGGCAGCCCAAATGGGACCGGTTGGCACTTCACGCATCGAAATGATTAGAGCGTCAGAGCCGAGTTCCGCCTGAACATTTTTCAGGGCTGCAAGCATGTTAGGTGCGCGAAAGGTTTTAGTTAACATTTACGATGAATCCTTAATTGATCTCAACCATTCCATGGGCTTTCACACGTGTACCAGGGCTAACCTCCGAATAAGCGAGGCAAACCAGGTTCGGTAAGGAAAGATCTACAAGCTTGTGAAATGCTAAGCGTAATTCCCTTGGGCAAAGTAGTAACGGCATTTTTCCTTGTTGCGCCATTTTTTCCATCTGGGCACCTGTGTTGGTTAGGATAGTCTGGGCAAGCGAAGTGTCAATCTGGAAGCCAACACCGTTTTCATTGGAGCCCAAAGAGCTGCGCAACGCGGATTCAAGTTGTGGTGAAAGAGTAAATACATTCAACGTATTGTTCTCATCGCGATAAGTTGCCGAGAGCGTATTTGCCAGGGATTGGCGCACGGCTTCTGCAAGGATGGCAGGGTCGCGCGTAATTGTGGCGTTGTTGGCGAGTACTTCCAGGATTCCGCTCAAGTCACGAATCGGTACTCTCTCTTTGAGGAGGTTACGTAACACAGATTGAACATCGCTTAAACTGAGCAATTCTGGCACCACACCCTCAACCGAAGCAGGAGATTTGGATTTGAGTTGGTTTAACATTTCTTGAACCATTTGCCGGCTTAATAGTTCGGCAGCGTGAGCGCGAACAACTTCAGTGATGTGCGTTGAAAGAACAGAAACCGGATTGACAACTGTGTATCCCATCAATTCAGCACGTCCACGTTCGCCTTCACTGACCCATAAGGCGGGTAGGCCAAAAGCTGGTTCGTTGGTTTCAATGCCCTTTAATTCTTCATCCGTTTCGTTCCCAGGGATGGCCAGCAATCTTTCCAGCATAAGCTCGCCATGCGCCACTTCCTGACCGCGTATCTTGAGACGGTAAGCCTGGGGTTGCAGGCGCAGGTTATCACGAATACGGACGACAGGTAGCACCAAGCCGATCTCGGCCATCATCTGACGCCGAATACCGGTGATACGTTTCAACAAGTTATCTGGCATCTCGTCGTCGATGAGCGGTATCAAACTGTACCCAATTTCAAGTTCCATGGCATCCACCACAATCAATTCAAGCATATCTTCAGGCGATTCTGCTTCGGAAGGCGCCATGATTTGAGGGGCGTCTATCTGAGCTTGTTCCTTGCGTTTCAATTGGCCGACATAATAAGCTGAACCACCTAAAACTGAGCCCACGATGATAAAAGGCAATTTAGGTAAACCAGGAACCAATACGAGTAATCCCATAATCACCGCGCCAACAGTGAGTGCGCTAAAATTGGAGAGTTGTTTGAAAAGGTCAGTTCCCAAGGAATCTTCTGATGTGGAGCGAGTGACGATCAAACCCGAACCGGCTGAAATGAGTAACGCGGGAATTTGAATGGCTAAACCTGCTCCAATAGTAACCAATGTGTAGTTTTGGAGGGCGGTCATTGCATCCATTCCTTTTTGAAGCATGCCGATCACGAACCCGCCCAAAATGTTGACCAGCATGATGATGATGGCTGCGATCGCATCTCCACGCACAAATTTTGATGCACCGTCCATAGCCCCATAGAAATCTGCTTCAGATTCAATGGCTTTACGACGGGTCCGTGCTTGGGTTTCATCGATGATACCGGCGTTTAAATCGGCGTCAATGGAAAGTTGTTTACCAGGCATAGCGTCTAGGGTAAACCGAGCGGAAACTTCCGCGACCCTGCCCGCGCCACTATTGATAACGACGAACTGGATGATCATAAGCATTAAGAAGATAACCACGCCGACAACATAATTGCCGCCAACGATCATGTTACCAAAAACGGAAACAACAGAACCAGCGTTTCCTTCCAGCAAGATCAAATAACTAGCTCGGATGTTTATTCCCAATCGGAAAAGCGTCACAAGAAGCAACACGGTAGGAAAAACAGAAAACTCCATGGGTTGCTTGATGTACATGGTCATCAGCAAGATTCCGATAGAAATTGCCAGATTGACGACCACTAGGATGTCTACAATACCAGCCGGTAAAGGGACGATGAGGAGCGCGACAATGATCACCAGGCCAACAGCCATGGCCATGTCTTTGCGTCCGAGGAGTTTTCGAAGACTGAATGCGGGTGATGTAGTTTGGGTTGTCGTTGTCATGTGTTTTCCTTGTAAAGGTTAAACTTGTACCCTGGCCGGTTTGGCTTTGGCACCCTTAAGACGATAAATGTAAGCTAAAACTTCAGCGACCGCGATATAAAGGTCCGGCGGAATCTGCTGATCGATATCCACGGTTTTGAAAATTGCGCGAGCCAAGGGAATATTCTGGACTACGGGTATGTTATTCTCTTTGGCAATGTTGACAATGCGCTGTGCGACTTCAAACGCACCTTTTGCCAACACTTTAGGTGCGGTCATCTTATCCCCGTTGTATTCAATGGCGATGGCAAGATGGGTTGGGTTGGTGATCACAACCGAAGCCTTGGGCACATTGGACATCATTCGGTTGCGCGCCAGGGCACGTTGTTGTGATCGAATTCGACTTCGTAAGAAGGGATCACCTTCCGACCGCTTGAAATCTTCTTTGACTTCATCTTTAGACATCTTCATGGATTTCGTGAATTTATAACGTTGATAAACGTAATCCGCGATGGCCAAAATGAGATAAGTTCCACCAACTCGAACCGCCAGTGACATCGCAAGATCAGTCCAGGTTTGAATCCCAGAGGGGAGATCCATGTTTCCAAGCCAAAGTAATTCCTCAATCTTGCCTTTCAAGAATGAATAGGCCACCCAACCAATGAGTCCTAGTTTGAGCAAAGCTTTTCCAAGTTCGACCAGGCCTTGACCAGAAAATATCCGTTTGAAGCCTTCAAGTGGGTTTACTTTTTGAAAATCAAATTTCTTCCGTTTCGAAGCCCAAAGAAAGCGTGTCTGAATCAACGTCACAACCAGACCTGCCAAAAATACCGCTCCAAGGAAAATTCCTAATTTGGGAAGGATCGCCATGGATAATGAGGTTACCAAGTCTCTAACGTTAGCTGGGGTTAATTCCGTAGCGGAAAGATTGAGCAAGGCATCGACTAGACTGTCTTTAATCGCTGCAAAGAGTGTCTTGCCAGGGCCCATGAGAAGGTAAGGACCAATCAGCAAGATGGCGGCTGAGTTAAGCTCGATACTACGGGCTACGCGACCTTCTTCGCGAGCTTCCTCTAACTTTCGGGGAGTTGGGGCTTCGGTTTTATCTGCCATGAGTTCCTAATGGGCGACCATTTCGAGCATGCTTCCACCGAGATTGGAATACAAATCACGAAGTAGTGGGAAGATAATTGCGAAACTAAGACCGAGCGCGAACATGCTTAATCCAATTTTGAGGGGTAAACCCAAGAAATATACTTGAACTTGCGGCGCAACTCTTGAAAGCAATGCCAGGGTAATGTCAGTTAGCAGTAAAGCCGCAAAAATTGGAAACGCGATCTGAATGCCCACCATGACAAGTTGCGCGCTTGTTCGAAGAAGAGTTTCAAGTGAAAACGCGGGCAAAGCGGCGTTAACAGGCACGAGGTCAAAGGATTTTTGAAGGGCAACTAAAACAATATGATGACCGTTCACGGCCATAAAGAGCAGCATTGCGATGACTACAAAAAGTTGGCCCATGGGGGTCACGGATTGGTCCATAGCTGGGTTAAAGATACGGTCGGAACCAAAACCGCTGCCTAGCCCCATGACTTCACCAGCGATCGAAATTGCAGCAAAAGTGAGAATCGCGGCATAACCGATCAGGGTGCCAATAATGATCTCTTTAAGAATAGATGAAGCAAAAGGTAATAACGCCATGCTTTCAGCTGTTGCGGGAAGTGGCGCCCAGGGGATAATGATGGCGGCAAGTACGAGGCCCAAGGCAATTCTCACCGGGTTGGGGATGGTTTGCCCGCCAAGATTGGGGACGTGGATAATGATAGCCATCACACGGGTGAGGACGAGGAAGAAAAGCTGGGCTTGGGCAATCGAAATCAGCATTTTAAATACAATGGTTACCTCTAGAATGAGGATAAACCCGGTCTTATTCTTTGTCAGTAAAGGGAAGATGAAGTGAATCTAAAGATGGCGTAAAAAATTTTGGAAAAAGCTAAAGTATTAAAGAAATTATCCGAGAATATTAAATTTTTAACAGTGTTTTAATCCTGGTAATAAGGTCATCAATATCTACGGGTTTCATTAAAAATTCATCAACACCAGCATCTTTAGCTTGTTGAATAACTTCAGGAAAACCATAAGAAGAGATCAACAGCACTTTAGAAAATTTTAATTGATTGGTTTTGTTTAGTTCTTTAATGATATCCAGTCCACTCGAACCGGGCAAAAAAGTATCCAAAATCAAAAGGGAAGGTTGGAGCGACGAAACTAGAGTGAGAACATTTTTAGGTTCCCTAGTAAATTCCACATTGCAACTGAGGCGCGTTAAGGCGATTAGGATAAGATCCCGTTGAATGGCATCCGAGACAACGAGAAGGATTGTTGGAACAGGGTTGACGGTCATCTTAACCGGAAGAAAGCATGTAATTTGTTAATTGCGAGTGCATCCGGTCAATCTGCTCTTGGGTCAGATTGAGAATTGTATAAGTATCAGGGTGGATGGATCTTTCAAAGAATAATGCGCTTTGATTTTCTTTGTTTTCAAAAAATGAATTCGCTACATTGATGATCGCGGGTAATTTTTGGTTTCCGCGCGCGAAAGATGGCGTGTGGTGAAAGTGAATGGCTTCCACCAGAACGAGCGGAAAATTCCATTTTTCGGCGATCAAGCCGCCAACCCTGGCGTGGTCGATTCCGAGCAACTGCTCTTCGGCTTTATAAAGGGTCAACTTATACTTGAGCATCAAGTCAACGATACGGGTGTAATCCGAAAATACAAACTGGTCTAAAAAGAGTTTGCCCATGTCGTGCAATAAGCCAGCGGTATAAGCCTCTTCGGGGTCTGGATAACGCAATTCACGTGCGATCCACTCTGCCGAAACCGCGGTGGCGATAGAGTGGTTCCATAACTCACCCGCGCCGAACCGATAGCCTCGTAAACTTTGGTTATAAGGCCCAACCGCAGCGATCCCCAGAATTAAGCCCTTTAGTCTCTTAAAACCCAACCGCATAACCGCTTCTGAAAGCCTTGAACAATCGGTGGAAAAGCCCATAGTCACTGAATTGGCTGATTGTAGGATAGAAGCCGAAAGGGCTTGGTCGAGCCCGATAATTTCAGAGATTTCAGTGGAAGTAGCACTTGAATCTTCGATCGCCCGTAATGCCCTCGTAATACTTGTTGGCATCGGTCGTAAATTTTCAACATTTCGGATGATTAGATCAACTTTGGTTAGTGACATTTATGACCTGCCCTGGTTGTTATTTAACAAAATTAGGTAGACTGTTGAAGATTCCAGTGGTGAAAACCAATATCTGTTGCATCATCCACGACCCCAAGAAAACAAGAACTAATCCGATGCCGATAATTTTAGGAATGAAGGTCATTGTCACTTCATTGACCTGGGTCGCTGCCTGAATCAAACTAATTATAGTACCGATCAATAAGCTGATTAATAAGATCGGTCCGGCAATCACTAACATAACCGTGATCGCGTTTTGCGCTAATGTGATGAGATAAGCCTCGTCCATGCTGGTTACCCGCCAAAACTTAGCATCAAAGATCGCGTGATCAAATACCATCCATCGACCATGACAAATAACAAGAGTTTAAATGGGAGGGAGACGAGCGAAGGCGGCAGCATCATCATACCCAACGAGAGTAATATACTCGAAATCACCAGGTCTATGATCAAGAAGGGCACATAAAGCAGAAATCCCATCGTGATGGCGGTTTTGAGCTCGCTAATTACGAACGCGGGAAACAACGAGCTGGTCGGGATGTCAGATAAGGTAACCGGTTGAGGTTGGCCACTCATTTCCATAAATAATTGAATGTCTTTTTCGCGTGTTTGTTTAAACATAAATTCGCGGACTGGATCGATGGCACGGGTCAAAGCTGTATCCTGGTCGATCCGTTGGTCGAGATAAGGCTGAATGGCGTTTTCATTGATTTGCGTGTAGACAGGCGCCATTACGAAAAACGTCAGCAAGATCGACAACCCGATGACTACCTGGTTGGGTGGAATCGCAGGGGTGCCGATAGCATTACGCACCATAGAGATCACGATTACGATCCTCGTAAAGGAGGTGCCAAGCATTAAGATAGAAGGGGCGAGTGAGAGGACTGTTAATAAGACTAAAAGCTGCACCCCCGTGGTTACTTGTTGGGGTTGGTCTGCGGGGGCAACAGAAAAAGTGACACCGGGAGCCTGAAGTTCGGGGATAGCCGCGCAAGATACCATCCCAAATAGCATAAAGATTGAAAGGATTAGTAAGAAAATTGCTCTTGTTCGTCTAGTCATAATATTAATTGTTCTCAATTTTTGGATCAACGTTGGCACGATCTAGATATGCCGAAAAAGGATCTTCAGACGATACGTCAGTTAATGTGGAGATGGATTGGTCAGTACCACCAAGTAGAAGAGTCTTACCGCCTACATTGACCAGGTAAAGGGAACGGTGTTGTGAAAGATGAATCGTCTCGACAACTTCGATCTGTTTGGATGTTCCTGCTTTAATATTGGATTGCCACTTACGTAAAATGATGGCCAAACCAATAATTAAAACGACAACCACTCCTAACTTTAGAAATACACCAAACGCCAAGCCAGTAGAGGTCAGGTAACTGGACTCGCCGGTTGGATTCGTATTTTGAGGCAATAAGAGAAACATGGCAACGCCAAGGACAACAACCAACCCGACCGTTGCGAGCACCAATGCCCAGCGAGGCATTTTCCTCATAGCGGAGATAAAGGCTAATAGTTTCTCGTTGCCCTTATTCATCATTATTCTCCAGCTGAGGGCTTTGTGTTTGAGACCAGTTCGGTAACTCGAACAGCAAAACGGTCATCCACGACGACGACTTCGCCTTTAGCAATGAGCCGTTCGTTTACATACACATCGATTGGGTCGCCGGCTAATCGGTCAAGCTCAACAACGGACCCTTGTTGTAATTCGAGGGCTTGTTTCAAGGTCATTTCTGTTCGACCGAGTTCGATGGTTACTGTCAAGGGCACGTCCATTAACATGCCGATGTTAGCTTGAAAGCCGCTATCAATTTTTTCGGTTAGTTGAACCGGCGCGTTTGTGGTTTCAAGATTGTTGTCCATACTTTATCCTTTTCTTAAATCAATTTACCGTCATCCCTGTGAACAGAGACAATTTGAACTGCCAGGTTCTTTCCCACTTTGCCAATTTGTACATTGAAGAGATCTTCATTCGCGACACGCATCACCAAATTCGATTTAACATTCGTGTCCACTCTGATTACATCACCGATATTTAAATTGGCTACATCCCCCAGGGAGAGCCGTGATTTTCCGATGGTTACCCGAACCGGAAGTTTGACTGGATACAGTAAATCAAGTGTAAGTTGATGAGCAGCCTGGCTATTGGATTTCTCTTTGCGTCCTGTCACCCAAACTGCGGGGTTGAGATGACCAGCGAGTGGTTTCAACGAACTGAACGGTATGTAAATATTCATTGTCCCAGTTACCATGTTGATTGCCAATTCGAAGGTGAGCAAAAGGACTCTTTCGTTCCCCATCAACATTTGAACCCAATGCTGGTTGACCGTGCTGTCATCCAATTGTGGTTCGATGGCAGCAACTTTACTCCAAGCACTTTTCAAATCGTTCAACATGTGCTCGACCAACCCGCGCAAGAGCGATTGGTCGATGTCAGTGAGCGTGCGCAGAACTGGATCGCCCTCCATTTTGCCACCCAAGCGTTGTTCAAGGATGACATGGCAAACGTTGGGGCTGATCGTCAAGATCATTTGACCGGGCAAGGGTGCCAAGGTGATCAAATGGAACAAACTCTGTTCTGGAAGGTCCTTGAGGAAATCGTGAAACCTGCCTTGTTCTGTGTGGACCAGGCGGGGGCGCAGGCTCGTGCGGATGTGAGTTGGAAGGGATGAAGAGAGGCGCTCCGCCAGATCTTCATGGACCAATTCGACCGCACGGATCTGCTCTTTGGAAAATCTTTCAGGAGACCAAAAATTATATGCCTGGATCTTTTTTCCCTGGTCGCCAGTTTTCGCCTGAACAGGGCCGGAAGATGGCGTGCCCATAATTTCGGCCAGATTAACACTTCCTCCGCCATCTTTTTCTTCAATTTCAATCGCCCCTTTTAATAGGGCATCAATTTCTGATTGGCTAAGCATAAGGCTCCAAGTTACTCGACGACAAATTCTGTGAAGTATACAGAGAGAACATGGTAATCAGGTAATCTTTGCATTATCAAGTTAGAAAGCTCAGTGCGTAAATTCTCTTTACCTTCGGCCGTATACAATTCTTCAAAGGATTTTGTCGAAATTTGTGTAATCACCGCGTCTTCAATAATTGGAAGTTTGTTGCTCACTTCAGAGGTGAATTCTGCGACATATGCTGAACGTTCTTCTATTGGCATCTCAAAATAAAGAGGGTCTTCCGGCGCGAGCTCGATCACAATCGTGATACGTATGTATTTTCTGCCAAGTGGATCGGAGAGGTTGATAATCTTTGTACCAGCGTTGATCATGACGCCTTCGCCAGGCATAACCGTGTGGTTGATCATCGGGGTTTCAACCAAAGTCGCCTCTTCAGCTCCAGGGGTACCTTCAATAATTGGGGTCGGATAATTGTATTGAAGATAAAACGGTTTTGGGAGATCGTCTGGCGCAAAAATGATGTATGCAGCCGCTAATCCGGTTAATGAAAAAATCCCCATGAACACCAAGGCAACGATTTGAAGGATCTTTGGCAAAATAGATTTTTTTGGATTTTCCATTTTTACACCTATTGTTTATGAGTTAACGGTTCAGTCCGGTTGTAGAGACCTTGCTGGTATTGTCAGGGTAAATGATCACGATTTCAGCGCGACTATTCATGGCTTTGTGTTCTTCGGTATCATTCGGAAAAATCGGATCATACTCGCCTTTTCCCGAGACCGTGATTCTTGATGGATCGATACCGGATTGAATCAGGTAATCAGAGACCACGATCGCGCGACCCACTGATAGTTCAAAGTTACTGGAATAGCGGGGGTCGGACGAGCGGGTGCCATCTGTGTGTCCCACGATGCGTAAATCATTATCGATCGAATTCAGCATCGCGATAATCCCATCCAACACGGGGTAGGCTTGGGGGTATAAGGTAGCTGTGCCTGGGTAGAAGATTAAGCTTTCACTTAAAGAAATTAGCACACCTTCAATATTGGTTTGGACGCTAACTCCACCGCTCAGGTTCATTTCGCCCAAGATTTGCGTTAATTCACTGGCGACATCTTCTGAACGGGGAGGTTTTTGCGGCATACCCGGAATCACAATTGGGTCAGGCTCGCTATCTTCATCTGAACCTCCCGCGCCAGAACTGATCGAATTTGAAACAACTTTAACAGCGCCACCAGAAGAAAAAGCCGCGCGCATGCTTTCTGCAAGAATTTTGTATTTGGTGACGTCAACCTGGCTGATCGAATACAGAACCACAAACAGAACAAAAAGGAGGGTGATGAAATCTGCGTAACTCACCAACCAGCGTTCATCTCCGCCTGCATGCTCTTCCTCGTGACCGCCACCACCGCCATGACCGCTCATCTTATTGGGCCTTGGCTTTCTCAGTAGATGCTGCTGGAGCGGCGACTTTTTTCTTGCCATCACTTGTGGATATTTCTTTTGGCGCCAGGAAGGCGTTCAATTTTTCACGAACGATGCGTGGATTTTCTCCAGCCTGCAATGCTAAAATCCCTTCCATCAATAAATAGCGATAATGGACCTCTTCTTCGCTTTTGGCTTTTAATTTGTTTCCAAGAGGGATAAATACGAGGTTGGCAAAGAGTAAACCCCAAAGTGTAGCCAGGAAGGCGCCCGCAATGGCCTCGGCTAGTTTTTCAGGATCATCCAACATTTTGAGCGCGTTCATCAGACCCATAACAGTACCGATAATCCCGAAGGTAGGAGAGAAGGCGCCTGCAGCCGCAAACGCACCGGCTCCTTTTTTGTGGCGGGAGCGTACGTTTTCAACGTTGGTCTCTAAAATAGAACGAACTTGGGATGGATCAACGCCATCGACCACCAACATAATACCTTTCTGAAGGAAGGGGTCTTTAATTTTCTTACTTTCCTCTTCGAGTGCCAACAATCCTTCACGTCGGGCTTTGTCTGCCATTCGCGTGATCAATTCGATGGCCTCGGCGGGGTTTTCTTTCTTTTGTTTGATTGTTTCCCCAACCAACTTGGGAAGGGTGGCAAAGACCTTTGTGCCAACAGAGATCGCAACCGCAGACATTGATCCACCAAAAATCAAAAGGATAGCCTGCGGAACTGAGAAAAGTTCACCTGGGTGTCCACCATCCAGGATCAAAACCACTACAACGATAGCAAACCCTAATACAAACCCTAAAACAGTAGAAAGATCCATTATTCCTCTTTATGATGTGCAAGTAAGTATTTGGCGAACATATCGCCACGTACTTGCCTTTGATAATCAATGATCCTTTCAATGATCACTTCGACTGGTTCTTGTATCACGACTTTATAATCGGTTGTCAAAGTTATGACAGTATCCGGAGTGTGTTCAATCAGCATGATCAACTCGGGGTTGATGTAAAAACTGGAACCATTAAAACGCGTCACGAGGATCAAGGCATTTGTCCTTTCAAAATCTCCTAGCCATGTGGCTGGATATAATTTATCACTTTGATTGAGCTGGGGGTGTAAATTGACCGTGAAAGGAGTGTTAAGAGCGTCTAAAATTTTATTGAAAGGTAATTATCGGACGTAAATCTGAAAACATTAATTTATAAATGAATTGCTATATATTTTCTTGAAGAGTTGGTTATAATCAATTTCATTAGTTAGCGAGTATTATTAATAGAAAAATCGAGAATTTCCCAATTAGACTTTTCATAGTCGTCGGGGAGGAATTATGGACCAAATCAATATCTTAGTAATTGAAGATGACGATATTGTTTCGCGCACTATTGAAAGATGTCTTAGAAGAGAAAACTATAAAGTTGCATTAGCTTCTTCTGGGATTGAGGGGCTTCAATTAGCACGAAAGAGAACCCCCGAATTGGTTATTTTGGATGTGATAATGCCAGGCATGGACGGTTACACCGTCTGCAGGGAGATGCGCGCGGATCCAATCCTTGCCAATGTTCCAATCCTTTTCCTCACAGCCAAGATAAAAGATGAGGATAAAATTACAGGATTCAACGCTGGCGCGGACGATTACTTGGGAAAACCCTTTAACCTTGACGAGCTTACATTACGCGTTAGAGCGATCATTCGTCGAACCAAGGTAGTCGTCAAAGAAACAAAGATCGAAGCCCCTCAAAAAAGTTTTTCTCTGGGTAATATTTTCTCAAAAAACAAACCCGCCATGGCGGCTGAGAAAGAGGAGAACAAAGCAGTAATTCCAAGTCACTGCATCCAAATTCAAGATTACATCCTTGATACTAAAACTTATGAATTAACCATACCCACGCATGGCAAAATCCGGCTAACGCCCATTCAATATGATCTGCTTTACCATCTAATGAGCCATCCTGGGGAAATATTTTCACCGAACCGTTTGTTGGACGAAGTTTGGGATTATCCATCTGACACTGGCAGCCCTGATCTCGTCCGTGTTCATATAAAAAACTTAAGGGAACGAGTCGAAGTTGACCCGAAATTGCCAAGCTTCATTGAGACGATCCCCGGCTATGGATACACTATTCGGCTAGATCGAGATTAATCCCTGATAGGTATTGCAATCAATGAATTCTGAAAAAAACCGGTTGACCTATATCACTTCACTAGACGAAAAACTGGTCGAAGTAGATTCGATATATGGAATTGCAAAAATTGGGCTGGAAACAATTCTAAAGTTGGTAAACGTTAAAAGCGGGGGAATTTATATCCCAAAGAATAAAAAGAAAAAAGACCCGATATGGGTTTCAAAAAACCCAGCGACGGAATGGCAGGACAGTTCTGGTCACATATCAAGGTTGCTTTTAAGTGATATTAATCAGAATCAGATTCTTCCTGTAGACCAACTTTCCATTAGCGAAAATGCATTGGGTTTATTAATTCCAATTATCTGGAAAAACGAGTTACGCGGTTTCATAATAATTGAAAAAACAATCTTGTCCGATGAAACAAAATTCGCATTATCCATGGCATTAAACAGTATTGGTCGAGAAATATACAATCTTCTAACCCAGATTGAAACAATAAGCAGTGAGCAATACCTGACTACTTTGAGGATAATCTCGGCGACACAAAGTTCAGAACTTAATTTAAATGATGTTCAATTTTGGATTTTAAAAGGGATCAAAGATACTTTCGAAGGGGAATTAGCGGGATTGATTCTCGTGGATCCCGAGAATCCAAACATTGCCACGACAAAGATCGTAGGAAGTGGGTCTGAATGGCTGCGCCAAGATACGATGCGCTTTGACAAAGGAATTGTTAAATCGTGTGTTGTAAAAGGCATTTTTTGCCAGGTTTTAGACCTCTCCAATGATCCGGAATTTGAACCAGATATCGACTTTGCCCCTGATACACCCCAACGTTCGATCATTTGTTCCCCCTTGATCGTAAATTCTAAAACTGTAGGCGTGGTTACAATCTACAATTCACCTCACACACCGCTTGATTTCTTTGACCAGGGCTTGCTTGTTTCATTAACTACTTCACTTTCCAATTCAATTTATAACAACCAATTAATCCAGCAATTAAAAATTGCCAATGCAGATTTGGAAGCCAGCAGTTGGGAATTATTAAATTCCCGAAATACCTTGCGCGCGCTTTTTGACAGTATCCCTGCTTCCATCTACATTATTGATCGTAACTTTAACCTTGTAGCCATTAACTTGAGCAGGGCTTCAAGGGCTGGAATTGCACCTAATCTTTTAGTTGGCAAGAAATGCTACGATGCGCTTTATCAGTTGGCCGAGCCCTGTCCGAGCTGCCGGGTTGGCGACACATTACTTGATGGGATTTTGACCTATCGAAATCACCGTTTTTGGGGTGGTGGAGAAGGGGCAACAGAATGGGAAATCAGCACATACCCGATCCTAGACAACAACAACTTGTTGATTCAAGCAATTATTTTGGAACAAGACGTTACTGAAAAACGATATCTTGAAACAGAACTTATTCAAAGTGAAAAACTGGCTGCAGTTGGGCAGCTTGCGGCTGGTGTGGCCCATGAAATTAATAACCCTTTGGCCGCGGTAATAGCTAACGCCCAAATCTTGATTCGTGATTTGCCCCAGAATGAAGAAGATTGGATAGAATCTGTAAAACTTATTGAAACAGCCGGCTTGCGGGCCGGAAACGTGGTAAAAAATTTACTGGGTCTGGCGCGGAAAGAACTATACGAATTTTCTTCGATCGATCTTAATGAGTCTATTCAGAATTCACTTACATTGCTTTCCCACGAGGTTTTGATTCGTCCAATAAAAATTGTATTTGACCGAGGGGAAGGCTTTCCAAAGCTGGTGGCAAGCCGCGAAAACTTGCAAAGTGTATGGATAAATATCATTATGAACGCTATTGAAGCCATTGAGGAAAAGGAAGGCGAGATTCATATTACTACGCGCTATAAGGATAGCGAGTTTACGATTACCATTCGAGATAATGGCCCTGGAATTCAAGATAGTCAAGTTGGAAAAATTTTTGAACCGTTTTTTACCACGAAAAGTCCAGTCAAAGGCACTGGGTTGGGGTTGTCAGTCGTCCATCGGATCATCAAGTCACACGGCGGTAGGATTAAAGTAGAAAGTGAAATCGGAAGAGGGACACTCTTCACGATCATCCTGCCTGAAAACAAAATTACTTAAGCAGAAATAGTGCGGGCTAATCGAAAACCAAGTGCAGGGGAAATAAAATCAGATAAAACGCTTTCGCGGGCTGAACAACGTGCTAATTTATGAGAGTAATACCAAGCCCCACCTCTGATAACACATTTCGTTTTTGAAGATTCCACTTCATTTTTATCATTAAATGGGTATGGATTAAGAAATGATGTGGTCCATTCCATGACATTACCTACTGAATCAGTTATTCCGAAAACACTATCGCCCCCCGGGGAATATGAGCCGACTGGGGTGGTTGATTTTTTTGCACTCTCTAATGTATTACAGCGCCAAGGATCAAAGACATCCCCCCATGGAAAAATTCTGGGTTCGGAACCACGGGAAGCTTTTTCCCATTCTGCTTCGGATGGCAACCGATATGTCTGATTTAACGATTTTGAAAGCCAGGCACAATAAGCCAAGCAATCTAATTTTGAGACGCCGGCAACTGGATGGGCGCCTTCGCCTTCATTAAAATGAAATCCGATCCAGGATTTCGGAACGCGATGTCCGGTGTTGTAAATGAAAGTGAAGTACTCAAGATTAGTTACTGGGTATTTTCCAATTTCATAAGTAGGTAGGGTGACCACGTGTTGTGGTTGCTCAATTTGAAAAAGATCGGCGAGACGCCATTCTTCTGCCCAATCTTCAGTTTCAACGAGTTGGTCTATTTGCTTATCGCTTGTGCCCATCATAAACTGTCCAGCTGGAATTACAACCATCTCGGGAGGTTTAACGACTTCCTCTTCAATATTTTCAATGTCTTTTTTCGGATCTTTTAACATATCAATCCTATTAGTTCGAAGATTTTTGGATTTCGTTGAAGATGCTCAAAATGTTGTGGATATGGTCGTCAATATTATAACCAAGCGCCACAAAATAAGCTGCTTCAAGCGAATCATTAGAATGAATAATTCCTTTAGAGACGGCTTGTTGTAGATGTAGTGACAAATCGTATGACGTTGAAGTAATTATTCCATGCTTAAGAATTTCATGGCTAGATTTTGTGGTACATGAAAACCAAGGAGTTCTTAATGCCATTAATTCTAAAACGTTTCTATAAAACCCTGGGTATGGGGCTTCAAAATTCCAAAAAACGGCAACATCAACAAGTGAAAGAGGATTTGGCCATTTTTTTGGAAAACCTTCAGGTAACGAGAATTGATATCCCTGAATTGCATCAACAGAAATTTTGTCATTCACATTAAATGGTAACCAATGAAAATGTCTATCTATTGAGACCAGGTCTTTATGAACCCGAGAAAAATCTGAATTGATCATCGCGCAATTTGTGAATAATCCGATCACTAATTCAGAATTCTTGGTTTTCGAGAGGTTGCGAAGTGTATCCAGATCGATGTATTCTTGAACCACCTTAACTGGTGCCGTGGATTGCCAGTGGTCGACCTGGTTGGGGGAAGAAACAAGGATCGCATTCGCAAGATGAACTCCCCACTTAAATTTATCCCAGGGAGTAACAGAGGTTATGGTGTTGTTTGATATGTTGGCATACAAATTGGATAGGGAAAAAGAAGGATCATTTGTGGATAGGTGGTTGTTTAACTTAAATTCAGAGGTAAGTGGGATATCCACCACAACAGTTTTTCCACGAGATTTCCAATAATTTACGGTATATAGCAAATCTATTTCAATAGATCCTTCGATTACGATCAATTGTTTTGTGTTACATGTTTCTTGAGATTTTTTAGTATTGGCGGAAAACTCAATGTGACTTAAGAGTTCAACTTGGTGCAGGCCTGTTCTCTTAATGGCATCGTGAAGCATAAATCCTCTCCATGAATATGGAGAGGTTTCTTTTGACTCAAGATGTACAAAAACAATATTCACACAGGTTTCCTTAATTAAAATCTGGTTTTCAAGGATGCTTAATGCTTTTAATTGCGGAGAGCCATTTCGTATAGAGTTCGCGGTTTTCGCGAGTTTCCGCTTTTTTGTAACCCGCTAACCCTATTGAAGCCCTTAATTCCGGGTCTTGTATGAATTGTCGCAAATAACTGTGCCATTCTTCTGGTTTATCAGCTGTCACTCCACCTGATTCCCAAGTCTTGAAATCAGGCATAGGGCTTGCGATCCATGGAATTTTTCTGACTCCAGCCTGCATTAAGACACGATCATGGGTCATCATATGGAAAGGGGAGGTATTTAATGGTACAAGCAGAAGATCCATTTGTGCTAAAACGTAAGACAATTCTTCATCAGGGACTCTCGGGATGAAGACGCGCCGATTTTCAGAAATACTTTCAAACAATTTGTAAGAGACCGCGTCCCCACATACGACCAAACGTGTGTTCGGGAACTCCCTCAAAGTGCGGATGATGATGCGTCGGTATTTTTGAACATCCTCAAAATTACCAGGTGATACGATAATTCCAATATTTGTAGAATTTCGTTTCGGCATTTTTTTCTGCCATTCTTCACCCTCTTTTGACCATCCATAAGGCAGTACCGCGACATTTTTTTGTGTTTCGCTAAGGTGTTTTGCGTATGATTCGCCAGGCACAGTGACAAGGTTAGCCAACAGCAATGAAGCAGTGTAAGATCGAGATTGTTCGAGCGAACCCAATCCAAATCCTTCATAATCCGGATGATTCACGGGAATATGTTCAAAATCCTGGTTCAAATCAACCATTATCGGGACATGTTTCGCAGCGAAAAAGGCTAGTCGCTCAACCAGTTCTGGTTTTAGATGAGGATTCGAGGCAACAACGAGGTCAACGGAAGGGTCGACCTCCATATTTTCAGAATCATCAAGGTGTACAGAGCATCCTTGCTTTTGAAGCAAATTGATTAACAGACTGATCCTATCCGATGGGTTATGTGGATCAGGTAGCATAAACTTTACTTTCTGAAAAATCGGTTCGATGGACATAACGTTATTATCAGAAAAATCATCCTCATCGAAATTACAAATTCTTGTCAGTTCTACTTGAGTGGAAATATTATCCTGTAAAGCCTGAAGCATTGTTACAAGGTCCAAACGGCGATCACTTTTTGCCTGTCGAATATTTAGTTCAATTAAGGCGGGCAGTAATTCATCAATTTGTTCTAAATTCTGAGAAACCATTTCAGCTGGATTTGCAGCGTGGACGATGGCATTAAGTAAATCCGCGGCTTTTTGAATCTCGCTTTCCAGAACAGGCGCCGAACGGCCGGTCAACCCTTGCAAAAGTTTTGATACAGAATCTACATCAGTGGGGACTTGTTCCGATTTAGTTGCACCAATTTCAGTATTGGTTAATTGAAGTCGGCGCCTAATTAATAGATTATCAGGGCAGATTGCTAACGCCTTTTGATAAACCTTACCCGCTGCCAAATAATCCTGGTTGGCTAAGTAAAGATCGCCAAGAAGAAGGTAAGAATCAATATCATTCGGAAAATCTATAAGAATACTTTTGTATATATTTACGGCATCCCTGAAATTGTTATTTTCGAGGTGTGTTAACCCAATTGTTTTCCTTCGGTTTAATTCAGAGACTTCATCTTCCATGGATTTTCCCAATTCAAGCACCAATTCCATTTTTTCCTTATTTCTGGCATGATGGAGCCGCGCCAAAGAAACGAAAAATTTCCATTCCACCACAAGATGGAATTTTTATTCATGGTTACACTTTACCCGAGGAAAATAAGTTTGAGAATAAAAGATGTCTGAATGCCACGTAAATACAATATAAAGCCTTAGCTTCATGTTTATAAAAGCGTAATTATTGGTTTTCGGCCAATCCTGACGAAACTTTAATCATTATTTGGTTTTTTTACTACGAGTTTACTGAACCTTTACAGTGAGGGTCGTAAACTTGGTTAATGACTGATTACCCGCAAATTCGCCCCATAAGATCAAGCGTTACACCTTCCGATAATTCATTTTCAAAGGTTTATGAAGATGAGCTTGATTCCAGTGGATTTGGCAATATTCTATCGAATTTATTGACATCTTCAAACGCGTTTAGTTCCACGGTTGGATCAAGTTCTACAACCGATTTGTTAACTCCAATCCTGCTCTTATTGGTCAGCAAATTGTTTGGCAGTGAGCAGGGATTGTTTACGGGGACGCTCTCAGCAAGTGAACCACACGGAAAACCACTCACTGGGGTCATTACCCAAGGGAGTCATGCGGGACACACAGCTCTGGATTTTGGCGTCCCTGTTGGCACAAATGTTAAGTCAACGATGTCTGGGAACGTCGTTTATGCAGGCTGGAATAACGAGGGGTATGGGAACCTTGTCATCATTGAGAATGGTGATTATCGTACTTATTACGCACACCTATCGAAGATTCCAGTTAAGTTGGGGCAAACAGTAAAAAACAGTGAGACCATCGGATATTCTGGTAATACGGGTAACTCTACGGGTCCACATCTTCATTACGAGGTAAGAAAGAACGGGTTAACTATTGACCCCTCTCAAACTTTGGGGGTTTGACCTAGATTAATGGGTTGTTATTGACCTTTTTATTTAGCCTTTACAGGCCTTCATGGACAATATGCTACGATTAATTGAATAAGCTAGCAATCATTATTAAAATTGCAGAAAGATAAACTTATGCCGTTTGACATTAGCGAAGACGAATTACCCATTTTCCAAGCGGAAACTGAAGACCACCTCACGACGTTAGAAGATGGCCTTGTAAGACTGGAACAAAATGACCGAGACCCTGAACTCTTACAAGCCATGTTCAGGTCTGCCCATACGATCAAGGGAACTGCTGGAATGATTGGGCACAAAAGACTGGTCGAAATCACGCATGTCTTGGAAAATGCTTTTGATGCGGTTCGAAAAAATGGACTGGCGATCTCGACGAAGCTGATCGATTTATGCCTTGAAACCGTTGATATTTTACGCTCATTGAGAGATGAAGTTATTACTAATGAGTTTTGTGCCTGCGACGTTCCACAGATGGTAGACACGTTCAAGGCATTCCTGGAATCTTCCATGGAGCCAATCAACAGTAAACCAATCAGTCCAGCTGCAAATGTTGTTTCAACAAAAGTTGAAGTGTCCGAAGAAAATAAAGTGGAACCAATTGGTTCGGAAAAGAGTAAGCCCAATAAAAAACCGTCAGAGAAAGTAGACGGTACAACAAAACAAGAAATAACAATCCAAGCAGATATTTCTGCGCATAGTGTTGCGTCAGCTGCAAGGGCTTTTCAGATTCTCATGGTGTTGCAATCGGACTGTGAGATTCTCGAATTGGTCCCCAGCCAACAAGAAATTGAAAGTGCGGCTCCTGTTGATCACTTAATTGCCCGAGTCAACCTGAAAAAAGAACTTCAAGCACTTAAAAAAGGGTTGTTGGATATTCCGGAAATCGATCGCCTTGTAATAGGTGATGAAGTAATTGAAAACAATACAGTGGCAAATGTCGCGATTACAAAAGTAGAGGTAGACGAGGAAGTTGTCATACCCCGTTTGGGTGAATTCCTTATTGAAAAAGGTTTCATCACTTCCGCGCAGCTTAAAGAAGTTCTCGAGAAACAACGATCTTACCCTCCAGAGAGCGCGCCCCTGTTGGGACAATTGATCGTTTCCATGGAGATATGTTCTCAAGAAGTCATTGATCACGCATTAAACGAAACCATGTCGCAGAAACGTACCGCGATTTTAAACGGAGCTGAGGTTGGAAAAAGCCCTGATCATCTCGTCGATCGCACAGTTCGAACAAGCGTTGAGCGCTTGGACGCTCTGATGAATCTGGTTGGTGAGCTGATTACCGACCGAAATCGTCTCACCAAGATCCATTCACTTTTTGATATGGAATTCAGAGGGAATGAAAACATCAACAATCTCGCCGAGGCGGTTGTCCACATCGGCAGAATTACTGATCAACTACAAGAAGAAGTTATGCATATTCGGATGCTGCCTGTAGCTAATGTCTTCAAAAAATTCCCCAGAATGATTCGAGATATGGCACAGAAAACGGGTAAAGAGATCGATCTTGTGATCCGTGGGCAAGAAACTGAATTGGATCGGTCTGTGATCGAAGAAATCAATGACCCATTAATCCATCTCATCCGTAACTCGGTAGACCACGGCATTGAATCCCCAGAAACACGACGGGCCTTGGGAAAAGAAATCCGTGGAACGATCATTCTTTCTGCGCGGCACGACCAGGGACGAATCGTAATCACTGTCGAAGATGATGGCGGTGGAATAAACGTCGAAAGAATCAAGGCTGCCTCGGTGCGCAAAGGAATCATCAGCCAAGCCGAAGCGGATGCTTTGTCCGATGAAAAAGCAGTAGACCTTATTTTTGAATCCGGACTTTCAACGGCAGAGAAAGTTTCGGATATTTCTGGGCGCGGTGTTGGAATGGACATTGTGCGCAGTAACATTGAGCGACTCAATGGCAATATCCTGGTAGATTCCATTCCAGGAAAAGGATCTCAATTTCAGATCATCCTTCCTCTTACCTTGGCAATTGTTCCTACACTTCTTGTCAGGGTGAATGACTCCACTTTTGCCATCCCATTGGTAACTGTTGTTGAAACTCAAAAATTAACCGAAACCGAGTTTCAGACGGTTAATGGACGTCCTGTTGTAGTTTTACGGGAAAAGATTATCCCATTAATCAAATTGGCAGACGTTTTCAATCTCATTAAAGACAATAGACCGGTTAAGTACTCATACATTGTTGTTGTGAGAGTAAGTAAACAAGAGATTGGTATTGTTGTCGAACATCTGGTAGGCGAAGAGGAAGTGGTGGTTAAGTCTTTTGGCTCGTTGATTGGAGATATTCAAGGAATATCCTCCGCTGCAATTTTAGGTGATGGACAGATTGCATTAATCGTTGATATTCAAGGTTTGTTTAAATTATCAACCCTTCATTGAATAAGGAAGACATGACTGAACTAAAGAATATTTTTACTGACGAATTTGTTGAATTGCTATCAAAAGTCTCACAAGAGGGGATTGAGAACGCGGCAAAAGGATTTTCTGGAATGATCGGAAAATCATTGGCCATTCAACACTCTGCCACCCGATTAGTCAAGCTTATGGATATTTCAACAATGCTTGGCGGCCCGGAAGATGAATCGGTCGCGATTTACCTAAAATCCGAAGGAACAATAGCCGGACAAATGATGTTAGTTATTCCATTTGAGAAAACGACCATGCTGGTTGATTTGATCATGGGCAACCCGGTAGGGACAACAACATCGATAGGTAGTATGGAAAAGTCTGCCCTTCAAGAATTGGGCAATATAACTGGGGCTTACTTTTTGAATTATGTAGCCGACAATACTGGGAGTTCAGTTAGGCCAACACCCCCAGCCGTTATGGTTGATATGCTCGGGGCGATTCTTGACATTGTGATAGCAACTGCTGGCGTGGAAAATGAAGAAGTTTTATTAATTGCAGCCAAATTTGACTTTGACGAAATTTCATCTGACATCCAATTTTGGGTGATACCAGACACCAAAACGATTATGGAGTATGGAGCGAAATAGAGTTTATTGTTATGGAAACGAGTATTGGTGTTGGATTAGGAGAAGTGGTTGTGAGTAATAACCAGAACGAAATACTGGTAGCTTTTGGGTTGGGATCCTGTGTAGGTGTTGGAGTCTACGACCCCTTTAAAGGGGTTGCTGGTTTGTTACATGCCGTATTGCCTGAACCTTTGAATGGATCTGATTTGGAATCAACAAAATATGTCGGAAATGGAATAAAAAAACTCTTGGAATTGATGATCGAAAAAGGGGCGACCAAAGAGAGGTTAATCGTTAAAATTGCTGGCGGAGCCAATATGCTAACCGCACCAGGATTATCAAAATCATTTGATATCGGAACCCGTAATATTGCATCAGCTCAAGCGATATTGGAAAAGACGAAACTTAAAATCGCGAACCAGAGTGTTGGAGGAAACACAGGAAGGACATTTCGGGTGTATGTCGCCCAAGGAAGAATGACTATCAGAATGATTGGCGAGAAAGAAAGCGATTTTTAAAACCAGGATTAAGGAGCAAAGGAATGACAAAAGTTCTTGTAGTGGATGATGCAGAGTTCCTTCGAGTGAGGATCTCAAAAATGCTGGTTGGAGACGGCTATGATGTGATTGAGGCAGAGAATGGATTACTTGCCTTAAATGCATTCAAAGCCCAAAAACCTGATGTGGTTTTGATGGATATCACAATGCCCGAAATGGATGGTTTGACTGCCCTGCGTGAAATCTTGGCAACAGATTCTAGCGCCAAAGTGATCATGCTAACCGCATTAGGGCAGGAATCTGTTGTTCTTGAAGCAATCAAATCAGGAGCCAAAGATTTTATCGTAAAACCATTTGAACGTGACCGAGTAATTGGAGCACTTCAAAAACTGGTTGGATAAGGTTCCAATGGAAAATAATTCGAGCTATGACTCTAAACGCATAATTAAGGTGATGGTGGTTGATGATTCCGCCTTCATGCGGTTTTCAATCACAAAACACTTAAACATGACGCCCAACATTCAGGTGATCGTGTCGGCGCGTGATGGGCGCGAAGCCCTTGAGTTACTTGAGAAATATAAACCTGATGTAATTACTCTCGATGTTGAGATGCCCCGATTGGATGGCTTATCAACGCTTAAAGAAATCATGGCTCGGCACCCTTGCCCGGTTATCATGTTAAGCAGTCTGACAAAAGAAGGAGCTTCGGAAACGATCCGGGCTCTGACACTCGGCGCGGTTGACTTTATTGCCAAACCAGAAAACAAAGCGAATATCGCTGAAGTGATGAACGAAGTCATCGCAAAGATTATTAAAGTCGTTAATGCCAAGGTCTATTCGATTCCGATCTTAGTTAAACCGACAGAAACGAACAAAGCAGAACTTAAACTTACCAGGCCTATGAGTCCCACGGATAAATTGCTAATTATTGGATCATCTACTGGTGGCCCAAGAGCGTTAAATACTGTCATCCCCTTACTTGAAAGAATCCCCGCAGCAGTTTTGATTATTCAACACATGCCTGTGGGTTTTACTCATTCGTTGGCAGAACGATTAGACGCGATTTCTAAGATACACGTCAAAGAAGCGGAACCCGGGGATGAACTTGAAGTCGGCAAAGCGTTACTCGCTCCGGGTGGATTTCATATGGTATTAGATAGCGATAAACGAATTTCCTTAAACCAAAACCCATCGGTCCACGGAGTGAGACCGGCCATTGACGTTACCATGTTTTCTGCCGTTCCGCATTTTGGGAAGTCAATTGTCAGCGTAATTCTTACAGGCATGGGCGTGGATGGCACGAGTGGCTCAGCATTAATACACAGCTCGGGAGGATATGTTTTCGCGGAGGATGAGTCTACCTGCGTGGTGTGGGGCATGCCCCGGAGCGTGTCTGAAGCAGGCGCCGCGGACAAAGTGCTTCCGTTAAACGAGATGGCGCCAGCAATTATGGAATACTTACGTGTGTAATTTAATCGTTAGAGGAAGATAAGAATATATGGATCAAGATGTTTATCTGAAAATCAAGGTTACCGTCAAAAAAATGCTCGATATTGACCTAGACGGATACAAGGACGAGCAAATGAAGCGACGCCTTGATTCATGGTTGGTGAGAATGGGAGACCTAAATTGGGACGCCTATTTTTCTAAACTTAAAGATAATGAAAAAGAATTATCTCGCTTCAGAGATTACTTGACCATAAATGTTACCGAATTTTTTCGAGATCATGAACGATGGAATTCGTTGAAAACGCAGGTTCTTCCGGGCTTAATAGAATTTGCGAAAACAAAGGGAAATCGTAGTCTCAAAATTTGGAGTGCGGGTTGTTCGATAGGTGCAGAACCCTACACTTTATTGATGATTCTAGAAGAACTTAACCCTGGAATTTCTTATTCAATCAGTGCCACTGACTTGGACCGGGGTGCACTGGAAAAGGCAAAGGCTGGTGGTCCGTTTAGGCAGGATGAAGTAAAGAACGTTAATGAGAAGCAATTATCTAAATATTTTCGAAGCGATGGTCCTCCATATTTTATAAAAGAAGAGCATGCTAAAAAAATTGATTTTCATGAAAAGAACTTGATCACCGACCCTTATGACAAGAACATCGATTTAATCGTTTGCAGAAATGTAATTATCTATTTCACTACCGAAGTGAAATCTTTACTCAACCACAAGTTTCAAGAAGCGTTACGTCCAGGAGGAATTCTATTCTTGGGAGGGACTGAGATCATTCCAAGGCCTAATGAGTTTGGGTTAAAAAACATGGGCATTTCCTTCTACCAAAAGAGCGGTGACTAATATGGGTATCAGTATTGAAGAACTGGTAAATCAAGTTGGTAATTTGCCTCCATTACCCCAGGCAGCTCAAAAGGCGCTATCATTGATACGCGACCCGAATTCGAGCATGTCCAGCGTTTCAGCAGTTCTCGGCAAAGATCAAGTGTTAACCAGCTTGATTCTCAGAATGGCAAATTCTGTTTATTATGGCCTTTCTTACCCCGTAACCACGGTTCAACAAGCCACGGTGGTTCTAGGGCAAAGTACGATCCAGTCGATCATCCTTGCTGCATCGGTTGCCCCTTATTTAGAAAGACCGGTTCCTGGCTATGGATTAGAAAGAGGAGAATTATGGCGACATTCAATCGGCACTGCTGCGGGTGCAAGAATTGTCGCTGAACAGTTTGGACATGAACTCGCTGAAACTGCTTACCATGCCGGCTTACTTTGTGATATTGGCAAATTAGCTTTTGAAATTTTATTAAGGAAAGAGAATATCAAAACCGCTAACTGGAGAGGCATGTCATTTGAAGAATTGGAAACCAAAATATTTGGGATAAATCATGCCAGTCTTGGTATGGAAATAGCGAGGCGTTGGCGACTAGCAGATCCTCTAATAGCTGCGATTCATTTCCATCATGAACCAGAGCTTGCTGGTGAGCACAGTTTAATTGCTTCTTGTGTTCACGTCTCTGACGCGGCAATGATGATGCTTGGAATTGGAATTGGAACGGATGGATTGCAATATAAGTTGAACGATTTTGCACTTGAACAAACAAATTGGTCCGCTGATAAAATGGAAAACCTGATCATTCGTGTGGGTGAATATGTCACAGAAGCTGAAACGTTTATTGGTTTAAAAAACAATTGAGTTTATTCTTTAGTATCGTTGGAGGACATTCAGGATGAACGTAAAATTTTTAAACCCCTTTGTAGATGCTGCTGCAGAAGTTCTTAAAGCGGAAGCAAAAGTAAACATCACAAAGGGAACACTCACCTTGCAAAAATCTGCACTCACGACAGATGAGGTAACGGTATTAATCAACCTTGTTGGTCAGGTTCAGGGAGTTGTATTGTTTGGAATGTCAGAAAATGTAGGAAAAGCATTGGTCTCAAAAATGATGGGACAAGAGTTTTCCGATTTTGACAATCTTGCCCAGAGTGGCGTGGCTGAGCTTGGAAATGTAATATCCGGCCGCGCAACTGTGCTGTTGTCTGACGCCGGTTACCAATCTACGATTTCGCCTCCGACGATGATCACTGGCAAAGGTGTGCAGATATCTACATTGGATTTTCCACGAATAGTTGTTCCATTAAGTTGTGAATTTGGCGAGATGGTGATTCACCTGGCGCTTCGAGAAAGCCAGGCAGGTGAGTGGGATGATAATTTTGTGCCGCTAATCAAACAAGCTGTTTCACGAAAATAGGATAAACGAGGAAAAAATGAATGTTAAATTCCTAAACCCCTTTATTGAAGCAGCTTTTGAAATATTAAAAGCAGAAGCTGGTATTGAAGCTGAACGAGGTCCTCTCGGATTAGAACAAAATGAATACAAAACCGACGACATCACGGTGATCATAGCCCTTGTCGGGGCTGTTGAAGGAACTGTCTATTTTGGCATGTCGAACGAAACAGCAATTTTGCTAGTTTCGAAAATGATAGGCGAGAATATCGAAGAATTCAACACGCTTGCTCAGAGCGGCATTGCTGAGTTAGGTAATGTGATCACCGGAAGGGCGAGTGTAAAACTTTCTAAAGCAGGGTATGAAGCTACGATTTCTCCACCAACGCTCTTGTTAGGCAAGGACGCAACCATTTCAACATTGGATTTTGCCCGGATCGTTGTACCAGTTTTATTTGGTGGCGTGAATCTAAACATCCATCTGGCATTGCGTGAAGGAAAAAATCAAGGCCAAACTACGGCGCAAATACCTGTTCCTGCAAAACCAGATGTAAAAAAATAATCAAGAAAATGAACGTGGAGCAAAAATGAGTACACAAATCGTTGCATTCAAACTGGCTGATGAAGAGTATGGCATTAATATCGCAGCTGTAGAGAGCATTATTAAAATGCAAGCGATTACCATTGTTCCGCGTGCTCCAAAATTTGTGGTTGGAGTAACCAATTTGCGCGGCAATATCGTCCCCGTGATCGATCTTAAGACGAGGCTTGAATTGGGTTCAAGGCAATATACACAAGACTCAAGAATCGTTGTAGCATTATTGAAAGATGCCAAAATCGGTATGATTGTGGATTCGGTCTCACAAGTCATTGATGTGGATGAGGCCCAGATCGAACCTAAACCCCAGATGGCCACCACTATTGATTCTTCGTATATCAGCGGCGTGGCTAAAATAGATGGGGAATTGGTGATCCTTCTTGATCTTGAAAGTGTCCTTACTCAACAAAAAGACAGACTGTAAGCGGTTAACAGTCTGTCTTTAAATGTTAAAACAAGATTATTATTTAATAATACCGGCACAAGCCACCGAGTCCACGGGGTGGGTGCCGGTACTTTGTTTCCATTCCCGATTATCAATCGAAATTTTGCAGGTAATTGTACCGGTTTGGGAAGGATTGCTCGCGGTCAAGTAAACTTCGTTACCAACAGGTAAGGAAATGGTTCGCCTGAACGGTGTGGTTAACATGGTCGAGTCCGTTTGATTTCCAATTGAATCTGTGTAAATTACTACTGCGTAACCGCCAGTTGCTTCGACAAAATAAGTGACCTGGCGCATCGTTCCGGTTGGCGAGGCGGTACTTTTCATCACCCAGATCCCAATAATCGCAACAATTAATACCACCACAATTGCGATCCCTACAATGGCGCTTGAACGAGAATTACTGTTATTCGAAACGGTCATCGCGATTCACCTGAGTCCTTTAGTGTTTTAAGTATAGTAGAAATATTTAAATATTCAAGCAAATAAAAATAGCAGAGTTTCGCCTCGTTATAAGCGCAAAAAAATCCTCACAAAGAGGATTTTTTGGTTCGAGCGGGAGCGACGGGGTTCGAACCCGCGATCTCGGCCTTGACAGGGCCGCATGTTAGCCGCTACACCACGCCCCCGAACTTGGTAAAGTTTACCACATGAAAAAATCAACGTCAAGGATTCATCAGCAATTTAGATTAGAAAAAAATCTTTAGAAGTTTTAAAGCTTTCTGCTTCCAGGGCAGGCGATGAGTGACCCCTGAGCCGTTGGTCAACCTGGATTTATTCTGTAAATACCAATGATAATTTCTGATAAGCGCCTCTTTGTTTGAATATTTGGGTGCATATCCTAATTGTTGTTGAGCTTTTTCGATCGATACGAAAGAATCTTTTGAAGCGGTTTCGTATATCCATGGATAGAGAGGAGATAATTTTAGAAACTCTAAGACTTTCAAAGCGAGAACCACCGGACCTACCGGGAAGGGAATAATTTTTTTTCCAAATCCAGCTTCATCGAGAACGGATTGATAATCATTTTTCATTGTTGAATAGATTGCTGCGCCAATGTTAAAAGTGTCATTTACCTTTGTCGAACCCTCTGTTAAACAGGCGTAAATCGCTTGGCAAAGATCTTCTACGTCCAACAACTGATAAAGATTATTTCCTGACCCTATGTTTGGAAAATTTTTACCCTCTGATGCCCACTCGTAAAAAATTGCAAAAACTCCCAGGCGTTCAGGTCCCACAAATGATTTAGGTCTCAAGATTGGAACACAAAGCCCATTTTGTCGGAATTCGGTGCAGATTTCTTCTGCTTTAACTTTGGCTTCTCCGTAAGGGCCAACTCCATAAACTCGGTCCGTTTCATAAAGAGGGTGGTGATCTGGAACACCGTAGACAGCCGTGGATGAGATGTGAACAAATCGCTTAACATCATACTTTTGTGCTTGTTCGAGCACATTTCGAGTGCCAATTACATCAGTAGTATAGATATCTTCAGGTGTGTAAAGGGGGAGTGCGGCGGCTGTATGGATCACAACATCCGCACCCAGCATACTTTTTTTCAGCGCATCTCGATCACGGATGTCACCCTGTAAAAAATTGATTTGGTCTCTTTCAGGGTAGTCAAAATCTACAAGATCAATGCCTGAAATATCGGTAAATCCTTTTGATAATAGGAATCGAACCAAGTTAATACTCAGGAATCCGCTGATTCCAGTGATAAATATTTTCATAGGTACTCCTGTCGTAAAAGATGTGGCTAGTTCAATCCCGTGAACCAATTTTCATGGAGTCGTTCCCAGGGGTGCAGTTCAGAAGGTGTAAACCAATTTTGTATCTCGATTTCAGCGCTTTCTACTGAATCTGAGGCGTGGGTAAGGTTACGGCTAGTGAGAATAGCAAGATCGTGCCGAATCGTTCCGGGGGTGGCTTCCACAGGGTTGGTGGAGCCCATCGTCTGTCTAACGGCTTGAATTGCTTGAGGACCTTCCAAGACCATTGCAATCACAGGCGAGCTGGAGATGTAACGAACCAGTCCTTCGTAAAAAGGTTTCCCAATATGAGTTTTGTAGTGCTCCCTTGCCAATTCTTCAGAAACCCGCATGAACTTTAACGCAATTATTTTTAATCCGCGCGACTCAAGCCGTTTAATAATTTCACCGGCTAAACTGCGTTGAATACCATCAGGTTTAATTAAGACTAATGTGCGTTCCACGAATAACTCCAATTAATTTGATATTTTCTTAACAAGGATTTCTTCAGCTTGCTGATAAGCAGATAAGGCATCCGAAAGTTGATCGCGCTTGGCATAAATATCGCCAAGGCACTGCCAATACCTGAAGTCATTAAAGTCCTGGCTGTGAACCTGTTGGAACGCGGATAGAAGCTCGGAAAAATCATTCCCGCTTTTTACGAGACCATTGATCATTGCCGGTACTTCCTCGTAAGGTTTGTCTTTTAATAACTCTTGAACTAATTGATCTTCATCTGAAGGGAGATTGATCTCGTTCGATAATTGTTGATGAATAGTGAGAACTGGCATGGTTGGAGTCTCATTTTGGATCATCTCATCCACAACTTCAGTAGCGGTGGAAATCGATTCGAGCATCTCTTCACTTTCGGGTGTGTCAATCGGTCGAACCGGGGATTCTTCTTCTCCAATAGGATCAATTTGGTTAATAACTTCGTCTTTTACTTCAGTCGTGAAATCTTCAATAGGAATTGAGACCGATCCTGTAATCTCTTCAAGGCGACCTAATGATTCGACCACATTTTCTTCGTCAGCCTGGTCATTTGTATTAAGAGTGGCATCTTTAATGTCGTTTCTTTCGTCCTCGGTTTTGAGACCTCTTAGCCATTCTAAAAGCTCGTCGTTCGTTTGTTGAGAAATTCCGCCTTCCTCACCATTTGCATAAACAGGGCCGATCGACTCGGTAGATTTGGATATATCTTGAGTTGCCTCAACAGTTTCACTAACCTCCTGATTTGGTAATACATCATCCTGTTGAACCGGCTCAATTTGAGGTGTCGAGTTTAGGACAGATTTTACCCAGTCTGGGATGATGTCGTCAGGGTCTTTCTTGATTGGTTCAAGTGTATCTTCTTCGCTCAGATGTGACTCGTTGGATTCAAGTATTTCTACCTTTTCCCAGCCATCTGCTGGACTTGAGGAAGTGGTTTCCTTGAATAGCTCTTCATTGGGCAGAGGTTCCGAAATCGTTTCGGTGGGAATCACCTCCGCGGAAAGCTGATCCATAGCCCTTGTGGAATCTAATTCTTCCGATAATTCCACGGTAGATTCTAAAACAGGTTCAACCGATTTTAAATCTGGTTCGCCTTCTTCTTGAAGGTTTTTAAGCCAGTCAGGCATCTCATCGGAAGAATCCTCTTGAACTTTTTCATCCTTGTCAAAATTCTTTAACCAATCAGGAAGGTCTTGGTCATTGGACGATGTAGAATCGTCAGGGTTTACAGCAAATTGGCGCAGCCAATCTGAATTGTTTTCTGAATTGGATTGATCGTTGCCCAAGTTCTCGTTTGTATCCATATTTGCCTCTTCTTTGGTTTCAAAAAATGGATTGGGGGTTGTAGGAGATAATCCAGCAAATTCGTGATTTGCATCTGGCGAAACGTTATTATCCATAATTTGGGTTGTTTCGCTGAAATTATCGCTTAGTAGCGATACGCTTGGATTCAACCAATCAGGTGTTTTGGATGAATTCGCATTAATTTCAATGTTTTCTACTTGTTTTTCAGAATTGTCAGGTTGAAGATCAGCCTGAACAGTCTCCCAGCCAGCGTTTTTCATCCAATCGGGAATCGAATCATTTTCAGCAGAAATAGTCTCTGAAAGATTGTCTGGTTGGGAAGATGCAATATGGGTGGATTTTCCCTCCAAAGATGACGAAAAGACAGGTGCGATGGGAGACTCTTTAGCCTCCAGGTTTTTCAGCCAATCTAGATCATGTCCTACAGAGTCATTCTCGGGGCCATTTTCTGATTGTAACCACATAGGGATTGTTGCTTCCTGGGTATAAGGCAAATAAAGCAATTTTTCGATCTCAATCTTGCCCTCTGGTACATCTGCAGTGGAATGAGAATTTGTAAGGTAACGATAGTACGGGTCCAGGCTGACCAACCGGTTTTTATGAACAATAGCACGTTCATGCTCTTTTTTATTCATGAAAAGTTCAAGCATGAGCTGATTGGCTTCATAACAATAAGGATTCTTTTCGAGAATCTGGTTGCAAATGGAAATTGTTTCTTCGATCGCACCCGAGTGGTATTTCATTTTTGCTAACAAGACTTCCAGCTCGAAACGTTTTGGGTCTTCAAGCTGGATGTTATTGATCTCAGTAATTGCTTGAGCAAACAATTCACCACGCGCATACATGCGCACTAATGCGCCGCGCGAAAGGCGTATTTTTTGAGGAGAAGCGCCATCTCGACGTGAAAAAAGCCTTTTTAGCTCTTCCTGAATCGCTACATTTGAGGGTTGCATATCAAATGCACGTTCCATGTGCCAGATGGACAAGTCGAGATCGCGATTGTCTTCTGCAATAATACTTAAACCTATATGAGCGATAAAATCATCTGGGAAAACCGAAATCACTCTAGAAAAAATATCACGAGCTTCTGGATACCTTTTAGCTTCAAGAAGCGTCTTGCCTAAATTCCGATAGGCTTCAATATACTTTGGGTAAGATAGAAGTATGTGTTTGCAATGTGCAATGGCTTCATCGTAACGGCCATTGTCAATTAATTGCTCGATTTCTCGATTATATGCGCGTAAAGAGACCATAACCAAAATCAAACCTCAAGATTAAGTATGCAACAATCAATGCAAATGCGCAAGTCTAAAAAGAAGCAGTTGATTCCAACTGCTTCTTAAATATTAATCACCGAGGTAATCGCGTAGTTTTCTTCGAATCGAAGGATGACGAAGCCTACTCAATGCTTGAGCTTCGATCTGGCGGACGCGTTCGCGCGTGACCCCCATTTTTCGCCCCACTTCTTCAAGGGTATAAGCTTGCCCATCCAGCAGACCATATCGCAATTGTAATATTCTGACTTCGCGGGGGGGCAACCCATTCAACACATCTTCCAAATGTTCTTTAAGTAGGTTGTAGGTGGCAGTTTCATCTGGAGGAGGCGCTTCTTCGTCTTCAATGAAATCACCCAAAACGGAATCTTCCTCATCGTCTGTCGGGGTTTCGAGCGAGAGAGGTCGACGGGCAACCTGAATCATATTTTCAACTTTTTTCGGTGGAACATCCAAAGAGATGGCAAGTTCCTCAACGGTTGGTTCGCGACCTAAACGCTGTGTTAACTGATGCTGAATGCGAAGCAATTTATTGATTTGATCGCCCATGTGTACCGGAACCCGAATCGTTCGTCCCTGGTCTGCGATCGCTCGAGTGACCGCTTGGCGAATCCACCATGTGGCATAGGTGCTAAATTTATGGCCACGGCGGTAATCAAACTTCTTTGTGGCACGGATCAAGCCTATATTGCCCTCTTGGATTAAATCCAAAAACGGAACACCACGCCCCATGTATTTTTTGGCGACGCTAATGACCAGCCGGGAATTTGCTGTGATCAAGTGTTCCCTTGCAGACCAGCCGTCCTCAATCAATTTGCGAAGTTCTAACCGACGTTTTGTGTTGACGTTACCTTTGGCCAGCTCCTCTCGAGCCATTCTGCCACGTTCAATGCGTTGAGCAAGTTCGACCTCTTCTTCCGCATTTAGAAGAGGAACCCTGCTGACCTCTTTAAGATAAAGGCCGATTGTATCATCAGTGTCAATGTTTTCAAGGTCGTCAGCCATTAAGGATTTTGGTTCTTCAACTTCCTCATGGGTGGCGAGTTCTTCGTCACTAGGTTCTTCGTGGAGAGATTCGTCTTCGATGTAAGGAATACCTGCGCTCATTAGGGCAGCGAAAGTTTCTTCAAGTTGCTCGAGATCTTGTTCCGCATCCGGGAAAAAGTGCAAAATATCGTCGATTGTGACAAATTTCTTTTGTCGGCCAAGTTCAATTAATCTGGCGATGGCCGGAAACTCTTCATCATCTTCTTCAACAATATTAATAATTGGGTTTTCCATTAAATATCGCAGTCCTTAGTCTAAAGAGTAAAGATGAGATCTAATAACTGCCTCACGCTTCATCTCAGTTGAATTTAGAATACACAAATTTTATTAGAATTTCAATAGTTACAAAGTTACCGAACTTTGGCATACTGGCGTACAAAAAGCGGAAGAGGGCTTCCGCTCGTTTTATATAAGCCAAAAACAACCGAATAACAATATACAACATTAGAAGGACAAAAGTCAATAAGCAAATAAAGCAATATATAACATAAATAACATGGCTTTTGTCTTTACTTGTCAAAAAAAAATCGTACAATATATTTTTCGTGAAAACGAATTATTTTTGCACTACTTGAACTTCAAATCTTTAGGAGGAGTAATGGATATTTTAGGTCTTGCCAGGCATGGTTTAACAAATTTTGAACAAATCGCCATCGCCGCAGTACTTGTAACAGCCTTCATTAGTTTAGTCTACGCATGGTTGCTTAGAAGGTTGGTACTTAAAAAAGATAAAGGCAGCGAAAAGATGCAAGAAGTATGGGATGCGATCCGCGTAGGTGCGGAAGGCTACCTTTCAAAGCAGCTTAAAACCATTCTGCCGGCTATCGGTATTCTATTTGTGGCTTTGTTCCTATCTGTATACGTGGTTCCCCCCAGTCACGAAGCATTACTTGAGTTTCCCCCTGAAAAGTACAACACCCAGTTGGTCATTGCGGTGGGTCGCGCGATCGCTTTTGTACTTGGCGCGTCCTTCTCATTGATCGTTGGACAGCTTGGCATGCGCATGGCGATCCAAGCCAGCGTACGCTCTGCTTCAGCAGCCAAACGCGAGTTCAACGAAGCACTTTCAATCGCATATTATGCTGGTACTTTCACGGGTATGCTGACAGATGGCTTGGGTTTACTGGGCGGTACAGTCATCTTTGTAATCTTCGGTAAGGCTTCACCAGATGCATTACTCGGATTTGGCTTCGGCGGTACGCTGTTGGCGCTCTTCATGCGCGTGGGTGGTGGTATCTACACCAAAGCTGCGGATGTTGGTGCTGACCTTGTTGGTAAAGTCGAAAAAGATATTCCGGAAGACGACCCGCGAAACGCCGCTGTGATCGCTGACTTGGTCGGCGACAATGTTGGTGACTGCGCAGGTATGGCCGCGGACATTTTCGAAAGTTACGAAGTCACCATCGTTTCCACCTTGATCCTTGGTCTGGCTCTCTGGAGCCAGGATCAGAATATGAAATGGATCGTTTTCCCATTGATCATTCGCGGTATTGGTGTGATCAGCTCGATTTTGGGCACTTTTACAGTTCCTATTTGGGAGAAGTTCCCGATCAAGTTCATGCGAGCGCACGACGCGGAAGAATCCATGTTTCGCTCTTATGAAGTTTCTAGTGTTAACACAGTCATTTGGGCTTTCGTGGTCGCGATCTTGTATGCTAACGACTGGAAATTGGCGGTTTTAACCACCATCGGCGTGGCATTAGCCGTTGCGTTCAACCCATTGACTTCATACTTTACATCTACGAAGTATTCTCCAGTCAAAGAGATTGTGGATTCTACAAAAACAGGTTCAGCGACTACGATCCTTTCCGGTCTCTCGATCGGCATGGAATCAAGTGTTTGGGCGTTGGTAGTCATTGTGGTGGCATTTCTCTCAGCGATGATTCTTTATGTGGGAGAGGCGCCAATTTATACACTGTATGGTATCGCCATGGTGGGTATTGGCATGCTCAGCCATACTGGCAATAATGTTGCTATGGATTCCTTTGGTCCGATCTCGGATAACGCCAATGGAATTGGAGAGATGTCTTGGCACGGTCAAACGGATGAAGTGACCTTACGTGCCCGCCAGACCATGGCCGATCTGGATGCTGTGGGTAACACCACTAAAGCTATCACGAAGGGTGTAGCCATCGCTTCAGCCGTGATCGCGGCAGTTAGCTTATTCTCTTCATTCATTACCGACGTGAGTCGTGTGCAACTTGACCTGATTAAGAATCTTGGTATGGACATCCAGGTACTTGACTCGATCCGCGTGTCTGACACCAAGGTCTTTATCGGTTTCCTGCTCGGTGGCGCTTTACCATGGCTGTTTAGCGCGCTCTCCATCAAAGCCGTCAGCCGCGCCGCGGTAAAAGTTGTTGAAGAAGTCCGCAGGCAGTTCCGCATTCCTGGCATCATGGAAGGTACCAAGAAACCTGATTATGCCCAGGTAGTCGAAATCTCAACTGGTTCTGCTCAAAAAGAACTCATCCCCCTGGCTACCATTGCGGTTCTCATGCCCTTGGTTGTTGGTATGGTTCTGCAAGTCGAAGCTTTGGGTGGTTTCCTCGCAGGTGTGATCTTGAGCGGTCAATTGTTGGCGGTCTTTATGTCCAACACTGGCGGCGCTTGGGATAATGCCAAGAAGAGTGTTGAAGATCAACCACGCGACCTCGTTGCCAATACCGGCAAAGGTTCCGAACGTCATAAGGCTGCCGTGGTGGGAGACACCGTGGGTGATCCCCTTAAAGATACAGCCGGCCCGGCTCTAAACCCAATGATCAAAGTGGTCAACCTAATCAGCCTGATCGCAGCACCCGTCATCGTGCGCTACCAGGATTTAGGAGTCATTGGATGGGTTGTGGTTGCGCTACTCGTAACCGGCATTGTCTGGGCTATCGCCGTTAGCAAGAAATCCTTCTCCATCAATTAATAAGTTTTTTAAATAAAATCATCCGGAGGAGACTCCGGATGATTTTTTTAAGATGGTGATGGCGTTTTGAAAATCATATGGCGGTTCCACCTTGAAGCATAAAGGAAAACCCGTTACGGGATGGCAAAATTCTATCTGAAAACCATGGAGAGCAACCCTGGAAATTACGTCTGGAGCGATTGGAGAAAAACCTCTATCTTTACGAAAATAGAGGGTGTCGCCCAGAAGCGGATGACCAATGTGGGCGAGGTGGGCTCTGATTTGATGCGTATAGCCACTTTGGGGATAAACACTTACCAATGAAGAAGAATCAAATGAAGTTACGACGTGAACTCGCGATTGAGCAGGTTTACCGTGAGTGTAATCAATAGTTGTTCGATGATTTCGATCCCCATTGATTTTTAAAGGCGCGTCAATATGGAGTTCATCCCCATCAAATTTCCCATGGGTGAGAGCGTAGTAAACCTTACTCACTTTTCTCTCTTGAAATTGAAGATTGAGATTACGGTGGGCTTCCGCGTTAAGGGCGATTAATACCAAGCCACTTGTGTCTTTATCAAGCCGGTGCACAACCCAACAAGCTCCAAATTCTTGTCGAGCCTGGGTTAAAAGGTTGGGCAGAGACGGGTTGTAACCATCCTGGATGGTTAACAAGCCTGCTGGTTTATTCACCAGCAGGAACGCCTCATCTTGATAAAGAATTTCCATTAGTCAAGTGAAAATTGATCATTCAGCTCTAAAGAAACTGACCGCCAAGACTCCTGGGCCGGCATGGACGACAATTGCGGGAGGAAGATTGCAGATCGTGATATTTTTAATCCCCATAGAGGATTCAAATCCATTTTTCATTTCTTCCGCCTGGCTTAAGGCATCAGACTCTAAAATTGCCAGGTTAGAGTCAGTAGAGCGAGGACATTGTTCTAAAACCAATTCTTGCAAGCGGGCAATTGCGCGCTTCTTGGTACGTTGACTTTCAAATTGAGTGATTTGGCCATCTTTGAACTGAAGGATTGGCTTGATCTGTAAAACACTGCCCGCTACCGCTTTTGCGGCACCAATCCGGCCACCTTTGAAGAGGTATTCGAGCGTATCTACATAAAGGTATATTGTGCAGCGTTGACTAAGTTTTGCGATGCGAATCTTGATTTCTTCGAGAGATACACCTTGTTTGACCCATTCAACAGTCAGTCTCACTACCGTCCCTAAGGCAGGACCAACCAATTGCGTATCAATGACCTCAATTTTTGCATCCGGAAAATCTTGCGCAGCCACAATTGCACTTCGGTAGGTGCCACTCACTTTCGCGGATGGTGTCAGCACCAGAGCCGAGTCTCCATTTTTAATAATTTCTTCATAGATTGGGTTGTACAAAGCCGGTGGTGGTGCTGCGGTTTTAGGAAGCGTTGAAGAACCACGAAGTTTTACCAAAAAATCCTCGGTAGTTAATTCAACATCATCTCTGTAAGATTTTTCACCAAATACAATGATTTGCGGAAGGTAATGAACATCAAGATTTTTTGCTTCCTCCAACGAGAGCGTGGAAGTCGTATCGGCTAAGATTTTGATCATGAGCATCCTTTCGATTTAAGAAGCAAATTGTCCGTTCAGATCACTGCCCCGCAATTGATGCATTGGGCTTCAGATTTGTAGACAATATACCCACATTTTTGACAGGTCCGAGGTTGGATATCTCCCAATGGGGCACCACACGCCAAACAAGTTGGCTCTCCCGGAGAATTGGGAGTGTTGCAATAATCGCAAATATAGCGGTTGAGTCGGTCACTCAATTCATAACCGGAGCCGAGAGAACGGGCGGTTTTATCGATTACGCCCCAGGCATTTTCAGTAAGCTGAACATATTCGATGTCTTGGGCGATGTCATCCAGTCTATTTAAAAGGGTCAGTGGATTTCGTAGGGCTGCCAAAGTTGATACACCGAGACTTGCAGCAATCCCAAACCAGGCTTGTTTACCAATTTCTACAGCCACACCATCAGCCACGTTTTGGAGTGCAATACTCAACGCTGTTGAACCTCCCGATGCAGCATAAGGCGAGGAGGCGATTTGGATGATAACTGTATCTCCAGTGGTGAATTCTTGAACCTGAAGATTTCCACGACTGAATTGCGCCATGAGCGCCTTGGCAATGTCTTTGTTTTGAAAACTTCCGTGATAGATTCGTTGTACCATATATGAATTATAATCAGGATTGTTAAAAATATGAAACTTGGAGCTTTATGACTTTTATAAAAATGAAGTGGGTTGCCATGGTTTTCATCATCGTGGCTTTTGTACTCACAATGTATACGTTTTCCGCGCCAAAAAGTGTTCATGCGCAACAACCTACTGGAAATATTCCAACTGTAACAGGCACCCCAACTGGACCGATGGGATCGGTAAAAATGGGTGTGACCACTGGTAACTCGATAAATGTTCGGGCAGGTCCAAACACACAGTTTGATGAAATTGGAATCCTGGTTATTGGATTAAAAGTACCTGTGATCGGGAAGACTGCAGGGGGAGACTGGTTATTGATTAAAGCACCAGAATTACCTGGAGGAACCGGATGGGTGTATTCACCTTTTATTGACATTACTGCTGGCGAGATTCCTATCGTGGAATCGCCACCGGAAGCGCAACCAAAGGTGACTGTTACTATCGACCCAGTCTTGGCAGCCCAGTTTGTAACGACACCACTGGCGACACCGTTGCCGACTTATACTCCTGTCGCTCCACTTCTTATTCCGACATTTGAAGCTGTTCAAACGCAAGTGTTTGCGGGGATTCCGATTGGATTAATCATCATCGGATTGTTTGGGGCTGGATTGCTCACCGCGTTGTTGTCATATTTCCAAGGAAAATAATCTAATGGTATCGCTTGACGATCCATTCGATGAAAACAAAAATGAAATAGATTAAGATGATCGGGAGAATGCCGGCAGCGACGCACAAAAAGCCGGAAAAAACTGCCCCAAGACCATATATTAAATAAATAAGCCCCAAGCCAACAATAATGAGAATAAGTAACGCTCCAAGAATGAGTCTCGTCGTGGTTTGTTTGGAATAGGACTTGAGGTCGAAAGTTTCTTGTTTCTTTTTCATTTCCAATCATCCAACTCGTAAAAATCAGCTAAGGTTTGAAGATGACAATTTTACTCGAGAGTCAAGAAAGTTCATCTCCAATGATAACAAAAACGGTTGCGGCTGCTTTGCAAGGCAAGTCGGTCGCTCCATATGATTTCTCAACATTTGAAAAAGTGGCTTTACGACTGGTCGGGATATTACCCCAAGCTGCAGCTGCTTATTTAATCCCCAGGTTAAACCCATCAAAAGCATTAATGAGTAATCGGATTCAGAATCTCAAGACAAGTGATTTAGTGAATGGCAGGCTTCAAGATTATTCCGAAATCCACAGTAAATTTCCAGCTGTAACTGTTGGCGTCGGAATGGGGGGAACAACGGCGCATCTTGCCACGATGCTAAATAGCCCTTTCCTGCCGCAGGCGTTCGTACTAACGCTTGAAAATGGCGCAATGCATGGCGATGTGAACCAGTATTTCGCTTTAACCGATCATCTGGCTAAATCGATTACTGACAATAATCCTGACTTAATGAGTATCCAGCATTACGACCCTGTACACGACGGTTGGTTAGTGAAAAGGGTTAATCATTTGCGTCTGAAATTAATAGATTTACCTGAGGAATACAAGAAATTTATCAAAGAAAAAGTCGTACCCGGTGGGGATGTTTTGTTCCTGGATGGGCAAGCAAAATGGAAACGATTTCGATCAGGCAAAAATAACGTTTTTCAGGTAGGAGGTTGGGGGGATATCAGCGCGGATGAATTCCTCTACGGCAGTGAACGATTGAAAAAATTTTCAAAAAAGGAAAAGTTAGATTACTTTCATTGGTTCCTTGATAACTATCCTTTGGAAGAGGGTCCTGAATCTGAATGGGGATGCGAATCCGGTTTGGCTGAAGCGGTGAACGAGTTCTGTAAGAAAGAGGGATTCAATTTTGTAAAAATCTCCTTTGAAGATCCGAACGATTTTTCGCGCCTTGCCTTTCGGGCGAAGAAAAACTTCCTTTACGAAAAGGGCATTGTTCCAACCGGTGTCGTCGTTGAAACCTTTTCGCAATATGATACAGGCCTCGTAGACAAAACAGCTTTACTGCCAGTATGGTTGATTTTCAATACCTTTGATTCTCTGAGATTCCTGGTGGAGATGGTTTCAGAATTCCCGGAAGGCAAGCCCGTTTTCTTCTCCGGATTGGCAACCTTTTCATACACACCTGATTTAGTTCCTTGGCAAGCATGGGAAAAGGCGTTGGCTGATTTTGTTACAATAAATATTGGAGCCCGAAAAAGCCACTTCCCTGCAGATGCCTTAGCCTTGCTTGATTGGAAAAAACCCTTGGAGCGATGGATAGGTCAAAACCCTGATGAACTCCATTTCATGACTTCCGCGGAAAGACTCAAGGAATCAGCGCAAATGATCACAAAAAGTAATTGACATCACAGTTTTTTAAAACAGACACCCAAGTATGTTAAAATTAAAACATGGAAAATAAAGCAATTTCAAAAAATCGAAAGGCAGAATACGAATACTTTCTGCTTGAGCATTATGAAACCGGTATTTCCTTACAAGGCAGCGAGATTAAATCGATTAGAGCCGGCCAAGTAAGCCTCCAGGAGGCTTATGTTCAGGTAACTGAAAATGAAGCCTGGTTGGTAGACTCTCACATAGCCACCTATTCTCAAGCTAGTTACACGAATCATGATCCTAAACGAAAACGGCAACTCTTGTTACACAGAAAAGAGATCAAAGAACTTTGGAACGCCGTCCGACAAAAAGGCGTGACCATCGTACCTGTAAAAATGTATTTTAAAGATGGAAGAGCTAAATTAGACATCGCCGTTGCCAAAGGCAAGAAGCTGTATGACAAACGCGAGGATATCGCCAAGAAAGACACGACTCGCGATATCGCCCGCGCAATTAAAGGCCGTGATTAAGTGCCAAATTCCATCTCTAAGGACATCCAACCATGCTTCTTCTAGGAGACAAACTCCTGACGATCAAAGATATCGTCAAAGTAGCTCGTGATAATGAGCCGGTTTCACTTGGCGAAGCAGCGCGTAGGCGGATCGAAGAATCAAACCAGCGATTAATCAAGATCCTTCAATCTGAAAAAGCTGTTTATGGCATTAATACCGGATTTGGCATTTTCTCTGAAAAAAAGATCCAACCTCAACAAAGCAACCAGTTAAGCCGAAATATTATCCTTAGCCATGCGGTAGGAACAGGTGAACCCTTGCCAGAAGAGGTAACTCGGGCAGCCATGTTGGTGAGAGCAAACACACTCTCCAAAGGGTATTCCGGGGTTCGGGTGGAAGTTATTGAAACTCTAATCGAAATGCTCAATAAAGGAGTGATTCCGGTTGTTCCAAGTCAAGGGTCGCTTGGTTCTTCAGGGGATCTTTGTCCTCTTTCGCATATGGCGCTCGTTTTAACGAATGATCTCACGGACGATGAAGTAGAGTCAGGATTCGCATCGTATAAAGGGATTGTCATGACCGGTAAGGCTGCCATGCAAGCAGCCAAAATTAAGCGTATCATCCTGGGGCCAAAAGAAGGGTTAGCGATAAACAACGGAGCTACTTTTTCCGCCGCGCTTGGAGCCTTAGCAGTCTACGATGCAGAATATTTAAGTGACTTGGCGGATCGCTCGGCTGCATTGACCCTTGAAGCATTGTTGGGATGTTCAGGTGCCTTTGATGCGCGCATTCATGAAGCACGAGGACAACTTGGACAAATCGAATCCGCTCGAAATATCAGAGACAACTTTTCTGGGAGCAGTTTTATCGATTCTACTAACAATATCCAGGATGCATATTCGTTGCGTTGTTCTCCTCAGATTCATGGAGGAGTCAAAGATACGATTCAGTTTGTCTGGCAAGTCATTGAACGGGAAGTAAACGCTGCCACAGACAATCCATTGATATTTGAACCTGATCAAGCCATTTCGGGAGGCAATTTCCACGGCGAACCGGTAGGACTTGTGATGGATTTTCTCACTATCGCTTTGTGCGAATTAGGTGCAATCTCAGAGAGACGCATTTTTCGAATGACAGACGGAAAACTTAACAATGGGCTCCCGCCTATGTTGGTGGATTCGATGGAATCAGCGGGGTTGAACTCTGGGCTGATGATGCTCCAATACACAGCAGCATCCTTAGTTCTTGAAAATCAAACTCTAGCGACACCTGATTCCGTTCATTCACTACCAACTTCCGCCGAGCAAGAAGACCACAACGCGAACGCCATGACGGCCGCGCGACATACTGCAATGGTAATCAGTAACCTGCAACAAATCATAGCCATTGAGATATTTTCAGCCGCCCGAGCTGTTGATCTTCGAAATCGCATTCAGGCTGGAAACCTGGGAAAAAATACGCAAAAACTTTATGATACACTTCGGCACCAGATCCAATATGTTGCCGGGGACACTTATTGGGGACCGATGATAAATCTGACAAAACAAATGGTTCAAGATAGGATTTTATAGAAGAGGCTTGAGAAAGAATGATCAAAAAGTTTTCACGACGCGATTTTCTAAAATTAGGAGCGGCTGGTTTCGGCGCCGTTCTGCTCTCTCAGACATTCAAAGCGTCAGCTTACCTGCCAGAATTCCCTACTGGGGCTAAATTAGGACGGGTTTTTTACAAAACTGAAGTCCGTCAAAAACCGGACATAAACAGCCCGGGCATTGAAACCCTTTACGACGATAATATCGTGGCGATTTTACAGGATGTGTTGGGGACCAATGACTCGCGCGGGTTTAAATCCAGATTATGGTATGAAACTGAAAAGGGCTATATTTACGCGCCCGATGTTCAACCGGTAAAACTTGAATTGAATCAACCCTTGGTTTCACTGCCTACCTATGGTGGAACTCCGGGCTTTTGGGCTGAAGTAACCGTCCCTTATGTAGACATCACGCTTGACGGCGACATTCGCAGATCACCACGTTTGCAAGAAACACTCAAACCGCGTTTTTATTACAGCCAGGTCCTATGGGTGGATGAAGTTAAAACAAACGAGAACGGGGAGATCATTTACCATGTTCTCGAAAAACATGGCTCTTATGGCGATGAATTTTGGGCAGATGGCCGCGCTTTTAAAATATTAACCCCTGATGACCTTTCGCCCATTCATCCGAATGTGACCGAAAAAAGGATCGAAGTAGATTTAAGCCACCAAACAGTTTCTTGTTACGAGGGAAACGATGAAATTCTTTTCACGTTGGTTTCCACGGGCGCGAAATACAACATCGATGGCAAAGCTGTTGACAATTGGGCGACGCCAGTCGGCGAAAACCATGTGGTCAATCGCAAGTATGTGTCGTTACATATGGGCGGTGGGGACACCAAAGCATCAGGATATGAAGAATTTGCGGTTTCGTACACCTCTATATTTGCTTCAGGAGGCGTGGCTTTCCATTCAACCTATTGGCACAACTCATGGGGTGACCCCATGTCGCATGGCTGCGTCAACCTGAAACCCGATGACGCCAAGTTTATTTATCGATGGACGCTGCCAAACGTTTCGTATGAAGTCGGGAATATCGAGCAACAGAATTATGACGGCACAAAAGTCCGTGTTTTTGAGATTTAGAAATCGGGCGTAATTTTATGTTGACTCTTACCTACTTTTACAGCACCAAGGATGACGAACAAAATCTTTTTAAAACTAATCTCGAGGAGCATTGTGCCAGTAATGGACTCTTGCTTGTAGACATCTGCGTCGATGACAATCCTGAGTTGGCGAGTCAATACAACCAAAAAACACCCGTGATCAATATTGGCCCTTATGTACTCAGTAAGCCGATCCTGCAAGTAGAGCTATCCGTGGCGACGAAAACCGCGTTGGAGAGGCAAAGTAGAATGAACGAGACCAACGACCCGGTATACAAGACCAGGGTCAAGAACGGGATAAAGATCAATAATCTAGATCGTTTTTCCTTTTTCTTTTCAAAATATTATTCAATGATGCTCGCTTTTATCCTCATAGTGTTCGTAGGAATTCCATTTCTGGCACCTGTTCTTGAGCGGAACGGCAATGCTGCGCCTGCCCAAGTGATTTATAAAGTCTATCGGGTTTTATGCCATCAATTAGCCTTCCGGTCCTTTTTTCTATTCGGGGAACAAGCTTATTATCCACGCGAACTCGCAGGAATCGAAAATGTGCTTTCTTACGAGACGGTCACACAAAAATCCGTTAATGAGCTGGATTTTGCCAGGAATTTTTTGGGAAATGAGACTTTAGGGTACAAAGTGGCATTATGTGAGCGGGATGTGGCGATCTATGCTTCCCTGGCCCTTTTTGGCATTGTTTTCCAGATTTCTGGAAAGAAAACCAAAAAACTTCACTGGATTGCGTGGATTATTATTGCAATGGTGCCCATCGCGCTGGATGGAGTCTCCCAGATTCCAAGCCTATCCAGTGGATGGCCGGCTTGGATGCCGGTGCGCGAGAGCACACCATTATTACGCGTGATCACCGGAGTTTTGTTTGGGGCTGGAACTGGTTGGTATATGTTCCCCCTAATGGAAGAAAGCCTGAAAGAAACCCGTGTTTTATTGACCCGCAAGATGGCGATCATAAAGAAAATCGAAAACCAAGAATTTTTGGACCCTCATGAAAATCGTTCATAAAGACGAGTTGGAAGTATTTCAATTCGAGTCCAGCCCATTTCAAAACATTGTTCATGGTATTTTTTCACGGAAGGGAGGAGTAAGCCAGTCTCCCTGGAGTTCTTTAAACCAAGGCGGTACGGTTGGGGATCTCAAAGAGCATGTTATTGAAAACCGAAGATTAGCGTTTGAATTTTTAAACCGGAAGGTTGAAACCCTTTTTGATGTCTGGCAGGTTCACAGTACAACCACAATTTGCACGAATCGCCATCGAGAAAGCACCGAAGTACACCAAAAAGCTGATGCTATTTTTACGAACAATCCGAACGTTACGTTGTTCATGCGCTTTGCGGATTGCGTCCCGATTATGATTTATGACCCAATCCAGAAAGTGGTCGGGATCATCCATGCGGGTTGGAAAGGGACGGTTTTAAACATCGTCGAGGAAGCAATTCATCAAATCGGAGTAACTTATGGTTGTAAACCAATCAATTTAATTGCCGCCATTGGTCCTTCGATTGGCCCTGATCACTATCGCGTCGGCGAGGAAGTTATCGAACAAGTACAACAGCGGTTTGGAAGTCAATACTCAGAATTGATTTGTGAGGGAGATGGACACAACTATTTTGACCTTTGGAAAGCAAACGAGACTCTTCTCAATCTATGCGGTGTAAAACTGATTGAGAGGGCTGATTTGTGCACAGCTTGCGATCTTGAACATTGGTATAGCCATCGAGCTGAAAAAGGCGTCACGGGCCGTTTTGGCGCCTTGATCGCCCTTTGAGAGATGATTGACATGGATCAAACGATCTCAGAACGTTATGAATCTGTTTTAGACAATATTGACCGCGTCTGTGCAAGCTCGGGAAGAAATCGGGATGAAGTTAAACTCGTTGTGGTGACCAAGGGACAGCCACCAGAAAAGATCCTCGAGGTGGTTGAAGCGGGAGCTAAATTTCTGGGCGAGAACTACCCTGAAGAAACACACCGAAAAATTGAAGAGTTAAATTCATTGACCCCTATTCAATGGCACATGATCGGACATCTTCAAAGTCGAAAAATAAAATTGATTCCTTCGATTTTTAATTTGATTCATTCGGTCGACAGCCTGGAATTGGCGACGAAACTGGATAAATTATATGGACAGATAGGAAAGTTATGTCCTGTTCTGGTAGAGGTCAACCTTTCTGGTGAAGAATCCAAATTCGGATTCAGTGCTACGAATGAAGAAGAAGAAATGGAATTCATTAATAAAGTTGGAAAAATGTTAAGCTTTAAGAACCTTCAGATCAAAGGTTTGATGACGATGCCACCTTTCAACTCGACGGAAAGCCAGGCGATTAAGCAGTTTGATCGCTGTAGAACGTTATTGGAAGTAATTCAAGCGATTTTTTCCACACAGTCTCTGACTGAGCTTTCCATGGGAACCAGTCTGGACTACTCAACCGCCATCCGTTGTGGCGCTACCTACGTGCGGATCGGTGAAGCTATTATGGGTCAAAGAATTTACGTCAAATAATTGGAGAAATATATGAATTCAGTAAGTTTGATCGTGCAGGGAATTTTTAGATTATTTTCATTAATTATTATCGTAAACGCATTATTATCCTTTATCCTTCCACCCTATCACCCTGTTAGGAACTTTATCGAAAAAATCGTTGAGCCTTTCCTTGCTCCGATCCGAAATCGATTACCTTCGATGGGTGGTTTCGATTTTAGCCCCTTGATCCTGTTGATAATTCTTCAACTCTTGGAATATATCATTCTGCAAATTCTATAACCGCGAGGCCAGATGAGGAACCTGGAATTTTCAAAAGGTGAGGGAGGAGCAGCAATCACAGTTAAAATCACTCCCCGAGCGCCAAAGAACAAGATCGTTGGTGTCATGGAAAATGGCACCATCAAGATCCGTCTTAACGCGCCGCCGGTAGATGGCAAGGCAAATCAGGCACTGATTCAGTTTTTAGCTGAAATATTGAAATTTCAAGATTCAAAAATTCAAATCTTAGCAGGGCAGACAAACCGAACGAAGTTAATTTCATTTATTGGAATCAGCAGCCAGGAATTAAATGATCGCATATTAGCGGTTATCAACTCCAATTAATGTGTTGACCCACGGTATATCTGGAACAACGATTCTTGAGCATGCTCTCGAAGCGACCGATTACTTTTGGCGCTTTCTGATATCTGTTTAATAGTAAGCGGGTCTGGGTGTTGGGCTAGCAAGACCAAGGCTGCAATTTGTTCCGAGATGTCGCCTGAACTTAATACCGTATGCAATACAGTAGTCGGAAAAACGTCTGCGGGAATTCCGATGCCATGGCGGCTTGCGAATTGGATCAACCAGGGTTTGTTCGTTGCATCCGAATACGGGTCTGCCAATGAAAAGACAGTTTCATCATACGTTTCAAGGGCGTGCACCGCTGCGTCTCGCACATTCCATTCAAAGTCATGCAAACTCAAATCTTCGAAAATTGATTTCACCCAGGGTTCTTTGATCAATTGCAAACCGTGAATAGCAGCTCTTCTGCATTTTGCATCAGCAACTGAAGTTAACTCTTTAAGAATATCGTGTCCAACTATTTGTTTGTGCGCAAATAACTCTGCAAGGATTCTCTTGTCTCGTTCGCTTGCTTTCATAAAGTAATCTAGGCAGATTTTTTGCGCTTCGCTGTTCCAGATTCGAGCGAGTGAAATTAATGCAGACTCGCGAAACTCATTTTTATCAGAAAGTAGCATAGTCTGAAGGAAATGTACGCGATCAGGAAGATCAAATACCGCATGGGCGTAGATTGAAACAAGTTGACAATCAGAATCTGAGTGTTGCTGCAATTTGACCAAAATTTGCGCGAGGGAAGCAGCTGGAAGCTTGGAAAAAAAAGTCAACAATTGAATTTTATTCGCCAGCGAATTAGCGGGGTCCTGAATCAGTTGGTAAGCCTTGGCAAGGAAACTTTGCTTCCAGGGACTGCTGTCTTCCAAATTCTCGAAATAAGGGACGAAGGATAGAAAATTTATTAAAGAAGAATTGGGAGGTGATTGAGGTTTCTCTTGGTTCAAAGGGCTTATAAGCCCCAACCTCAAGGAGAGACATATCATCGGATCGGTAGGGGGATAAACCCATTCATTATTCTTAGCCGGTGCTTCACAAATTGAGCTAACGTAAAGAATCAGGGCTGGATGTAAGGGTTTATAGAAGTTGTTTTTTAGGTCTACCAGCGCAAACGATTGGACGCAATCTGCCAAGAATGAGGAATTCCTGGAATCCTTTAATACATCAGGATCTAACGTAATCAGGTTAGCGGGGCTAATTGTTGCATTAAGAAATAATGCTTGTGCGGCTTCATTTGATGAAACTGATTGATTTGAATGACGGATTAAATACTTAAGTGATGATTCAATAAGGTCTGGGTTCTCGGAGCTTCCAAAAAAATAATCCCAAATTAAAAGGGTAGTTTCAAATATCGAAAGATACCGGTTTTGGTTTGTAAGCGATTGCTCCAGTTGAAGCCGATGAAAAAGGATATTATTCGCAATTTCTGGATTTTTTTCTGATAAGCACATCAGCCACTGATCTAGTTGTTGGTTTCGGTGATGGTTTTCAAATGGCGACATAAAGAAACCAGTAAAACCGGAACATTCAAGGTCGCCAGAATAGAAAGGACCACTCGTGGTTACAATCGGCAGATCAAAATATCGTTCATTGATGTTTTTAAGCCAATCAACTACGACCTTGTGGATATCCGTGGGAAACTCATCCAATCCGTCAACGATAAGAAGCAGCTGCGATCTGTCATAGTAAGAGAGTAGCAATTTGGATAAGATGTCGAGGTTACGAGACTGACCACCACGATCAATCGTTTTTGCTATTTGTACAAATAGATTGTCACCAATATCCAGATCAAAATCTAATTCAGAGGCGTGGATGTAGATGGGAAGATGTTTGTTCCATCGTTGGGTTCGCTCGTCCTGTGTTAAAACGCGGCTAACAAATCTTGACAGAAGGGAAGTTTTCCCAGATCCAATTTCACCGAGAACGACGAGTTGATGGTTGAGCGTTAACGCGTCAGATAACGAGATCGTTGGGTATGCAAATCCCTGCTGAATATCTGGTGTTTGTGGAATGGGGGGAAAAAGGGAATAAACCCCAGGATTTTGATCTGGGTAAAGCGTATTATGTTTAATCGCAGAAAGCGGCACCTGAAAAGGAATATCGGTATAAACCGCTGATAATGGAAACAAGGAAGCACCAAAATGGGCTGATTCGCACTTCTTAAGTAGTTGTTGTCGCAACCACGCATCAATTTCAGGTTGTTTTTCCAAAATTTCAAGTTCGCGATTATGTTTTAAAGTTTTTAGCAATTTTGGTACGAGTTTAAACAATTGATGGATCAGAAGCCAGGTGAGGGCGCCGGCAATCAATCCGATCAAAAAGGAGAAAAGATCAACATTAGGGAAACGGTATAACATTTCTCTTAACCTGCGTATAATATCCGGCCGCAAGAAGGACAAAACGCCATTTGGGACGGTGATCGCGCAATTTGAAACGCTGACGGTGTCAAAGTTTGGCCGCAGACCGAACAGCTGCCTTCTTCCACTAATGATACGGCATGACCATTTTTATTTTTTCTCAAGGAGTTATATGTCGTTAAATCATTAGGATTAAGCTGATCAAGCACGACCTGGCGTTCTTGCGAAATTTTTTCCACCTCTAATAAAGCCGATTTTTCTTCGATAAATAGAGAAGCAAATTGGGTTTGAAGTTGAGATTCACAATCATCAACATCAGCTTTTGCCGTCAGAACAAACGATTCAGCGGATTCAATGTCCAACATTTGTTGTAACTGGGTATCCTCTAAGGAGGATAGTGCGGATTTAAGAGATTTAATTTCAGCTTGAAGATCCTGCAATTCCTTTGGGTTCTTGATCGTACCACTGTAGAGTGACGCTTCGGATTGTTCGATTTTCATTTTCCGCTTTCGGACGTCTTCTTCTGTGGCAAGGTTTTTATTTTTCAAATCATCCAGGATAGAAGATTTCTCATAAAAAATTTGCGATAAGGATTTCAAACTAGCATTGTCATTACGAAGGCGGTTAATTTCAAAAAGCCGTTTTTGGATCGCATCAATTTTCAGATCAATCTTTTGTAATTGGAAAAAATGAAAACTGGGGTTGGGCACAAAAGCCTCAATTCTTAGAATTATTATAGCGATTTTTGGTTAATGAACCTTGTCTTGATCTGGAAATATATGCGAGGATTCAGAATTTTTGGATTGGGTTAAGATGGAAATCGCGTGAGGTAGTAGTGAGGAAATCGCTTCAAAACTTTCCACGGCGCCTGTTGGGCTGCCCGGTAAATTAACGATCAGGCATTGGTTGAGAATCCCCGCCTCGCCTCTGGAGAGAAAGGCATGAGCGTTTTTTGCGGAAGAATCGAGCCGGATTTTTTCGGATAGCCCTGGTACATGTTTTTGAATCACTGATAACGTCGCTTCTGGAGTAACATCTCGAGGGGCAAATCCGGTTCCACCTGTTGTCAGGATCAAATTAACAATAAAACTATTCGAAGTCTGAATAAGAAAGCGTTTGATGTGTTTGACTTCATCCGGGACAATCTCAGTAGCAACCACCGCCCATCCTAATTTCTGAACAGCGTGACATAATGCCGGTCCGGAAAGATCCTCACGTTCTCCGGAATGGGAGCGGTCGGAAACTGTCAAAACCGCGACGTTGATGCTCACATCGATTCCTCGTCAGAGTGGAATATTTTCCAATACCCATGAATTCCATCGGGCGTGACTCCAAAAAAGTAGCGATACCCTGAATCCGTTTTGAGCACAAAGTCAAAATGCTGGGATTTCCCTTGGTTGTATTGCCTTAGAAGACCATAATTGCCACGCCACTGAACTTCAGCACGGTCGACATTGGTCGAAGATTCCGCGTAACGACTGATCGCGTAATGCCATAATCGACGCGCGGAGGCTTGAGTCACATTTTTTACGATGTTACCATTGCGCAGGTCTCGAACAGTGAAAAAGTTTTTTCCGCCTCGTTCAATCGCTTCAATGACTTCCACACCTGTTCGTGGATCTTCATTGTCAGATTGAGTTGTTGGTTGAGAGGGTGTTGCAGGTTCGGGCGATGGTGAAGCAGCGGGCTCACTCGGCGTGGGGTTCTGAGTTGTAGACGCAGACTGATTACGGAGTACTAGGGTCACGATCTCATCGCGAACCGCCACATTCGTTTCGGTTTCATCGCGGATGTAAATTTTAAAATCATCCAGTGCGTAAGGGGTTTCATCGCCCTTTGGCACCAGGATGCGAATGATATCTTTTCCTTTGAACTTTTGGACGTCAACGGCTAGCCGAAGCGGAGGGCTAATACGGTTTTGAACTTCTTTTTCCAGTTGTTTGATGGCTAGTTCAGAATTGGTGATTCCGATTGGATCTGCATGAGAATCACTGGACAGACCGACAAAAAGGGTACCGCCATTCGTGTTAGCGAAAGCGCAAATATCGCTTAAAACTGCATAAAGTTTACCGGAACGAACATTGATGGATTCGTGGAAATCCTGGATGATGTTGGCGCCTTCTTCACGTGCGGACTGGACAAAATCGTATACCGGCTCTTCGGTGATTCGATGAGGGCGGGTTCGGGAGAAATCATTTGACGAAAAGAGTTCGTACAAGGCTTCAAAGGACGGTTCGGGTAAGAAGACATCCGTGACGCGGTCTCCGATGCCTAAATTTTTCTTGCGGGTCGGATCCGTGTTGAGTCGATGGCAGTCGGAACCTTGAACGCAATGCATCCTTCGCGGATACTCTGGTTTGGTGCCATTAAAAAAGGCCGCTGTGGTTCTTGAGCCTTTGATCTCGAGGTCTGTCACTTCCAGGGCGTGCAAATTCTTGTCCTGGGTGTAAGCAATCCTGGTTTGACCACCAAAATTGATGCCACGCATAGCAACACCATTGGTCGAATTTGCATGCGCAGCAATAACGATGCCGCCAGCTTCATTAATTAATTGATAAGCCCGGATTACATCGACAGAGGAACCAATAGCTGGGTCCCCTTTATCTAATTGGTTGGCGGGAATAGAAAGATCAAGTAAAAGATGCTCAATTTCGCGTAGATTTTTATCGGGAGAAAATATTCCAAGAATGTGGAAACCAAACGTTGCGGTGAACTCGATCCCAGGAAGTAAAAGAATTTTTTTGAGCAATCGTCGGTATTCGAGAAGGCGAGCATTTTCGTCGGGAAGAAGGCGTTTAAGTTTTTCAAGCAATTCCAATTGGGCAATATCTTCTCTGAGTTGACGATAACCTTTGATGGTATTGTGATCCGTGAAAGCGATGATATCCAGACCCCGTGATTCAGCTTTTTGAAGAATTTCGAGGTTTGTAACCTCCGGGTTTTGGTAATCGATTGAGGCAGGGGTATGGATGTGAAAATCCATTGTAAAAAATTGCCTGTTTTTATTGATCAGGCGAACATTATTTTTCATGTTTTTTCCTTAGAAATATCAATGTAAATCTTCCTTTCATCATTGTATCATTTTACGATGACAAGAAAATTCATTGAACAAAAATGTATAAATATATCAAGATTGGGAGCACCCCCGGTGGGAGTCGAACCCACAACCAACGGCTTAGAAGGCCGGTGCTCTGTCCATTGAGCTACGGGGGCAAGGATTACTTGATTGGACGAATTCCTTTGTAGACTTGTAAGCCAGAAAGGGTTCTGAGAATTGTATCGGCAGATTTGCCAATTTTATCAGATAATTCAAGGGGACTCATTGGATGGTTCCCATTACTTAGAAAAACTCTGAATATCGCATCGATCATGGCAGTGTTCATGGTTAAGAAACCCGGTTCTTTAACACAATGATTCATCAAAGTAGTTTGCAATCCATCCACCTGTCGAATCTCCGCTGTCTGAGGGTCAACCCAATCAATTAACGTTTCGACAGATTGATCTTGAAAAGCGGCTTGGTGTTCAGCACAGAGGCAACTAAAAAGGAAAACATGCCAATTATTGTCATGTTCCTTCCACCATTCAAAATCGACGTGAAAGGGGGTTTCTTGAGTAGGTTTAATCAAACTAAAAGATTTTTGTTCAGTCATGGTTGCCCCTTATCCGATATCGACAATTCTAAAATAGAGGTCACCCAAATGTGAAGCCCAGGGTTGCGTGAAAAGAACGCGAATCACCTCGCTAGGTGGGCAGCGGCGAATTAAATTGACAACAGCATAGATTTCTTGTGCATGGATGTGCCCTTGCGGATTCAGTTTGGCAAGTTCGCGCATGAGGTTGAGGATCGTTTTTTCAATCGGTTGCCGGGATTTTGAATCCCACAATTGATCAATCGCTTCAACGTCAGGAATTACCATGGCCATACGTTCATCGTAAGTGCCGGTGACCATTTGTTTTAACAAAGCAAAGACAATACCGCCGTCGGCACCAACAAGGACTGTACGAATCCACTCTTTGGTATTGCGTTGTTTTTCGGCTTTGACCAGCACTTGACCGGGTTTTTTTCCTCGTGATACATGGATCAGACTACCAGGAATAAAACCTTCCTTGGTGTACCATTCTTTCAACCCATAGATGTATTTTGAAGGTCTCACAACCCAACCCGAAAACACTGATTGAGAATTTCCATCCACGAAGTCGAATTTAATTCGGGGGGTTTCATAAGCCGTGGGGAATAATTGTTTCAGTTTTTCAGTCAAAGGCAGAGTGCCAGCGCGCCAGTGGGGAAAAGTGAGATTGATGGTTACTTCGTCCACTTCTTCGCAATCGCATTCGTCTTCCAATTCATCACAGAGCTCAACACCTAATGAACGGTATTTTTCCAAATCGGGAGGTAGTTCGACTTTCGTGCCAGTATAAATCAAGGTTGGCGGCGTTGTTCGCACCTGTTCCGGTTCGAGTCGATTTAAGAACCAAAGCGTTTCACCTGCGGGACCAACTTCATCAAAGCGCGGATCTTCCTGGAGCGCGAGATTGAGCGAAAACTCAGTCAAATTAGCATTTACATCGGTAGGTAATTCAACCTGGGAGATTAATTCTTGAGTGGTCATTGGGCCACCCCCTGACATCTCCAGGACCGCTTCGCAAAGGTTTAGATGCCCCTGGCTAACATCCACAAGTAATGACCGTGGAAAATAACTTCCAGCAATACATACAAGGTCCTCATTTTGCGAAAGGATTTGTTCCAATTGATTAGAGATGGCGTTTTGATATTGATCCGCTATAAATTCAAAGGATAAATTACGGTCTTCAGAAGTTTCAATGGGATTGTTTAGCGCGTGGTCTTGTATATTTGTACCAAATTCGCATGAATCAGTCGGCGAAAACTCAACCATAATCACTTCCAACCCTGGGAGATCGGGATTGTTGCCAGGGCGAACACTGGTGATTTTTCCTTTTTGCCAATTCCGGTGAGGGAAAGCGAGCGTTTGGCCCTGGGAGTATTTATCCCTGGGTAAAAACACTTTCCCGCCGCCAAGTCGCTCTTTGGACAGAACGGCCTTTTGTTGGTCAATAACCTTGTGAATCACAATACTGGATAGATCTTTTTTATTTAAGGGGGTTTGTGTTTCCAGAAGATGATTATAGATCGAATCTAGTTCATTATCAGAAATCTGAAAATTTGCAAAAAAGGATTCACTCATTGACATACCTTACACCATCCATTTTTTTCTTTAAGCAATTAATTATACCTTAGCTTTTATGGATACTCACGCTCGAGCCAATCGAGAGGGTTAACCTGAACACCGTTGACCCATAATTCCCAATGCTGATGAGCACCAGCCCCTTCAAAATCATCCCGATTATTTACCCTGCCAGTGTTACCCACTTCACCGATTTTGTCCCCTTGTTTGACCATGTCCCCCACATTAACAAAGATCTTGTTTTGATGGAAGAATCCGCTATAGACGCCCAAGCCGTGGTCAATAAAGGTGGCGTTGCCCCGGACGGTGAGCATTTCCGCTATAACCACTTTTCCGTCCGCAGGTGCATAAATGGGCAAAGTCATTCCGCCGGCAAAATCGACTCCAGTGTGAAACGTGAGGGGGTTTTCATTGTAAGAACGACGGCTTCCGAAAGGGGAAGTCGTTTCTTGATAAGTGGCTGGGGATTTAAATATTCCTGACCAATATTTTTCAGTGTTAAAGACAGAGGTAAACGACCGGATCAAGTCTTCTTCAGGCTGGGTGATAGCGGGGTCAAGCAAGGAAGGTTCAACTGTAAGGGGAGGATCGTTTTCAAAAAGACCGGGTTCGAGCAAAAGATTTTGAGTGTAACTAAATATGGCGACTTCACCGTTTTTGGCTGCGATTGATAACTCGGCCAACCCCGGTTCCACCATCGCGTGAATACCCTGAAGCGCAAAGAAAGTAGAACCATCCGGGCTAAAAAAGTTTAACTTTTGGCCATTGAGGGTTCCCGAAAACGATAAGCCCTGGGCTCCTTGGATTTGTACGACAACCGTTTCACCCTGGCGTAAAGGGAGCGGCTCGATCGTAATTGATTCAACCGATGTTGAGAAAGGATTAATGGAAGTGCCTTTCGTTGTTTCAATTCGACCATAAAGAAGATCATTTGGAAACGCAAAGAACGAGGAGTAAAAACCATTTCGAGTAGAAAGCTCTACGGGGTTCATCTTGTTGAGGACGGCGTATTCAAGAAATGTGGTGCCGGGTTCAACAAGCGCAACCGGCGTCAAGGCAGATTCGTTTTCTATTGGGATAAGCAAGTTGGAACCTGCAAAGAGTTCTGAAAAATTTGTAATCTTATTAAGTTGGATTAATGTTGATTGGTTGACTTGGTGCTTTTTAAGAAGTGATCTCGCGTTCTCGCCTAAAGCAATGGTTGTTGGGACAATTGTTCCGCTTATTCCTGCAAGCCCGGGAATTTTTAACGATTGGCCCGGTGAAATGAGATTTTCATCAGAAATGAAATTTAAGGAAGTTAGGTCATTGACCGTGACATAAAAACGATCGGCGATTGCTATTAAAGAATCCCCGTCTTGAACAATATAAATGGGGTAAGTAGTCGTATCCTGCGCCTGAGCCGGTGAAAAATTTGAACCGAGAATGCAAAGGAAAACGAAAAAGAGAAGCAAGCTATTTTTCATAAGCGAATTGAAGTTGGTCACCAATCTTAAAATCCAAAAAATTTTCTGTATTGAGTTCCAAAACATAACGAGCGGGAGTGATCGACATGTATGCCGGATGTCCTTTTAGCGCAATCCTTTTGTCAACCACATTTAGATCTTGGTTAATCCAGATCGCGGCGATATCAAATAACATGAAAAGCATATGAATAGATGTGTTGAGGCGGGATTCAGCGTGTTCATCAATTAATAATCCATGGTTTCGGGGCAAATCGCGGCGAAACATCAAGCCTAAAAACTTGGAAAAAAATGATTCGGCAAGTTGCGCAGAAATTTCAATACCGGGGTTGGAGAGATTGATAATTCGAATGGTTGCCATCTTTTTATTTATATATAATAGTTTTTACAAACTAAAAGTTTACCACAATGAGGACTCGAAAAAGATGAAAATTGTGACTTGGAATATTAATGGCTTCCGAGCGGCATTAAAAAAGGGGTTCAAAGATGCTGTTTTAAACCTTGATCCTGATGTTTTGTGCTTGCAGGAAATCAAGGCAAAAGCTGAGCAACTAACGATTGACGAGATCGAAATACCAGGGTATCGCCATCTCTGGAATTCGGCTCAACGCCCCGGGTATAGTGGCGTGGCAACCTATGTGAAAACAAAACTGGATGAACGTGTAATGGCAACAGGGTTCGATATGGCAGAGTTTGATATCGAAGGACGAGTAATCAGGACGGAGTTTCAGGATTTTAGCTTGTTCAATATATATTTTCCAAACGGCCAACGTGGACAAGAAAGAGTAGATTACAAACTCAGGTTTTACGCAAAATTGTTGGAAATCTGTAAGGAAGACCACAAAAACGGGAAACGGATCATAATTACCGGCGATTTTAACACAGCCCATAATGAAATTGACCTGGCAAACCCCAAGGAAAACTCAAAAGTTTCCGGATTCCTCCCCGAAGAGAGAAGATGGATCGATCTTTTTCTTGATAACGGCTTTTGTGATGCGTATCGTCTTCTATATCCTGAAAAAGTACAATATACCTGGTGGACCTACAGGTTTACTGCTCGTGAAAGAGGCATCGGCTGGCGACTCGATTACTTCCTGGTTTCCAAGGATCTAATGAATCAAGTTAAATCCGTTATTATTCACGACCAGGTTTTTGGATCCGACCATTGCCCGGTGGCAATCGAAATCACTTAATCATGTAGTTGGGTGAGTCGGGTATAATCATTATCTAAGCGTTAAGGTTGGTTCCAAGGAGTGGTATGACCAAACAACGAATCATCTTGGTTGACGATCATGAAGTAGTCAGGCTGGGGATTAGAACACTACTAGAACGCAACCCACAATTTGAAGTAGTGGGCGAAGCTGGCAGCGCTAAAGAAGCGTTAGAGCAGGTAGATAGACTTGTACCCGATGTTGTTTTGATGGATATTCGATTACCCGGCGCTTCAGGAATTGAAGCCTGTGAAGAAATAAACAAGAAATTCCCAGACATTCGCGTGATAATGTTAACTTCATACGCTGAAGATGAGATGTTATTTTCTGCTATTCGGGCGGGAGCGTCTGGATATGTGTTAAAACAGATCGGCGCGGATGATTTGATTCGGGCAATTGAAGCTGTCGGCAGGGGAGAAGCGATGCTTGATCCGTCAGTGACGCAAAGAGTCTTTCAGGAAGTTAGAAGAGCGGTGAAAGAAGAAGAAGCGTCTGCCTTTTCCTCCTTATCGCAACAAGAAAAGCATGTATTGGTGCTCGTTTCAGAAGGACGGACAAACCGGGAAATCGCCAAAGCTTTATTCCTGGGCGAGGGTACCGTCCGTAATTACGTTAGTAGTATTTTATCGAAATTAGGGGTCAGTAATCGGGCTGAAGCCGCGGCCTATGCAGTGGAACACAGCTTGAAAGAATACCTTTAAATAGGTTAAGTGTGCCAGAGTTCTTGCATGAACAAAGCGTCTTCTTCGAGAAGCGGGCTCTCACATAAGATCCTTCCCCCACAGTTGAGATCTTTGAGTGCCTTAAATAATTCCTGAATATTGAAATCAGACTCTTGAATCGGCAAATGGTTCTTTTCACCCTTTGCAGTGTATTCAATGCCACTAAGGTGGATGTGCAAATGGTCAAAAGCCTCGGTTCCTAACGCATCCGCATATTCATGGAAAATTTTGGTCCAATCTGAATAGGAGTTAATAGAGCCATCCCCTGGGCGAGCATGCAAGTGGGCGAAATCGAGGCAAGGCAAAACCCCTGGAATTTCGCGACTCATGATTAATGTGTCTTGAAGGGAACCCAACATTGCAGACTTCCCCATGGTTTCTGGCCGAAGGGTGACTGGATTGTTCGCTTCACGTAACTCAACGACGCAATCTTGAAGGCGCGGTATTGCGATTCTCAAAACCTCGATCGGCGGACGTTCGAAATAAGAACCTGGGTGAAAGATGATGTCTGTTGCTCCTGCCAAATTTCCGTAATGGGCTGCGTCCATCAAACGCTTTCGGGATTTAGGCCATTCTTCGTCATTTGCGTTTAAATTTATGAAATACGGTGCATGAATGCTTAAGGCGATGCTTTCCCTTGAGGATTCTGCCTTTATCGCAGCGCACTTCTCTTCTGAAACCCTAACAGACTGAACCCAACCCAATTCAAGAGCGCCAAGGTTTAATTCGCGCAGCCTTCGAATCGCGCCGATGCTTCCTCCCAGATTCGTCGGTGTTGAAATTGGAGTTCCAACGGTTCCAAATAACATCGTTTTCATCAGTTTATCCTAAGAGATAATGTATCTTATCCAGCAGTGGCGGCCCCATGATAATGACTCCTATGATAATGCTAAGCAAAGCCGCGATTAATACTGCCGCGGCGCCTGCATCTTTTCCATGTTTTACCAGAGGATGTGGTTCAGGGTTGACGAGATCAAATATTTTTTCAAAAGAGGTATTAAAGCATTCCGTGATCCAGACAATCGCGATGGCAGCAAAAATGGCTGCCCATTGATTGAGAGAAAGACCGAGCCAAGCCCCCATCCCGAGAACAAGTATGGTGCTCAAAAGGTGAATCCTGGCGTTGTTCTGGCTTCTAATCACATAAACCAAACCGCTAAACGCAAAACTGACCGATTTAAGTAAAGTTCGAAAGCTAATCATGAAATTCTTCATCCCCAGAGATGCGGTTTATCTCAACCTTCATTTTTTCGAGCAAAATGCTCTGTTTATGCCACATTATCTTTTTGTTCGCGGAAGTATCATGGTCAAAACCCACAAGATGAAGGAGCCCATGCGTAAGAAGTAGAATGATCTCATTAACTACCGGATGTCCGGCTTGGTTGGCTTGGCGTTCTGCGGTGGGATAAGATATGAGGATGTCACCCAAGTTGGGCTCACCGGAAGCCGGGTCAATTTCAGTGGCTTCAAAAGAAAGGACGTCAGTAGGACGGTCATTTCCAAGATAGGCGAGATTTAATTCCTGAAGTAGCTGATCATCCCCAATAACCACGTTAATGGCTTTTGATGGATCGATTTGCATTTCGGATAAAACCATCTTTACTGTGGTTTTAATTTCATTTTTGTCGATTAATTTAACGAAAGGTTTGTGGATGGTAACTGAGATCATTTAGGTTTCATTTCCAACGTTGGTTCTGGATATTGAATCCGTGGATGGTAGGTATTCGAAAGCGTTTTAATAAAGGACTCTTGGGCAATTTTCATATCTCTGAGTGTTAAATTGGTTTTATCAAATTGTCCTTCACGCAGGCAATAATCAAATACACTTTGCACGATCTTAACCAGGTCTTCGTTGGTCTTGGGTAATTCGGCTCGAGCCCTGGCCTCGCATCCATCTGCCAGCATTAACAGGGCGGTCTCTTTGGAACGCGGTCTGGGTCCAGGGTAGCGGAATAATTCCATATCCACATTTTTGGGCTCATTATTCGCTTGCTGTAGAGCGCGGTTATATTGGTAACGGGTAATATGCGTGCCGTGATGTTCACGAATAAATTCTTTGATACGCGGAGGAAGGCGGTGTTTATCGGCAAGCGCGATGCCGTCTTCTACGTGACGGATAATGGTTTGGGCAGCCAGGATCGAGTCCAAATCATCGTGTGAATCAATCTTTCCGGGGATTTGGTTCTCCACGAAAAAAGGCGCATTTGCTGCTTTGCCAACGTCATGGAAGAGAGTTCCCACCCTGGTTAGGAGAGCGTCCGCACCAATCGATTCCGCGGCTTGCTCGGCAAGATTTGAGACTTGGAGCGAATGTTGATAAGTACCAGGTGCGTTTTGGAGAAGATATTTCAGCAGGGGATGGTCAGGCCGCGAAATTTCTAGCAAGTATAAGGGGGTGACCATACCTAAAAGCTGAGAAACGATATATTGCGTAAGGAGTGCAAGACTGGCCGAGGCAAAACCATTCAGGAAAGTAACACTAATAAGCGTAATTAGACCAACCAGGTCCGACAATGGATCTGTAAGTTTATAAGATATTAAAACTGCGCTACCGGCTAATGAAATGACGATCGCCGCGGCAAAAAAGCTGGTAATACGGCGCCCTTTGCCAATGGATAAAGCTCCAATCAGGCTAGAGATCATATAGAAGAGAGTCAGATCCATTGAGTTGGAAAGCCCGTAAGCGGCGAGAATACTTAAGGAGAGTGAAAAAATGATTCCAATTTCCAGGTTAAACAGAGTCACCAAGATGAGGGCGTAGGCTGAAATCGGGTAAAAGTAAGGAATGATCGCCCGGTTTGGAATCAGAAATCTCGCGCCATATAAAAATATTAAGAAACCAATGGCAATCACAGTGAGACTTTTAAGATCACCCATGAATGTGACTTGCCGGCGGTAAAAATAAAGGACGATAAATCCGACCAGGGTTAGAACAATCGATGACGCAGCGACAAAATCTTGAATCTTATTGGCCGGTTTGATCAAACCAAATAATTCTAGCGCTTCAAATTGTTCCTCATTAACCAATTGACCTTTAAGAACGATGGTTTGGTTTTGGACAAAGGTCCTGCTGATTGGTTGAACTGATTCGACAGCCTTCTGTTTGGCCAACTCGGTTTCCTCAGGGGAGAACAAGGTGTTGGCAACAATGAACGGTGTTGCTAACGACTCGACCACAATTACGGCAGATTGCGGTAAGGCGTAGCTAATCAGAGATTCAAGATTGTTTTGACTTTCCTCAACCTGTGTGTCCCGGATGGAACGCCGCATGGTTTGTTCAAGTGCCGAAACAGACTCAGTTTTGATGGATTGCCAATCCTCATCTGTACACAAGAGAATTGTGTTGATCATCTCCTGGGATAAAACCAGCCCAGAAATCTGCGAAACCAAGATGGATTTTTGTTGGAAGGGAAGGGTTGAATCTTGCCGGATGTCACTAATTTCATCCAACGCGATCTGCAGTTCATGCACTTTGTTTCGAGAGATTGCAAGATCTAGCGGAAGATAACGATTGCTTATCGCGTTTGAAGCTGCTTCACGGGCGCTATCAGTAAGCACCTGACTTTCATAACTCAGAGTACGTGGAGCAATAAATGTTTGCGGTGCGACATCTCCTAACTGCAGAGGGAGTGATGCTGGTCTTAATGCTATGGGGAGAACAAGGGCCGCCAACACAAGTCCGGAAGTAATTACTAACAACCCGATTCGGTAAAGTTTTCGGGGGGTATCCTTTTGAATAAATCGAGCGGGAAGAGAAGTCACAATCAGTTAAGTCAGTAATGCTTTAACGATCGCGCTAATTCGGTCAGCCGCTGCTTTTCCAGCCAGTTTGGGCATAAGAATTTTCATGATTTTGCCCATATCGGCGGGAGTGGAAGCGCCAACTTCTTTTATAGCTTCCAGTGATAGAGATTTGATTTCGTCATCGCTCATTTGTGCCGGCAGGTATTTTTGAAGAAGCGTGATCTCTTTTTCAGCTAAAGTAATCAGATCTTGACGTCCACCTTTTTCAAATTCAGAAATGGATTCACGACGCATTTTGATTTCTTTTTGTAGAATTCCTAAGATTGCGGCTTCATCAGGCGCGGTCCCCTTTTCGATTTCGAGCATTTTTAGCGACGAAATCAATATTTTTAGAGTATTCTTTGCGCCTTCGTCTTTTTGTCGCATGGCTTCGTGCAACGCTTCTTCAAACGTGTTTTTAGTTAACATAAACGACCTTTCTTTAATTTACTTCTTCAAGCGTTATTTGTGGCAAGATGGAATTGAATAAGTTTACGCCAATCCCAGGGACATAGAGCAATTCATCTAATTCTTGAAAATAACCATATTTTTCTCTAAAAGTGATTATCGCTTGTGCTTTTTCTTTTCCGATACCGGGTAATCCATCCAAAGTGGATAAATCAGCTAAGTTAATATTTATTTTACCCGCATTGTTAATGGATGCAGACCTATTTTGCGTGGGGGCGATTTGAACTGATTCGACGCTGACTTTTGAGCGGTTTGATAGTGAAAGTTGGTTTTGAGAAATTAAACCAATTATTAAAAAGAGTATACCTGAAAGCAAACCCCCAATTAAGATACCAACGATCAAGAAAACGATGGAGCGGGGACGTTTCACGATTTTTCCGGATTTTCCAATTGATACATGGCATTAAAAGCGGTGATCGCGACTTCAATGACGTCGATAGGTGGTTCGAAAGTGGTGAGTCTTTGCATAGCCATGCCAGGAAAAGCGAGTAGCCTGACAAATGGGTTGCTTAAATGGTTCGCTGTGAACCGCATAAATTCGTACGCTAGCATAACCAATAGTGGTAAGAGCACGACCCGCGAAGCCAACCGAACTGCTAGATTTGGAAGCGGACCAATCAAGGTAAACAATATGACTGAGAAAATTACCAGGATTAGGATGAATCCAGTGCCACAACGTGGATGGTGCAAAGAATATTTTTTTACTGTTTCTGGGGTAAGGATTTCGCCGGCTTCAAAAGCGTTAATTGTTTTATGCTCCGCGCCATGATAGGAGAATACACGGCGAATATCTGGCATCTTACCGACTCCCCAAATATAAGCAACAACCAAACCCAAGCGAAGCAAGCCTTCAATTAGATTCATGGAAAATGAACTTACCGCGAACCATTTTTGGAATAAGGCAGCTAATCCGGCTGGTGCAAGGAAAAAGAGCCCGATCGCCAATGCAAAAGAAATGAACAATGTTCCATAGAGAGCCGGGCCTTCGATCTTTTCGTCTTCTCCGGTTTGATAATTGGCAGAAATCGTCAGGTATTTCGTCCCAAGACCGATTGCGTCCCACATGATAACCAAACCTCGCAAAAAAGGTAGTTTTGCAATTTTGGAAGTGTAAAGGCCTTGTAATTTCTCGGTCTGAGTGTGGATCACGCCATTCGGGTCACGCATTGAAGCGGCGAGATACTTTGATCCTCGCATTAATACACCTTCAATTAATGCCTGACCTCCATACGAGGGTAATTTTAATTTATCTGCACTCATGGATTATTAATTCTTGGGTTGAACGTTAAAGAAGAAGTGGACAAGCGCCAGGATACCCTTTTCCCATGTTGGCAGGTGCAATCTTTCGTTAGGCGAATGAATATTGTCATCTGGCAGACCAAAACCCGTTAATACGGAATCGATGCCGAGGATTTGCTGCATATCAGCAGTTACTGGTACAGATCCACCTTCACGTTTGTAGGTAGGCTTCACAGACCAGACCGATTCAAGCGCTTTCGCGAGGGCTTTGGTTTCGGGCATGTTGATGTCTGAGATGCTTGGGTTGCCAGTACTGATTAATTCAACTTCCCAACGGATAGTGTCAGGGGCATTTTGTTTCATGTAAGTGACCAGTTGTTGATGTACTTCTTCTGGTTTTTGATTTGGCACCAAACGAGTTGAGATTTTCGCCATGGCTTTGGCAGGGATGATCGTTTTGGCGCCGTGTCCGGTGAAGCCAGAAAGAAATCCGTTTACATCCAAAGTGGGGCGGCCACCAATACGCTCAACAGAAGTGTAACCTTCTTCGCCACGTACAGCACTGACACCCGTTTGTTTACAATAATAGGCATCATCCATGTTAAGGCGGGCTAATTCTTCTCGTTCTTGCGTTGTGAGCGGCAAAACCCGGTCATAAAAACCGGGGAGGGTTACCCTGCCTAAGGAGTCATGCATGCCAGCAACAAGGTCGCAAAGTACAATCGCTGGGTTGTGGACCACACCGCCAAAGCTTCCTGAGTGTAGATCGCGATCAGGTCCGTATACGCGAATTTCGAAATAGGCTAAACCTCGCAGCCCATAGACGATAGTTGGCAAGTCGGGTGAGATCATGCCAGTGTCCGGGTTAAGCACGACATCCGCGCTAAGCAATGATTTATGATCAACCAGGAATTTGTGCAGACTGGGGGAGCCGATTTCTTCTTCACCTTCAAGGATGAATTTGATATTTACAGGAAGCTTGCCAGTTTTCATTATAGATTCAACAGCAGCCAGGCAAGCCACAAACTGACCTTTCATATCAGAAGAACCCCGACCGAAAAGATAATCGCCTTCGATGATTGCGGTGAAAGGATCGGTATTCCACAATTCCACCGGGTCGATGGGTTGGACATCAAAATGCCCATAAATGAGAATGGTGGGCATCTCAGGACCAGCGTGAAGATAGTCGCCATAAATGATGGGGTGTTTTTCAGTATCCAGAATTTGAACATGTTCAATCCCGGTGTCGGTTAATTTTTGGGCAATGACCCCGGCGCAATCTCGAACATCTTTCGTTTTTTCAGATTCGGTGGAAATGGAGGGGATTTTTAATATTTCAGTTAAGAAATCGAGAAATGCTTCACGATGAACCTTGGCATAAGATAGCGCTTCGTTGCGTGTATCCAATTTACACTCCTTAATAATTTATTCTTTTTGATTATATTCCATTTTATGAAAGAAAATGGTTGGATACGTCTTTAAAGGCATTGTGTTAAAATTCATTAGATATTAACGAGATTGCGAGGGAAGATGCTGATCAAAAATGCAGTTATAGTAACCTGGGGTAAGCCCAACCAAGTTCTTTATGATCATGCAGTGAAAATAAGCGGAACTTCAATTCAGGAAGTGGGTCTACAGAAAGAATTACTTGAAAAGTACCCCGAAGAGGAATTGTTGGATGCGCGAGGACAATTCTTGATGCCTGGGTTAATCTGCTCGCATACTCATTTTTATGGTGCGTTCTCAAGAGGAATGGCACTTCATGGAAACGCTCCGGCAGATTTCCCTGAGATCCTGCAGAAATTATGGTGGCCTCTCGACCAATCATTGCTCGAGGAGGATGTGAAGTATTCCGCGTTAGTTTGTCTCGTGGATGCCATTAAACACGGCACAACAACACTTTTTGACCATCATGCTTCTCCAAATTTCATTGAGGGTTCGCTAGACACCATCGAATCTGCGTTTTTAAAAACCGGGGTTCGTGGAGTTGTCTGTTATGAGATCACCGACCGGGGGGGTGTTGAAAAGGCTGATCAAGGTATCGCAGAAAATCTAAGGATGGTTTCAAAAGTCAAACATAATAACCCTGATTTATCTTTAGTCAAGGCCACTTTTGGTATGCACGCAAGCTTAACCATCAGTGATGAAACTATGAATAAGAGTCGGAAGGCTTTGCCAGCTGGGACGGGAATGCATATTCACGTCGCGGAGCACCCTGTAGACGAATATGACAGCCTGCAAAAATACGGGAAGCGCGTTATAGACCGGCTGGGGCAGTACGACCTCCTCGGGTCTGATTCAATCATTGTGCACGGTGTTCACATGGATATGCGCGAGGTTCAAAAATTAGCCGAAACCAACACGAGGCTTTCACACCAGCCCAGGTCAAACATGAATAATGCCGTTGGAATGGCTGATATTGATTCCATTTTACGCATGGGTGTTAAGGTGTGTTTGGGAAATGACGGTTTTTCAAACGCAATGTGGGATGAATGGCGAACCGGATACCTGGCTCACAAGCTTTGGAATCAGGATCCACGGCGGATGAACGGTTCTACGATTATTGACATGGCCATCTACAATAATGCGGATTTGGCCAGCCATTTCTTTGATGGACAACAAATTGGTGTTATTGAAGTCGGCGCTAAGGCAGATCTAATCCTGGCGGATTACGAACCGATCACTGAAGTGACTGCTGGAAACCTCCCATGGCATATTTTGTTTGGCTTCAGAGATTCAATGGTAACTATGACGATGGTGAATGGCAAAATACTCATGAAAGACCGAATTTTGGCCGATTTGGATGAAAAAGAGATCACTCAAAAATCAGTCGAATTATCTAAAGCGGTCTGGAAGCGTTATGAAAACCAGTTTTAAAGGATAATGACATGAAACCACGTATTGCAATACTGGGCGGAACAGGCAAAGAAGGAAAAGGGTTAGCTTATCGATGGGCGAAGGCCGGGTACGACGTTGTCATCGGCTCCAGACAGGTTGAAAAAGCCCAAATCACTGCAGATGAAATCAATCAACTGATCAAGGATAATTCGGTCACGGGGCTTGAAAACCACCAGGCAGCGGATTGGTGCGAAGTAGCAGTATTAACCGTGCCGTTCGCTGCCCACCAGGCAATATTGGCAGATCTCAAGGAATGTCTTGAAGGAAAAATTTTAGTCGATGTAACAGTCCCACTTGTGCCGCCCAAGGTGACCAAAGTCCAAATGCCTGCCGCTGGCAGCGCCGCACAAGAAGCAAAATCCATTTTGGGTGAAAATGTCCAGGTGGTAGCAGCCTTTCAAAACATTTCATACGAACGCTTACTACAAGAGGGCGATATTGATTGTGACGTTTTAGTTTGCGGCAGTTCAAAGGATGCTCGAATTACAGTGCTAGAGTTTGTGAAAGATGCCGGCATGGTGGGGTGGGACGCTGGTCCGATCGAAAATTCCGTTGTTGTGGAAGGTATGACATCCATCTTAATTGGTTTGAATGCTCAATATGGTGTTCATAATGCAGGAATAAAAATTTCCGGCATCCAAAGAGATTAGTGTGGCGCAGAATCCAAAAACATTAATTCTTACCGCTCTTGCGTCGATACCAGTCGTGAAAACAGGGGACGACCTCGCCCAATTAATCACAAAGGGCGTCCAAACTAATGGTTTAGAATTGCACGATGGTGACGTCTTGGTATTGGCTCAAAAAATAGTATCCAAAGCAGAGGGAAGATTTGTCGATTTGAACACCGTGCAACCTACGCAAAGGGCAGTCGAGATCGCGGAAATCTCCCAAAAAGATCCCAGATTTGTCGAATTAGTTCTAAGAGAAAGCAAAGATGTCATCCGAGTGGGATTAAATACTTTAATAGTGGAACATAACCAGGGGTTTATTTGCGCCAACGCTGGCATTGACCATTCCAATGTCAAAGAAATTGGAAATGGCCATGCAAACTGGGTGCTCCTTTTACCAGAGAATGCAGATTCCTCGGCCGAGAAAATTCAGCTGGCGATTAATAAACTTACCGGCAAAAATATTGGTATCTTAATCATCGATTCACATGGTCGGGCATGGAGAAATGGTGTTGTCGGAATAACGATCGGCATCGCCGGACTGCCTGGCTTAATTGACTCACGGGGCGAGTCCGATCTTTTTGGATTCAAACTTCGAGTAACAACGATTGGCGCAGCAGATGAATTAGCCGCTGCAGCATCATTGATCATGGGGCAAGCCGCCGAAGGTACACCTGTTGTGCATGTGCGCGGTTACCCATATGAGTTGCGTAAAGCGTCACTCAAAGAACTTCTTAGAACTAAAGAACAGGATTTGTTTCGATGACAAAGGTCGTGGCGTTGGCCGGTGGGGTGGGTGGAGCCAAACTGGTGTTTGGGCTTTCAAGAATTCTCGACCCAGACCATTTTTCCGCCATTATCAACACAGGCGATGATTTTACGTACCTCGGCCTTTCCATTAGTCCGGATATTGATTCCGTTGTCTATTCATTGGCGGGATTGACTAATGAACATACTGGGTGGGGACGAAAAGATGAGACCTGGAATTGCCTGGAAGTTTTAAAAGAATTGAATTCTGAATCCTGGTTTCAAATTGGGGACAAAGACCTTGGGTTACACCTTGAAAGAACAAATTTATTGCACCGCGGATTATCTTTAACCGACACGACTCAAGTGATTTCCAAACAGTTGGGCGTACATCACAGCGTATTGCCCATGAGTGACGAACCGGTTCGGACGATGATTGAAACAGCTGAGTTTGGGGAAATCCCGTTTCAAGAATATTTTGTAAAACATCATTTTCAACCCCGTCTTAATGGTATTCGATATGAAGGGGTCGAGAATGCAGGGTTATCGATACCGTCAAAACGCGTGTTGGAAGAAGCGGATTTGGTAATAATTTGTCCTTCAAATCCATGGCTTAGCATTATCCCGATCCTAGAAATACACGAAGTGAAGAGCATTCTAAAGAACAAAATTACAGTTGCAGTATCTCCAATCATTGGAAACACGGCGGTAAAGGGGCCTGCTGCAAAAATATTTGAGGAATTGGGTATCAAGCCGTCTTCATTTGAAGTGGCAAAAATATACAGACACCTTCTTAAAGGTTTTGTGCTTGATCAAAAAAATGAAATGGAACAAGAAGGTATTAGGTCATTTGGTATAATTCCTTTGGTAACTGATATATTGATGAGAAGCGACGAAGACAAACAACGACTGGCGAGAGAAGTGCTTGATTTTGCCATAAATCTAAAAAAGGATTTTCATCTATGACGCTTTGGGCGATCATCCCAGTCAAACCATTGAAAAGGGGAAAATCGAGATTAGCCAGCATCTTGTCTGAAAATGAACGTACAGCACTCAACCAGTCTATGCTTGTGAATACACTCAAAACGTTGAACGAGATTGAAGAGATTGACACAATTTTGGTTGTAAGCCGAGACCCTGCAGCACTCGCGATTGCCAGGGATTTCTCGGCAAAAACTGTCCTTGAAGATGGAAACCCCGAACTAAATACCGCTCTTCGTCGGGCAACTAAGGTTGCCCAAGCTTACCACGCCACCCAGGTATTGATACTTCCGGCGGACTTGCCATTGATGAAGAAAGAAGATGTTCAAGATTTACTACGGCAATCAAAAGCCGCCCCAGAAGTCATTATTGCGCCTGATCGGCGGCACGACGGCACAAACGCGTTGTTTTTAAACCCTGCCGATTTGATCGATTTTCATTATGGACCAGGTTCATTTGAAAAGCATTTTCAAGCCGCAACTTTGTGCGGCGCGCAAATCAAGGTAATCGAGACAGAACAGTTGGGTTTAGATCTAGACCTTCCAGAAGATTTGGTTGAATTGAAAGAAATTGAACAACGAGTGCAAGTCCACTTTTAAAATATTGGAGGAATCATGAAGCAACGCGGCTCCGCACTTTACTTGCAAGATGCCCATGATCTTAGGGATGGTTTGGAATACGTGAAATATGCTGAATCAAGGGGGTTTGAAGCGATTTGGCAGGCAGAAAGCCGACTGGTTCGCGATGCGATTGTCCCAATGGCAGCTTACGCAGCAGTAACCGAAAAAATTAAAATCGGTTCCGGCGTGATCAACAACTGGACCCGGAATATTGGCTTATTGGCATCCACTTTCTTAACCCTGGATGACTTAGCTCCCGGTCGGATTATTTGTGGAATTGGCGCCTGGTGGGACCCACTAGCCAGGAATGTTGGGATTGACCGAAAGAAACCATTAACCGCGATGAAAGAGACCGTCATGGTGATGAAGCGATTATTGAATATGGAACGGGTCTCCTTTGATGGTGAGTTCGTCCATGTCCATGAAATTGAACTGGACGTGGTTCATGGGCGCACAGAACCGCGAGACGTACCCATTTACATTGGTGCCACAGGTGACAATATGATGGAAATGACCGGCGAGATTGCAGACGGAGTCGTTTTGAATTACTGCGTTCCGCCTGAATATAACCATAAGGCTATGGAGTTGTTGGCCTCCGGCGCAAAGAAAAGTGGTCGAACAATTGATGCCATTGATCGCCCACAACTGGTGGTTTGTTCAGTTGATCTAGATCACGACAAAGCCATTGATACTACGAGGGAGTTATTAACCCAATACCTGGCACAACAGCCTCATATCGCAAAGGCGAGTGGCGTTTCACAAGACATAGTAGATAAAATCCAATCGATCCTGGGTTGGCCAGCAACGCACGAACAAATCGCCAAAGCGAAACACCTCGTTCCTGAAGAATTGATCATGAAAATCACAGCGTCGGGAACCCCTGACGAAGCCAGGAAAAAAGTGGCAGAGTACGTGGATAATGGTTGTACCTGCCCGATCCTTTACCCGGTGGGTGGAGATGTTCACCTTTTGATCGATACATTTGCCCAATAGACTTCGAGATTTAGGAAGAAATTAAGTATGGCTTCACCCATTTATGTTGTTGGTCATGTCAATCCAGACACCGATTCAATCGCGTCGGCGGTGGGGTATGCATGGTTACTTAAAGAAAAAGATGGCTTAGACACCGTGGCAGGGCGGGCAGGGACGATTAACGCCCAAACATCCACCATCTTAAAATTCTTAAAGTTAGAGCCTCCGTTACTCGTAACCGATGCCAGCCCCCGATTTGAGTCAGTGGTAAGGAGGTTGGATTCAACGACAGCGGAAATGCCACTACGCGAGGCTTGGGCAATCGCAACCCGAACGGGCGGGATAGCGCCTGTATTAGATTCGGATGGAAAGCCCTACGGATTAATCACTGGACGAAGTCTTTTTAAATTGATGGGCAGAATGCTGGGCGTTAATCCCAAAAATCAGGAAGTTGGAATCAGTAAAATCTTGGAATTACCTTGCAAAGATGCGGCAGATGTTGATGTTTTGAAATTTACACTTTCCACTAAGATTAAGGATGTTGTTGATCGAATTCTTCGCGAAGAAGGGGATGAATTCTTCGTTGTTGATGATAAAGGTAATTATGTTGGTATTTGCAGACAGCGCGATTTGTTAAATCCGCCAAGAATGAAGATTATCATGGTGGATCATAACGAAGCGCAGCAATCTGTCGCATCGTTGGAAGAAGCACAATTGCTTGAAATTTTAGACCACCACAGGCTTGGTAACCCATCTACTCACACGCCGATTCGTATGACCGTGGATATTGTAGGAAGTACCAGCACGCTGGTTTCTGAAAAAATGGAAGAATCTGGTTTTAGCGCTCCTCCCGCGATTGCGGGTTTGATGCTCGCTGGTTTAGTCTCAGATACTTTAAATTTAACCAGCCCGACGACTACCGAAAGAGATAAGCGAGCGTCATCACGATTGTCAAGATGGGCTTTGGTAAGAGGCGGTCCACTTGAAGACGAAACAAGAGAATCCTTTGGGATCAAGGTTTTATCCGCGAGCGCTGGTTTGGCAAACAGAACGGCTGAAGATGTTGTAACGAGCGATATGAAACTGTATCAGGCGGGGCGTTATAATTTTGCGATCGCCCAGGCTGAGGTTAGTGACCTAAATGAGGTTGCAAAACATCTGCCTGCCTTGTCTTTATCACTTGAAAACCTTAGAGAACAAAAGAAAGTTGATTTTGCGATCTTGATGGTTACAGATGTGGTTAGAGGGTCGAGCAAATTGATCTTCTCCAATCCTCCAGCGCTGCTAGATGAATTACCCTATTTGACACAAGCCGACAACACCCGCATCGCCGAAGGGGTAGTTTCACGAAAAAAACAATTGTTGCCTATTGTCTTAGGCATCCTTGAAGGTTAAATCTGTTAGAAACATCTCAAAAAAGGACGGCCCATGTACGAGAAGTATTACCTAGTCAGTAAACTGGACAGTGCCCTAGAAATACTAACGGATCGACCTGATTCATGCAAGGTGATTTCAGGGGGCACTGATTTGGTACTCGAAATGGAAAAAGGACAACATAAACAAGTCCGGGAAATTATTGATATTTCTAAGATCGCCGGGCTTGATCGAATTTGGCAAGATAAAGATGGACTTATTCACCTGGGTGCGCTTGTTACCCACAACCATTGCGTCAAATCCGAACTAATTCGAGAAAAGGCTTTATGTTTGGCCGAAGCCTGCTTTCAAGTAGGATCACCTCAAATTCGAAACCGAGGGACAATTGTCGGTAACTTAATTACCGCTTCCCCAGCCAACGACACGATTTCAGCCTTAATGACCTTAAATGCTAAGCTGGTAATCGTATCAAAAAAGGGAAAACGTGAGATCGAAATCCAGAAATTCTTCACTGGTGTACGAAAGACGCTCCTTCAAAAAGATGAATTGGTAGTTGAAGTTGTTTTTAAGCCCTTAACCGAGGAACATAAATCCACGTTTGTAAAAAACGCACTTAGGCGGGCACAGGCGATCTCAGTGTTAAATGTTAGTTGTGTCACGAAAATTATCGATGGGGTGGTAGCGGAAGCCAGGATCGCGTTAGGTGCGGTTTCCACAACAGTAATGCGCGCGACTGACGCGGAAAATTTTATAATTGGCAAAAAGGCCGATCCTGAATTAATTCATAAAACTGCTGAGTTGGCGGCTAAAAGTGCCCATCCAATTAATGACATCAGATCTTCGATGGCTTATCGCAAAAAAATGGTTACAGTTCTGGTGAAACGTGCGCTGGAGCAAACTCTTCTTGGAATTGGTGAGCCCCCTAAAATCGAAGGAGTCGTTCTTTGGGGAAAGAACATTTCAACATACAAACCACTTAATGGTAACGACCTTGTTTTTGACAAAAATAGTGCTCTTTCCATGAAAATCAATGAACAAGAATTCGAAATTGCAGGTGCCTTCCATAAAAATTTACTTGATCTTCTTAGGGAGAACGCGTTATTAACTGGAACAAAAGAAGGTTGTGGCGAAGGAGAGTGTGGCGCATGCACCGTTTATATGGATGGTGTAGCGGTTATGGCTTGTCTTGTACCTGCACCGCGAGCAAATGGCAGCGAGGTAGTGACAGTCGAAGGTATTGCGCGTCCTGATTCTTTGCATAAAGTGCAACAGGCCTTCATCGAAGAAGGTGCTGTCCAGTGTGGATATTGCACCCCGGGATTTGTGATGTCAGCTGTTAAATTGCTTGAAGAAAACGTAAATCCAAGCGAAGAGGAGATAAAAATCGGGTTATCCGGCAATCTCTGCCGTTGTACTGGTTACTACAAGATTATTAGTGCGGTCGAAAAAGCCGCCAAAGGATAAAAATGCCCAAACACGGCTCTTACCAGGTTGAAGACCCAGGAAGAAAAGAAAAGAAACAAGAGCATCCAATATGGCGGGGAATAGGATGTGTCATGATCATCGTTGTTCCACTCTTTTCATTTTTTGCAGCGAGTCTGTTGATTGACAGTCGACAACATTTTCCTTGGATGATTATTCCACAAGAAATTATCGTCGCCAGTTTTCGTGATCCATTAATTTTTGTAAGAGTGGTTTACGCAATCATCATCGCCATGTTACTTTTCCTGTTGATGGCAGCAGTGACCTACGCGATCAACCAAATTTCAAAACCCCGGCATATTGACCCCTTCAAAGCAGACCGTTAGAAACTCACAAAATTGGAGAACGGCATGACAGATTTTGGCGAATCCATCCATAGGATCGATGCTTATGGAAAAGTCACTGGCCAGGCGCAATACCCAGGCGACATTAATTATCCTGACCAGGTTTATATGAAAGTTTTATTTGCAAGGGTGCCTCACGCCATTGTTCGCAATATTAATATTGCAAAGGCTGAAAAGTTGGAGGGCGTCTTGGCGGTATTAACAGCCAAAGATGTTCCAAACAATGAATACGGCTTGATATCTTCAGATCAACCTGTATTGTGCGGCCCAGGGTCAAATAAACCATTTGCAGACCGGGTGCGTTTTGTGGGTGATCAAATTGCCGTAGTTGTTGCAGAAAACGAAGAAATCGCTGCTCAGGCAAGAGATTTGATCGTTGTAGATTACGAAACATTACCTGTTGTGGTGGATGTCGAACTTGCTATGAAAAGGGATTCAGAACTGGTTCATCCAGATCGGGGATCGAATACTTTTTGTCATTACAAGATCCGCAGAGGAGATGTGGATGCCACTTTCGATGAGTGTGAAGTGAGTGTTGAAAGCGTGTATAGAACACCAACGCAAGAACATGCCTTTTTGCAGCCTGAGGCGGGATTAAGTTTTTACGATGACGAAGGCAAGCTAACGGTGGTCGTGGGTGGTCAATGGACCCATGAAGACCAGGAACAAATCGCGCATTCGTTAAATCTTCCCCTTGAGGCCATCCGCGTTATTTACCCGGCAATTGGCGGTGCGTTTGGCGGAAGAGAAGATATGTCCGTTCAAATCATCCTGGCTTTGGCGGCGCTCAAATTGAAGGAAAAAGGAATCAATCGTCCGGTTAAGATCATTTGGACTCGGGAAGAGTCTATGATTGGGCATCATAAACGCCATCCATATATCATCAAGTCCAAATGGGGAGCGTCAAAAGAAGGAATCATTAAAGCCGCGAAAGTAGAGATCATTGCGGATGGCGGGGCCTACATTTACACTTCCACGAAGGTGCTTGGAAACGCAACATTATTGTGTACAGGCCCTTATAACATTCCCAACGTAAAAGTTGATTCTTATGCTGTCTATACCAATCAAGTTCCTAACGGTGCATTTCGCGGGTTTGGGGGCCCTCAAGCCGCGTTTGCAGCAGAAATGCAGATAAACAAACTAGCCGCCGCGCTTGATATTGACCCTATCGAGATTCGTTTGCGAAATTTCATTGAGGAGGGACAGTTAACCTCGATGCAATCGCCTTTACCACAAGGCATTACCATTCGAGAGGTCGTAGAAGATTGCGCCCAAAGGGCGGGCTGGAAGAAAGATTCAAAAACCGGGATGTATACTCATAAAAACTTGCGAGGGGTAGGGAATAAGCCTTACTTGAAGAGAGGTCTCGGCTTTTCTTGCGGTTATAAAAATATCGGTTTTTCCTTCGGAGCGCCTGAAAATTGTTGGGCGACCGTTGAGATTCACGGCCAATCCGAAATTGAAAAGGTGGTCTTACGTCACGCCGGCGCTGAGGTGGGGCAAGGGGCACATACTGCTTTTATCCAAATGGCGGCGCACGCGCTTAATATTGCTGTCGAAAAGATCCAGTTGGACGCGTCTGACACCTCGACGTCACATAATTCAGGCAGCGTGAGTGCTTCGCGAATGACTTTCATGGCTGCCGGGGCGATTAAAGGGGCGGCTGACTTGGCGATTGAAAAATGGATTAACGAGGAAAGACCAGCGATCGCGACATTTAAATATATACCACCCAAAACTACACCGATGGATCCGGAAACTGGTAAGTGCGAGCCTAATTTTGCTTATGGGTATGTTGCAGAAGCTGTAGAATGTCAGGTCGACATGGAAACTGGGTTGGTTCAAGTCGATCGCGTTATCTGCGTCGACGACGTGGGTAAAGCTGTAAATCCACAAATGGTGGAAGGGCAAATTGAAGGCGCGGTCGTCCAGGCTGCGGGATACACGCTTCAAGAAGAGTTTATACACAAGGATGGGCAGGTATTAACAGATAAATTTTCGAACTACCTTATCCCCACAATATTAGATATCCCTGCAAAGACCGAATCCGTCATACTTGAGTATCCTGACCAGGTAGGGGCGTGGGGAATCCGCGGAGTGGGCGAGATGCCCTATTTGCCTTTCGCACCGGCTGTTGGGCACGCACTCTTTCAAGCGACAGGAATTTGGTACGATGAATTCCCGTATACCGCGGAAAGAATCGCCGCGAAGCTTTAGAGGATAAATGAAAACAAATGTGACTGGAATCGTCCTCGCTGCTGGTGCGTCGAGGCGTTTAGGTCGGCCGAAACAATTGTTAGATTGGTGTGGAGAATCCTATATCGTGAAAACGATCAAGACGGCTCAATCCGCTGGATTGAGCCCAATTATCGTGATAACTGGTGCCTACAAGAACGAGATTGAAAAAGAAATCGCCGGCTTGAATATTGAAAGAGAATTCAACCCAAACTGGGAAGAGGGTCAGAGCAGCTCGATGATAAGGGGTGCAAAAAAAGCAAGTCAAATTGATCAACCCTTCATGTTCTTGCTATGTGATCATCCACAGATTCCAGAAAAATTGATCCAAGCGATTGTTGATGCGAGTGAAGAAACTTCAATTGATATCGTTGGTACCATGGTAGCTGGAAGGGTCGTGCCTCCGACGCTTTTTAAAACCAAATGTATTGATGATATTATGGCGCTGGAAGGGGATAAAGGCGCTAAGAGTGTTATGCAAAAACACCCCATAAAATATGTTCAATGGAAAGACGAAGGGCTGCTTCTAGATTGCGACACCGAAGAGGATTACGAAAGGCAAAAAACATACTACAATTGCGCGTAGCCATACTCTTTAAACTTAAATCCATATTTTTACAATTTTTAAATAATATGTCAATTTTCAAATTGTTGGTCTGATTCCAGGTTTCCGTCATTCATTTCAGCGATAATCTTTTTCGCCTCAACGATGCGATCAAGAGGGACAACCACCTCAACTTCTCCCAAGATACCAACGGTGAAACCATATGCAGTTCCAGCGGACTCCTGGTTTAAAAACGCTGGAATCCCAAAGGACTCTAAAAGGATGCGAACGGATTCTGCCTCTAACATCCCGTTGGCAATAAACACAACTTCATCCCGAACTTTTCGTGGAAACATAATCCATCCTCTTCTCTAAGCGTGCTTTCCTCAAGTTTAACTCTTTTTTATATCTATTTTTACGATGTCTTGGCAGGGGATACTTATCGAGATTGATCTCCGCCTGAACGACCCAATCGAAAGCCAGAGACAGCTCTTTTTTTTCGTGTTCAAAATACTTAGACAATTCAATGCAGGCTTCCAGATCTCCTTTAATTGCAAGCGATTTCCAGAGGGGGAGGGCGTTTTCCAATTCTTTGGTTTTTTTGAAAACCAAAGCCTGGTGAGATATAACCTCGGATTGGATTGGATGTTCTTCCCCCAATTCTTTCAAAACAAGTCCATAAACAGCCATCGCCCGTTCAAAGTCGCCTAAGCTTTCATAAATTCTACCAATTGAATATTGATCCATGGGGTCAAGCTTAATCTCGCCAACTTCACCTTCCAGCGCGGATGAAACCAGTATAAATAATGCCGCCAACGATACAATATCCATGGCATTGTGATAGGCAACATTTTTTAAGGGCATCCCATTTTGGGTGCGCAAAAAATTAAAATAGATTTCTGGGATCATCCAGCCAGGAACCTCATCGTCCGTACGCGGAAGATGAAGGATTTCTTGCTCGAGGTCTTTTAACGCCCTGGATGGCAGACGAAGTTTCCATATTTTTCGTGATAAATGCAACAAGTCGAGGTGTGCCCAATTCAAGAAGGGAACAACAAGGCGATTCATCTTAAACCTTGTTTTCAATAGCGGCATATCAAATGATTTTCCGTTAAAAGTCACCACTCCTTCGACATTTTGAGCATAATTTGAAAGCTCCAAAAGCATCGCGGTCTCGTCTGCAGGATTTTCTAACATGAATTGGGTCAGCTCAAACCCAGTTTCAGTGAACATCCCGACTCCCACCAAAAAAGCTAAAGTTCCGGTTCCTCCTGCCAAACCAGTTGTTTCAGTATCGAGAAAAACCAATTTCTTAATGCCTGCGATTTGATCGCCGGAATGATTGGCCTTATGAATTTGAGTTAAGTTATTTTGAGCTGTAAATGTTACATCACCATGCTGATATCCATATGGGAAACTTTGTTTAATAACAACAACATCACCGCATGAATTGGTAACTTTTTCACCCTTTAAGATCTCACAAAGATCGAGTTGCTTCTCAACCTTGGGCGGAGGGATTGCTGTGCCTTTCTTAAGCCCCAAATTACTCAATCGTTCAGAAAGGTTGGGCATCAGATCTTCTCGCCTAGAAGCAATTTTAACAACATCCTGGTCTCAGTTTTACCGCCCATTCCCATTTCGGTGGTCGGGCCAATGCAAGAAGGGCACCCATCTTTGCAATCGCATTCAATGATGAGGGCAAGGCATTTCTCGAGCAACTCGGTGATCTGTTGGAAAAGCCCCTCTGACAATCCGATTCCCGCTGGAATGGCATCATAAAAAAGAATTACAGGCTGGTTATCTACAAATTTCGCGGCAGCGTCCACATGAGAACCGAGGTCAGAACCTTCACAGAGCACCAACAAGGGCGATAGATTTGCCATCAAATATCTCAATCCTGACAATCCACTCCGAATTCGAATACTGGATTCGGCCAGTTTATGGCAGTCAGGACATAGGGTCACCAGGTTCTCCAAGTCATTGGCTATCTCAATGGATGTAAATGTTCGAAATGGAATCTTGTGATGGACATGGAAAGGAATGAGAGACTCAACTCGCCCACAGCTTTGACATACAAAGTTGTCACGATCGCGAGCAAAATCACGGATTTTTTTCCAATCTTTGCCATAATCATTCGGGTCACTCATCCACAGGTTTTCTCCCCGCAATTTATCAATGCAATCCTGGCTGGGAACCAACCAAAAACCTGTGGTTTGCAACTTGACCGCAGGCATTTCAAGCGGGGTGATATTAAGAACTTCACGAGTAGTTTGATCAACTTTTTTAAACCCCGTCACCTGGGTGTTTACTAGGATCTCACCATATCGCAGAGACATCGTGTTCAACTCGCGGGCTTGTATCTGGTTGATCGGCTCAATCTCAACGGATATGATCGGTTCCGTCAAGTAGTCAGCCTGAATATCCATCAAAGTAGCGAATCCTTTTTCAAGATCCAATTCTTTAACATAAAAAAGTAATCCATCCTGAAGGTAAATCGCGCCAGGATGCACCATCCAGAGGGCAGAATTGAAATCAACTTCACCAAAATTTTCGATTTCGCCATCTGATTCATGTTGGATCAGAATTCGATCGGAAAGGGTGCTCCGCAAGGAATAAGCGTTGGAAGGATACTCTTCAGAAAGCCAAAAATACTTATTTTTCTTTTTTTGTAAAACTCCTTCAGAGCAAAGGTACTCTAAGAATTCACCCAAATCGGCTGACAGCAAGCTGCCAAATTGGTCGGCTTCAGAAAACGGGATTTCAAAAGCCGCGCTCTTGATGTGCGAAAGTAAAATTAAAGGGTTGTTTGGGTTAATCAAAGCTCTTTCAAGCGGTTTTTGCATTAGATAACCTGGGTTCCTGGCCATGAACTGGTCCAGGGGGTTCATGGAGGTCACTAGAACGGCCAAGGACGCGTTTGAAGCCCGGCCGCTACGTCCGACACGCTGCCTCAATGAAGAAATTGATCCTGGGTACCCTGATAACAACACAGCGTCAACTCCACCAATGTCCACGCCTAACTCCAAGGCGTTTGTTGCCACCGCCAAATGAATCGACCCGTTTTTTAGTCCAGCTTCTATCTCTCGGCGATCTTTTTTGAGATAACCGCTCCGATAACCACGCATCCTTGAGGCTTTACGGGGGATGGTTGCCCGAATTTCCCTTAAAAGTAATTCAACAAATTTTCGGGTGCGGCAAAAAACCAAGGTTTGAACATCATACTCAAGCACCAAAGACGCTACTTTTGTCGTTGCTGATAACAATCCTTCCCGAATTCCGAGTTCCTCGTTAATGATTGGAGGGTTGTAGATGACAAAACTTTTACCTCCCTTTTGAGAACCATCATCCTCAACGAGGAAAACTTCTTCTTCGGTTAAATTCTGGGCCAATTCGACTGGATTGGCAATCGTGGCACTGGTCATAATTATCCTGGGCGTGGATCCGTAGAAAGCAGCGACGCGTTTCAATCGCCGTAAAAGGTTGGCAATATGCGAACCAAAAACGCCCCTATAAAGGTGAATTTCATCGATGACAATGAATTTTAAGTGCTCAAAGTAATCAGCCCACAGGGTATGATGTGGCAGGATGGCAATATTCAACATATCAGGATTTGTTAATAGAATTCTGGATTTTTGCCTGATCTGACCCCTTTGATTGGCAGGGGTGTCACCGTCGTATACCGCCACGAGGCGAGATATTTTTTCATCGGCTGAATTGTCAATCAATTCTCGAAATGAATTCAATTGATCATAGGTCAACGCTTTTGTCGGAAAAATCAAAAGCGATGTGGAAAAATCATCCTTTAACACCCGGTCTAGAATGGGAAGTTGATAACATAAACTTTTTCCGCTGGCGGTTCCGGTTGAGAGAACGACGTTTTTTCCTTCTATTGTCCACTGAATTGCTCTTGCTTGGTGCTCATACAGGTTAAAAATCCCTTTATTGTTCAACTGTTTCATTAAATCAGGATGAATCCAATCGGGCAGGGGGGTCATCCTGGCGGCTCGCGCGGGTTGATCTTGCCAATAAGTAATATTTTCCATGAACTGGGGATTCTTTTTCAACTTGGCGATCAATTGGTCAATTATCATAATTGTTATGTTAGGTAGAGCTCTTGTCGTACCATTCTTCGATATAATTTTATTGTAAGCTTGATTATAAACTGGAGGATTGATGTTCAAAGTCATACTTTTCATTTTAATTGGTGGAGCGGTAGGCGTAGTCATTAATTACCTCGCAGACGTGTTGCCCCGCACCCGACGTTTTTCAAAACCGGTCTGCCCGACCTGCGAAAAGCAATATTCCTTAAAGGGATATTTGATCTCTTTTAAGTGCAAACACTGCGGCAGTCGACCCAAATTGCGGACGATGTTGGTCTTGGTTTTTTCAATAATATCTTCCATCCTGCTGGTGTTATTTCCTTTACCAGGATTAAATTTTTGGCAGACAATTCCCTTGATGATTTTCTTGGGATTGATCCTGACCATTGACATTGAACACCGGGTTGTTTTAATTGAAACCAGCATCGCTGGGCTATTACTCTTATTTGTATATGGTCTCTATTTGCAAGGAGCCCTATTAACAGCAATTGGCGGGGCTGCTGGCTTTTTGATCATGTTACTCATCTATTTTTTTGGAATCGGTTTCTCGAAAGTTCTCGGCAAACTTCGAAAAGAAGAAATCACCGAGACCGCGCTCGGGTTCGGTGATGTGTATGCTTGCGCCTTTCTTGGATTTTTAACCGGATGGCCATTCGTAGTTGGAATGGTTGTGCTGGCCATCATGGCGTCAGGTGTTTTTTCACTTATCTATGTCATGGCCAAAAGCCTAAGAAAGGATTACCAGGCTTACACCGCAATTCCTTACGCACCGTTTTTAATTCTTGGTGCGCTGGCTACATTTTATATTCCATAGAAATTAAAGTTGGTTAAGCACAATCGGATCAACTGAATTTTGGTATTGTTGGATGTTTTCTCTGAATTTTTGAATTAGTACTTTGGCTGTACGTTGGTATTCTTGTGGATTTTCCCAATTCTTAATCGGATTCAAGATGTTTGAGGGCACGCCCGGGATGATATGTGGAATATGCAGGCCGAAGATTTTTTCCACATCAGATGGGGCCTCATCCAACACACCTTTAAGCGCGGCGGAGATCATTGCCCTTGTATAGGGTAGTTTTATCCTTGATCCAACCCCGAAAGAACCGCCCGTCCAACCAGTGTTAACCAACCAAACTTTTGAATGGTGAGTTTTGATCTTTTCCTGCAGCATATTCGCGTAGGTAACCGGGTTTAAGGGCAAGAAAGGCGCTCCAAAGCAAGCAGAAAAGGTTGCCTGCGGCTCACTTCCCAATCCCCGCTCAGTTCCCGCCAGTTTGGCAGTATACCCCGAGAGGAAAAAATAGGCAGCTTGTTCCGGTGTAAGGCTGGCTATCGGTGGAAGAACACCAAAGGCATCCGCGCTTAAGAAGAAAATATGGTTGGGGTGGTTGCCTTGTCCATTTTTAACCCGTTTAGCGACCCGGGTGAGGGGATAGGCAGCTCTTGTGTTTTCAGTCAAGCTTCCATCCGCAAAGTCGATCGCCCTCGTACCAGAATCAAAAACAACATTTTCCAGGACGGAACCAAATTCTTGAGCAGCTTGCCAGATAATCGGCTCCAACTCTTGTTTTAGGTTGATCGTTTTCGCATAACACCCACCTTCAAAATTAAAAACTCCGTCTTTGCCCCATCCGTGCTCATCGTCCCCGATCAAGAATCGGTCGGGGTCAGAAGACAATGTAGTTTTTCCAGTGCCAGATAAACCAAAAAATAGGGCTGTGTTGCCATCCATGTCAATATTGGCTGAACAGTGCATAGGGAGAACTTCTTCAAAAGGAAGAAGTCGGTTTAATACAGAAAATACTGATTTCTTCACTTCACCAGCATACTGAGTGTTGCCTATCAATACTATCTTTTTCTTAAAATTGAGAATGACAAACGCTTTTGAGTTTGTTCCATCCTCGTTTGGATCCGCTGCCAATGAAGGAGTTTGAATGACGGTAAAATCTGGAATTTCATGGAATCTATCCACCGCATTAATGAACAAATCTTGTGTGAATATTGCAGTCCAGGCGTATTCTGAGATCACTCGAATCTTACGTTGATGGTCTGGATGGGCGCCGGCTAGAACGTCTTGTACATAAACTGGGACCGCTTCTAGGTGTTTGACCACTTTCTCTAACAGTTTGTCAAATTTATCTGGCAATATTCTTTTATTAACCTTGCCCCAATCGATCTGGAGGTCTGATTCTTCACCATAATCTACAATAAACTTATCATTCGGCGAGCGACCGGTAAATTCGCCAGTCTTGACCATCAACGCCCCGGTTGTGGATAAATTTCCTTCGCGATTTATTATGGACATTTCAAGTAATTCAGGCGTAGAACAATTCCAATAGGACTTAATCCGTTCTTGAACTCCCAAATAACCAAGATCAATATCCATTTGGGTTGGGGTTATCGGCATTAAACGCTCCTGTAAATTATTGTGGAGATCGATTTGTGATGAAATGATTCCAAAACCAAAGAACATCTGAGGCAGGTTTGCCGTAGACCGACGGTCCGGCATCTTTGTTCACAACGAATGGGTAGTATTCCCGGGATATGAAACCAATGATCCATGGCCTTGCGGCGCTTTCAATGATCGCTGCGTTATACATTCTGGCTTGCAAGTCAAGATCGATTTCAGCCTTGTTTTGCGAGATTGGTAAACAAGAATCGTTATTGGCGATGCATCCAAACCGGGAGGCATCAGCAGATGCAAAATCAACACCGATAATAACCGGTTTGGAGTATTGGGCCGCGACCGGGGCGACAAGGTCCTCAATTTTCGTCGAAAAAGAGGCTCGTAAAGTTAAAATTGAACCGTCCGAATCCGATAAATCGGGATTGAAGAGTATGTAAAGTGCATCAACATCTTTTACCCAGCCGGGCAGCGTGGATGAGGAATTTGGGAGGCTCAATACGCCAATGATCGGACCAGAATATCTAGCCCGGACATCCTGAATTAATTGCGTCCATTGTTCATCAGAATTTTGGGGCGCATTCGAAGAAACACCATCTGCCAAATGACCGTTGGTGGTCGAAGGCATCATAGCCGGGTCGCCGACAATCAGCGCTTGCGCGTTCATCACGTTGGCGAGATCAGCATTTTGAAGTAAAAATCGCTGGTAACGCTCAAAATATGATTGCCACCAGCCCGCGTCCCGGTCAGCTCCTAACCAAAAGGTGTCGCTCGTTTCGGTGAATCTCATCCGTGGAAAAAGGACCGGCTGAAGATTGGCCTGTGAAACGCGTGTCAGGATATTCTGTAAGTCCGGCCACAATAAATCTCGACCAGCTATCGGCTCGAACATCGGTGGGTTTTGTTTGGTTGCCGTCCAGGTTGGGGAAATGATGGCCCAGTTTGCTCCGAATCCATATGCCGCTTTTAATCCATTTTCCAAAGTATATTGCCAGGAAGCCGGAAACTCGGTGGCTAATTCGAAGCCGGTGATAAAGTCTGTGCGCGGAGATAAGCTGCCACCATTGGTTTCTACGTTGGTCGAACCTGTAGAAGCTGTCAAATTTTGCCAGGCTGTAACATTAATGTTGATCGATTGAGCGTTTTCAGTCTTGTTGAAATAGAGTGGGCTTTCCATTGCGGCTGGTGCAACAAGGCATTGATCATTTCTGCAAAATCGGTATTCTATTTCACCTAAGAGGTGAAGAGGTGAGTAAAGTGAGTATGCCCAGGTGTTTTCGCCTGTTTTTTGCATTGGCAGCGGTTGCATCCAACCAAAGGGATTGAGCTGAAGGGAGACAAACTCCTCGGCCGGGGTGGTGGAGGGAGTAGTGAGATTAATATTAATCTCTCCAGAACCTGGCGACCGAAAAGTGGAAACTTTCTTACGGACGGCTACACCGGTGGTCGGAACAATCAGACTCCGAATGATGAAATTCCCATTAGATTGAAGTTCCGAATTCCAGAATCCGTCTCCAAGAGTGAACTTATACTTCAAGTCGGCACCGGCTGGAAGTTTTAGTCTTAGTGAGTATTCGCTGGAGTTGTTTTGCGTAAATACAGGCAGGTTGGACGAAATTGTTTTTGAGCCGCTCGGCAGGTCGAACTCGGGGTACCCAAGTGAAGTCAGATTGCTTGCAAAGCGTAGAGGAAGTGTTGTAGAGAATCCCTCCGGCATCTTAACAAGGAATTCAACATCAACCATTGGTCTTCGGGTTAATTCCAATAAAATCGGGGTTGTGGCATCTTCCGCGATGACCGCGCCTTGTTGGAAAGTCTCAAACACACCGTCCAAGCTTGCGATAACCACATTTTGGGTCCAAACCGGCAGACCCTCAAGTATGAATGACCCATCGGATGCTGTGATCGTTTGCATTCCGCCTGCATAGACCACCATATTTGGTATCGGGGCTTGGTTTGAATGGTCGATCAATTGTCCACGCAGCTTGCCAGCAGCCCCCAAGTAAGGCTGATTCGCCCATGCCGCAACAAAATCCTGTAAAAAAGTAGGACCGTTTACCTGCAAAACGCGGTATCTTACCTCTTCAGAACGTGTAGTGTGCTCGTAATTGGTCTGGATGCCTTTGCGAAAATAGCGGTATTTTACACGGGAATCAAGAGTGAGAGGGAGGCGGATGAAAAAATTTAAGTCATCCTGCTTAGCCATTTCGTAGTGTGACGGGTTGAAATAAATTCCAGTAATCTCGTCAATAATTTCAAGATTTAATTTTTCGTCCACGGGAAGAGGGGAGGGCAAGGTGACTTGAAAAACCACTTCCGCTTGAGGGTAATTCTCAACCGTTTCCAAAAAAATTACTTGCTCAACCTGGCTGCAGGCAGAAGCACTTAACATGAAGATTAGGATGGCAACCGCAAGGGGGTAGAATAGCTTTTTGGCTATGTTAGCTTTGTTCATTTTGCCCGCCTGCCGCAGTAATAAACCGATTTATCTGTACTTTATTTTGAAAACCGGTTTTGGATCTCGGTTATGTGGTCTACAAGGCTTCCTAAAACACCATTGACAAAGCGAGAAGAGCTGTCGGAACCAAAAATCTTTGCAAGCTCAATGCCTTCATTGATCGCCACTTTAACTGGTGTAATCTTGGCTACCCCAAACTCCCACAAGGCAATGCGCAAAATGTTGCGATCAATGATCGCAACCTGATCCATCGGCCATTCAGGGGCGTGTGAAGCGATAATTTCATCTAATTCGGGAATTATTGGAATAACACCAGCTACGATCTGACGTGAAAAATCATGTTGTTGTTCTTCCAGTGTTTCTTCCTCAAAACGCGCCTCCAAGGCTGTTCCCTGGGGGTGAGAGGTCAGATCATATTCGTAAAGTACTTGCAAGGCAATACCACGAGCCTTGGTGCGAGATTTCATAAGTCGCTTTTAATCCTTAAAGTCGATATCTTCGACGTGGATGTTGACGCGTCCAATTTCCATGCCAACCATTTCAGATATCGATCTCGAAACCTGATTCTGGATTTGGCGACAAACATCTCTAACTTTAACATCCTTTTTTAAGATGACATAAATGTCATAAAAAACGACATTATCTTCCACGGTGAGACCGATTCCATCACTTAATCCTTTTTTGAATAAGGTGTTCACATCCCGCGGCGCGGAGGTCAGACGGCTGACGCCTTCCACTCCCAGAGTAGCCAGCATAGCGATCGAAACAAGGACTTCAGGGGAGACGGTAGTTTTTCCAATTGACATTTGCGTTTTATCCATTTTTTCTCCGTGTAACATTCAATGTAATTATAACCCCAAACAAGAAGCCAGGACTCGAATGCGATTTACAGGGTGAGCCTGCGGATAAATTCCAGACTAAGTTGGCATACCAGTTCAAATTGTTTGCCCAGCAAAATGCAATGCGGGGATTCCTCCAACCAAACCAATTCTTTGTCTGCTGATTGAACCTTGTCCAAGACATCAACGGATCCCATTGGGTCGATCGTCTGGTCCAGCTTTCCTTGGAAAATTAGTATGGGTTGATTTATCGATATCAGATTTGAGCGAACGAGTCCTTGCAATTGGTTCAATTGGGCTGCAGCCCTCAACGGAACCACATTGAATCCTTGCCAGGGGCTGGATAAATCAATTCGTTTCTTTTTTGTGAAGTTGACAAAAGGCCAGATAAATCGTGAGCGCCATAACCCTCGAATCCGTAGGGCAGGTGCAAAGATCAGAATGCCTGATATTGACGGAGTTTTCGCTGCCAACCAGAGGGAAAGGAGAGCGCCCATCGATTCGCCCACGAGAAACACTTGTTTATGGTCTCTAGTGAGCTCTTGAAGTGATTTTTCAGCAGAGGAGAGCCAATCCTTGTAACTTACTTTGTTTAACGCTTCGGGTGAGATTCCGTGACCAGGCAACAAAGGTCCCATTACGGTATACCCTTGGTCATTTAGAAACTTTGCCATTGGCCTAACTTCTACGGTGGTCGCAGTAAAACCATGCATTAGAAGGATGGCTACATTTTTGTTGCCATTTGCTCGCCAAAAAAATGTTTTTCCATCAGCGTTGGGATTCTGAAACACGGGAAAATGATCTGACTGCATGCGTTCCTCCTTAGATTTGTGGGATCGTGGCGGTCGCGTAAGGTAAAATCGCAATCCGTGGAACCCCTGTAAATCGAGAAAGAAAAAACTCAATACTTTGTTGCAAATCAAGGATGGGCTTTATCTTTAATTGAGCCATGGTGATTGGATCAATCCTGCTAAAAATCTCAAAATGGATCCTTTCAGCAATCGCCGCGAATTGGAATGCCTTATGTGGACCCACGCTGAAACCATTAGCTTTAAACTTAACCTTCGCATCCTCTTGACTAGTCACCCCCTGCATAAATTCGAAATAGGACTGGCTTCCAACACCTTCGTCACAAGAAGCGATAAGCATAACGGTACCACCGTCCTTGCAAAAGAGAGAGGCGTGGGTTAAGGCTTTTTGGGCTTGATATAGATTGATGTCCTTTGGAAATCCTCCGGCTGAGGCTATTACCAGGTCAAAGGGTTGGTCAATTTTTTTAAGCGAGTGCCTTCGATAGATGTCAACCCCCTTTTTCATCACAATAAGTGGACGATCAAACAGAATGTGCAGTATTTCTTTCTTCTCGTTCAAAATTGCGTTTAGGGCCAGGTCCACACCGATGATTTCGCCAATCGCCTCGATATCTTGGCGTAATGGGTTTTCTTCATAGGAGCCAACTTTGCAACTTGGATCCATCAGAAAATTATGATTGTGCGTGATGGTTTCTCGGCCGCAAACCCCGATCGCCGCGCTTTTAGCGCCGCCAGAAAAACCAGCAAAGTGGTGAGGTTCGATGTCGCCGACCACGATTTTAATGTCGGCTTGGTCATACAATTTATTCACATAAACCGGGGTAGCGAACCGGGTTGTGCCTTTGTAAACCAGGTTGTCAGTCTGGTCGCAATCATGTGACACCATTTTTATGTCCTTATGAGTCTCGGCATCAAGAATAAGATCAAATTCTTCGGTTTTCATCGGGGTGTGCGTACCTGTTGCGATGACCAGGGTGATGTTTTCCTTACTAATACCGATCTCCTGAATCGCTTTGAGGAGCGGCGGAAACAAAACCTGATTCGGAACCGGCCTGGTTTTATCGTTAATAGTGATCGCTACTTTTGAATTTGAGGTTATTTTTGAAGCCAAATCGACAAAATACGGGTTATTTCGTATAGTTGAATATATATGAGTATTTATATGTTCCAATGCAGGTTGAATTGGAGGATATATTAGATCAACTGGTTGATTTTTAGGCATTTCGAAGGTGATAGATTCCTTGCCGTAGGGCAGGGTAAATTGATGGTTCATGCCGTATCTCGCTTTCATCTTCGTTGATTCTTTCCAATATTGTATTTGAAATCACAGGTTTGTGGAGTAAATATCATCGTCAGATTATTTTACATTGCACTATAAGACCATTTAATTCAATATACGGGGACAGGGTCGGAGTTTTATAATCAGTGCAAGCATAATGAACCAGCGATGACCCTTTTCGAAGATTTATTTGCATTAGTTATTATTCTGCCTGGCGATTTCAACCACAAGCGCTAAAGAGGGCAGTAATAGGCAAGGATAATCTTATGGTTTCGATAAGTATTATTATCATAAGCATGTTACAATATGAAAAATGAGGAGGATTAGATGGAGGCCCTTACAATTCAATCTGCTGCAGAAAACTACATTTCTTCCGTAAAACGCGCACGTAGTGAGCATACTGCCAAAACGTACGGTAATGCTATGCATTTCTTCCTGGAAACACTCTCTATCAACGATATTGATCCCTCGAGCGCACAAATCGCGACTTTACAGGAAGATTCGATCGTTATGCTAGCAAATTCCCTCAAAAATCATGCCCCCACTACGGAGCGCTTATATTTGACCGCAGTATCCGGTTTTTTCGCCTATCTGGCCGCAGATAATATCTTAGCGATCAATTTGCCAAGAATCAAACTGTTAATTCAACAGCGCGGTCGTCGTCCTGGCCAGCGACTTCCGCAATTTCCGTCCTCTGACATTGACACTATTCTTGAAAAGGTCAGTCAACCCGAATTTCTTCAATCTGAGAATATTGTTGACCATCTAATCAACTTACGCGACCGTGCATTCTTATTGACCCTCGCGGATACAGGTCTACGTGTGCATGAAGCCTGTGGTTTAAGGCGCGGCGATTTGGATTGGAATGAAGGCAAAGCATTGATCATTGGAAAAGGCAACCGTCAAGATATTGTGCGTTTTTCTACACGCAGTACAGAAGCGTTATCAGAGTACTTAAAAACGCGCCAAAGTATCGATGGTGGTTCAAAAACACCCCTTTCCGCGTTACCTCTTTTTGCACGCCATGACCGTGGAGCTGGAAAAAAGGTTAAACCGATGACCACCACTTCCGGGCGTAATATCGTCACCGACCGGGTCCGTGAATTACTTGGAGACGCCGCTGTAGGCTCGATTACCCCCCACTCTTTCAGACATTACTTTGTGACGCGTGTATTGAGAGCCTCAGGTAATCTCAAACTAGCCCAAGAATTAGCCCGACACAAAAACATCGCAGTCACCCAACGATATACCCACCTAACCAATGACGAGCTAGATAAGGGATATTGGAAAGCAATAGAAGAGGAATAAAAACAGCCCCTTGTCATCAAGGGGCTGTTCGATTGGTCAGGGGTGATTAGTTAACAACAGTGACGTTGCTAGCCTGAAGGCCCTTGGGTCCCTTTTCAATTGCGAACTCAACCTTCTGGCCCTCTTCGAGGTTTCGGTAACCTTCGCCCTGGATCGCGGAGAAGTGAACGAAAACGTCTTCTCCACCCTCGCGGGAGATGAAACCGTAACCCTTGGTTCCGTTGAACCATTTGACCGTGCCGATGATACGTTCTGACATTTTTTTGCCTCCTATAGCAAAAACCACTTATTTTTAGGATTTGTTCGTTCTCTCGGAGCGGTCAAATAAAAACAGCCCTGGAGCTTTCGCCTTGGGCTGTCTGTTATTACATCCAACAAGAACTACTTTGCATCCTACTTACATAACTTTATCACAATTTATTACAGAAGTCAAGAACGAATTCTTATCATTTTTGAATGACTAGACAACACTCATTAATAAATCTGAGAATTGGTACTTTGTAATTCCTAGCTTTCACCTAACAATTCTTTTGATTTTTTGGTTTGCTTCCCACGTTCGTCGGTATTCAGAATCCGTTTACGAATCCTGAAATTTAGCGGCGTCACTTCAAGTAACTCATCATCCGCGAGATATTCGATGGCTTGATCAAGACTCATATTGACCGGCGGCACCAAACGGATCTCTACATCCTTGTTTGAAGAACGCATATTGGTCAAGTGTTTTTTCTTACAAACGTTGACCGAAAGATCATCAGGCCGTTGTGTCTCCCCCACCACCATACCTTCATAAACATCAACGCCGGCACCAATGAACAACACGCCGCGCTCTTCAGCATTCTTTAACCCAAAAGTGGTCGAAACACCGGTTTCCCACGACACGATCGAGCTTGTGGATCTCGCAGAAATGGTCCCGGCCAGGGGCAGATACCCCAGGAAAAGTGAATTTAGTGTCCCCATGCCTCGCGTCGCCGTCAAGAATTGGTACCTGAAACCAAGCAAACCTCGCGTCGGAACCGTGTATGTGAGATGGACTGTGTTATCTGGATTGTTGATCATATTTAACATTTTGCCACGTCGTACTCCAAGCATTTCAACCACCGTTCCCACAGTTTCAGGGCTGGTTTCAATGTGGAGTTCCTCGAAAGGTTCCAGCAGATTATGGTCTTCGTCCTGCTTGAAGATCGCTTCAGGGCGTGATACCTGGAATTCATATCCTTCGCGACGCATGGTTTCGATCAAAATGGCCAGGTGAAGCTCTCCCCTGCCCGCCACCTTAAAAGTGTCTGCTGATTCAGTTTCTTCTACACGCAACGCAACGTTGTTTTTTAATTCGTCAAACAACCGTTCGCGCAATTTACGGGAGGTACCCCACTTGCCTTCTTTTCCCGTAAACGGCGATGTATTGACCCCAAAGGTCATGCGCACGGTAGGCTCTTCGACTTCGATGACTGGCAAAGCGATCGGATTGTCAAACTCAGCCAGGGTTTCGCCGATGGCGATTCCTTCCAACCCGGCAATGGCTACAATCTCGCCAGCTTCAGCGGACTCTACTTCCACTTTTTCAAGACCTTGATAGATGTAAAGGTACCGGGTTCGTTCTGGTAGAACCTGTCCATCCTTTTGGATTCTGGCAACCGGGCTGCCCGCACGCATCTTGCCCGCGTGGATGCGACCCACCGCGGTAACACCGCGGTATTCATCGTAGCCAAGGTTGGTCACCAACAATTGGAGCGGCGCGTCCACGTCAACTTTAGGCGCGGGTACAGTTTCGAGGATGGCTTCAAACAAAGGTTGCAGATCGGCGGTCAGATCCTTTGTATGGCCAGCTTGCTGAGTGATCGCGTTCGCATAAATGATCGGGAAATCGGCTTGCTCGTTGGAAGCCCCCAATTCGACAAAAAGATCGAAAGTCAGGTTAACGGCACGATCGGCGTCCGCGTCTTTGCGGTCCATTTTATTGATGACCACTATTGCCCGATGTCCCATTTGCAGGGCTTTTTTCAACACGAACCGGGTTTGAGGCATGGGGCCTTCAGCAGCATCCACCAACAATAAAACCCCATCCACCATGTTCATGACGCGCTCTACTTCACCCCCAAAGTCAGCATGGCCTGGTGTATCAACAATGTTAATCTTGACCATGCCACCGTTCTTTTTGTCAGGGATGACTATTGCGGTGTTTTTTGCGAGGATGGTGATGCCCCGTTCGCGCTCAAGGTCGTTCGAGTCCATGACGCGTTCAACAATGTTTTGGTTTTCTCTAAAGACGCGTGCTTGTTTTAAAAGCCCGTCCACCAGGGTGGTTTTACCGTGATCGACATGGGCGATGATCGCGATATTTCGAATATCATTTCTTACTTTTTCCATGAGACATCCTATTCATAATCTGACAATAACAGCCTGATATCTTATCAGACCGATGGACTATTGAACAGGGTACCCTGCATAACCTCTTAGGGTATACGACCAAAATCCAGTAAAATTATTGTGTGAAACCAACAGTAAAACAAAAGAAATTGGGTTTGGTGTTAAGCGGTGGTGGCGCTCGGGGGTTTGCGCACATCGGTGTGCTTAAGGTTCTCGAACGTGAAAAAATTGACGTTTCGTGTCTTAGCGGTTGCAGCATGGGCGGTCTGGTTGCCGCCCTTTACGCCATTGGGCTCTCACCACTAGAAATTGAAACCATGGCGATAAAATTTACAGCCATACGCGAAATGATCAATTTCGTGGATCGGACTCCGAAACGCCGCGGATTGATCGTGGGTCACCGCTTCAGAAGTTTTCTTTCTAAAATAATTGACCCCTCAATCGACATCCGTGACGCCCGCATTCCCCTCGCTCTCAATGGTGTTGATCTGGTTACTTCTGCTGAAATATCGTTAACCCAAGGGAGCTTACTCGACGCAGTTATGGCTACGATCGCAGTACCAGGTTTTTTTGCGCCTGTACTAATTGGAGATTATTCGCTAGTGGATGGCGGCACTTTAAACAACTTGCCTATTAGCCAAATTCATCAATTTAATCCACAAGTGGTCTTCGCTGTGGACGTCCACCCCGACACAACCAAGGAAATTCCTTGGCACTTCGCCGAGGATAAACCAAAATTCCCCATTCCAGTTCCCAGCTTCTTTCTGGATTATTATCGGTCGCTGTTAATTATGATGACCAGGATCAACGAAATTAATCTCGCACAGGACCCACCAGATATACTTTTACGACCAAACATGCCCTCAGAGATCACACTTTTTTATGGTTATCAAAGGGCCGCGCAAATCATCACCAGCGGCGAAAAGGCGGCCCAGGATCAACTTTCAAGTATCAAACACGCAATTTTTTAATTTCCTTTATCATTTTTTCATACCATATTTCATCAGGATCAAATAGATTCCAAATAATATCAAGCCGATCGAGCCTGTGTTTTGAAAAAATCCCAGAACGTTCCTAGGATTACCCCCGATATACAATCCTGAACCTACCATTGCGAGCACACCCCCCGGGATGAGCGGCCACCAGACAAATTTTCTCGAGAAAATCTTCGAGGTAATCGTGATTAGAAGCCATCCCAAAGCAAACCAAACTAACATAATACCTGTTTCTTGAAGCCCTTGGGGATCATTGGCGTTTTTCCAGGCAAAGTACACACCGCAACCTATCGTCGAAATTAGCAGCCCAGGAATCAACAAACCGATTTGTTTCTTTCGCCCCCCCCAGAGCAAAAATACCACCCCGATGGCTAGCGAACTTGAGAGAATAAAATCTAAAAATTGCAATCGTTCAGTAAAAAAGTTAAAACTTATTGCTCCACTGATCGTAGCCACGAAGAGAGCCCACCAGGCTGCGCTCTTCCTGATCACCAGGAGCGACAGAAACAAAATGAGCCATGAAAGCGCAAACATACCGGTCGCAACACACACCAGAGTAAAAGTTTTATAGAATATTAGTTTTTGAAAAATAACGAAAGCGGCTGAGCCCAAACCAAAAAGTATGAAACCGGGAATCAACCAGATCCTGCGTTTTGTGAGGATTCCCGCTGCCAAAAGCACCAAACTAATCATTGTCGGCAACGCCAATGAAAGCCAGTGCGTGTTCAGTTTCTGATCTAATAAAAACAAGATGCCAGAAACGATCAAAATACTGCCAATAAAAGGCGTGTGAGCCCCCCACTTATCGGATTTTTGTGTTTTGATGTCCTTTTCCATGTTTTAAATCCTTTAAATATGAATGATTCCCAATTCCTTCGCCTTTAAAACCGCTTGCATGCGATCGCGAACACTTAGTTTGCTCAAAATACTGGATAAGTGATTTTTTACAGTGCCTTCCGATATCACCAGGTCGTCTGCAATTTCTTTATTACTGGCACCAGTGGCCACCAGTCTCAAAATCTCTATCTCTCGAGGCGAAAGTGGATCCGCAAGGAATATATCCAAGTGTTTGGGCAATGGTTTAGAAATTCGCGAAAACTCCGAAACCACCTTGGCGGTGATGGAAGGCAGCAAGAAATATTCCCCTTTGTTTGCCGCTCTAATCGCTTCGGTCAATTTTTCAGACGAGACATCCTTGAGTAGATACCCAACCGCGCCTGCCCGCAACCCCTCAAAGACCGTTTCATCGTCATCAAAAGTGGTTAATACAATGACCTTGATCTTCTTCCCCAACTGGACGATTTTTCTTGTTGCCTCAACGCCATCCATAACTGGCATCCTGAGGTCCATTAAAACGATGTCAGGGCATAGATTAAATGCGAGGCGTAAAGCTTCTTCTCCATTGTTCGCGTCCCCGACCACATCCAGGTCTGGATACGCGCTCAATAAAGTCTTCAAAGCCTCACGAAACAAGGATTGGTCGTCCGCAATCAAAATTTTAATGCTCATATTGTCCCGGCAATCTGATCAGAATTTTAAAACCCTTACCCACAGAAGTTGAGATTTCCGCGGACCCATTTAGCAACCTTACCCGTTCCTGAATACCGATCAATCCAAACCCCTTTTCGATATCATCACTCCCAATACCATCATCAACCGCTTCGAGACTGACAAAATCAGTATCCGAATAATCCAATCTTAATGCCACTTTTGAAGCGTTTGAGTGTTTATTGGCGTTATTAATCGTTTCTTGAGCGGCTCGAAAAAGCGTCAAATCTGCTTGCGGGCTGATCTTGCGTGGTTTTCCCACGAGGGTAACTGAAATCTTCCGACCTTACGAGGAAGCGCTTTGTGCCATCCCTTGTATCCTGTCAAAAAGTGGGGACAGTTCAATCGGGTCTTGCCGCAATGCAAAAACCGAATTACGAACGTCCACCAAAGCCGCAGAGGTTAGTTCCTGGGCGTTTTCCAACAGTTTACGGGCTTTTACTTTGTCTTTGTCTAATACAGCCTCAGAAGCCCGAATTTGCATATTGATCGTAGTCAAGTAATGGCCTAGTCCATCATGAATTTCTCTTGCCATGCGATTTCGTTCTTGGGTAATTGTCAACTCTCTCACTTGGTCGGCATATTCGCTTAAATGTTTGTTGGCATCTGAAAGTTCGTCTGCAAGGTTTTCCATTTTTACCCGGGCTCTCTGTTCTGTGACCGCCATTTGGGTAAAAATGAGAATAAATACTTGTCCCGCAAAGAAAAGGGGGACACCTGACCAAACAAGGGACAGTTTTCCAGAGTATAGATAGACGGCGATTAAGAATGTAAATAAAATGGCAACATTAGCCGTCAACATCCAATCCTGGTCAAGCAGCATGGCCGTGTGAGCAACCAATGGAAGAAGGATCAAAGCATTAAAACCTGCTCCCTTGCTGTAAAAAACGATCAAACCTCCTAATAGTAACTGAAGAAGAAAATAGACCAACTTATTGGTGAAGGTTCCTGTTCGACTTGCGTAGGCAAACCCATAAATACCATTAGTTATGTAAGCAATTCCCAACAAGGTGACCACAGTAATCAAAAATGGATCAGTGACAGAAAAAGTACTAAAAGTCGCGAAAAAAGAAATAAAAACAACCAGCGCGAACGCCAAGTCCGTGCCAGTATTTAGCGTAAAACGGGTAGATGGATTCTTATTCATTTCCGACTAATTATAGCATCCGGGTCATACGCGAAAACCCCTTCAAGTCATATTGTTTCCCCCTATCCTTCATAACACATGCCATTGTGTATGTCCTTGTACACATCGATTTACCGAAGCCCCTTATTACACTGGTTTTAACATATGGAGTCTTATGAATGTCTTAATGGTCTATCCGGAATTTCCAGACACATTTTGGAGTTTTAAACACGCACTTTCGTTTATTAACAAAAAAATCAACAATCCACCTTTGGGATTGATGACAATTGCCCCTCTGCTTCCCAAAGAGTGGAATAAACGTTTGCTTGACCTAAACCTGACGCAGCTCAAATCTGCTGATCTTGAGTGGGCAGATCTTGTTTTACTCAGCGCCATGGATGTCCAACGAGAAGCTTGCGATCGGGTGATTCGTAAAGTAAAACAGTATGGGAAACCAATCCTTGCCGGAGGGCCGCTTTTTACGGCAGAATATGATAAATTCCCTGAAGTAGATTACTTTGTCCTCAATGAAGCTGAGATCACCCTGCCGCTTTTCCTGGCTGATTTCGAAAGTGGTAAAACCCCCAGTCGAGTTTACCGAACCGATGATTACACCGATATCCAAACAAGCCCAAAACCAGACATCAGTTTGGTAAACATTTTTGACTATGAATGCATGAGTATTCAATTTTCAAGAGGTTGCCCGTTCCAATGTGATTTTTGTAACGTGACCGCCTTACTTGGTCACAAACCCCGCATGAAGACCGTGGAGCAAGTAATCGGTGAACTTGAACAACTTTTCCAGGCTGGTTGGAAACGTAATGTCTTCTTTGTAGATGACAATTTTATTGGTAACAAAAAGTACCTTAAAGAAGAAATATTACCCGCGTTGATTCAGTGGCGCCAAGGGAAAAAAGGGTTCACGTTCATTACCGAAGCATCAATTAACCTCGCGGATGATCCAGAATTAATGCGTTTAATGGCTGAAGCCGGTTTTACAACCGCGTTTATTGGTATTGAAACACCAAACCAGGCTAGCTTGGAAGAATGCGGGAAGAAACAGAACACCCGGTGCGATCTGATTGATAGCATCAAAAAAATACACAATGCCGGTATTCAAGTAATGGCCGGATTCATAGTAGGTTTCGACCATGACACACCTGACATTTTTGATCAAATGATCGAATTTATTCAGGAATCTGGAATCGTTACCGCCATGGTTGGCCTCTTGCAGGCTCCCAATGGGACGGAACTCTACCGCCGATTGGATAGTGAAGGCCGAATTCTCAGGGCAATGTCTGGAGACAACGCGGACGGAACGACAAATATCGTACCTAAAATGGATGCCCAAGCTCTAAAAAAGGGATACCTGCGGATAATCAACACGCTTTATTCTCCGCCGTTTCTGTACCCCCGAATCAAAACGCTATTGAAAGCCTATCAACCCAAGAGCAATCCCAGCGGTGTTTATGCCAGTGAAATATTGGCCTTTTTCAAAACAGTTATTAAAATGGGGTTTAAAGCTGGTGAAGCCCAATATTATTGGGGATTGGTTTTATGGACGCTTTTTCATTGCCCTTCAAAATTCCCACTAGCAATTACTTTGTCAATTTATGGCTTCCACTTCCGCACGGTTAACCGAATAAATCGAACCAATGAAATTGCGTTGGCTAAAAAAGCTACATCGCTAACTCGTGCAAATCAAAACCTTAAAAACAAGGTTCCGGATCCATTCGGTAATTAGCGTAATTGCACTTCAATAACCAATGCGTCGTGATCTGAAACCTGGTCCCAGGAGCTCAGATGGGTATTAAGGTGAATAAACTTGGATTGGATGACTTGACCCAAGTTTTGATTATTGATCAAAATGTAGTCAATTTGTTGCGCATCACCCTCGAAGACGTAAGAAAATCTTTCTGGTTCTTCATCAAGCATCCCAAGGTTGGTAAAACCAACTTTTTCAAATACCTGCGCTGCTTCGGACCATGGACTGTCATTCAAATCTCCCACAAGGAGAATGGGGACATTTAAGGTATCGCTTTGAATTTTCTTACTAAATTCCGCGATGAACTGAGTCTGAAGAATGCGTTGATTTTCTTCAGGTCGCAGAATAGGTTGATTTCTTCCCCATAGTGGATCGTTCTTCCCTTGTGAAACGAGATGCATCGATAGCACAACAACTGGATAACCGTTTTGTGTTAATAACCATGCTGCTGGTTTACGACTGCCGTAGAACGCTTCCGAAAATTCCCCGATGCGTAGCGGGTTACGCGAGAATTTAATCTCGCCATCATTTACCTCAAACCCTTGAATGCCTGAATCAGGCTCAGCCAATTTAAGGTCACGATCCAGACGAAATAAGAGCACGCTGCGTATGTTTCCTCCCGGAATACCACCATCCTGATCGTTTTGAGGTGGATTGTCAACGAAAGCGTATCGTGGGCCTCCCACTTCCTCAATCCAATCGGCAAGTTTATTAAGGGTTTTTATTGCGGCAACAGTCCCGTCATCCAACTGCCCGCTATCATCCATGACCTCGTGCATTACGAGAATATCAGGTGCTCCAAGTGAATCCACAATTTGGCTAGCGAGGGTTTCAAATTTGCCTTCTGGGTCTTCCAACGAAAGGTTTTCTACGTTATAGGTTGCAACCGTTAAGCCTTCCCTGGTGGTTATGAATGGAGAAGGTGTATATTTTAATGGAAATGGTTCAACATTCTGATAAGTTAACAGTTTGTAATTACCAAAAGAATAAGTCATAACCCCAATGAGCGGGTGTTCGATCAAATCTCCGATCAGGATTTCACCTTTTGTTGATCCCAACAATTTAAACATCACCTTCTCAGGGTTATTGTCATACACGCTAGTCAATAACGCCCCAGAACTTGAGATCAGGTTTGAAGATAAGAAAATGGTCGGAAGAACGATGATTTCGTCATAAGCGTTGATTGCGTCCACAACGGTTCCATGACGAACCCCTACCACCATGGATTCCAGGCTTTCATAAAAATCGATCCCGTCGTTCTCGGGTTCAAATCGTTCAAACGCATCATCCTCAATACTCAACAGCGGTATCCATTTGTTTTGGTCTTCAAGATACAAGGGTTCAGGCAATTTGTTGCCAGAAGAAATGACGACACTTCGTGGATTAATCAATTCGGTAATAGAAAGGTTCTGATCCTCTAAATTTCCTGGCGTGAACTCGCTTACCTTGCCATCAACTGTAACAAAGTCACCCGGGTAAACATTCGGGTAAACTCCTGTGAAAACATAGATCCCTTCGCTTGTGCACCATAAATCGTCCGGTTCAGTAGATTGAAGATAATAGCCGTTGGCATCTTTAAATGTCACAATACCTTGAATCCCCTTCACATGCTGTCCATTAAACAAAGAAATATGGCCGCACCCCTGAAGATCGTGAATCCTAATTTCTTGAGATTCAGTAATTGAGCCTGGTGCGCATGCGGTTAAGAGGATGTAGAACAACAGTACCTTTAAAATGGTTTTATACATTTTTTTCTTTTTCTTCATAAACTGGTTCATCCCACTATTGTATAATTTTTTATCAATCCGAATTCTGCGGAGGAACGCATGTCCAATTTTGTGGGCGCAATTGACCAGGGTACAACCAGCACTCGGTTTATCGTCTTTGACAAACAGGGTAACATCGTAGCCATCGATCAAAAAGAACACAAGCAGTATTACCCAGCCCCAGGCAGAGTCGAACACGATCCGCTTGAAATTTGGGCAAATACAGTTGAAGTCATGCAAAATGCCCTGCGTAAATCTGCACTCAACCAGACAGATCTTGCGGCGTTGGGGATTACAAATCAACGTGAAACAACGGTCGTCTGGAATAAAATAACCGGCAAACCATATCAAAACGCGATCGTTTGGCAAGACACCCGCACCGCTGAAATCTGCAATCAATTATCTCAAACCGAGGGTATCGATCGTTTCCGCACGAAAACAGGTCTGCCCCTGGCAACTTACTTCTCCGGCCCAAAAATCAAATGGATCCTCGATAACATGCCTGAAGTTCGGAAAGATGCCGAAAAAGGAATCGCTCTTTTTGGCAACATGGATACATGGTTGATCTGGAATCTTACCGGCGGCACACGTGGCGGCATTCACATCACCGACGTCACAAACGCCTCCCGCACCCTTCTGATGGACCTTACTACCCTGGCTTGGGATCCAATTTTATTAAAGAGTTTGGATATCCCTCCATCCATGTTGCCTGCAATCGCATCCAGTTCGGAAATTTATGGTTATACGCAAGTTCCGTTTCAAAAAGTACCGATTTCAGGTGATCTTGGTGACCAACAAGCGGCATTATTCGGTCAGGGTTGTTATCGCATTGGCGATGCCAAGAACACTTATGGTACCGGGTGTTTCATGCTGCTGAATACCGGTACGAAGCCAGTCATTAGCCAGCATGGATTACTAACCACTGTGGGTTATAAACTCGGTAAGTTGCCAGCCATCTACTGTTTGGAAGGGTCAATCGCTATCTCTGGCGCCCTGGTGCAATGGTTGCGCGACAATCTTCAGATCATCGAAAACTCCGCGGACATCGAACCTCTGGCTCGCACAGTTACCAATAATGGCGATGTTTTTATTGTCCCGGCCTTTTCAGGGCTTTTCGCGCCTTACTGGCGGTCAGACGCGCGTGGTGTCATCGTGGGGTTGACGCGTTTCGTCAATAAAGGTCACCTGGCGCGTGCCGCGCTTGAATCGACAGCCTTTCAGACCCGTGAAGTGATTGACGCCATGGCTCTCGATTCGAATGTCTCTCTCTCTTCTCTAAAGGTGGATGGCGGGATGGTAATTAACGATTTGCTTATGCAATTCCAGGCAGATATCCTCAATGTGCCCGTCGTGCGGCCACGCATTAGCGAAACGACTGCCCTCGGTGCAGCTTACGCGGCGGGTCTGGCAATCGGCTTTTGGAAGAATACCGACGAGTTGCTGCTCAACTGGCAAAAAGATAAAGAGTGGCTACCAGACATGGCGGAATCCATTCGCCAGGTACAATATGCAAAATGGAAAAAAGCCGTGGCTCGGACCTTAGATTGGGCTGAATAATTCGGATGCCCCCGAAGCAATCCTTGACTGGATCTCGGATTGAGACTAAAATTCAATGTTGCCGTGATAAACGGTAAATAATCTCACATAGAGCGAAGGTAACCTGATCAACGGTGAGAGGCGCTCGAAGGAAAATAAAAATGGAAAAGTTAGTTATCAACGCAACAAAACGTACCATTATCGGCAAACAGGTCGGTGCTCTTCGGCGCGCCGGTAAATTGCCGGGCGTGATTTATGGCCACAAAGTCGAGCCTATTGCCATCCTGATGGACCTCAAAGAATCCACTCGTGTGCTCAACAACACCACTTCTTCCAGCGTGATCATCATCAACGTGGAAGGCACTGAGTATGCATCCTTAGTTCGCGAAAAACAACGCGATTATTTGAAAAACCGCTTCATTCACATCGATTTCCAAGCTGTTTCACAGACTGAGAAAATTCGCGCTGAAGTGAACATCGAAATGATTGGCGTTGCCCCTGCAATCAAAGACTTCAATGGTGTGTTGGTCGAAGGTGTTGATTCCATCACCGTTGAGGCGCTTCCTAAAGATCTACCCGAACGCTTCATTATCGATATCTCTGTTTTGAAACAGATCGGTGATTCCATCACACTGCGTGACATCCCTGTCCCTGCTGGTGTTGATATTCTCGATTCACTTGATGAGACGATCGTCCACATCACTTCCCCGGCCGCGGAAGAAGTTGAAGAAGTTACCGGAGAAAGTAGCGACGAACCTGAAGTGATCGAAAAAGGTAAAAAAGAAGAAGAGGAAAAAGCCGAATAGCCTTGGCATGTTTATCGAAACCCCGGAACCAATGGTTCCGGGGTTTTTAGATTAATTTGTCCTTTTCAACTAAACCAGGATCAAATTAGCGCCAATATATCTTGCGTGACCCTGGCAGTAAACCCCCATAAGTGCTCCCCGTCAAAATCTTTGTAGTGAATCACCCTGCGAATCAAGTTGTGATTCAAAGTATGGTCTTTTTCAAAAAAATTATCACTATTCGAAAGCCAATCGATGGGGATTGTAAACGCCCGTTCCACCTCATCAAAATTGAGGTTAAATTCCATCGGGCAATTTAGGATTCCAACAATTGGATGTACCAAATAATTCGTGATCGTTCGATAAGACGACATCGCCCCTAATATTGTGACGCAATCTGGTGGAATTCCAATTTCTTCCATAGTCTCACGCAAAGCGGTTTGCGCCAAATTTCCGTCACCCGGCTCCCAAGCCCCCCCAGGGAAAGATACTTCACCCTGATGGGTTCTCACTCCATTAGCCCGCCGTGTATAAACGATGTGCCAACGCCCTGCAAGATTTACCAGTAAGATCAGCACAGCGGCTGCGAAAGCATCCGTTAAAGGATCAGTCGTACAATCCTGATCTTGGGTTAAGTTTTGTTTCAAATGCTCTACGATCTGATCCACAACCTTACTCTTCCGGTTCAATCATTATTTGTTCGATTGGGAGTTCCGATACTTCGGGTTCATCCCCGAGCCCAATCATGCCGATTTCTTTCATCAGTTTTCGATCTGTGAATTCATGATCAATCGTGACTGACCGGGCAAAGATCAAGTATCCAGTATGGGCAATCATCCTGTCCGTGGGCCTGAAGCGGGTTGGTTCTGGTTTATAGTGCTTTAGACTCACGTCACAAACATCAATAAACGCAAAGTCATTTTGGCGCAAAGCCACCAGCAAAGTGGTGACCTGGTTGGTTGTCGGCAGGATGCTGCCAAAGTAACCTCCAGGCTTCAACGCTGCTTTAACTTGTTTCATGTAATCGTAAGGGTTCGCGACATCCAGAAATACTGCATCCACGTTTTTTTCATCAAAGCCTTCACGAATATCTCTAATCTTGAAATCAATGCGATCGGTTAAACCCAACTTCGAAAGACTCTTGATCGCGATCTTCTGGGTCTCTTCTTTGGTTTCATAGGTGTAAACCCGTCCAGACTCACCAATGCAATAAGCCAGGGCGGTAGTAAATGAGCCGCTGCCCGTGCCCGCTTCGATCACATGCTTGCCTGGTCCGATCCCCATGTGAACGAGAATGTACCCGATCTCCTTGGGATACATGATCTGTGTGGCCCGCTTGGTGGCCTTTAATATATCCGGTAAGGATGGTTGAAGAAGAAAAAAGGGACTGCCGTTGTGGCTAAAAACCTGGATCCCCCATGGCTTGCCGATCAGGTCATTATGCTGGATCACGCCGCGATGAGATTGGAAATCAGAATCGACTGCCAGGGTAAAAATAAACGATTTATGGTTCAAGCCCACCAGTTGGACGAGGTCACCTGCTTGAGCGCAGGCCGGATCATAAGATAAAGACAACGATTCCTCCATCAGTTTTAATGTTTTCCTGGTTTCTCAACGCTGGCCATACTCAACCAATAACCACCGAAGAGCAAAATCAAGGCTCCCAACAAACTCATGCCCAGGTGGATCGGGCCAACAAGTAAAAAAGTGCTCTTAAACAAAGATCCGAGTATATTCCCAACCCAAAAACCGACTATCGCCAGCAAATTGTAGAGCGCAAGCCATTTGAGTCCACCTCCCCGCCAAAAATGGAAGGCGCAACCGATCAACGCTCCGATCAGGGTTCCGAGAATTACAGAAGGAAAAGTCATATTAGAAGCTCCTTTGTGTGGATTCTATAATACCGCTGCCAATTACTTCATCTCCATCGTAGAGTACAGCGATTTGGCCGGGAGTCGCGTCGCGAACTTTTTCTGGAAATTCGAAGATGAATTGGTCCTTTTCGATTTCCTTCATTTTACAGGCTACCGGTGTAGCTTTATACCTTATTTTGACTGAATAATCTGAATTCATGGACGGCTGAATGCCTTGAATCCAATTTACGGATCGAAGTGTGATGCTCGAAAACCCCAGGTCATCCTTGCTTCCAACAATTAATGTATTGGAATTGGATTCTTTCTCTAGCACGTAGAGTGGCTCCCTTGAACCTGAGACCAACCTTTTTCGTTGACCGATGGTGTAATCTTGAAGCCCGATGTGAGTCCCAAGTATGTTACCCAAAGTATCCCGGATCGGTCCCGGTAAATTCTTTACCATGCCATAAGTATCCAAAAATGCTCTGTATCCCTGGTTGCCAATGAAACATAAGTCTTGACTATCTGGACGGTTAGCCGATTCAAACCCAAAGGATGCTGCCAGCCGGCGCACTTCTGTTTTCTCAAGATCGCCCAGCGGTAAAAGGGTGTTGATCAGTTGAGATTGGTTCAATCCGGCCAAAACGTAAGATTGATCTTTGCGAAGGTCCGCACTTTTGTGGAGGTGGGCGTTCCCTTTTTCATCGAGAATTATTCGCGCATAATGACCGGTCGCCAGGAAATCTGCGCCCGATTGGCGCGCCTTTTCGAGCAAAAATCCCCACTTGATGGTGAGATTACAGGCAAAGCATGGATTGGGGGTCATCCCACTTTCGTAGCCCTGAATAAATGTGTCTACAACCAGATGCTTAAAATCCTCTTTAGCATCGATCACATAAAAAGGGATTCCCAATTGGCTGGCAACCTGACGCGCTTGTGCCATGGATTCCGGTGTGCAGCATGCATTTTCGGCTTGCTCACAATCCCCACTCCAAAGCTTGAGCATCATTCCAGTAACTTCGTAACCCTGTCTTATTAATAAAGCGGCGGCGACCGAACTGTCTACCCCACCACTCATCGCCACTACCACTTTTGGCTTCACATTACCCTCGCAAGCCCGAGATAATCCCCGGGAGGCAGGTTAAGAAGCGATCCACATGTTCCAATGTTGTGGTTCTTCCCAAAGTAATTCTTAAGGACCCCAATGCCAGGATCGGGTCGAATCCGAGTGCCAGAAGGACTTCTGATGGACTGGGGTTCCCAACTTTACATGCCGAGCCTGATGACACTGCGAAACCCGCCATGTCAAGAGCGATTAAGAGGTCGTTCCCATTAATACCCTCGAATACAAAACTGGCATGATTTGGCAATCGCTGAGAAGGATGACCGGTCAGATAAGAATCCTTTATTGATTCTAAAACTCCATGGATTATCCGATCCCTGAGTTTTGTATAACCAATAGATTGCTGCTCTCGATTCGCCTGTTGCATCTTTAATGCTTCGGCCATTCCAACAATTCCAGGGACATTGTGAGTTCCAGCCCGCACTCCACCCTCTTGTTTTCCACCATTAATTTGCGGAAAAAGGTTAATTTTTTTTCGTTTAATCAGCGCGCCCACCCCTTTCGGACCATAAAACTTGTGTGCTCCGATTGAGATAAGGTCAGCGCCAAGATCTTCCAGGTCGAGGTCAAGGTGCGCGGCCGCCTGAACGGCGTCAGTATGCAGCGAGATCCCCTTCGTGTGACAGATTTCGGCGATCTCTTGAATCGGATGGATTGTGCCAATTTCATTGTTACCAAAAATAACAGAGACGATCGCCACATCCTCAGAGAGTTTTTCTTTGAATTCGTCCAATAAAATACATCCGTAATTGTCTACGCGCAATATATCTAATTTAAATCCAAATTCGTCTCGAAGGTTTTTCGCGGTGGCGAGCACCGCGGGATGTTCAACCGCGCTCACCAGGATCCGAGTCGCGCCCCTGGCTTTTCGTTCAGCTAATGCTACACCTCGCAGTGCCAGGTTGTCACTTTCGCTTCCACCGCTGGTAAATAAAACATCAAAACTTTGAGCATTAAGACATCGGGATATCGCTTGTCTGGCGTTTTCGACCGCCCCTTCCGCAGTTTGTCCAAAATAATGCGAAGAAGAAGGATTGCCAAAATTCTCACGAAAGATGGGAATCATGGCGTTTAATGCCTGCTCGTCCAAGGGTGTGGTAGCCGCGTAATCCAGATAAATTCTGTCCAAATTTCCTCGTTTCGCCGCTGATTATAGCATGGTTGGGCAGCCCGAATTTGCAAAACCAAATCCTGATATAATTGGCAAATAGAATTACTACGGAGCGAATATGCATTCAAAAATTATTTTTGGTACCGATGGCTGGCGTGGATCGATCGCTGAAGACTATACATTTGAAAATGTGCGCCGATGCACCCAGGGTTTTTCGGATTATCTGATTGAAAAAGGATATCAGGGAAAATGGATCGTGGTTGGTTACGACAAACGTTTCTTATCAGAATTCTTTGCCCGAACGGTATGTGAAGTCCTCGCTGGCAATGGGATCAACACCTATCTGACTGATGGGGCTACACCCACGCCTGTAATCGCCTACGCCGTCGTGGATAAAAAAGCAGTTGGGGCTGTAAATATCACTGCCTCGCACAACCCTCCCGTAGACAACGGCTACAAGGTCCGAGATCCAAACGGTGGAGCCATTCCCCCCGATGATCTTAAACGCATCGAAAGCTTAATCCCCGACACGGATGAAAAAGTTAAAAAACTCCCTTACGAAGAATGCCTTAAAAAAGGCATGGTACAGGTCTTCGACGCGTCCGTAAACTACATCACACACTTGGCTGACTTGATCGACCTTGAACCCATCAAAAATGCCGGTTTAACCGTCATGGTGGACGCAATGTGGGGTAACGGCGCTGGTTGGTTCACCCGGTTATTGCAGGGTGGAAAAACGAAAGTGATTGAAATTCACAACGAGAGAAACCCGATCTATCCTGAAATGAAACGTCCTGAACCGATCCCCCCCAACATCAACGTAGGGCTCCAAGCCACGGTCGACAATCACGCAGATGTTCTCCTGATCACGGACGGAGACGCGGACCGTGTGGGTATCGGTGATGAGAACGGCATTTTTGTCAATCAACTCCAGGTTTACGCTTTGTTAGCTTATTACCTGCTCGAGATCCGGAAGGATCGAGGTCCGATTGTCAAGACGCTCTCTACTACCAGTATGCTCGAAAAACTTGGGAAGATCTATGATGTCCCGATTATTGAAACGGGCGTTGGCTTTAAATATGTCGCTCCAAAAATGCTTGAGGTCAACGCCATGATGGGCGGTGAAGAATCTGGCGGCTACGCTTTCCGCGGTAATGTTCCAGAACGCGACGGAATCCTCGCTGGTCTTTTCATGCTCGATTTCATGGTCAAAACCGGTAAAAAACCTTCAGAATTACTTGCATTGCTCTTCTCTAAAATCGGCGCGCATTATTACGACCGCATCGACACCGCCTTTTCAGGTGACCGAAAGGTTCGCGAACAATTCATTCTGGACGCAAAACCCGCCACGATTGGTGGGTTGAAAACCACCGGTCTTAACACTCTGGACGGTTACAAATTCCTGCTAGAAGATGGCGGCTGGTTGCTCATCCGATTCTCTGGAACTGAACCCATTATGCGGGTTTATTGCGAGACTACCCACAAAGATAAAGTGCCTGCCATTTTGCAGGACGGATTGCGAATCGCCGGATTGGCCTGATCGTGTTCTTTGTTGATACCCACTGCCATTTGACCCTTGACCCATTGAAAGAAACAGTACAAAGGGTTGTGGAGGTTGCCACAAATAGTGGTGTAACAAAAATTGTCGTGCCGGGTTTAAATGTAGAGACAAGCATCGAAGCGCTTGAGATTTCTGCCAAGTTTGAATCGGTATATGCTGCAGTGGGTATCCACCCCAACGAAGTGAACCTTTCCACGGATGCCCAACTGAAACAGATCGAAAAACTGGCAAAAGAACCAAAAGTAGTGGCGATCGGTGAGATTGGCTTGGACTTTTACCGCCACCCAGAAAACGCAAGCCGGCAAAAAGAATTCTTAATTGCCTTGTTGGAAATCGCATTAAATTGTCAGAAACCGGTCATCTTGCACAGCAGGAGCGCTCTTCAAGATTTGCTTAAGATCACCGGAGAATGGTCCGTTAGATGGAAATCAGAGCCACAGGCCGCAAAAGGCTTTAAAGGTGTTTTTCATAGCCACGAAGGAGATGAATCCACCTTGCAAATGATTCGTGATCAACATTTTGCCATTGGGATTGGCGGCCCTGTTACGTATAAAAATGCGATAATCAAGCAGGAACTGGTAAAGAATGCCGGCTTGGACAATCTGGTGCTCGAAACAGATTCACCTTTTTTAGCTCCGCACCCGTATCGAGGAAAGGTGAATGAACCCAAAATGATCCCGGTCATCGCGGAAAAAGTTGCCAGTCTTTTAGAGACAACGCTTCAAGAAGTGGCAGATAAGACCAGCTCAAACGCTTATTCTCTTTTTAGATGGGACGCAGTCAATTGACTTCTTCGACAATTACATTACCTGAAATTCAAAAAGGCATTGAAGACGTGGAGGCGATGATGCTCGCCCAAGCGGATAATTATAACTTCGACCTCAAATCCGCTTTATCCGTACTCCTGGCGTCTGGCGGCAAACGAATCCGTCCGCGTATCATCTTGTTGCTTGGCACGATCTTGAATGCGAACCGTGAAAAACTAATCACCCTGGCGACTTCGATCGAACTATTGCATACCGCCACCCTCGTCCATGACGACCTTATCGATGGCGCCCTTTTACGGCGGGGAGTACCAACTCTAAATTCAAAATGGTCAAGCGCGGCCACCGTTCTGACTGGTGATTTTCTGTTCTCAAGCGCTGCTTTCCTGGCTGCCAAAACGGATTCCATTGAAGTGATGAGTATTTTTTCGAAAACATTGATGACCATCGTCAATGGCGAAGTAAACCAATTGTTTACGTCTCGGTGCAACACCAACAAGGAAGATTATTACCAACGCATCTACGCTAAAACCGCTTCTCTTTTTGAAACTTCTTCCCATACTACTGCCATCATAAGCCTGGTATCCGCGGACCAAACAGAAACTTTACGCAAGTTTGGATTTGAACTCGGCATGGCCTTCCAGATCGTAGACGATGTTTTGGATTACTCGGGGGACCAATCTATTGTGGGAAAACCAGTTGGCGGTGATTTGCGTCAGGGGTTGATCACCTTGCCAATGCTCTATTACATGGATTCTCACCCCAATGACCTGGCAATAGTAGAGTTGTTGCAGGGGAATTGCATGGACGCGGATGAAACATTAGACGCCACCATCCGGGCAATCACAGCCAGTTCTGCAATCGAGCGCTCATTGAACGAGGCTGAAGGGTACACTCGGCGCGCCCTTGCCTGCCTTTCTAACCTGCCTTCTTGTGCTGAGAAGGATGAATTGATATTCCTGACTGAATCCAGCGTGATTCGAAAAAGTTAATTGCCCTTTAAAACAAAAAGCCGCGTAAGCGGCTAATGCAGTGCGCTGGAGAGGACTTGAACCTCCACGGGTTACCCCACATGGCCCTCAACCATGCCTGTCTGCCAATTCCAGCACCAGCGCGAATGCTTCGTTATTATAACTGGCAACGCTACCATGTCAAGCAATTCAACCAATATTATTTTTTTTTGTGAAATGAGGATCAAATGACAATTATTTTAGACGCCATGGGGAGTGACGATTACCCCGAACCCGAGATCCTGGCTGCAGTAGAACTGCAGAAACTAGGTGAGGACGTGCTCCTGGTCGGTAGCGAAGCGATCATCCGCCAGCACCAATCCAGGCTGAACTTGAATCACATAAACCTCAAGGTCATAGACGCGCCTGATATTGTTGAGATGACGGATAAACCGGTGGAATCTGCCCGTAAAAAACCGAATAATTCCATGGCTGTGAGCTTGAATCTGGTCAAGGAAGGCAAAGCCGAGGCATTCGTCACCGCCGGCAACACAGGTGCTGCATTCTTCAACGCCGTCACTATCCTTCGGCGTTTATCTGGCATCTCCAGACCCGCATTGACCGCCCTCATCCCGGTTAAAGGCCGCAAATGTGTCTTTATGGATACCGGAGCGAATGCCGATTGCCGACCCGAATTCCTTTTGGAATTTGCGGTCATGGGCAGCACCTACGCTAGCAAGGTTTTTGAAAACCCAAATCCAACAGTCGGGTTGCTCGCCAACGGTGAGGAAGCTGGCAAAGGAAACCAATTGGTCAAAGAAGCCTACCCCCTGCTCCAAAACAGCGGACTGAATTTCTATGGTAACGTTGAACCTAAAGAAGTTTTTGCAGGAAAAGTCGATGTTGTCGTTGCGGACGGTTTCTCTGGCAACGTTTTCATCAAATCCAGTGAAGCGGTCGCCAAATTGATCCTTGACACATTAAAAGCAGGAATCTCTTCCAGCTTTATTAGCAAGATTGGCTACTTGTTGGCAAAACCCGCCTTTGCTTCTCTCAAAAAAATGATGGACCCCTCAGAAACGGGTGCGGGAATTTTATTAGGGGTCAATGGCTTGGTTTTCATTGGCCATGGCCGTTCGGATGCCAAAGCCTTAATTTCAGCGGTTAAACTCGCTCGCAATACGATCAATAATAATTTGATGGAATCGATGAAAGTCGAAATCCAAAATAAACTCACCCAAGGCAATCAAGTGCTGGAAGATAAGGTATAGTTCATGAAAATTTACTCTAATGAAAAACTGATCAAACGCAATAGCCGCATCGGGAACATCACTTCGTTATTAAGCATCGCCGTTTTAGGTGTGGGTATGTTCTTTTCTTTCAAAGATAAAGACGGATCATACATCCCCATCACCTTTTCGGCTTTGATCGTTGGGTTCCTGCTTTTCCAAGTGGGAAATTATTACATGAACCGTTGGGGGAAATCCCCCCGCCCCGATGAAAAAATCTCCCAGGCGTTAAAGGGGCTCGACGACAAATACACCCTCTATCACTACGTCACCAACGTCGCGCATTTACTGGTTGGCCCATCTGGAATTTTCTGTTTGTTACCCTACAATCAACCCGGTAACATCGTCTACGACAAACAGCGCAATCGCTGGAAGCAGAGTGGCGGAAATTTCTTCTTAAAGACTTTCGGTGGTGAAAGCCTTGGACGCCCTGATCTGGATTCTGGTTATAACGTTTCGGATGTTATCAAGCACATGGCAAAGAATAGTATTGAACTCGGAAAAGTGGTTCCTGAATCGGTCATCGTGTTCACCAACCCTAAAGCCAATGTTAACGCCGTTGAAAGTCCAATAGGCGCAGTATCTATTGATAAACTCAAAGAGTTTATTCGTAAGAAACCCAAGACCGATGTCCTCCCGCTTGAATTACTGGCTGCCATCCATACCAAACTCGACCCAAAATAAATCAAAAAAAAGCGATTGGATGATCCAATCGCTTTTCATTTACTTTATTCTGGCTTCCGTCGAGACTTGTCGGTCGAAGGTTTGTAAATTCGGGAAGTTTCCTTCTGTTTAAAAGGCTTCTCTGTATTCGGTTTACGCGTACGCGAAGAATCCTTCTTTTCGAAAGGCTTTTCTGTTGTCGGTTTATAACTCCGCGTGGTTTCTCTCTTTTCCCAAGTCTTTTCTTTTGAGGGTTTATCAGTCCGGGAAGATGCCTTCTTTTCGAGTGGTTTCTTTTCGAGTGGTTTCTTTTCCGATCTGCTCATTCCGCGTGAACTATCTTTGACAAACCCAATTCGGCGGCCAGGTTTGGTGGTGTCTTTCAAGGCTTCAATTTCTTCCTCGTTGAGGTGTCTAAATTCCCCGCTTTTGAGGTTACCCAAACGTAATGTAGCGATGCGAGTTCGGATCAATTTGACTACAAAAAGACCTGTCATCTTTGCAGTTTCTCGGATCTGACGCTTGTGCCCTTCTTTCAAGACCACACGAATCCAGGTGCCTTTGCCCGCATTGCTTTCAACCGTAGCGTTCGCTGGTGAGGTGCGATGTCCGTCTTCCAATACAACACCTCTGCGCCATACTTCAAGCTGTTTCGCGTCAGGGTGGCTGGCAACCAACACACGGTATTCCTTTTCATGTTGAAAACGCGGATGTGTCAATCGGTTTAATAGTTCGCCGTCATTCGTGAGGATGACCAAACCTTCGCTTTCAAAATCAAGGCGGCCCACAACGGCCAAATCGGCCGCGCCTTCCACCATTTCAAATACAGTCCGCCGGCTGTCATCACCAACGGTTTTATCGCAAAGTACGAACCGCGGTTTGTTATAAGCAATGTACACCATCTGGATCTCAGCAGGAAGAGCTTTGCCATCCACGGTGATCCGGTCTTTCGCTGCATCCGCTTTCTGACCTAAAGTCACACTTTGCGCATTTACTTGTATTCGCCCAGACGTGATTAGCTCTTCGCAAGACCGTCTTGATCCAAAGCCAGCCCTGGCCAGGATTTTTTGAATTCTTTCTTCAGCCATACGATTAATCCTTTAATAAAGTGTTCTTGGGTTGATCCGCATCCACTTCAGCGGTTTCGTACGGCGGCAATTGTTCAAGAGAACTCAGCCCAAAATGCTGCAAGAAGTCGACTGTGGTGGAAAATAAAATAGGTCGTCCAGGTCCATCGGCTCGGCCAACTTCCTGGATCAACCCTTTCGTCAGCAAGCTCTTGATTACGCCATCACTGCTCACTCCGCGGATGGCATCAATGCCCGGTCTGGTAATGGGTTGCTTGTAGGCGATAATCGCCATGGTTTCGATCCCGGCCCGAGAAAGATGAGTTGTTGATTCTATTCCCAAAAATTTCTCGATGTCTTGAGCAAAATCAGGTGCTGTGGTCAACTGGTAGCGACCGCCGTGAGCCTGAATCGCAATTCCGTGATTGCCTTCATATTTTTTTTGAAGCTCATTGATACCGGCTTCCACTTCCTTTTGGGGAAGGGAAAGAGCCTCTCCTAGCTGTGAAGCTGTGGCTGGGCTGGAGGCAACAAACAGTAGCGCTTCAATGCGCGCCAGTGTTTTGAGGTCTGTGATTTCGAGTGATTGATCTGTCATGCTATAATTACAAAGTTAAAAATAGATTAGGCGATTCATTATAATCGAATTCTCGAATTGATACCGGGTTCATGAAAAATAACTTTATCAGTCTCCTCTCCTTTATTTTGATATTTCTACTATCCGGATGCTCTTTGAGTTTCGGAGGGCAGAATATCTCAGTTAAGATCATAGAGAATCAATCCGAACAGACGATAACAATTTCGAGGGATAGCACTGTGAAACAAGCCCTCGAACAAGCCAACATCAGACTTGACCCCCTTGATAGGCTTGAACCCGCCTCTTCCACCTTTTTAACAGAAGATTCAACGATAAAGATTATCCGTGTCAAAGAAGATTTTTTGATCGAACAATCTATTGTCCCGTTTGAGCAACAAACTGTCAAAAACGAGTCTTTGCCAGAAGGGCAGACCGTGCTCATTCAGGCTGGCGCAAACGGCACCCAACAGAATACATATCGCATCCTCTACGAAGACGGTGTCGAAACCTCGCGTTCGTTCGTTAGCAGCGAAATCGTTCTACCCGCCAAGCCAGAGATCATGATGATCGGTGTTCAATCTCCATTCACCTCCCAACCGATCCCAGGAGTAATCGCATATATCACTTCTTCAAACGCATGGATCATGGAAGGAAGTTCTGGCAGCCGCCGTCCCGTAGTCTCCACCGGGGATTTGGATGGCCGGGTATTTTCGATCTCTCCGGATGGTCAATGGCTTCTTTTCACCCGCTCGCTTGTGGATAGTGAAGATATTAACAGCCTTTGGATAGTAAATCTCTTAACGAACGAACCCCAACCAATTGACACAGGTGTCAGAAACATCGTCAATTATGCTGATTGGGTGCCAGGCCGCTCGCGCTCTTTCAGTTACTCCACCGTTGACCCAGTGCCAACCGCGCCTGGATGGAACGCTAACAACGATCTCTACATTATCCGCTTTGACGAAACAGGGACCGTGATAGACTCCACAATGGTCGTTGACAAAAATTCAGGCGGCCTCTCGGGTTGGTGGGGAACTTCGTTCGAGTGGTCCAACGAAGGCAGTCGACTCGCATACGCACGACCAGATTCAATTGGTTTGGTCAATCTGGATGAAGGAACTTTCATCCCTCTACTCGAATATCCTGTCTATCAGACCAATAGTGATTGGGCTTGGGTGCCCTCCCTGAAGTGGTCCGCGGATGATAAGGTTCTTTTCACAACCGTAACCTTTGCTGGCGTAGAGACTGGTATCCAGGCTCCCAGCTTGGCAGCCATATTGCTTGAAGAGAACAAAACAATCGAGTTGGTCAACAATTGCGGGCTCTTTTGTTACCCTGTTCCCTCCCCATTTAATACCAACAATCGTTACAGCGTCGCTTTTTTGAGCGCCATCATCCCCGACCAGAGTGAAACCAGTCGCTACAATCTCCGCTTGATCGACCGCGATGGTTCAAACCCTAAGAAGTTCTATCCAGATGAAGGTTTGCAAGGTCTCTCCCCACAAATCGTCAAATGGTCACCCAATTATCTTGAAGAACCTCGCCTTGCTTTCATCGCGCAAGGTGACTTATTGTTATTGGATATGTTAACCGGCTCGATCAACAATTTAACCGGTGACGGATCTATAAGCAGGATTGACTGGAAATAAAGCCCTGCCATCACAATATTCATTGGAGCATGTATGGGAATTTTTAGAAATCGGGTTGAGAGAATAAGGTTTATCAAGTTTGGATTGGTCGGATTACTTGGATCAGTAGTCGATTTTGGTGTTTTTAATCTCCTTACCCTCTTGTTTAACGTGCAATCAATTCAAGCCAGTGTGGTTTCATTTTTACTCGCGGTTGTCAACAATTTCCTCTTAAATCGTTTTTGGACTTATCCCGATTCCCGTAATTTCCCATTTGGAAAGCAGCTTATCCAGTTTTCAGTTGTCAGTTTTCTGGGTTTGGCGATTCGCATTCCACTATTTGCTTGGATGGAAAAACTTTTGATCCCGTTGGCCGAAAAAACGATCCCTAATGTACTGACACCCACGATCGTGGGTCATAATGTGGCTCTTGCTATTGTTATTGGCGTGGTCATGTTGTGGAATTTCTTTGCCAACCGGTTCTGGACCTTCAAGAGCATTCCGGTTTAGAGTATTTGCGGAGGAACCAAAGATGAACCATGAAAATCGAATGCGCAAATGCCTGGCTGGTGAACCTCTGGACCGGGTGCCAGTCGCCTTATGGCGCCACTTCCCGGTAGATGATCAAGCTCCCGAGACTCTTGCCCAGTCGGTGGTGAGTTTTCAACAGACTTACGATTTTGATTTTGTAAAAGTCACCCCTTCCTCTTCATTTTGTGTAAAAGACTGGGGGGCCCTGGATAAGTGGCAGGGAAATCCGGAAGGTTCTTGTGAATACGTGTCTTTCCCGGTGGTTGCACCCGAGGATTGGCTTAAGTTAAAACCATTATCTCCCCTAAAAGGCGCGCTCTCGGATCAACTTCACTGCCTGCGTTTGATTAAACAGAACCTTCCACAGGGAACACCGATCATTCAAACCATTTTTAACCCGCTAGCCCAGGCAAAAAACCTGGTCGGCAAGGCTAACCTATCCACGCACCTGCGCTCTTATCCAGATGCAGTAAAGGCCGCATTGAAAGTCATCACATCAACCACACTCGATTTCATTGAGCAGTCCAAAAAAATGGGTATAGCGGGGATCTTCTTTGCCATCCAACACGCGCAAGCAGACCAATTATCCCCATCTGAATACGACGAGTTTGGAATCGCGTTTGACCTTGAAGTACTCGAATCAACCCGGGATCTATGGTTAAACGTAGCCCACCTTCATGGTTCAGGAGTCTACTTCGGCAAGGTCAGCCAATACCCCGTTGACATATTAAACTGGCATGACCTGGAAACTCCCCCAGATCTGAAAACTGGAAAAAACCTGTTCTCTGGAACTGTTTGCGGCGGTCTGCGCCAATGGGAAACCCTGGTAACTGGCAACCCCCAACTGGTGAAACAGGAGGCTCAAGAGGCCATAGGCAAAACCAACGGAAGTCGTTTCGTTTTGGGCACGGGTTGTGTTTTACCAATAACCGCCCCTCATTCAAACATCCTGGCCGCCCGTCAGGCTGTGGAACGCTGATCCTCATGGCGCCCCCACGCATTATCTCAGGCACGGCGAAAGGCATCCGATTGCGTGATGTCCCGGGCGACACCACGCGGCCGGTCACCGACCGCGTGAAGGAAGCCTTTTTTAATATCCTCGGCAGCGATATCTTCGACAGTGTGTTTCTAGACCTTTTTGGAGGCACTGGAAGTATCGGTATTGAAGCGTTAAGCCGCGGAGCCCGTAAATGTACTTTTATCGATCTTAATTCAGCGGCCGTCAACACGTTAAAATCTAATTTAATCCTCACTCGGCTTGAGTCCAAAGCGCAAGTTCATCAAATGGATGCCTTCCGCTTCCTTGAATCGGTTGTGAGTGACAAATTTGATTATGTTTACATCGCCCCACCTCAATATAAACAAATGTGGGTCAAAGCGTTGGAGATGGTTGATCAAAAACTTGAGTTGCTTTCTGAAGATGCCTGGGTCATCGTACAAATCCACCCAGTCGAACTCGAAAATGTCACACTTGAAAACTTGCACGAATTTGACCGCAGGGAATATGGGTCGACTGTCATCCTCTTTTACGCCAGAAACGACCTTGCTTGATCAACCCAAGGTCGTAATTCGTTTTCCATCCGAGTCATAAGTGTAATGCGCGTGAAAAACTTCATTTGAATCAAGCGTCGTGAATAATCTACGCGCAATTTCTGGAATATCTTCCACCACCAACTCATGATCAAGATCGGCGATTTTTATCCAATGCAAACTGCCTTCTTCTGATTCAGACAGTGAGCCTTCAATTTCGCTGCCCGAAAACACAAACAACAAAATTCCATTATTAGGCTCCACATCAATGGTAATCGTCCCGCGTAAATGCAAGTCGAGGCAGCGAAGGCCGGCCTCCTCCCAGAGTTCGCGCCTGGCCGAGCTTAGCACGTCTTCCCCGCCTTCAATATGCCCACCAAGCCCATTGAAATATCCCGGCCAAATTTTCTTGTCTGCAGCGCCTTTGACCAATAAAACACTTTCTTCATGAAACAACAGAATCAAAGTTCTGGGCACAACCTGATACCTGTTTTTTAAAATGACCTGTGGGTTATTGCTCATACTCTCCTAAAAAACAAGGATAAGGAGAGTTCCTTATCCTTGTTGAATTTATATTGGAGACTAGCTCAAAAACATTGGCACGCCCATGAAATCTCTCACTTTTGGACGGTAATTGTCAATATCATAGAAGCTTGTCACATCGACCCGTTTTTGACCGGCAAGAACCATATTGATCGGAACGGTGGTGTATTTGCCGCCGTGCAAAGCTACCAGTTTTCCGGTCTCATTGCGTCGAATCAATTGAACAGCCAGGCTGCCGTAAGACATGGCAACCATCCGATCCAAAGAATCAGGGGCGCCCGATCGCATCAGGTAACCTAATTGTTGATACATGATATCTTGCCCGGTTATGCGTTTCAATTCAGCAGCGGTTAGTTCGCCAACACCACCCAATTTTCGATGTCCATAGGCGTCTTCTTCACCTTTTTCCACAATCAATCCGCCTTCCATGATGCCGCCTTCGCTAATAGTCATCATGCAGTAATTGGACGGGTTGTTGCGTTTATCCTCCATGAGGAACTCGGCCAAGCGGTTGATATCAAAGGGGACCTCAGAAATGACCGCCCGATCCACATAGCTCAAGTACGCTGAGATCAAACTTGTTTCACCTGAGTTCCGTCCAAATAGCTCAACAATGCCAATGCGCTCGTGCGACCCAACGGATGTGCGCATATTGGTAATAAAATCCACGCTGCGGGTTACCGCAGTTGAAAAACCTATACAATAATCAGTCCCAAAAACATCATTGTCCATCGTTTTTGGAATCCCCACAACAGGGAAACCTTCTTTGTTCAAGCGCACAGAAAAACTCAAGGTGTCATCGCCACCGATAGTAACCAAGTAATCGATCCCTAGATGTTCGAGCACCTTTAATACATAATCTGTGTAATCCATGGTGCCATCATCTGAGATTTTCTTGCCATACTTCGAGTTTTTCAGAAAATCAGGAATGTTTTTTTCCTTAACCCTTTGCGGGTTAGTCCGCGAGGTGTGTAAAAACGTACCGCCTGTGCGATCGATCTTGCGCACGTCCTCAGGGTATAAGGTGCGCACATAATAATCATGTGTTGAAGGCTCATCCAGGTTGTATTGCAACAACCCGCCCCAACCCCTGCGAATCCCTATCATTTTATAGCCTAACTCGAAAGCGTTCATCGCTACCGCTTTCATGGCAGGGTTTAACCCAGGAACATCGCCTCCACCGGTTAATATTCCAATCGTCTTAGTCATCTCGTGCTCCTTAATGGGGAATAATTGCGGACGAATTTTAAACGGAAGCCGGTTCGTCCTCGACCGGGATTGTTAATATGACTTCGGTGCCTTTGATCTCCGAGGAGGTAATATCGATGGAGCCACCGAGCAAGTTTGCCCGCTCTTTGATCAATTTTATGCCCAGTCCACTACTGGCTTGAATTTCTAAAGGTTTAAAACCTTTCCCATTATCCTTGATTACGGCTGTGATGGAATTGGTTTCGATATTCAGTGTCACATCAATCTTAATCTGGCTTACATTATCAAGATTGTGTTTTATAGCATTGCTTATTAATTCTTGCATCGCCCTAAAAACATACACTTCCAGGTAAGGTTTTAATCGCCTGTATGTTCCGTTGATCACCAGGGTGATATCCACGCCCGTTTGTTCCTTGAGGTTGCTCACGTACCGCTTAATCGTGGGAACAAGCCCAAGGTCGTCCAACATCATGGGGCGTAATTCTGCAATGAAAGATCTGATCTTTTGGAATGTTCCCATGGCAGAAATCTTAAGCTTGTCCAACTCGTCTTTGACCTTGCTCTGGTCAATTTCATACATCCGGCTCGCTATCTCAGATTGCACGATGAGATTGGATAATGCCTGGGCTGGTCCATCATGCATTTGTCGAGAAAGGCGTTGTCGCTCGGCTTCTTGGGATGTGATCAACATTTCAAGGGATGACGCTCCACCCACATCTTCCTCGCCTGTCGTTTTTGAAACAGTCTTATCCTGCAAGTATTCCAATACACCTTCGATTAAGGTTTTATATTTTTCAAGCGCGTTTTTCTGTTCCATCAACTTGTCCAATTGGCCGCGCATCACCAATAATCGCTGCTGGGCATCCATGGCTGAATTAAACGAGTTGCGAATATCCGTCTTTGACACGGTGTCAGAATCACCAGATAAATGTTGCAATTGAGCGGTTACATTCGCCTTTACTTGCATTAACCGGTTCAACTCAAATTGGCTTTGACCCAGCGTGGCGGTCACTTCGGTTAAACTCGTTTTTGTGGTCTGATATTCAGATTGGAGTCGTTCCTGAAAATCGTCCCCTGTAGCAGCAAGAAAAGACGGATCAAATTCCATATGGGCTCCGCGGGATTACACTTTTAGAAAATTAATTTTTTAAGTATAGCATAATTGAAATATTCGGGACATTTATTTCAGGGATTGCGTCCTCATTCAAGTATCCGAATTTGTACTTCAGCATTGACAGTGCCTGTAGAATGGTCAAAAGCGATAACCAAATCCCCTTCTTCGGCCAAGGTATTGTACCAATCCGAAAATATCACCAGGTAATTGGCACGGCGAGAGACAATCATTTTGCGCAAGGCATCTTCATCGTTCAATATTGAGATTATTTCTGGCTGGATCAGACCTGCCAGGTCGATCAGATCGCGATCTCCAAAATAACCCAAAGCGCCAATATCATGAGCCGCAACAAGAGCATCTTCCGGTGTATTGGCTTTGATCCACATAGCTGGTTCGACCATTAACCGATCTATGACCTTGATATCTTCTATTAGTGTCTTTGAGCCTACCACCGCAAACAATATCGAGGCCACCACTACAGCGATGCCAAAGATTTTTCCGAGCCTTATGGGTGTTTGTCGCTTGGAAGATACAAAAGCCCCCAGCTCTACACTTCCCAACACTCCCAGCATTATAAATACAGGAATCATCGGGATGAGGTAGCGTCCATGCTGATAGGTAACTGGCAACCTGACCGCATAGAGCAACCCAAAACCAAAAAACCACAATATGGCTGCGGCCCGCCAAGGATCCCATTTTCTAAGTGGCTGAAAGACACCGTATAAAAACCCTGGCACCAGGAATACCCCTGCCCCTGCCAAAGGAACTGCGAAGATTGGAAAAACGCGGTCCAGGAAGGGTTGCGCGAGTATTACGGCATATTCAGTCTGTTTGGCATAAAAAGTGTTGGGGAAAATTGACCCCGTGATGGAAAAGTTGAACCACGCCAAACCCACCAGCAATAAAACGATGGGCAGGGAGACATATGCAAAATCCCGTACGATCCGCCTAAATTTTGAGTGTTGAGCCACTAAAACAAAAAATACAGGCCCCAAGATCGTGATGCCGTCCGGTCGCACCCAAACCAATAAACCAGTAAAAATGCCGATCCACACCCAACGATCACCTTTGAGGAGTAATAAAAAGATCACGTTTAAGATCAAGCAGTAGAGGATTGTCTCCATCCCCGAGGCAGCCGCCCACAGGAGGTGCCACTCCAGGACAACCAATAGTCCTCCAAGAGCGGCTGACCATTGACGCCCTCGATGTTTTTCAATTAGTGTTTTGTAAGTACTCCAAGCAAGAAGCGCGAAACAGACGGCTGATATGGCCACCGTCCAAACAAAGGGGGTTGAAAAGCCAATAAGATACCCTATCGCCAAGAGCATCGTCCATAAGGGTGAGGTCGAACCACCAGACGTTACGCCTGGCACGAATTGCCAAAGGCCTGTCCTGGCCAGGTTTCTAGCGTAGGTCTGATGGATCCAGGAATCGTCAAGTGGAAACCCTGGTTTGTAAGCCACATAGCTCATTAAGACAAAAACCAGGGCAAACATCAAACCAGTGATTAAGATAATCCAGGCTGGAAAACGTTTTTGTTGCAAAAATCGTTGACTAACGTTTTTAACTTTACCGGACAAATTCATAGATCTCCGCCCCTTCAATTTCGCTGATCAACTTTAAATTTCCATCAAGTAAGTAAGATTCCCGGATAATTCTTTGAATTTGTTTTCGTTCATCGTCAACGATCAAGTATTTCACTCCAAATTTATCGGCAACCGATTGTATCGCTTCCAAACCTCCAGTGGGAATCATGACAGCCGGACGTCCAGTTGCGAGTGTGTAGCCAGGTGGGTCATTGACCATCACGAAGCCGGTTGACGACCCTTTATGCCCTGAAAAACTAGCCTCAATTCGGTTGTACAGTTCCAAAGACGAATTCCAAGGGGCTGCCCCTTCAGCGCCCTTGGCAAGCTTAGACGAGAATATGAAAATGGAGAAAACGAATGCAACGCTCACCAGGGTCGGCGCGAACATTTTCCACGCTCTCTCAACCTGCCAATTCCGATGTTTTTGCGCCCACAGGATGATCTCTTCCAAGCCTACCGGTACGAAGGCCCAAAGGAACACCTGTGTGCCAGCCAATGCGTGGAAAAACCCGCCCCTCTCACCCGCGTAAGGAAAAATAATGGACATCACGAAAAGCAATACCAGGATCATTACAAAACCAGTTCGCACAAGGATATCCCTGCGTTTTTTCCACCAACCGAGCGCCATGAACGGAATCAGAAATATTGAGCCTGCGATTACAGCCAGAGTTTGTAAATTTTCCGTGGTGGCTGTTAATCGATCTTTGAGAATTGTTAAAATCCCCGTCTTAGCCCAACTTTCGATGGAAACAAGGTTAGCAGGGAATATAAATAAATCATCGTAACTATTTAACCACAACATGGCTGAATTTCCTGGCGGCAGAATTGAATCATAAATATGGACATTATGAACGTACCATGGAACCATGATGATTAGGAACCCAATAACCACAAAAAAGAAATGAAGGATTCGTCGTCCACGAGAAGTGCCGTCTTTCGTGGCCAAAATGAAAAACAACGCTCCAAACAACCAAAACAATCCATCTGACCTGGTCAAAGCCATCAGCCCGATGATCGACCCTAAAAAGAGATGCAAAAATATAACTGTTTTCGTGGATTTCTGATTTTGAATTTTCAAACAAATAACAAATACTAACCCTCCTAACACCATATAAGGGGTAAAGGTGTCAGTGATCGTTATATATGGCAGGAACATCCCGGAACAAAGTGCCAGCGATGCGGAAAGCCAGCCGGCGAATCGATGGTGACTCAATTTCGTGGCAAGGCTCGCTGCTAAAACCGGGATTACTCCGGCCAATAAAATAAAGGGAACCCGGGCTGCGAAAAATGAAACGGATTTCATCAAGAAGAGACCTAACGATCCCAGCAAGGATGTCAGGGGCATCCAAAAACCAAAAGCTGGAACCGGGATCGCGACAGGATTATTTAGGTAATTCCAGATGAAATTTTCCGTCCAGCCTTGACCCGATGCCAGTGCCAGGCTCTGGCAAAAGTAATACTCCGCGTCCATATAACCAGGCGCCTTTTGTAACGAAGCGAATACCATATAGAAAGCGACTGAAAAAAGGTAAAGGAAAACAAGTTCCTTTTTGCTCATGGTTTTTGCAGGTTCACCTGGGTTGGTTCAATTTGAATTTTTTGAGAGCGGCTGACCCACCATCGAGACCAATAAAGAAGAACAAGTGAGATCAATGGCAAAGGAATCATTAATAACGAACTAATTGGCGGATAAAGACCTGGATTCCCGGACACGAGTAACAATACCCAAGTCAAGACAAATAAACTCGCAAGGATCGTGAGAATCGTTCCCAGGGCGAGTCTATTCCAACGCTCCCAGAGGAAATGTAAGCCTATAATGAGTGCGGGGTAAAGGATCACAAAATTGGCTGGGCTCGTTTTAATCCCAATCCATTGGCTGATAACCAATGTCAGCATCGCAGTCCAGACAAAATGCTTCATCGTTGAATGACGTGATTGCCACCATTCAACAAGCAAGAGGATTCCAAGAATAACGGCGATAACGATCGCGAAACGCTCTCCCGCTGCTCCCCAATGATTGGCTAAAGCGTCGCCTGGAGAGCCGATTAACGTTTCCTTGAAGGATAAGTTGAGGTTTCGGATGAACAGGAACATCCAGTTCGGCATCAAAGCAAATGAAAAACCAAATAGTATTCCCAAAGCACCACCAAACCACGCTAGTAATCCGTAGCGATGATTGTACAAAGCCCAAATGACGATGAAAAGCACAAAAAGAATGGTTACCATAGGCGCAAAAGTGGAAAACGCCAGCAATAAACCAGCCACCTCGTCCTTTTGGTCGCGGATGGCGATGACCACACCGACGATCACGAGCGTTGCCAAAATGGAAACGTTCCCGTCAAAAATCGAGAGAATCCCATAAAATCCAAAAATGCAGAAAACGGTCAAGGCAATGAAAACCAAAGGTTTCGTTTTCCAATAGGTCAATCGTAATGAGAACAATACGATTAAAACGAGCGCAATCTCAAGTATCGTCATCCAGAGCGCCCTGGCTATCGCAAAATCACGGATTAATGAAAAAGGGGCATAAATAAATATCGCGTACAACGGTGAGGTAAAACGCAGACTGCCCTCACTCCCTTCGGCGGGTCTTCCATAGGCATGATTTTGAGCATTCAGGCTCGTGGCATCTGAATAGGGGTTGTTCATCCCTTGAACATAAGCGCGTGTGCTAAACCAATGCGACCGAAAATTATCACCACCTGAAGTGGTATTAGTAAATTGCAGATTAATCAATGTCATAAAACCCGCCAGAATTAAAAGACCGGCAATTATTATTACTTTTTTGTTCTCATTGAACAGCTTTAACAATTTTTGACCACCTGTTTTCGAAGTTCTTATTGGACATTATAATGGATGGTGATGAAAAAAATCGCGCTTGGACAATTAAATATTGAATATGGAAATTTTGAAAAGAATCTTCGTGCCGCAGAAGAATTCGTTCAAATCGCCTCACGATCACATGCTGATGTCCTTCTCCTTCCAGAGTTATGGTCATCCGGTTTTGACCTTCGCAATAGGGCAGATTACTTGGAACCCAACCGGATCTTGCTTGACAATTTGCAATTACTCGTCGATCAAAGCAACTTATTGGTTGGTGGCACTTACATCAAGAATGACAACGGTCATTATTACAATTCATTTATCCTTCTTCAACCCAAACAACCCCCGGTTCATTACCACAAACAGCACCTCTTTCACTTGATGAAGGAAAATCAATACTTCACCTCCGGGCAGCCAATTTCGCCTTTTTATTCTCCCTTTGGCTCCACAGCCTTGGCGGTTTGTTTTGACTTGCGCTTTCCTGATTACTTTCGAAGTCTGCGCTCGCAAGGCACTGAAACTTTCTTGTTATCTGCACATTGGCCGTTGGCTCGAATTAATCATTGGGAGATTCTTTTACAAGCACGAGCAATCGAAAACCAGGCATTTATGATCGCTGTGAATTCAACCGGACGCAGCGGCAAGGACGATTATGGGGGAACGAGCATGATTGTCGCTCCGGATGGTGAAATTCTGCTGAAAGCTCCCACTCACGAAGAGGGGGTATTCATGCTAGAAATCAACCCCCGAACCGTTTCTAAAATCCGAGAAGAATTTCCGATCTCTGAATAAACATACAGCCTCTCGCGAGGCTGTATGAGATCAAATCAGTTTTTTATGATAGACCCTGTGGTTCTTGTAGGGTTGACCGCCGACGCTCATAAGGTCCTTCCTCATTTGGACCGCTGTCTCTGCCACTTGAGTTAACTCCCCATGAATGAACCCATAATCCTTGACCGTTTTTTCCATTTCAGCATAAAGTAAAGCGTTGCCACCCCGTCCATGATATTCAGGCAGAACCCCTGCACCATTTAATGAAACCCACTTTGTTTTTTTGAGTTCCAGCATAATATCCAGGATCAACCACGGAGTCAGTTTTCCATTGTGTCTCTTTAAAGCAGCCGAGATGTCTGGGAAGGCGAGCAAAAATCCCACGATCTCATTGTTGTAGGTGATGATCTTGACCAGTTTTGGATCCGCTACCACCATTAGATTATCGACAAGGAGTTTCACTTCACCCTTCGAGAGTGGGTAGTATTCCCAATTATTGATAAACGTGTTGTTGTAGGCGGTGCCAATTTTATCTGCCCAATCACGCATCATTTGACGCTTGTTTTTAAAGCTCAAAATCTTGAAGTTACCACGTTGCTGCACACGGCGTGAGACTTCTCTAACTTTTTCAGGAATGTTGAAATGGTCATGGTGTAAGTAGCACGACACAAAATCGACTTCTTTTTCAAATCCAACGGCTTCCAACAATCGTGGATAGTAATCAAAGTTGTAATTCATCATCGTCATCATTTGATGATGCTCAAAACCCTCCACCAAAACTCCGTAACCATCAAAAGCAGAAAGTCCCTTGGGGCCAACAACTTCCTCCATACCTCGTTCTCTGCACCACTCGAAAGCCTTTTCAAACAATTGATCGGCAATCGCCTGATCATCAACACAATCAAAAAGATAAAACTGTGCTTTTTTGACTTGATGGTATTGGTTAAATGGGTGGTTAATGAAAACCCCCACCCTGCCAGCAATTTTTCCATCAAGGTGCGCCACAAAAAATTCACCTTCCGAATGTTCATAGAAGGGGTGTTTGGCTTTGTTGAGCATCAACTTGATGTCATCAAAAAATGGTGGGCAAAATTGGGGTGCTTTTTTATAGAGGTCATATTGGAATTGAACAAAATCATTAATTTGTTGTTTTGAATTCAGGTCAACCTTTTCAATGGTGATCATTGGTTCCTCTTTGGGTTGTATAAGGTCATATGGGTTGGAGTATACACTAGATTTAATTTACGAAATTTCCATAAAACAATTATCAGTCCGGCGAGATTAGGGTTTCACAAGTTATAATTAATCTATTATCAAACCTCAATAAAGTTATTAGAAGACGCGTTTTTAACTAATTCATTAATGACATTGGGAGAAATGATGGACAAATTCATCATTGAAGGTGGAGTACCCCTCAGCGGAGAAGTAACCCCCGCAGGAAACAAAAACGCGGCATTACCCTTGCTTGCCGCTTGTTTGTTAACGGATGAACCGGTCATCTTGCATAATGTTCCTGACATTCAAGATGTGCGCACAATGCGCAACTTGATCATGAGTCTCGGAGTGAATATCGATGACCTCGGTGGCGGCGTTTGGAAGGTCCATGCCAAAGAAGTTCGCCCCACAGACCTTGATCCAGACCTTTGCCGGAAAATTCGTGCCTCAATCTTGCTTGCCGGACCAATGGTGGCACGTTCAGGCAATTTACAGTTGCCCCCGCCAGGTGGTGACGTGATCGGTCGCCGGCGAGTGGATACACACCTGATCGCGATAGAAAAACTCGGTGCAAAGATCGAGTACGATCGAAGCTTCAAATTTCAGGCTAATGGATTGGTAGGTACTGACATCTTGTTAGACGAAGCCAGCGTAACGGCCACTGAGAACGCCATCATGGCATGTGTAAGAGCCAAGGGTCATTCCACCATCCGCAACGCGGCATCTGAGCCCCACATCCAGGAATTATGCCACCTCTTGAATTCATTAGGTGCAAAGATCAACCATATTGGCTCTAATACCCTAAAAATTGACGGAGTAGATTCATTGCACGGCGGCGAGTTTTCCATCGGCCCAGACTATCTTGAGGTGGTAAGTTTTATTGGAGCGGCGGTTGTCACGAAGGGCAGCATTACAATTCGGAACGCCGGCAATAAATATCTGGATATGATTCGCTTGGTATTTGGCAGGCTTGGCGTCACGTGGGAAGATCGTGGAGACGACATTTTCGTGCCTGCTGAACAAAAAATGGAAATCGAACCCGATTTGGGCGGCGCCATCCCTAATATTGGTGTCATGCCCTGGCCGGCATTCCCCACAGACCTAATGAGTATCGCCATTGTGGTGGCAACACAATCCAAAGGCACTGTTCTATTCCACGACTGGATGTACCCTTCACGCATGTTCTTTACTGACAAACTCGTAGGTATGGGCGCTCAGATCGTTCTCTGCGATCCCCACCGCTGCATCGTGCAGGGCCCAACCCGCCTGTCCGGTGAAAAAATGGAGAGTCCAGATATCCGCGCCGGCATGGCTCTCGTGCTCGCATCACTTTCGGCTCCGGGCAAATCGGTCATCCGCAATGTTAATCAGATCGATCGTGGATACGAACGAGTCGATGAAAAATTACGAAGTTTAGGCGCGAAGATACAAAGAGTTACAGAAGACTAATAAAAACCACCCGTTCTTGTTTGAGCGGGTGGTTTTATGTTAACCTGAAACTTCCAAAAATTGGTCTACGGCTGCTCTCAGGTTCGCCTCCGGCAATGCTCCAACCTGGCGGTGAACCACCTTTCCTCTCACGACAAACAACATGGTCGGAATCCCTTGTACTTCATGCTTCAGCGCGTTGGCGGGGTTTTCATCTGTATTAACTTTGGCAACGATCACCTTGCCAGCATATTCTTTGGCAATTTTATCAAGCATGGGTGCAACCATCCTGCATGGGCTACACCAAGGAGCCCAAAAATCCACAATCACGGGGATGGGGGATTGCATGATCGTTTTATCAAAAGCTTCGTCGGTCACATGGATGGGTTCATCGATCATTTCTTGCTCCTCTAAAAAAAAAAATTCTATATGATACTGTAACCAGTTTTAAGTGCGATTTTCCTTTTTGTAATCCACAAATCGGTACCCTACGCCACGCTCGGTAAGGATATAAATCGGGTTGGCTGGGTCTTTCTCCAATTTCTGACGTAAATAATTTACATAAAGTCGTACGTAATGCGGTTCATCGCGATATTCGTAACCCCATACTTTGGCAAGAATTTGGTCATACGTTAACACCCAACCCGCATTCTGAACCAAATGGTAAAGCAGGCGGTATTCCGTAGGGCGAAGCTTGATCAATTCACCATCCAACCGAATCTCACGTCTGCCAAAATCAATTTTGAGATGGTCATCAACGTTGATCAAGCCGTCTTCATTACCGCCTGTGGCAGGTTCCGTCCTGCGCAAAACCGCTCTCACACGGCTGACCAACTCGCGGGGTGAAAAAGGTTTGGTGACATAATCATCCGCGCCTAATTCAAGACCTTTGACGCGGTCGTCTTCTTCACCCTTGGCAGTTAACATGATAACCGGTACATTGCTGTTCTCTCGGATGAGTTGAAGAACCTCAAACCCGTCAATATCGGGCATCATCACATCCAACAAGATGGCATCGGGCATTTTATCTCGCAACTGAGAGATCGCTTCCATGCCTTTATGCGCTTCCACCACTTGAAAACCGTCGTGTTCAAGGTTTAGGCGAATAAAACGTGCCATGCGTTCTTCATCATCAACAACCAGGATGGTCTTGTTTCGAATAGTATCTTCAGGCATCGTTAATCCCTTACGAAACTGACGATTTTTTCGTCTTCAGAGCCAGGCAGCACTTCGATGAAGGACACCCGGTTCACAGGCCAGATCACAGTATTCACGTCAACTTCCAGGTACGGCAAGTCTTTTCCATCCCGGCGCCTTGGATTTCTGACGTAAAGCAACATGTCCGTTTTATTCGGAAGCTCATCTACTTCACCCAATACCGGATCCTCGTTCAACATATGCACAACTACCAGTGGCATTTCTTCCTCCGCCTATTTTATAACTAAGATTTGCATCTTCAATTTACCCAAAACAACCAGGTCGCCATGATTCACTGCACAGTCTACGTGCGGAACAATTCTTTGGCCATTCACCCGTGTACCATTCGAAGAACCGAGATCCGAGATGTAAACATCCCCATTAATGATTCGTAATGCGGCGTGCAAGCGAGAAACACCCATACTAAATGCGCTGTAAGGTGATAAATCAACATCTGGTAAGATGGGTTGTCCCTCAATAGCCCGTCCCAGGGTGAAATCGAGCCGGTCGGCAAGGTGCAGGACTTGTCCATTATCCACAATATGGATTGAAATACCAGGGGCTGCATTCTTTAAGTTCATTTTGAGCGAATTCAACCCAGGGGTCTGGTCTGGTGAAACCGCGGGTTCAAGATTGGTTTTTCCGATTGTTCGGGTATGCAAGATATCTAACGGGACCAATTGTGTGCCGCAATCGCTGCAAAACAATGCGCCCGGAAATTCTTTATGATGGCAGTTGGGGCAGATGATCATTTTGAACTCGATTCATTTGAGGGTGTAATCAAGGCTTTCGTTCCATATTTTAGCTGTTTATCGCCTACATCGCTATACTTACGTTTTGTTTTCAAAGATTCAGCCTCCGATGCAGCTAAAGCAGCCAGTTGTGGTTCTCCTTGTTTTAATAATTGCGTTGATAAATAACGTAATCGACTCACAGCTTGGTCAATCCGCCCGGCACTAACTTCTTGGTTCGCTTTTTCCTGCAATTGATAAAGACTAATCCTTGATAACGATTCAACGATTTCTTTTGATGGGTTGTTTTCTGCGCCGTTACCGCCAACAGACAGTGTAAATTGAAAAACGATTCGCTCCGGTTTGCCATTGTTGGTATAACGAACCTTTCCCCTCCCAATATTATAGTGGTTCTTGTTCATTTTAATTGGTGGAACTAATAACGAAAAAAGGAAAACGGATTTGCGGTGATGATAAAGATCACCCAGGGGGATTGGTGATTTTGTGGATAATTCTGCCACCTCAGGTTTTATTCTGTAAAGATATTGGAGTTCAACACCCTGCGAAGTGTCGAATTCCAACGCGAGTCCATTCAGAGCAACCACGTTTATCTCATTTGACAAATGACTAAAATAATTATGCAAATCTAGGGGTGTCTCGATGAATTTTGTACTACCGCCTGTGATAGCAGAGAGACGCTCTAAAAAAGACGCGTTCCACTCGTGGCCAATCCCCAATGCATTTAACGTGATCCCCTTTTGTTGCAGTTTCTGAGCAAGCTTAAAACACTCCTCTTCATCGCCATAAGTATGGCCATCGGTTAACAAAATGGCAACTTTCTGTAATCCTGGGGTTGAATTTCCCCACAAGAGATCCACTCCGGCTTTTATTCCCTGGTGGATTTCGGTCGCGCCAAAACAGGTGATTTGCCTGATCTTTGCTTCCACCAGTTTCACTTCATCGGCTCTTGTGGGAACAAACACAATTTCTGCTTTATCACTGAAAACAACGATCGAGAGTAGATCGGTGGGTTTTAAATTTTGCGTCAGATGCAAAATATTTTCTTTAACCATCTCGATCCTGCTGCCTTTCATGGAAGTTGACCGGTCCAGGATCAGGCAAAGGTGAGTCCTCAAATGTGTCGAAATCTCACCGCGTAGACAAGATTCAATTTCCATGCGAGCGTAAATAAGTTGGGGATCGTCAGTCACTTGTAAGGATGGCCGGCTGTACGTTACCGTTGCCTTGGCCGCTGCTTGTTCTTCTTTCAACTCTAAGAGAGTAGAGTCGTATTCTTCCCGTTTGCGTGGATCGCTCAATATTTCATAGGCAACCTGAATTTTCAAAAAAAGATCTTTGGCTAACGGGCTAGAGTTCGTGTCTGGATGATATTTGCGCGCCTGATCAAAATATGCAGCTCGAATTACATCTGCAGTCGCATCCTTTGAGACCTCAAGGATCTCGTAAAACGTCTCCTCATCGGTCATCGCGCTTATCCATAAAAACGCAGGAGAATGGCGCTTATATTGTCAGGACCGCCTTTTTCATTGGCTTCAGCCACCATTTCCTCACACATTTTGACTGGATCGAGGGATTTAGCCAAAATTCGTTGGATGGTTGTATCAGGGACCACCCCCCACAAACCATCACTGCAGAGCAGCAAATAGCCGTCCTTGGGGGCTTGAAATGTTTGAATGTCAGGATAAACGCTATCAGTTTGACCTATCGCTTTAAGCAACACGTTTCTTTGAGGATGAACCGTAGCCTCTGCTTCGGTGATTTCTTCCAATTCAACCATCCGCTGGACGAGGGAATGATCTTTTGTAACTTTTTGGATGTGTCCATCATTAAAAATAAAATAGGCACGACTGTCTCCAACATGTCCAATCGTCACCTGTTCACCTGTGATCAATGCGCATGTAAATGTTGTGCCACCACCTGGCGCATAACGAACCACCGCTTTATGAGTTTCGGTGATGGCACTTTCCATGATTTCCTGGAGACTTCCTTCCAAGGGTTCATTATGGATTCCTAAAAGCCTGACTAAGACTTTCGAAACCAAGTTTTTTGCCACCACCCTGGTAGCTACTCCAGAGGCGATTTCGCCATTTTTATGGCCTCCCATGCCATCGGCAATGATAGCGATTCCGAAAGCAATATCATTTACTCCATCACCGACCACTGAACTTAAACTAAACAGCGTGTCTTCATTGTGATCACGTTGCATTCCAACAGATTGTCCGCTTCCCATCAAGAATTGAACTGGTCGTATCGTTGTGAGATTGGCACCACCATGATTTAGCGCGTCTTCAAAAAGGGGCGTTGTCTGAACTGTGACGTCGCTGTCGACCGCCTGTACTTTTTTTTTCTTGAGCATTTTCTTTATGATATTTGCCACGTTGGGCTCCTTTGGCTCGAAAACTTAAGCTGAAAAAGCGTACAAACAATGGTCTGCTGAGCCAATGTAAACAATGTCGTTCATCGCGATAGGAGTGCCCGTGATGGCGCCACCTGTTTGATATTTCCATTTCTGTCTGCCACTTTTTGCTTCCAGGCAATAAAACTTACCGTCTGCAACACCAAAATAGATCGAATCTTTGTAAGCGATTGGTGATCCACTCACTTGATGTTCAGTTTTAAACCGCCAAATTTCGCGGGCGCTTGATTTCTCTATGCAATACAAGAAACCATCCGCGGACCCGATGTATACGGATTGATCCAGGATGGCTGGACTGGAAATCGAACCTTTGCCCATGCGGAATTTCCAGATCACCCAGCCTGTTTTCGCGTCCAGCGCGTAAAAATTGGCATCCAATGATGCAAAATAAACCACACCATCAGATACCACTGGGGAGGAGGTGACTGGTCTTTTCGTCCAAAAATGCCATTTTTCTTGCCCACGAAAATCGGCGGCGACGAATTCATTGGCTTCAGTACCAAAATAGATATATTCTCCAGCAATAAAAGGTGTAGTTCGAATCGCCCCTTCCACTCTCAGAGACCAAACTTTGCGGGCTGAGACTAATTCCACAGCGTATAGGTTGCCGTCATCAGAACCAAAAAACACATGTCCTTCAGATACTCTTGCTGATCCTCGAATGGGACCGTCTGTCTTGCATTCCCATAGTTTTTTCCCGGTTTTAGCCTGGATGGCATAAAATTTACAGTCCTCGCTGCCAAAAAGTATTTGGGAGTTGTGGATTAGCGGCTTACTGATAACGCCACCGTCCACAGCGAACTTCCACATGAATTGTCCCTTCGCAGCATCCAGCGCGTATAGGTTGTTGTCGTAAGCGCCAATATAAACCACTCCTGCTTCCAGGGATGCCGAGCCTCTGACCTCGTCTTCGCATTTAAACACCCATAGAGGTTTGATACTTTGATCTCGAGTTATCAAATCACCAGAATTAACTCTGGCGAGAACCCCTGTTTTACGAGCAAGCCCTACGAGAGATTCTTTCAGAGTTTTTACATCTCGATATCGATCCTCTGGTTTGTAACTTAAAGCGACGCTAATGACCGATTCCAACTCCGGAGAAACAAGGGGATTAATATTTCGTATGGGGCGGTCCGCAAAGGAAAACGGTGCTTCCAGCCTCGGATCTCGACGGGTAAGCAGGTGGTGCATGGTCGCGCCTAAAGCGTAAATATCTGTTTGAAATGTGGCTTCACCCCGATACTGTTCCGGTGGCGAGTAGCCTTCCGTGCCGATCATTGTCCCTTTTTGACCGGTTGTAAAGATCTTTGCGATTCCAAAATCGACGATGACGATGTGGTTTTGTTGATTGACCATCAAGTTTTGCGGCTTGATATCTCGAAAAATGATCGGTTCCGGTTTATGGGTGTGTAAATATTCGAGCACATCGCAAACTTCAATCGCCCAAACGATGACCTGTTCCTCACGAACTGGATCGATCGAACTGCGCAAGATGGCTTCCATATCTCGACCATTAACCAATTCTAGAACGAGGTAAGATCGTTCTTCGTAAGTAAAAAAGTCAAATATCTTCGGGATGGCCGGGTGGTTCAGCGTTACCAGGATATTGGCTTCACGTTCAAAGTTTTTAACGATCGTTTCTCTCACGGCGGGATCTGGTGCTTTGTTGATCATCTCTTTAACCGCAACGAGTTTAACGACACTCGGAAAGTGCAAATCGCGCGCACGGTAAACTGAGCCCATACCGCCGACCCCGATCACGTCTTGAATCTGGTATCGGTTCGAAAGGACCACGCCTGAGGCTAGTTGTAACACTCCGCCAGGTTCTTTTCCGAGTGATTGGGTGATGGGTTTGGTTTCCAGTGTAGACTCCGCTTGGCATAAATACGAATTTGATAATTGATTATAAACTTCCTTTTTTTAATACGCAATTCAAGCCACCAAGTACAAGGAGCTGCTTGTCTTTTTCAATCGCTTAAAGGTATGATTGGGATATCAAATCACTAGATATCAGGAGAATTATGTTCCGAAATTTTGATGAAGCCCGGGAATTCGTTCAAAATAATGAAGTTCGGATGATTGATCTAAAATTCATTGATCTTTGGGGACGTTGGCACCACGTAACGCTTTCAGCCACCGAATTCCTTCCTGACCTTATGGAATCGGGCGTCGGATTTGACGGTTCGAGTGTTGGCTTAAAATCGGTAAAATCTGGTGACATGGCGCTAATCCCTGATCTAAAAACCGGGTTCATGGACCCATTTTGTTCATTACCCACGCTCAGCTTCATATGCAGCACTGTTGAAGCGGATACCAAGAGTGATTTCGTCCGTGACCCCAGGCAGATCGCAAATCGGGCTGAATTGGCTCTTGTCAAATCAGATATCGCGGATTGCAGTGTTTGGGGACCGGAGTTCGAGTTTTATGTCTTTGACGCAGCGTATTTTGAGAATGACATTCACACCGCTTCATACCGTTTTGAGTCTTCTGAAGCGGGTTGGAATAGCGCGGAATCGGGAGGCGGATATTACATCCCCAAACATGGTGGCTACCACGCCATTCCGCCAAAAGACAAGTTGTTTGAATTGCGATCCAGCATTGTTGCTCTGCTCGAAAACGCAAATGTACCAGTCAAGTATCATCACCATGAAGTCGGTGGACCTGGTCAATGCGAGATTGAAACCCCCTTGATGGGATTGATGCGCTCTGCAGACGCATCCATGCTGGTCAAGTATTTCGCGAAGATGAGTGCGGAGCGCAGCGGTCAAACAGTCACATTCCTGCCAAAACCCTTATTTGGTGAAGCGGGCAGTGGAATGCACTTTCATCAATTGTTATTTAAGAACAATGTCAATCTGTTTTACGATAAAAACGATCGCTACTTACTAAGTCCCTCGGCCTATCATTACATCGGTGGTCTGTTAAAACACGCGCCGGCGGTAATGGCTTTCACCAATCCAACTACAAATTCTTACCGTCGACTCGTTCCAGGGTATGAAGCCCCGATCAACTGCTTTTTCTCATCTGGCAATCGAAGCGCAGCGATTCGCATTCCAAAGTACGCCACCCAACCAGACAAGGTTCGCTTTGAGTTTCGGCCGCCAGATGCCACTTGCAATCCCTATCTCGCGATGTCTGCCATGCTGATGGCCGGCATTGATGGCATCAAAAACAAGATCGACCCTACCGCGGCGGGGTTCGGGCCGATCGATGATAATATTTTCAATTGGAGTGAGGAAAAAAGATCAACAATTATGAGCTTGCCAACCTCACTCGAAGCAGCGGTAGCCGCCCTCGAAGTTGATCATGGTTTCTTACTTGAAGATGAAGTTTTCGATACTGAAATGATTCAAGAATGGATCACAACAAAACGTGCTGAGGATATCGAAATTCGAAAACGACCCCATCCTTACGAAGTCGAACGGTATTTTGATATCTAGTTTATTTTATTGTTGTTAATTGGAGATGTAGCTGAGATAATCCGCGGCGGCCCAACCTTGTCGGCTTTCATCATAAGGCGCGGCAAGTTGCCACCAGGTGTATCCATCCTGGTCGATGGGGCCGCCAACCACGTCGAAGATTTCTAATTCGCCCGCAATAAAGATCACTTCGGTAGTAGTTCCGGGGCTGGTGCGGATGCGCAAACCGTTCACTCCAGTTCCTATGATTTGCACATATACACCAACCTGGATTTGGTTCAATTCACCAGAAGCCTGGACCGGCGTGCTTGATGGAGTCGCGCTCAACAATAATCCCAGGTCTGGTGTATTGATTGCCGGCCCTGGCAACACTGTTAACACTGCCCTGGGTGTGAATTGTGTGGATTGTTGATATGCCGTGCCGTTGAGCAGAATAAATAAATATACCAGCCCCAATAAGCCGATACCCACAGCCCCTAGAATGATCCTTATCTTCGCAGATTTCATTTTTGATTTTATTAAGTCGGGAAGATAAAGAAAGCCAGCCCAAAAATGAGGTAGACCGCCAGCAAAGCAGCGCCTTCCAACCAATTGGATTCGCCATCAGCCGACACAAAATAACTCACCAAGACTGCCGCTCCTAAAGCTGCGAGCTCAAAGGAATTGAACACAAGGTTTAGTGGGTTGCCAAATAACAAACTGACAAAAACCAATACGGGAGCTACGAACAGCGCGATTTGCAAACTGGAGGAGACCGCGATCTCCATGCTTAATTCCATTTGGTTTTTATAGGCTACTTTTACAGCAACGAGATGCTCGGCAATATTACCAATAATGGGAACAAGTATGATTCCGAGGAAGAATTCAGAAATCCCGGAGCCAGCCACCACCTCTTCAACGCTTCCCACTAATAATTCGCTCATCCAGACCACACCCGCGGTTGCGGCGGCCAAAACGATAATGGATTTGCGAATGCTCCACTCATGTTTCTTTTCAACAAGTTTTTCCGTAGGCACGGAGATCCCAGCCGTGGGTCCTGATTTCAGCGCAAAAATGGTTCCTAATATGTAAAGTAAGATCATGACGCCAGCCACTGAAAGACTGAGTACTTCAACCTTTTGACTGATGCCGCTCGCCGTTGAGTGGCTGAACAACGAGGGGGTCACCAACCCAACAATGGCGATACCCAGAAGAATGGTGTAGTTGACCGTATGCCTGCGATCAAATTTTTGGATTCCATTTTTGAGACCGCCAACAACAATAGAAAGCCCTAGCACAAATAGTATGTTGCCGATGATCGATCCCGTGATGGACGCTTTGACCAACTCCAGCAGGCCTCTTTTAATTGCAAACAAGGTGATGATAAGTTCAGCAGCGTTACCCAGTGAGGCATTGATCAACCCGCCAATCTTGGGTCCAGTATGGGATGCCAAACTTTCTGTGGCTTCGCCGATTAATCCTGCCAGGGGAACCACTCCTGCGGCTGATAAACCAAATATCCAACCCGCGCCCCAGTGATTGAATTCTGCGACAAAAGCCATTGGCAATGCAAGGAGAAGAATATTAAGAGGATGACGTCGAATGAATGGGATAATATTTTTCATATACAAAATTATAATCTAAAGGCGAACAAGACCGCTATGTTATAATGCCAGAGTATGATTGACCCAACCAATAAATTCCAAATTCTCGGAAATCGTTATCGCTTGATCCACCAGGTTGGTAAAGGCGGCATGGCATCAGTCTATGAAGCTTATGACATCACCCTGGAACGGCCTGTTGCTGTTAAACTTTTGCGCCAGGATTTTTCTGAAGTACAAGGCTTCCGTGAGCGTTTTCGTCAGGAAGGAAAATCTGCAGCCAACCTGAGCCACCCCAATATCGTTACTGTTCATGACTTTGGCATTGACCCTCTGGGAATTTTCATAGTCATGGAATACGTGGCTGGCAAGGACCTCAAAGCTCGAATCATTGAAAAAGGGCGTTACACTGTGCCCGAGGGCCTACCCCTGGCGCTACAAGCCTGTCAAGCCCTCGGTTATGCGCATCGCGCTGGTTTGGTTCACTGCGATGTGAAACCACAGAATATGATCGTTTCTGAGGACCGGCGTCTCAAGATCACAGACTTTGGCATCGCGCGCGCCCTCGCCACGATCGACCAGGACGAAATCGCTGATGTTGTGTGGGGTTCACCCCAGTACCTTTCGCCGGAGCAAGCCGCCGGTGAACCCCCTTCTCCCGCTTCCGACGTTTACTCTCTGGGAGTTGTTCTGTATGAAATGTTTACAGGCAAATTGCCCTTCGAGTCTGAAACCACGGAAGGTCTTAAGGCAAAACACCAGAACGAGATCCCCGTACCTCCAAGTCATTGGGTAGTCGGGTTTCCTAAGGAATTAGAACAAATCATTCTGAAGGTTTTATCCAAAGAACCATCAGCCCGTTATCGAACTGCAGATCAACTCGCCAGTGTTTTGGTCACATTTTTTGATCATTTACAACCCGTATCCAAGGCTGGGACGGTGGCATCCGCAAGACCACCTGCACTCAAATCGCTTGAACCTACAAACCAGGTGACCTACGAAGATTATTCACCCAAAACGGATCGCGATTCATCCATTGATTGGAAATTGATTGGTTTCGAATTGTTGTGTTTATTATTGGTGGGGGGCTTGTTGCCCTTTTGGCTGTACATCTGGTTCTCTCTAAAACCTTTGTTCAACTGAAATCATGAAAAACATTCTTTCCGCATCCATCCTTTCAGCCGATTTTTCCAACCTCGCAGATGAATTGCGCAAATGCGAAAGCGCCGGTGTGGATTGGATTCACATTGACGTAATGGATGGTCATTTTGTCCCCAACCTAACCATGGGGCCGTTTATCGCCGCCACTTGCCGAAGAATCACTCAGCTCCCCCTTGATTGTCATTTGATGGTTACCAACCCAGAAACATTGTTAGAGCCTTTCGCGAAGGCAGGGGCAACATTTATCACCATCCACCCGGAAGGCAACCCCAATATTGCGCAAAGCCTGCAAAAGATTCGTGAATTGGGCTGTAAACCAGGCATCGCCTTGAACCCTGCCACCCCCCCCGAGGTGGTTATAGATTTGATCGACCTTGTGGACCTCATCCTGGTTATGACCGTCCACCCGGGATACTCCGGCCAAAAGTTTATGCCAGAAATGTTACTTAAAACCGCCAAAATCGCGGAAATGATTCGATTAAGCAAATGCGAGATCCATCTGGAAGTTGATGGTGGCATAAATGAGGAAACAATCTTAAGCATCAAGAATGCCGGCGCGGACGCTTTTGTTGCCGCAACTGCGATCTTTGGTCATCCTGATGGGATTTCCGCCGGGGCGCAGACGCTACGCCACCAGCTCGATTAAAACAAAAATTGCGGAATTACCCGCAATTAATTGTTGATGAATTCGATCGGAAACTAGTTGCTTTTCACCAGGGTGCGAATGCACTTGGCACACAAAACTTTGTGCACAGGGTGCCCTTGTTCGATCACCGTGATCTTTTGCAGATTCGGCTTGAACTTGCGATTGGTTGCTCTTTGAGAGAAACTTCGATTATGACCAAAAGTTGTTGCTTTGCCACAGGTTGCGCACTTTGCCATTTCAATCCCTTTCCTTACATTTCATACTTAATTGAGTACAATTATAATACATTTCCAACAGGCTAAGATTTTATCACAAACCGTATCTTTTTTCAATGAAGAATGTTATAAACACAAGGATAACGCAATGACTAACGAAACGAATACTTTGGGCAGCATCTTTATTTCTCACAGGGCCATCGCATCCATTGCTTGCCAATCTGCGCTTTCCTCTTATGGCGTGGTTGGTCTTGCTTCCAAAAACCTGGCTGAAACCCTTTCACAAGTTTTGGTTAAGGATCCCATTCATGGGGTCGAAATTAGCTTCACCAACGCAAACGTCAACATTGATGTTTTTATCATCATCGAATATGGCACTCGCATCAAGTCAGTCGCATCCAGCGTATCAGAAAATGTTAAATATAAAGTTGAATACACCACCGGTTTGTCTGTAGACCAGGTCAATATTCACGTCCGTGGCTTGCGCATTAGCAACATGGATTAACCCCCCCAAGGCAGTAATGGATAAATGATCAATACTACCCACGAAACGAGAGCCATAGTGACGGAATCAATCAAACCCATTATTTCGATTGACGGACAGAAACTAAAACGTTTATTAGAAGCCTCCCTGGCATGGCTGAAAGCCAACCAACAATTGGTCAACTCTTTAAATGTCTTTCCCGTTCCGGATGGCGACACCGGCACGAATATGTTATTGACCATGCAAGCCGCTTTCAACGAAGTCGCAAACTCAGACGAAACCAACATCGGTAAGATGGCCAAGGATATCGCCCAGGGTGCCCTAATGGGCGCGCGTGGAAATTCAGGCGTCATCCTATCGCAGATCTGGCGTGGGTTCGCACGCGCGTTAGACAGTCTGCCCGAAATGGATGGTGAAATTTTTGCGCGAGCGTTGAATGAAAGTCGAAACACAGCTTACAAGGGCGTGGTTCGCCCCGTAGAAGGCACCATCCTTACCGTGATCAAAGATGTTTCCATCGCCGTTGAAAATTCCCAAACACGCACCACCGACCTGGTTGAATTATTATCTGACGCTGTTAACGCGGCCAACGAATCCGTGAAGTACACACCCGAATTGCTCCCAATCTTGAAATCTGCCGGCGTGGTTGACTCCGGTGGCAAGGGGCTCTATTTCATTCTTGAAGGAATGTTGAGGTACATCCAGGGCCACCCCCTTGATGCGTCAGCCGTCTTGATGCAACCTCTTGCCGACATGGACCTCAGCGATACCATGGAAGCCGTTGAAGAAGGTCAAGATGTTGAGGTGGTTGTTGATTTCACCACTCGTGGCACCCTTGATCTTGAAGCTTTCTATAACGACCTCGCAAAAATTGGCACCTCCATCCAAGTTGGCGAAGGGGATGGCATGTACCGCATGCATATCCACGTAGAAGCCGCCCGAAAACATGAACCCCTTGATTACATTTTAAGTGTTGGCAGTTGGTCGAAAGTGGCCATGGAAAACCTCCAACTGCAAATGGAAAATGGGAAGAAAAAGAGTAAAGGGTTTGAACTTCCTGAATTTCAAGAAGGCACCATCGCGGTTGTTGCCGTTTCTCCTGGCCTGGGCATTTCACGTATTTTGGCAAGCTTGGGAGTTTCCGCCATCATCGAAGGCGGTCAAACTATGAACCCCAGCACGGAAGAGATTCTCAAAGCATTCGAAAACTTGCCGACAAACAATGTCATCATCCTCCCTAATAATAAGAATATCGTCCTCGCAGCCAATACCGCTAAAACATTAAGTGTTAAAAACGTACACGTAATTCCTTCCACAAGCATCCCCCAGGGCCTTTCGGCTATGCTCCGCCTTGACCCTGAAGGTGATGTTGATACGATCGCCGCTGAAATGATCGAAGCCATCGAAGAAGTGGATACTTGCGAAGTGACCACAGCCACCCGCTCTGTGGAACTTAATAAAGTTAAAGTCGAAGAAGGTAAGATTATTGGTCTGTTAAATGGCAAATTGTTGGTCGCTGGCGACACAGTTGAAGAAACCTGCCTCGGCATCCTCGAAAAAGCCAAGATGGATTCTCGCGAGCGGATTACCCTTTTCTACGGAGAAAGTCTTGACAAGGCGAAAGCCGACGAGATCGGTTTAACTTTGTCAAATAAATACCCTGATCACGAAATAGAAATTCATGAAGGTGGACAACCTCATTATCAACTGATCATCTCACTCGAGTAGATCCATGCCCTCCAGTTGCATCATCACGGACAGCGCCGCGCAATTTTCAAGGATCAATTTTCCTGAATCCTTCCCACTCCGTTTTATTGAATTTAAAACGGAGTATTCATTACCATCGCAAAAAGAAAAGAATATCGCCGGGCTGCGAGATTTCCCACATTTTCTTTCTCTTGGTCAAAAACCAATCATCTCTCCTCCTTCCGCTGACGAAGTATCTGATTTGATCATTAATACGATCAACAAGTTTGATGATGTCTTCATCATCCTCCATTCAAAAGAGATCAATCCAGCTTATGAACTGGTTACAAACACGCTCGCCAAAACTCGCGGACGTGCCAATATTCACTTGATCAATAGTCAAACTCTATCGATTGGGCAAGGGTTCCTCGTTCAATCCACGATCGATATGCTCAGCCGGGGGGTTCCTGGAAAGGAGATCGAAGAGAGACTTCGTGAACGCGTCCCCCATATTTACACACTCGTTTGCGCGCCAAACTTATCCTACCTTAACACAGCCGGTTATATTGATGAAGGCCAAAGCATCGTGTCAGAAATTCAATCTCTACTGCCCATTTTTGGATTGGAAGAAGGCCGTCTAAACGCGCTCGACAAGATGAAGAATACACACGCGGTTGTGGACTATTTTATTGAATACATCGAAGAATTCGATAACTTGGAGCAAGTCGCTTTCCTCCAATCCACGCCATCCTTGGTTCAAGAAGCCAAAGCGATAAAACTTTATCTAGAAGAGAATTATCCTGACACTCTCTACACCGAGCACCCGCATAATAATTTCGTCGCTTCTTTGATGGGACCTCGCGGATTTGGGCTGGTTGTGATCGAACGCTTCTCCTAAATCTATTTTCCGCTTTGCTGTAAAATTATTGCATGCCAAAGTCACTGGAAAAAATTAAAAAGATTCTCCGATTGGAAATCCAGAATAATTACGTAGACCGCGCCATCATCGGTGGTCTCGTGAAATTCCTGCCCGCGTTGCATCCTGAAATGGTAAGTGATGGCGTGAATATTGAAAAACTCACATTGGTGGATGAGTTTTTTAGATCCTATTCACAGAAAACTCCCGACGAACGCAAAAAGGCTGTGGCCACAATTCTTACACTACTGGCCGAGGGAGCACCAATTGACATGCGCCATGGAAATCTGGCTCCCCCGGCCCCAAGCGTATCTCCAACGCTCGTACCGGTAAATTCCAGCCCAATCAAATCACAAATTCAAACCAATCGAACCCCAAAGCAAGAAAAAAATGAGGGCTTGCACGCACCCTTGCACCTCCTTAAGAAAATCGGACCGAGCCGGACAACCGATTTCAAGAATTTGGGTGTCAACGCGATCGGTGATCTGCTATATTTCTTTCCCCGTCGTTATGATGATTATTCGACTTTAAAACCGATCAATCGTTTGGAATATGGTGATCAATTGACCATCATAGCTACTGTTCAGAGCGCGCTTACATCAAAACTCAGAAATCGAGACTTGTCGCGAGTTGAAGTGGTGGTCAGCGATGGCACTGGTTTTTTGCGGCTTTCTTTCTTTAGAGGCTCGAAATACGTCAATAGTTTCGCCGCCCAATTTCAACACGGCAAGCAACTGGTCATTTCCGGTAAAGTGGAAATGTACCTTGGTCGAAAGCAAATGAACGATCCCAGTTTTGAAGAACTGGATCAAAGCCATCTAAACACGAACGGAATCATTCCCGTTTACTCGCTCACATCCGGCTTGACTCAAAAGATCGTGCGCGGAGCGGTCAGTGAAGCGGTGAGTTTTTATGCCAACCGCATTCCCGATTTCTTGCCGGCGTCCATTAAGTCTCGAGCTGGGTTGATCGATTTGCCCATCGCGCTCAGTCAGGTGCATTACCCTAAGAATTACAACTTGTTGGATTCGGCACAGAAACGCTTGGCCTTTGACGAGATCTTCCTGTTACAGTTAGGTGTATTACAGCAAAAACAAAACTGGGTCTCCCAAAAAGCGGAAATATTCCAAGTTGACCCGGCCGTACTCTCAAAGTTTATTGCAACTTTTCCATTTCAATTAACCAATGCGCAAGAAAAGACACTAAAGGACGTTCAAAAAGACCTGTCGAGCGGCACTCCCATGAACCGCTTGTTACAAGGAGACGTGGGTTCGGGTAAAACGATCATCGCCGCACTTGCCGTTGCGATTCTTGTTCAAAATTCCGCTCAAGCGGCGATCATGGCGCCGACGAGCATCCTGGCCGAGCAGCATTACCGCACAATGTGTTCGATTCTGGCAGATGAACAAAAAACCGGCATGCCCCTAAATAAAGAGGAAATCCGCCTGCTTACAGGAGATACAGGAACCAAAGATCGCGAGCAAATCAAAAAAGGTTTGTTGAATGGTAGTATAAAGTTAATTATTGGAACTCACGCTTTACTCGAAGATCCGATCCAATTCAAGAATCTCCAGTTGGCAGTCATTGATGAGCAACATCGTTTTGGGGTTGCCCAAAGGGCCGCTCTCCGTAAAAAAGGGTCCAATCCCCACCTCCTGGTTATGACCGCCACACCAATTCCACGTTCATTGGCGCTGACACTCTACGGTGATCTCGAACTCTCCGTCATGGACGAAATGCCAGTAGGTCGCAAACCAGTGAAAACCTATGTTCTAAGCCCTCTTGAACGCGAAAGAGCCTATCACCTGGTAAGGACCAATGTGCAAGAGGGACATCAGGCATTCATCGTCTACCCATTGATCGAACAAGGTGACAACGACGAGGTTAAAGCGGCTGTGGATGATCACCAAATGCTTCAAAAAGAAGTTTATCCTGATCTCAAAGTCGGTCTGCTTCATGGAAAAATGCCACCTGATGAAAAAGAGAAGGTTATGCGTGCGTTCAGGGATAAGGATTTTGATATTCTCGTCTCAACCACGGTCATCGAGGTCGGCGTGGATATCCCAAACGCAACCATCATGATGATCGAAGGTGCGAATCGTTTTGGCCTTGCCCAACTGCACCAATTGCGCGGCCGTGTGGGTCGTGGAGATGACCAAGCCACATGTTTGTTACTTCCTGATACCGAAGACGCGCTCGAGAACGAACGCCTTAAAGTGATGACAGAAACCAATGATGGCTTTTTACTGGCAGAAAAAGACCTGGAACAGCGTGGACCCGGTGATTTCATCGGTTACCGACAATCTGGGTTTGCTGATTTGCGCATGGCCAAGATCACGGACGTCCGTTTGATCGAAAAAGCCAGGGGAATCGCGGAAGAGTTGTTTGGAGAAGATCCTTTGCTTGAGAAACCTGAAAATGCATTATTATTAGAACGCCTCGGAGAATTTTGGCAGTCCCAATCCACTGACCTAAGTTAGGAAACTTAAATGGTTAAAGCAGTTTTTCCTGGATCTTTTGACCCAATTCATAATGGTCATATCGACATCGCCCTGCGCGCCGCTCGCCTCGTCGACGAATTGGTCGTCGCAGTTTACGATAAACCCCTTAAGAATTTCATACTCTCCCCTGAAGAACGCATTGGCCTCGTAACTGAAGTGTTCAAAGACCAACCCAAGATCAAGATTACTGGTTATAGCGGGTTGACGGTCAAATTTTGCGAAGAAATAAACGCCCAGGTGATGATCCGCGGTCTGCGCGTGCTTTCAGATTTCGAATATGAATTTCGTATGGCCTTGACCAATCACCGACTGTCGCCCGAGATAGAAGTCATGGCATTGATTACTAGCGCGGAGCATACCTTTTTATCCTCCACAACAGTCCGAGAGATCGCGGCCCTGGGCGGCGACATCTCTACCATGGTTCCACCGGTTGTCGAAAAGTTGTTGAAAAAAAAACTGGGTGATCTGGGGGAACTCAATCCGATCGTACCAGGGCACGCATTACGCGATTAATAATTGGCCCAAAGATTGCAACAGTAATATTGGATTTCCGATATAATGTTGTAAGGAGCGCCTAATGGATATATTGCATCTGGTTGATCGACTCGAGGAACTCTTCAACGAAAGCCGTCCCATCTGGTTCACCCACAGTGTTGTTGTGGATGAAGACCGCATGCTTGACCTGATCGATCAGATGAGAATCACGATTCCCGAAGAGATCAAAAAAGCACAACAGCTGTTGGCGCAGAAAGACCGCATCCTGGCTCAAGCTCAGGAAGAAGCCAACCGTACACTGGCCCTCGCCCGGGAAAAGAGTGACAAACTGGTCGAACAGGACCCCACAACGCTCGCGGCTCAAGCTCGTGCCGAACAGATTATCGCCCAATCCCGAGTCGAATGCGAAAAAACAAAACGCGATGCGGATGAATACGTACTTCAGACGCTCGCTTCCCTCCAGGCCGAACTCGAAAAATCATTGAACCAGGTCAGGAATGGGGTCATCGCCCTGCAAGCTGAAAAACAAAAAACGATTCAATAATAATTTTGCTAAACAATTAAAAAGTCTTGGGAGTGTCCCAAGACTTTTTTGGTTTACTTTTTGTTTTTGGCTTCTTCTGCCCGGTCTTCTTCACGTTGTTTTTCAAGTAAATCTCTGACTTTTTTAATGGTGCGATTCTCGCTGGTTTTTTCTTCATGCAGCGCCACCTTGAGCACATCATCCATGTGCCGTACGAGGATGATATTTAAGTCTTCGAGCACTTTTTTCGGAACTTCGACAAGGTCTTTTTTGTTTTTCTCCGGCAATAAAATCACTTTTAGTCCCGCGCGATGCGCCGCCAGGATCTTTTCCCGCACACCCCCCACCGGAAGAACGTTGCCACGCAAAGTGATCTCACCGGTCATACCCACTTCTTTTTTCACTTTATGCTCTGAAAAAGCTGAAACCAGCGCGGTCGCCAGGGTGATTCCGGCGCTTGGTCCGTCTTTGGGGATCGCTCCTTCAGGAATGTGAATGTGCACATCCAGACTCTCATACATTTCAGGATCGATGTCAAATTTTTCTGAACGTGATTTGAGGTATGAAAGAGCGGCCTGGGCGGATTCCTGCATAATATCGCCAATTTGACCGGTTACCTGCAGGGTGCCCTTACCCTCAAGAATCAGCACTTCAACCGGCATGATCTCTCCACCATTTTCAGTCCACGCCATGGCAGTGGCTAAACCAATCTCGTCTTCCCGTTCCGCTTCAGTCATGAAGAATTGCGGCGGCCCTAGGAATTTTTCCAACGCGGCAACTGACAAATTGCGGGTAAGTTTTTTCTTTTCGGATTTCAACCGCGCTTGCTTACGGCAAATTCGTCCAATTTCACGTTCAAGGTTGCGCACTCCTGCCTCGTACGTGTATTCCCGTACAACTTTTTTAATCGCGGAGTCGTCGAAAGCGATTTCATCCTTTTCGAGTCCGCTTTCTTCCAGCTGCCTGGGGATCAGGAAACGCTTCGCAATTTCGACCTTTTCTTCTTCTATGTACCCGGGAAATTCCAAAATTTCCATACGGTCGAGCAGTGCAGGCGGAATCGACCCCAGGCTATTGGCGGTGGTGATGAACATCACCTTTGAAAGATCGTAAGGTAATTCCAGATAATGATCGGAGAAAGCATGATTCTGTTCGGGGTCGAGTACCTCAAGAAGCGCGGAGGAAGGATCACCTCGGAAATCAGACCCCAACTTATCTATTTCGTCCAGCATGAAGAGGGGGTTGAGTGAGTTGGCTCTCTTCATGGTCTGGAGGATGCGCCCAGGCATGGCACCGATGTAAGTGCGGCGGTGTCCACGGATCTCGGCTTCATCCCGAACGCCACCCAGCGACAGACGCACAAATTTGCGTCCCAGCGCCGTGGCAATGGATTGTCCAAGTGATGTCTTACCGGTTCCTGGAGGACCTGTGAAGCATAGGATGGGTTGGCGTTCTTTTTTGGGCTTTAAACTCTTAACCGCTATGTACTCCAGAATACGGTCTTTGGCCTTGCCCAGCCCATAATGGTTGTCGTCTAGAACCTTGGCCGCGTGCTTCACATCCAGGTTGTCTTCGGTGAATTCCGCCCAGGGAAGATCGATCAGCCAGTCCAAATACGTACGAATGATGCCTACTTCTGGAGACATCGGCGGCATTTGGGTGAGGCGTTCAATCTCTTTGTTGGCTGTGGCTTTGGCTTCGTCAGGAAGTTTGCGTTCTTCGAGTTTTTCTCGGAGTTCGGCGATCTCGCGCGTCCAAACATCCCCTTCACCCAATTCGTTTTGAATGGCTTTAAGTTGTTCACGCAAGTAAAACTCGCGTTGCGAACGGTCAACTTCGCTTTGTACTCGATTTTGGATCTCATCTTCCAACTGGAGCACATCCAGCTCTTGCGCGAGCAACCAATTCACCTTTTTCAACCGATCTTTGGGTTCCATGATGGTCAAAAGTTCCAGGCGCTCCTCAAACGGAAGAGAAATCGCAGTTGCGATCATGTCAGAGAGCCAGCCTGGTTCCGAAATGTTGATCGAGAAAAGGTGGGCTTCGTCAGGCAGGCTGCGATCTAGTTGGACACATTTTTCGAAGAGGTCGCGTGAAGTTCGCATCAGGGCTTCTACTTGTCGGTCAGAAATGGGATTGTCAGTGACCACAAAACCCTTGACCCACTGGAAGCCTTCATTCTCAATGATATCCATGACTTTGATACGCCGGCGGCCTTGCACTAACGCAGAAGCGTTTCCATCTTGCAGCGTCAACAGTCTGCCAACCGCCACTTCTACCCCCACGTCAATGAAATCTCCGCGTTTGGGGTTTTCAATTTCGCTGTCACGCAGCATCATGGCAATCATTGTGCCACCATTTTTCTGGACGTGGTTGATTGCTTCCATGTTTGGACCAGGGGATATGAATATCGGCGATACCATGCGTGGGAAAACGACGATGTCGCGCATGATCAACATTGGGCAGACGATCAAGCCGTTTTCGTCTGGCATGGCATCTGTTACTTGATACAGTTCATCCGTCCGCTGGTAAAGCGCGGCCGTGAATTCCTCAGGGTTGTCGAGTCTTTTTTTCCAATCGTCTTTCATTTACATTTCCTGCTTTCGTTGATGTATGATCGCTTCCCTGGCTCGCGCCGCGGTAAAAATACTCCCAGTTACGACGATCGCCCCTTGTGGATCAGACTCGTCTATGGCGGTTTGAAGCGCAGTGGCAACCTCCGCCTGAACCATGCTGGGGATTTGATGTCGCTGCGCTAATTCTACCAGCATCGCGGGGTTCGCGGCTCGTGGATGACCGCTATTCGTAAAAATTACTCTTTCTGCAATGGGTAACAACTCCGCCAGGATCTTGGTAATTTCCTTATCTACAGAAACGCCAAAAATGAGGCTGATCTTCTTACCCGGTAGGTATTCGGCAATGGTTTGGCAAAGCCGGTGGGCGCTATTTTCATTGTGAGCTGCGTCTAAAACAATCAATGGCCTCTGGTTCATTACTTCGAAACGGCATGGAATGTAGGAAGATTTCAATCCCTGAACCACCGCATCTTCCTGGATTTGAACACCTAACTTTCGCAACAGTCCAATAACGCTCAAAACGGTGACCGCGTTTTCGACCTGGTGGTCTCCTAATAATCCAAGGTCATACACCTTGTCAACTATATCCAATGGTTTTTTTGAACCAAACCTGAATATTTGACCGCTTAGTTTACGGGTGAGAATTTCCCATTGATAATCTACCGATACCTCGTGGATATCAGAATGGACATTATTAGCAAATTCCTTAACCACCCTTGTCGCCTCAGAAAAGGGTTGAGGTGCCAAAATAACCGGTTTACCAAGTTTGATGATGCCTGCCTTTTCACCTGCTATCGCTTCAATGGTGTTCCCCAAAAAGGCGAGATGATCGTATGAGATGGAAGTGATCACGGAAAGCAACGGATCGACCACGTTTGTCGCGTCTAGTCGGCCGCCTAACCCTACTTCGATAATCGCGAAGTCCACTAGCTTGTCTTTGAAATATTGAAACGCCATGGAGGTAACGGCTTCGAAGGTGGACATGTGCCCAAGACTATTAATTGTTGGGGCGAGCGTGTTTGTCAGACTGACGAATTCATCCTGGCTAACCATTTCGCCGTTTACCTGGATCTGTTCGCGAAATTCGTTCAAATAAGGCGAGGTGAACAAACCCACCTTAAAACCGGCTGCTTGGAGCACATTGGAGATCATGGCACAGGTTGATCCCTTTCCCTTCGTCCCCGCCACGTGGATGACGGGATATGCCTGTTGGGGGTTTCCCAAAGCGCCTAAAAAATTCCGCATTACCTGAAGATCAAACCTTGCAATTTCGGGTGTCAAATGCGCTTTCAGACTGTTGTCGCCCAATCCTAAAACGAATTTAAGAGCTGAATTGTAGGTTAGAAATGGATTCAATATTTAATCCTAAATCAGTTATAGTATTGAAAAGATTGTAACCTTGCGAGAAACCAATGACAAGAGACACCCATGAAGCGAAAGCCCCCCTCACAATAACCCTTTTTACGATCAAGTTAATCCTGCCTGGCTGCGGATCATTAAAAGAGAAACGCGGATTGCTTAAGCCACTTCTAGCCAGATTGCACAAGGAATTCAACATTTCAGCGGCGGAGATAGGATTGCATGATGTGTGGCAATCCGCCTGGATTGGTTGTGTAGTGCTCTCCAATGACGCCGACCACAATTCCAGGGTATTAAATCTAACACTGGAATTCATTCAATCCCATTTCCCCTGGCTACTAATCAGTGAACACCACATTGAAACGATCTAATTGCTCATTTCCCGCTTTTTTCCGTTACAATTCAACCCCGTTGGAATTCAAAGGAGACCTTATTGGTGCGCGAACCTATTGAGATCAAAAAGAAATTAAAATCCATCCTCCCCACCGTGGAAAAACCAGGACGTTACTTCGGCGGCGAGTTTAATCATGTTGCCAAGGATTGGTCAAAAATATCTACACGCATGGCATTGGTTTTTCCGGATATTTATGACATCGGGGTCCCCAATCTGGGTGTTTCCATTCTCTATGAACTGATCAACAAACGACCTGACGCGCTCTGCGAACGCGCCTACTTGCCCTGGCTCGACATGGAAAACGCCATGCGCGAGAACCAGGTGCCGCTCTACTCGCTCGAGACCTTTCACCCGTTGGTCGATTTCGATATCATCGGCTTTACCTTGCCGTACGAAACGATCTTCACTAATGTGCTCAACGCCCTCGACCTTGCAGGCTTGCCACTGCGGTCAACTGATCGCAGCGCAAATCATCCACTGGTCATTGCCGGCGGTCATGCTGCTTACAACCCCGAACCCATGTCCCCTTTCATCGACGCCTTCATACTTGGCGAAGGTGAGGAGGTCATTCATGAGGTCCTGAACGCGGTGGCTGAATCAAAACAGACTGGCTGCGCGCGCACCGCCTTGCTCGAAAAACTACAAACGATTCCAGGAGTCTACGTTCCTTCACTTTATGGGGTTACCTACACTCCTGAAGGAATTATTGAACAGTTTAAACTGCTCATCGAAAACGCCCCCAAGACAATTCTTAAACGAGTGGTTCCCCTGCTGCCTGACCCGCCGACACATTTTATCGTCCCTTCCATCGATGTGGTGCACAATCGCATCGCCGTGGAGATCATGCGCGGTTGCACCCGCGGGTGCCGCTTCTGCCACGCTGGCATGGTTAACCGCCCTGTACGCGAACGCAGTGTGACACAAATTGTTTATGCCATTGAAAAGTCGCTCGCCAATACAGGCTACGAAGAGATTGCCTTATTGTCCCTTTCCTCCAGTGACTATACGCAAATCGAGGAATTAGTCACCACCATCACCGAGCGCTTCGCTGGACGCAACCTGACGATTTCGCTGCCCTCCCTGCGCATTGAATCTTTTTCTGTCAACTTGATGGAAAAACTACGTGGTGTGCGTCAGGGTGGTTTCACGCTCGCCCCCGAAGCCGCCACGGACCGCATGCGCAACTTGATCAACAAACCCATCCAGGCTGAACAGCTGCTCGAGACCGCCCGCCAGATCTACAGCCGCGGTTGGACAACGGTTAAACTCTACTTTATGATCGGTCAGCCCGGCGAATCCCTTGAAGACGTGCAAGCCATCGCAGATCTGTGCAAAGCAGTGCACAACGAAGGCCGCAAGATCATCGGCAAACGCGCGAACCTGCACGCCGGCGTGTCCACTTTTGTGCCCAAACCGCACACACCCTTTCAATGGGCGGCGCTAGACACTCTCGAATCGGTACTTCAAAAACAAAATTTGCTTAAAGATCAATTGCGCTACCCTGGTATGAAAATGACCTGGTCTAATCCTCGTGAAACCATCCTTGAATCCGTGTTATCTCGCGGAGACCGGCGTCTCTCGGATGTTATCGAACACGCCTGGAAACATGGTGCCAAATTCGATGCCTGGAACGACCAATTCAACTTCAACCTCTGGATGGACGCTTTTGACGCTCTGCACATCAAACCCGATTTCTATACCAGCCGCTCCCGCGACCTGGACGAAATCTTTCCATGGGATCACATTAACACCGGGGTCAGCCGCAATTACCTGGAGCGGGAATATCGAAACGCACTTGATGGAAAGATCACGGAGGATTGCCGCGACCAGTGCCTGGCTTGCGGTATCGTGCCGAATTTCTCCGAAACTCAAAACTCAGCACCAGGTATTCATTGGTTCTGTCCGGAGGTGAAATCATGATTCGCGTTCGGGTACATTACAAAAAAGGCGAAGCCCTTCAATATGTCGCCAACCTTGACCTGCACCGCATCTGGGAGCGCACCTTTCGCCGGGCGCAAATCCCCCTGGCGTATTCCCAAGGTTTTCACCCCCAACCACGAATGCACCAAGCCTGCCCACTCCCATTGGGGTTCACCAGTTGTGCCGAAATGTTGGATTTCTGGTGTGATCCTGATATGCCCTTTGACGAATTACAGTCCCGCCTGGTCAAAACGGTTCAGCCAGGCATCGAGATCATGAGACTCGAGGAGGTGCCGCTCAAAGCCACAGCATTGCAAGCCGCGGTTGAAACCTCACTTTATCGCATCACTCTGGAAGAGTCTTTAGCATCATCAGAATTGGTAGTAAAAGTAGAAAAATTATTCGCTGGTTCAACTTGTCCACGAGAACGTCGCGGCAAACCCTATGACCTTCGTGCCTTGATCAAGGAATTAAGATTTCTGCCCGGTACCCCCGCCACGATTGAAATGCGTCTGCTGATGATGCCTGGCGCCACCGGTCGCCCGGAAGAAGTGCTCAACGAGTTAGGCATTAATCCATTCAGCGTTGATGTCGAACGCCTGGACCTGACCCTGCTTCCTGAACAAGTTACCGGTTAATCCAAATCCAGCGTGACCCTTATGGTAGAACCCATTTTTCAGATCTTTGAGTGCCAAAATCCGGACTGCCGCCTGCGGGTGCCTTCCGATCTCTCGCATTCTGAACTGATTAAATGTCCGTTTTGCGGGAGTCCCTTCGAACCTGTCGGCGAACCCTTCATCAGCCAAAAAGCCAGCCCACCACCTTCAACACGCCCCACCAGGCACGTGGAACTGCTGCTCGACAATCTGCGCAGCACTTTAAATGTCGGTTCGGTCTTCCGCACAGCGGATGGCGCCGGCATTGCCCACATTCACCTGTGCGGCACCACTCCTACCCCTGACCATCCCAAGATCATCAAGACTGGCTTGGGCGCCGAAGACGCCGTCCCCTGGACGTATTACCGCAATTCGATAGACTTTCTGGATAGCCTGACTGAGGATTTGACCATTTTTTGCCTGGAAGCCACTCCCACAGCGACAGATCTCTTTACAACGCTATCATCCATTGATCCAAAGGTGAGAATCTTGTTAGTCGTAGGGAATGAGGTATCCGGCATTGAGCCCGCAATCCTTGACCGGTCGCGCAACATCATATCGTTGCCCATGTTGGGCAGCAAGAACTCGCTGAATGTCGCCGTTGCAGCAGGGATTGCCATCTACGCACTGCGCTTTAATTCCTCACCTAAAAATCAACCCTGATTGTATGTGTTGGAGAGATTATGCCCATTTACGAATACAAATGCTCTGATTGTCAACAAAAATTTGAAGTTTTACGCTCCATGAGTCAGGCAGATGACGCAATCGCCTGCAAATCGTGCGATTCGATAAACACAACCCGCATGCTGTCTATGTGTTATAGCAAGAGTGACAACCAATCTCATTCCCATTCCCACGCTTCAGGTGGGTGCGGCAATTGCAGCGGCGGGTCTTGCGGTTCGTGCGGTCATTAATCCAGGTTTGAGGAGTCTAAAATGAACATTTTTGAATCCAAAATCGCGCTGGTCACTGGTGGTTCAAGCGGTATTGGTTTGGCTCTTGCCAAAGCGCTGGTTGCCAAAGGATCGCACGTCGCCATCCTCGCTCGTCGTCGGGAATTACTCGATGGTGCAGTCAAAGAACTTGAAGCGCTTAAGGTTCAAGGAGACCAGAAGATCCTCGCTATTCAGTCAGATGTGACCCAAAAAATGGATGTGGAAAAAGCACTGACTGGGTTTGTCAGCAAACATGGCGTCCCTGATTTTGTGTTCAATTCCGCGGGTGTGGCCCACCCTGGAAAGTTTGAGGACCTTGGCGATGACATCTTCCATTGGATGATGGACGTCAATTACTTTGGCACCGTCAATATCCTCAAGGTGCTCGTGCCGCTCATGCAAAAACGCAGCAGCGGTCACATCATCAACATTTCTTCGATCGCTGGTTTTATTGGTGTGTACGGTTACACCGCTTACGGCGCCTCCAAATTTGCCGTCAGCGGCTTCACGGATGCTTTACGTTCCGAGTTGAAACCGGAGGGCATCCAAGTTTCGATCGTCTTCCCGCCCGACACCGACACACCCCAATTGACCTACGAAAGCCAATATAAACCGGCGGTCACCAAGATCGTGGCTGGTTCCGCCAGCCTGATGACGTCCGGGGCGGTCGCCACCGAGATCTTACGCGGCGTTGAAAAAAACAAATACGTCATCCTGCCTGGCAGTGAAGGCAAATTGATGTACTTTTTACACCACTTCGTTGGCCGCCTGCTCTACCCGGTGATGGATATGATGGTCAATTCGGCGATCAAGAAGAGCGGTAAGAAGTGAGCAGAGAGTAGAGAGTAGAGAGTAGAGAGTAGTAAATTCTAATTGGAATAACGTTTATTTGTTTGTATTGATGAAAAAAATAAAAGTTCTTAAAAGGTGGTCCCCATCGTTTTAGAACTTTTTTATTGAAAACACGTTCATTGAGTGTTTTTTGGGTTGACAATTCTCTATTCTCATTTCTCCATTCTCTTCCATCAATTCTCAATTTATCACCCAATCGGCTCTCCTACTCCCGAATGGCGCCGTATGATATACTCAAATGGCTCAAAATTCCAAGTCAACTTACGAGAGGAAATGTATGAAACAAGATTTTCTGGCTGTATCTGACTATTCTCCAGAAGAATTGCAAGAGTTGCTCGACCTGGCAGTAACGCTCAAAAAAGAGCATTTTGCCAGCGGAAACCAACCCCTGTTCAAGGGCAAGGTCCTCGGAATGATCTTCCAGAAACCCAGCCTGAGAACCCGCATGAGCTTTGATATGGCCATGCGTCACATGGGCGGCGATGCCCTCTACATTTCTCCCAATGAGATCGGTCTGGGACAGCGAGAATCCGTCGCCGACGTGGCGAGGGTCCTCTCAGGGTATGTCAGCGCCATCATGGCCCGCGTTTTCGATCACGCTCACGTGCTCGAACTGGCCAAATGGGCGTCCGTGCCTGTGATCAATGGCTTGAACGATTACAACCATCCCTGCCAGGGAATTGCGGCCGCGCTGACCACCATCGAAAAATTCGGCAAGCTCAAAGGTTTGAACGTCACTTACGTGGGGGATGGAAACAACGTCTCTGTGTCTTTGATGCATATTTGCGCCAAACTTGGCGCCAACTTCACCATCGCTAACCCGGATGGCTACGCGATGACCGAAAAACCCATCGCGGACGCCCATATCTTTGCCAAGGCAAGTGGCAGTAAATTGGCGTTCTTGAGCGACCCTCATGAAGCCGTGAAAGGCGCGCACGTCATCTACACCGACACCTGGACGAGCATGGGTCAGGAAGCCGAGACCGAGAAACGCAAGCTGGTCTTCCCTCCCTACCAGGTCAACGCCAAACTGGTTTCTGAAGCCGACAAAGACGTCATTGTGATGCACTGCCTGCCCGCGCACCGCAACCAGGAACTCACCGATGATGTGGCAGATGGACCGCATTCTGTCATCTTCCCGCAGGCGCATAACCGCCTGCACGCGCAAAAAGCAGTCTTATATAAACTTTTGGTAGGGTAAAAATATGAAAACCAACGAATATATCGAAATTGAAGAAAAATACGGCGCCCACAACTATCATCCCCTCGACGTGGTTATCACCAAAGCCAAGGGCTGCTGGGTCACCGACGTGGAAGGCAAGAAGTATCTGGATTGCCTGAGCGCTTATTCCGCGCTCAACCAGGGGCACGTGCACCCCAAGATCTTAAAAGCCATGATCGACCAGGCCAAGAAGGTCACGCTCACCAGCCGCGCATTCCGCAACGATCAGCTTCCGTTGTTCTACAAGGAACTTTCTGAAATGACCGGCTACGAGATGTCGCTACCGATGAACAGCGGCGCCGAAGCCGTGGAGACCGCCCTCAAATTAGCCCGCAAATGGGGTTATGTGGTCAAGGGCATTAAACGCCACAACGCCGAAATCATCGTCGCCAACGGCAACTTCCACGGCCGCACAATTTCCATCGTCTCTTTCTCGTCCGAGCCTCTTTACAAAGACGATTTCGGCCCCTTCACCCCTGGCTTCGAATCCGTGCCCTACGGTGACGCCAAAGCCATCGAAAAAGCGATCAATAAAAACACTGCCGCCGTCATGCTCGAGCCCATCCAGGGCGAGGGTGGCGTGCTCATCCCGCCCGCCGGCTACCTGGCCGAAGTCAAGAAGATCTGCGAGAAGAATAACGTGCTCTTTATCGCTGATGAGATTCAGACCGGGCTCGGACGCACAGGTAAACTCTTCGCCTCCAATTACGATGGTATTCGCCCCGATATGATTATCATCGGCAAGGCGCTCTCCGGCGGTTTCTACCCCGTCTCCGCGGTTCTGGCAGACAAGGCCATCATGGGTCTTTACACCCCCGGAGAACACGGTTCCACCTTCGGAGGCAATCCCGTCGCTGCGGCTGTCGCGCGCGCTTCCCTGAAAGTGATCCGCGACGAGAAACTGGTTGAGAACGCCGCCGCCCTCGGAGAATACTTCATGGGCGAGCTGCGTAAGATTGACAGCGCTCACATTAAAGAAATCCGCGGCAAGGGTCTCTTGATCGGCGTGGAATTGAAACCCGAAGCCAAAGGCGCCCGCCGCTTCTGCGAAGCGCTCAAGGGCAAGGGTATTTTGGCCAAAGAAACTCACGACAACGTGATCCGCTTCGCGCCGCCGCTGGTGATCGACCGAAAGACCATCGATTGGGCCTTGCCGATCATCCGCGAAGTCCTTACCATGGCATAAGTTTTTCCAACCAAGGTCCCCGGAGTTCACACTCTGGGGACCTTTTTGTTTCCCAATTCACAAAAAAAAACCAAAATAATTTTTAAGTATTAAGAATTGCGAACCGTTCCTGCAGGTGATTTGCGATAAAATTGAGCCAATCAAAAAAATTCAAGGAAAAATTCATGCGTTTTGCAAAGATCGTCTGCACCCTGGGTCCCAGCTCCGCGGATCGTGAGACCCTGCTCAAATTGATCGATGCGGGGATGAACGTAGCCCGTTTAAACTTCTCACACGGCACACATGAAGCTCACGCCGCCCTCATCGCCTTGATTCGCGATTGTTCGCGTGAATTAAACTGCCCCATCGCGATCCTGCAAGACTTGCAAGGCCCAAAACTAAGGGTAGGAAAACTCCCTGTTGGCGGTATTACCCTCGTGGAAGGTCAAACGCTCAATCTTTTCACTGTTGGCTCGGGTGCACAGGATCTCGCCGGGGATGAAAAATCCCTGCCGCTGGATGTGCCCAATCTGGCGCGGGGAGTTAAACCAGGCAACCGCATCCTGCTGGATGACGGCCGGCTTGAGCTGCAAGTAAAAGAGGTGGAGGGCGACAACGTCATCACCAAAGTGATCATCGGCGGAGTCTTAACGTCTAACAAGGGCGTTAACTTGCCCGGCGCCCATCTGGGCATTCCCAGTTTCACCGAAAAAGATCGCGCTGACCTTGAATTTGGGCTGGCGCAAGACGTGGACTATGTTGCCATCTCCTTTGTTGAAACCGCGGAGGATATCGAGAAGGTTCGCGAGGTGATGAAAAGCCTCAAACCTGGCCGTGTGTTGACCCCCATTATCGCCAAATTGGAACGCCCCGAGGCAGTGAAAAACCTGCACGAGATCATGCACGCCGCGGACGGCGTCATGGTGGCGCGCGGCGACCTGGGGGTTGAAACCTCGCCCTCGGTAGTACCCGTCATGCAGAAAGAGATCATCCAATCGGCCAACAGGCACGCCAAGATCGTGATCACGGCCACCCAAATGCTTGAATCCATGATCCATAACCCGCGCCCCACCCGTGCCGAAGCCTCTGACGTTGCCAACGCCATTTTTGACGGCACAGACGCGGTGATGCTTTCCGGCGAGACCGCCTCGGGGGAATACCCCGTTGAAAGTGTCAAGATGATGGATGCCATCGTCCGTGAAGCCGAGAAACACAGTCGCGATTGGGGGCGTGTGGAAGAATTCCCCAAGGAAGCTCTAAAAGACGACGCATTGAGCATTTGCTCCGCCGCTCGCGAGCTGGCGCATGACCGCAATGTTACCAATGTGGCGGTTTTCACCCAATCCGGCAAGACCGCCTTGTTGATGTCCAAGGTTCGCCCGCGGGTTCCCATCCTGGCGTTGACACCTGAAACAAAATCTTTGGCATTGGCCAGTTTGTATTGGGGTGTACAACCCATCCTGGTGGAGTTTGCCAATTCGCTTGAAGAAATGGTTCACAGCGCCGACCGCACCCTTACCGCCCGGACGCATTTGAAACCAGGGCAGCAAATTGTTTTGATCACAGGTTTCCCTGTTGGGGATTGGCGGCTACCGAACCTCGCCTTGCTCCATACCGTTGGCGAGGAAGTTTAATCCATGCAAGCCCGAATCCTGGACACCACAAATCCAAAAGACGTGCGTCTTTTTAAGCACCTGCCATTTAAACTCTACCGGGGTAATCCCTACTGGGTACCCCCTATCCCCGGTGAGATCGAATTCGCCATGGACCGCGCCAACCACCCCTTCTACGCTCATTCCGACGCCGATTTCATCGTGGTCGAATCCGGCAAGGATGTACTTGGGCGGCTGGTGGTGATGCACAACAAGAACTATTGCGAGTTTCATAAAGTCAGCACGGCGTTTTTTTACTATTACGAGTGTGTCGAAGACCAGCAAGCCGCAGATCTTTTAATTTCCGCAGCCGAGGATTGGTGCCGAAAACGAGAGATTGCCGAGCTGTACGGCCCGCGCGGTTTATTGCGCTCTGATTGTATCGGCATGCTGGTGCAAGGTTTCGATCGGCATTACGCCACTGCCATGACCTACAGTCTGCCTTATTACCAGAAGCAATGGTTAAACAAAGGGTTTGAGAAGTTCAGTGATCATTTTTCAGGATACCTCGATTACCATATCGACAAGAAGATCCACACGGTTGCCAAAAAAGTGCTCTCCCGTGGCAACTTTACGGTTAAAAGTTTTAAAACGACAAAAGAAATGGAAGCCTACATTCCGCAGATGGACGAAGTGCATCACCGCGCCTTCGCGGCCAACCCGGGTTTCGTGCCCTCCACCGCCGCTGAATTTGACCACCTGGCGCGCAACATCCTCGCCCTTGCCGATCCGCGTTTCATGAAGCTCATAATGCACGGCAACGACATCGCCGGGTTCCTGATCGCTTTTCCAAATATCAATGCGGGTTTGAAGCGCGCCCGTGCGAGCCTTTACCCGTTTGGATGGTTCTTTTTGCTATTGGATAAACTTTTCACGCGAACCATCGATGTGGAGGGGGTCGGTGTGCTGCCTGAATACCAGGGATTAGGCGGCAACGTGCTGCTCTACTCCGAGATCGACCGCGTGCTTGCTCATACCAAGATCAAACACGCTGAGATTGTCCAGGTGGATGAGCGTAACTTCCGCAGCAAGTCAGACATGGAAACGATGCAGGTGGTCTGGGATAAGACCCACCGTACTTTCACTAAAAAACTCTAATCCGGGGACGCATGCACACAACTCTCATTTCAACCACCGACCTTGCCGCGCATTTAAACGATCCCGACTGGGTGCTGCTCGACTGCCGCTTTGACACGGAAGATAAAAGTTGGGGGCTTGAAGATTACCTCCAATTTCACATCCCCGGGGCGGTTTACGCCGACCTTGAAAAAATCTTCTGCAGCCCGATAACGCCCGATTCCGGGCGCCATCCCCTGCCAGAATCATCAAATTTGATTTCTTCGTTACGGAAACTGGGTGTCAACCAGAACAGCCAGGTAGTGGTTTACGATTCCGCCACTGGGGGTATGGCCGGGCGCGCCTGGTTCACGCTTAAACTTTACGGCCATGAGTCCGTGGCTCTGCTGGATGGCGGCTTGCCCATGTGGCTGGCGGAATCTCGCCAAACCGCTGAAGGAATGGAAAACAATCCCCCTGGTAACTTCGACGGCGCCCCAAACCTACAAATGGTGGCTACCACGGACGAGCTCATGAAAATTTCAGGGAATAAAGATCGGTTATTGATCGATGCGCGCTCGCCAGAACGTTACCGTGGGGAAGTCGAACCGATTGACGCCGTAGCCGGGCGCATCCCCGGCGCGGTCAACCGTTTTTACGGTAATAATATAGATTCAGACGGCTTGTTTTTGCCTCCTGAAACATTAAAAGGGGTTTTTTCAGCATTGTTGGGTAACGACAAGCCGGAAAACGCGGTGGTTTACTGCGGTTCGGGTGTGACCGCCTGCCATCACCTGATTGCGATGGCATCAGCAGGTTTGAAACTTCCCAAATTGTATGTTGGCTCCTGGTCCGAATGGATCAGGGATCCTTCCAACCCAATCGCGACGGGATGAAAAACCAACTTTTATTACTCCCCATCCATATGTTTTAGATTAAAGTAAAGCCTTTCCAACATCACCTGGAAAAACGCCATTTCTTGTTCAGAAAAATCCTCAAAGCAGTCCTTTTCAAGGTCGCTAAACGCTTTGTCGATCTTTTGCTGAATTTGCACACCCTTATCCGTCAGGAACACCCTCTGAATCCTGCGATCCGCGGAATCGTTCAAACGGAATACCATTTCTGCTTTTTCCAGCCCGGTGAGGATGACAGATACGGTCGCGGGTTTGAGGTCACAATTCACTGAAAGCTCATGCTGTATGCAGCCGTCATGTTGAAAGAGATAATTTAACAACCTTGGCTGCCCAGGTGTGACCCCCACCTTGTTCAATCTGGACTGTGCGCGCTTGTATTGCAGTCTTGCTGTTTTCGAAAACATCCGGTGCAAATCACCTGTCTTCATCCACTGACTCCAATATCATTAGTCTACTAATTATTAGTATTCTAATCATATTTTATTACAAAAACCTTGTCAATTTATTTTTTCTATTGGGTTATGTATGATTTTTCAGAAAGCCAGGCGTGACAGGGAACTTAAACAAAAATCGCCCCATAACGGAGCGATTCTTAGCTCTCACGCGCTTGTTGGTAACAAATCCCTAATCACCGATCCTGATTTACGGACCACAGCTCTCCTTAAAACATTTTGGCGTTCAATGCGTCCAACGCGGCTTTGGAAGGTCGCAGCTTGGCGTCAGGGGTGCGGTTCAGCGGGGTCTCAGGCAGGTTGTAGATATCGAACATGGATGGCACTTCGGGATCCACATAGATCAAACCCGTGACCAGCCAGTTGTTGCGCTGGGCTTCTTCAAGCATGCGCAACGCCTGCCAGCGATCGCGGGGATCGTATTCGTTCTCCAGTTTCTTGAGCACCACCAGGCTGCCATCGTGCATGGTCACCTCGCGTGTGGTACCTTCCTCAAAATCATCCACGGTGATGTCTTCACGCGCCGGCACATAAGAAATTTCGTGCAGCGGTTCCTCATGTTCCTTGCCAAAGCTATAAGAATGGAAGGAGTTTTCGTGGTTATGGAAGGTCACGCACGGACTAATAATATCCAACACAGCGATACCATTGTGATGGATGGCTGCCTTAATTAATTCTTTGACCTGCTTGGGGTCGCCGGCAAAAGAACGCGCTACGAAAGTGGCGTTTGAGATCAGCGCTTCCATGGCGATATCAACCGGCAAGTAAGGATTCGTGCCTTGTTTTTTAAGCATCAGTCCGCGTTCAGCAGTCGCCGAGAATTGACCCTTTGTTAAACCGTAAACCCCGTTGTTTTCAACAATGTAGACCAAAGGCAAGTTACGGCGAACGGTGTGTTTGAACTGACCCAGTCCGATACTGGCCGTGTCGCCGTCACCACTAACACCGATAGCCTTAAGGGTATGATCCGCGAACATGCCGCCTAGTGCCAACGAAGGCATACGTCCGTGCAGACCGTTGAAACTGAAGGAACGCCCTAAAAAGTAGGTCGGGCTTTTAGAGGAACAACCGATGCCGCTAAATTTGACCACTTTTTCAGGGATCAAATTCAATTCAAAACACGCCGCGGTGATCTGCGCCGCGATGCCGTTGTGTCCGCACCCCTGGCAGAGCGTGGAGGGAGCGCCTTTGTAATCATTGCGGGTTAGACCCGCTTTGTTGACATTTTGGGTAGCGGGGGTAGCCATTATTTCACCTCCATGTTCATGATTTGCGCTTCGACCCATTGGGCGTTGAGAGGTAAGCCGTCCAAGTGGGCAGCTTTCACCATTTTCGCTGCCGATTCCGGATGTTCGAGAGTAAGCAACTGATGTAGCTGACCGTCCCTGTTCATTTCAACGACAATCAGGCTCTTGTGTTCGTCAAGAAACGCTACCACTTCTTTGCCGAATGGCAAGCTGCGAATGCGCATGTAATCCGTTTGAATGCCACACGCGGCAAGCAAGTCGCGAGCTTCTTGCACAGCCGGGTCAGCTGAACCGGAGGAAATGATGCCAATCGAGGATTTATTGTTGTTCTCAATGACCGCTTTTGGCAGGTATTGCTTGCCGGTTTCAAATTTGTCAGCGATCCGTTTGAAAATGGTTTCCCATTTTTGTGGATCCTCTGTGTAGCCGGCATCTTCTGTGTGGCTCGTGCCTCTAGCAAAATAACCGCTCTTGATATGCTGGTTGCCCGGAAGTGTGCGGTAGGGGATTCCATCCCCGTCCACATCGCGGTAACGGCCCCACTCGCCATTGTGCGCGGCAAGAAATTTCTCAAGGTCGTCTTCCCAAAGCACCTTGCCACGGTCCATCGGTTGATCGGGATACGCAAACCGTTTGCAGGTCCACATATTCATACCAAAATCAAGATCAGAAAGGATGACCACCGGCGTTTGCAGGCGTTCCGCGATGTCAAAAGCCCGCCAGCCAAATTCGAAACATTCGTCCACCGATCCGGGAATCAGGATAACCATGTTCTTGTCGCCATGACTAATGAAATTAACCATGGTTAAGTCGCCCTGCGCTGTGCGGGTGGGCATGCCTGTGCTGGGTCCAACGCGTTGCACATCCCAGATCACTACAGGTACCTCGGCGTAATACGCCAGACCAATATACTCCGACATCAACGATAGACCCGGACCTGACGTGGAAGTCATGGACCGCAATCCTCCCCAACCCGCACCAATGGTCATGCCAATGGCGGCTAATTCATCTTCCGATTGGACGACTGCGTAAGTGTTCTTACCCGTCTCGGGGTCCACGCGGTATTGGGGCAAATACTCGATTAACGATTCGGCCAGGCTGGTTGCCGGAGTGATCGGATACCACGCGGTGAATTGCACACCACCAAAGATGGCACCTAAAGCGCCGGCCGTGTTGCCGTCAGTCATGATGCAATCCGTGGTGCCATCCATCTTGGTGGCAACATAAGGATCTGTTTTCACGAGGTTCACAGCCGCCCAGTCAAAGGCTGCCTTGACCATGTCGAAATTTTGCTGGATCGGTTTTTCGCGCCCTTTGAATTGGAAATCCAGCGCCTGACGAACCAGCCCAAGGTCAATGTTCAGCAGCCAGCACAACACACCCACGTATACCATGTTGGAGAGATAATCCCTCAGGTTCGGAGTCACTTCGGCATCTTTGACCAATTTCTTGACCGGCATCGGGTAAACGATAACATCGCTGCGGACTTCGGAAATGGTGAAATCATCAGGTATGAGTAGCACACCTCCCGGCTTAAGATATTGGAACTCTTTCGACAGGGTGGCCGGGTTCATCGCGACGATAATGTCATCCGTTTCAACGCGGGCAAGGTAGCCATGTTTGTTCGCCCGCAAAGAATACCAGGTTGGCATCCCTTGAATGTTTGAAGGGAAGATATTCTTGCCGGATACGGGAATCCCCATTTTGAACAGGGCCCGCATCAGGGTGGTGTTGGCTGTCGCGCTTCCGGAGCCGTTCACCGTGCTAAAAGTGATAACAAAATCGTTTTCGATATTCGCGGTTTCGGTCATTGAGATTTCGTTCTCCATAAAAAATTATTTTGGATCGAGATTACTCGAAGGAAAGCCTTGGTGCGGGTCGTTCCCTTTGACTGATGAGGTCCATGTGTTCCAGCAGGATCTGCAAACCTTGAGTGTAATTTCCGTTCTTGATGTGCTCTACGATGCGCCCATGATATTGCCAGACGCGGTCAACATAATTGATGTCTGTGTAAACGTCCAATCCTGCCAGGCGGTAAAGCTCCCAATATGTTTCGAGGATGTTGAAGACTAGCTGGTTACTTAAGCGTCGGTACATCACCAGGTGAAATTCGCGATGCTCCGCGTTGGGTAACTGCCCAGGGATGGATCGTAGTTTTTGTTGGGCTTTTTTGACCAGACCAGTGAGTTCCTCTTTGTCGGCAGTCGAAAGCATTTGCGCGGCTTCGACAAAATACGCGGCTTCAAGGTGCTTGCGCGTGTCTGAAACCTGCCAGAATAAGCGTGAGTTGACCTCCAGCCCGTAGGTCAAGCTGGCGATCAGCGCAGGTTTTAATTCATAAACCAGTTTCTTTATTCCGGCTTTGGGTTTGATCTCCACGATGCCCAACAAACGAGCGACTGCGAGCTGTTCACGCAGCGTTGCGACACTGATACCCAAAATTCCACTCAGCTCACTGAGCGGCGGGATGCGCTGGTTACCTGCCTCAGGTACCGAAGCCAGAAATTTTAACAATTCAGAAAGGGTGTAAGAAGGGTTTGAAGTCTCCACGCTCTACCTCAATAATCTGATTATTCAGATAAATCGAGTGTACCAGACTTCTTTAATTTGTCAAGAATAACTTAATACATGTTAAATAAGTTTATTAATCTGATTATTTATCAAAAATGATGCGCTTGAAATTTTCCAGGTAGACTTCATGCCCGGTTTCGGGATCGAGAACGAACCGCGATCGAAGGAGAAACTTGATCTTCTCCGGGTCGTCCCCAACTTGTGATTTGTGACATAAGACGGCAGCAAGTTTTTCGTCAAAATACGCGCTCATATCCACAGACAAGTTAGGTTGTGTGGTTAACGAAAGCCACAATTCCTCAACCTTTACTGGTTTTAAACCTTCTTCAATTTCAAGTTCAAGGAAAAACAAAGGGTTCCCAACGGCAGGGAAGAGCGAATCAACCACCACCTGACCAGCCGCTCGGTGGTCTGGATGATTGACCCGGTGATCGTTGGGGAAGAGGTTTTGCGGGTCACATGTGACAACCACCTGTGGGGCAACCCGCCGTATCACCCTGACGATCTTTTTTCGCATTTCAAGGTCCGGCACAAGTTCGCCATCCACGTAATCCAGGTATTCCACCCCCTGAACTCCTAAGGATTGTGCCGCGATTTCTTGTTCTTTTCGGCGCATTCCAGCCAGAGTATCAGAGGAAAGGGATGGGTCTTGAGACCCTTTTTGGCCTTGTGTGAGAAGGCAATAATGCACTGAGTGTCCTGCCGCCGTCCATCGAGCAATTGACGCTCCACAAAAAAATTCGGGGTCATCTGGGTGCGCCAGAATGACCAGGATCTTTTTCTTTTCCGTCCAGCCCTCGAAATCCTCGAGTGCAGGTGGATGTTTAACGTAGGTTACATTGCCCACAACCGCCGCCACCATGCCCGCCCTTGTTCGCGGCTTTATTCTCCAGCGCTTCAAGTTCTTCCGCGGGTTGGATGACATCCTTGTGATACTCGCGCCGTCCGATTTCGGGCAGCTCCACCAGCACCATCTCGCGGATTGGTGAAACATCCAGCACTTTGCCGACACCATCTGGTGTGACGACACGTTTGTTCTTTTTGGGCAGCAGCTTGCGCGCCTCAACATAATTTTCATATTCATATATCAGGCAGCAACGCAGCCTTCCACACATGCCTGTGATCTCGGTAGGTGTCAACGAGATACCCTGCTCTTTTGCCATGCGGATGGAGATCGAGCTAAATTCGGTAATAAAGCGGGAACAGCACCGTGACTCAAGTCCGCAAGCGCCCATGCCACCAAGTGCCTTCGCCACGTCGCGCGGACCGATCTGCCTAAGTTCAACTTGGGCTGGAGCGTAAACCCGTTGCATGTCTCCCCGCATTGATTTCAAATCGACTTTATCTTCAGAATCGGTGCTGAAAAAGATGGTCAGTTTTGAACCGTCGTAACTGTATTCGCTCAAGACGACCTTCACACCATTGAGTCTGAGTTCCTTGGCTCTTTTTCTGCCGGTTTCTACGACCTCGCCTTCCTTGGCTTGCCAGGATTGCCGTTGCATCAAATCCTTGGGAGTAGCCAATCGGTCTAAGGCTTTCCAGGTTCCTTCAGGGGGTGCGATGGGATCATTGACAATCACAACCACTTCGCCTAATTGCCATCCACGGCTGGTTTCAACCACCACAACGTCACCCAAGCGCAACGACTCGATCTTTTTGGCGTCAAAGTGGTAGATTTTGCCTACACGTGAAAACCGAACTCCCACGATGCGTGGAGAATTGTTTTCTTCCATCAATTACACCTCTTTCTTTTCTAAAGGTGTTTCTTTATCTGATAAAGCCAAAATACTCACCTGGGCAGCGATCTTTTCCGTAATCTCCACCAAAGCCCTGGCCGCTGCTGTTTCTGGCTGTGCAATAACGATCGGTTTGCCATTATCACCGCCGATCCGCACCAGCGGGTCGATGGGGATTCCGCCCAAGAAAGGAGTGTTCATCTTTTTCGCGAGGGATTCTCCACCGCCGCTTCCGAACAGATCCATTCGAGAGCCATCCGGCATGGCTAAATAACTCATGTTTTCGACCACACCCAATACCGGAACTTTCATTTCCCTGAACATCTGCAATCCCCGCCCCGCGTCTTCGAGCGAAACGAGCTGCGGCAGTGTTACGATCACCCCACCGCTCAATGGTAAATTTTGCATCAAGCTGAGTTGGGCGTCACCCGTCCCCGGCGGCAGGTCAATGATTAGGTAATCCAATTCGCCCCATTCCACATCGGTGAGGAATTGGCGGATGGCGGTATGCAACATCGGTCCGCGCCAGATCAAAGGTTGTCCGGGGCGTACCATGAAACCGATCGACATCATTTTAACACCGTAAGATTCAGCCGGGATCATTCTGCCTTCGATTGGCGGGGGCAATCCAGGCGCGCCCATCATCGTGGGGATGTTCGGTCCATAAATATCCGCGTCGACCAACCCAACCCTTGCGCCTTTGGCAGCCAAAGTAACCGCTACGTTTACAGCCACGGTCGATTTACCCACCCCACCCTTGCCAGAAGCTATTGCGATCGCGTTGCGGATCGGGAGAGCAAGCATTTCACGATTCATCCCGTCGGCTGGAACCCGTGAATCCATTTTAACCGTCACGGATTTGACCCCATCCACTGCCATGACGGCTTTCCGCACATCGGCCTCGATCTTGGGGATCAGGGGGCATGCTGGAGTGGTGAGGATGACGGTAAGCGATACTTCTCCCGCAGCGATATGAATATCTTCCACCATCTTGAGGGTCACAAGATCTTTATGTAATTCAGGTTCCATGACCTGGCTGAGAGCAGCCAGGATGCTTTCGTTGGTTGGCATACTTTTTCCTGTTGGTTAAGTTTGTTGTTCTCTTTTAATTAAGTAAGATTGCACTTCTTTTAAACATTCAGTATAGACCGATAAAAGGTCTTGATCTGTTGCTTTATGACGTTTCAACACCTGGCGTGAACATTGGGTGCATCCGCGCATTGCCCTGAAAGAATCAGCATTACAACCGGCGCATCCGGCAAGTTTGGTGACCAACGCGGTAAAGGCAATCTTTTCCACGATGGCAGTTTTAGGGTCAGACATTTTCGCGACCAGCATTTTCCATTCTGGTCCTCGAAGGTCGGCTAAAGAAGGGATCACTCTCAATGGGAAAAGCAATTCTGTGTCGGAATTTAACATGCCACTCTTTCTCTAAGCCGCCGGGGCTGCTTTTTCGAGGCGCGCCGCTTCTTCTTCAGCATAATTGACTGGACGAATTTTAGCATAGTATTCCAACGGTTTTCCCAATTTTTGCTTGTCGAAAATATGTGTTTCACCGCGATCGTAAAACGACAATTCGTAATCATGATCCATTTTAATGGCGTCAAACGGACAAAACTCCGCGCAAGAACCACAATTCATACACTTGTCGATGTCAATGTAAAACGCTTCAGGTGATGGGATGGGTCTGCCTGTGACTTCGTCTTTCTTGCGAGTGATGAAAATGCACTGAGTTGGGCAAACTTTGGCACAAATACCGCAAGAAGTGCAGCGATATTTTCTCCCTCCGTCCTCCTCCGGTTCATACACCAGAAAAGGGATCACCCTAAATTCTTCAGGTGGCGCAATCGCCTCTTCAGGGTATTGGACGGTGAACAAGCCTTCAGAACCCTGCATGCCACGCTTTAGATCCTTGGTCAATTTGCGCTGGGGATGAAAAACATCCCGAAGGTACGTCTCAAAAAAATGGCCGATGGTGATTACCAGACCTTTAAACATTCCAAATCCGTTCATGCTTCCTCCGCCTACCTGTCCACTTCACCGAGGACAATGTCCACCGACCCCAGGATCGTGACCGCGTCCGCCACCTTGGTTCCTTTACACATCTGCGCCAAACTGGTTAAGTTTATAAACGATGGCGCCCTGACATGATACCGCTTCGGGTTCGGTTTGCCATCTGAAACCACATAAAAGCCCAGCTCTCCGCGTGGACCTTCGACCCGCCCATAGGCCTCGCCTGCCGGCACTTTGGCAAGATATTGGGGTTTGCCGGTCATGATCGGACCGTCAGGGATGCGCTTTAAAACTTGTGTTAATATTCTGAGACTTTGACGAATTTCGTCTATACGCACAAGATATCGATCGTAAATGTCTCCATGCATTCGTGTGCATACATCAAAATCCAGACTCTCATAGATACTGTAAGGATCCGCTCGACGAAGGTCATAAGGCACCCCTGACGCGCGTAAGATGGGTCCCGTCGCCGAAAAAGCGATGGCATCATCCGAACCAAGCACGCCCACACCCTCGCAACGCATACGCACGATCTCGTTCCCCGTGATGTACCGGTCGAGTTCATCGATCTTACGCGGCAGGCGATCGTTAACCAGGAATTTGATCTTTTGGAGCGCGTGCTCTGAGAGATCCCTTGCTACACCCCCGAAGCGGAAGTAATTACACATCATCCGCGACCCGGAAACTTCTTCAAAGATGTCAAGGATCAATTCGCGTTCTTCCAGGGCGTAAAGGGCTGGCGTGAAATAAGCGCCCAGGTCGTTCAAAAGGAACCCCGTGGTCATAACGTGGCTCGAAATACGGGTCAATTCCGCCATCATCACACGGATGTAATCGGCACGTTCTGGCGGAGTGATGCCCATCAATTTTTCGACGGCCAGGGAATAGCCAAAATTGTTACTCATCGAAGCGAGGTAATCCAGCCGGTCGGTATAGGGCATGTTCTGCAAATACGTGTTGCGCTCACCGATCTTTTCATGGTTGCGGTGCAGGTAACCCACCACCGGCTTTAGGTTTACTACGGTCTCGCCCTCTAAAACCACCGCCATGCGGAAAACGCCATGCGTGGAAGGATGTTGAGGGCCGAGATTGACCACTAATTGATCGGTTTTTAAGGCGTTCGCGTTGGTTTCTTCAGAAGTCTCGAGGCTCTTATAGACGGAAGTGTCAGCCTCTCCAGACCAGGTATCGGGGTCAAACTCTCGGGGATATTGAACATTATCCTTATACGCGTTGAGGTTTTCCTTGCGTTCACCTTTTCCTTCCGGCCAGCGATTCTTGAAAGGTTTCACGTCTTCTTCAAAAAGAGGTTCCTTCCAATCCTTGCGCAGTGGGTAACCTTCAAAGCCCTCCCACATCAAGATGCGCCTTAGATCCGGGTGATTGGCGAAACGAACTCCATAAAGGTCCCAAACTTCACGCTCCTGCAATTCCGCGCCGGGATACAAATCCGTGAGCGACGGCACAACCGGCTCGGTGCGCTGCAGAAAAACCTTGATCTCCACCTGCGGGCCGCCAATGGATTTGAAGAGGTGATAGACCACTTCCATACGATCTTCAGGGAAATCATCCACCGCCGTGACTGAGGAAAGAAAATCGTAGCCTTTTTCGTCGCGCAAATACCTGGCGACCTCAAGCACCGCGTTGGCTTCCACCACCAGACCAAAGAAATTGGGTCGTTCTTCCATCGCCGCGGACTGCGCAAAATTGTTTAGCACATCCTGGTAAACCGGCTGGATCAAAACCTGGTCACTCATGCGGTTTCTCCTCCCTCAATGATCGTTTCGGCCACTTCGACCGGTTTATGGGTTTCAGAACGGATCAGATCGATTTTGCGTGGGTCGAACAGGTCCGGCCCGAGTACAGGGATGGGAATCGCCGCCACAGGTTCTTTCTTGTACCAGCGCGTATCAGGGATGTGTTCGCGCTCGATTTTCTTCTGTAAAGTCACCAGGCCGTTCAACAAGGCTTGCGGCGTCGGCGGGCATCCGGCGATGTATACATCCACCGGGATGAAGGTATCCACACCCGGCACGACGTTGTAACCTTCCTTGAATGGACCCCCTCCAGAGGCGCAGGCCCCCATAGCGATGACGTATTTGGGCTCTGACATCTGGTTATAAAGTCGTACAATCTGCGGGATCATTTTCTTGGTCACCGTGCCAGAAACGATCATCACGTCTGCCTGACGTGGACTGGGGCGCATCACTTCCATGCCGAAGCGCGAAAGATCATAACGGCTGGCCGCTGTGCAGATCATCTCGATGGCGCAACAAGCCAGACCAAACATCATCGGCCAAAGGGAATTGCTGCGGCTCCAGTTATAGATCTTGTCTAGCGTGGTTACAGCAACTTGGTGCTGTAACTCGGCCGGGACGTCCGCACCGGGTTTGTTCAGCTCAAAATCAACCATAGTGCCCTTCCTTTTCAAAGGTTTATCTTTATTTTATTGTAGCTTGCGTTGAGTGGATGTCAAGGATATAATTAAGCAAGGATTTTCTTTCTTAATGAAAACAAAAACTTTCCAAAAAATCCTTTCTCACCTCGAAAACCACGGCCCCGCTACTGTGGCAGATTTAGCCTTGGTTCTCGATCGAACCAAAGCAGACATCCGCCAACAAATGGACCTGCTTCTAGACTCCGGGTCGGTAATCAAGCTAACACCAACTGAGTCTTCTTCCACGGGTCGCCCCGCAGCAAGATTTGCATGTGTCTCCAACCCACCCCGCCGATTGACTTGGCTGCTCATAAACGGCTTTGTAGATCATTCTGAAAGCACAATTTCTATCACGCGACTGGTTTCGCACCTCATCAGTGATTTTCAGCCCCAAGGCTCCCCTGCAACACGTTTAAACCAGGCCGTAGAATACCTGGCTGGGATGGGGATTCTTACCAGGTGGCAGACCGGACCCATAGGCCCGGAAATGATCCTCATCCGCGAACCATTGACCGGTTGGATCAACGATCCGACATTCACAAAAGAATTGCTGACTACCTTGATTGAAGTTCTTAAAGAAAAAGCCGCCGGTTGAATTTCCGGCGGCAAGTTTTTATTCAACCGTGACCGATTTGGCCAGGTTGCGCGGCTGGTCCACGTCCAGTCCCCGCAGGCAGGCGATATGATAGGCCAAAATCTGCAGCGGGATGACCGTGATCACCGGGCTCAGCATCCAGGGTGTTTCTGGAACCCATAACACTTTATCCACCAACGACGCAACCCTCTCATCACCAAAGGTCGCCACTGCGATCACCGATCCACCGCGAGCCTTGGCTTGTTCGATCTGACTGATCATCTTCTCGTACCATGGATCGCGCGTACAGATGGCCAGCACGGGCATCTCCTCATCGATCAGAGCGATGGGGCCATGTTTCATTTCGCCGGCCGGGTAAGCTTCAGCGTGTATGTATGAAATCTCTTTTAATTTCAGCGCGCCTTCATAAGCAATGGGCATGTTGATGCCGCGTCCCAGGTAAAGCATGTCACGCGCGTCCTTAAGATAGGTGGCGACCTCCTCCACTTCGGCTTCGCGGTCAAGGCATTCGCCCACCAATTCAGGCACAAGTCGCAGATCATCCACCAGCGTTCTGCGTTCGACCTCACTGATGGTGCCGCGCAAGTCGGCCAGCAGTACAGCCAACATATAAAGGTCAACCAAGGGGGCAGTAAACGCCTTGGTTGAAGCCACACCGATCTCAGGTCCGGTTTGCATGGATATAAACCCGTCCGAGACGCGCATGGCTTGTGACCCAATGGCATTGACGATAGACCAGGTGGTCGCGCCGTGTTTTCGTGCTTCTTCTAGAGCCGCCAACGTGTCGGCAGTTTCGCCGGATTGGCTGATCGCGATCACTACTGTGTTCTCATCCAAGATGGGATCGGAGTATCGAAATTCCGAGGCGATTTCCATCACGGTGGGGATGCGGGCAATGCGTTCGATCAATAACCTTCCCACCATACCCGCGTGGGAAGCTGTGCCGCAAGCGGTGATAATGATTTTCTGAATTTTCTTGGCTGCTTCCACAGTAAGGTTGAGTTGCGGCAAACGAACCGTACCCTCTTCAAAATCCACCCTGCCGGCGAGTGTGTCCGTCAGCGAGCGAACTTGTTCGTGGATCTCTTTTTGCATGAAATGGCGGTATTCACCTTTTTCTGCGGACACCGGGTCCCAGGCTACTGCCGAAATTTGCGGTTTGATAGGCAGGCCTTCGAGTGTGGTAATTTGCGCACCTTCTCGCGTCACCACGGCCATCTGTCGAGATTCCAGGAAGATCAAGCGTCTCGTGTGCTCCAAAATGGCCGGGATGTCTGAAGCAATGAAGGTCTCACCCTCTCCCAACCCGATCACCACCCCACCCGCGTTGCCGATGCGGGCTGCGATGATCTTGTCTTTTTCAAGCGTCGACATCACCACCACCCCATGCGCGCCTTTCAACCGGCTCAATGTTGTGCGAACTGCGGTTTCGAGGTTCTGCCCTTCTTGCATGTACATCTCGATCAACTGAACGATGGTCTCAGTATCGGTATCAGACTGGAATTTGATCCCCTTTTTGCTCAATTCCTCTTTAAGCTCAATAAAGTTCTCAACGATGCCGTTATGCACCACCACCACACTACCCGAGCTGCTCAAGTGTGGGTGCGCGTTGCGCGCGGAGGGTTCTCCGTGAGTCGCCCAGCGTGTGTGACCAATCCCGATTTTGCCCAAGATAGGCAAGTTGGCCACCAATTGTTCCAGATTCGCCAATTTACCCGCATCCCGCCTAACTTCAATATGCCCGTTGGTGATCACAGCCAAACCCGCAGAATCATATCCGCGATATTCAAGTTTTTTTAAGCCAGTTAAAACGATTGGCGTGGCGTTTTGTTCGCCGATATAGCCAACGATTCCACACATGGTAACCTCCAAGGTGTACAGGTTCATCCAGACGGCAAAACACCGCATGGAGCAGTAGCCGTAAAACGGTTTCTATTCGATTATATAAGATGGAAAGTGCAAACCCGATCGGGTTTGAAGGGCTTCCGCTGATCTTTCGATTTTCCCGGCTTTCACCGGTTAGCCTCACCTCGCGGTGAGGAACCCTCGTCCTCGTCAACCAGGATTAATTCTGGTCCATGCGCTTATCTTTCCAAGTGGTCAAGATGCGATAAACTTATAGGCAACTCCTTCTTTTGCATTATAACCGAGATTTTCTGACTTACAATCGCCTGAGACATGCAAGAGCAAAATCATACTCCTGAAACCACCCCGCACAATCCCCGGCGCGCCCTGGAGGGATTGTTGTGGTTTATCTTAGTGATTCTAGTCATCACCGTTCTCGTTGTTCTCGCGATACGAAACCACACCACCCTCGAATCACTTCTAACGAACCGCCCGATCGAAAGTTTTGACCAGATGGTCGTAAGCGACGGCTTCCACGATATCGAATTTCCAAACGGTCAATCGTGGGATCTTATATACGAAACCAACCATGACCGATACTTTTCCGGTTTGGTCAGGCATACTTCCACGATCCAGGAATCCGCTTTCGCGTTGCTCACCTATGACATCCTGGTGACGAGCGGTGACTTTGCCGATCCTGAACGGGTCGAAACCAGCGTCTCAAACCATCGCTTCACCTGGCGAGCCCCCAACCTGGATCATGCGGAAGGCGCGATCAACTTGCTCCACACCGTGCCGATGAACGAGGAAATCAATCAGCAACTGGCATTCATCCAAACCGGCGACACCGTCATCCTCAAGGGCTGGGAAATATTGCGGATCGAGGGTTACGATACCAATGGTAATTACATAGGTTATTGGCAGGATTCAGGTTGCAACACCACGCTGGTGACTGAAGTTATTATTGTGAAGGCAGCGCAGTAACAAAACCGGAGCCTCTCAGCTCCGGTTTGATGTTATTATCCGCCATGTTCCTCTGAAAGCGCCAGGGCATCCGTAAAATCAATCTCCAATCGCCTCAGCGTTTCACGGGTTGGCACGCCATTCCGAGTCCAGCCCCTACGGTGGTAAACAGCGTCCATAAGTTGTTCATATTGGTTTTCGCGATATTCCCTTACCAGTTGAATTTTTTCACTCACACTTTTTCCAACAGGGTCCAAGCCGAGCGTATCAATTATCTGCTGGTCATAGCGTTCGGCCCGGTTCTCATATTCTTCAACCGTTGCCGGTCCAATCAACCGGTAAGGTGGATAGTCGTGTTCGCGTGTTCCAAACCCCATTTTGGCATTAAATAAGCGTTGGAAGTTGTAGACTTTTTCCGATTGAAGCATCAGGTCTTGTGGTGTGGTCTTCTTCCCAGACATGCCTTCGTGCAGCCAGCAATAGTTTTCAACGTGTTCTGGTACCTTCGCTGGTTCCTTGGCGGTCTTGTTCGAAACAGGGATGATGTCATTCCAGGGCAGTTTGCAAAGGCCATGCAAACTGAACCAGGTGCGCCAAACCGGGAAGTAATGCAAAGCTTCTGCCTTGGCCTCAAAGGTAGGAAGTTGTTTGTGCACCATATCCATGAAGATCAACCAGGCTTCGTCGTGTTGCGGTCCTTTGGAGGCCATGGCATAGCCTCCTTGTTGCGCCAGCGATTCACGAGAGATGTATTCCGAGATCTCCATACCCTTGATTTCCATGCCCATATCTTGCATTTGGGCGGGATCGGCGCCGAATTTTTCGGCAAATAATGTTTTCATCGCTCGCACTCCCTGCCCAACTGTGACACCAAAACCTTCGCCCCGTGCCATTTGATGGAGCAATTCAAAAGCAACTTCAGCGTTGCCCCAGGTGAGTTCCATCCCGCCGGTGCGCTCTTTGTTCAAAATGCCCTTCTCGTAACACTCGTACGCAAAAGCCATCGAGTTGCCTACAGAGATGGTATCGATGCCATAGGTGTCGCAGTAGAAACACAATTCCAGCATGGCAGGCGGGTCAAAGATCGCCAGGTTGGAACCCAGCGCGCCCAGTGATTCGTATTCGGGGCCATCGACAAAAACAGCCTCACCCTTATAAGGCCCTGAAAGCAGGTGGTAATGTGGAACCGCGTGAGCGCACTGCAATGTGCAACCATACCAGCAGCCATCCGGCCCGCGGAAGTCGAACATCGATTTCCACACTTCACCGTTAATCTTGTGAGCTTCGGGGTCTGAACCAAAACGGAAATTTTGCACCGGAAGGATGTCGAATTTATTCATGATTTCCACCAGGTAGGGAGTTCCAAGGTGGCGCATGTCGTTTTGAGAGGCGTCGAAATCCGAAATTTCCTTGTTGATGCGTTTTCCCGCGGCTCGGATCAATTCCATGTTGGCCGCGCCGTTGCTGTCACCACCGGTTTCAGAATACTTGACCACGATGGCTTTGATTTTCTTATTCCGCAGCACTGTTCCAGCACCACCACGCGCCGCCTGCTTGATGCGGATCTCCTGCCTGCGCGGATCCCAAAAGCTGATGTTTACCCCGCACATGGGCACATGTTCCGCGGCTCGACCTGCGGACATGACCGTAATCGCGCGTCTGCCTTTGTCTGTATCACCACCATAAAGATCGGTGAGTTGTTTGCTGAGAATATGCGTGTTAACTTCGTCCAGAGGAGCCGCTTCGATCGTCACTTTACCGTTGTCTCCATCGATAAAGATGACCACATCCTCCCTGGCTTTGCCCTGCACTTCCAAGGCATCGAAACCGCTAAATTTGAGGTATGGACCGAAATACCCGCCACCGTTGCTATCGATGATCGATTTTGTCAATGGTGAGAGCGTAACCACCGTGCACTTTCCGCTGCCGGGGTATGCCGTGATGCCACCTATGGGGCCTCCCGCAACGACGAACTCATTTTTAGCATCGTCCCACCGCGTTGTACTGGTAATGGCATTCCAAAGTAACCACAAGCAAAAACCTTTACCTCCTGTGAAGGTGTCCTTCATTTTTTGATCGACGGGTTTTATTGCCACGGTATTCGTGTCGAGATCAATGTACAAGGTACGATTGGCATACCCATGGATCACGGGGTGCATCTCATAGTCAAATTCTTGGATCACCCGATGGGTTTCTTTGAGTTGACTCACAGTCGCTAAGTCCATGTCTCTCCATTTTTTGCAGGGAATTGTTGGTGCCCTGATTATACCGATGAACCACCATTTTTGAAATCTGGCTTAAAACAATTTTTGCACTGAAAATCCATGAAAGTTTCTTTCTTTGGTCGGGGATTGGTATAATCATCGGAGGTACCATCAAAAAGAGACCCTGTGAATCAAAATTCAAAATCCATCCAAGAATCGCAACCCCTAGCCGTTGTGAAATCCAATTTTCGCAACGTCCAAATTGACGCCATCGGGGTCGGGCTGGCCAACGCGGCCTCACCGTTCTTGCCTGTTTTCCTCTCCCACCTTGACGCGACCACGTTTCAAGTGGGAATGCTCACCGCCATGCCCGGTTTTACCGGCCTCCTCCTGGCAATCCCATTGGGAAGGTTCCTGCAACGTCAAACAAATATCATCAAATGGTTCAGTATCGCCAGGCTTTTAGTGATCGCTTGTTACGCCCTGACAGGTATCATATCGTTCTTCATCCCTCAATCGATATTGGTGAATTCCATTTTGGCGATCTGGGCGCTCGCCACCCTGCCCCAAACAATTGTGGCTATCGCATTTTCGGTGGTGATGAACGCGGTTGCCGGCCCCAATCGGCGCTTTGAATTAATGACCCGGCGGTGGTCTACCATGGGGGTAACCACCACGATCGTGGTGCTCGCTATTGGACAATTATTAGAAAGCGTCATTTTTCCACTTAATTACCAGCTTATGTTCATCGGATTGTCTCTCGGCGGCTTGCTCAGTTACTATTATTCAAGTCATTTAAAATTGACCGAAACTCCTCAACCCGCGCTCACGATGAGTAAATCGCTCAAAACACAGATTGCGGAAATCAAGACCCTGGTATTAAGTGAAAAACCCTTCCTTACTTTTATATCAAAACGCTTGATATTCATGACTGGTTCTGCGCTTGCCGCGCCTTTAATCCCGCTTTACTTTGTCAGAGTTGTTCACGCCTCGGATCGCTGGATCTCGATCATCACCACCAGTCAGACCGCGATCCTGGTCATCGGCTATTTTCTCTGGACGCGCCTCGGAAAAAAGAAAGGCACGCGTGCCGTCCTGGTGGGCACGACTTTTGGACTTTCCCTTTATCCATTCCTTTTAGCGCTCACCACTTCCACCTGGCAGATCGCGGTCATCGCTGGCGCGGCGGGGATCTTCCAGGCCGGGCTAGACCTTGTATTCTTCGATGAGTTAATGAAGGTCGTGCCCATAGAGTACTCTGCAATATTCATCGGCTTTGCCCAGAGTCTGCAATACCTGGCTACCATCGCGTCTCCGTTGTTGGGGTCGCTCATCGCCGATCAATTCAGCCTGGCGGTGGGCTTGCTGGTCTCCGCCGCATTGCGATTTGTAGGGTTTCTGCTCTTTTTTATCAAGAAAAAAGAACCGATTTCCTTGTTGTGAGTGTCAAATCTTGACTTTTCATCAACCTGTTATAGAATGAATACACAATCGAATATAAAACGTGGAAGAGACCAATTTTTTGGCACCGAAGGGGCAAATCCTGCTCAGGGATGACCGGATGAAACTCTCAGGTAAAAGGACCCGTTTTTGTACACTCTGAAATGGTTCAAGATCTCCTGGATGCAATACGCTGTTTTGTGTTTCCTGGATTCGTGACAGAGGGCGCGCAACTATTGCCGCGCCCTTTTTTATTCTAAAAATTAAAATTGTGGAGGAACCAAATGAATATCCCTGAGAACTTGAAATACACGAATTCAGATGAATGGATTGCCGTGGAAGGTAAAGTGGCCACCTTGGGAGTCACCGATTACGCCCAAGACCAGCTTTCTGACGTGGTTTTCGTGGAAGTCAACGTCAGCGTGGGTGACACTGTCAAAAAACAGGAACACGTCGCCACCATCGAATCTGTTAAAGCGGCCGCTGATGTCAACGCCCCGGTTTCTGGCAAGGTGCTCGAGATCAATGAAGCCTTGCCCGACACCCCTGAACAGGTCAATAGTGATCCATTCGGCAAAGCCTGGATGATCAAAATCGAACTTTCTGACCCGGCTGAACTTGCCAATCTCATGGATGCCAAGGCGTACGCTGCATTCTGCGAGAACAGAGGTCACTAATGTTCATCCCGCATACTCCGTTAGAGACGGAGGAGATGCTTAAGGCAATCAGCCTCAAGTCGATGGAAGATTTGTTTGTCGATGTGCCCAATAAGGTGCGCTTCCCAAAACTTAACTTGCCCAAAGGCGTTACCGAAATGGAAGCGCTGGCAGAACTTCAGGATTACGCTTCCTCGAATGAAACGGTCAATGACCACCTCTGCTTTCTAGGAGCGGGTGCTTATCGTCACTACATCCCGGCTGGGGTCGATAGTCTCTTACGGCGCGGGGAATTTTTTACCGCTTATACGCCTTATCAGCCTGAGATCTCGCAAGGCACACTGCAAGCCGTTTTTGAATTTCAGACTTTAATTGCCAATCTAACCGGCATGGAAGTGAGCAACGCCTCACATTATGATGGCGCCACCGCCACAGCCGAAGCCGGTGTGATGGCGTACCACCACTTCAGGGGTAAAAGACCGAAAACCATCTTATCCTCAGCGGTGAATCCACAAAACCGTGAAGTGTTGTGTTCGTATCTTTGTGGTTACGAAAACGCCGATATCCAAACGCTGGGCGAAGATTTTTCCCTGCCCGGAAACCCCGACGACCTCGCCTCAGTAGTAGATGCCGAGACTGCCCTTGTGGTTGTGCAGTACCCCGATTTCTTTGGCCGCATCTTTGACCTTGCACCACTCGCCCAGAAGGTGCACGAACAAGGCGCGCTCCTGGCCGTGGTCGCCAACCCAATCGCCCTTGGGATGCTTAAAACCCCTGGAGAAATGGGCGCGGACATTGTGGTGGGTGAAGGTCAACCGCTTGGGATTCCACTCTCGTTTGGGGGACCTTACCTCGGTTTCTTCGCCACACGCAAGGAATTTGTGCGCAAGATTTCAGGCCGTTTGGTGGGCGAGACCGCTGATGCAATTGGCAGGCGCGGCTATGTGCTTACCCTGACCGCCCGCGAACAGCACATTCGGCGTGACAAAGCCACCTCGAACATCTGCACCAATCAGGGTTTATTGGCCTTAGCCGCCACGATCTACCTCAGCCTGGTCGGTAAATCAGGTTTGCATCAAGTCGCCAACCTTTGTTTTCAAAAAGCCCACTACGCTGCTAAGATCCTGAACGAGATTCCGGGCTTCAGTGTCAATACCAAAACACCCTTTTTCCATGAGTTCATTCTCAAGTGCCCCCGTCCGGTTGACGAGATCAACGCTGAGTTGCTTGACCAGGGCGTGATGGGTGGTTTCGACCTCGGTCGTGATTGCGCCGCGCTCAAGAACCACATGTTGGTGTGCGTAACTGAAATGAATTCCAAGGAAGACATCGATTATTTTGCCCAGACGCTGCGTGAGGTGACCTATGACTGAACCCACGATCTACGAACTATCGTCACCCGGTCGTATCGGTGTGCGCTTCCCCGAATCGGACGTGCCCTTTGCCGATTTGCCGAAGGAGTTCACTCGCCAAGAATTGCCCCTCCCTGAGCTCTCCGAGTTCGATGTCATCCGACACTTCACCCACCTTTCGTCTTTAAATTACTGCATTGATGGTGGTTTTTATCCTCTGGGATCGTGCACAATGAAATACAATCCCAAGATCAACGAAGAAACCGCACGGTTGCCGGGGTTTGCCTTCACCCACCCGCTGCAGACAGAAGACACGATCCAGGGAAACCTGGCTCTCATGTACGATTTGCAGGAAACCCTCAAAGAGATCGCCGGTTTTGCCGCGGTCTCGCTTGAACCCGCCGCTGGTGCGCAGGGAGAATTTTGCGGGGTGATGATCATCCGTGCCTACCACCGCTCAAGAGGGGATGCCAAGCGCACCAAGATCTTGATCCCGGATTCTGCGCACGGCACCAACCCGGCCACATCGGCTATGAGCGGATACGAAGTGGTTCCTGTTCCTTCAGACCCCCGCGGCAACGTGGACCTTGTGAAATTGCGTGAAGTTTGCGACGAAAACGTAGCCGGCTTAATGCTGACAAACCCCAACACCCTGGGTCTCTTCGACGAAAATGTGGAAGAAGTGGTTAAGATCGTACACCAGGCAGGTGGATTGGTTTATGGTGATGGGGCTAACCTCAACGCCTTGTTGGGAATCGTCCGACCTGGCGACCTCGGGTTTGACATTATGCATTACAACCTGCATAAAACTTTTTCCACCCCGCATGGCGGTGGTGGACCAGGTTCCGGCCCGGTTGGCGTGGCCGCCCACCTGGCAGACTTTTTACCCACCCCGCTGGTTGGAATCGTCGAGCCGGAGACAGAAAAACTGCCTCCCCTTTATGGTTTCGTCAAACCCACCCAGACGATCGGTCGCTTAAAATCGTTTTACGGTCAATTTGGCATGCTCGTCAGAGCCTTCACCTACATCCGCATGCACGGGCCGGAAGGTCTGCGCAAGGTTTCAGAATACGCGGTGCTTAACGCCAATTACCTGCTCTCCAAGCTGATTCCTACTTTCCACCTGCCCTACAAACGGGTTTGCATGCATGAATTTGTACTTGAGGGTATGTGGGCTGACGCACCCGAGGTTCACGCCCTGGATATCGCCAAACGCTTGATGGATTACAAATTCCATCCCCCCACCAATTACTTCCCACTCATCGTTCATGAAGCCTTGATGATCGAGCCCACCGAAACCGAAAGCAAACAAACCCTGGATGCTTTCGCGGATGCCCTCCTGGCCATCGCCAAGGAAGCGCACAATGAGCCGCAGTTGCTCAAAGACGCGCCGCACGACACCCCGGTAGGCCGGCTGGACGAAGTGAAGGCTGCCAAAGAACTGGTGTTGTGCTGCTGGCTTCCCGAAAATAATTAGCCTCCCTCAGTGGTTTTCTAAACTGGCAGAGTTTTCTGCCAGTTTTTGTATAAAGTATTTCAATGACTTGGATAATCAATTATCATCAGTTATGGTCAAGATTCGAAACCTTCACCCTCGTTCCTTTGAAAAAGTCAAATACTTTCCTGGTTGCGCGGGCAACCCCTTCGACCGACTATTGCATTCCATCGAAAAGTTAGAAAAAATTCCAATAGCCATAATGCTAACGGTACTCGCCCTGTTTGCATTCATCGGCGGGCTGCCTGCCTGGATTCAAACCCATCAACTTCCACTCATTTCAGGGTTCCTATTATTTTTCTTTTTCGTTGATTGGTTTCTGATTTCCAGGTTACCTTCCACCCAGCGTTCTTTTGGGGCGACCCGGTTAACCACCTTGATGCTCGCCTGCCTGCGGGTGCCCTTCGCGTGGCTGCCCTTGGGTTGGAATCTGGGCTTTGAGATCGCTGGAACCTTGTTGGTGATCTATGGTTTTTACATCGAACCATTTCAGGTGGATGTTCACACGGAGACTTTTGAGACGAATAAATTGCCACCCGGCACGTCCTTGCGGGTGCTTCACATGGGTGACCTGCATCTGGAGCGGACCACGCGTCGCGAATTGAATGTCCTTGCAAAAATCAGTGAACTTAAGCCAGACTTAATTTTATTCTCAGGGGACGTGCTCAACCTTTCCTTTTTGGAAGATGCTACCGCCCAATCTCACTCGATTGAATTCTTTAACCAGATCTCCGCGCCACTCGGTGTCTTTGGAGTCACTGGTTCACCCGCGGTAGATAAGCCGGATTTTTTTTCCAGGTTAACCAAGGAAACCAACCTGGAATGGTTGGATGACAAACCTACTTTGATTCGTAAATATTGTAATTTTAGGGTATGGGGGTTGACCTGCACTCATAACCCTGATCTTGATTCAAAACGACTTGCTGGATCTCAAATCGTAGATGTTTTTGACATTGAGAACTTCAACCTCCTGCTACATCACTCTCCCGACCTCGCACCCAACGCCAGCCAAATGGGTTTTGACTTGCAGCTTTCAGGTCATACCCATGGCGGACAAGTGAGAATACCGTTTTTTGGGGCGCTCTACGCCGGCTCCCTTTACGGGAAGACCTTCGAAGCGGGACGATACAGTGTAAACGACATGGCGCTTTACGTCACCCGCGGTTTGGGTCTCGAAGGCGCCGTTGCCCCCCGAGTGCGTTTTTTATGTCGCCCTGAAATGGTGTGTTGGGAAATCAAGGGTTGCGAGACACCTTGTACTGAGTAATATTTGAATTATTGACATAAAACATATAAAATATCCAATAGAATTATTTGTAAATAAAGAAGACTATGAGACAGGAGAAAATATGGCCGATCTTGCGTTGAACGCCTTTGTAACTTCCAAAATTGAACTATCGCCTCGTGTCATGACTTTACGGGTAGCCGCCAACAATTGGACGATGCCCGATTTCACCCCCGGCCAATTCGCTGTGCTGGGGCTGCCTGGCGCGGCACCTAGAGCCAACTGGTCAGAACCCGAAATCACCCCTACGGATCCCGAAAAATTGATCCGCCGTCCTTATTCAATTACTTCTTCCTCCAAAACGCGTGAATACATGGAGTTTTACATTTCCATGCTATCGACTGGGGCTTTGACCCCAAGGCTTTTCGCCCTTAAAGTGGGAGACCCCATCTGGCTTGGGCCAAAGGTGAGCGGTATCTTCACCCTCAACCAAGTTCCAAAAGACAAGAATATCGTTATGGTCGCGACAGGCACGGGTCTGGCACCTTACATCAGTATGCTGACGTCAGAATTGCAGTGCGGAAGTGACCGGCGCTTTGCCGTGCTCCACGGCGCCTATCACAGCTGGGATCTCGGATACCGTTCCGAACTGCAAACGATGCAATTCCTTTGTCAGAATTTTAGCTACATCACCACCATCGATAAACCCGCCGATGAACCCGTCCCCTGGACGGGGAAGACTGGCTGGGTGCAAGATATCTGGAAATCCGGTGCTGTGGCGGACGCTTGGGGGCTAAAGCCGACTCCAGAGAACACGCACGTTTTCCTGTGCGGCGTCTCGGGTATGGTAAACGCCATGTTGGAAGCCCTTAACGCAGAAGGATTCGTGGAACCAACCAAGACAGAACCAGGCCAGATACACGTGGAACGGTTTGTCTAAACATCCCGGCCACCATAATTAATTTTCATAGGTATCGTGAACGAAAAACTCCCCGAAGCGTTTCGGGGAGTTTGATTTCATCTAATTAAATTGTGCTAGTTTGGCTTCCACGAGTGGAAGCACCTTGTCGAGCGCATCGGCCAATTTGGAAGGATCCTTGCCCCCGGCTTGTGCCAGGACCGGACGCCCACCACCGCTTCCATCCATTATCCCGGCAACTTGTTTGACGATATCCCCTGCGTTGATGCCGCGGTTTACCAAATCTTCGGTCACCGCGCAGATTAAAGTTGGTTTCTCGTTGATCACCGAACCCAACGCCACGACGCCAGAAGGGTATTTTTCGCGGAATGCATCTGTCATTTGACGCAGTGTCTCATTGTCCGCATCCTTGAGCAGACAGGTGAGAACAGGCACGCCCTTGACCATTTTGGTTTCAGACATCTTGGTCACAAACTCAGACTTCACGACTTGTTGTTTGACTTCAGATAACTCGCGGCGAATGTCGTCATGCGAATCCAACAAGGAAGTAACCTTATCCGCGACTTCTTCCATCGAAGAGGTCAACAAGCGGGCAGATTTCCGCAGGACTTTGTTGCGGTCTCGAATCACCTGGTAGGCTTCACGCCCGGTGACCGCCTCGATACGCCGCACCCCGGCCGCCGCGCTGCCCTCGCTGAGGATCAGGAAGGTGCCGATATCACCCGTGTTTTCCACGTGGGTTCCTCCACACAATTCGTACGAGATCGGGGTCTTTTCATCTATAGTGACGGTGCGCACCACATCACCATATTTTTCACCAAAGAGAGCCATCGCGCCCTCTTGCATCGCTTCTTGCAGCGATTTGGAGCGGATGCTTAGTTCGTGTTCCTCCAGGATGGCCTGGTTCACACCAGCCTCGATCAGGTCAAGTTTTTCAGAGGGGATGCCTTCGTGGTGGGTAAAATCAAAGCGCAAACGGTCGGGCGCCACAAGGGAGCCAGCCTGGCGCGCGTGTTCGCCAATAATTTTATGCAATTGCGCATGTAAAAGGTGCGTGGCGGTGTGGTTGCGCATGATGTCCAAGCGGCGGGGCTTGTCAACGATCACCTTGACAGCATCACCCAACTTGACTGTGCCCCGTGAAACCGTGCCGATATGCACGATCACACCGGTAGCAGGTTTCTTAACCTCACTGACTTCCACTTCCCAACTGCCGTCCACAGCCTGGATCCAACCGGTGTCGCCGATCTGTCCTCCAGATTCTATATAGAACCCGGTTTTTGGTACCATGATCTCAACTTCATCATCGGTATTCGCTTTTAAGACACTTTCGCTGTTGCTGAATAGCGCGATGACGTTACCTTCCACGGTCATCCACTCGTAGGGATTGTATTCAACCCCTGAGGCTGGTAATGTTTTGTCTTTGACGCATTTTTCGAGCGCGGTGCTGTAAAGTTCCACATTTTCACCGCCGTGCGAACCCATGGCCTTGCCAGCCCCGGATTGAACTTTATGTTCTTCCATGGCGGCTTTAAACCCGGCTTCGTCTACATCCAGGTTGGTTTCACGGGCAACATCCCGAGTCAGCTCCAAGGGTAATCCGTGGGTGGCGTAAAGTTCAAAGGCTTTTTTTCCGTCCAGCACGCTTCCGCCTGTTTTGCGCAGATCGGCGAGCAGGTCTTCAAGGTAGCCCAAACCAGCTTCCACCGTGCGGGCGAACCTTTTCTCTTCACGGGTGAGATTATCCAGGATGGCGTTACGGTTCTTTTTTAGTTCCGGGTAAGCTTCACCATATTCATTAACCACCACTTCAGCTACTTTGGCTAAAAAGGGTTCGGTTAGCCCGATCTTCGAAGCGAACCTGGCCGCGCGGCGGATGATCATCCGGCAGATATAATTGCGTCCCATGTTCCCTGGCACCACCCCGTCCGCGATCAAAAATGTCACGGCGCGGGTATGATCCGCGATTACACGATATGGGGTAAAATCCGCGTCCATCTCTTCTACAGATTTATCCGCCAAAGAGCGGATCTTGTCGATCAATGGGTAAAGCAAATCAGTTCGGTAATTTGAATTCTTGTTTTGCATGATCGATACGATGCGGTCCAGGCCCATGCCTGTATCCACATGCGTGGCCGGGAGCGGATCGAATTGGGTCAAGCTAACCCGGTTGTACTGAATGAAGACCAGGTTCCAAATCTCAAGATAACGTTTACAGTCACCGTTCACAGCGCAAACATGCCCAGGGACGCTTTGCTTGTCACAAGCCGCAGGACCGCGATCCACGTGGATCTCACTACACGGTCCACAAGGGCCGGTTTCTGCCATCTCCCAAAAATTATCCTTGCGGCCGAAGTAGAGCACATGGCTGGGATCCATCCCCGGTTGTTCTTTCCAAAACTGGCAGGCTTCTTCATCTGCCGGAATATCACCCTTATCGTCTTTAAAGACCGAGGTATATAAAAAGTTAGGGTCTAACCCCCACTCTTTGGTTAAGAGTTCCCAGGCCCAGGCGATGGCGTCTTTCTTGTAATAATCGCCAAATGACCAGTTGCCCAACATTTCAAAAAAGGTGTGGTGTGAGTCATCGCGACCAACATCATCAAGGTCGTTATGTTTACCGGCTACGCGCATGCACTTCTGGGAATTGACGGCTCGTTTGTAAGGACGGTCGTCGGTGCCCAAAAAAACATCCTTAAATTGCACCATCCCGGCGTTCGTGAAGAGTAAAGTGGCGTCTCCACCCGGCACCAATGAAGAGGAAGCCACAAAGGTATGCCCCTTGTTAATGAAAAAGTCATTAAAAGATTGCCTGATTTCTGCGCCGCTCTTGGGTTTGCTCATAAACTCACCTGTGTGTTGGATTCAAGATAATAAAGTTGAATTATATTCGATATTCATCGTATTAAACTCAAAACCGCGGAAGAGTCCGCGGTTTGGGTAAGTTTTATCAATTTAACGGCTGACTGCCAATTTTACCATCTGACCGAGTTGATCGAGGGTAACTTTGGCAAACTGCTTATGCACTTTCTCTGCCTGGTTGAATTGCTTGCTGAAAGAAACCACCACTCGTTTGGGCTGTGAAGCTAGTGATTTTCCTCCAACCGAAGAAAACCTAGCCTCCTGGTTTTGAATTTTTACCTCGGCGTATTCGATCCCGGGTAGGTAATCTTTGACCAGTTCCTTGGCTTGTGAGATCATGCGTGGTGCCACGGTTTCGTTGACTTCCTCAAAACTGGTGCGGTCGCAGATGGTCTTAACCACCGGAGCAGTGGTGTCGCGGCCAATCGTTTTAGTGGATGCCTGATAAGGATCATAAGCCACGAGAGGATCGCCATATAAGATGAATGAAATCAAGGTTTTTTGATCCTCTCCATCCAGGTAACCCTGACGGCGGTTCATCTCGCGCACAAATTCGACTCGGGCTTTGATAAAGGCTGACCCGATCGGCAGGCTTTCTTTCAGATTTTTCATGATCAAATAGCCAAGAAGATCGGCACCGATCAAGGGAGTTGTCACCGAACCGTAAGAAATGGTTGATGAACCGATTATCGCCAACACACCGATGCCGGACATCGTTAATGCGATGGACTCAGATTCTTTCTTGCCAAAGATGTGTCCGCCATAACAGGCTTCGCAAAACACAATGCGTGGATTATTGGAATTCTTGATCAAGTCCACCGGGCGCAGCGCCACCGGGTAATCCGGTCCGCTGAGATTGTCCGCGGGGTCTTTTTGCCCGTACCAATCACCCCCATCTTCAACGCCATGAAGATTAAAGTAAGCCAGAGGTGCGTTGGTCAATTTCACCGGGTTGAATGAGGATTGTTTCCCACTCGGGGAGAGGAAAAGATTCCGCCCTTCACCCACTGGATGGAAAGCGGCTAGTGAGGAACGCTTCCAAACGGAGGCGCTGTACCCTACGTTACCAAAATGCCGCAGCCAAGGCCGGTTCCATACCCGCACAACGTTGAAGATGCGGTTTAGCCAGGTGTGCAGCTCTGCTTCTTCGCTATGGTATTGGGTCGCGTTACGAATCTGGGTGAGGAGCAAGCCAACTTCATCACCGTCTTCACCGGGCAGTCTCCCGACCGGCCAATCAGAGACGAAATAATTCGTGTCCAGCGAACCATAGGGGTTGTCAGATTTCACTTCGATGTCTGAGTCTTCGGTGGGGTTCGGTAACTTGTGGAAAGGCACCACTTCGTCCCCACCCACGATCAGCACACAGCCCACGCGTTCGCCGGTGCGTTGAAGAGCTTTATCAAGATCAACCAGTGCCAGTTTAATTTTCCACGGGTCAATGCTATCAATAGGGGTGATACCATAGCGGCCGCAAGTTTCGAGATCATCGGGCATAAAGAGGATCGAACTCCAGCCATTCTTTTCGTGCACCAATCGCTGTAATTCCTTCACTTCATCGAGGATTACCTGCGCGCTTTGCAACCCAAATTGATTTTCCAGACCTTTTTTCATGGTCAAGACCACGTATGCCGGGAAGCGGTTATCCGTAGAAACCAAAACAGGTTGCTGCAAACTCGTGGCAACCTTTTTAAGTTCCTGCTCCACTTCCAAATCCACCGGATGTTTGGCCTGCGGAACTATCGGCTCGGTCTTTGGATGCGCCTGGTAATCACCTTCGGTTGAAGGAAGCACCTTGTATCCATCGAAACTGGTTACGTCGGTGCGCGCAGGTTTTTTTGGTTCCATCGTTGGCAAGCCAAAACCTGGCGCGAGCTGATTCATGCCCATTTTCCCAGCCACCTCGGCCGGCACGCTAAAATTAGATACAATCTCTAACTTTGCGGGGTAAAGTGGACGGTAGGCAAAATTGGCGCCCCACAATCTTTCTGGAACTTGAGCCGCGGCATCGTTGGCTGCGCAAAAATGTAATAACTTAACCGCGTCATCATCGTTCCCAGTTTCCATCCAGGCGTTGGCCAGGATCAATTTAATTTGAAGGCATTCAGGCCAGCGCACCTGGTAAAGTCTTGCCAGGTTGAGCACAGAGGCAGCGTCCGAAATTTTTTGGGTTAGTTCGAGGTGCAGCAAGTCTGTGATTTCTGGGTGTCCCGGTTCTCCAATTTGGCTCATTAACAAAGCTTGCGCGGTTTCCAACTGACGGTTCTCGATCGCCTGTCTGACTTGTAATAATTTCTGGCCCCAATCTGGTAAAGAAACTTCCGCGCCAGGCATAGCCCCCATCGCCTGCAAAACACCATTGGCTTTGATCGCCAGCTCAGGTTTTTCTTTTGATAACAAAACCACCGCCACCTTGAGTGCGTCACTGAAAAGCGGGTCGGTTTTAAGGATTTTCTCAAGGATCTGGGCAGCCTGCGCGCCGCGATCTTCCTGGATTAACGCGCGGACATAAAACAAGTTGACCACCAAATCGCCAGGGAAGGCGGAGAGCCAGGCCAGCGCGGCTTGCCTGACGAATCGGAACGATTTCACCTCCAAACCATTGTTTAGTAATCGCAACAGGTGATCGCGTTCGATCATTTGCACTTTTTGGGGGTTGGCAGGGATTTGTGAAATCATGTTTGAGAGCTCATTTCCTGAGAATGGTGTACGAGGTTCAATGCAAGTAGCGCGCCAAGTTGCCGGCGAATGGTCACGTCCCTGGGGTCAAGCTCGGCAGCCTTCTGAAGTGCTTTTTCCGCCGCGGAGTAATTCTTCGCGTTTTTGTATAGATTGGCAATCGCAATATAGCTGCGTGAATCATTCGGGTTGACCTCGATGGCTTTTTGCAAGATCTCGATCGCTTTTGAAAATTCTCGTTGCTGCTCGAAAACCTTGCTTAAAGTCAGATAACCTTCCAGTTTTTCTGACTTTCGAGTGATGCCCTGGCTGAGGTGATGCACCGCCTGGTCTAATTGACCAGAATCTGCGTTTATTTTACCTAAAAACAAGTGTAAATCCGCTTCTTCGGGGTCGACCAATAAAGCCCGTTTCGCGGTTAATACCGCGTCTTTTACATCTCCATTTTCGACCTGCGCGTTAGCTAGCAATTTCATCAATTCAACATTTTCAGGGTATTGAGAAGCCATGGAGGAAATCAACTCTTTGGCATTGGCGCCACCATTGATAACTTTGACCAGGTTGACATGTTCGATCATGGTTTGCACAGTCGTGTTTTCACAGTTGCGGGTCATTTCCAGGGCTGCCAGAGCTTGTTGTTTTTCACCGCGCTCGTTTAATACTCTTGCCAAAAACAGGATGGACTCGGCGTCCTTTTTGTTTTGGTCGGCGGCTTTTTTAGCCAACGTCAAGGCTTGGTCAAGATCACCCTTTTCCAAGTGGATTTTACCGCTCAACAAATACGGTCGAGTCGAGAATGGATTAACGTCGCTGGCTTTTTTTGCCGCGTTTAAGGCTTCGTCCATATTGCCCATTTGGGCAAAAGCGTCAGCCAGCACTTCCCAAATCTCAAATTGATTAGGATGTTGGGCTGCCAATCCTTCCATTAATTCAATGGAAAGGTCTCCCCGCCCTACTGCCAAATATAGTTTACTCAAAGCGGTCGCAATTGATGCGTCATCAGGCGTATTTTCATGCGCAGCGCCCATTTGTCGAATGGCATTTTGCAAGTTGCCGATTTGTTGCCACAGATTTGCCGCACGAACACGCCACTGGGTTTCATTTGGCCAGTCACTGATGGCTTCTTCAACATCGTTGATCGCGAGGTCAGTTTTGCCATCCTCTTCCCAAATCATGGAGCGCAAAACCAACGCGGTCGGATACAACGGTTCGAGCGTCAATGCTGTATTTAAAGCTTCGATTGCGCCAGGAACGTCTGTTTCGCTCAAAGTCAAAGCTAGCGCGTATTGAACCGTCGCGGACTTATTGAATTTCTTGGCTACTTGCACGCCAGTATTCGCCTGCCCATTAGCCCATAAAGCAGAAACCATGCTGGCAATATCCTGATCGTTGGGGGTTACCATCGCGAACGCGCGGATGTTTTCAGTCGTCGGTGCCATAGCCATTTTTCCCCTGAGGAGCCAACGTTCAAGTTCTTGATTCCCAGAGTCATTCAGCAGTCCTGAAGCCCAATTAAGTTCATCCTCCATTTTTATCTGCTGTAGATACTTCGTCGCGCTGTGGGCTTGGATCGACAATTTGGCTGTAGCATTTTCAAATTCTTGAGCTTGAACAAGGGTGATCAGGTATTGCTTCAGGTTTGCTTGATTCCAGGGCATGCGACTGGCGACTTCGCTCGTCAAGATGAGTGCATCATTCCACCGTTGCAGCATGATTGCTGATTTTGCCAGGTTCCTAAAGATACTGGTTTGAATATGGGGGTCAAGAGAAGTAAGACTACCTCTTAAAGTTACTAAATCGTCAAAACTAGATTCGGCTTCGGGCAGGTGACCCTGCAATACCGACAATCGGATCGCAGCAGCATTCAGGCAAGGATCAATGGAATCAGAGCTAGTTTCACGAATTTTCTGAGCTTCAAGCATACGATCGCCATCTACGAGGGTTTCGATCTTTAACCCGAAAAGATGGTCAACGAGTTCCCCTGCGATATCCTCCGGAACGTCATTCAACAACTCTTCAACCTGCCCGCCATCAGTAATCGCAAGTGCACATTCGATCGCGATGATTCTTGCAGTCGGGTTGTTGGATTCACGGTTCAACCAAGGTAAAACCAATTCCGAGCATACATCCAATTTTCCAGCGGCAAACGCCACCGTCGCGCTGAGAGAAGTCACGGGTTCTTTTTCAGCCAACAATCGGCTCCAAGATTCAGGTAATAAATCCAGGTTAACCTTCAGACTCAATTCGAAACCTCGTTTAATTTTTTGAAGAAGGTTAAGTGCGGAATCGTGCTGTCCAATGTGAAAAAGGGTTTCGGCAGCGAAGAGGTTTTCCCAACCCTGCTCTTGGTAATCGCCAGCGAAGGATTCAAGGGTTTCAAGGCATTTTTCAAACTCGGATTTGTTGTAAAAACTCGCTGCCAACTCAATAAATGCTTCGGCAGAATTAGACTTTTCGGCCCGATATTGCAAACAGTTTTGCGCGGACGAAGTATCACCCAAGGCTTCAAACAACCTGGCACAAACCACCAGGTCTGCCTCTTCAACCTCAGGTGCTAAGATCTCCTTGAGTGAATCCGCAATCTTTTTGGCTTCGTCGATTCGATTCGATTTCAAATAGAGATCAGCCAGTTTAAGTTGGAGGGAATGGTTCGCAGGTTGAACCTCCAGCTCGGCACGCAATTTTTCCTCAGCAACCTCACTCTTGCCGATCGTTGAGACGAAATCTACAAACCACATCAAGTTGGTGGCAACTTGCGACCCGGCTGTTAGGACGCGCTCTGCTTGCGCCATGGCTTCGTTGACCTCACCGGCCAACGCGTAAACCTGAGCCATGACTTTGTTGAGCCCGATCCATTCGGGTTTTAACGCCACCGCTTCACGAATTGCGGCTATGGCCACTTCAAATTTGCCCAAAAACGCGGCGCTGAGGGCAAAACCCGCCTGGATGCGCTCAAACAACGATTTTTCGACCAGGTTCTGTTTTCCGATAAGCTTTGAATATCGGTCAAACGCGGCTTGGTGCTGGTTTTGTCTCAACAAGAATTCGGCTCGTAAGAGTTGTGCTTTTTGATTTTCAGGGTTGCCAGATAATAAATCATCCAATATTTTTGTAGATTGGTCTACCCCTAGCCCACTGATTGCTTTCGGCTCTCCACTGTATTGAAAGTCAATTCCAATAAAAGCGTCAGCAAAGGTCAATGCCTGCTCACCATCCGGGTTTATATCGAGCGAAACACCCTCGATCACCTTTCTAGCGTCAGCCCGTTTCCCTTGGCCGATGAGTTCCTCAGCGTAATTAAAAGCGATCACACCGTTTGTGGGGTTAGCTTCATACAATTTGGCGATCTGATCGCCGTATTCCATCAAACCCAAGGTTTTCATAGCCCTGGATTGCATGAGCTTCATTTCCAAATCTTTGCCGGATACAGTTAACTCATTGAGAATTGGTAGTGCTTCAGCCACCAAACCCGCGCTCATTAACGTTTCCGCAAGACGTTTCCGAATTTCACGATTCGTTGGAAGGCTGACCAAACCATTCCTCAAAGTTTCAACCGCCTGACGTGAATTGTTTTGACGTCGATAGAGGTCAGCGAGCATAATCCAGGGTTGCGGATCGTTCGTGCCTAATTCAATCGCCTGGGTCAAGTTGTTTAGCGCTTTATCATTTTCACCGATCAGGGCATACGCCGCCCCATTCAAGGCTAATGCCGCAGCATGGTTTGGATCCTGAGCCAAGACCTTAGCCGTCACTTCAAAAACCTCATTGGGTTGTGTGACACCCAGAGCGGCATTTGCGAATTCAATCAGGTCATCAAGATTTGCGTCCGCTTTTTCAATGATCCGTTTTCGGATTTGGTAAGTTTCTTCGATATTTCCTATGGATTGATTGCATTTAGCCAACTCTCGTTGCAATTCCTGTGACTGGGCATCCACCAGCACCAGCCATTCCAACCGTGGCAGCGCTTCCGTGGGTTTACCAGCCGCGATCAGTGACCTGGAAGCCAATAAGTTGGCCTCAACACTTGTCGGGTTCTTCTTTAAAATCTCCTCTGATACAACTGCCGCTTGGTCAAAACATTCCATTTCGAGTAAGTCATTTACCACTTTGGCAGACCGCCATGTGGGGTCAAACTTCGGTTGAAAAACGGTCAGGTCCGCCAGTAAGTTTTCATCCCCTGAAGTAGGGAAATTATTCTCGATCTCTGCTTTTGCCAATGCAGGGTTACCAGCATTATGGATTTTTTTTGCCTCCCGGATAATGCCGAAGAATGATGGCTCGTAATGAAAACCTGACTTTTTATCTTTCGAAAAATCGTTGTTTTCCATAACGTCAGAAAATTCCGGTTCGAGAGGATCGGAGAAATCTTCGACTGACCCTGCACCACCAGAACTTAAATGGGCAATTCCAGCTTGCTGGATCTTTAGTCCTTGGGAGAGAACGTTGAAAACTTGCGCCGATTGGTCCAACCAGGTCTGCGCCTGTTCAACTTCCCCTGCAATTTGGGCAATTCCAGCCAACCTCTTCAAATCGAGCGCGGTTTGGACGGATTCTTCGAGTGAGTTGATAATCTCATGAGTATTTTTTGCACGGAATTGCGAATTTTGGTTCTTCTTAAGCAATGCTTCAGCAGTTTTTTCTGCTATTTCCGGTTCATTTAACCACATCAAAGAATTGATGAGCTTTTCTTGAATTTCGATGGGCATGCCATCTAAAATCCCGCATATGATTTGAACCTGATTGTCTTCGGTGAATGGCAGGCTCAACAATACGTGGATGAAGGTTTTCATACCCTGGTCCACAGTTTTAAGTTTAAGAAGGTCTCCTAAAAGTTCAGCGGGTTGTATATCAAGGTTTGCTGCAATCGCAAGCGGGCTACCCCAAGCGCGAAGTAAATCATCCTGGCTCGAGAGGTGCATGCGGTTGACGATTTCCAACAAAATAACCGACCAAGAAGGGGAAATTTTTCGTTTTTCGACCAAAACGAGAGCAAGTTTTGCGGCTTGGTCAAGGTTTATGAGTGGAATCCGTTGTTGAATGTAGTTTTCATATAGAGCCATGCAATCTTCAAGCACGGCTGCTGTCAACCTGCATTCGGGGTATCCGTTTAGGATCAATTCAGGGGCAAAAGACATCAATCCAAGTGTTCCAGGGTTCAACTTCCTGGATTCTAGCAATCCTTTTATCGTGTCGGCTTGCTCAGCCTTAGCCTGCAACAAAAAATCCCAGACGAGGTCGTCATGTCTTAATGAGCGAACCAGACTGGGAATTTGTTCTTTGGGCTCATAACCCTCAAGGAGCGTGCTTAATTCCATTGCATGCATGGTTGATCCCTTCTTGATTTATTAACGAACCGGGGAGTTAGCTTAGCGTATTTGCAGTACAAGCGCGTACGCAGCTCCGAGAAGGACAAACCCCAATAACATCAAGAAAACACCCACCCCGGCTGTGGTTTTAACCATACCGTTTAAGGCTTCAATCAAAGTTCTGGCGTTTCCAACCAGTCCAGCGACATCTTCGGTGATTCCCTTTTGGGCTAGTTTAGTGGTTTGATCTGCGATGGTACGTAGTTCTTTTCCCATTAATTTGCCGACCAGGGTGTAAACACCGATTCCAAGTAAAACAATGCCACAAATTAATAAAACAGTGGCCATGGAAAGTAAGAAATCATTAACCGTCATTGAAAACATTCTGCCCTCCGGAACACAAGATTCTAGAGGGCATGATGCAAGGTTTATGCCATAAAGATTAATTTAAAGCGGTGGTAACGTCCTTGGGGAGATCAGCCAATTGAATCGTCTCGCCATCACAAAAAATCAACGCGCGTTCGATGGCGTTGGAAAGCTCACGGATGTTGCCCGGCCAATTATATTTTTGCATCGCTTCCATCGCTGCCGGGGCTACGTTGGTGATGTTCATCCCCTGCCGGCCATTATAAAACCGGATGAAAAAACCAACCAATTCCGGGATGTCCATTCGACGTTCTCGTAATGGAGGCAAGTCAAGATCGATCTTTTTCAACCGGTAATACAGATCTTGTCTGAAGGTTCCATCCTTAACCATGGCCTGTAAGTCACGATTCGATGCCACGATCACCTGGATGTCAACTTTGATCAGGGTGGTACCGCCGACGCGCATGAAACTGTGAGTTTCGATAGCCCGCAACAACTTGGCTTGGATCTCAAGGGGCATGGATGAGATTTCATCCAGAAACAAAATGCCGCCATCTGCAATTTCCATTAATCCGGGCTTGCGTTTATCCGCACTACTGAAGGCGCCTTGTTCATGTCCAAACAGTTCGGATTCCAACACAGTGTGCTGGATCGCGGCGCAATTAATTGCCAAGAAAGGTTTATTCGAGCGTGGCCCATTGGCATGAATGTATTGCGCAAGCACATCCTTGCCGGTGCCGTTTTCGCCAGTGATCATCACCGAAACCTGGGCATCGGCCGCTTTAAGCGATTGTTCAACAACGGTTTTCATGCCCGGTGTTTGTCCGATGACAAAATTACTTTTTTGCATCTGCATTTCACGGTAATGCGCGATCTCGCGCCGCATCGAGACGATCTCGCTGGCTTTAATGATCGATTTTTCCAACAAACCAAAATCGACCGGCTTGGTAAGGAAATCAGAGGCGCCGTTTTTCATGGCATCCACTGCCGTTTCGATGTCGCCAAAACCAGTGATCACGATGATCGGTGGGCGCATTGGTAGCAGCGCGGTCTCGAGAATCAGGTTAGGTCCATATCCATCCGGCAATTGAACATCCAATAAGATCAGGTCACCTTCACCTTTTTTGACCTTTTCCCTGGCTTCAGCCAGCGTGCCGGCTTCCACAACTTCCATTCCCTTGGCTTTTAGAAATTCACCGATGTTTTGGCGGGCAGTCGCCTCATCATCCACGATCAAAACGCTTAAGCTCATGCTTTATTCTCCATCGTCGGCTGGTAATCGAACGGTAAAGACTGTACCGCCTGGAAATGAGTTTACACTAATACTGCCTTTATGGGCAGTAACGATTTGTTTCGTGATCGCCAATCCCAACCCTGTTCCTTTTTGGCGGGTGGTTACATAAGGTTCGAAGATGTGGGCTTTAACATCCTCAGGGATGCCAGGCCCATTATCGCTGATACTGATCTCCACATTCGGGCGGCCAGACGTCTCACGATTCATGGAAGCTTTAATTGCCAGAGTATCCCCTTTTTCAACCATGGCGTCCAGCGCGTTAGAGATCAGATTGGTAAAGACTTGATCCAACGAACGTGGATCGCCTTTGATCGGTGCGATATCCGCTTCAATATTAATCACCGGTTTGACATTGACCTTCGAGAATTTTGGACGCCATCGATCCACTATGCGAGCCAGGTAAAGGCCTAGATCGATCGATTCAAATTTCAATTCCATCGGACGAGAAAAAGCCATGAAGGATTCCATTAAATGGCTTAGGCGGGTGCAATCTCCCTGGATGCGATTAATGATCTCCTGGTTCGGGTCTTCAGCTGCCAATTTCATTGCCATCAACTGGATGCCGGTGGAAATGTTATTAATAGGGTTACGCAAGTCGTGAGCAAACGCGGCTGTGTAATCACCCAGAACCGCACGATGCTCGAGCTGTTGGGTGAGCGCCTTGCTTTGCTCGTTTTCACTGATATCCTGGATCAGAATCTCAATACCTAGCAGGTTATCATGCCGCAATACCGGGATCACTTTGATCTGGGCGGGAAAAGACTGGCCATTGCGTCGATTGAGGTTTGCCTTACCCAGGTTATGGGTAGTGTTCCCTTTGAGGGCGTCTTCCAAAGCGGGGATCAACCGGTCTGTACCGATCAAAATATTATCGTAGGGTTGGCTTTGAACTTCCCGGTCGGCGTACCCCAACATCCATTCGGCGGCTGGGTTGATCTCCGTGATGGTGAGATCGGGTCGGAGTAGAATGACGGCTTCAGCCATGTGTTCAACAGCGGCTTTTTGTAATTCGAGTTTTAATCGAAATTGTTCGATGCGTTCCTCGAGCGTCTGCGTCAGGGTGGCTTTTTGAATGAAATTTAAAATTTGGAAGGAAAGATATTGTAGAATACTGATCCTTAATTCAACCGGGACCTCGCCCTTGCCGCACACTGAGAGAATCCCGATCGCCGAATCATCCAGTTTTAATGGTGCGGTGGCGACGTAATCCACTGAGTGCATGCGCGCGTGCCGGTGTATTTCCGTGATCACCCGAATGCCGGGGTTCCACATCATCGGCTCCACCAGTTTCATTAAATCTGTGGAAGGCAGCTCGTCTGGCAAGTCCGTCGCGTTTCCGCTCAGGCAAATCCGTTTCAAAGTGGGGAAACTCGGGTCAGCCTGGTAAAGCGCCGCAGTCTCAACATTTAAGATCTGGCAAATCACCCCCATGATTTGCGGCAGCCCTTTCTCCACTTCCAATTTTTCCGAAGTCTTGTTTAATTCAAGCAAACGCCCAAAAAGACTGCGCAACATTTCATCCTGATCGTCTGATTCCTCGGTTCGCGTGATTAACCGAACCAGCACCCAATGGCCGTCCACGCCGATGAAATCGAAGCGGACCTTGACGAGTATCGAGGTTAATCCTCGGCGATTCATTTCAACTTCTTTGATTTCGCCAGAGGAGACGGATTTTAGATCGAGATTTGGAAAGAGATAGGAACAGTGCTTGTCACGCAAATCGGCTGTGATGAAAGAGGATATTTTTACCAATCGGCTGTTCAGAAAAACAACCTTGTCGCCGGTTAGGTCCACAAGCGCGCATGGATCTTCCTCTAAATTGATCAAAGCTAAAACTTCGTCAGCGCCGGGGGCGCTCTTTCCAAGCAGATTGGCACCAAATTGCCCGGTAAGATTTCTCATGTACCCTTGATCATGGCTTTGCGGAGATGTGCGGGCAGGATACCCTCGATCGAGCGATATTTAGCCACGGTTCGCCGTGCGACTTCAAAACCTTTTTCTGATAACAATGCCACCAAATCTGAATCACTGTAAGGTTTGGTTTCGTCCTCAATAATTTCCTTCAGCACGCTGCGGACGTTGAGACTGCGGTCAAAGAACTCAGCCAATGGTATGATGCGTTTGTTGGGCATCTGCACCGCTTTGTTGGCCACCGCCCTCGAAATGGTGGATTCGTGCACTTCCATCTCACGAGAGATTTGCGCACGGGTCACTGGTTTTAAATATTTCTCCCCTTTGACGATGAACTCTTTTTGCAAGGTCACCACCCGAGTCAGTAAGCGCTCCATGGTGTGGTTACGCTGCTGCAAGCATTTTACGAAGAGCGATGCTTTTTCAAGATCCCCTTTTAATTCTGTTTTTGTATCTTCAGTGGCTTCCTTAATGGCCTGTTTGAACAATGGGTTCACTTGCAGGGTGCCGCTGATTGGCATGATGATCTCAACGATCAGTGGTTTTTCAGGGTCATCGTTAAGATAATTGATCAAAATATCAGGGTGATGGTAAACCTGGGTCTCTTCATGCGCAGGTTGCCGTACATCCCCCCAATGTGAACGAGCCGGGAATGGATTAAGGTTTTCGCTGATAAATTGAGCAGCAGCCGATACTTGTTTGATAGGCACATTTAATTGGTGTGCCAACTCGGAATATTGATGGTGACTCAGCTGGTCCATACCATCGCGGATTAAACTCTCAGCGATCTCAGGCACATTGCCGATGGTCTCACGTAATACTTCAAGTTGGATCAATAATGCTTCTTGCGGCGTCGCAGAACCAACACCAATAGGATCAGCCAGCTGAATGATGCGCTTAACTTTTTCGATGTCTGAAAGTGATGCGTGAGTGTAGCGAGCGACCTCCAACAAATTCGTTGTCATCAGGCCGTCTTCGTCCAAATGCGTCAACAGATATGCGGCTAGGGCGCGTTGGGTTGGGTCCAGGTCTGGGGCGATCTGTTTTAACACATAAGCCGGAAGTTCTTCCACCTCTGGAGCGAACGGTTCATCGTCCATGGTGGTGTCAATGTAATCTTTCTTTGGGATAAATTCATCTCTTGGAGAAAGAAAAACCACGGGTGCATCAGATTCGAGATTGGCAGGCAGGCTGCAAACCGGGCACTTTCCGTGATTTGAAAGCAAGCGGTGACAATTAGGGCAACGTCGTTCTTCTATGATCTCGAGGGCTGGATTCGACGCGAGTTCCGAATCGATCTCTTGTTGGAGTTCCTCAGTCGTCAAGCTTAAAAGGGTCATGGTCTGCGCCAGATGGGCAGTGGTGAGCGGTCGAATGCCTGTAGTCTGTCTCTGTAGCATAAGTTTCCCTACTCTCTTTATATCAGTATAGCTGATTTTGGATTTTGGTGCAACTTCTATGCCACGGAAATTTCGGCGCGAATGGTAGAATTGACCACGAGGTGGAATGTGCATGAGATCACGATCGTTGGCGGGGGGTTGGCTGGCTGCGAAGCCGCCTGGCAGTCCGCCAATTCAGGTGTAAAAATCAAGTTATTTGAGATGCGCCCGGGTCAAAAGACCGAAGCGCATCTAACAGGCAATCTGTCCGAATTGGTATGTTCCAATTCGTTGGGTTCGACGATTCGCAACCGAGCGTCAGGTTTATTAAAAGAAGAATGCAAACTGCTCGATTCGCTGCTGGTGAAAATTGCCGAGGAAAGCGCCATCCCGGCCGGCGACGCACTGGCGGTGGACCGCGAAATCTTTTCGCAAAAAGTAACCACAGCTATTGAGAGTCACCCCAATATTGAGGTCATCCGCGAAGAAGTTACCACCTTGCCGAATGGACCGATTATTCTGGCGACTGGACCTTTAACTTCCAGCGCGATGTCAGCCGCGCTTCAAGGGTTCACCGGCGAGGAGTACCTTTCCTTTTTTGATGCCATCGCGCCGATCGTTTCTGCCTCGAGTGTAGATATGGGGGTCGCCTTTCGCGCGTCCCGGTACAAATACGAAACAGATCCACACGGTGATTACATTAATTGCCCATTTACCGAACCACAGTATTTTACATTTTTGGATGCCCTGCTTTCAGCCCGCCGCATTGAGCTAAAACCAAACGAAACTTCAATAGACGATGGTGTTGTTCCCAGGGAGACTTCTTTTTTTGAAGCCTGCCTGCCAGTTGAGGTGATGGCCGCACGTGATCCGTTGGTACTTACTTTTGGGCCGATGCGCCCTACCGGGTTGCGCAATCCCCACACCGGTGAACGGCCCTATGCCGTGCTTCAGCTCAGGCAAGACGACCTCGCCGATTCGCTTTACAACCTGGTTGGCTTCCAAACCAACCTTCTGTACCCTGAACAAGAGCGCGTTTTTCGGCTCATCCCCGGACTGGAAAACGCCGAATTCGTGCGGTTCGGACAGATGCACCGCAATACCTACATCAACGCGCCAAAGATCTTGCACGAAACCACTCAAACTCGGTCGCGTGGCGATCTTTTCATTGCCGGACAGCTTGCCGGTGTGGAAGGTTACATGGGCAACATCGCCTCAGGCCTGGTGGCTGGATTGAACGCTGCCCGGTTGGTACAAGGTAAAGCACTATTGACCTTTCCCCGCGAAACCATGACCGGCGCTCTGATGCATTACATCGCGAACGCCAACCCGGAACGATTCCAACCGATGAAGGCGAATTTAGGGTTGCTGACCCCTTTGGAAATGCTCCGCCGCAGTAAACAAGAAAAAGGATACGCTCACGCCAAGCGAGCCTTGCATGCTTTACGTGATTTTCTTGAATTCGAGCAAGAAATTGGAGCGTAAATGCTTAAAAAATATTTTTTAATTGGAATTGCGATTCTCTTACTTGTTTTCGCGTTTGTAATTGGAATGCTCCTTTTTCGGGATTTACCTTCAATCCAACCCTTCGATGGAGAACGCGCCTACGCCGATGTAATTGCTCAGGTGGGTTTTGGGCCTCGAACGCCGGGATCTGATGCCCACAAGTTAACCGTCAATTACATCGTGGATCAATTGACTCTCGCGGGTTGGAAGGTTGAGGTTCAAGAAACCGAAGGCTTGGGGCACCCCATCAGCAATATCATCGCCAGGCGTGGCTCCGGCACGGATTGGGTGATCCTGGGCGCCCATTACGACACCCGTTTCATAGCAGATCAAGATCCAGTCGCAGCCAACCAAACCCTACCGGTCCCCGGCGCGAACGATGGAGCTTCAGGTGTGGCGGTTTTACTCGAACTCGCCCGGGTGATGCCCCGAACCCCCGGTACACAAGTCTGGTTGGTCTTCTTTGACGCTGAAGACCAGGGTCGAATCGAAGGATGGGATTGGATCCTCGGCTCACGAGCGTTTGTAAAGCCCCTAACTGGCAATCCGGACGCTGTGGTTGTGGTGGACATGATTGGTGACGCTGACCTCAATATTTACCGCGAGGAATCTTCTGATACCGCCCTCACTGATGAACTATGGCAGATCGCCCAGGACCTTGGTTACCAGAACTACATCATCAATGAAGAAAAATATAACATTCTGGATGATCACCTGCCCTTCCTTGAAGCAGGTATCCCCGCCGTGGACCTGATCGACTTCGATTATCCATATTGGCACACCGTCGCAGATACCCCCGACAAGGTCTCGCCTGAAAGTTTGGCCATCGTTGGCGAAACGCTCTTTTCCTGGCTATTGCAACGCTAAGTCTTGAGAGTTTGATGCGCAAAAACATGAGATAATACAAAAAAAAGAATAAGGATTCGCCCCATGCATATAGCTAACGCCTTCATTCCCCCCGCGAAACGCATCTCCTCTTTCGAACCTTACTTCTTCGCCGCCCTCGGCAAGAAAATTGCGGCTTTAAAATCCGCGGGTATGGATGTGATCCGCATTGACATGGGCTCGCCTGATCTTCCCCCTGCAGAATTCATCGTGGATTCCCTGGTTCAGAACGCCCGCCGCCCGGATACCCACAGTTACGCTCCCACCGGCGGCAGCCCAGAATTCAAACAGGCCATTGCTGATTTTTACAAACTGCGCTTTAACGTTGACCTGGACACCAAGACTGAAACCATTGGCTTGATCGGTTCTAAAGAAGGTTTGTTTAACCTTAGTCAGGTGCTGCTGAATCCAGGTGATGTCTCACTGGTCCCCGACCCGGGTTACCCTGTGTATAGTGCCAGTGGCATCATCGCCGGCGCAGAGATCGTCACGCTCCCATTAACGGAGGATCGGGATTTCCTGCCAGACCTTGGCGCCATCCCTTCATCCGCGCTTAAAAAAGCCAAGATACTATGGCTGAATTACCCCAACAACCCCACAGGGTCCATCGCGCCCATTTCATTCTTTGAAGAAGCGGTTTCGTTTGCCCGTAAACACCACATTCTAATTGCCCACGACGCGCCCTACACGGATGTGTGTTTTGACGATTATGTGGCTCCGAGTATCATGCAGGTTCAAGGTGCCAAAGACGTTGCGGTGGAATTCAATTCGCTCTCCAAAACTTACAACATGGCTGGCTGGCGCCTCGGCATGGCTGTTGGCAACCCCGAGATTATCGATTATTTGTTTACATACAAGAGCCAGCTGGATACATCCACCTTTTCGCCGATCTACTCGGCCGGTATCGCCGCCCTTACCGGCGACCAAACCTGGCTGGAAGAACGCAACCATATCTATAAGCAGCGTCGCGATCTGGTCGTGGAGGGTTTGCGCCAGGCCGGTTTCACGCTTGAAACCCCAAAAGCTGCCATTTACGTTTGGGCGGCTCTCCCTGAGGGAGAAACCGATTCTGTCGCTTTTTGTTCACAATTACTTGAAGCCACCGGTGTCAGCACCACCCCAGGGATCGTTTATGGCAAACATGGTGAAGGCTTTGTTCGAGTGTCTCTAGGAACGCCGGCAAACCGCATCGAAGAAGCCATGCGCCGCATTGTTCGTTGGGCTAAAGAAAGAAGAAAATGAAACCGAGAAAAACTACCCCTACCACCGCACCTCGTGAACGAGCTTTTATGGTCGGTGTCGACCTCCGATTGGAACCGTCACTGGTCTCATTGGACGATTCACTCAGTGAACTCTCCCGGCTCGCCAACACCGCCGGTCTCGATGTGGTCGGTGAAACTTCCCAAAAATTAGACACGCCCCACCCCTCCACCTACATTGGGTCGGGTAAGCTTGAAGAGGTTATCGCCCTTGTGGAAGAAACCCTCTCCGATGTTGTTTTGTTTGACAACGAACTCTCCCCACGTCATTTGAGAGAACTTGAAGAGAAATTAGGCGCCAAGGTTCGTGTCGTTGACCGCACTGCCCTGATTTTGGATATTTTCGCCCAGCACGCACACACAAGCGAGGGTATCCTGCAGGTAGCCCTGGCGCAATATGAATACCGCTTGCCCAGGCTCACTCGCGCCTGGACGCATCTCGCCCGCCAAGGCGGTGGCGGCGGTGGTAGGGCCGGATCTGTGGGTGGCGTGGGCTTGCGTGGTCCAGGTGAAACCCAGCTGGAGGTGGACCGCCGCGAGATCCGCAAGCGTATCACCTTCCTGAAAAAGGAACTTGAAAAGGTGCGCGAACATCGCCAGCGTTATCGCGCGCAACGCAAACGATCTCGCATTCCCTTGATCTCTCTTGTCGGCTACACGAATGCTGGCAAATCCACGCTGCTCAACCAACTCACCAAGTCGGAAGTTTACGTGGCGGACCAATTATTCGCCACCCTCGACCCTACCACGCGCAAGATCGAACTCCCTGGTGGGCACGAATCGCTGCTTACCGACACCGTTGGTTTCATCCAAAAACTCCCCACCCAGTTGATCGCCGCCTTCCAGGCGACCCTTGAAGAAATTGCTGAAGCGGACCTGTTGATCCACGTGGTTGACATCACCCATCCCAATGCCCTTGAACAGGCTAAATCTGTTGAAGAGACCCTGAAGGCGATCCATGCTGAGCACATCCCCATGATCGTCGCTCTCAACAAAATGGATCAACTCCCCGACCCACAGGCTGCCCAGCAGGCTTTGGAACATTTCCCACGCGCCGTAGCGATCTCGGCTCTGCGCGGCACTGGTATCGCGGATCTTTTACGCATGGTGGAAGGTGAACTTTACGAGAATTACACCAAACTTTCAGTGCAAATCCCCTACAGTGAAGGTCAATTGATCTCGTTGTTCCACGAACAAGGCCACATTAACCGCATTGAACATAACCGCAAGGGTGAGTTCATCCAGGGGCTGATCCCGGGTCGCCTGATGGCGCGCTACGCCGCCTTTACAGCGGACGCTCCACCGGTTGAAGAGATTACCATCGATGATTAAATGTAGGGGAGGGTTCTGAACCCTCCCCTACGATAAGGCATTCTAAGGTTAAAAGAAAAACGGGCCTTCCGGCCCGTTGTTTCTTTTGGTATAGGTTATTTTTTCTTGGTTTCTTTGCCCAGGTCGAGGACTTCCTTACCGGCATAGTGTCCGCAGTTTGAGCAGACGGTATGGGGCAAACGCATTTCGCCACAATTACTGCATTGCACAATATTCGCTGGAACTAGCGCATCCTGGCTTCTGCGGCGATCTCGACGACCTTTTGAAAGTTTCCGTTTTGGAAGAGGAACCATCGTAATACTCCTGTCAAAAATTCCGTACCCGTCAATCTTTTGACAGGCGGATAGAGTATACACGCGAGCACCCATCTCGTCAAGCAATCCAGACGAATTCGTAAGATACATTTCATATAAATATAAGGTTATTATGTTGAAACCGGTCCTTTTTGTTGTAGAATTTTGGTATGGAAATTCATGTCGCGGTAGCCAAGATCAACAAGTATGCCACCTCAGAATCTGGAGACACTCTCGAAATCGTCGAAAGACCCAATGGTGGGGTTTCGGTAGTCCTCGCGGATGGCCAGACCTCAGGTCGCGGCGCGAAGAACATTTCCACATTAGTGGTGCGCAAGGTGATCAGCTTGCTCGCGGATGGCGTACGCGATGGGGCAGCCGCCCGCGCAGCTTCTGATTCGCTCTACACCGAACGCTCCGGCAAAGTGACCGCCACGCTCAACATCCTCTCTGCCGACTTTCAAACCGGGACGATCGTTATCACCCGCAACAATCCTTCACAGGTGTTCATTGGACGCAACGACCATGTTGAATGCATCACCAGCCCCAGTGTATCCATCGGCACGGCCCGCAACATTAGACCTTCCATTACAGAATTTCCGTTAGAACGCGGTCTCACTATTGTGATGTTCACGGATGGCATTCGCGATGCTGGAGATCGCACCGGTCAAAAATTTGATATTTGCACCACCATACAGGCTTTGCTTGAAGAAGAGAACCCAACCGCCCAAGAAATGGCCGATACCATCCTGGGGCAAGCCCTGCGCCTGGATAACAACCGTCCCAACGATGATATGAGTGTGGTCGTGTTGCGCACCGTACCGGCGGAAAGCGACCAGGTGCGCCGGATGTCCGTCAGACTGCCAGTACCTCCCTTGCAGATGCCATCCTTGTAATTTCACAGTCTTCGGTCTCGTTTTTCTTACCTTCAAAAGTGGATACAACTTGCGTGAACACCCACTGATTGCTATTGTTGGCGTTTGCACATCCGGGAAATCAACCCTGATAAGTTTATTGTCTCCTCTCGGATACAATTGCAGACACATCGCCCAGGAACATTCTTACGTTCCAGACATGTGGCAAAGGCTTAGCGATCCTGATGTGCTCATTTACCTTGAAGTCACTTACGAAATATCGTTACAGCGCAAGAAGTTGAACTGGACGATGGCAGAGTATGAAGAACAGCTTTTTCGACTGCGGCATGCCCGACAAGCGGCAGATATCGTTGTAGATACCTCGCCTTTTACCCCACAGCAACTAGTCGAACACCTCCGACCCTTGATAGACAAACACCTGGCTGCCTAGATACCCGCAATCACTTTTTATTTACTCTGAATGATTTGGAGTATAATCCATGAGTTCCCGCCAGCGCGAGCTGGATTTTGTTTGCCCGGAGGTCACAAACCATATGGATCGTCGTTATATCACCTTTATCATCATCCTCTTGTTGGTCGTAGGCATCGTTTGGGTCGATTTACCTCGCACCGAAACCAGCGCTTTATCGGGCATCAAGATCGGCACCTTTGAACGCAGTTTAAACCCCGTCCTCGGCCTCGATTTGCGCGGTGGCATGCAGGTTCTGCTTGCCCCGCAAGAAGGTTTGGCAGTCGACCGAGCAGCTTTGCAAGATACCAGTGACATCCTTGAAAGTCGTGCCAATGGTCTCGGTGTCAGTGAAGTTGTTTTCCAGGTTGCCGGCGATAAATACATCCTCGGCGAGTTCCCCGGTCTCACCAACACGGATGACGTTATCGCCGCGGTCAAGCAAACCGGTCTACTCGAATTCGTAGACGCCGGTACTTTCTACCTCCCGCCGGGAACCGAAGTGGTCACTGACCACGGCTTGACCGAACCAGTCACGGTTGATCCCGCGGTTACCCCCACCTTCACTTCTGAAGGTAAAATCGAACCTGCAGATTACACCTGGCACACCGTTATGGTTGGTTCTGAGATCGACAGCGTAAACGTCGAAGCAGATCAATTGGGCGGCTTCGCTGTGGGATTCTCACTAACACCTGAAGGCACCCAGGTTTTCAAGGAACACACCGCCAACAACGTAAACCGCTACCTGGCTATCGTGCTGGATAAAAAAGTGATTTCCTGCCCTTCGATCAGCTCCGCCATTGATGGCTCCGGTCAGATTTCTGGCGACTTCACTTCTGAAGCCGCGAATGAATTGGCCGTAACCCTTCGCTTTGGCCGCCTTTCCGTCCCCGTCGAAATTGTTGAGAGCCGCATCATCGGCCCGACCCTCGGCCAGGACTCCCTTGATAAAAGCCTGCTCGCCGGTATGATCGGATTCGCGATCGTGGTTTTATTCATGCTGATCTACTACCGACTTCCTGGTGCCGTTGCGGTACTCGCGATCGCATTTTATGGCGGTTTAACCTTTGCCCTCTTTAAGTTGATCCCGGTCACCCTGACCCTGCCATCCATCGCCGGCTTCCTGCTTTCTACAGGCGCGGCCTTGGATGCCAACATCCTCATCTTTGAACGCCTCAAAGAAGAGTTGCGCAATGGACGTACCCTCAAACAAGCTATTGACCTCGGCTGGAAGCGCGCCTGGCCTTCCATCCGCGACTCCAACATCGCCACTATCATCACCAGCTTGATCCTCTTCTGGTTTGGATCAGCGTTTGGCGCCAGCATCGTCAAAGGCTTCGCCTTGACCCTTGCCTTGGGTGTCGGTGTATCCCTTCTCTCTGCCTTTATGGTCACACGCAACTTCTTGAGCATTGTGATCAAATTCATCAATCCTGCCCGCCATGAAAAATGGTTCGGTGCATAGGAGGAAGCCCAATGCTTAATATTCTTGGTAAACGCTACTGGTTTTTTGCTTTATCCTTGCTCATCATTATTCCAGGCTTGATCATGCTGGGTGTCAACGGCATGCCCCTTTCCATCGATTTTAAAGGTGGCACGCTCCTGGAAGTTCAATTTGCCTCCGGTGCCTTGCCCTCGACCGAACAAGTTAAGGAAATCTACGATGCCAATGGTGTCAAGGATGCCCAGATTCAAACTTCGGGAATCGATGTGCTGATGGTTCGTTCTTCCGCCCTGGCTGACGATGTTCGAGCCAAGGTGATAGACGAGCTGGCCGCAGTGATGGATAGCGAGATCACCATCCGCAGAGCCGACACCGTTGGACCTTCCATTGGAGAAGGCGTTACCCAACGCGCGCTTGAAGCGGTTGGTTTCGCCGCCCTGGCTATCGTGATCTACATTACCTTCGCCTTCCGCGGTATTCCACATGCATTCCGCTACGGAATTTGCGCCATCGTTGCCATGGCCCATGATGTTCTCATCGTTCTGGCCCTTACCGGTTACGGTGCGAAACTCTTTGGCTGGCAGGTGGATTCGCTCTACCTGACTGCAGTGTTGACTGTCATTGGGTTCTCGGTGCAAGACAAGATCGTGGTTTTCGACCGCATCCGTGAGAACAGCACTATTTTCCGCAAACTCGAATTTGAAAAATTGGCCAACCATTCCATCGTGCAGACTTTGCAACGCTCGATCAACACCCAGCTCATGACCGTGGAATTCTTCTTGCTATCACTCGCCCTTTTCGGCGGCGTTACCCTGAGAGAATTTGCCGTGATTCTGTTGGTTGGTTTGTTCAGCGGAACCTACTCTTCCATCTTCATCGCCGCTCCTCTCTTGGTGGTGTGGGAAAACAAAGAATGGCGGAATTGGTTCACCAAAACTCCTAAAACTGCGTAGCATTTGAAAAAGGTTCTGGTTTTATTACCGGAACCTTTTTTTATCATTTCCAACATTTTTCGATTCCAATTCAGTGAAAAGGGAGAGGAAACATGCGTAAAGAAATCGTTTTGATCACAGGTGCCAATGGCGAGATGGGGCATGGTCTTATCACCCACCTTGGGGAATCCAAGAAATATAGCATCGTCGCCATGGATGTCGTCCCGCTGGACGAATCGCTGCGTCCGTATTGCGAACGCTTCATTTTGGGTGATATCCTCGACCTGATGCTTCTCGGTCGTCTCGTTTCAGAATTTGAAATTCGCACCATTTATCACCTGGCGTCCATTTTGTCGACAAAAGCCGAATACAACCCAGAGACTGCCCACCGTGTCAACGTGGAAGGCACCCTCAACCTGTTGCGCCTAGCCGTGGAGCAATCCTCCTGGCAGGGCCGCCCGGTAAAATTCATCTACCCCAGCTCCATCGCCGCGTATGGCTTGCCCTGTGTTGAAGACAAAACCAAGGCCGGCAAGGTTAAGGAATGGGAATGGAACGTCCCGGTGACCATGTATGGCATCAATAAACTTTACTGCGAGCACCTCGGCCGATACTACACAAACAATTACCGCCAGCTCGCCGCGGACCATACCAAGAACACGGTTGATTTCCGCTCCATTCGCTTCCCGGGATTGGTCAGCTCGGTGACCATCCCCACCGGTGGCACAAGTGATTACGGCCCAGAAATGTTGCACCACGCCGCGCAGGGGTTGCCTTACAACTGCTTCGTCAGGCCAGATACAACCCTGCCCTTTATGGTGATGCCCGACGCGGTCAAATCCCTGCTACTGCTCGAAGCCGCCCCGCGTGAAAATCTTTCACGGATGGTATACAATGTCACCAGTTTTAGCCCCACCGCCCAGGATTTTTACGATCAAGTGAAAGCAGCCTTCCCTGGCGCGAAAGTAACTTTTAAACCTGATAAAGCCCGCCAAGGCATCGTGGACACCTGGCCAGCCGACGTGGACGACCACGCCGCCAGCGCCGATTGGGGTTGGAAACCCGATTACGACCAAACTCGCGCCTTCGAAGAGTACCTCATCCCTTCGATTAAAGCCCGTTACACCGCTTAAGATCAAAGCCCTGCCCTTGTGGCGGGGCATTTTTTTTGGAGCCTAATGAATAAACCCACCCTTCTCATCACCCGCAAGTTTTTCGCTGAAATTCTAGAAAAATATTCAAGCCAATTTGAGGTAACTTTATGGGATGGAGACGACCCTCCATCGCACGAATGGATCCTTAACCACATCGCCAACGCGGACGCCATGTTGTGCATGCTCAACGACCAGATCGATGAAGTTGTCATCGAAAAAGGCGCGTCGAGTCGACTCAAAGTAATCAGTCAATTGGCGGTTGGTGTGGATAATATCGCAATCGCAGCTGCAACCCGGCTCGGCATCCCCGTGGGGCATACCCCGGGTGTGCTCACTGAGACCACCACGGATTTCGCCTGGGCATTGCTGATGGCGGCCTCAAGGCGGGTGACTGAGAGTCACGTTGAAGTCCAACAAGGAATCTGGCGCCCGTGGGGGCCGGAGGTGCTTTGCGGCGCAGATGTCTACGGTGCTACGCTGGGTTTGATCGGCTTCGGCCGCATTGGAAAGGCTATGGCTCGCAGGGCCGCTGGTTTTAACATGAAGGTACTCTTTTACGAACCTCGTCAAAAACCAGAAAACGACCTGATCGAAAACGCCCAATTTGTCCCCCTCGATGAATTATTGTCGCGATCTGATTTTATCAGTTTACACGCCTACCTTTCGGAGAGCACAAAGGGCATGATCGGCCGCGATGAGTTAGCGAAGATGAAACAGGGTGCCATCCTGGTTAACACCGCCCGTGGTGCGATGATTGATTCCGATGCTCTCGTGGACGCCTTGCAGGCTGGTCAAATTGCCGGCGCCGCGCTGGATGTTTTTGACCCGGAACCCATCCCAATGGACCACCCCTTAATAAAAATGCCCAATGTGATCATAACCCCCCACATCGCCAGCTCCACCACCGCCACTCGCAAGCGCATGGCAGTAATGACTTTGGAGAACATCCAGGCTGGGTTTGCGGGTGAAAAACTACCCCATTGCGCCAACCCTGAGGTTTATCGAAAATAAACCTCGTCAGAATTGAAAAATGAAATTGAGGTCGTTGACGTTCGTGCCGCTTGGTCCAGTGAGCAATAGCCCGCCTACTTTTTCAAAGTAAGGGTAGGCGTCATTTTTGCGAAGATATTCATACTCATCCAACCGAAGCGTTTTCGCGCGCGAGGCCGTTTCCGCGGTTACGCAAGCCCCTGCCGCGTTAGTGGGGCCATCTTCGCCATCCGTGGCAAGAGTGATCAATAGAGCGCGATTTAAGTCGTGCATTTTTTGCACCGCGCCCAATCCCACCTCCAGGTTTCTGCCGCCCAAACCATTCCCTGTCACTTTTACAGTCGTCTCTCCACCCGCGATCCCCAGATAGGGTTTTTTTTGGTGCGCTTTGGCAGCTAACAACACCGCGAGATTTTCCCCTTCCAGGCGGGCTTCACCAGTCAATTCAAGTGTCACTATCTCAGCGTTGAATCCCAAATTGATCGCCGCGCTTAACGCAGCTTCGGCGGATACCCGGTTGCTAGCCACGATCGTGTGCGCCGCGCGGTTGGCGTCTGGATCAGTTGATTTTAGAGTGTCTTCAATTTCATTGGCACATCCGCTTAACACTCGACCTTTTATAGATATTGGAAGGTTATCCCAATTGGTATATTTTCGTAAAACATCCTGGGCATCGACAAAGGTCGAATCATCAGGCACCGCAGGCCCAGATGCGATGACGTCCAATGGACTGTTGACCACATCCGAGATCACCAACGAAGCAACTCGGGCTGGGGAGGAGATTTTCAGAAAACCTCCCCCTTTGAAAAGGTCGAGGTGTTTACGAACAACGTTCATCTCATTGATCGAGGCTCCCGATTTAAGCAATTCAGATGTGACGGCTTGAATATCTAACAGGGTAATGCCTGGCGCGGGCAGGCAAACCAAAGCGGAGCCGCCACCAGAAACCAAAAATATCACCAGGTCGTCTTCTTTAAGATCCACGAGTGTTTTTTGAATGGCAAGAGCGGCATCCACGCTGCGTTGGTCTGGCACAGGATGGCTGCCGACCACAACTTCGACGGCCTCGTGGTGGATCGGTTTTTCGGGTGGGTGTTTGCACACCACCACACCCCGAGAAAGTCCCTCTCCAAGTCGTTCGATTGCCGCCTCTGCCATGGCCGGGCTGGCTTTGCCGATTGAGACCATCACAATCCGCGTGTGGGGATATAATGGATAGGTGACCTCACCTACTCTCAACTGAGTAGACCGAAACTCAATATTATCAAATACAACTTGAAAGGGGTCAGCAGCGCGAATTGCCGCCTGGAGAATGGTATTTATGGCTTCCTTCGGGTAAACATTCGCGTCCAGAAGACTAAGTGAAGATAAAAAAGAGATCATTGGCGACCTGCTAAATTGATGATTTTTGATTGTTGAAGTGAGTACTTTTGTTTGACAAAAACTGCGTAAAATGAATCTATCTCATCATTTATGACTCGGGTACATACCCGGATTGATTAAAACACAATATTTTGTACCATACAATTCAAATCATATTTTCTAAGGAGAGAATATCGTGGATAATGAAATATTGAACAAAATGTTGCGGCCTAAGTCGGTTGCCATCGTCGGCGCTTCAGCGACTCCCGGTAAAATCGGCTACACCGTGATCGACAACCTGATCAAAGGCGGCTACAAAGGCAAGATCTATCCCATTAACCCCACATGCAGTGAAATTCTCGGGCTCAAAGCCTACCCAGAGATCGAGCAGGTTCCCGGCGAGATCGATTCTGCCATCATCACAGTCCCTGCGAAAGTCATGGCTGAGGTCACGGAAGAATGTGGTCGCAAGGGTGTCAAAGGCTTGATTGTCATCACTTCCGGTTTTGGTGAAGTGGGACGCAAAGATCTCGAAGATCAAATGCTTGAGATCGCTGCCCGTTACGGAATGCGCATCCTGGGACCGAACATCGTGGGTTCCCTCTCCAATTCTGATCATTTTAATGGTTCCTTCGCTCCTGGTCTCCCACTCCCCGGCAAAGCCTCACTCGTGACCCAATCTGGTGCCTTGCTTATTGCCATCGACATGGCCACCTACACGCGTAACATTGGTTTCGATAAACTCATCTCCATTGGCAATATGGCCGATGTGGATTTTGCAGACCTGATCGAATGGTTCAATGAAGACGAAAACACGACCTGTGTTTCACTTTACATCGAAGGCATGAAAAACGGTCGAAAATTCATCGATGCCGCTCGCAAATCCAAGAAACCCATCGTTGCCTTAAAATCGGGCGTTTCAGCCCACGGCTCAGCTGCCGCCGCTTCACACACTGGCTCCCTGGCCGGCGCCGCCAAGGTTTACACCTCCGCCTTTAAACAGGCAGGCGTCATTCAGGCCGCGGATCTGAATGATCTCTTCAATCGCACCCTCACCCTTTCACAGCAACCTCCCATGCAGGGCGAGAACTTGCTTATCCTCACCAATGGTGGCGGCGTGGGCGTTTTGGCCACTGACGCGGCTGAAAAATACGGCATTCCCCTGCACTTTGCCCCCCCCGACGTTCAGGAAGAATTAAGAAAACACATGCCCGAATTTGGTTCTGCCAAGAACCCTGTGGACATGACCGGCATGGCTGGCAATGATTGGTACTACCAAACCACCAAATTCTCTTACGCCCACAATTGGACGGACGGACTGGTCGTGCTTTATTGCGAGACCGCCATGACCAATCCTCAGCAGATCGCCGAAAGCATCAAGCGCGCCGTGGATGAATCTGGCGTCAAGGGCAAACCTATCACGGTATCCTTCGTTGGTGGTGAAAAATCAGACAAGGCCATGATGTGGTTGGTCGAGCACGGCATTCCCGCTTTCGGTGCTCCTGACATCGCTGTCAACGCCATGGCTGCTTTGCGTGAATACGCGCGTCTGCAAGCCAGCAAAGATGGCGCCCCTTACAAAACCAATGAAAAAGCCAAATCCGCGGCACTTGAAGTGATCAATAAAGCACGTGCCGCCAAACGCGATTCCCTTACCGAAATCGAGGCTAAGGAAGTCTTCAAAGCCTATGGCATGCCCACAACCGCTATCGGCCTGGCCAAGACTGAAGAAGAAGCAGTCGCGCTCGGCAAAAAGATCGGCTTCCCGCTGGTTCTCAAGATCGTCTCCCCCGACATCTTGCACAAATCAGATGCCGGTGGTGTCAAGGTCAATATCAAGGACGAAGCCGGTATTCGGGATGCTTACCAGACCATCCTCAAGAATGCCAAAGCCTACAAAGCGGATGCTGACGTCCACGGTGTCGCGGTACAAGAAATGGCACCTTGGGGTACCGAGGTCATCCTGGGCTCCGTCAACGACGCGGCTTTTGGTCCCACGGTCATGTTTGGCTTGGGCGGCATCTTCGTTGAAGTCCTCAAGGATGTGACCTTCAGGGTCACCCCGGTGGCAAAATCGCAGGCCGAAGAAATGATCGGCGAGATCAAGGGCGCAGCCATCCTGGCCGGAGCCCGTGGTGAAAAACCTCGCGATCAAAAAGCCTTGGCCGAGACCATTTACCAATATTCCTGCATGATCTACGATCTTCAGGATGAGATCAAAGAATCGGACGCTAACCCTGTGTTGGTTTACGAAGATGGCCAGGGCTTGCGCGTGGCCGACGCCCGCATTATCCTCAAAGCCAAGTAATTTCGTTTTGTATCTAATAGGGACACGGCATGCCGTGTCCCTATGTTATTAATAAAAAACAAGCGGACCTTAATCGTTACCGCTTGTTTTTGGTTCAGTGTGTTTACGGTGCATAAAGGTTATGCTTTTAGGGTTTTCCAACTCCCCACCCAGGGCGTGCCCAGTCGATGGTGTTCCGCGATGGTCACTTTATTGAGCTTTTGCGCGATCTTGGCGGATGTCACCGCCACAGTCGCCCAATCCTCGGCCAGGAGCGCGGTTTTCAAGATTTTTGCGCATGAGCCAGCCCACTCCCATTCGAGGCGAAACTTGTCGGCCTTAACCCAATATCCCCGTTTTTCCCAGGCTTCAACGCTGGTATCAATGTTCTCGTAGATCTCACTGAGGGCAAGCACGACAAACGCTGCAAGGTCTTTGGTGACGAGATTCGGTTCGGTCTGCTTCATTAACTCACGCAAGGCAAGGATGATGCTTTTTGAAAGGCGCGTTCGGTCTTTTCCTACACTTTCAGGGTTGTAGACTCTACTCACAGATGTATACCTCGCTTCAATGTTATTCTATTCGTTGGTGATTATAGCGTATGTCGACAAGTATTTTTTCCCGTTCCGTTCAATCTTCGAATCTACTTATTGTTGAAAAAGGAAGTTTCCAGGTGTAAAACCACCCGCAATAGAATCTATGAGCTTTATTAGAGTTTCTCAAGCGTGATTGACTTCACTCCCCCTCTCGCTTATAATTTCTCTTCGTCTGGGGAAATGCTGGAATTGGCAGACAGGCCAGACTTAGGATCTGGTGCCGCGAGGCGTGAGGGTTCAAGTCCCTCTTTCCCCACTGACCAATAATATTAAAAGAAGGATGACCACTTTGAAAATCGAAACCGAAGCTCGTGAAGACCATCAAATCAAGGTTGTCGCAGAGTTTGAAACCTCTGCATTAGACAAATACAAAGGCCAGGCCGCTCGGAAAATTGCCCAGAAAGCCAAGATTCCTGGGTTTCGCCCCGGCAAAGCTCCTTATGACGTGATCGTTCGTCTGTATGGCGATGCCGCCATCGAAGAGGAAGCCGTTGAACTCATGGTCGAGGATGTCTATCCCCAGATCCTCACCGAGGCAAAAATCGAACCCTCCGGGCCAGGCACCCTCGAAGACCTCAATAAAAAAGATCCGATCAAATTTACCTTTGTTGTCCCGCTTGAACCTACGGTTGATTTGGGAAAATATCGCGAACTTCGCAAGAAATACACTCTTAAGGGTGTCGGCAAAAAGGAAGTCGATGATTTTATCGAGCGACTTAAAAAGAATTACGCCACCGCCGAGCCCGTGGAACGCCCTGCAGCCAAAGGTGATCTCGTATACCTTAAACTGGACGCCACCATTCTCGAACCCGCTGAAGGTGACAAACCTGATTTGCTCAAGGATTCACCCCTTCAGGTGGTCATTGGCGAGAACGATCCCGAACAAAACAGCTTCCCCTATGTGGGTTTTGGCGACAACCTGTTAAAACTCGCCGCCGGGGACGAAAAAACCTTCAAATACACGTATCCCTCTGACTCACGCTACGAGAGACTGCAAGGCAAGGAAGTCGAATTCCATTGCAAGGTGGAAAGTGTTAAAGTGCTTCACCTTCCTGAAATTGACGACGCCTTCGCACAAACGGTAGGTGACTTTGAAAATGTGGAAAAACTCAACGAAAACATCAAGGCTCAACTCGAATCTCGTGAAAAAGAAGAATACGAGAGCGGCTGGTACGACGAATTGATTGAAAAATTGATCGCGGGCGCTACGATCAAGTATCCACCCCACCTCGTCGAACACGAGATGGAACACGTCGTCGAATCCGTCAAGGAAGATCTTTCTAAACAACGGATGGAGTTGGATACTTACCTGAAAACCATTAAAAAAGAACAAGCCGCCTGGCTCGAAGAAGACATCAAACCAGTCGCCCGTAAACGTCTTGAACACTCCCTGGTGATGGACCAACTCGCCAAGGTCGAGAACGTCCAGGTCAAGAACGAGGACCTCCAATCTGAATTCACTACCATGCTGAGTGAAATGCAAGGCAGCATGGATTTGAAGAAATTGCAAAAACAGCTCAAGAACGAACGAGTCGCCAACGCTCTCGCTATGCAGGCTGCTGCGCGTTTGATGAACCGCCAGGTTCTCGAACGATTGAAAGATATCGCCACGGGTAAAGCAGAAGAAAAACCAGCTGCCGAAGGCGAAAAAACGGATGCCAAACCGAAAGCCGCGCCGAAGAAAAAAACTGAGCCTAAAACAGAAGTCACTTTAGAAACCGCCGCGGAACCGGTGAAAGCGAAAAAAGCAACCAAAAAAGCAGCGGAAACAAAGTCAGAGTAATTCATAACCAACAGGATATCCGGAGGCAAAGTGGAAATCCCTAATTTCAAATCAGTCATTCCGATGGTCATCGAATCATCCGGTCGTGGAGAACGGGCCTACGACATCTATTCGCTCCTCTTCCGCGAACGCATCATCTTTGTCGGCACGCCGATCGACGACCAGGTCGCCAATGCGGTGGTCGCCCAGTTGCTCGTGTTGAGCCGTGAAGATCCCGAAGCGGACATTCAAATGTACATTAACTCGCCTGGTGGGCAGATCTATTCCGGGCTGGCCATCTACGACACGATGAAGATGATCCCCAACAAGATCAGCACCGTAGCCGTGGGTGTGACCGCTTCATTTGGCACCGTGCTTCTGGCCGCGGGTACTAAGGGCAAACGCTACGCCCTTCCGCACGCTACGGTTCACATGCACCAACCCCTGGGTGGAGCCGAAGGTCAGGCTTCCGATATCGAGATCCAGGCTCGTGAGATTTTACGTCTCAAAGCCCGCTTGATGGGGATCCTTTCCGAATCCACGGGTCAAACCCTCGAAGTCATCGAACGCGACACGGATCGCAATTTCTATCTGGACGCACAACAAGCCGTCGATTACGGTCTGGTTGACCAGGTTCTCGCGCCGCCGAAACACGAATAAATCTACCAACCGACAGACCGGGTGGCATCGCTATCCGGTCTGTTTTATGAGGCAAGATGGTATTGAACAAAAATAAAATTAGAGCCCTAATCCTCGACATGGACGGCGTCTTATGGCGTGAAAGCGCGCCGATTGGTGACTTGCCGAAGACGTTTAATGGTTTTACAAAAGCCGGTCTAAAAGTGATCCTGGCGACCAACAACGCCACGCGCACCCCGGCGCAATACATTCAAAAAATTGCCGGGTTTGGGGTTGCGTTAAGCGAAAACCAGGTCGTCAATTCTGCCATGGGTGTGGCCTATCTGCTAAAGAAACGCTTTCCGCAAGGAGGGCCAGTTTATATCCTTGGCGAGATTGGTCTTAAAACCGCGCTGAATGAGGCTGGATTTTACCATTCCGAAGAGCCCGGCCTTGCAGTGATTGGCAGTATGGATCGCGAGATCACTTTTTGGAAATTGAAAGCCGCCACCTTATTGATTCGCAGCGGCATCCCGTTTTACTTCACAAACCCCGACCGAACTTACCCCACCCCCGAAGGCCTCATCCCTGGTGCTGGTTCCATTCTCTCGGCGCTTGAAACCGCCACAGACGTTACCCCGATCATCGCTGGCAAGCCCGCCACCACGCTCTTTGATTTTGCTCTCGAAAAACTTGGAACTCTCCCCAACGAAACCCTCGTGGTGGGTGACCGTCTCGAAACCGACATCCATGGCGGTCAACTGGCAGGCTGCCCCACCGCCCTCGTCCTTTCGGGAATTGCCACCCGCGCCGAAGCTGACGTTTGGTCACCCAAGGTTGACCTGATCATTAATGAACTCGGCGATTTGCTGCAGGTATTGGATGAACACTAGACAAAATTTCTTTGACCTGAATCTCGAAACACTCAAGGCTGAGCTAAAAGACAGCGGTTTACCAGAATTTCGGGCGAAGCAACTCTGGCATGCTTTTTACGTGGACCTCGTTTCGGATATTTCCGAGGTCACCACCTTTTCAAAAGATCTCCGTGCCTCGCTTGCCGATAAATTTGAATTTACTCACTTGCACGCCGATAGGCGCGTAGCCTCTGTTGATAATCAGACTGTTAAAACGCTTTTCAAACTCCCAGACGGCAGTGCCATTGAAACCGTTCTCATGCGGTACGAATCCCGCCAAACCTTATGTATTTCATCACAATCCGGATGCGCGATGGGCTGTGTTTTCTGCGCCACCGGGCAGATGGGCTTCGCACGGCATCTCTCCGCCGGAGAGATCGTGGAACAAGTGCTCGTCTTCGCCCGCGAACTGAAACAATCAGGACAGGTGGTGACCAACATCGTAATCATGGGTATGGGTGAACCCTTCCACAATTACGAAGCGGTTATGACCGCCATCGAAAGACTTAACGCCGCGGATGGGTTCAACCTGGGCGCGCGGCGATTTACCATTTCTACAGTCGGTCTGGTTCCCATGATCCGCCGATTCGCGGACGAGAAAAGCCAGGTGAACCTGGCCATTAGTTTGCATGCTGCCAATGAGACCTTGCGCGCTTCACTCTTGCCGATCGCAAAAAAACACCCATTGCCTGAATTGATCGAAGCCTGCCATTACTACGTCAACGCCACCCACCGTCGTCTGACCTTCGAATGGGCGCTTATCCAGGGTGTCAATGATTCGGACAATGATGCGTTAGAGTTGACATCCCTTGTTAAGGGCATGCTATGCCACGTCAACATCATTCCTCTCAATCCCACACGCGCGTTCCAGGGGCAAGCCACAACCCACGAACGGGCGGTAGCCTTCAAAAATATCCTGGATAAAAACAACATCCCTTGCACCATCCGTTTGCGGCGGGGCATCGACATCAACGCCGGTTGCGGCCAACTTGCCTCTGAAAATCAACCCTAAACGGGCATGATATAATTTTGACCTATGGCTGACCTCTTCGCGAAATGGAAAGAAAGTCTCGACCGCACTCGTAAATCCACGTTTGGTCGTATCGCCACTTTGGTCGGTGCCACCGAAATCAAAGCCGACACCTGGGACGAACTTGAAGAATTATTGATCCAGTCTGACCTGGGGGTCGCTGTCACGCAAAAGATCCTTAAGGACCTTAAAAATAAGACCAGCGAGTTGGGTGTTACGCGATCCGATGAATTTAAACACCTGTTGCGTGAGGAATTATTATCTTTATTAACACCCCCCTCCGAGTTGCAACTGGATAATAAGCAGCCCGCGGTGATCCTTTTGGTGGGCGTGAACGGGTCTGGAAAAACCACCACAGCCGCCAAACTCGGTAAGCTTTATTCCAACGAAGGCAAAAAAGTACTTCTTGCTGCCGCGGATACCTTCCGGGCTGCGGCCATCGACCAATTACAGGCTTGGGCGGAGCGGCTCGATCTGCCAGTGGTGGCCGGTCAACCTGATAGTGATTCGGGCGCGGTGGCTTTTGATGCCGTCCAAGCCGGGATTGCTCGTAAATCGGATATCGTCTTAATTGATACGGCCGGTCGCCTTCATACCCGCTATAACCTGATGGAAGAGCTCAAGAAAGTCCATCGTGTCGTGGGTAAGGCCCTACCTGGCGCTCCGCATGCCGTCTTGCTCGTCCTAGACGCGACCACTGGGCAGAACGCTCTTCATCAGGCCAAGGCCTTTCAAGAGGCGGTTCAGGTTAACGGTGTCATCCTCTCCAAATTGGATTCCAGCGCGCGGGGCGGCATGGCCTTCGCCATACAGAACGAACTAGGCCTGCCGATTTACTTCGCCGGTCTGGGCGAAAAAGCGGATGACTTGCAACCCTTTGACCCGGAATCTTTCGTTGATAGTATATTAATGAATCAGGCATAAAGGATTAACCATGGAAGAAATTACGCTCTCGCTCAAAGAATACCGCGCCACCATCCACACACTCATGGAGCGTCTTTGACTTAAGCAACAAACAAATCCAGCTGGATGAACTCCAGGCAAAATCCGAAGACCCCCACCTTTGGGACGATCCCCAACAAGCGCAACAATTAATGAAATCCCTCGCCGACTTGCGAGAGGAGATCAACCTTTGGAATTCCCTCAAAAAAAGGATCGACGACACCCTGGAACTTTCCCAGATGGAGGATCCCTCTCTGGATGCCGAGTTGTCAGCCGAAACCTCCAAGATCAGCCAGGAGTTGGATAAGCTCAGTCTTTCCACGCTTTTAGGCGGCCGTTATGACCGTGGAAACGCGATCCTGACCATTAATACTGGTGAAGGTGGCACAGACGCCCAAGATTGGGCCGCCATGCTCGAACGTATGTACCTGCGCTGGTGTGAACGGCGCGGCTTCCAGGCCGAAATACTAGACCAAACCGAAGGTGACGAAGCCGGCATCAAAACCGTCAGCATTATGGTCAACGGCAGTTATGCCTATGGTTATTTGCGTGCCGAAAAAGGTGTTCATCGCCTGGTGAGGCTTTCGCCTTATGATTCCGCTCATCGCCGCCACACTTCGTTTGCCCAGGTGGAAGTTTTGCCCGAAGCCGCCCAGGAAGACCCACTCGTGGTGATCAACCCTGACGAACTTAAGATCGACATTTATAAATCGTCGGGTGCTGGCGGGCAAAATGTGCAGAAAAACGCCACCGCCATCCGTATCACCCACATTCCAACGGGTATCGTGGTAACCTGCCAGAATGAACGCTCGCAAATGCAAAATCGCGAGAATGCCATGCGGGTGCTTCGGTCAAGGTTGCTCGATTTGGCTCAAATCGCCCAAGATAAGCATCTATCCGACCTGCGCGGCGTTTACCAAAAAGCGGAATGGGGCAGCCAGATCCGATCTTATGTGTTGCACCCCTACCAAATGGTGAAAGACCACCGCACAGAGTATGAGGTTGGAAACAGCCAGTCTGTGCTAGACGGCGACCTGGATGGTTTTATCGAAGCGTACTTAAAGCACAACAAAACAGGATGATACGAGTTTTCAATGACACTTGGTTAGGTTTTTGGGTATTATTTCAGTTTTAGAAGTAACCAGGTATTGGTAAACTTAAAACCGTTCAAGACTGGTAAGCAAGTTTTTTTGATATGTAGCGCCCATTTTTGAATATTAAAGGATCAAGGGAAACATGACCGATCATCGGATCACAGAACACCCGATCTTGCCAATTCCGGATCGAAAAACGATTTCGTTTTCATGGGAAGGCCATACCTTCCAAGCCATGGAAGGCGAAACCATTGCCTCCGCGTTGTTCGCTAATGGCATCAAGGTATTTGGTCATCATCATAAAGACGGATCCCCTTTGGGGATTTTTTGTGCCAATGGTCAATGTTCACAATGCATGGTCATCGCCAATGGAAAACCGCTTAAATCATGCATGGAAGTGGTCACGGAAGGGATGCGCGTTCTCCCCAACAATGGTCACCCTGAACTACCCCTCGTAATTGGTCAACCCTCCTTCAAGCCGGTGCCTGAAATAAAAATCCCAGTGCTGATCCTCGGCGGCGGGCCTTCCGGGCTATCGGCAGCCATCGAACTCGGCAAGCTCGGCATTCAAACCCTGCTGGTGGATGATAAACATCGTCTCGGCGGAAAACTTGTTTTACAGACCCACCGTTTTTTCGGCTCCGCGGACGCGGTCTATGCGGGAACCCGTGGCATTGACATCGCCACGATCCTTGAAAAAGAATTGCGGCAGCACGAAAGCGTCGAGATTTGGCTGCAGAGTACCTGCCTGGCCGTTTACAGTGACCAAAAAGTTGGCATTCTCAAAGCTGGTAACGAATATGTGTTGGTCACACCAGAGATCCTGTTGGTTGCAAGTGGCGCGCGTGAAAAATTCCTAGCCTTCAAAGGCAACACCCTGCCCGGGGTGTACGGGGCTGGCGCATTCCAAACATTGGTCAACCGTGACCTGGTCAAACCGGCTGAAAAACTTTTTATAGTCGGCGGGGGCAATGTTGGTTTGATCGCCGGCTATCACGCTCTCCAGGCTGGAATCGGCGTGGTCGGGTTGGTAGAAGCTCTGCCTGAATGCGGCGGTTACAAGGTGCACAAAGACAAACTGGTGCGTATGGGTGTGCCCATTTATACCTCTCACACCATCCTCAGCGCCAATGGCGACAACTACGTCAATTCCGTTAGCATCGCCGCCGTGGACGAAAAATTTGTGCCCATACCGGGCACTGAAAAATCGTTTGAGTGTGACGCCATCCTGATTGCCGTAGGCCTCGACCCGGTTTCTGAGTTTTATCAAAAAGCGGTCGATTTTAAAATGAATGCTTTTGTAGCCGGGGATGCCGAAGAGATCGCTGAAGCCTCCGCGGCAATTTTTTCAGGCAAGATCAAAGGTCTCGAAATCGCCAAAGCAATGGGCATACCGATTGGCGAGATCCCGGCCTCATGGTATCGCACCGGCGAAATTCTCAAATCGCGACCCGGAAACGTTTTCTCTGAAGAACTCCCCGATTTGCCAGAAGGGGTTGTACCCATTTTCCACTGCAGCCAGGAGATCCCCTGTGATCCCTGCTCGTCGCTCTGTCCCCACGGGTTGATCATCGTGGACAAAAAAGATATCCGCGCCGTGCCTAGTTTTATCGGCAACAATTATTGCTGCGAGGTTTGTGAAAAGTGCGTTGCGGGTTGCCCAGGGTTGGCGATCACTCTTGTCGATTATCGCGCGAATCCCGAAAAACCCATCGTGTCCATTCCGTACGAATTTTCAAGCGAGGTGGTCACTCGGGATGATATCGTCACCATCCTCGACACGGAAGGCAAATCCCTTGGTGACACGGATATTTACGACATCCACAGCATCAAGACCAGCGATCGCACCATGATCATCCAGGTCGAATCCGACAAAGAAACCGCCCCTCACATCGCGGGAATCCGCATTCAATCCTCCCGCATTACTCAGCCCATGTTCCAATACGTCAACCATGTAGAAGATGACACGATCGTTTGCCGCTGCGAACATGTCACCGCCGGCGAGATTCGCAATTTGATCCGTGAGGGTTACAAAGACATGAACGAGATTAAGACCGTGACGCGAGCCTGTATGGGCGCGTGCGGCGCGAAAACTTGTGATGCCCTGATCCGCAGGATCTTCCGTGAGGAAGGGGTTCCGTCTGACCAGATCACGGGCCCTTCCAAGCGGCCGATCTTCATCGAGGTGCCACTAGGTACCCTGGCCGGCGAACACGAGGTGGAGGAATAATGGTTGATTCCAATTCAAAATTCGATGTCATCATTATTGGTGCCGGATCGTTGGGCGCTCCCGCCGCCTATTACATGGCAAAAGCAGGTTTAAAAGTATTAGTCCTTGAATCGGTGGCGAGTGTAGGTCAGGGATCGAACAAGCGCGCCATTGGCGGCATTCGGGCCACTCATTCTGACCCCGCCAAGATCAGACTCTGCCTGCGCAGCATTGAAATTTTTTCCCACTTCAAGGAACACTTCGGTGAAGACATCGAGTGGGATCGTTGCGGATACGCCTTCGTTGCTTATCGCGAACAGGAAGAGAAAACGCTTAAAGATTTGTTGGTTATCCAAAAGAAATATGGTTTGGAAAACAACTGGTACAACAAAGAGGATCTATTAAAAATTATTCCCGACCTCAACCCTCAAGGGTTGATCGGCGGTACCTTTTCACCGAACGACGGCAGCGCCTCTCCATTGCTGGTTAACCACGCCTATTACATCCACGCCGCCAGACTTGGCGCGGAATTTCATTTCTCTGAACCCGTAACCGGCTTATGTCTTGAAAACGGAAAGATCACCAAGGTGGTCACCAGCCGTGGTGAATACCACGCCGAAATCGTCCTAAACGCCGCGGGGGCAGAAGCCGCTCAAATCGGTAGAATGGCCGGAATCGAATTGCCCGTCAAGCCTGATTCTCACGAAGCGGCTATCACCGAACCGGTTGCGCGCTTCCTTGGCCCAATGGTTGTGGATATCCGGCCGGCTGCCGGTTCATCAAATTATTATTTCTATCAGCACATCACCGGGCAGGTGATCTTCTGCATCACTCCCAGTCCAAACGCTTGGGGGGATGATGTTAATGAGACCAGCAGTTTTTTGCCAATGGTCTCCAAACGGATGATCGAAATTATGCCCAGGTTGAAGAACATTCGCGTGCGCCGCACATGGCGCGGTCTCTACCCCATGACTCCCGATGGCTTTCCGATCGTCGGGTGGGCGTCGGAAGTTCCCAACCTGCTCCTGGGCGTGGGCTTATGCGGGCAAGGATTCATGCTTGGTCCCGCGCTAGGTGAACTGCTCACGCGTGTGGTCACCACACAAACCACCCAGGAAGATGCTGAAACTCTCGAAATCCTTTCTCCGGATCGTAAATTCGCAGGCCAGGAATTACTCAAATAAATTTTATCGGTGGGTGGGCATGACTCTAAAGGGATTCATATTTGATTTTGACGGGTTGATCCTTGACACTGAGGTTCCCGGTTGTAACGCGTGGGTGGAACTCTTTGACCAGCACGGTTTCACATTTACAGTCGAAGATTGGAAAAAAGCAATTGGCAGCGGCCCGAGCGCGTATGACCCTGGGTTGCACCTTCACCATCTCACCGGTGGTCGCTTGGATGTCAAGACACTCAATCAAGCAAGTTTCGTTCGGTCGCTTGAATTGGTCAAAGACCAACCCATTCTACCGGGCGTGGAGGGCTTCATCCAGGCAAGTCTGAATATTGGTTTGGTTTTGGCCGTGGCATCCAGTTCACCCCGATCTTGGGTTGAAGGTCACCTGGCAAGGTTGGGGTTACGCCAATATTTCAATGTGGTCTGCACCGCGGATGATGTTTCTGAAGTGAAACCCAGCCCTGAATTGTTTCTTAAAGCCGCGTTAAAGCTAGGGGTCGCCCCATCCGAAGTCATCGTCTTTGAAGACTCCCCCAACGGTATCACTGCCGCCAGGCGAGCTGGCATGTTTTGCATCACCGTCCCAAACGAGATCACGCTCACCATGGATGTATCCCATGCCAACCGCCGTGTAAACTCTTTCCTGGAGCTTGACCCCGCCATATTAGTCGCTGATCATACTGCCGAATGAAAATGATATACTATAGCGATTATGAATAGGCGCGATTGATGATCAGTTCTGAAAAACTGGCACCTTTGCTTGAAAATCTTCTCGATGACCTGCCCGAATCCTACTCGGTTGTAGATCGGGAGATGATCACCCTTGCCTATAAATTCGCCGAGAATGCCCATGAGGGTCAAAAACGGGCTTCAGGTGAGCCCTACATCAGTCACTGCGTGGCTGTTGCCATCATTCTCACAGAAATGCACGTCCAACCTGTGGTCATCGCCGCCGGGTTGCTGCACGACACAGTCGAAGACACGAGTGTCACCCTGCAAGACATTCACACAGAATTCGGCCCTGAAATTGGCCGCCTGGTAGACGGAGTCACCAAGCTAACCCACCTTCCGAGGGTCTCACGGGCCGATCAGCATGACGCACAGATCTTTGAACAGATTTCAAAAGATTCCGAAAACGACGACGCCCTTCTCGATTCACAACTCGCGCGCGACAGACGCCGCGACTTGGCAAACGAAACCCTGCGAAAAACTTTCCTCGCCATGGGTGAAGACATCCGCGTCATCCTGATCAAGCTGGCCGACCGGCTTCACAACATGCGCACACTTGGCTATATGCCTGAGAAAAAGCGCCGCCGTATCGCTCAAGAAACACTCGATATCTTCGCGCCACTTGCCAACCGCCTGGGAATCTGGCAATTGAAATGGGAGTTGGAAGACCTTGGCTTCCGCTATACAAACCCTGAGAAGTATAAAGAGATCGCCCAGAATCTGTCTGAGACGCGCATCGAGCGTGAACGTCAGATGCAAAAAATCAGCGACCAGCTTAAGAAACTGATCTTCGAAGCCGGAGTCAAGGTCGAGATCTCCGCCCGCAGCAAACACATTTATTCCATTTATCGCAAGATGATGGAAAAAAACAAACCCTTTGAGTTGGTGCGTGATTTGCGCGGAGTTCGCCTGATCGTCCCTGACATTCCCTCATGTTACGCTGCTCTGGGGGTGATCCACACCCGCTGGCGCCCCATCCCCAACGAATTTGATGATTACATCGCCGGCCCCAAAGACAACTTCTACCAATCCTTGCACACTGCCGTGCTTTATGACGATGGCAAACCGCTTGAAGTGCAGATCCGCACCAACGAGATGGATGAGAACGCCGAATTTGGCATCGCAGCCCACTGGAAGTATAAAGAAAAAGGACCGCACGACGAACGCTATGAGCAGCGCATCAACTGGCTGAAGAAACTGATGGAATGGCGTCAAGACGTGGAAGATGCCAACGAATTCGTTGATGGCATGAAAACGGACGTCTTCCAAGATCGCGTGTATGTGTTTACCCCACGAGGCGACATTATTGACCTGCCGGCGGGGTCCACGCCGATCGATTTCGCTTATCACGTGCATACCGAGATTGGTAATCGTTGCCGTGGTGCCAAGATCAACAGCAAGTTGGTTAACCTGGAATACACGCTTAAAACCGGCGACCAGGTGGAGATCCTGGCAGCCAAACAAGGCGGCCCTTCGCGAGATTGGTTAAACTCGAACCTCGGTCTGGTTAAAACCCAACGGGCTCGGTCAAAGATCAAAGCCTGGTTTAAACACCAAAACCGCGACCAAAACCTTTCGCAAGGCAAAGACATACTCGAAAAGGAACTGCGCCGTCTCGGCTTGAACGATTACAGCCTCGAAAAACTTGCCAATAACTTTGACTTCCGCAGCCTGGATGATCTTTACGTGGCGATCGGATGCGGTGATATTTCCATTGGTCACCTAATCAACCTATTGTCTGAAGGTGAAAAAAGTCAAGCTGACATCCTAACCATCAAACCGGGTACCCCTCAAAAACAAGTTAATGAGAACGCGGTTTCGGTTTTAGGTCTTAAAGGTATTCTGACTACCTACGGAAAATGCTGCAAACCCGTCCCCGGCGACGAGATCATTGGCTACATCACCCGCGGTCGGGGCGCCACCATCCACCGCCAGGATTGCCCAAATATCTTGCGTATTAAAGACCACGATCGCATCGTCCGGGTTACCTGGGGTGAGCCTAAACTCACCTTCCCGGTCGAAATCCAGATCAAAGCCTACGATCGACAAGGATTGATGGGAGATATTTCTGCCCTCTTAACCAATGAGAATATCAATCTTAAAGACATCAAATTAAACGTCACTCACAATTTGGCGAACCTGGTTCTCGTTTTGGATATCTCGGATATCGCTCAACTTTCAAGAGTGCTTACCAAGATCGAAAATCTGCCCAATGTCATGGAAGCGCATCGGTTAAAACCGGGGTAGAATGTGTAACCTCTTTAAACGAAGTGGGGAATGAATCTTTGAATAATACTTTACGAATTGACAAGGTTGGGGTAAAATCGCAGCCGATTGGTAGCCCGCACAAAGAAATCGAAGGGTGAATGAACAAATCAACGAGAATCGCTTTTGTTGCATCCATTATTGGTTTTATTGATTCCGCGTATCTTACTTTTGTAAAATTCACGGATACGCCCATTTATTGCACACCAGGATTGGGGGATTGCACAACCGTACAGAATAGCCAATACTCTGAGCTTTGGGGAATTTCTCTGGCACTTTTGGGGTCACTGACATACCTTGCATTGATCGTGCTTTACCTCTTTGGTCAAAAAATACGATTTCTCAAACCTGCAAGTTTTCACCTGATTTTTGGTCTCGGATTATTCGGTTTCTTGTTTTCGTTGTATTTGACTTACCTTGAATTTTTTGTGATCCGGGCTCTATGTCAATGGTGCGTTCTATCTGCACTTTGTATGACCGTAATTTTTATCACCACCATTATTCAGTTGAAACGCCAACAGTTTCAATCGATCTAACAGGAGGACTTTATTTATGCCCAGAATTAAATGTCATTATCTCGATTGCGCTTTCCTTGATGAAGGCATCTGCAGCGCGGGGATGGTCGAATTGGATCCTGATACCGGCTGCAAAACATATTCCGCTAACGCTGAATCTGCGTCTGAGGATGATTGGGATAACGAAGAAGACGAGATGGAAGAATGGGAAGAGCTGGACGAAGACGAAGATGAAGAAGTCTGGGAAGACGACGAACCAGAAGAATCTTATTAGCTGATTCAAAACTAAAACAAAGACCCCGGACCAAAACCGGGGTTTTGTTACAATAAGGCAGTGAATATGCAATCGGTTGAGAAAGCGAACCTGAAACACAATCTGATCGCGAATATCGGGGACGGCGCGTTCTTCGGGTTCGCTGTAGGTTTCGCGTCTTATACAACCGTGATCCCATTATTTGTAGCCACTTTAACCAATTCAGCGACGCTGATTGGTTTGATCCCCGCGATCCACAATATGGGATGGCAGCTTCCCCAACTCTTGATCGCCAAGCGCATAAGCCGCATGCCCAGCATCAAATCATATGTAATGTTCATGACCATCCAGGAGAGGGCTCCAATTCTCGCGTTGGCCATCATTGGCCTGCTATTGCCCATGATCGGCTCTACGGCAGCGTTGATCGCTACCTTCGTTGTCTTGGTGTGGCAAGGTCTGGGAGCAGGCTTAACCGCCAACGCCTGGCAGATCATGATGACCAAGGTCATCCCCGGGGGCATCCGCGCGACTTTCTTTGGCAGTCAGTCGGCAGCCGCCAATCTTTTAGCATCCGTCGGTGCGGTGCTTTCCGGCGTGATCCTGCAGCGAATCGCTCCACCCTTTGATTTCGCGACTTGTTTTTTTATCGCTTCAGCGCTCTACGTGATTTCTTGGTTTTTCTTGAACCGCACCCGTGAACCGATTCGTGAGGCGGAGCTTCCGTCAACGCATCTTTCGCCCCTTTGGCATGACGTGCTTACTATCTTGAAAAAAGACGGTCATTTTCGAAATTTTCTCATCAGCCGTTTCATCTCACAGTTTGGAATGATGGCTTTTGCTTTCTATACCGTGTTCGCGGTCAAGAAACTAGGTTTTAGCACCCTTTCGATAGGCATCATGACCAGTATCTTAATGATCACTCAAGTGGTCGCCAACCCTCTGCTTGGCCGCCTGGCAGACTTGTGGTCTCGTAAGTGGGTCTTGGTTCTTGGAAGCCTGGCGGCCGCTTTCAGCTCCCTCCTCGCGTTGTGGATTAAAAACCCTGATTTTTACGTGCTCATCTTTATCTTGACTGGCGTGGGCAGCACCGCTTTTTGGACGATCGGGCTGACAATATCTTTGGAATTTGGAAATGAAGAACAACGCCCCACTTACGTGGGTATGGCGAACACTTTGATCGCTCCCAGCGCGATCCTGGCTCCCCTGTTGGGGGGTTTTCTAGCGGATAGTTTTGGTTATCCGGTAACCTTTATCGCTTCCGCCCTGTTTGGGCTGGCATCAACAGTTGCGCTCACCTTGCTCGTCCGGGATCCAGGAAAAGCCCACGCGCCTTCAAAGGATTAAATGTATTTGTGACTATCGAATAATTGGCACTATATTACGATGAATAGAGAATCAATCTATCCGGTAGGCAAATCAATCACTTTTTGAGTAAGGTCGTTGATCCATTTTTTTGAGAAGTAGCGCCGCAAACCAAACAGAAGCTTGACGACTTCCTCACTGTAAGTCAACGCGTAAACCAGGTAGACGGGCAGGTGAAAAACAAAGGCGCCCGTCGCGGCGATTGGAACTCCAACCAGCCAGATTACCAAACCATCTAAAACCAAAGAGAAACGGGTGTCACCCCCCGGTCTTAAAATGCCGATAATGACCGCGTGATTGGAAGCCTTGACCCACAACCCCAAGGATAAAACGGTTAACAATACCCGGGCGTATTGGATCACTTCCACGTCCACTTTATAGAACCGGAAAATGTTGCCTGCCACCAGGTATAGAACACCCCCCATGACCAGTGCCCCGGTACCCTGGATGACTAAGGATCTGCCGCCATATTCATAAGCTTTGTCTTTATTACCCTGTCCGATTTGATGCCCAACCATGATTGCCGTGGCTGTGCCCAGGCCGAGGAACAAGACAAAGGCCATTTGGTCGATAGTCGCGAGGATGTTGACAGCCGCCACCGCATTGGTTCCAATATGCCCATAGATCGCATTGTAGGTCGTGATGCCCAAAGACCAGAGAATTTCGTTCAAAATGACAGGGATAAGCGGTTTTAGCACTACTCCTATGAATTTAGGTTCGATTAGCAAAATGGTGCGGATCGATGCTGCGATTGGGCTAAAGCGATCTCGGTAAACAAAATACAAGATGGCCAAACACTCGATCGCCCTGGCGATCAAGCCGGCGATGGCCGCTCCTTCCACACCCAAAGCCGGGATTCTAAGGAACTTCACCCCAAAGATCAACGCAGCAGCAAGAATGACGTTCAACCCAAGAGCTGAAGTGCTCACTGCTAAGGGCAGACGCACATTGCCAGTCGAGCGGGAAGCCACGCTGAAGGTGGCGGTGATGGCAAAGAAGAAGTAAGACCAGCCAAATATTTTCAGATACAGGCTGCCAATTTCGATCACCGCGTTATCTTTGGTGTAAAGTCCCAATGCCGTCGATGGAAAAAATACAGCGACTACCCAAAAGAAAATGGCTGCGACAACGCTGAGTTTGATCGTCAACCCTAGTACCCGTTGTATATTGGGAATATCCTTTTTGCCCCATAACTGCGCCACAAACATGGCTGAACCACTGACAACACCGAAAATGACAAGATTCAACAAGAACCAGACTTGGTTCGCCAACCCGATCGCAGCCACGGATTCTTCCCCTAATTGGCCGATCAAAACCAGCGCCACCATGTTTAATGAGGAGGTGACAAAGTTTTGCAACGCGATTGGAAGCGCGAAACGCACCAATTAGCGATAATACTCTCTATCATTAAAAAAGTGGGCTAAAGATCGAAACATCCTGTTTTTTCCATTCTTCCGACAATCCCGCAATTATAAGCGTGTCTCTTCAATACTCAAACATCTTTTTAATCCTTGTTGGTGTCTGGGCAACCTAGTAAATCCTTCCAAAGGATAATCCTAGAAATTGTGGTAAAATTGCTTCTTGGTTAGCAGAAAATAAACTGCTGCCTTTCCGCTCTTGAGGCTGCTTGCAGTGGTCAACAAGAGCAAACCCGTGGAAAGGAGGTTCCCATTATGCGAACGTATGAAGTTGTTCTAATTGTTCATCCTGAACTCGACGAGACGGCATTTAAAGAGGTCATCGAAAAAGTTCAAGGCTGGATCACTACTGCAGGTGGCTCGCTGGTTAAATTGGATGTGTGGGGCAAACGTCGTTTGACCTACATCATCAACAAACAGCGTGACGGTCAGTACGCATTGATCACCGCAGATTTCCCGCCTGCCTTCGCAACCGAGCTGGATCGTCTCTTACGATTCCTCGAACCGGTCATGCGCTTTATGATCACTGTTGTTGAAACCCCTGAAGTAAAGCCGGAGTAGGACCAGGCTCCGAGAGGAGTACGCCATGAGTCGAGATTTGAACAAAGTAATGATCATCGGTCATCTTGGTCGCGACCCTGAAATGAGATACACGCCTTCAGGAAGACCCGTTACCACGTTCACCGTTGCCACAAACCGCACCTGGAACACCACTGATGGAGAGCGCCACAACGAAACCGAATGGTTTAATGTGGTGTCTTGGGGAAACCTCGCTGAAATTTGCAAACAATACCTGTCAAAAGGTCAGCAAGTTTATGTGGAGGGCCGCTTGCAGACTCGCCGTTGGGAAGACGCCGAAAATATAAAGCGTACCAGCGTCGAGATCGTAGCTTCAGAGATGATGATCCTTGGTGACCGTCACGAATCTAATCAGAACAATGGCGAATCTCAAGAACCTGACCTACTGAATGATGAAGAGTATCCGTTTTAAATTGGAGTAAGGAATTATGGCTGAAGAAAATTTTGCAGAAAATGAACGGTTTTCAGGAAATCGGCGTTTTGTTGCCAGACCCAAGATCTGTCAATTCTGCGCTGATAAATCGATTGCCATTGACTACAAAGCTATCGATATGTTACGCCGCTTCGTAACTGAAGATGGACGGATTCGCCCACGGCGCCAAACCGGCACTTGCGCGCTTCACCAGCGCTCACTTGCGGTTGCAGTCAAGCGCGCCCGCCACATCGCCATCCTCCCCTTCACCGGGGAACGCTGGTCAGACGCGATCCGCTAAGAAAATACAGAACCAGCAGAGGGCACGGAGGCTACCTCCCTGCCCTTTGCTCGAGTAATCGAGGTTAATCATGGCAAAAGAAAACCAGGAAAACGAACCAAAGATTATCACCAAGAAACATACTGCCCGTCTCGAAAGAGAGCGGAAGCAGCGTAAAGTGCTTTTGATTGGCATTATTTCATTGTTGGCGGTCATCGTACTATTGATCGTTTACGGTGTTCTAAATAGCACGGTTTTGCAAGCTGGAAAAACAGTCGCGAAAATCAATAACGATAAAATTACAGTTGAACAGTTTCAGAAAAGGGTTCGTTACGAGAGATTGACTCAAACCCAAATGTTCTTGAACTACCAACTTTCACAATTTGCTTCTTTTTTCCAATCTCAACTGTTGCAAGTACAAACCGAATTGGACGATTACCTTACCTTTGGTGAAGGCGTGCTCGATAAAATGGTCACCGAAGCTGTGATCGCCCAAAAAGCCAAGGAAATGGGTATCACTGTTTCTGAAGAAGAAATTGACCTCGAAATTCAGGAACAATTTGGTTATTACGTGAATGGCACTCCCACCCCGGCTCCCACCGAGGAATATAAACCCACTTCAACCTACTCCCCCACACAGCTTGCCCTGGTTGCCCAAACCCCTGAGGTTACCGAGGAACCAGTGGCTACACTTGAGGCTACCGCCGCAGTAGTCGAAGCAACCGTCGACCCCGCTGCCGTGCTCGAAACCCCCACCGCGACCGTGGAATTGCCCACCAACACCCCCACAGTGAATCCCACCGCCACGACCATTCCACCCACCCCCACGGAATACACCAAAGAGGGGTTTGACGGCCTTTACGCCACTGTCGTCGCCAATCTTGAATCTCAAACCGCTTTCGGTGGTGCTGAGTTCCGTGAATACGTGCGGAACACACTCTACAGCCGGAAATTATTCGAACTCCTCACCAAGGACGTGCTCGCTGAGCAAGATATGGTCTGGGCCAGGCACATCCTCGTGGCTACTGAAGAAGAAGCCAACGCCGTGCTTGATCGTTTGAACGCAGGTGAAGAATTCTCCATCCTCGCTGCCGAACTTTCCTTAGACACGTCGAACAGCCTCTTCGGAGGAGATCTCGGATGGATCGCCAAGGGTCAAATGGTTGAAGAATTTGAAACCGCAATCTGGTCCATGGATATCAGCGCGATTAGCGCACCTGTGAAAACCAGCTTTGGTTATCACATCATCCAGGTGGTCGGACACGAAATTCGTGAAATGAACGCGGATGAATTAAGCACAGCCAAGAGCACCACATTCTCAAAATTCGTTGAAGACGCCCAACTCGCCAGCACGATCAAGAAGTTCAATATTTGGGCTTCGGTCGTTCCCCTGGAGCCCGCCATCCCCAGCGAATACCGTATCGTCCAATAGAACGATACCTTTGATGGTTATAAAAACTGCGTTTCTCTCGAAACGCAGTTTTTTATTTTACTTAACCATGTCTTCGCTGACTTCGTCCAGTCGTAAACTGATCACCTGGCTGGCGGAATCCCGCCCCATAGTTACACCGTAGATTACGTCCGCCACCTGGACGGTATTTCGGTTGTGGGTGATGACGATAAATTGGGTGTCTTTCCCCAATTCTTTCAGCAATTCGGTAAAACGACCAACGTTGGCTTCATCAAGCATGGCGTCGACCTCATCCATGACACAGAACGGGGTCGGAGATACTTTCAACAGTGAAAAGATCAAAGCGACCGCCGTCAAGGAGCGTTCACCGCCTGAGAGGAGAGAGAGACCTTGTTCGCGCCGGCCGGGTAATTTGGCCTCGATGTCAATGCCTGTTTCAGTGGGATTTTCATCGTCCGTCAAGATCAATCGCGCGGAACCGCCACCAAACAAGCGGGTAAACATCTGCTTGAATTCGGCCGCCACCGCGTTAAAAGTCACTCTGAATTGCTTCCGCATCAGATCATCCAGTTCGTTAATGATCTGGCGAAGGTCAGTATCGGCTTTGTGCAGATCAGCCATCTGGCTGGTGAGATATTCAAAGCGGTCCTTGACCTCGTGATATTCCGCCCGCGCGTCTGGGTTTATCGCGCCCATGCGGCGTAACAACGCACGCTGTCGGTTGATGGATTCTTCCAGACCAGGTGGAATTTCATTCAAATTTGAGAGTTGGTTAATGCCTTCCAACGGCAAAGGTGTCGGTCCGGTGACATCATCTGAATATTCAAGCGCCACCAGGCCAAAATCTTCTTCTATTTTTCTCCGTAGGCTGTCAAGACTTTCAGTGATGCGCGCCAGGTCTAATTGAGCCTGGGTACTGTATCTTTCTGTGTTCGTTTCGGCTTGTTGCGCGAAGGTGTAATCCTCCTGCAACTTGGAATATGCTCTTTCTAAATCAGCTAACTCAATTTCTGCGGGGTCGATCTTAAGCTGAAGGTTGGCTATGGATTCGTTAAGGATTTTTTCCTGCTGTTGCAATTCCACTCTTTGTTTTTCAGCATCGATCAATTGAGAGGCGATCAGCGTTAACCGTTGATCGATATTTTCAACATCCGACCGGTTCTGAGACACTCCTTGGGCGTATTCACCGTGGCGCCTTTCGGCATCTGCTAGACCCCGGTTGATCACCGCCACGGATGTGTTCCAATGCACCACCTGGCTCTGGAATTCTTCTGTCGAGACCGCCCTCAACTGGACATTGATTTCTCGAATTTTCGTGTTCAACGTATTGATTAACTTATCGCCCGCTTTGATTTGGGTTTCGAGCGTGTTGTTTTCTACGCTTGTTTTTTCGATCTCGGTATCGATGACCTTGAGTTGGGATTGGTGCCAGTCGTTCTTTTGGTTTTGTTGCTCAAACGCCCGCAAGGCAGCCTGGTAAGCGCGTTCCCCGGATTCGAGGTCGAGACGCGACTGTTTAAGAGTCACTTCTTCTTTTTGACGTTGAGCTCTTAGGTATTGGATAGCTTCACGCAATTTCGCAAATTTTTCTTCATGCTCTTCGAGTTGGCGTTCTACATCCTCGACCTTGTCGGCAAGTTCACGCCGCTGCCGTGGACGCCCAACAAGGTTGGCACGTTTATCTTTACCGGCAATGATCACACCGGTTCCAAGGAACACTTCGCCCTTCAAGGTCACGATCCGGCCTGAAACAGGCAGTGATGTAACCAATCTTCTCGCGGTTTGCCTGTCTTTGACGATCAAAACCTGCCCTAAAAGGAGTGACAACAGGGGTTTCAATTCTCGGTTCCCGCCCACGAGTTCGGAGGCGACCCCCAAGACATTCGGTTCCTTGATGGCTTTCAGGTTTTCCACATTTTTCGCCAACCCGGCGGGAATCAAAATAGCCCGCCCGTTGGAGTCTACATCCAGGAATTCAAGCGTTTCCTCCGGGTCCGTGGCGGCATCCAGTAGAATGGCGTCGAGTTGATCGCCGAGAACCGATCCAATCGCGGTTTCCAACTCAGCCGGCACTTCGATCATCGCGCTGATCGCTTTGAACTGTCCTTTTAGTTTGCCACCCTTCGCCGCCTGGATCAAATTCTTGGCACCTTCAGCAAGACCCGCCATTGCAGTTTCAGCCTGGTCAAGCACACCCAATTGGGCTTTCATTTTTGCGTGTTCAGACTCCAGGCGGTTTAACTCCTGGAAATATTTCTTTTCGTCTTCCTCTTTTTTATGCAATTCCTCAACGTGTTTGGTGACAATTTCTTGGATTTCCTCATAAGCCAATTGCGCCACTTCAACCTTTTTTAAACCCTCATCGCGCGCCTTGGTGACATCCAGTAAGGCTTTGGCGTTCGTGGCAACATTGTTTGTTAAAGTCGCTTTGGTGGTGGTTTGAGTCTCCTGGCGGCTAATCAACTCGCGTTGGTGCGCCTTAAGTTGCACTTGCCTCGATTCGGCATCGGAAAGGTTTTTTCTTTCCTGCCGGATTTGGACCTCGATCTTCTCGCGCTCAGTTTGACGTGAATCCAATTGTTCCTGGGCGAGTTTGAGCTGCTCTTGCGCTTCTGTCAATTCTGTTTGCAGACGGTTCTTTTCATCGAGGATCGATTCCAGTTTTTCGCGCTGGATCTCGCGTTGTTCTTCGTTTTTGATCAGGTCGTTCTTGAGCGCCACTTCCTGGTCACGGTACGAACGGAAACGCTCATCCAGAACGGCGAGGTCGCGGCTGATCTTTTCACGGCCAGAATGGATGCCCGCGGATTCAGAATGCCATTGGTTCAATTCCTCGCGTAGTTGCAACAATCTGGTTCGCGCGGTTTGCACTTCCACTTCAATGCTCGTACGTTTTCCGCGGGCAGTTTTTACCTTCTCATCGTGGTTTTTAAGGATCTCTTTAGACCGCAACAATTCTTTTTGGGTATTCTGCCAGTGGTAGCCGTACCAATCCTTGAGCAACACCTGAAGGTCAGCTTGCACATGGTCGTATTCTTCCACTCTTTTCGCCTGGCGTTCAAGACTGCGCAAACGAGGTTCCAACTCAGAGAGAATATCTTGAACTCTTTCGAGGTTACGCCGGGTTGAATCCAGCCGATTCAGTGATTCTTCCCGTCGCGAGCGGAAAAGCCCGATACCAGCCGCTTCCTCAAAAAACTTGCGGCGTTCCTCGGGTCGCAAGGAAAGCGCGGCGTCCACCAAGCCTTGACCGATGATCGTGTAAGTCCGTTCGGCCAGCCCGGATTGCGCCAGAAGCTCAGAGATGTCTTTCAAGCGAACGCGTTGCTTGTTAAGTAGATATTCGTTATCACCATCACGGTAAGCGCGGCGAGCCACGGAGACTTCCGAGTAGTCGATGGGCAGCCAACCATCTTCATTATCAAATGTGATCGCCGCAGAAGCCATGCCCGCCCTGGGGCGTTGGTCTGACCCTGCAAAGATCATGTCTTCGGTTCTTTTTCCGCGCAACAATGTATAAGATTGTTCACCCAACACCCAGCGTAGCGCGTCAGAAATATTCGATTTGCCCGATCCATTCGGGCCAACGATGGCGGTGATGTTCCCCGGGAACTCAAAGACTACCCGACTGGCAAAAGTCTTGTATCCGTGTAATTCGAGCGCTTTTAATCTTGGTTTCATGGATTCTTTCTCGTTGACTGCGATTGTGATGGTAATAATCCAAGTACACTCAGCGCGTTTATGGCCGCTTGTTTCGTGGCAGCTTGTTTGCTGAACCCGCTTCCGGTGCCATAAACAGTGCTATTAATGAAAACGTCCACTTCAAATAATTTGGAATGATCCGGGCCAGAGGTATTTCGGGTGATGTATTGTGGTGCCTGGTACCCCTTACCCTGGGCCCATTCCTGGAGCTTGCTCTTGGGGTCTTCGTCTTTATGATTGATCAGAATATCTTCTGAAGCCACCGTCAGCATTGGTTCAATGAATTTCAAAACGCCAGCGATGTGTTGGTCAAGATAGAGGGCACCAATCACAGCTTCAAAGGTGTCGCACAACAATCCTGACCGATCTGAACCGCCAGCTTGCAATTCGCCCCTTCCGAGGCGCATAGCTTTGCCAAGGTCCACCTGGCGGGCAAATTCGGCCAATTGCGCGGTGTGCACCAGCGCGGACCGCATGCGGGTCAGGTCACCTTCGGGCATTTCGGGGTACTTATTATACAACCAGGCTCCGACCATAAAATCTAATACGGCGTCGCCAAGAAATTCGAGGCGCTCGTTGTCTTCCAGAGCTTCTGGGTGTTCATTAAGATAAGAACGGTGGGTGAGCGCCCTGCTTAATAGCAGAGTGTTGCCAAACCCTGGAAGGACACGATTCGCGAATTGAACAGGGGATTCGAAAGGTAGATCAAATTGTGGAAGGGTCAAGATTGACTCCCGGAAGAAAGAGAGCGCCAGCCACTCTAGCAGGGTGGTTCGCGTTCACATTATTCCTATTAAGTTTGTAGAATTGATTTATACCCCGAACCTGTGATTACTGCAACACCCGCAGGTTGAATCCTTGGTAGGCAAGCATCTATTGCCGCACAAACCAGTGCCGACGTAGGTTCCGCATAAACGCCCATCCGTGCCAGGGCTTGATAACCCTTGATAATGTTGCCTTCGTCGATCGCCACGATCTCGCCTTTTCCACCTTGAATGCGTTTAAGGATCGCGGATCCGCGCACCGGAGCAGTAACTTTGACGCCCTCCGCGACCGAATCGAAGGGTTCGATCACGGCCGGTTGCGTTGATCCTTTGATAAACGCTTCGGCCAGGGGCGCGCAGCCCGCGGTTTGAACGCCAATATAGTAAGGCTCTTTTTCGATTATGCCTGCAGCACGCATGGATTCGAAACCGCGCATCATGCCGTAAAGTAATCCACCATGACCAACCGGCGCGATGAGTGTGCCAGGAGCTCTTCCAAGTTCTTCTACGATCTCATAGGCGATGGTCGCGATGCCTGTCAAACCAAAAGGCATGAAAGCATGGCTGGCATATACTTCGCCGTCTGTTACGGCGGCTAAAACCGCCCTGGCCGCTTCGCTGCGCGGTCCAGGAACCTTGACAACCTCGACCCCTGCGAATTCGATTTGCGCCCGTTTTGGACCTGAAGCCGATTCGGGGATGTAAACCCGGCCATTGATGCCCGCCCTGGCGCAATAGGCTGCAAAGGAAGCCCCGGCGTTTCCTGAAGAATCCTCGACCGCAAATTTTACTTTTCTGGAATGGAGATAGTTAACCAGCGTTACGGTACCCCGATCTTTGTACGAACCTGTCGGATTGTGGGTTTCCAGTTTCAAATAAATTTCCAAGTCAGGATGATTGGTTTTTAGAAGCGGGGTGTTGCCCTCTCCAAGAGTGATGAAATGATCTAGGTTTTCAAGTCCTAATAAATTCCGGTAGCGAATAACACCTCTATCGCCTGAGATGACCAATTCTGGGTTAAAGGATGGAAATTTGAGGTAATCATAGACCCCGCCGCATTCGCACCGATACGGCAGTCGATCCTCTGGATAATTCTTTTTGCACTCGACACATCCCAGGTTGATCATCATTTCCCTCGTCACCTAATTATAATCGAGAGGCTTCCTTAAAATTACGGGGGTCGATTTCACTTCTGCTATAATTACAAGCGTGGATTTCCAAATCGCGAGTCACCAATCAGAAGCCTACCAGATCAATACTGAAGTTTATTCAGGGCCACTCGATCTGTTATTACAATTGATCGAACGTGCCGAACTTGATATCACCCGTCTGGCGCTAGCCCAGGTGACTGACCAATTCCTCGAATATCTGCATCAACTCGAAGAACAAAACCCCGCAGAGGTCTCGGCTTTTTTGGTTATCGCAGCCCGACTGGTGCAGATCAAATCTTCCGCCTTGTTGCCCCGCCCAGTTCTACCCGGTATCCAATTGGAAGAAGACCCTGGTGAAGCGCTTGCCAGGCAATTGATCATTTATAAACGCTTTAAAGAATTGTCTGGTTTCCTTGAAAAACGTGAGTTGGAAGGGTACCGCAGTTACTTACGCCTGGATACCAACCCCCATACTCAAATCGCGGCAAAATTGGACCTAAGTGATTTGACCCTTGACAACTTGATTTTAGCCGCCCGTGAAATTTTTGCCGATTTGCACAATCTTCCCCCGCTGAGTGACGTGGTTTCTTTCCCCCGCATAACCATTCGTGAAAAGATCACCTCCATCCTGGCCGCCCTACAAAAGGAGGGTGCGCTCACTTTTACCAACCTCTTATCCAAAAACGGCAACCGGGTGGAAATCGTGGTCACTTTTTTGGCAATGCTTGAATTAGTGAAAAGACACATGGTGGGCGCGAGCCAAAGCGAATTGTTTGGCACCATCGCCCTCGTCCCAGAGGGCGAGATTACCGGTTTGGAAGATCAAGACCTGGAATTCGTGGACTAATCTTTCTCTTCTGCTTTTTCCCCAACGAACAGATCGTACGGTAAACGATTGCCCATCCACACCACCATCAGGCAGATATTATCATCTGATTCATCAAGCGTTGGTTGGGCTTCACGCACAGCCTTGATTAATACTTCAAAAGTATCCGTTTTTGGCCAATCGATCATGAACCCTGGCAGCAGGCTGCGGTCTAATTCAAGTGGTTGGGGATTCCAACCGCGTTCCTTTAAGAGCGGTACGATGATTTTTTTTAGCTCTTGGTGAAGGTTGCTCCAACATTCCATGATTGTGGCAGCAAATTCAGAGGATTTTTCAAACAGGCTGGCACTATGTTTAATGCGCATGGAAACCGGTGCCTGACTGCTATTGCGAAATCCCGGGATCTGCAATCCCCTTGATACCAGCCGGGTAATTAGCTGTCTCTGAAGATTGGTGCACTTTTCCATGCTCGAAAAAACTTCCTGGAGAACAACTAAACGGTAGTCGTCGCGCATGAATTCATTTACGGCATGGAATGGTAGGTATTGGATCTTTTTCTCTTCTGTCATGATCGTTCTTCCTGTCTTAAGATCAAAGAATTGAATCGCTCATTTCATCCAACTTATTGACTTCTTCCGGGGTTAACTTCCAACCCAGTGCGCCCGCGTTTTGCGTGACCTGGTTGGCGTTTTTAACTCCTGGGATCGGAAATGCACCTTTTTGGATAACCCAATTCAATGCAACTTGCGCCGCGGATTTTCCCTCCAGGTCCATCCCCATTCTTACCAACATCCTGATCAAGGGTTGAATCTTTTCCAGCACTGCGCGTGGATATTGACTTCCGCGCGCGCCCTTGGGAGGATTCTCCGGAGTGTATTTACCACTCAGAATACCCATCGCAAGGGGGCTATACGCAATAATTTTTATGTTGTTTGCCTGACAATAATCCGTTAGCCCGTTTTTTTCAATTTTTCGTTCCAATAGATGATATTCCACCTGGTTTGAAGCCAAAGGAATTCCTTTTTTTGATAGCGCCTCGGCCGCTCGTTGAGTTTGTTCGAGATTAAAATTTGAGACCCCCACCGAACCAATCAAGCCCTCATGATAAACTTCCGCCATTTGAGCCATCCAATTTTCGATGGGCACCGGCGGCATCGGCCAGTGCATCTGATAAAGGTCCACTTTTTGCAGTCCAAGCCTTTGTAAACTGCCCGATAAGGCCTTCTTTAAGGCATCTTTTCCCAAACGCCAAGGATAAGGCATAATTTTAGACGCGACGATGCATTTTTCTTGAACAGAGGGGAGCAAAACACCCAGAAATTTTTCAGATTTTCCTTGACCATAAACCTCGGCGGTGTCAAAAAATCGGAATCCACTTTCAATAGCTTCAAGAAACGATTCTTCAACCTCACGGTCCGAATAATTTTGTCCGAACCCCCACACCAATTTGTCTCCCCAGGCCCAAGTGCCGATGCCCATTTCCTGGCCTTCAAACGGATCGACATTCTTCACCTGGTTTTGTTTCGCATCTTTCTCTTCAGAAATCATTTTCTGATTATACCTATATTCCTGGTTTACAACCCAAACAACTGTAAATGGATTAGGGTTATAATCTTATCATCTCAAGGTTTGGAGGATTTCGATGGTTGAGCATATAGAATTTGTGAAAAACTACAATGACCTTTCTACCGACCAGGGATTTCAATATGAATTTTCCTGTAACCGATGTGATTCTGGTTACCGGACGAAATTCAAACCTTCCGTGACAGGTAAAGTAGCCAATGCCCTGGAATCTGCCAGCTCGATCTTTGGAGGAGTGTTCGGCACCGCAGCTAACATCGGAGAACGCGTCCGATCTGCTGGTTGGCAAAAAGCCAATGACGAAGCCTTCGCCGAAGCGGTTGCCGAAATCAAGCCCTATTTCATCCAATGCCCACGCTGCAATGAATGGGTTTGCCGCTCTAAATGCTGGAACACCAAGAAGGGGTTGTGCAAAGGATGCGCCCCTGACCTGGGTGTCGAAATGGCTGCCGCCCAGGCTTCCAAATCAGTGGAAGAAATTTGGGCGCACGCCGCGATGGCCGAAGAGGACAAAAAATTGGGCACGGAATTTTGGCGTGAAGGCATCACCGCCACTTGCCCTAAATGCGAAACACCTCTGGCCGTTAACGCCAAGTTTTGCCCTAACTGCGGCGAATCTTTAAAAGTGAAAGTAAATTGCCCTAAATGCAACGCCAAGTTATTACCCAATGCTAAATTCTGCGCAGATTGCGGAGAAAAAGTCGGGTAATTTCATTACCAAAAGCCTTTTCGGGTTCGGGCATTCGCGCGAACCCGCTTTTTTGCCGATTTGAGAAACCAATGACAGATGACGTAACCCCCATCCGGCTGCAATATCTTGAGATCAAGAAGAAATATCCTGACTCGATCGTCTTTTTTCGATTGGGTGATTTCTATGAAACTTTTGATGACGATGCCCGCATTACCTCTGCAGAATTGGACATCGTCCTAACCAGTCGAGGTGTTTCCAAGGGTAATCGCATTCCCATGGCGGGGATTCCATACCATGCTGTCGAGAATTACCTTGCCCGCCTCATAGACAAAGGCTACCATGTTGCCATCTGCGAGCAAGTAGGAACCCAACCCAGTAAGGGCATCTTTCCACGCGAGGTCGTGCGGGTGGTGACCCCCGGCACCATTTTCGAACCGGCGCTACTAAAAAACGACAGTAATAATTTTTTAGCAGCTGTCTATTTGTCCCCTGACAGTTTTGCCCTGACTTATGTAGATATCTCAACGGGTGAATTTCAAGCCACCCAGGTTACAACATCCGACCCGATCAATGATCTGCGCGCAGAATTGAATCGATTGAGTCCCGCAGAGGTCTTATGCCCTGAAACCCTTAATCTCGGGCAGGTTTATCCAGGCCATGCCACTCGTCTGCCTGATTGGCGCTTCGAATCCAGTCGCTGCCGCGAAACAATTCTCAGGGTCATGGAAGTCTCGACACTGGATGGTTTCGGTCTGGAAAGCCTGCCTTTAGCCATTCAAACCAGCGGTGTGATCCTGCAATACTTGAAAGACACCCAACCATCCTCCTTGTTGCTTTTACATGGTATTTCCACATATTCAACCACCGAGTTTATGAACCTCGATGCCGCAACTCGCCGCAATTTGGAATTAACCGAAACCATTCGGCGCGGCGATACTCAAGGTTCCCTGCTCAATATCCTCGATCAAACCATAACTCCCATGGGGCACCGCCTGGTCCGACAATGGGTCAATAAACCTCTGCTCAACCTGGATGCCATCCGTGCCAGGCAACAGGTGGTCAGTTTTTTCTTTACCAATTCCATGGTACGACTCGGCTTTCGCAGTTTAATCCAACATATGGGGGATCTCGAACGCCTCGCGAACCGCGTTACTTCGGGAAACGCCCTTCCCCGCGACCTGGTGGCTATCCGCACGATACTGGCTAGACTGCCGGAAATTAAAAACATCCTGCCGGGCAACGCACCTGAGCTGACTGCCCTCGTAGCTCACTTTCACATTTGCCCCGAGGCCCTGGATTTATTGACCAAAGCGATCGATGAGGAACCCCCCGCTACCCTCGCGAACACCGGCATCATCCAACCTGGCTATTCTGAAGAACTCGACCAGGTGATCGAAATGTCGCGTCATGCCCGAGAATGGATCTCGAATCTTGAAGGCGTTGAACGGGAACGCACCGGCATCAAGACTTTGAAAGTTGGCTTTAACAAAGTTTTTGGGTATTACCTCGAGATCACACACAGCAATTCTCACCAGGCACCACCGGAATATATCCGCAAACAAACCCTGGTGAATGCCGAGCGCTATATCACTCCCGAGATGAAGGAATACGAGTCTCTCGTGCTCAACGCCGAGGAACGGATTCACGAGATCGAATTGCGTTTGTTTAAAGAAATTTGTCAGGGGTTAACCAAATTTATCCCGCTCATACTTGACTCTGCTAGAACCATTGCCGAACTGGATGTTCAAGCCGGCTTGGCTGAGATCGCGGCTGTAGATAATTATGTGCTGCCAGAGTTGTGTGAAGAATCAACCCTTGAAATTTTCGATGGCCGTCATCCGGTAGTGGAATCTAGCTTGCATGACGAACGCTTTGTTCCCAATGATATTCTCCTTGAGCCTGGCGAGACCATCCGCATTATCACAGGCCCAAACATGAGTGGTAAATCAACTTTCTTGCGCCAGGTGGCATTGATCGTGCTCATGGCGCAGATTGGCTCATACGTGCCTGCTTCCAAAGCCAGGATCGGGCTCGTGGATCGTATTTTCACGCGTATCGGCGCCCAGGATGAGATTCACAGCGGACAATCCACCTTCATGGTTGAGATGATCGAGACCGCCAACATCCTCAACCACGCCACACCCCGCAGCTTGATCATCCTCGACGAGATCGGCCGGGGAACTTCCACTTACGATGGTTTATCGATTGCCTGGTCAGTGGTGGAATTTTTGCACAACCACCCGCGATTGCGCTCTCGAACCTTTTTCGCCACTCATTATCATGAACTCACCCGGCTGAGCGAATTACTCCCAGGTGTGCGAAATTACAATGTTGCGGTCAGTGAGTCGGGTTCGCAGGTGGTATTCCTGCACAAGATCATTCCCGGTGGCGCGGATCGGTCTTATGGAATCCACGTGGCGCAAATGGCTGGTATTCCCCGTCCTGTCATCTCACGCGCCAACGAGATATTAAAACAGTTGGAGCAAAGTTCGGGGTCCGCGGTTAATATTGAAGCCGGACCCTCCACCCAAATGGCGCTTTTCCCCGAAACCAACCCCTTGTTGGATGAGTTGAAGGAGATCGACTTAAACACCATCCCCCCTCTTGAAGCGCTTAACTTGCTCTACGAGTGGCAGCGCAAGTTTATTGACCACCAGAAGAAATAATTATTACCGTTTTAAGAACCGACTGATCGCCCACAAGATCAAACCTACTAGGAGAGCGATCAACCCGGCTGTCAAGATCGCTTTGCCCACCCCAATTACATATTGAGTACTGATCACCCTAGCCAACTCCAAGATCATCTCAAAATTCTGTAATCCTGTGGATTGAACCAATTGTTGTAATGTGTCTCCATTGGATAGATACAGGCTTGCCCCGATCGCGCTGGTGGAGAGCCCGGCGAACATGCCCGATCCACTCAAACAAACGAGTATCCAACGTGGAGATTTTCGAGAGATTAACAGGATCAGCAAACCAATAACCAACGCTATCCATGGCGTCAACCACATTCCAATCCGGATAAAACGGTAAACCTGAAAAACTGGCGAAGTTATAATTTTTTCTTCCAGGTTATCCTGGCCCGCAGGCGGAAAAGTGATCGCGTCAGGAACATTGGTCGTCATTTGCCCGATGAGAACTGCCATGAATGGATCCAGGATGGCGCTATCCTCCATGCCGGGGTTGCACAAGGATCCCTGTCCTCCTGATCCTCCCTGCAAACTCGCCATGATTGAATTTAATTGTTCAACCGTGCAGGCTGGAAAAGAGGAAAGCAAATCCAGCATTAAACGGCTCCCTTGTGTACCAGATAGGTTGTCCTTGATCGGTTTAAGATCAAGCGTTACCACAAGTGAAGTGGACCTCAGGTTTATAAAATCCATGATTCCCTGCAGGTTTGCAGCCACCTGAGATTCAATCCAATCCGCAGGGATGGCACTCTCAATTAAACCGGTAAGCTGTTCCGCAGGAATCAGCGTGAAAAATATCCCTGCACCTTGTTCAGGCATTGACTTGGACAGACTTTCTTGAACACTTTCAACCACCACGTTAGGGATTTGTTCATAAAAGCCCTGGTCATTTAGTACTTGAGTGTAATAATCAGCGTTAAAAATAGTTTTTTGAACCGCTAAAAAGACCAGCGCTGGAACCAGGCTAACAGCCAGGAGGATTGCCAGGAAGATAGACCAATTCTTGGCACCCGAACTTAAAGGTTGACCATTATGAATCACCTTACTCATCCTTTCCGGCTAGCAGCGCTCCGCTCCAGGGTTGCAGTTTAATCGTTAATCTTTCTTCAAAGACCGGGAAAATTTGGTTGCTTAACATATCCTTCAACATTGATTGCTTTCCGAGATCCAAGCCTACCAAGTTGACTGATTCTTCAACCTCCCTATCGGAGGGGTTTAGCACCACAAGTGTCTGTTCTAGCATCTCTGCCCGAACAAACCCGAGCACTTTGGTTTGAATATCGCAAAACAAGGTCTGATATCGACCCCTGCGCAGGGAAGATCGGTTTTTTCGGACCCAAATCAGTTTCTTGACCCAATCGCGCAAGGGAGTATTCCAAGTGGTTTCATCCCATGAAAAACACCCCCGGCTATCCGGATCCGCGCCGCCTTTCAGACCAATTTCTTCACCATAATAAATCGCTGGCGCGCCAGGGAAAGTAAACAAGAAAAGGTAGCCTAGTTTCGCTTTTGCAAGGTTTCCGTCTACCTTGGTTAGAAAGCGCTCAATATCGTGGCTGCTTAATAATCCATACATGGCGTGCGCATTTTCGGTTGGAAAACGCCAATACAATTTCATGCTATCGTGGCAAAATTTATCAACACCAATCTTGCCCGTTAACAGGTTGACCACCAATTCGCGCATCGGGTAATTCATGAGACCGTCAAAGCGATCTTCACCCACCCAGCGGACGTCACCATCCCAAATCTCACCTAACAGATATGCGTCCGGATTAGCTTTCTTCACCACTCGCCGAAACTCTCTCCAAAAGGTATCGTCATCGATCTCGTTCGGCACGTCCAAGCGCCAACCGTCTATCCCTTGTTCGACCCAATAAGTGGCCACATCCAATAAATGTTTGCGCACCTGGGGATTGGACGTATTCAGCTTGGGCAGACTTTTATACCTCCACCATGCTTCGTATGTGGTGGCATCGCCGTGCGTGTACGCCTCCACCGGGAATTTTTTTATGTGATACCAGTCCAAAAAGGGCGATTCAGCTTGGTTTTCAAGGATATCGTTGAATGCAAAAAAACCGCGGCTGGTATGGTTAAAAACCCCGTCCAGGATCACTTTCATCTCATTGCGATGGGCGACGTCCAGTAGCAATGTGAATTCATCTTTAGTCCCCAATTTCGGATCAATTTTGTAATAGTCGCTGGTATTGTAACGATGGTTGGAAGGGGAAAGGAAAATGGGATTTAAGTAAATAGCGTTGATCCCCAAGTCAAGCAAATAATACATCCGGTCGATGATCCCACTCAGGTCCCCGCCCATAAAATTCGTGATGGTTGGCTTTTCCCCCCAAGGTCGGACGTTAATGGGATCGTTCGTGGCAGAACCATTGGCAAAACGATCTGGGAAGATCTGGTAGAAAACGGAATCCTGTACCCATGTGGGGACGCTCATCACTCACCTTGAAGGACTTGCCAAAGTTTTTCCGGTTGGCCGGCGAACTCCTCGCGAGAGATTTTTCCAGCAGTGATGCCTTCCAGTAGACGGGTCAAACCAGAGTTCACCGGTGTGGCGAGCCCGGCTTTTTCACCAAATCGTGCCACAGCACCATTTAAGTATGAAACTTCGCTGATTTTCCGGCCAGAATACAGATCAATATGAAATGAAGGCATTTTCGCCCCCCGGGCGTGCGCCAGTTGCCTGCCAACAATCGCCCGACTGATTCCTTCGGGTAACCCCACCAAGAGCGCCATCAAAGGCACCACTGGGGTTCCCGGCAGGTTCACGACCTGGATGCCATAATACTTCATTACCCGCAGCGCTTCGCGGATCTGGGCTAATTCGATGCGGTAACTCATCGGGTTTGATAGCACCTGTGCTGGTGACCAATTCAAGATTGCCGAACTGGAATTCGAAAGGAGGTTGGTCAACAATTTTGACCATTTCATATCTTCACGAGAAGGAAATCCCTTGGCCTTCAACCCCGCCCGATTGAACCAATCGATCAATCGCTGAGACAGCGCGTGCCCGGTTTCAATACCGACACCCCGCAACTTTTCAAGTTTAACATCACCCAATCCGGTCTTGCCAACGGCGCTGGTTATCGTGCCGGCGATGACCTTGTCAGCCCCTATTTTTTGCGCGATCAGGGCTTCATTTTCGACTCCGTTCTGAAGGCAAAGGATGGGTGGTTTTCTCGTCTCAATCCCCTGAAACGACTCGATTAAACTGGCTGTATCAAACGATTTCACTGCCAATAAAACGACGTCAAAACTTTTCCGTTCAAGTACCTCATGAATTGAAGACGCGACCTGGACGGAATCGATGCGAATTTCATCCGTTGGTAAAGCCAGCCGGATTGCGTGGTTTCCTTTCCCTTTGATCAATTCTGCTTTTTCGATAAAAACCACGTCCGCGCCACAAGCAGCCAGGCTGCCACCAATGTACGTTCCAATAGCCCCCATTCCAAAACACAATACCTTTAATGGCTCACCTTTGACTCGCTCCAAATCATTTACCTGTCTTCCATTGTAGTGTTCCGCGGAGGAAATCCGCGCCAGACATCCATTTTTTTCCAGCCGGTTGCACTTCTTTTAACACGATCCATCCGTCCGAGGTTCCGATTGCGGGGAAACGCTCGAACACCGCACGGCTGCCAGGTACTACCCTTTTTTCGGTACGAAATTCGACCTTACGAATCTTCAAATTTACACCCTCCAAATCGGTAAAAGTGCCGGGCCAATCGTTTAATGCCCTAACCTTGCGGTCGATCTCCACCCCGCTTCGCTCAAAATCCAAACGGCCGTCAGCCTTGGATAACATAGGCGCGTAAGTGGCTCCTATTTCATTTTGCGCTCGAAAAGTGATCTTTCCAGAAAGATAATCGTCCAGTGTATCCACAAGTAAACGTCCTCCCACTTCCGCTAATTTTTGGGTCAAAGTGGCAAGGGTTTCTTGCGGATCGAGAGCTACTATTTGTTGTGAAAGAATGGGTCCGGTGTCAATCCCGGCATCCATGCGCATGATCGTTACTCCAGAAGTCTCATCTCCGTTGAGTATCGCAGCTTGAATTGGAGCCGCGCCACGCCAGCGAGGCAAATAAGATGCATGAACGTTTATACAACCAAATTTTGGTAAATTCAGCACATTCTGACGAAGGATCTGCCCGTAGGCAGCGACCACGATCAAGTCAGGCTCCCATGCCGCTAGTTGCGCGAAGGCTTCCGGGGTTCTTAGCCGTTCCGGTTGAAAAGTAGGAATTCCCAGCTCATCTGCAAGAATTTTTACAGGTGGAGATACGATCGTGTTACCACGGCCGGCAGGTCGGTCTGGCTGAGTCACCACCCCGCAAACTGGATAATGATTGACCAAATCCTGCAGGATGTGAACCGCAATTTCTGGAGATCCCATGAAAACAGTTTTAAGATTCATTGACTGATTTTAACATACCTGGCTTTCAATTTATGGTTACAATTATGTGTAGATGGTCAAAAATCAGGTAGAAATCGAACTTGAAAACGCTCGCTCCGCGAGGATGGCGGGCAAGGAAGGGCTCTCACGGGTTTGCGCCCGCCGCGCGGCGGGTTTTGCCATCCGCGCTTACTTAACAAGCGTTGGTGAGTCTACGGAAGGGCTTGCGATAAACGATCTATTGAAAAACCAGGTCATTCGGGGTCTTCTACCCGAAAGCATTTATTCACAACTTGAGCACCTCGTCACGCGCGTGGACAGTAACTACCAATTAGCCGCCGAGATCGATCTGATCGAGGACGCTGAGGACATTATCAAAGTTTTGAACAATCTAGAGGAGAAATTATGAGTGTTGCGGCCAAAAATGTAACGGTATATGGAACCTTATGGTGCGGAGACTCGCGCCGAGCAAAGCGGTTTCTGGAGGAAAACCATGTGGATTACGATTGGATTGACATTGATACAGACAAAGCTGGTGCCGATTATGTGATGAGCGTCAACCATGGCAACCGAAGCGTGCCCACCATCCTCTTCGCGGATGGCTCGATTCTCGTTGAACCTTCCACTTTTCAGCTTTCAGAAAAAATTAAAACCTTAAGCTTAGGCTCTTAGTCTTTCAGTTTTTTCATCCGGTTTAATACCCAGAGCGTCAGCGCACCGGCAAACAAGCCTACTCCCAATACCAGCAGCCCAACATTCTTCTTTGAGGTTTCGAGCAGGATGGTTGGCGTGTGTGAAAGTTTTGTTTTTAAGGTGTTCAAAAATGCCGGATCTGGTGTGACCGGTTTAAGCATATTGGCGAGTTTTTCTTCCAGGTTAAAAAGCGAGTTGTTATTCATTTCCTTATACCCGTTCTGCATGTTCCATCCCCTTCTATTTTATTCCAATTCGTAACCAATTTTTCCCATTTCTTCGCGTAAGGAAATCAAAGCCCGATGATACAGACTCTTAATCGCGCCTTCACTGCGCCCCATGATCATCGCAATCTCCGCGTTGGAAAGGTTCTCAAGGTACTTGAGCAAGATCAATTGTTGCCGGTCCGCAGTAATGCGGCGAATACCTTTTAGAAGTAATTCCGTTTCCTGATTCTTTTCCAGCATTCGCTCTGGTTGATCGGAACGTTGCGGAAGTTCAAGGTGGTCTTCCAGGGGGACTTCTTTACGGCGCAGATTGTCACGGTGCCAGTTGGCGATCAAATTATGGGCAATGCGATACAACCAGGCTGAAAATGGAACCCCTTTCTCAACATAACTGTTAATGTGCCCAAACGCCCGATAAAACACCCGCGAGGTGATGTCTTCTGCGTCTGATGCTGACCCGATCCGATAAAAAATATAGTTGTAAATACGGGTCACATTTTTTTCGTAGAGATAACTGAAAGCCTCCGCGTCTCCACGGCTGGCTAATGCCACAGCGTTCTCGTCGGTGATAGTCGTCGGTTTGCTCTCAAGCATCTTTTTCACAAGTTAAAACCCAATCAATACCAAATAGATACCCCAAATATACCCCAAAGCGCTTAATACTCAAGTGCGGCTTTAACCGCCGCGTATGCGTCCACAATTCCCGCGCCAGTGGCTGCGGTGTCATCTCCACACGCCGGTGGCTGACCGACATAGCGTTGCGCCGTCTCCAGCAAGATCTGCGTGGTAGCGTCAATATCGCCTATCAACGCGGGGTTCGCCGACCACATCAAAGCCACGATGCCGCTTAAATGTGGTGCCGCAAAGGACGTGCCGCTCACCACGGAATACCCCCCACCGGGGTAAGCCACAGTAACGCCTTCTCCTGGGGCAAGCAAGTCAGGTTTAGTTCGGCCGCTGCCATCCACGATCACCGGTCCGATACTTGAAAAACTGGAAAGATTTCCGGTCAGATCTACTGAACCCGTCGTGAAGACGTCTTCGTAGATCGCCAGTGGGTCAGAGACTGTTCCGCAACCATAATTACCGCTATTCCCCGCAGCGGATGACATAAAAACCCCAGCCACCTTCATGGCTGCCATGGCGGGTTCAAAGATCCGTGGATCACACCCTTCGATTTCAGGGCAGCCCCATGAATTATTCACGATGTTGGCTCCCAAAAGGGGGTTGCCATCCTTAAATGAGTCTCCGCCTTGCGGGAAGGGTGCGAGCATGAATTGCATGCAATCCAGGTATTTGGCAGGGTTTCCAAGGTTTCTGGCCAGATTGACACACCCAATCCACTCGGCACCTGGCGAGACCCCGGTGTTCTCGCCAAGGATGACACTTAAGGTACCTGTGCCATGCCCGGATTGATCGACCGGGAAAGGCGTCAGATTCCATGGGTCAAACCAATTTAAATCATCCCCTGTTGACACGCCCCGGTAGGTTGATTGCACTTCAGGGTGCCGCCCGTCAACTCCGCTGTCGGATTGGCCGATCAGAATTCCACTGCCATCAACACCTAATTCCATTGCCACCCGGTCAGCGCCAATCATGGAAAGATTCCAAGTCGAACCCGCAGGAAGGGTATCCAGATTCCCGGCCGGCTCTTGCACGGGTTTGGGCAACGGGCGCAGTTGCGGGCTTTCCAAGATTCGATCCACGGCTGGATCGGATGCCAATAAGAGTCGGACGAGCATACCTCCATCCACTTCTATGGCATTGAGTAAATAATACGACGTGTATTTTAGATTCCATTTTTCAAGTTTTTGCCGAAGGCCGGCCTGGCTTTGCAGCGCGTGCGAAACCAATCCATCATAGACCGCCTGCCGTCGTTCAGAAACATTTTCTAATTGACCGGTCTGCACCAGGTCCGCCTGAGATTTCAGGATGACGAAAACTCGGTCGCCATAGAATCCAACTTGGCCGAGGAGGAAATAGATCAGGAAGAACGATATGGAGGCGAAGAAAACCAGTCCGCGGTTTACTTTCTGCGAAATGTTGATAATCTTGAGCACCTTGGAATTCGCGAGCAGAATAATGGAAATCATCAAAATTCCAAGCAAGGTGTAAAAAGCCGCCTGGGTCGCCCAATCCAGGATTTCTCCCGCGCTTCCCGTGATTGCCATGGATAATTCGTCCATGTCAAAAAAGGCAAGTGGCAGCGCCACCGCCAAAGACAGGATCAAGCCTGCCGCGGTTTTCCTTCCAACTTCCCTTTCGCCCCCTGCAACGGAAAACATCACCACCAACCAGCCGCAAACTGGTAATGTCATCACCAACAACTGCTGAGAGCCATTCTGCGATATAGATGCGCAAACCATCAGTAGGAAAACTGCAATCACAAATCCGTCCCTGATCAATTTTGGCGAATGGATATGCCCCGACAAGGACGATCCATCAAGATAACCAGGAAAAATAATTTGGACGATTAAAATAGCCAGCAAACCACCCACCACCACCGCCAGGAAGGTGTCTAAAATGGACCCTAGTGACCCCCACATCACCCAAGGGATACTGAGTCCTAACCCAACAATTGCGGCTAAACCCACGAGCCAAGTCTTTTTTCGTTCAGATTGAGGCTCATCGTTTGTTCTAGCCTTCAATAACTTAAGAACGACTAACATCAACAGTATCGCGCCGATCTGGAGCAAAGAGGTAAGGTTCTGCTCGTTCAGGTAAAGCGTTTTTACAGGAATGCACAAAAATGAAAAAATCGCCCCAAACATCCACAACCAGGAAACTTTCTTAATCCAGGGGTGATTCGAAAAAAGGTAAACCAAAATGCAGGGAATTAAAACAAGAAGTGCGAAGATGGCCTGGTTAATCCATCGAAAATCTTGCACACCGATGGAGGTCTCGAACATGACCTGTTCCACCGTCCAACTCAGCGAAACATTTAGGGCAGAAAACCCGATCACCCATAACGATAGGGAAAGTAGGAGAGCCACTCCTCCACACCCAATTCGGTTTTCTGATTTTTCGATCGATTTATGAATCATTCCCAAGCGGACCTACTTCCTGTTGCTTGTAGTTTGAAATTTGATGTTTCGTACTTTAAGTCACAATTCGTCTTACCGATTATAATTTTAATGCATCATGACACTAAATAATAATCCATGGAGGCAATTCGTGCGACACACCGAATATTTCTGGATGAGTAAGAATGGTACTCGATTGTTTGGTCAAGAATGGTCACCAGAAGATGAACCTAAAGCTGCCATCGCCCTGATCCACGGATTGGGTGAACACTCAGGCAGGTACGCGCATGTGGCCGAAGTGTTAACAACCGCCGGCTACAGCCTGACCGCCTTTGATCTTCAAGGTCACGGTAAATCGGAAGGCATCCGCGGGCACGCACCTTCGTATGACGCCTTGATGGATGATGTTTCCCAAAACCTCGACCTTGCCCGGGAACATTTCCCCGGTGTGCCGGTATTCCTCTACGGTCACAGTCTGGGTGGTAATCTTTGTCTCTATTACTGCCTGTCCAAGAACGGGTTGAAAGGCGCCATCGCCACCAGCCCCATGATTGAAACCGCCACCCCGCCACCCGCGGTCAAATTGGCAATCGGAAAGATGTTGTACAACCTCATGCCCAACTTGACGATGGACAGCGGTCTGGATCGACAAGGTCTGGCTCGTGACCCCGAAGTCGAGAAAATATACTCCGCAGACCCTCTCGTGCATGGCAAAATTTCAGCAAGACTTGCTCTCGATATGCTCAAAAGCGGAAAATTGTTGCTCGAAAAAGCACCTGAATTTTCAGTCCCGATGCTCGTGATGCAGGGCAGCGCTGATCGGATCGTCAGCCCACGATCCACCCGGAATTTCGCCAACGCAACCACTCTTTCCAAGATCACTTACAAAGAATGGGACGGTTATTATCACGAATTACACAACGAGCCTGAAAAACAACAGGTTTTGAAATTTATTGTTGATTGGCTGAACCAGGAAATGAAATAATTGAATCGGAACACAGCGATAACTTGACCCAAACGTAGCATCAGGCTACAATAGATGCGTCGGTTGGTTTCGAATACCTGCGTTACTCGTGACACAATCTGGTACCTGAGAAACGAATGACTGAATTCCTTTCCAATAAACCACCCACAGATGTGTTTTCACTTGCATCTGAAGGTGGTTTTTTATTTATATCCATAAATTGCCAGGAGATTTTTAATGACTGATTTTCTGATGCGCGGAAACCTTGCCGACCTCGATCCTGATGTTCACGCCTTAACCAATTTTGAAAAGGAGCGGCAGTTTCGCAAACTGATCCTGATTCCTTCAGAGAGCACCGCCCCGGCGGCGGTACGAGAATCATTGTCATCTGTTTTTCAAAACATTTACGCGGAAGGCTATCCGGATGAAGAGACGCGTTGGATGAAGGAATCCGAAATTCTCGATTACCCGGCCCGCCTGGCAACTTACCGCCGTTACGCTGACCCACGCTATTACAAGGGGGTTGAGTACGCCGATATGATTGAAGCTCTCGCCCGCCGTCGCTGCGCCGAAGCTTTCGCCACCGAAAAGTTTAACGCGGACCAGATCTTCGTTAATGTCCAGGCTCTCTCCGGCGCGCCGGCGAATAACGCGGTTTACAACGCCTTAATCGAACCTGGTGACGCCATCTTAGGCATGAACTTGCTCCACGGCGGGCATCTGACTCACGGGTCCTCTGTGAACCGATCAGGCAAGCTATATAAGGTTTCACACTACAATGTTGACCCGCTCACTGAGCAGATCGATTACGATAAGGTGCAACAGCTCGCCAATGAAAACAAGCCCAAGATCATCGTCTGCGGCTATTCTTCCTACCCCTGGGTTCCAGATTGGGAACGCTTTAGATCTATCGCGGATTCTGTTGGCGCTTACCTGCTCGCTGACGCTTCGCACATTGCAGGGCTGATCGCCGGCAAGACCATCCCCTCCCCGGTGGGTATCGCCCATGTGGTCACCTTCACCACTCATAAGACCCTCTGTGGTCCGCGTGGAGCTTGCATCCTGACCACCGAGGCCTCGTTATCCAAAAAACTTGATAAAGCTGTTTTCCCTGGCGAACAAGGCGGCCCCCACGTCCAGGTTTTCGCAGCACTTGCCACCACCTTTAAAATCGCGAAATCCGAACCTTTTAAGAAATTACAGCAGCAGATCATTAAGAATTGTTCTGTAATGACCACTCGTTTGCAAGAACGTGGATTACGTGTTCCTTTCGGCGGTACCAATACCCACCTTGCTAATATTGACTGCAAAACCATCGTCGGACCAGACGGCACCACCCTATCTGGTGACATGGCCGCTCGCATTCTCGATGTCGCCGGCATCGTCTTGAACCGTAACACCATTCCGGGTGATAAAACCGCGCTCAACGCGTCTGGCATCCGTTTTGGAACCCCCTGGATGACCCAACGCGGTCTGGGTGAAAAAGAAATGGTTGAAGTCGCCGACGTGATGGCCGACCTTCTGCTCGCCACAACACCTTATTCCGTTGACACCCGCAAAGGCAAGACCCAACGCGCCAAGGTTGATTTCAAAGTTTTGCAAAAGTCCCGAGCGAGGATAAGCCGACTTTGTGAGCAAGCCGGTGCTGACCTGAACTACGCTCGCTCTGGCTACCCTCACTTCTATTCACTCGAAGATCAGGCTCAAACGACTCAAAAATTCGCAGTGCTCGATCTTCACGGTGAACACATCCGCCATTTCGTAACCTACACCTTCGGTTCCGATGTCGAGTCCCTCAACCCCGGCGATTCTCAAATCACAAACCTGGCGACACCCATAAAAACCATCCCGGGGGTGATCACCCAGGCCGAACCTGCACTCTACCGGTTTACATTTGCCAAGGAAGATTTTGGGTTGACCGCCACCTTCTTGCGCGATCTGTCAGACGGCTATATCGCTTTTGACAACGATCTGCCGCGGCGTATCCCTGGCCCGATCATCGTTCAAGAAAACTTGACCGATTCGCCTGTGATGCTTGACGGAGAAATCAAACCCACTCAGAAGCCTTATTCAATTGGCCAGATTGGTCATCCAGCCAATGAGTTACCTGCCTTCCAATGGGAAGAAAAAGAAACCGTATTGATGCGCACTTCTCTTTACGAAACCCATGTAAAAATGGGTGCCAAGATCATCCCCTTCGCCGGTTGGGAAATGCCCGTCTGGTACACATCGGTGGTAGAAGAACACCTCGCCTGCCGTCAGGTTGCCGGGCTCTTTGATGTTTCGCATATGGGGGTTTTCCAGGCTGAAGGTCCTCATGCAGCGCTCTTCCTCGAAACAGTTTGCGCCAACGATATCGGAACCCTTGCCGTAGGCGAATCTTGTTACACCCAATTTCTTGACCCCGATTCAAATGTGATCGACGACACCCTCGTCTACCGCCGTGGTGAACAGAAATACCTGGTGGTGGTTAACGCCTCCAATGATGCCAAAGATTGGGCATGGTTGAACGCGGTGCGTGAAGGCAAGGTCATGATCGATGCCAAACAACCGTGGATCAAAGCATACGGCACATCGGTAACCTTGCGCAACTTGCGTGACCCGAAAGAAGGCAAAGACATGCGCGTGGATATTGCCCTTCAGGGTCCAAAATCCCGTGACATTCTACTCGTACTGGGTTGCGATGCCACCACACAGAAACGAGTCAAAGCCTTAAAACGAACGGAATTATGCGAAGCAGTCATTGGTGGTTTCGACATGGTGGTCTCTCGCACAGGTTACACCGGCGAGAAAATGGCATTTGAATTGTTCGTTCATCCTGACCAAGCGCCCGCGCTGTGGGAAGCCATCTGTAAAGTCGGGGAACCCCTGGGGATGAAGGCTTGCGGGCTCGGCGCCCGTGATTCTCTCCGCACCGAAGCCGGTCTGCCCCTATACGGCCATGAAATGGGTGGCGAGCTAGGCTTGGGAGTCGCTGAAGGCGGTTTTGGGTCCTACGTTAAAACCTACAAACCCTGGTTCATCGGTCGAGACGCTTTCATCGAACGTGAAAAGAATCGCAACAGCGTAGTGGTTCGTTTCCGCTTCACTGAGAAAGGCGTGCGCATGGCGCACAACGGTGACCCTGTTCTGGATGGAAAGGGCAAGGTAGCGGGTCTAGTAACCAGTTGCGCCATTGACCAGGAAGGTCTCTTGACTGGGCAGGCGTACATAGAAAATCGTTGCGCAATTGAGAGCACCCCAATCTTCATCTTCCAGGGTGCTGATAAATTGAACCCAATTCAAATTCCGACCTTAAAATCTGGTGATCGTGTTGCATTACCCACCCCGGCTGTTGTGGTAAGCCGTTTTCCAAAAGGTTAGACCAAATCATTTTTGATCGCCAAAGGAGTGTAAGAAAAATATGCAGACCCCGTGGGATTATCGCTATGCGCAACGAACGCAACGGATGAAAGCATCCGCGATCCGGGAATTGTTAAAATTTACCGAACAACCAGATATCATTTCGTTTGCCGGCGGTTTACCCGCGCCTGATGTTTTTCCTGTCGAAGAGTTTAGGCGGGCATGTAATTATGTTCTCGACAACCAGGGCGCCGCAGCCTTGCAATATGGCACCACAGATGGTTACGTCCCCCTTCGTGAGATGATCGCCCGCCACACGAACCGCCTGGGGATTGGCGTGAGCAAAGACAACATTCTCATCACCTCTGGCTCGCAACAAGCCCTCGATCTCTTGGGCAAGATCTTCATCAACCGCGGAGACCGCGTTTTGGTTGAAAACCCGACCTATGTGGGCGCCATCCAGGCTTGGAACTCTTACGGCGCGGAATACATCCCCGTCGCCCTCGATGATGAAGGCATGGATACCCGCGTTCTCGAAGAAGCGCTGCGCAAAGGTCCGAAATTCATTTACGTCCTGCCCAATTTCCAAAATCCTACCGGCTCGACCCTCACCATGGAAAGGCGTCGTCAGTTGATCAAACTTGCCGATCAATACGGCGTTCCCATCATTGAGGACGATCCTTACGGACAGTTGCGTTACGAAGGCGAACACCTGCCAGCGGTCGAGCTCCTCGATTCTCAAATGCGTGATAAAACAAACGCTTACTCCGGCAACGTGATCTACTTAAGCACCTTTTCAAAGATCCTCGCACCCGGCATTCGGTTGGCTTGGGTCATCGCCCCCACCGATGTGATCAACAAACTGGTCCTCGCGAAACAAGGTGCTGATCTGCACACATCCACCTTTAACCAGATCGTGGCACATGAAGTCGGCCAACACGGATACCTTGATCGCCATGTTAAAGTGATTCAAGATACATACCGTGAACGCCGCAATGTGATGGTCGAATCACTCGAAGAACACATGCCCAACGGCGTTACCTGGACCAATCCGCAAGGCGGTCTATTCTTGTGGGTTACCCTGCCCGAGCAACTGAGCTCGGTGGAGTTGTTTAAAGATGCGGTCGCCGAAAAGGTAGCTTACGTCCCCGGTGTGAATTTCTACGCCTGCGGCGGCGGCGAGAACACCATGCGCTTGAATTTCTCCTCCTCCAAGCCAGAAATGATCAATGAAGGCATCGCCCGTCTGGGGCGAGTGATTAAAGCCAAACTGATTCAGCATTAATCAAAGCCATTCCCATTTAAGAAGCAAGACCAGGATTGTTTCCTGGTCTTGTTTTAATGTTGCAGCAATTATTAATCTTTTCTCGTCGACCACAATTTAAATTCGTTAAAGATCGACCCACCCACAAATTCAAGGAGCAGCGAGTTATCAGGGATCAGGGCGGTATCCACCGGAAGAAACCACTCCAGAAAAGCAAGCAACCGTTTGGCCTCAACATATTCCGAAGTGCCATACACAACCTGTCGTAATAACGGTTCAACCAGGGGTTTGAGTACCGAAAGCTCATAAACCAAGGCAGAATTGAATAATTTGTTACCGTTCTCCTGGTAAGGAAAGATATATTCCTTCTCACCGTGCTGAACGGATTCCCAGTTGCGGATGGTCTGTTGGGCTGAATACCCCCTTTCTCGGGCATCTCTGACGATGCGCCTCAAAAGGCGTGTATCAGTCGTTGAAATTCGATTGTAACGATCCAGGTTGAGTTGAGTCAAGCACGAGGCGTAGATACGAAATGTGGAGGTTGGGTTGATCTCGGGTAAGAGATGCGGGTTGAGACCGTGTATCCCTTCCAGGATGATCAGTTGGTCATGCCGTAATTTAACCTCGCTTCCCTGAACTCTTTTTCCAAGTTTAAAATCATATTTTGGTAAAACCACTTCTTCACCCGCGACCAACCGTTTCAAGTCTGAAGAGAGCAAACTCGTATCCATGGCACCGAGCGATTCGAAATCAAACTGCCCTTGCGAGTTCTTGGGAGTCTTTTCGCGGTCTACAAAATAATTGTCCATCTCCACCGGAAAGGGTGAAAAGCCATTCGCAAGGAGCTGAACCGATAGCCTTTTTGAAAAGGTGGTCTTTCCCGAAGACGAGGGCCCGGCTATCAGGATGATGCGCACCTCATCTGATTTTTCGGCGATGTGTTGGGCGATATCGATGATTTGCATTTCATGCAGGGCTTCAGAAACCAGAATGATCTCGCGAATGTTGCCAGCCGCAATCGAATCATTAAGGGCACCAACGGATTCTATCCCCAACCGGTGAAGCCAGTTGCCGTACTGTCTGAAAGTGCTCAGCAACTTAGGGTAGGTAGGCATGGGACCGATCGTTTTCGGAGAATTTCGGCGCGGAAATAAAAGGATGAATCCGTCACCAGCCAATTCAAGATCGAACCATTTTAAGTAACCTGTGGAAGGCACCATGTATCCGTGGTGATAATCCTGGTGATTCCCAAGACTGTAGAGCACCAAGTACTCCTTTTGGCGGTATTTCAGCAGTCTGACCTTGTCGTCTTGGTTTCTCTCTTGAAAAATGGCGACAGCGGATTCTAAAGGCACATTTGCGCGCATGAATTGTAGGTTTTGGGCGACTAGTTCCTGCATTCTCGTTTTCAGCTTCGCAAGGTGTTCGTGAGAGAACTCCGCTTTTGAACTTACCTGGCAATAATAACCACCGGCGGATACAGAATGATCAAGAGTCATCTGCGCGTTCGGGAATAATTCTTCAAAAGCGGCTTCAAGGACGAAGGTAATCGATCTTCGGTAAATGCGAGCGCCGTCATCATCTCCCATGGTGATCAATCGAATTTTCGAATCCATTTCGATGGTGTACGTTAATTCACGTAGCTCACCGTTGACTACCGCCCCCATAATCGGTGGGTTATCCCACTCGGGGAGGATTTGTAATAAATGCTCGAGGGTGGCACCGCGTTCACCTGTGTAAACTCGACCATCAGGCAAAACAAGCTCGATGGTCTTGCGCGGGGAGTTAATTTTGAATCCTGGAGTATCGGTCATCGTAAGTATCTTTCATTTCGATTGTTATTGAATGGATTCCATAATTATAGCTGCTTGATGCACATTAAAGGTTCGGAGAAAGCCAATCTTTTATCTTTCAATTGAAATCCCTCGTGCGGGGTGATCCTCCACACGAGGGATTCGAGTCAACCTCTATCACTTCCAAATCAGCCCTTCACCGCTCCAGCGACGACACCCTTGATAATGTGGCGTTGCAAACTTAAATAGAAGACCACAATCGGAATGATCGCTAGAATCAACATAGCCATGCTTGCGCCCATGTCCCGGCTGCCGTAGCCTCCTTGCAAATATTGAACCGCTATTGGGATTGTACGGTAATTACTGCCAATCACAAGGTATGGCAAAAGATAATCGTTCCAGATCCACATCGCGTTTAGAATCGCAACAGTGATCGCGATTGGCCGAAGAATTGGAAACACGACCAGGAAAAAAGTTTGGATTGGGTTACAACCATCCATAGTGGCGGCTTCTTCAATTTCATGCGGGATACTCTTCACAAAACCACTGAAAATGAAAACCGATGTGCCTGCCCCAAAACCCAGGTAGAGGAGAATGATTCCCAAAGGATTATCGAGGTGTAAAATGTTTGCTGCTTTAGACATGGTAAACATGACCATTTGAAAAGGCACGATCATCGAAAAAACCAGTAGAAAGTAAAGAATGCTGCTTAATTTGGATTTAATCCTCGTGATACACCAAGCCGTCATCGAGGTAAAGAAGACGATAGCGCCTACCGAAAAAACGGTGATAAAAAGAGAATATCCAAAGGCCTTAAAAAACTCGATCTTTTCAACACCAACAAAGTAATTCTTCAATGCTACAAAGGTATCAGCATTCGGAAACTGAAAAGGCGCCGTGGAAATAAAAAATCGGCCCTTAAAGGAATTCATCAACACGATAAGAATTGGCGTGAGAAATCCAATCGCTAAAACCAGCAAGAAAATAAATCCAACTTGCTCTTTAAAGAGGGATTTAGTTTTCATCAATTTTCGATCTCCTTACTTCTGGTCAACCGTAGCTGGATTAATACGATAATCGCCACCATTATGAAAAACAAGACCGCCTTCGCTTGCCCCACTCCTTCAAAACCATTCCGCCCGTAAAAAGTGTTGAAGATATCCAAAGCCAGCATCGACGATGCTCTGCCGGGGGCGCCAGCGGTCAAAGCCAAATTCTGGTCAAATAGTTTTAGTGAATTAGTCAAGGTCAAAAAGGTGCAGATGGTAATCGCCGGCATCACCATTGGAATGGTAATTGATTTGATAATCTGCCATGTATTGGCGCCATCGATTTTTGCTGCTTCGATCAACTCAGTCGAAATATTCTGGATACCAGCAATATAAATGACCATCATATAACCCACCATTTGCCAGTTCATCAAGACCATCAATCCCCAAAAACCATATTCAGCCTTAAATGTGATATCCACGCCAAATTTCAATAGGATACCATTTAGGATCAATTGCCAAATGTAGCCTAATACGATGCCGCCTATCAGGTTGGGCATAAAGAATACGGTTCGAAAAATATTCGTTCCGCGAATTTTCTGAGTGAGTAAATACGCGAGAGCGAAAGCAAGGATATTGATTAAGATCACCGCGACAATGGTAAATTTAAATGTAAAGACCAGGGCGTTCAGAAAATCCTTGTCCATGGTGAAGGCTTGAACGTAATTATCAAAGCCGACCCAGGTGGAGTTTGTCACCGTGGTAAAGGAGGTGAATGAAAGATATATACCATACAGGAAAGGAAGCAAGAAAGCGATCACGAACGCGATGAGGGTTGGCAGAGTAAAAAACGCGTAATATAACTTTGGCATTTTTTGCATGGACATCCTCCGGCCGTTAAGAATATATTCTATTATGATTTTACATCACCCCGCATTAGAAATAATGCGGGGTGTGTGTTTATATAACCTTACATCCATTAATCTGGATTATTGAACCGCGGCTTTTTCGATCTTCCACTGATCAACAAACAGCGTTTTTACATCGTCCCAAGGCAGACTACCCTGAGCGTATTGGAGCAGAGCAGCGCCAAAATTATTCTTGAAGGTCTGGCTCGGGAATACGGTGAAATTCCAAGCTACGCTGGTTTTCGTGGGATCAGACATGTATCGGATGATCTCTTTTGCCAGGGGATCCGTCGGTCTTTCTGCATCGGTAAACGTATCAAATGGGGCGATGAATTTCAAGTCGTTTGTGACGAAAGCTTTACCGGCGGAGCTGCTAAACAGCCAGTAAATGAAATCAGCGGCCAGTTGTTGTTTTTCAGCCGGTGCCTGAGAATTGATAGAGAAGAAATTCTCAGTTCCAACAGCCAATCCTTGGTTTTCTTCACCTTCCACTCCGATGTAGAGGGGCAGGAATTTGACATTTTCTTCTTTAACCATGTTCCCATCAACACCAGAGATCTGACCCCAAGCCCAGTTTCCATTCTGAACCATGGCGGATTGACCCAGGGCAAACTCAGCCATGGAATCATCCACACTCTTGCTGCCCAATAGTGTTGGAGCGGTTACAGAATTATTGATGTAGAGGTCAAACAGGGCTTTATAGTTATCGGCGTATTGGAATGTAACTTCCATGGTTGCGGCAGGATCTGCCAGGTTCACATTGTTGTTTTTAAATTCGTAATAAATAGGGATGTTGGCCAGGTGGGTCTGCCATCGCCAATCTTCACCAGGTTTCAAAGAAGTCGAAGAGAACACACCCTGGATGCCGAGGTCGGCTTTCTTGGCAGTCATATCTTCAACTACTTCCTTAAGCTTGGCAAATGTAATCACTTCGTCCATTGAGGTAGCTTTTGCACCTTCCAAGGCGAAGTATTTGTCCATGATCTCCTGGTTGTAGATGATCCCATAACCTTCAACGACATACGGGATGCCATATACGCCATCTCCTGAAGTCACAGCGAGCGATTTGTCCGAAAGGTGGGCATAAAGCTCGGTGTCCTTGAGGTCGGCGCAATAATCGACCCAGTTACCATACCCCACAGGTCCATTAATCTGGAACAGCACCGGGGCATCAGTCTTGGCAATTTCGGATTTCAATGTTTGTTCATAGGTTCCAGCGGCAGCCGTTACGACTTTTAAAGTGTTGCCGGTTTCGGCGTTCCAAGCTTCACCAACGGCAGCATAAATCTCTGCCACTTCGGGTTTGAAGTTTAGAAAGTACAATTCGCCTCCCGCGACGGGTGCTTCTGTTGCGGGGGCTTCGGTTGCAGTGGTGGGTGCTTCAGTGACGACGGGCGCTGCCGTAGGTGTGGCGCAAGCGCTCAGAACAAACGCCAACACCATCACGATACTGATTACAGGAAGCAATTTCTTGGTCATTTTTCTCTCCTTTATCCGGTTTAAACATAAGATACTCTACAACATTACAAGCCAATTATTGTTGTATAGACCACCTCCTCCTTAAGAAACATATTATCACTATGCCGTTAACCTTTCAATAATCTTCAGAGGAAGACGAACATGTTGAATTGGTTGGGATGGTTCCACCAAGCGGGAGATCAGTAATCTGGCAGCAATTTTACCGGATTCGTCAAGAGGTTGGTGAACGGTAGTAAGATCAAAGTATTCAGCCATATCGATATTATCAAACCCAATGATGGAGATATCTTGAGGAATTCGCAATCCATTGTCACGTGCTGCCTTAATCAAGGCAATCGCTTGTAAATCTGTGGCGGCAAAGATCGCCAAGGGCAACCCAAGACCAACCAATGTGCGTAAAGTTTGTGCAGGATCTAAAGCGTATTCACAGGCGTAATCATCAGGAAGCTGAATATTTTTTTCTGCAAGCGCCCTATGGTACCCACGCATTCGCTCAATAATCGGATTAACCCCAAACTCTGGTTTGGTTTGCCCACCAATAAAAGCAATTCTGCCGTGGCCTTTTTTTATCAGATATTGGGTGGCCAGATAGCCGCCCTCTTCATTATCAATTTCGATACTGCAAAAATTGGGGTTGCAAAATTCAATCAATACACTCTCAAGCCGATGCTGGAGAAATCTTGCCGCTACCTTCTCGTCTAATGCTTGAGATGTAATGATCAATCCGTCTAGTGTAGAACGCATAGGCAGTGTCTCAAGATATGATTGTTCACGGGCGCGCGAGTCCACTGGGTATATGACCAATTCGTAATCGTTTTGGTTTAAGACCTCTGCAATCCCCCGCAGACGCTGTACAAAAGACGCGCTTGTAAAAAATGGAATCAGAACGCCAATACGGCGTGTTTCCGAAAATGCCCTGGCCCTGGATTCAGCATTTGGCACATATCCAAGTTTGTCTATGGCGCTTAAGACTGCATTTCTTGTTCCAGGCTTTACTCGTAATGGAAAATTTAGCACACGTGAAACCGTGGCGATGCTTACACGCGCTTCTTGGGCAACATCATAAATGGTGGGTTTGAAAGGTGACATTTGTCTTTTTAAGTGTAACTGCTTTTTTGTAAGCACTTACATTATAGAGATTTAAAAAACAAAAGTCAAGAACCAGTTTTTATACTCTCGTGTGGTTTATAATCTTTTTACGATTAACCTGGCGATATACCTATGACTCAAAATTGGCGAATCATTAAAACCTCCTTGCAGTCCGGAGCCTGGAACATGGCCTTGGATGAAGCATTGCTCATACATACCGCCACCCACGCATCACCCCCCACTTTAAGGGTGTATTCCTGGCTCAAACCGACTCTATCACTAGGTTACTCGCAACCCTTTTCGGATGTTGACTCCGCGCAACTCTCCACCCTGGGCTGGGATTGCGTACGGCGGCCGACCGGAGGCAGGGCAATTCTTCACATAGACGAATTAACTTATTCGGTAACCGCAGCCGCGGATGATCCGCTAGTATCGGGATCGTTAATGGAAAGTTACCAACGCATCTCTTCTGCGTTGCAACTCGCGCTCGAAATCCTTGGGGTGCCAACCCAGGCTGATCAAAAGTATTCCAAATCGCCAGACCAAGGCAAAACCAACCCGGTGTGTTTCGAAACGCCTTCCAATTACGAAATTACATGGAATGGAAAAAAAATGATCGGCTCCGCCCAGGCAAGAAAATCCGGCGGAGTATTGCAACACGGCTCCCTTCCGCTAATAGGAGACCTCACGCGAATCAACCTCGCTCTTATATACCCATCCGAGGCTGATCGACTCGCCGCTGGAGAACAATTACTCCAAAGAGCAACCACACTAGAAACCGCGTTAGGCAGGCAGGTGTCCTGGGAGGAAGCAGCGTTGGCAATCGAAAATGCCTTTTTCACCAAACTTGGGTTGAACTTTGAAGCTTCAGATCCATCCATGAGTGAACTTGAAATGGCGGAGTCGCTACTAACTTCCAAATACGCTTCCAGAGCTTGGAATGAACGCATTTAACCTTTCTGAATCAGCATTTTTCATCACATGACCTGCACGAAAATCTTACTTCATAGAATTGGTACATTTCTTGCTATGTTAAAACGACTTATAAAAATGTTGATCACTTTCGTGTTTTGGACGCTATTAGCTTTGGTGGTGGTGTTCGGGGTTCCACGGCTCATCAGTGGCTTCGCCGCCCGTGACAAGGTCTTTACCATCGACTCTTCCCCTTCCTCCCGAGCCGCCGTGGTTTTTGGAGCAGGTTTATTACGAGACGGAACGCCCTCCCCTGTTTTACGAGACAGGGTGGCCACAGCCAGTCAATTGTATTTCGCCGGAAAGGTTGAAAAGTTGTTGATGAGTGGAGACAATCGCTTTATCGATTACAACGAACCTGGCGCCATGCGCACGTATGCCGTCTCTCTTGGTGTGCCTGAAGAAAACATCGTTCTCGACTATGCCGGACGGCGAACCTACGATACCTGTTATCGGGCAAAATACATTTTTGGCCTGGACGAGGCGATTCTGGTGACCCAGCGTTACCACCAACCGAGAGCTTTGTTTACATGCAACAGTATCGGTTTAAAATCAACTGGCGTAAACGCGGATCTTAGGACCTACCACCGTTATTCAAGCAATTATTGGAATGTAAGGGAGTTACCCGCCACTTTAGTGGCGTTGTGGCAAGTTTGGGTGAGCCATCCATTACCCGTAATGGGAACCCCCGAACCAATATTTGCAGTGGAAGGCAAATCGATCCAATGACCACGAGATCTGACGCGTTATCGATTGTTAATAAGTTCGTAAAAAACCGGGGTTTGGTAAATCACATGCTGGCCGTTGAAGCCGCCATGCTATTTTATGCCCGCAAATTCAAACAACCCGAAGAAACCTGGGCGGTAACCGGTTTGCTGCATGACTTTGATTGGGAGATTCACCCCACCGCCGCTCAACATCCGCTGGACGGGGCTCCAATGTTGCGTGAAGAAGGCGTGCCCGAAGAAATCGTGCAAGCCATTCTGAGCCACGGCGATCACCTTGAAATACCCAGGATAACCTTATTGCAAAAGGGTTTGTACGCTTGTGATGAAATTACCGGGCTGATTACCGCCGTTGCGCTCGTGCGCCCATCCCGGTCACTCTACGACCTTGAGGCGTCTTCAGTAAAAAAGAAGTGGAAAGACAAAGCGTTCGCAGCGGGAGCGAACCGCGAAGAGATGGAACGAGGTGCGCTAGAACTGGGCATACCGCTTTGGGAACACTGCGCTAATGTGATTGCGGCAATGCGCGAAATAGCCAAAGAACTAGACCTGGAAGGATAACTCACCCCTTCTTGACCACGGTAAGAATAAAAAACGGAGGACGTATCATGGCTCTTCAGGGAAAAGGCACCTGGATTTGGAAAATCCCACAATGCGAAGGCGGAAACGCCCAGGCGATCGCCACGGTGTGCAAAAACGCCGGTTTTTCGCACGCCATCATCAAGATCGCGGATAGTTCTTATGCTTACAACGTTGACAAAACTACCGGCGTTGACCTGATCCCCCCCGTGGTGGACGCGCTGCGTTCCAAGGGCATCCTTGTCTGGGGTTGGCATTATGTCTACGGCTTTAACCCAATGGGTGAAGCCGCCATCGCGGTTTCTCAATGCCGAAAATATAATCTTGATGGTTACGTCGTGGATGCCGAGATTGAATATACCCAGGCTGGCCGCGAAGCAGTAGCGCGTCAATTCATGACCGAACTACGCAAGGGCATCCCCAACACCCCGGTGGCGTTGAGTACCTTCCGTTGGCCATCCTACCACGGGAACTTCCCTTACTCAGCTTTTCTTGAAAAATGTGATTACAACATGCCCCAGGTATACTGGATGCAAGCTCACAATCCTGTTTACGACCTGACAAAATCATATAATGAGTTTAAAGCCCTGTCCCCATACCGCCCCCTGATCCCAACCGGCCCGGCTTTTCGTGAAGGCGGGTGGGAACCAACCGCCTCGGAAGTGAGGGCTTTCCTCGACACCGCGAAATCACTGGGTTGCACAGGCGCGAATATCTATTCTTGGGACGATTCGCGAACCATTTTACCCGATGTTTGGAACACGGTTGCAAATTATTCGTGGCCTGCGCCCAGCGCGCCGCTCCCCCAATTAAATGACCCCCTCGACAAATTCATGCACATGTTGAACACTATGAATTACCAACAAGCCCAAGAAATCTATACCGAAGACGCAGTCCATGTCAGCGCGGAATCCACGATCAAAGGCCGTGACGCTATCACCTTCTTCTACGCGCAGATGTTATTAAATGGATTAAACAACGGCGTCTTCACCATCACCAGCCAAAAAGGGGACGGCACCACGCGTCATTTCACCTGGAATTGTGATTCATACCGCGGCCATGTTTATGATGGCACGGATACGATCGGCATCAAGGACGGCAAGATCGCCTATCACTATACTCACTACACTATCTCATAGCAGGCTTTTTTGCACGAGGCTTTTAGGTCCCGCCGGCAGTGTAATATTGTCCATCACCGCCACGATTCGATTGATCTCGTCACCCGTTTTCAATTCCAATAAAGTTTTCCCACTTGTTGCCCTCTTTCCGGTTGGAATTTCATCCAGCCGGATTATTTTTGCCGCACCTTTTTTGAGATGTAAGGCGATCTGAGTGTTCTTTTTGCCGGTCGCTAACCCAACGATCACACTGCCAGGTTTAAGCTTGCAGGTGTTCACCCCTTGCCCATATCTCCCCTGTAGTGGAAATTGCTCCTCCTCAATCCGCCACCCCTTGCCGTCTGATGAGACCGCGAAAACTTCCACCCCCTTCGCGAGTTCAACAATCCCCGCTGAAGTGTCGCCGGCTGCCAGTTTTAATGCGTTGACGCCTGCCGCTACCAAACCCATCGCGCGCACATCCGCGCCATCAAACCGGATCGACATGCCATGTTGCGTAATGATCAAATAATTGGTTTCCTGTTCGCCAATAAACGCCCACCCCAGTTCATCTTCGTCGTTTACCTTGCAGAGGGTAAACAAATCGGAAGATGGCCCTGGTAATTCACAGATCAATGATTTCTTGATCATTCCCTGTAGTGTTAACGAGGTAACGCACTGGCTCTCAGATTTACTTTGATCATGAGAAACGCAAAACAAAGTGATCGGAAGATCCGTTTCAGGCAGCGAGCTTACTCTAAAATGCTCTGCTCCTTTATCCGGATCTTCGACAATAGGGAGCGATTGCACTGCCAGGCAGGCGCATTTTCCAGTTTTTGAGACCAGGTACAAGTTTTGGTGCGAATCCGTTTTGAGAACCTTAATCGACGCTTCGCGTCCACCCAGGCGGGGAGGGTTCTTCTCGGCCAACTTGGCCACCCTGCCTTCCTTCGTGAGGGTTACCCAAACGCTTTCTACAGGCGTCACATCTTTTACCGTTAACAAATCAGCCGCGACTTTGCCTTCTTTAAGCATCACGATTTGCGTCTTCCGCCGGTCACCAAATTTTTCTTTCATTTCAAGTAATTCAGTAATAACTGTCTGTCGACGCTTAACCTCGGACTTTAACAATGATTGTAATTCTTTCACCAAATCGATCAACGCTTTGTACTCTTCTTCGATCTTCTTGCGCTCAAGAGACGCCAGCCGCTTTAGCGGCATATCAAGGATTGCTTGGGCTTGCAGAATCGAGAGTTTGAACCTCTTGATCAGTTTTTCACGTGCCTGGTCTGTGTCTTGCGAACCACGGATGATGGTGATGACTTCATCTAAGAATTTAATGGCTATGCGCAATCCTTCAAGGATATGAATCCGTTCTTCCGCTTTTTTTAGATCGTGCTCGCTGCGCCGCTTAATGACTTCAAGGCGGTGTTCCACGAAGACTTTGAGCGCGTGCTTGAGCGATAATAACTTTGGTTCACCTTTCACCAAAGCCAGCAAATTGATGCTGTACGTGATTTGCAGTGGTGTTTTCTTATAAAGAGTCCGCAAGGTCTTGTCGGCGTCAGCCGCCTTGTTTAATTCGATCACAATTCGCATGCCGTGCCGGTCAGACTCATCGCGCAAATCCGAAACGCCATCCAACGCGCCTTCTCTGGATAATTCGGCTATACGTTCGATCAACGCCGATTTATTGGTCATGTAAGGCAGTTCAGTAACGATGATCCTGCTCTTGCCGCGGGACATCTCTTCCAGGTTCAACCTACCCCGAAGAGTGATCCTCCCCTTCCCCGTGGCATAGGCTGCCTGTAACTCATTCTGCTCGTGTTCTTGCAAAATGATGCCCCCGGTCGGGAAGTCTGGCCCCTGGATGTATTGCATCAAGTCGCCAACAGTGATGTCATCCATCTTGGTCCAGTTTTCCAGCATGTAAGTTAATGCGTCAATCGTTTCAACCAGGTTGTGCGGTGGGATGCTCGTGGCCATGCCAACGGCAATGCCCGTGGCACCATTCACCAACATGTTGGGGATGGCGGAGGGCAGAACGATCGGTTCGTTCAGAGTATCGTCGAAATTTCTCACGAAATCGACCGTGTCTCGGTCGATCTGGCTTAAAAGGTCTAGTGAGAATGGTGTAATGCGGGCTTCTGTGTATCGCATGGCCGCGGGTGGGTCGCCATCCACACTGCCAAAATTCCCCTGTCCGTCCACCAACTCGTACCGCATTGAAAAATCTTGAGCCAACCGCGCCATGGATTCATAAACTGCCTGGTCACCGTGCGGATGGTATTTACCAAGCACCTCACCCACGATCCTGGCAGATTTCTTATAGGTCGTGTCTGGCCGAATTCCCATGTCGTACATCGCGTAAAGCAAACGTCGTTGAACAGGTTTCAGTCCATCCCGAGCGTCGGGTAAGGCGCGTGAAACGATCACGCTCATCGCATAATCCAGGTAGGATTGCTGCATCTCGTGATCGATATCGATCTTTTTGACAGTTCCCATATCCATAAGTTACTCCGGTTTCTTCAATGAATTATCGTACTAAGTTTACACTAGCGAATCCATTTTGTGCGAGATTCCCGCATTCAACAAAAAACCCCGAGGAAATCTCGGGGTTTTGAGCAAATCTTATGAATTATTCTGCCGCAGGGGCTTCAGTCTCTTCAGTAGTCACTTCAGCCGCAATTGGCAATTCGGCGACGACTGGGGTAAAACGTCCGTGGACGAATCCTGTTCCAGCAGGGATAAGCTTGCCGATGATCACGTTTTCTTTCAAACCAAAGAGCGGATCTTCGGTAGAGGCGATGGCTGCTCCGGCCAACACCTTGATTGTGTGTTGGAAGGAAGCCGCGGAAAGGAAGGAATCCGTGCTTAAGGATGCTTTGGTGACACCCAGCAAAATCTCAACGTAGCGGGCGGGTTGTTTACCTTCCGCGACCAGGGCTTCGTTGACGGCTTTGATCTCAAGGCGGTCAATAACGTCCATGGGAAGGAATTTTGAATCGCCTGGCCGGATGATCTGCACTTTACCCACCATTTTGCGGATGATGACTTCAAAGTGCTTGTCATTGATGTTTTGACCTTGAGCCCGGTATACTTTTTGAACTTCGGTCATCAAGTAGAGCTGAGCGGCATCTCGGCCTTTAATCTTTAAGATCGTATGCGGGTTGATCGAGCCTTCGGTCAGAGGTTCACCGGCTTCGACGGTTTGACCATCACGAATGATCAAACGACTTGTGCTGGGGATGTCGTAATCTTCGCTTTCGCGTTGTTCATAAGAAACGAACACTTTGCGGTTTTCTACGCGCACACGTCCGTTATGTTGGGCAGTGATCTGCGCTTCACCATGCTCCGCCACAAGATCACCCATCGAAACCGTAGTCTCGTCTTTGGCGATGATCGTCCAGTCAGCTGGGATCTCATATTCATCCGAAACCATCTGGCTGTGTTCCACGCGAACCACACGTTGCTCGCTGGCGCGTTCATTTTGGACCAGGTTGGCGATACCCGCGATGCTGGTCACCACGGCTTCGCCTTTAGGCATGCGCCGCGCTTCGAAAAGTTCTTCCACACGGGGTAAACCGGTCGTGATGTCACCACCAGCAGCAACACCGCCGGTGTGGAACGTTCGCAGGGTTAATTGAGTACCAGGCTCTCCAATGGATTGGGCAGCAACAACACCTACCGCTGATCCAAGGGTCACAAGGGTACCCCGGCCGAGGTCCATTCCGTAACATTTGGCACAAATGCCGTGAATTAAGGAACAGGTCATTGGTGAGCGCACGTAAACATTCGTGACACCTGCCGCGACCACTTTACGGATCAACTCACGATCCAAGAGTTCGTTACGATCAGCAATAACTTCGCCGGTCTTGGGGTCAACGATTCGGGCGGCAACACTCCTGCCGAATAATCGCTCTCCAAGGTTCTGGCCGGCAACATCATCTTCCTTGCGAATCCACATGCCATCTTCGGTTTCGCAATCGAGTTCGTTAATGATAATATCCTGAGCGATGTCCACGAGACGGCGAGTAAGGTAACCAGCATCCGCAGTACGGAGAGCGGTATCTGCCAGGCCTTTACGGGCCCCATGGGTTGAGATGAAGTACTCGAGAGCGGTCAAACCCTCGCGGAAGTTCGAGGTGATCGGCAAGCGGATGATACGACCCGCCGGGTCAGCCATCAAACCACGCATACCTGCCAACTGTGCGATCGGACCGAAACCACCCTTGGTTGCGCCGGAACTGGCCATGGTCGAAAGATTACCATTGGGATCCATGTGTTTGCGAACGGCGTCACCAACTTCTTTGGTGGTGTCTTGCCAGACCTTGATGACCTGTTCGTTGCGTTCTTGTTCGGTCAGCATGCCGCGGCGGTAGCCCTTGTTGATCTGGTCTACTTCACCCTGCGCGGATGCGAGAATGGCAACTTTTTCTTCAGGAACAGAAATATCCGCGACCGCGATGGTGATACCCGATTTCATGGCGTATTGGAAACCAATATCCTTGATATGATCAGCAACTTCGGTGGTTACACCCTCACCGCATATATCATAAACATCAGCAATCAGGTTCTTAACTCCGGTTCGCTCAAGCACACGATTGTCAAACTGAACTTCCGGAGGAAGGATGCGGTTGAACAAGACTCGACCCACCGTGGTGGAGATCATGCGGGTTTCGGGAGCAGCGAGCCGTTCGTGTTTGTCTGTAAACCAGGTAAACAGTCGCACATTCACGTCTGTGTGCAATTCCACCTGGCCAAGTTGATAAGCGAGTTCGACTTCATCCATGTCGGCGAAGTTTCGTCCGTCGCCCTTGTGGGTGCGGTTATCTTCCATGGTCAGGTAATAAACACCCAAAACCATGTCCTTGCCTGGGCTGATGATTGGTTCACCATCCGCAGGTTTGAGCAAGTTTTTAGAGGAAAGCATCAGTGTTCGCGCTTCACGAACTGCCTTTTCAGACAGAGGCACATGCACGGCCATCTGATCGCCGTCGAAGTCAGCGTTGAAGGCGGTGGTCACCAACGGGTGCAACTGTATGGCGCTGCCTTCGATAAGGATGGGTTCAAATGCCTGGATGCCGAGGCGGTGAAGGGTCGGGGCGCGGTTCAGCAGAACCGGGCGTTCCTTAATGACTTCTTCCAACACTTCATAAACTTCAGGCCGGTTGCGTTCAATAAAACGCCGTGCACCTTTGACGTTTGCCGCGTAGCTGTGAGAGACCAGGCGGGAGATCACGAAGGGTCTGAAGAGTTCCAGCGCCATCGATTTTGGCAAACCGCACTGATAAAGTTTCAATTGCGGGCCGACCACGATCACGGAGCGGCCAGAGTAATCCACACGCTTACCCAACAAGTTGCGGCGGAATCTACCCTTCTTGCCCTTGAGCATATCGCTCAAAGATTTCAATTCGCGACGTCCACGTCGGGATAGCGCTTTTCCACGCTGTGAGTTATCGATCAGTGAATCCACCGCTTCTTGAAGCATACGTTTTTCATTGCGGACGATCACATCCGGTGCGCCGAGCTCCAACAGTCGTTTGAGACGGTTGTTGCGATTGATCACCCGCCGATAAAGGTCATTCATGTCGGAGGTGGCAAACCGGCCGCCATCCAACGGAACCATCGGGCGCAGATCAGGAGGAATGACCGGTAAAACAGTCAGGATCATCCATTCGGGGCGGTTGCCAGAGCGGCGGAAAGATTCGACCACTTTGAGGCGCGTGGTGGCTTTTTTCCGTTTTTGTTTACTTTTTGAAGTACGAACTTCGGTCCACAGATCGGCCGATAGTTTATCGAGGTCCAGGCGGCGCAGAACATCATAGAAGGCTTCAGCGCCCATGTCCGCTCTGAAGACCTGTCCCCAGCGGGATTTGAGTTCGCGGTAGCGGCTCTCGGTTAGGAAGGTGAAGGGATGCAGTTCTTGCAATTCATCCCGCAGATGAGCGTTCTGATCTTGAGAAACACTGGATTGGTCTTCGAGAGAATTGCGCAGGGTTTCCATGACCTCATCGGCCTCAACCTTGACCTGCTCAATGCTCATCTTGATCTGTTCAAGATCGCGCTGTAATTCTTTTTTGAATTCGCTCTCGATCTCTTCCAGGCTTTCCTTGACTGCTTTTTGAACGCTGGCGATGTGTTTCGCGGTAACTGTATCACCAACATCCGCGATCATCACGTCCGCTGCAGTGAAAAAGGCTTTCTTCTTGAGAATCTGACCCATTTTCTCGGTCAGCATTTTTTCGAGTGATTGGCCTTCTTGAATGACGGGTTCAAGGCGCGAAGCCGTTTGCTCGTCGGCCTTAGACTCAATGTCAGCCTTTTTCTGTTGGAATTCGGCAACTTTCTTGTCGCGTCCAGTCTTGACATCCAGGATCTTGGCGTTGATTTGACTGGCCTGAGCGCGTTCTGAGTCGTTGATCTCGTCTTCCAGCCGTTTAAGTGCTTTTTGACGGGCATCATCATCCACAAAGGTGACGATATATTGCGCGAAGTAAAGCACACGGTCCAGGTTCCGACGTGAAATATCAAGTAACAAACCAAGATACGAGGGAATGCGGCGGGTGTACCAAATATGGGCGACCGGGGTTGCCAGGTCAATATGACCCATGCGCTCGCGGCGAACTGAAGCGCGTGTAACCTCTACTCCGCATTTGTCACAAATAATGCCCTTGTAACGGGGATTCTTGTACTTGCCGCAGTAACACTGATAATCACGGGAGGGGCCAAAAATGGCCTCACAAAACAAACCGTCCTTCTCAGGGCGTAGACGTCTATAATTGATCGTCTCGGGTTTGAGAACTTCACCATATGACCAGCTGCGAATTGTTTCGGGAGAAGCGAGATTGATCCGAAGGGCGACTAAACTTTTTGTTTCCACTAACGCCTCCTATTGGGATTCCTGGAGCAATTAAACGCGTATCAGCGCAATGACGGCAGTCCTGCGCTGAAGAATTAGGGTGTGCAGTCCATAAAATTCATGCAACCAAAAATTATACCACGTGTTTTTGATTATTCAAGGGTTATTTATTTTTCTTCTCAGACGAGACGTGTCGGATCGGAATTTCGAGGAAAAACGTGCTGCCTTTGCCAAGGGTGCTCTTTGCCCAGGTTCGTCCGTTGTGCCTTTCGGCAATGGATTTCACGATCGAGAGTCCCAAGCCTGAACCTTTTAAGAATGTATTGTCTTTACTTCCAGTTCGGCTGAATTTATCAAATATTTTCGCGATGTCAAGTGGGGCTATACCGGCGCCGTGATCCTGGATCTCAAAAATCACCGTTTCCGGGAGCACTTGCAATCTCAACGCAACCTGACCGTTCAAAGGAGAGAATTTGATCGCATTATCGAGCAAGTTGTATAAGGCTTGTTGAAGCAAGGTTCTATCCACTTCTATGGTCAGGTCTTGCGCTAAGGTCAACTCTCGCATGATCTGCACTTTCCGTTGGGTGGCAAGGGGTTGAAGCAACTTAACCACCTCATCGAACATGTCCATGGGTGCGACTTTTTCAAACTGCAAGACGCTGCCTGATTCGATCCGGCCAAGATCAAGGAGTTTGTCCACCATCTGGTCGATGGCATCCAGGTCTTTGATGATCTTGTCTGCGTAATCTTTTTGCTGCTCATTCAGCTCACCCACCATTTGGAGCATGGTCGCGTATCCACGCACGATCCCCATCGGCGCGCGCAGATCATGACTGACGGTTGCCACAAAATCGGTTTTCATCTGTTCGAGTTCACGAAATTCGGTGATATCACGCAGCACGCAAACCGTGCCCACCATCACGTTTTCAACGATGACTGAAGACACAGAAATATTAAAGGTCTTCCCTTCAATATCGACCTCCCCAGATTTTTCGCCCGTCTCACGATGCTCACGCAAAAAACCGTAGAACTCAGTCGAAATAACGCGACCTTCAATCTCGTCTTTGTCTTCTGAGATTTCGATCAACCCGATGACGTCGCGCGCAGCCTGGTTTGCCAATAAGAGTTTGCCGCTTTCGGCAACCACCAAAACCGGTTCTGGTGTGGAGGTCAATACGGATTCGAGGCGTTTCTTGCCTATCTCAGCATTCATGAATAATGATGAGTTGGAGATCGCTAAAACGGCCTGACCGGCGATGGTATTCAAGAAATGAATTTCCTCATCATAAAAACGATGCGCTTCGGTATACGCTATCCAAAGCAAGCCGTATTCCGATTTTTCGTCGCTCAGTAAAATGGAGACGATCGCCGAAGGGATGGATGCCCCTTTGATGCCGCCAATCTTTCGAATGCGTGTTTTGGAAGGGATGACCAGGATTCTTTCTTCACCCATCTGGTCGAACAAGGCTTTATCAAACTCGATGTATTCGTCCGCTTCAGGACCTGCGGCGTAAACGATCATGTCTTCTTCATATCCAAAAAGCGACCCATTGGTCAAGATCAGTCTGGCTGAATCCGCGCCATAACTCAGGCAAGCTTTCAGTAGAAAATCGGAGGTCTTGCCGATTTCAAAATTTGCCGCGATACCCTGAGATACTTCCAAAAGCACATCCAACTCAGTTAATCGCGCCTTGAGACTGGACCGCATTTGCTCAAACGCGGCGCCCAGGCGACCGATCTCGTCAACTCCCTTAAATTCCACTTTTTGGTCCAACCCACCCTTTGAGATCTCGTCCGCCTGGTTCGCGAGCGTGATCAATGATTTCGAGAGCGAGCCAACCATGAACCGGAGCAGCAGGTAGGCACCCAACGACATGAGGATGGATATCGCGAGCAACGGCACCGCGATCTGGAGCGCGAGATCTTGAGCGTAGCTGGCCGGCAATGAAAGCAACACCTTCCACTCACGTTCCTCGGTGATCGAAGCGTAGACCATACGCCGAGTTCCGGTGCCACTGGAATCTTCGAAGTAGGATGAAGTCTCAGGGATTAAGCCCGAATAGGTGGTCAGGATCAAGCTTGGATTGGTGTGGAAAAGAATGCGGTTCTGCCCATCCAGGATCACCCCCTCCCCCCCTGCGTTTTTAATCTCATCCAGTGCCATGAGCGCGGGTTGAGAAAAAAGGTTTACTCCCAGGTTGGTGCGAGCCGCGATAACGCCTTTGGCAAGCCCATATTCATCGGGGATCGCGGCGATATATGCGATCTGGGCTGCGTTTTCGCCAGTCGCCGGTGAGATCACATAACTTTGAATCAAGACACCATTCAGAGCGAGGGTTACCCCGGCTTCTTCTTCGGGAGTTAACCCATAATCACTAAGCTCATTCTCCGGGTAACCCGCCAGCGGCGCGCCTGTCAGGTCAAAAACAAAGAATTGGGTAAAAAAGGGCACTGACCTCAACTTCGTTTTCAAGAAGTCCTGTGCCGCGAGGCTGCTCTCCGTGGGGATGCGACTGGCGACCATGTCAAGGAGTAACCCCTGCCCCGTATCGATTAAGGAAGGAATGTTTTCTGAAGCGATCTCCGCGGTTCCCTTTAGCCGGCTTTCCAGCATGTCTTGCGCGGCTTTACCCGCCACGATCCAATCAGCCACGGCCAGGGTTAACAAAAGAATGAAAACCATTGGCAACGCGATATAAAAAACACGTTCCTGGAGTCCAGTCTCGTATGGAGATGGAACAAAGGTCTTGTGGTGGATCCAGTAGCGTGAGCGTGTCACCAAGGCCAGGTCGAGCACGAAACCAGCGACCAAAACCTGGATGGCGCTGACCACCATAATGATCCATGATTGTGTGAAGGCGTAATCGAGTCGTCCGGCCAGGCTTCCATTCGTGCTAAAAAAGGTGGTCAACAGGAAAACTGGCACTCCCAAGAAGGCTAACGCAACTGCCGTGCCCAACGGACTTCTCAACCAGCGGAATGGTCGTGACCGATAATTTTGCCGAAAAGCATACGAAACGATCAGCGCTAAACCTGCGGTTTCTAATGGCGTAAAAATATTGTGGGTGTTCCACAAAGCAGTAACTAATCCAGACGCGAACCCGATTACCACGGCTGGCCAATAACCCAACATTCCGGCTGCCAACATCCATGGGATGGCCGAGAAGAACATCAATGCCGGAAAGGAAGTTTCGCGGGTGATGTTGGGAAGCGGCAGGGTGGCTTTCCATTGGAGTTCCACGCCAAAGAATAATGGTAGGACAATCCCAGAGGCTAATAAGACGCCGAATAGGATCCAGAATTTTTTCGAGGACGCTAATTGCAGTTTTTTTCGGATGCCCAGAAAGATGATCGCTGCCAAACCAAACCAGCCCAACCAACCGATGAGGTGGTAAGGCAAGTCAACAAAAGGTTTAGAACCGAGCAGGGTCGCTATCACGATGCTTTGTCAATCACCCATCTAATCAAGAAAATCGAATTTTGCCGATTTGTTAAATGTCTTCCATGCAAGGCGATAGAGCAAGCGGTTTTGACGTTCGTTTTTGAGCCCGCGCAAACGCTCTTGCCAATGGATTTCCAGTTCATTTGCCTTGATAAAAAACTTTTCAGATAGTTTTCGCCGTTGAGCCACGGAGCCGTCCAAAGTCTTTTCCACTTCCAACATCATCTCATCTTCGAGAGCTTGCTGGTCAGGTTGGATCAATTTGATTCGTGTCGCATAATCCTTCAGGATGTTACGGTGGACAATCTCATGTTTCCAGAAATATGTCCGTTTGTCGAAGCTGCCATCCGGAGAAGGTCCGTTATCCGGCACTCCAGCATCAAGCCAGACAGGTTTGAAGATCGAAGTGCAGGGTGCGGAACTGGCAGTGACCCAATGGACAGTGTCGCTGCGATCGATTTGCGAGACCATTGAACCCGCGCTCTGACTGCCCCGAATCGGACCCCAACCCGAATGCATGCACACATCAGCCCCGGTGACCCCCCGGTCAGGGGACCATTCTTCACGAACGGGTTGGTGATGATGGCGCAAGATCGCCATCATCGTCGCCGGGGTTAATTTGCCTTTACCGGTTGATAATTCCATGGTTGTGCAAACCTGGCGCTTGCGCGCATCGCTAAACAAGGTATAAACGGGTTCAGAATAACAGCGGCTGAAACTAAATTTTGACCTTTCCTTGCACCAACCCTTTTCGATGGCGTGGTTGACAAGATTCTCAGATGCCAGATCCCAATGGTCATCAATCGTGATCGCGTTCGAGATCGTGCGAACGTCCTTCACTTTTTCCGCCGCCCATTCCTTGCCTGATGTTTCAAGCACCCAGGCTTCATCGGGGTCGCAAATCAAGAAACTGTTGTGATAAAACAATGTGTGTTCGAACCCGCAATTACCACTTTGCCCGTATTTTTCGAGAAGTTCCACAATTAAAAGCAAGGCCTGATAGGCAGATTTGGTTCTTTCAAGCGCGAGTCGCAAGAAATCCATACCAATTAAACCGGGTTCGCGCCCGTAAGCGTCTTTGGTAAAAACAGCTTCATTTCCAATGGTGACCCCAAATTCGTTGGACCCCATTTCCGCGCCCCAGATCCAGAAGGGTTTTGCCAACAAAATTTGGTAGGTTTCTTCAACTTGTGGGATCTCGATGTAAGTGCATTTCACCATGCTGCCAGCATCGTATTTTGCTCGTGGAAAGATCACGATTTCGTGGGCTTCGTTGGGTTCCCGGTCTGAATTTTTGGCAAAAAGAACACGGCCATTGGCTGTCGAATTCCCCAAGGCTACCATGGTATCGCACATACGCTCACCTCACGATCGATTGACACTTGGTGATTAAACCAAGCGAATTCATATTCTAATTATGCAACATTTTTCGATTCACGTGACAACAACCGCAACGCTTCATCAACAACTTCATCTATGGTTTTTCCATCCGATAAAATCACCTTGGCGTCAGCAGCAGGTTTCAGCGGCGCCACTGCCCGAGAAGAGTCGATCTCGTCCCTGCGTCTGATGGAAGCGAGTATCTCCTCATAGGTTGTGGGTTCACCGCGGGCTTGAACTTCAGTGAATCGCCTTCGCGCGCGTTCTTCCGGGGAGGCATCCAGATAAATTTTCTCCTTCGCGTCAGGGAAGACCACCGTTCCAATATCCCGCCCGACCATAACCATATTACCGCGCAGCCCAATGCGGCGTTGTTGGTCTGTCATCGCTTTGCGTACCCCAGCATAAGCGGACACTTTTGAAACGTTGCGGTCCACTTCATGTGTCCTGATCTGCCAGGTTACGTCCACGCCATCCAAAAGGACGTCCAATGCTCGTCCATCCGATACAGAGGGACGTTTCACGTCGATCTGGATCCGGTTCGCAATCTCGCTCACCGTTTTTTCGTTGTCGACTTCCTTGCCCTGTTGTAACGCCGCCAAAGTAACCGCCCGGTACATAACCCCAGTGTCAAAGAAAAAATAGCCTAATTTTTCGGCGATCTTTTCTGCCAGTGTGGATTTTCCAGAAGCGGCAGGGCCGTCGATTGCGATGAGGTTAATCAGGGACATTCGTTTTCCTTAAGGTGAAATAAATTCATTGGACGCGCCTTTAAAGAGGTCATTGCGAGCCCACAGCATGACATAATTGCGTTTTTGTGGAATAGTACGCGTGAAGCCCCATTTTAACCAATCTGTCCAATTTATCAAGGCATATTCGGGTTCTACAGACCAAACCACCAGTTGCCCGCGGTAAGCGGATTGTGATTGCAGTTGTGACTCAGCCGTAGATACAACGATGGAAGCTGCCCCTCCAATCGGAAACGCGTTTGTGACATTCACTTTTTCAAAATCGCGTAATGCCCAACGCATGGATGGGGAGTCCAATCCACTCAATGAAATATCGATCCTGTTATCCACACCCGTGTTCCACCGGGAAAGATCTGCTATCGTTTCCAATAGTGCGATGTCACCACTAATGAATGGCTGATATGCGTAGAATTCGTTTTGAGCTTGTCTACCCCATCCCGCGGCCTTCCATGCGGAACCGATCAAGACGCCCAGCAGAATCAGTCCAAACCCGATAACTAATCCATTGCGGGTTGACCCAGAATCCCAACCCCACGCCAGTAATAATGTGAATGCCACCAGCAGAGCCAATGGTAAAAACACACCGATCAAACGGTTGCGTAAAAGTATGGGATCTAGTTCCGGAAAACTGATCAAATTCAACAGATTTAACATCGAAAAGACACTTAAACTGATTACTGCCGCGATCTCGACCAGGAGCACAACTCGATTCTGTACCTTTATTGATTCAAATAAATCAGTCAGTTTTCGCGCGCTTAGGGGTAGCAAAGGCAAGTTAATTAAAACCAGGGACCAGACATCCGCGGAAGGATTGACCAGGTGCAGGGTCAATCCGCTCAAATACCAAATTCCCAGGAAGCGGGTTAAGTTTTGTTTTTGCTTTAATCCATCCACCAAACCCCAAATTCCAAACCCGAGTAGCGGAAGTTCTGCAGCAAGCAGGATAATTAGCAAATTCAATCGAGATACCGCCCCGACCTGCCCCCATGAATTGAAGTAAGAAGCCACGCCGCTGCCAACTCCGCTAACGCCGTTCGGGTGAGACAAGAATAGCGTCGAAACCAATACCAGACTTATCAACGCGGACAATCCACCCATTAACCAGTGATCTTTAGTGGGAGATGGCGTGACTTCCTCTATAACTTCGTGTTGACCTCGAAGGTGGCTCATTAAGAAGGCCGCGATCGCGACCGAAAGAAACACTGGCCAGAACTTAGGGCTGGACGCTATCGCTATTCCGAACAGGGTTCCAGCGAGAACCGGCCGCCTGGATAACCAGAATCCAATCGCCGCCGCCAGGCAGGTCACAGCCATCATCATGCCATCCGCTGAACGCGACAACGCTACCAAACCGGGGTTTAATGCCACCAGGTAGGTGAGCGCCAACGCGGGCAAAGTTCCCAGGTTCTTTCGGTACAACCAGGGGACAAGCGCGAGGCAAGCTCCCAAGACCGCTGGGAAAAACCGTGCTATAAACGTGCCCGCACCAAAAATGTAGAATAGCAACGATGTAAGCCCAACATATCCGGGCTCACCACCAACTTGAATTGGCTCCCCCTTAGACCAGGCCAACGCCTGAAGCGCTCTTTCCGCTTCGGCGTCTGCAAGACCAGGGTGCGCCAAGGTGATCAACCGCAAAGCCGCCGCGATAAGAAAACCACCCAGCATGAATAACGGTGCATACCGCGTCAATAAATCCTTGATTCTGTCGAAAAAGTTCATTGAAGCCCCTCCCCAATCTGGCCTGCTGCTTCAAAGATTCTTACACCATCATTTTGATAAACGAGGGGTAACATGGATTCAAATTTGGATGTATCAACTTTGTATAAATTGGTTTCCAGACCACCAATGTAAATATACCGGACATCATAAAGTTCGATCAAGTTGGCTGTCTGGACCCAATCATTGGTTTCATAGATCAGGCGAATATCGCCTTCACGTGAGCCAACCTCTTCATACCCGCCACGCCATTGGCCCTCGTGCCCAGGCCAGCCCAAGACCGTCGGAAAGCCCGTCCGCGTAGAAATTCTGGCGTAATCGGTATAGCTGCCCCCAACAGCTTCCACGAGGATGCCGGAGGGCTGGTCTTTGAGCCATTGGATGGCAGCATAATCATCGGGGTTATAGACCGAGATATAAGCGTTACCATCGAGTGTCCACGCAGCTGGCTTAAAATTATTCGTCTTTTTTAAGATCATGATCCCTGGGTAGGCCAGACCCGCCAATAATGCGATGATCCAAACCACGTTAAAGAACCACAGCCGCCAACCCTTCAATCTGGAGAACAGGTCCACGCTGGAAAACGCGGCTGCGATCCCCCAGAAGATCCAGGCCTGAAAGTAGAATTTAAAGATCGTGTTCATTCGTGTACCGAATTGGTCGCGCAAGTAGAAGAACTCAGGGAAGGTAGTCAACGCGAGCCCCACAAGCACCAGCAGGTAAACAAAAAAATTAACGTCGGGATCCGCCTTTGTTTGAACCGCGTCTCCGGAAGTCTCTAGCGATGCCTCTGTTGGTTTTCTGATCTTTCCAGCAAGCAACCCCCACACGATCGCGACCATCACCAGAAGGGTGATCCACGTTCCCGGTGATTTCAAACAGCGCATTAATGGTTCAGCGAATACGGTCGCGAAGCTATCGTATCCGTGCAATCCTGAAAAAGCCTGGCCAGCGGTCACTAATTTATTGCCCAACAAGGCAATCACACCATTTTGTGAGGCTGCCAAGGAAAACCCAATGGAATTGAAACTAAAGATAATCGAACCAAAAGCCATGGACGTGACTAAAAGGATCCCAAAAAGGATTGCTCCAAATTTCAATCCAGTTAGCAATCGGGTTTGGCCTTCTTTTTGCCGCGTTTGATTAAACAACCAAATCACAAGGGGGATTAGTAACGCCCCAAATACGATCCAAAAATGGACTCCCCGGGTCATGTATTCCATGCTGGGTAAGATGCCACCAGCCTGAGACGCGAACCCCAAGAAAAATGGCAGATAAAGAAGAATCCCTGCCGCGCCCAGGGTGAAACCATACAAAGCAAACTCCCAAACGCGGTGCCAGCCCCATCCAAACGTCTTGATCCGAAATACTGTAAGAATCAAACTAAACAAGCCTAAATAGATCGGAAAATCCCAGGTATTAATGAACGCGAGACTTCCAAAAACAACAGCCGTGAGCCAAAACTGCCAACGTTTAGCCCATTCTCGAACTTTCGACCCGTTTAAAAAGAAATCACCACCACGCAGGAAAAGATTCAGACATAAGGCAATAGCCAGCAATCCAAACGGCATAGCCAGCACGTGAGGATGAAGGTCAGAAAGTAAATACGAGAAGAACGGGAATTCTTGTATCACCTCGATCTTGTTTCCGGTCAGGCTGAGGTCTTGAATAACACGCGACCCCCGCCACCACATCCAACCCCCAGGTCGGTTAGGAATCCAGGACAATGGCAGACTGGGCGCGACGTTGAGTTCGGTAATGTCCAGCCAGCTCCAGAATTTAGAGGAAAAAATACCTGATTCGTCCGCTTTCCAAAACACACCACGACTGTAAAGAAACTCGAAAACTCCTTCAAGGCAGCTGACGAGTAACACAAAAATCGGCGCCAAAATCGCACCCCAGCGAGCCTGGTGATCATTGGCCTTTTCAACCGGGTGCATTCGACGGGCAACGAGCAAATCAAACACCACGCCATATAACGCCATTGCGGTCAAGCCAAACCATAGCGCGGACGCCAGATTGAAACCAATAGAGGAAACCACTCCAGAAACCCGGATGAGCAGGGAGATAATCACGTATCCGAAATAGTAATAAGAAATTGCGTATCCCGAAAGCCACGGGTCATTGGGTGGAAAAGTCGGTGATTTTAAGATGGCGTTGATAAAAGCTAATTCCATTGGTTTTTCGGTGTAGGCTACTTCCGGGTTGGCCGCCCGTACAACCGCCCATACCGCAAAGAAAACCAGGAATACCACTTCCATGTTGATGAGGTTGCGCTTGTGATCTTTGACCCAAGTCCAAATTTCATTTCCGCCACCTCTGAAAACGATCGCGGTGGCGGCGGCCAACACTAAAATCAATGCCAGGATGGCGCCGCCAAGGTCGTTTTGAAGGACCCCCAGCGAGTTTAGTAACCAATAGACAAACCCCCAAAGCAACAGCCCCAATGGTTTGGCGACCGCGTATCCTTTACTCGGCAGGTTCGGTAATAACCGATAGGCGATCGGGAACGCCATCCAACCGACCACCATGAGAATCGCGTACCAACTTAGAAAACGGAGTGCGTCAATCACAAGGATTTTCCATTATTCGATCACTTCATAGATCACGGTGTCAGCCTCACGGAAGACTTCCCGCCAATACACACCGTCATATTCTTCAAATTTTATCAACCCGTCCCCGGGGTAATAAGCCCGTTCCATTTGTCCCAGGATAATATATTTCACTTCATATTTGTCCAAGAATTCGCGGGCGATTTCAATATCCAAAGTTTGATAAAACACGGGAATCTCAGAGAGCCGATTGGCGATTCCGTTGTAGTCCAGGAATCCACGCTGTTGACGCTGGTGCCAGTTCCAGCCCAATACCCCAGGTAAGCCAGTGTAAATTGTAAAGCGGTTACCCCATCGATATTCTACCGTGTTGGTTTCCACCAGCACAGGCGACCCATTGACATTTTGTTGCATCCATTGGATGGCGTGGTAATCCTGACTCAGATCCATGTCGAGATTCTGGTCGTAATATCTGGAGGTTTCCATAAACTTGAGACCATCCAACGTGGCGGGGGTTTCTTGAGACATGCGATCGCGAATCTTGTCAGTCGCCGCGGTAATCGGGTACATGACTGCAGAGAAAACCAGCACAGCCAGGGCAACTTGCCAAATCGACGAAACCGCGTCTTTCCACCGGGTGGTGACCGCGGGAAGCAGCCAAACCAGGGCAGCTGCGGCGCTGATTCCGAAAAAGGTCCATGCCTGGTAATAGAATTTGAACACGGTGTTCATCCGTCCGATGTCACCCACCAGAACGAACATTTCCACAAAAAGGGTCAACACCACACCGGTACCCACCATAAAGAAAACCAATCGCTTGGCATCCGACAGCCCCGGCCGTAGCATCAACACCAACGCCCATACTCCCAGGATTCCGGCCAGCCAGCCGATCTTCACTCCCAGCAGGGTGATTAATAACAAAACCAATCCCAATAAAACCGCCACCACTTGTAAATATCCGAGGTACGGTTGAATTTTCTTGAGTGAGGAAACGGGTGTAGAAGCGAGCCAATCACGGGTTTCCCAAACAAACCAGGTGATGATCAAGAAAATTTGCACTCCCCAATGCACCAGGTAAGAAGCTAGCGGTGAGCGATCTCCCGACCATAGTGAAATTGAGTTGTAAGCCTGTCCGAAATTTTCAGTGAAAGGCTTGAAGAGCAAACTGGCGCCGGCGACCATTAGCCCAATCACCCCTACCGCGTAGAGGGCTTTGCGCATCCAGGTAGGCTTACCTGGAAGCCACTTTTCTGGCAAATCCGCGTAACGCCAGATAGTAAAAAACACGATTAAAGCGGATAGTAATAAATAGGTCGGGAAATCCCAGGTATTTGTTGCTCTTAACATCCCGATAGCCAAAGCCCCAATAAATAGGCTTATTGCGAAACTGATCCAAGGTTTGACACCCGCAGCCAACTGCCATTTCCATTTTCCCAGCAGAAGGCTCAAACCCCAGCCAATCACCAACAAGGTCACCGGCAAGGCGATCATATGGGCGTGCAAGTCGGCATAAGTAAAAGTAAAGAAGGGGAACTCAGTGATCGTATCCCCCGGCAACGCC